>NZ_MTSA01000006.1:0-314900 GCF_002157375.1 Pseudomonas syringae
TGGGGCGAATTATAGACAGATCACAGAGGGCGTCAACCGTTAATTTCAAAAACCCGAAAATTAGCCAGTCACGGCCCGTAGCTATATAGAGAAGCGTCTTAAAGTGCCTTCTTCTATATAGCTACAACACCCCGCTTGCTCGCAGCGACGCAACCTCTTCATTGCGCAACCCAAGAAGGTCATGCAATACCTGGTCGGTATGCTCCCCCAGCAAGGGAGGCGCCCTGCGATACTCAACGGGTGTTTCGGACAGGCGAATCGGGCTGGCGACCTGCGGAACGCTGCCACCCAGCAAATGGGGAAGCTCAATCGCCAACCCGCGAGCCACGACCTGCGGATCAGCAAACACCTGGGCCAGATCATTGACCGGCCCGCAGGGTACGCCCGCCGCCTCCAGCGCTGTCACCCACCACCCCGTCGGCCTGAACACCGTGACCTGTCGAATCAACGGAATCAGTTCGGCGCGATGGGCCACTCGCAGCTTATTCGTCAGAAAGCGCGGATCATCTGCCCACTGCGACTGCCCCGCCACCTCGGCGAACTTTCTGAACTGGCTGTCATTGCCGACCGTAAGGATCAGATCACCATCCGCAGTCGGAAAGCTCTGATAGGGGACGATATTGGGATGGGCATTGCCCAGACGCCCCGGCGCTACCCCCGTCGTCAGGTAGTTCATCGCCTGATTGGCCAGGCAGGCCACCTGCACATCCAGCAATGCCATATCAATGCATTGGCCGGCACCGCTCTGATCGCGGTGAGCCAAAGCAGCAAGAATGGCCGTCGTCGAATACAGGCCGGTCAGAATATCGGTCAGCGCGACGCCGACTTTCACCGGGCCTGCACCTTCTTCACCCTCCGGCAAACCGGTAAGGCTCATCAGGCCGCCAAGTGCCTGAATCATGAAGTCGTACCCCGGACGCGTTGCATAAGGACCGCTTTGCCCGAACCCGGTAATGGAGCAATAGATCAGTCGCGGGTTGACGACCTTGAGCGACTCGTAATCCAGCCCATAAGCCGCCAGCCCACCGACCTTAAAGTTTTCGATCACGATATCGGACTTCGCCGCCAGCGCCCGCACCAGCTTCTGCCCTTCGGGACGTGTGAAATCGATGGTGACTGATTGCTTGTTACGGTTGGCGGACAGGTAATACGCCGCCTCACTCGTGTTCTGCCCGGCCGTGTCTTTAAGAAACGGTGGCCCCCATGCGCGGGTGTCATCGCCACTGCCTGGACGCTCGACCTTGATGACATCAGCCCCAAGGTCGGCAAGGATCTGCCCGGCCCAAGGTCCGGCCAGAACGCGCGACAAGTCGAGCACTCGGATATGTGAAAGCGCCCCCATGATCAGCCCTCCTTAATAGAAAGCCTGAATACCGGTCTGCGCACGTCCCAGAATCAACGCATGCACGTCATGCGTCCCCTCATAGGTGTTCACCACTTCAAGATTGACCAGGTGCCTTGCAATACCGAACTCGTCCGAGATGCCATTACCGCCCAGCATGTCGCGAGCCATGCGCGCGATATCCAGCGATTTGCCGCAGGAGTTGCGCTTCATGATCGAGGTAATCTCTACCGCAGCTGTGCCTTCGTCTTTCATGCGACCCAGGCGCAGGCAACCTTGCAGCGCCAGCGTGATCTCGGTCTGCATGTCCGCGAGCTTTTTTTGTATAAGCTGATTGGCCGCCAGCGGACGCCCGAATTGCTGCCGATCGAGCGTGTATTGCCGCGCGGTGTGCCAGCAGAACTCCGCCGCCCCCAAAGCACCCCAGGAGATACCGTAGCGTGCCGAGTTGAGGCAGGTAAAAGGGCCTTTGAGACCGCGCACGTCCGGGAAGATGTTCTCCTCGGGCACGAACACGTTATCCATGACGATCTCGCCAGTGATCGACGCACGCAAACCGACTTTGCCATGAATGGCCGGAGCGCTCAGCCCGGCCCAGCCCTTTTCAAGAATGAAACCGCGAATGTCGCCCGCATCATCTTTGGCCCACACCACAAACACGTCTGCAATCGGGCTGTTGGTGATCCACATCTTGCTGCCACTCAAACGATAGCCACCCTCGACACTCCGCGCACGGGTGATCATCGCGCCGGGGTCAGAGCCGTGATCGGGCTCGGTCAGGCCAAAGCAGCCAATCCATTCGCCCGATGCCAGCTTGGGCAGGTATTTCTCTTTCTGGGCCTGCGTACCGAACTCATTGATCGGCACCATGACCAGCGAGGACTGCACACTCATCATTGACCGGTAGCCCGAATCGATGCGCTCCACTTCACGAGCGATCAGCCCGTAACAGACGTAATTCAAACCACTGCCGCCGAATTCCTCGGGGATCGTCGCACCCAGCAGCCCCACCTCACCCATTTCACGGAAGATGGCCGGGTCGGTTTTCTCGTGTCGAAACGCCTCCAGCACGCGCGGGGCTAGCTTGCTCTGGGCGAACTGTTCTGCCGTGTCGCGAACCATGCGCTCTTCTTCGGTGAGCTGTTGGTCCAACAGCAGTGGATCGATCCAGTTGAAGCTTGCCTTGCCGCTCATGCCCGTTCCTCATATTCAGCTGAAAAATCCTGTAACGATCCTAGCCCCGGTTCAACCCCGCGACAAACGAGGTTTTATCAATCCCTTGTGCTAATTTCTCACTCCGGAGTGCCGATTACCGCGCCACACTGAAAAAACCAGTGAGAAGAAAGTACATGAGACGCAAGATACCCAGCACGACCGCACTGGTGAGTTTCGAGGCAGCTGCACGGCATGAAAGCTTTACCAAAGCGGCTCACGAGCTTTCCCTGACCCAAGGCGCCGTGTGCCGGCAAATCGGCGGGCTGGAAGCGTTTCTGGGCATCGAACTGTTCCGACGCTCTCGACGCGGCGTAAAGCTGACCGAGGCCGGGCTGTCTTACAGTAGACGCGTTGCCCAGCAACTGGACGCCGTTGAGCGCGATACGCTCTCGGTCATGGGCCAGCAAGGTGCCAACGCGATCGAGCTGGCGGTGGTTCCCACGTTCGGCACCCAATGGCTGTTGCCGCGCCTGAAAGACTTCCAGCACAAGCATCCGGATGTCACCGTTCACCTGACCAACCGCACTCGCCCGTTCCTGTTCGCCGACACCGATTTCGATGCCGCCATCTATTTTGGCGACGCCGACTGGTCCGGCACAGAATCACACCGGCTGATGGGCGAGAACTCCATGCCCGTGTGCAGCCCGTCATTCCTGGAGGGTCGGGATAGCCTGACCGCAGGCGATCTGGCCGAGCTGCCGCTGCTTCAACAAACCACTCGACCCTACGCATGGCGCCAATGGTTCAACGCGCAAAGCCAGGACGTCGCACGCGACATGACAGGGCCTCGTTACGAGCTGTTTTCGATGTTGGCACAGGCGGCGATGCACGACATGGGCGTGGCACTGATCCCGCCCTTTCTCATCCAGCGCGAATTGCGCGAACAGCGCCTGGTGATCGCAAACCCTCAATCACTGCCCAGCAACAAGGCTTATCACCTCATGATTCCCGAGCGTAAAGTCGAGTCAGCCTCCCTCACTGCGTTTAGAGACTGGCTGGTCGATCAGGCTCGGGAGTATCAGTTGCCTCAGGAAAAGAGTCAGGCACCCCGGTAACACGGACGCGCAGGCTTTTTACATTTCGAGTAACAGTGTTTTGTGTTGAAAGCCCCCAATTAGAGCCCTCCAATGCGACCTTGGTAGCAGGACGAACCTGGCTCAACGCACTAGACTTGTCGCTTTGCTGCCACCCCAGAGACAGAACCCCATGTACCCTGACCGTATCCGCCTGCCTTCCCTGATGAGCAAGGTTATGAGCGCAGCCGATGCTGCCGCGTTGATTGAAGACGGCATGACCGTCGGTATGAGCGGCTTCACTCGCGCAGGCGAAGCCAAGGCTGTGCCCCATGCGCTGGCCGAGCGCGCCAAAGTGACACCGCTGAAAATCAGCCTGATGACCGGCGCCAGCCTGGGCAATGACCTGGACAAGCAATTGACCGAGTCCGGCGTGCTCTCCCGCCGCATGCCTTTTCAGGTCGACAGCACACTGCGCAAGGCCATCAACAACGGCACCGTGATGTTCATTGACCAGCACTTGTCCGACACGGTTGAGCTGTTGCGCAATCGACAGATCAAAGCGGTGGACCTTGCTGTCATCGAATGCGTCGCGATCACCGAAGACGGACATCTGGTGCTCAGCACCTCAGTCGGCAACTCGGCCAGTTTTGCCATCCTCGCCAAACAGGTCATTGTGGAAATCAACCTGGCTCAGCCGCTGGAGCTCGAAGGGTTGCACGATATCTACATTCCCAGCTATCGACCTACCCGTCTGCCCATTCCGGTGCTGGAGGCTGACTCGCGTATCGGCAGCCATGCCGTCAAGATCGACCCGGCAAAAATCGTCGGCATTGTCATCAGCAACCAGCCCGATTCGCCCTCCACTGTCACGCCACCGGACGTCGACACTCAGGCGATCGCCAATCACCTGGTCGAGTTCTTCAAGAAGGAAGTGCGCGAAGAACGACTGACTGACAAGCTGATGCCCCTGCAGGCAGGTATCGGAAACATCGCCAACGCCGTGATGCACGGGCTGCTGGAATCGCCGTTCAACGACCTGACCATGTATTCGGAGGTTCTGCAGGACTCGACCTTCGACCTGTTCGACGCCGGCAAACTGACCTTCGCTTCAGGCAGCTCCATGACCTTGTCCGCCGCCAAGCACGCTGAAGTTTTTGCCGACTTCAACCGTTACAAGTCGAGGCTGGTGTTGCGCCCACAGGAAATTTCCAATCACCCGGAAGTTATACGTCGCCTGGGGATCATCGGAATCAACACCGCGCTGGAGTTCGACCTGTACGGCAACGTCAACTCCACTCACGTTTGCGGGACGCGCATGATGAACGGGATCGGCGGCTCCGGCGATTTCTCTCGCAACGCGCACCTGGCGATATTCGTCACCAAGTCGATTGCCAAGGGCGGTGCGATTTCCAGCGTGGTGCCAATGGTCAGTCACGTTGACCATACCGAACACGACGTCGACATCCTCGTCACCGAGCAGGGCCTGGCAGACCTGCGAGGCCTTGCGCCACGCGAACGCGCCAGAGTGATCATCGACAACTGTGTGCATCCGGACTATCGAGACGCGCTTGAGACTTACTTCAGCGCCGCTTGCGCGCTGGGCGGACACACGCCACACATCCTGCGCGAAGCACTGAGTTGGCACATCAACCTGGAAGAGACCGGACGCATGCTGCCGGCCTGAGCAGGACAGTTTCAAGCGAGCAAACGGTTTTCTGTATCACGTGCCGATTGACCTGCTGCTCTTTTCAAAAAACTGTACTTCTGTACCGGTCATAAAACTGCCAAAGAAGGCGATATTCACCACAATCGAGCACAAAACGCACCACAAGAGTGCTGACCGGTACAGTTGCCCCATTTATGAACAAAACAGTGCCCAATCACAGTTAACTGAACCAGCACAATACAAGTGAACTGTGCCTATGGAATCTGGACGTGTGCGAGGAAAATGGGCACCAGTCAAGCAACTCACTTATCCCGCCACAAGCGGAAGGAAGTCACACCATGGAACGTACACTCAGTTCCGATCTGTTCAGCGAAAGCACCGTCAACACTGCAAAAGCTTCTTTGCCTCTGCGCGTATTCGCCAACCTGATGCTCTGGCAGCGTCGCCTGTCCAGCCGTCATCAACTGGCTCGTCTGGATGCACGCCTGCTGGCTGACGCCGGTATCAGCGAATCCCAGCGTTACGAAGAGCTGAGCAAGCCGTTCTGGCGCTAAGTTAGCGCTTGCTGGTCCCAGGCCTTCAAGGTCTCCCACCAGCACTCCGAATTGCTTCACACAAGGCCCGACTCAGGCAACTGAGGCGGGTCTTGTCGTTTTCGGGCCGCCATTTATTAGCGGACCTTAAGGCGCAGCAGTACAGTTTTTAAGATTTCAAAAAAAGCAGATACAGTCACCCATGCTGCGCACCACGCGATGTCCAGCTATCGACTGCCATGACAAGCGTGGCGTCGGTGGGATAGTCTAGCGGTCTATCTCAGCCCTTTGGCTTCGCAAGCAGCCTGTGCCCTTTTGTCCACAATGGAATTCGATCATGTCTCTGCTACGTAACCTTGGCGCTGCCTTCCTGTTGACCGCCGCAGCCGGCGCAAACGCTTCCAGCTTTATTGTGACCACTGATGCTTTGGTTGACGCATTCAACGCATCGACCCGTGCCACCTCCAATTTGTCCTCCTCCCTGAAGGACGACAAGATCGTTCAGGCGGCACGTGAAGATGCCGCCAGCTTCGTGGCGAGCTCCGGCGAAATCCGTGGCGCCCGACTGGAAAGCGCACTGCAGCACATCCGCCAGCAACTGCCTGAACTGCAAGCCACCGATGGCCAACTGGCTCAGGCCATTCTGACCATCTGACACACTGTCACCGTCATCGGTGATCCGGCCGGGGTAGCTCTGGCCGGAGCATTACGCTAGCCTTGACGCCTGTTTTGCCGCTTCGTGAAAGTCATGCGTTTACTGCACCTTCTGTTTATCGCACCTTTAGCCAGCCTGGCGTTTGCCGGCCAGGCCCAAGCGTTCGATACGACCACACAAGGCCTGGTAAAAACCGGCTATGTCACCAGTCAGGTCACGACGGCCCCGTTCGACAACAAGCTGATCGTGGCTGCTCGGGATGATGCCGCTGCGTTCGTTGCCAGCGACGGGCACATGCTAGGCGCCAGACTCGAGTCGGCATTGCGCGCGCTACGCCAGTCGGATGCAAAACTTCACGCCAGCGACCTTGAACTGGCGCAGGCAATCCTCGTCCAATAGCCACTTTCCCCTCTTTGCGTAACTGGAGACGTCACTACATGCGTACCCCGCTGATTGCTGCTTCCCTTGGCCTGCTACTGCTGGCCGACCTTGCTCAGGCCCAGACCGTTGTAGCCACAAGCAACATCATTGTTCGTGCGTTCGGCCGTACCATCGACTTCACCTCTGACACCACCACCTCGATCCGTGACTCCAAGGTCGTGATTCAGGCCAAGGACGATGCCGCAAGCTACGTCGCCAGCGGTGGCGATATCCACGGCGCGCAGCTCGACGCTGCATTCGATACGCTCCGCACCCGTGTGCCGGAAGCACGGGATGCCAGCGACCAGACCCTGGCCGAAGCAATCCTCGCATTGTGAGGCGACTGTGCGCCTGGCTGCTTGCTGGCGCGCTGTCGCTGGCCGGAACGCATGCCTTTGCCAGCCTGAAGCTGGAACTGCATACCGACGGTCTTGATGCCGCCCAACAGCAAGCCAGTCAGACGCTGCTCGACGAAGCCATGCGGGCGCTACCGCCCAGCTTCGTCGAGGCGCTGGACAGAACCGTCGAGGTCACTTGGTCCGGCGACATGCCGCAAAATGCCTACGGCCAGGCCGCCGGCCCTTATCAGCTATACCTCAACAGTCATTTGCTGCCTTCGTTGACCGATGGCTCCGCCGCCACCGCCCAGACAGGCCGTCCACACGGCACGGTTCGCCGGGAACTGCTCGCTACCGTTCTGCATGAGCTGACTCATGTGTATGACCGCTCACGTCTGTGGTCGCCGAGCGAGCGGACCCTGATATTCCGCTGCGCATCGCGTGGCAGCTCACTGGGCAAGGTCGGCCTTCCGGACAACTGTCGCGGTCAGACCGACCGACGTTTTACCTTGAGCGATGACCCGCGCCTGCTGGACCTGGCAGGCTGGCAGCAATATGTAGGACGTCGCGGCGAGCGCGAGGAACATAACGGTCAGGTTGCCCGCAGCCCGGATATTTACGAGACCACCAGCCCGCTGGAGTTCGTGGCGGTCAACATGGAGTACTTTCTGCTCGACCCGGCCTATGCCTGTCGTCGCCCGGCGCTCTATGCCTACTACAAAGAGCGCTTTGGCTGGGCACCCGCAGCACAGGCGCAATGCCCGACGTTTTACCCGTACCTGAACGCCGGCAGCGACTTCGGTCGAGAACCGCTCGGCAAGCTGGACCCGGAGCGGGTCTATGCGGTTGATTATCTGCTGGCCGAGGCCAATCAGAACTGGGCCAGCCGTTGGGGCCACAGCATGTTGCGCCTGGTGATCTGCAAACCGGGTCGTCCGCGAGGGCCGGATTGCCGCCTGGACCTGGATCAGCATCTGGTGCTGTCTTACCGGGCGTTTGTCGGCGACGTTCAGCTTTCAAGCTGGGACGGCCTGATGGGCGCCTATCCGTCACGGCTTTTTGTGCTGCCGCTGGCCCAGGTGATCGACGAGTACACCAAGACCGAACTGCGAAGCCTCGCGTCCGTGCCGATCAAACTGTCCCGCCCGGAAATCGAAGGGTTGGTCCAGCATGCCGCCGAGATGCATTGGAGCTACGACGGCAACTACTATTTCCTCTCGAACAATTGCGCAGTTGAAAACCTCAAGCTGCTGCGCAGCGGCACGCACAACCCCAAGCTGGTTGGTCTGGACAGCATTCTGCCCAACGGTTTGCTGGAGGTTCTGAAAGGCCGGGGCCTGGCAGATACCAGCGTACTGGACGACCCCAAGGAAGCCTTGCGTCTGGGTTATCGATTCGATTCGTACCGTGACCGCTACCAGGCAATGTTTGAGGTATTGAAGAAGCATCTGCCCATCAAGCAGAACACCGTAGAAGAATGGATGGCACTACCGGCGAGCGAACGCAGCCAATGGTTCGAGAAGGCCGACCTGCAGACCAGTGCGGCCATCCTTCTGCTGGAACAAGCCAGTCTGCGTCGACAGTTGCTGCTGGCACAGGATGAAGTGAAGCAACGCTACCTCGGAGCGCGGGAACTGAAAGACGGCAGGGTCTCAAAGGCCACGACTACGTTGCAGGAGATACTTGCCGGCAGCGGGTTCCTGAGTCGCCCTGCCGAACTGCTGGGCAGTGGCGGTTACGGTTTGCCGCAGGCGAGCGAATGGCAGCGCCTTGAAGCGGAAAGCAGCCAGCGCCAGAAGCAGCTCAAGCGGCTGACAGGCGATCTCGACAAGGAAGTGCGCGCACTGCTGGAGCCTGACCGAGCCAAAGAAATCGCGGCCAACGAAGCCAATCTCAAACAGATGGGCGAACACCTTCGTGCCTTGCACAAGGCGGCAGGCGGCTTGCAACTGCCGTGATCAGGCCTTTTTCTTCCTGGGTTTAAGGTATTTGGTCAGGCCCTGGAACCAGATCACCAGGGCCGGGTTGCCCTTGATCTCGATGTCCTTGTCCTGAATGCCCCTCATGAAGGCCAACTGTTTGTTTTTCGCCTGCAAGGTGTCAAAGCCAAACGCTGCATCACGAAACGCGATGGCAAAGGCAGGCTCGGCAACCGTACCGGTCGCACTGCGAATACGCTGTTCCTCCACAACGAAGTGGCGTGCAACTTTACCGTCTTTAGTCTGCAACTGGAACGTCAGGTTCTTGCCAGCCAACTGCTGCTGGAAATCAGGATTGTCTCGACTGGCGCGAGCCATGAGCCGACCCAACATCCACAAAAGAAAACGAAATTTCATACAGGCCTCGGCTCGAACCCGACCCCGTCGTCGGGATCGTGGTGTTCATGACAGTGTAGCGGTTTACCTACAAAAACCTGTATGGAAAGATACATATCGAAGGAGATCGACACACGAAGCCTCCTTCGACACCACAATGCTGCTTCGCGCGGGAAGCAGCATCACGGTTACATCAGCGGATGCTGTTGATGCTGCCTTTGCTGCCGGTCACTTTCACGTTGACCTTCTTGAAGATGAAGTAGTCCTGAACGCTGACTTCGTAGCGCGGCGCCACAATCAGGTCGGCTCCCGAAGATTTGACCGCTTTGTAAGCAGCAGCGGCCTTGGCTGTCGATACCGGATCGGGCAACGCCAGGCCCAGGCCACCGCCGCTCGAGCCACCGTAGGCCACACCATCGGCAAACCGGGTATCGCCGCCAAAACTCAGGACGTTGAACAGCACGTTGGTAGAGGATTCACCGCTGATGGCGCCACCGACCTTGATGTCCGCTTTCAGGTCAGTCTTGACCGTGCCTTCCAGCGGAGCACTTGGCTGGCTGACGTTGTAGCTGACACAACCGCTGGTTGCAGCGATCAGAGCTGCAACGGCAGCGCACTTCCATAGCTTTTTCATTCGAGATTTCCCAAGAGTAATGTTGAGGGGTACAGCAAGGGCGGCACTCTAGGGGATCGGACAATAAGAAGAAGTCAGGCAGGGCTGGGTTTCAGGAAGGCAGTTGTACGAAATCGAGTAGGACAATTCTCACAGATGACACAGGTATGTTATCCGTACCACATGACACACATCAAAACGGGCACCCCATCTGATGAGTGTGCCCGCTTGTCAGGTGCGCGCCTCCTGCGAAGGCGCGCACCAACGTATCAAGGGTTGACGCTGTCTTTCAGGAATTTCCCCGGTTTGAAGGCAACGGTGTTGCTTGCCTTGATTTTTACCGGCTCCCCGGTTTGTGGGTTTTTGCCAGTACGCGCGCCGCGATGGCGTTGCAGAAACGTTCCAAAGCCCACAAGCGTGACACTGTCCTTACGGTGCAGTGCGCCAGTGATTTCTTCGAGAATGGCATCCAGGACTTTCTTGGCCTGTTCCTTGGTGAGATCCGCTTTTTCAACAATAGCGGCTGCAAGATCTGGTTTACGCATATGAAGCCTCTTTTACGGTTTTTGTTTTTATGTCCCGCGCCGCTATAACAAACGGCTACAAGGCGCTGCGACGGCTCTACGTCGCGGCAGACAGTAATGAGAATGTCATGCCGGACTGGCCCGCGCCAGTACATGAACGAGGTTTCTGAACGGAAATATAGCGACTATCCGACAAAATGCGTCGAAATCATGCCAATAACGCAGGTAAAACCTTGTTCAGTGCGAGTTTTTCCATAACGGCCGCTCCTGTCAACGCATAGCCCAGCAGATTGCCATCGGCGTCGCGGCAGAGCGCCTTGATGTCACTCCCCTGCCCTTCGATATGCCATTGGCCAGCAGTCCCGCGCGGTGGCGTCGAAACCACCAGCGGGCAGGCTGGCGTTTTTACTGTGACAGGCATCGGCCCGTATTTCACCGCCGTTGGAGTGCCGGCCAGCGTTTGGGCCAACGCGCGGGCGCAGCTCATCAGCGGCATCACGTACAACAGGTTGAGGCCGTCGACTTCGGCGCAATCGCCCAGCGCATGGATATTGGCGTGAGACGTCTGCAACTGACGATCAACCAGAATGCCGCGCCCCGTCTGCAAACCCGCAGCCGCCGCCAGATCGATGCGCGGACGCAGACCGATAGCGGACACCACCAGATCGCAATCGATGACCTGTCCGTCAGACAAATGCGCTTGCAAACCTTCGCTGTCGCGATTCAGACGTGTCAGCACCGGGCCTAGATGGAAACGTGCGCCCAGGCTTTCAAGACCGCTCTGGACCGCGGTCGCAGCGGCGAGAGGCAGCAAGGTCGGCATGACCTGCTCGCATGGCGCCACCAGGTCGACTTCGTAGCCGCCCAGCATCAAGTCATTGGCGAACTCGCAGCCGATCAGCCTCGCCCCCAGAATCAGAACCCGACGTTTACCGGCCGCAGCAGCTCGGAAACGGGCGTAATCCTGAAGGTCGTTGATGGGGAAAATCGCATCGTCTGCGTCACCTTCCACCGGCACGCGAATGGCCTCGGCGCCCCAGGCCAGTATCAGGTCACGGTAATGCACCGCTTCCTCACCGATCCACAGGCGTTTGTGACCCGGATCAATGCCGCTGATCCGCGTATGCGTACGGATTTCGGCCTTGAGCTGATCAGCCATAGCGCCAGGTTCGGCCATGCTCAATGCGTCGGCTTCCTTGTTTTTGCCGAAGCCGGTGGACAGCATCGGCTTGGAATAGGAGCGGCCGTCATCGGCGGTGATCAATAACAACGGGGTGTCACCGTCCAGCTTGCGAAACTCCCGAGCCAGGTTATAGCCCGCAAGGCCGGTGCCGATGATGACGACAGGTGCGCTCATTGTTCTTTCCTATTCATGGATACGCCTGACCTTCAGGCACGATCAGCCGATTTCAATCATTTCAAAGTCCATCTTGCCAACACCGCAATCCGGGCACATCCAGTCTTCCGGCACATCCTGCCAGAGCGTACCGGGCGCGATCCCGTCATCAGGCCAGCCGTCAGCTTCGTTATAGATCAAGCCACACACTATGCACTGCCACTTCTTCATATCAGGTTCTCTCGACTATCAGGCTGAAGTTGTATAACGGTCGTTTGCCGTCTGAAGGGGCGTTGTACTGATCGGCAGTGCCGGATGCAAGCCTGAATCCATAACGAGCTGTTTTGCCGGCCGTCGGTGGGGGGCTTCAATCATGTTAAGCTCGCGGCCTCGTTGGCTGTCGAAAATGACTTACCGTGACCCAGCATCCTCCCGTATTCGTTAGTCCGATCTGGCTTCTGCGAGAGCAATTGATCGATGCGCCCGAGCCTGCGATTCTCGACTGGCTGTTCCATCAGGAATCGCTCACGCGCCGGCTTGACCGTCTGTCTGACGGCGGTTTCAGCGTCCTCCCGTTGTTCGAAGGCTGGCAGCCGCTACGACTCGATGAATGTGTAGCGCTGGAACTGCCACCGGACAGCGAGGGCTGGGTTCGCGAAGTGTACTTGCAGGGCAACGGCTGTCACTGGGTGTTCGCTCGCAGCGTAGCCGCCCGCAGCGCTTTGCAGGATGGCGGGTTGCATATGGACCGGCTGGGCACGCGCTCGCTGGGTGAATTGCTGTTCAGCGACCCCGCCTTCACGCGCGGCACACTCCAGGTGTGTCATTACCCGACAAGCTGGCTGCCCAACGCCAAAGCTGCCTCGACGCTGTCGTCAGCACAGGCATCACCTCTTTGGGCGCGCCGCTCGCGTTTCAGCCGCGGCGCCTTGAGCGTGCTGGTCGCCGAAGTCTTTCTGCCTGCCCTGTGCAATGCGATTCACCATAAGGACCACGTCTGATGTACCTGTCACTGCTTAAATCGCTCAACCGTCTGAGCCCGCGGGCCTGGGACTTCATTCAGCTGACGCGGATCGACAGGCCCATCGGTTTTTACCTGTTGCTATGGCCCACCCTGTGGGCCGTCTGGATTGCAGGCAAAGGTTCGCCCTCACTGAAGACCGTGTTGATATTCGTGATCGGCGCGTTCCTGATGCGGGCAGCAGGTTGCGTGATCAATGACTTCGCTGATCGCAAGGTCGATGGCCACGTCAAACGCACGGAGCAACGCCCTCTGGTGAGCGGCAAAATCAGCTCACGCGAGGCACTGGTGCTGTTCGCGGTGCTGGTCGGCCTGAGTTTCGTGCTGGTGCTGTTCACCAATTCGACGACGATCTGGCTGTCGTTCGGCGGCCTTGCCCTGGCGGCCAGTTACCCGTTCATGAAGCGCTACACCTATTACCCGCAGGTGGTACTGGGTGCCGCGTTTTCCTGGGGGATGCCGATGGCCTTTACGGCAGAGACCGGCGACCTGCCTGCCGCGGCCTGGCTGCTGTACATCGCCAACGTGCTGTGGACGGTGGGCTACGACACCTACTACGCGATGGTGGACCGCGACGATGATGTGAAGATCGGCGTCAAATCCACTGCCGTGCTGTTCGGTGACGCTGACCGGGTCATCATCGCGACGCTACAGGGCCTGGCGCTCGGCTGCCTGATACTGGCCGGTGCCCGTTTCGAGCTGGGCGCCTGCTTTTACGCGGGCTTGCTGGTTGCCGCCGGATGCTTCGCCTGGGAGTTCTGGAGTACCCGCTCACGTGATCGAGACGCCTGCTTCAAGGCTTTTCTGCACAACCACTGGGCCGGACTGGCCATATTTCTCGGTATTGTGGCCGACTACGCCGTGCGCTGAGGCCAGCGCGGGCCATCTTCTGCCAACCTGAATAAAAAGCCATCCTGGCCTCAATAGACGGCCAGCGTGCTAGCCTCATTCAAACCTGTCACACGACTGCAATAATTCCGTTATCTAATGCGCCCCAAGACAGTTAAATGACAAGAGGTTCAAGCATGGTTGGCAGGAGCATTCTGATCGTTGACGACGAAGCGCCTATTCGCGAAATGATCGCCGTTGCGTTGGAAATGGCCGGCTACGACTGTATTGAAGCCGAAAACTCTCAGCAGGCCCATGCGATCATCGTGGACCGCAAGCCGGACCTGATCCTGCTCGACTGGATGCTGCCCGGCACATCCGGCATCGAACTGGCGCGCCGCCTCAAGCGTGACGAATTGACCGGGGATATCCCGATCATCATGCTCACCGCCAAGGGCGAAGAGGACAACAAGATCCAGGGCCTGGAAGTGGGCGCTGACGATTACATCACCAAGCCGTTCTCGCCCCGCGAACTGGTCGCGCGCCTCAAGGCCGTATTGCGCCGCGCCGGGCCGACGGATGGCGAAGCCCCTATCGAAGTTGGCGGTCTGCTGCTGGACCCGATCAGCCACCGTGTGACCATCGACGGCAAGCCGGCAGAGATGGGGCCGACCGAATACCGCTTGCTGCAATTTTTCATGACCCATCAGGAGCGCGCCTACACCCGTGGCCAGTTGCTGGATCAGGTCTGGGGCGGCAACGTGTATGTCGAAGAACGTACTGTCGACGTTCACATCCGTCGCCTGCGCAAGGCCTTGGGTGATGCGTATGAAAATCTGGTACAAACCGTGCGCGGCACAGGCTATCGCTTTTCCACAAAAAGCTGACAGCTGCTTCGTCGGCGCAGACACGCGGGCAGTGCGGATCAGACAAGGATTTACCTTTAATTGAATCAGAATTGGCACGGCACTCTGATACGCCACATGTTGTTGCTGGTCACTGCCTGCCTGATAGTCGGTCTGATCAGCGGACAATACGGCTGGAGCCTGGCCATCGGCCTGGGGCTGTATCTGGCCTGGACCCTGAAGCAGCTACTGCGCCTGCATGACTGGCTAAGCAGCCACAAGTCGGACGAACCGCCCCCGGACGGCTATGGACTGTGGGGTGAGGTCTTCGACAGCATCTATCACCTGCAACGCCGCGACCAGCGTGTTCGCGGTCGCCTGCAGGCAGTCATCGACCGGGTTCAGGAATCCACTGCAGCGTTGCGCGACGCAGTCATCATGCTCGACAGCGAGGGCAACCTGGAATGGTGGAACCGCGCAGCCGAAACCTTGTTGGGCCTCAAGACGCCGCAGGACAGCGGTCAACCCGTCACCAATCTGGTGCGGCACCCGCGTTTCAAGGAATATTTTGCGCTGGGCGATTACAGTGAACCGCTGGAAATACCCTCGCCGACCAACGACCGCTTGCGTATCCAGTTGCTGGTCACCCGCTATGGCAATAACGAACATCTGATGCTGGTACGCGATGTCACCCGTATCCATCAACTGGAGCAGATGCGCAAAGATTTCGTCGCCAACGTCTCCCACGAGTTGCGCACGCCCCTGACCGTTATCTTCGGCTACCTGGAAACACTCCTGGATAACGTGGAAGACGTGAACCCGCGCTGGGTCCGGGCCCTGCAACAGATGCATCAGCAAGGCGGGCGCATGCAGACGCTGCTCAACGACCTGCTGTTGCTGGCCAAGCTGGAAGCCACGGATTACCCCTCAGACAACAACCCGGTCATCATCACTACCTTGCTCAAGACCATCACGGCGGACGCCAATGCCTTGTCAGGCAGCAAGAACCAGCAGATCCACCTCAGCCTCGAAAGCGACATGCGCCTCAAAGGCAGCGAAAGCGAGTTGCGCAGCGCGTTCTCCAACCTGATCTTCAACGCCGTCAAATACACGCCGGCCGAGGGTGTTATCCGTGTCCGCTGGTGGGCTGACGAACGAGGCGCGCACTTGAGTGTGCAGGATTCGGGGATCGGCATCGAAACCAAGCATTTGCCGCGCCTCACCGAGCGTTTCTATCGGGTCGACACCAGTCGCGCATCCAATACCGGCGGTACGGGGCTTGGCCTGGCAATCGTCAAGCATGTGCTGCTGCGCCACCGCGGCAATCTCGAGATCAACAGCGTTCCGGGCAAGGGCAGCGTATTTACTTGCCACTTTGCCAGCGGCCAATTGTCCAAACCCTCGAACGACGACTAGGCAATCGTGCTTTCAGCGGCTACATTGCCGGGTTCATGACGTCTTGTGACGCGACATTACCCTCTTCCTGTCAATACGGACCCTGCAAAACCCAATCATGGACCCTTCCCCTAGTTTCAACCTGTCTTCACTCTTCGCCGACTTCGGCATGATTCTTTTTGCGCTGTTCCTGGTTCTGCTCAACGGTTTTTTCGTGGCGGCCGAATTCGCGATGGTCAAACTGCGCTCGACCAAGGTCGAGGCCATTGCCGACAAGAACGGCTGGCGCGGGCACATTCTGCGCAAGGTACACGGCCAGCTGGATGCCTACCTGTCAGCCTGCCAGCTGGGTATCACCCTCGCCTCGCTCGGACTGGGCTGGGTCGGTGAACCGGCCTTTGCGCACCTGCTGGAGCCGTTGCTCGCCGCATTGGGCGTGGACACGCCAGAACTGATCAAAGGCGTGTCGTTCTTTACCGCCTTCTTCATCATTTCCTATCTGCACATCGTCATCGGCGAACTGGCCCCCAAATCCTGGGCCATCCGCAAACCGGAGCTGCTCTCGCTGTGGACAGCCGCCCCGTTGTACTTCTTCTACTGGCTCATGTACCCGGCCATCTACCTGCTCAACGCCAGCGCCAACGCCATTCTGCGCATCGCGGGTCAGGGTGAGCCCGGTCCGCACCACGAACACAGCTACAGCCGCGACGAGCTGAAACTGATTCTGCACTCCAGCCGTGGCCAGGATCCCAGCGATCAAGGCATGCGTGTGCTGGCCTCTGCGGTCGAAATGGGCGAACTGGAAGTGGTCGACTGGGCCAACTCCCGCGAAGACATGGTCTCTCTGGATTTCAACGCGCCGCTCAAGGAAATCCTCGCCCTGTTCCGTCGTCACAAATTCAGCCGTTATCCACTGTACGACGCCGAACGTGGCGAGTTCGTCGGGCTGTTGCACATCAAGGACCTGCTGCTGGAGCTGGCGGCGCTGGATCACATTCCAGAGTCGTTCAACCTGGCCGAACTGACCCGTCCGCTGGAACGCGTGTCGCGGCACATGCCGCTGTCTCAGTTGCTGGAGCAATTCCGCAAAGGCGGCGCACACTTCGCAGTGGTCGAAGAGGCTGATGGCAAGATCGTCGGCTACCTGACAATGGAGGACGTGCTCGAAGTGCTGGTGGGCGATATCCAGGACGAACACCGCAAGGTAGAACGCGGCATTCTGGCGTATCAGCCGGGCAAGCTGCTAGTGCGTGGTGACACACCGCTGTTCAAGATCGAGCGCCTGTTGGGCATCGATCTGGACCATATCGAAGCCGAGACACTGGCAGGCCTGATCTACGAAACCCTCAAACGGGTGCCGGAAGAAGAGGAGCAGATGGAAGTCGAAGGCCTGCGCATCATCATCAAAAAGATGAAAGGCCCGAAAATCGTCCTGGCCAAAGTGCTGAAGCTGGATTGAGCCTTAGAGGGTTATCGTGCCAATGCTCTGCGTTGGCATGCACCCCGTGACGCTGCGCGCGCGCACCGCGCAGCACTGCACACTCAAGATCGGATGCAGGGCATTCAGAATCGCCGCCTGCCAATCAACAGCGCTAATTCCCGCCCACCGCAAAGTTGGGCAGGCTCTGTACCGGTCTGGCGAATTCGTAGGGGATCGATACCAGTTCATTGCCAATGTTGCGCTGCACGACGAAGTGCAAATGCGGGCCGGTGCTGTTGCCGGTATTGCCTGAGCGCGCCAACGCAGTGCCCACATTGACTCGCTGGCCTTCCCTGACGCTCACCGAACCCTGCATCAGGTGCAGATAAACGCCCATCGTGCCGTCCTGATGCAGAATCCGCACAAAGTTGCCGGATGCATTCGAGCCACGGCCCGACTGGTTGTTTTCGATCTTCACCACCGTACCGCCACGCGCCGCAATGATCGGTGTGCCCTCGGGCATGGCGATGTCCATTGCGTAACGCCCTTTGATACCGAAATGACTGTATTTGCCATTCGGCCCTTGAGTGAGACGAAACGGGCCACCGATCCAGGGCAACGGATACTTGTAGGCCTGCACGGTGCCTTTCGGATCGCCCAGCGTGGACGTCAGCACCGATGCGTAATTCATCGGTTTGCTCGCAACCTTGGGACTCAACACCACGACCCGCTGGTTGCTGCGTGCCGGAATCGTGCGGCGCAACGTGGTTGACGCACCTGCCACGCCCAGCACGTTGGTCACGCTGGACAGCTTGAGTTCGACTTCGACCGGGGCGTACAGATCATTGCGTACGTACAGGCTGTGTACGCCTCGTTCGCGCCTGACACTCAAGTGAACCTGCTGATCAATGCGCTCGACCATGCGGTCCCTGAACACCATGACCGACGCGCCGGGCGTTGGCCGGTCCGAGAACGACACCACGCCATCCGCATCGGTGAATTTATAGATCGTGACGGCACCCGCTGACGGGACGGTCAACGTCAGGGCAAACAGGACGAGCAGGCGTTCAAGCATCGGAAAGGATCGGGTTCAAGGGCACTGGGTGCCAAGCCTAGCAGCGTTGCACGTAGAAGAGGACCGGTCGGTATCAATCAGACATGGATAATGCGTCAGCACACCGTCGTCAGACTGCGCAGTGTGGCGGTCACACTGCGCAAAACAATAGGCTCAGGATGCCCCATAGTTCCTCAGAAACGTGACCGAGAACCGGGCGTCAGGAAAGTCGAGCTTCAGTCTGGGCAGCACGAAGCCCCCACAGGATCGGCAGGTGTCCATCAAGGTGAAGACCTTCATGGACCGCAACGACCGCCCTTGCATGTCGCGTTTTATGACGGTCGCGATCAGTCGCTCGGAGTCATGATAGCGGCCAAACTCTCTGATCCTGACCGTGTCAGCGTCCCTTATCACCGGAAGACTGGTAAACCCGGGATCAGGTGGCAGGTTCTTCATGAGCGCCCGCGCGTCGCGATAGATCACGCCATTGATCACTTGCTCGGCCTCACCGACAACATCAATACGTAGTTTGACAGCACTAGCCTTCTCTCCGGCGGACAGCGCGTAGTAGACGATTCGCTGCTCCTCCTCGGTCACGACTTCAATGTAAGAAAGATTCGCTCCGTTGATCTGCCTGGCAATCGATTTCGCAGCCTTTGAGGTGCCTATCTTTTCGACCGTCAGTGCGTTCCAGGCTGCGGAAGGTGCGGGCACGGAGCTTTCCTGAACCGGCAGCAGCGTGTTCAGGATTTCTACGACGCTTTCCTTTTCCTCTGCCGTTCGCTCAGTGATCCGAAGAAAATCAGCAATACTGTTCTTGGCCAGTTCCACGAATTTCTTCTGGCTGGCCTCGCCCGCCAGGATGTTCGCGGCATATTCCAGAAGCTCGTTTTTCTGCTGATGGGCACGGCACCCGCTCACATACTCGTCATACGTCGTGATTTCCTCGCTCCACCTGACACCCCACGCGACCTTGTCTTCTTCGTCCAGCAAATCAAACAGCAGCCGTGCAATATTTTGCTGATCTGCCAAAGCCCCCGGACGCTCACGAAATACGCGGTATTGCTCGGAAAGCCTGATGTACTCATTTATGTCGGCGGCATGCGTGACACGAGTAAACGCCAGGCTCAGGGCGCCATCAGCCGGGGTACGTGCCCTGTAGAACATCCCGGTGTCCGCCTCGATGAAAATCCAGTCACCGCCATCGAGAATCATCCGGATACCGCGCAGGGCGCGTGCGTCTTGTACACCAGAGGCAATGGCACCCAGTTGAACCACAGGGGCATGCTCATAAATCCACTGGGCATCTTGCAGCGGAAAATGCTCCGGCAGGCCTAACTGTGCATCGGCAGAAAGCACACCCGGGAACTCCGTGAGGTAATTCGGCGCTTCAGGCAGGGCAAAGAGCGCACGCTCCGACTCGGAGAGCGGCACGACCTGCGCGGCAACGCTCGAAGACGCGCCTTCGGAAGGCGTTACCCACTTGCAGATCTTGCCCTCGTCGACAAACACGTCGATGGCATCGTTACCGGACGACAGCCTGGAGAGGCCGAACTCACGGGCGGCCATTGCACGACTGGGGTATTTGCCGGTTCGGGTGGGCGAGCCGGAGCCTTCGGTAAAGGGTTCGGGCGCTGGCGTCGCCAGTTTCACGCCGCTGGTGCAAGGGATCTGTATCAGGTCACGGCGAATCCGGCAGCGATTTTCTACCTCCTGCAACCTCGCCGAACGTGAAGACAGCTTTTCCACCATCAGCTTGCGCAGTGCTGCATCAGGTGCATTGGCGTCCAAGTGGTAAATGTCATCATCGATCAGAATATCGAATACGCCTTCCTCCCTTTCGATGGCCTGCACACGGCTGCTTTCAGCGACACGCACTTCATGAATGCCGCTCTCTATCGACGCTACAGGTGCAATGCGCGGGTAGTGTTCGGGGCCGACGTGCTCTTCAACCGATAAAACCGAAAACTCCATCGCTTGACCGGCTGAAACCGACGTCAGCCTTTTCCCGAATGCGCTGTCGGATTGCGGATCAAGCAACCTGAAATCCAGGTGTTCCGGTGTCCCGACATTGCGCACATAGACATCCGTTCGACCCTCGACCCTCGCCAGCCTGTCCAGAGACGCCCCACTCGACTCCAGCGGGCTTGCAAGGCTGCCGGCAAGTCGATACATGCCTCGGTCGAGGCCAGCGCCGCTTTCAAGCAGGCTTGGTGACGAAAAAACAGTGCGCAGCGATGACACCTCATTCAACAGCCCGGCCCAGCCAGACACACCTGTCTTGAGCGCAAACCGGCCGAGGTCACGCACCGCCAATACAGCACTCTGCTTCGCCAGGCCCGACACCAATGTGCTCAACGCCCCGCCCGTCAGCGTTGCAAGCGATTCGACGCTCATTTCGCCCGCACGCATGACGATTCGGGCCGTCGACCCTGCGAACTGCCCCAAGGGAATGAGCGCAAACGCCGTATCTATCGCACAGCCGGCAACCGTGCCGGCTGAATGATCACCGGACGCCAGGTCCTTGATGCAGCCGTAGAACGGAATGATCAGGCGCGCAGCGATATCGGCATACTCGCGCTCTCTGGCCCAGATTTTTTCCCATTGGGTGTCGTGTCGATGCAACGTCTTGCTGTGCTCAAGAAAGTCGGCGAGCACGTGCGCCGCGGCCTTGGCCGCCAGAATGTCCAGGTGGCGCGACGGGTCAGCCTCGGCGAGATAGATCAACTCGGCAGAAGGAATCAGTGTGCCCTGCTGCGGCTGGTGGTAAACCGACGAAGAGCGCGAGGCAGCCCCCGTGAGATAAGCATCGCTGTCCATCGGCCTCAAGGGCGTGACCCTGGCGTGCTCGATACGCCGCAGGTGCTCATCCCTTCGGTGAAACGCCTCGGCGATCGAAACAGTGCCTGACCACGTGACATCCTCGACTTCATAGGTGAACGCCTGAGGGATTTCCCTGACGACGCCTGATGCAGGAATCAGCTCGAAAAAACGCTCGATGACGGAGTGACCATGAAAGTCAGCGAGGTGGTTGCCTGGCTGGCAGCGGATAAAAATCCCCTGCGTCCCTTGCTGGGAGTCGAATCGTACGCGACTCAGTTCACACGTGGCGTTGAGCAGCGTCTGCCGGTCAATCGTCGACATTTCGGACAACAGCCGTCTGATGATACTGGCCTGTGCGCTCATCAATGTCGTCTGGAACAGATCGAACGCACTCGCATAGGCTTCAGGAACGGTAGGCCAGCCGTCGATGTACACCTCGCCCATCATCACCAGCTCCACAACCGAGGCGTGAGGTCGACCCGCAGCCATCAGTCGATCAACCGTGTAGGACGCGGCGACGGTAAAACCCGCATTCTGCAATACCGGCCAGCGGTCGACATGGATGCCCTGATCCCATAACCAGTGGGGAATACCCCGGTCTTTCAGCATCTGCTGCGCGAGCTGTCGTCGATCCGGAGGCTGTAGACTCAACAGGCGGTTCAACTCATCAGCGTGCAGGCCCTGCTGGTCTTTCAGATAGGTCAGTGCCTGGGTGATCTGGCCGGCGGTGGCTTGACGAACGTTGTCATGCGCTGACCATTCGATAGCGCCGTGCGCGATGGCATAGCGCAGCGCAGGAATAATCAGCGTCTGCGCCCATAAGGCATGGACACCGGGGTCACTGGAGTGCGCCAGGTCCGCACTGACCTTGATCAACGCGTCATAAGGTGTTGCCTCGGAGAGGCCGGGTGTCAGCGCTTCGACCAGCGCGACGCCATGCAGCAAGGCCACACTTTCCAGTGAGCGCCCGTATTGAAGGTGGTCCGGAACACCTTCGATCAACAGTTCTGGCATCGTTTCGCGCAGAAACAGGTAATGCAGCAGGTCAACGGTACTTGTTCTGTACTCCTTGCAGTGGGTCCGGATCAATTCACGAATCCGGTCACGAAGACCGACATGGCTGTGTTCGCAAACCCATCCACGTCGCAGGGCGCTTTCAAGAGACTCGCTGGCACCCTTCATCGTGCCCACAAAGTGATCGATCACTGCGCGCCCTGCCAACGCCTGGGTAATCGCCGGCGAGGCACGCTC
This sequence comes from Pseudomonas syringae, assembly GCF_002157375.1. Classification (GTDB taxonomy): domain Bacteria; phylum Pseudomonadota; class Gammaproteobacteria; order Pseudomonadales; family Pseudomonadaceae; genus Aquipseudomonas; species Aquipseudomonas syringae_T. Next base: position 22,611 of record NZ_MTSA01000006.1, read on the forward strand.
GCCAGGCCAGCCCCCGTACCAGCCCATGCTGGCGAGCATCGGTGCAAATACGGATTGAAACTGTGCAGTCTGTATCAGCGCATGCCAGACCTCACGAGGCTTGAAGCGCAATGTGATGTCTGGCCCGCTGGCAACACAGAGCAGCTCGATACCCGATTGGGTGAACAGCTCGTCAGCGTTCCGGACTGCACTCCAGGTTTCCAGAGGCGGGATGTTCACCTGGAGACGCTGCGTGCCGGGCAGCGACTCGCTCAGCTTCCGGCTCGACTGCAGCGACGGCATGAGCAACACGGTGGCCAGTGCGATCAGCGACTGCGGCGAAAGAGCCGGGTATGCGACCCTGATCCCGTCTGCCAGCGACAGTGCGCGCATGCCCGGCGTATCGATGGCGGCATGAAGGGCCGCGTCCAGCCAGGGCTCGTTATCAGGATTGACGACGTGCGCGGCCAGCCTGGGCAAGGCGTCTACCAGCGCCTCAAATGACATGTCTGCAGACCATTCGACCTGCGACGCTTCGTCAGGCCACCCGCCGTTCGGCAAAGCGGCCAGCTTGAGGACGAGCGCTGTTTTTGTCGCGAAAACGGTCAGTTGCCGGTTAAGCGAATTCAGTAATGCGTCGTCGTGGTATTCGGCATCCGGCGTCAGGCCGATCAGGGCCTGGCAGAACAGGTCAAGATCAGGACGCTTCGTGACGAGCGTCGCGGAGCGAGCCGTGGGGCTGATCGTATGGGCAGTGTGCGGTTGAAGCGAAGGTGAAGGCATTGAAGTGTTTTCCAGTAGGTGTGTGCATGAGTCATGCGACTGGAAAAACTAAATAGAAAACCGCTTCAGCGCGAAATACGCAGAAACGTATGCGTCACGCAGGAAGCGCCACTGCAAGCCGTAGGCTGCTCCACTCCACGGAGTGGGGCCTGCGCACATAGCAGCCGCGCTGTTGAGCGCAGGCAGCGACAGGCACGCGTATCCGGCGTTGGCTATCAGGCGCCGGGAATGAAGTGCTTCTGAGCCGTACCGCGCGCGATCAGACGCGACAGGTAGTCGAGCTTCTGCGCATCCTGATCGACAAAGCGGAAGGACACTTGCAGCCACTCGCTGTCAGGCTTTTGCTCGAAGGCGGCCACTGAATGCAGGTAGCCGTTCAGGCGCGCAACTTCATTGCTCTCGCCCTGTTCGAGGTCAAGCACGGCGCTGTCGAGAACCTGTGGCAGGTTCTCGCTGTGGCGCACCACCAGCGTTGCTTCCTTGAGCGTCAGCGCCTTGATCACGCAGGGCTGTGTGCCATTGGGCAGGCGCAACTGACCTTGTCCGCGACCGGCAGGCGGTGCTGACTTCGGCGCCGCAGGTGCAGCTTTGGGAATGCTCGCAGGCGCTGAAGCAGGCGCGGAGCGAAGCACTTCGGCCTTGCCGCCGGTCAATGCACTCAGGGAGTCATTAAGTGGCGAACTCATGCGCGCCGGCGCCGTGGACATGACCGCATCCAGCTTGCCGACCTTGGCCAGCGCTTTCTTGACCTTGGTCAGCAACTGCTCGTTGGTGAACGGTTTGCCGACAAAATCGGTGACGCCGGCCTGAATCGCCTGCACGACGTTTTCCTTGTCGCCACGGCTGGTCACCATGATGAACGGAACCGTCTTCAGGTAATTGTCTTGCTCACGGCACCATGCCAACAGCTCAAGACCGGACATCTCAGGCATTTCCCAGTCGCATAGAATCAGGTCGAACTCTTCTTTGTTCAGCAACACCTGAGCCTTGCGGCCGTTGACTGCGTCCTCGGTATGAATCCCGGGGAAATAATTGCGCAGCCCTTTCTTGACCAAGTCGCGAATGAAAGTCGCGTCATCCACCACCAATACACTGACCTTACTCATCGACGCTCCTGCGGACGTGTTCACCTGGAGGCGAACTGCGATATGCCAACACGCCCTTTGTTTCGGCAAGCATAGCGTTGACTAGTAGCCAACAGCCATATTGATTGACTGCGCCGCGACATTTAATCCGCAGGCGACTGAAATACTGCGCTGCACAATGAAAAACGCCCAGCGCATGCTGGGCGTTTTTCTTGCAGGCAATCTTACTTATCGTCAGCGGCGCCCGGAACATTAGCGGTTTCGCTCGAGATACCCTGCACTTCTTCCTTCATGCGTTTGAGGCCCATGTGCCGCACGTCGGTACCGCGCACCAGATAGATCACCAGCTCGGAAATATTACGTGCGTGATCACCGATGCGCTCCAGAGAGCGTAGCACCCAGATCACATTCAGCACGCGGGAGATCGAGCGTGGATCTTCCATCATGTAGGTCGCCAGCTCGCGCAGGGCCGTTTTGTATTCACGGTCGATGATCTTGTCGTACTGAGCGACCGACAAGGCCAGTTCGGCGTCGAAGCGTGCAAACGAGTCCAGCGCATCGCGCACCATGTTGCGCACCTGATCGCCGATGTGACGCACTTCGACGTAACCGCGTGGCGCTTCACCCTCTTCGCAAAGCTGGATCGCACGTCGGGCAATCTTGGTGGCCTCGTCACCGATGCGTTCCAGGTCGATCACCGACTTGGAAATGCTGATGATCAGACGCAGGTCGGAAGCGGCAGGCTGACGACGCGCCAGAATGCGCAGGCATTCTTCGTCGATGTTGCGCTCCATCTGATTGATGCGGTCGTCCACCTCACGAACGCGCTGCGCCAGGCCGGAGTCGGCCTCGATCAGCGCGGTGACCGAATCGTTGACCTGCTTCTCGACCAGGCCACCCATTTCGAGCAAATGGCTGCGAACGTCTTCGAGTTCAGCGTTGAACTGTTGGGATATGTGATGCGTATGGCTGTCTTTGTGGATCATGCTGGGTGTCCTTGGAACGTCCGGTTTAATTGCGAAAACGCAGCGGTGGTTCAGGTCTGACGAAGCACGTCCTAGCCGTAACGACCGGTGATGTAGTCTTCAGTCTGTTTTTTTGCCGGGTTGGTGAACAGCGTATCTGTATCACCGAACTCGACGAGCTTGCCCATGTACATAAATGCGGTGTAATCCGACACCCGAGCCGCCTGCTGCATGTTGTGGGTAACGATCACAATGGTGTATTTGGATTTCAGTTCGTAGATCAGTTCTTCGACTTTCAGGGTCGAAATCGGGTCGAGTGCCGAACAAGGCTCGTCGAGAAGCAGAACTTCCGGCTCCACGGCGATGGTTCGGGCAATGACCAGACGCTGTTGCTGACCGCCGGACAAGCCCAGTGCCGACTCATGCAGCCGGTCTTTGACTTCATCCCACAACGCAGCGGCCTTCAACGCCCACTCGACAGCTTCGTCGAGTACGCGCTTCTTGTTGATCCCCTGAATACGCAGCCCGTAAACCACGTTTTCGTAAATCGTCTTGGGGAACGGGTTCGGCTTCTGGAACACCATGCCGACGCGGCGGCGCAATTCTGCGACCTCCTCGCCCTTGGTGTAGATGTTATGCCCGTACAGGTTGATCGCCCCTTCAACGCGGCAGCCGTCGACCAGATCGTTCATGCGATTGAAGCTGCGCAGCAACGTCGATTTGCCGCAACCAGACGGGCCGATGAACGAGGTCACTTTCTGTTTCGGGATGTTCAGGGCGATATCGAACAGCGCCTGCTTGTCGCCGTAAAACAGATTCAGACCCGGCACTTCGATGGCCACGGTTTCGTCGGCCAGGTCCAGGCCTTGCTTGTGACGTCTCAGGGCCGACATGCTCATGCCGCGGGTCGGGCTTTCGTGTTGCATGGATTGCTCCTGTGCGAACCATTCGTTTCATCGGGCCACCCTCCTTGCTCAGGGGGCGGCACACGGATCAGTTATCCAGCGCCTTGTACTTTTCCCGCAAGTGATTGCGAATGCTGACCGCCGACAGGTTGAGCAAGGCGATGACCAGCACCAGCAGCAATGCGGTGGCATAAACCAGCGGACGCGCCGCCTCGACATTGGGGCTTTGAAAGCCCACGTCGTAAATATGAAACCCCAGATGCATGATTTTCTGATCCAGGTGCAGATAAGGGTAGTTGCCATCCATCGGCAGCGACGGCGCCAGTTTGACCACGCCGACCAGCATCAACGGCGCGACTTCGCCAGCGGCACGGGCCACTGCCAGTATCAGGCCGGTCATCATCGCCGGGCTGGCCATCGGCAACACAATTTTCCACAGCGTTTCGGCCTTGGTCGCGCCCAGCGCCAGCGAGCCTTCGCGCAGTGACAGCGGGATCCGCGCCAGCCCCTCTTCAGTCGCGACGATCACCACCGGCACAGCAAGCAGCGCCAGGGTCAGCGATGCCCACAGCAGGCCCGGCGTGCCAAAGGTCGGCGCGGGCAGTGCTTCGGGGAAGAACAGACGATCCACCGAGCCGCCCAGCACGTAGACAAAAAAACCGAGACCGAACACGCCATACACAATCGCAGGCACCCCGGCGAGGTTGTTCACCGCGATGCGGATCAGCCGGGTGACCGGACCCTGCCGCGCGTACTCACGCAGGTACACCGCCGCCAGCACGCCGAAGGGCGTCACGATCACAGCCATGATCAGGGTCATCATCACCGTGCCGAAAATCGCGGGGAAGATACCGCCTTCGGTATTGGCTTCCCGGGGGTCGTCGCTGAGGAATTCCCAGAGTTTCTGGAAGTAGAAACCCAGTTTGGTCACGGTGCTCATCGCATTGGGCTGATAGGCATGCACCACTTTGCCCAGACTGATTTCAATCTCTTTGCCGTTGGCATCGCGCGCGGTCAGGCTGTCGCGATCAAAGTCCCGATGCAGCCCCTCAAGACGCTCTTCAATGACGCTGTAGCGCGCGTCCAGTTCGGCACGCTCGGTCGCCATGTCAGCCTGGGCAGCGGCATCAAGGCTGCCGGCCAGTTCCAGTTTGCGGGCGCGCAAGCGCAGACGTTCGATGCCGTGGTTGATGGCGCCTATGTCTTTTTTCTCCAGGCTGTACAGCTCGTCTGCCAGCTTCTCGACGCGTTTGATCCGCTCTTGCAAAGCCGGCCAGGCCGCTTCGCCTTCGGCCACGACCCGGCCGTTTTCCTTGACGTTGACCAGGTAGCCATAGAAGTTGCCCCATTCACGACGCTCCAGCGTCATCAACGCTGCGGGGCGGCTTTGCCCGGTCAGCCACTCGCCGATGACCCAGGTGAAATCACTGGGGTTGAGGTCACGGTTGCCCACCTTGAACAACTGGCGGGTCATGAACTCCGGTCCTTGAGCGGGCACGGGCAAGCCTGCGCTTTTCAATCGCGCACGGGGCACTTGCTCCTGCTCGACCCGCTCACCGACCAGAACATGCGCTTCCTGATCGGGCACCGCGTACTGCGCGGAAATCAGATCGGAGGGCCAGAAGTGGCCCAGACCGCGCACGGCGATCACCGCCAACAGGCCGATGGTCATGATGACAGCAATGGATACGGCACCCGCACTCATCCAGACGCCAGGGGCGCCGCTTTTGAACCAGCTCTTGAGGGAGTTCCGTTTCACGAACTTCTACCTTCCTTACAGCGACGAGTATTGCTTGCGCAGACGCTGACGAATCAGCTCCGCGAGGGTGTTCATCACAAAGGTGAACATCAGCAGCACCAACGCCGCCAGAAACAGCACCCGATAATGACTGCCGCCGACTTCCGACTCCGGCATCTCCACGGCGACGTTGGCGGCCAGGGTACGCATGCCTTCAAACAGGTTCATGTCCATGATCGGCGTATTGCCGGTGGCCATCAGCACAATCATGGTTTCGCCCACCGCCCGGCCCATGCCGATCATCAACGCCGAGAAAATACCCGGGCTGGCGGTCAGGATGACAACCCGCGTGAGCGTCTGCCAAGGTGTCGCGCCCAGCGCCAGAGAGCCGAGGGTCAGGCTGCGCGGCACACTGAACACAGCGTCTTCGGCAATCGAATAGATGTTCGGGATCACCGCAAAGCCCATCGCAATCCCCACCACCAGGGCATTGCGCTGATCATAGGTAATGCCCAGCTCCTCGCGAATCCACATGCTCATGTTGCCACCGAAGAACCAGCTTTCCAGGTGCGGGCTCATGCTCAGTGAAAACCAGCCCACCAGCAGCACCACCGGGATCAGAATCGCGCCTTCCCAACCGTCGGGCACTCGCAGGCGAATCGAATCAGGCAAACGGGTCCAGAAAAAACCTGCCAGCAAAATACCGATAGGCGTGAGCAGCATCAGGCTGAAAATACCCGGCAGGTGCCCTTCCAGATAAGGCGCCAGAAACAGCCCGGCGAAGAAGCCGAGAATCACGGTCGGCATCGCTTCCATCAATTCGATCACCGGCTTGACCTTGCGGCGCATGCCCGGTGCCATGAAATAGGCGGTGTAGATCGCTGCGGCCACCGCCAGCGGCGCGGCCAGCAACATGGCATAGAAAGCGGCTTTCAGGGTGCCGTAAGTCAAAGGCGCCAGGCTCAGCTTGGGCTCGAAATCGGAGTTGGACGCAGTGGACTGCCAGACGTATTTGGGCTCGTCGTAGTTTTCGTACCAGACCTTGCCCCACAGCGAACTCCAGGAGACTTCCGGGTGCGGATTGTCCAGAACCAGCGGCAGCAACCGGCCCTCACTTTCGATCAGAATGTGATTCGCGCGGGGCGACAACGCCAGAATGCCCGGCCCTTCTGCGACCTTCTCGACCAGCAGTGTACGGTGTGCCGTGCTGTGGAAAACGCCCAGCTTTCCGGCGGTGTCCAGCGCGATGAAACCCTTGCGACGCTGTTCGGCCTTGATCTGATCAATCGGGGCGCTGCCCATCTTGAAATCACGGATGCGCATCAAGCGCTGTTCGCCGTCGGTGTCACGGGCCATGAACCACTGAGCCATGCGGCCCCTGGAGTCGCCGATGATCAGCGAAATGCCGCCGACCAACTGAGCGCTGGCCGTGATCTCGGCATTGCCGTCTTCCAGCAATTTATAGCGGCCATTAAGGGCGTGGTCCCGCAGGCTGAAGACGTCGGCCTGCGCCCGGCCATTGATGACATACAACCATTGCTGGCGCGGATCGATGTAGATCGCCTTGACGGCCGCAGACGTCTGCGGCAACTCGATGCGAGTCTGCTCACGGGTCATTTCGCCAGTCATCAGGTTTTCTTTTTGCTCAAGCGACATGACGTGCAACTGAGTGCCGGTAGAACCCGCCACCTTCACGCTGTCGGCGTCTGCGCTGACGGTCACATGCTCGACCGCACGCCCTGCCTCATCCAGCACCAGCGGCGCTTCGCCGTAGGGCCAGGCAATGCTCGGGGTGATGGTTTTCTGATTGTCCGGGTACGTCGTCAGGTAGGAATGCCTGAAAATCAGCACCTCCCCGTTGGACAGGCCCAACGCGATCAGCGGCGCACCGGGCTGGTCTTTGCCGATGGAAGCCACGGACACACCGGGGGGCAGCGGCAAGGCAACCCGGTGCAGTTCTGTGCCGTCCTGAATATTGAAGAAAATCACCTCGCCCTTGTCGGAGATGCGCATCCCGATCAGGTTCTGCTCTTCGATCGTGATCAGCAGCGGCTTGCCGGCTTCCTGCATCCAGCCGGCACTCAGCGCAGGCGCGGTGGTCAGGCTCGCCCCCTTGAACAGCGGCGCAACGACATAGGCCAGGTAGAAAAAAATCAGGGTGATGGCGGCGAGCACGGCCAGGCCGCCGATGGCGACGTACCAGTGAGTCAGGCGATCCTTGAATGCACGAACCCGACGCTTGCGCAGCATCGCAGGCGTGTTGAAGTCGATCCGCTCTGGAGGCGAACTCTGATTCATCGAAGGTTTGACCAGCTCATTCATGCGCACACACCGTAACCGCCTTGTATGACAAAAACATTACAGCAAGATGACGCAAGAAAGCCCACTGCCATGAAAACCGGCAGCGGACTGTTCAAATGGTGCGCAGGCCAATCCATTGAGCCTCGCTGAATCAGGATTACTTCGCCACTACACTATTTGCCCCTTGCAACAGGCCAAGATCGGTCAGGGTCTTCTCCACCACGCGGGCGGGCAGCGGGATGTAGCCGTCTTTCATCACCACTTCCTGGCCCTGCCTCGACAGCACCAGCTTCACGAACTCGGCTTCCAGCGGTGCCAGTGGCTGATTGGGTGCCTTGTTCACGTACACATACAGAAAGCGCGACAGTGGATAAGTACCGTTCAGGGTATTGGCTTCGTTGTCTTCGACAAACTCACCGCCCTCTTTCCTGGCCAGCGGAACGGTTCTGACGTTGGAGGTCTTGTAGCCGATGCCCGAGTAGCCAATGCTGTTGAGCGAGTTGCTGATGGAGCTGACCACCGACGCCGAGCCGGGCTGTTCGTTGACGTTGGCTTTGAAGTCGCCCTTGCACAGGGCCTCTTCCTTGAAATAACCGTAAGTGCCCGACACCGAGTTGCGACCAAACAGCTGGATCGGCTTACCCGCCAGATCACCCGTCACACCCACATCGCCCCAGGTTTTCGCATCAGCCTTGGCACCGCACAAGCGTGTTGCGGAGAAAATCGCGTCCACTTGTTGCAGGGTCAGGCCCTTGATCGGGTTGTCCTTGTGGACAAACACCGCCAGTGCATCGACCGCTACCGGGATGGCCGTCGGTTTGTAACCGTGTTTCTGCTCGAAGGCCGACAACTCGCCGTCTTTCATCTTGCGGCTCATCGGCCCCAGATTGGCGGTGCCTTCGGTCAGGGCAGGCGGTGCGGTGGAGGAGCCGGCTGCCTGAATCTGGATATTCACGCTCGGGTATTCTTTCTTGTAAGCCTCGGCCCACAAGGTCATGAGGTTGGCCAGGGTATCGGAACCGACACTGGAAAGATTGCCCGACACACCAGAGGTCTTGGTATAGCCCTTGATGGCGGGGTCGACGGCAGCGAGCGTATTGGCGGCCGCGACTCCGGCGGCAACAAATGTCAGTGCGGTCATCAAACGCTTGAGTGTCATGCCTTGCGCTCCTGGCAGGGTGTGTCGGTGTTCACGAGCCTGGTCGGCCAGCGTGTGAACACTCTATGAACTGATTATGACAATAAGATGAAAAGGCCGCCCCCCGGAGCCGGGGGACAGCCTTTTGCAGTGTCGACACGTAAGCCGTTATTTCAGGCAGCGAAGATCAACGCTTTCTGGTCAGCAGGAACACACCGATGGCCATGCCCAGGCCACACAGAATCGCGACATACCAGGCAGGCCCCATCGGGCTGCTCTTGAGCATGAACGTGACGACCATCGGTGTCAGGCCACCGAAAATGGCGTACGCCAGGTTGTAGGAGAACGACAGTCCGGAAAAACGCACCACCGGCGGGAAGGCCTTGACCATGACATACGGCACCGCACCGATGGTGCCGACAAACAGGCCTGTTACGGCGTACAACGGAAACAGCACGTCCGGGTGGCTGCCGAGGACGTGATAAAACGTCCAGGAACTGACCAGCAGACCTGCACTGCCCAGCAGAAACACCCAGCCCGCCCCAAAACGATCCGCCAGCGCACCCGCCGCGATACAGCCGGCACTGAGGAAGACGATGGCCAGGCTGTTGGCTTTCAAGGCCGTGGCTGCAGGGAAGCCGTAAATGGTTTGCAGAATGGTCGGCGTCATCAGGATCACAACGATGATGCCGGCCGACAGCAGCCAGGTCATCAACATCGACAGCGCAACGGCACCGCGATGATCACGCAGCACCGCCTTGAGCGGCACCTCTTCAGCCAGCGCCTTGCGCAGTTGAAGCTCGGCAAACACCGGAGTCTCGTGTAGCAGGCGACGCAGGTATACCGACATCAGGCCGAACACACCGCCCAACAGGAAAGGAATACGCCAGGCGTAGTCGGACACTTCGACCGGGGTGTAAATGCTATTGATTGCCGTGGCCACCAGCGAGCCCAGCAAGATGCCTGCTGTCAGGCCGGCGGTCAGCGTACCGCAGGCATAACCGACGCGACGTGCAGGTACGTGCTCCGACACAAACACCCAGGCGCCCGGCACTTCACCGCCGATGGCAGCCCCTTGAATGACGCGCATCAACAGCAGCAGGATCGGTGCCCACATGCCGATCTGCGCGTACGTCGGCAGCAGGCCCATGATCAGGGTCGGCACGGCCATCATGAAAATGCTCAGGGTGAACATCTTCTTGCGCCCCAGCAGATCGCCGAAGTGCGCCATGATAATGCCGCCCAGCGGCCTTGCCAGATAACCGGCGGCAAAAATACCGAACGTCTGCATCATGCGCAGCCAGTCGGGCATGTCCACCGGGAAAAACAGCTTCCCGACCACCGCCGCGAAAAACACGAAAATGATGAAGTCGTAAAACTCCAGCGCGCCACCCAGAGCAGACAGCGACAGGGTTTTGTAATCGCTGCGGGTCAAAGGCCGCGCAGGCTGCGTGGAACCGGAAGGAACAGATGACATGACAAGGCTTCTCTTTGCTTGTTCTTTGAATAGGGCGAGCGACAGCTACGCTGGCTGCTGCGGGGTGGCGTGCAGAAGCGATTGTCCGGGGCAATTGTGCAGATAGGCACCAAAATTGCGTGTACAGGCAGTCTTGTTACCTGTAGAGGTCCAGCAAGATAGCAAATTGCTTTCAAAAAACACATGTCAAGAACCGCATCAATACAAAATGAAAACCCGACGGTCGTTCTGTGACGCAACGCCCGATATACTCCCGGGTCGTCAACAGTTTTGGGAAATTGTGCGAAAACGTCTGAATCAGCGGGTTTCGCAGAGTTTCCCTTAAGGCCACACCGGAGCTGAACACACAATGTTCATGCGCATGGTTTTGAATGGCCCCTGTTAACCGCAGCACACAATAATGAGAGTCATGGGTCAGAGGCACCCTAGGCATGATCGAGCTCGAACAAGAAGATCCAACTCCGCAAGGCGACCTTGCACTGCAAATCACCGCCCTTCCCCGTGAAACCAATGGCTTTGGCGATATCTTCGGCGGCTGGCTGGTCTCTCAGATGGACCTGGCCGGCACGGCAATGGCCAGCAAAGTGGCAGGTGGCCGTGTGGCGACCGTGGCGATTGATCGCATGGCGTTTCTGGTGCCGGTGGCTGTCGGCGAGCAGTTGTCCTTTTACACCCGCACCCTGGAAGTGGGACGCACCTCAATCAAGATGATGGTCGAAGTGTGGAGCGACGACCCGGTCACCAGTGAGTGGCGCAAGGTAACAGAGGCCGCATTCGTGTTCGTGGCCATCGATTCCAGCGGCCGGACACGCTCGGTTCCCGCGCGGCGGTAAATTGTCGCTCGGCTACAGATTGGCTGCACGGGTAAACTCGCCGAGCGTGAAGCGGTCTATTTTCGTCACGGTCCTTGAGTGAGAACTTTGCATGCCAACATCCCCGGTTGAACCCACTGTTGAATCCGTCCAGTACGACGAGCTGAATTGCTGGCGTATCCGCCACGGCGAGGCAGAACTGCTGGTCGCCCAGCAAGGCGCACACATTCTCAGCTATCAAGTGGCCGGACAGCAGCCGCTGGTGTGGCTGAATGAAGAAGCCGTCTTCAAGAAAGGCAAACCTATTCGTGCGGGCATGCCGATCTGCTGGCCGTGGTTCGGCAACCTGGAACGCAACCCGCAAAGCGTGCAAGCCATGCGCAACAGCAGCGAACCGGCCAAGGCCCACGGCGAGGTGCGGGCGCTGGACTGGCAATTGCTCGGTATCGGCGAAGACGGCGATGCTCTGCTGGTCGAGTTCGTCCTTCCGGAAGCCGAAGGCCATTTGCCAGGCTGGCCTCACAACGTTGCCCTCAAACTGAGCATCCGCCTGGACCACGCTCTGAATGTCAGCCTGGTCAGCTATAACTGCGGCACAGCACCCGTCACGCTAAGCCAGGCGCTGCACACCTACTTCGCCGTCAGCGATGCACGCCAGGTCAGCGTCGAAGGGCTCGACGGCCTGACCTACGTTGAAACCCTGGAAAACTGGGAAGAGCGCGAACAGGCAGGCGACCTGACCTTCGCCGGCGAAACCGACCGCATCTACAAGGACACGCCGGGCGTGCTCAGCATCGTCGATCCGGAGTGGCAACGACGCATCCACATCCGCAGCCTCGGTTCGAAATCGGCCATTCTGTGGAACCCGTGGATCGAAAAAACCGGCAAATTCACCGACATGGCAGCCGACGGCTGGCAGCGCATGGTCTGCGTCGAAACCGCCAACGTGCTGGACGACGTGGTTACGCTGGCGCCGGACCAGATGCATGTACTGGGCGTGAGTATCTGGAGCGAGGCGCTCTGATAGCGCGTTGCTTAACGTCAGTCGATCAAAGGTCCGACTCAACCACCACGCGGACCTTTGACGCATCCATCGCGTACGCCGCGTCGGCCAGGTCGTTGTTGACCTTTTCGATCTTCAGGGTGCCTTCAACCCACAGCGGTGTGTAGATGTCATCCAGCTTCAGCCCCTTGGGGTAACGCACCAGCACCAATTGGTTGGGGGGCGGTGGCGGGACGTGGATGCAGGCGCCGGGGTACGGCACGAGGAAGAACAGCGTGCTGTGGCCTTTGGCATCGGTTTCGAGGGGGACGGGATAACCGCCGAGACGAATGGCCTTGCCATTCATTGCAGGGACTGTCTTGGTCGAATACATGACCGCAGGCAACCCCTTGCTCTGCTTCAACCCACCCTTGCTGTCGAACGTGCCCATCGCTTCCGGGGAATTGTGGTCAATCTCGGGCATGGCTTCGAGGGCTTTTTGATCGGACTTGGGCATCAGCTCAAGCCAGTCGGTTTCCGGCAATTGCGCGTGAGCAAGCCCGGACACCAGCAGAAGAGTCATCAACAGATAGCGACGCATGATAAAGCTCGGCAATGGGGAGAAGAGTTGCCGCGCATTCTAGCCCTCTGCGCCGTTCAGAACAGAGGGCTGAACATTAAACGTTATTTCTTTTTGATCATGCCGTAGATGACCAGCAGGATGATTGCGCCGACCAGTGCGCCCAGGAAACCTGCACCCTCGCCTGCATGGTAGATGCCCAACGCCTGGCCACCGTAGGTAGCGGCAAGCGAACCGGCGATACCCAGCACGATGGTCATGATCCAGCCCATGCTGTCATCGCCCGGCTTCAGGAAGCGAGCCAACAGACCGACGATCAGACCGATAAAGATGGTTCCAATGATACCCATGCCATTTCCCTCTGTATTAAGTGAATATGCCTGAGCCACTAGCAGCCCTGACCTACTGCTATCTGAGAACAGTGACAGGGAATGGTTCCGGCGAAATAACGAGTTTGAGGCGAGGTGGAAAATTCTTCATGAATGGCGGGGCTGAGCCGGTCCGAAGCTGAACGTCGGAGATCGGCACGGCCTTTAAAAACGGCATTCCGAACGCTTCAACGTCGGAATGCCAGCGCGGAGCCTCGGCACGACAGTCAGTAAAACCGCCAGCGTCAGCCTATCAGCGCTTCGACCTGCTTCACCTGACGATCCAGCGTGGCGCGGTCAGCGCTGCGGACAGTGGCGTGGCCCACTTTGCGGCCAGCCTTGAAAGCCTTGCCATAGTGATGCAGGTGGCAGTCTTCGATGGCAGCGACCTTGTCCACCGGTGGCACTTCACCAATGAAGTTGAGCATGGCGCTTTCGCCCACTTTGGCGGTGGACCCCAGCGGCAAGCCGGCAACCGCCCGCAGGTGGTTTTCGAACTGGCTGCACTCTGCACCTTCGGTGGTCCAGTGCCCGGAGTTGTGTACGCGAGGGGCGATCTCGTTGGCTTTCAGGCCGCCGTCGACTTCGAAGAACTCGAACGCCAGCACACCGACGTAATCCAGTTGCTGCAAAACGCGACCGGCGTAATCTTCAGCCAGCGCCTGCAACGGGTGATCGGTACTGGCAATGGACAGCCGCAGAATGCCGCTGTCATGCGTGTTGTGAACCAGCGGATAGAAGCGGGTTTCACCATCACGCGCACGCACCGCAATCAACGAGACTTCGCCGGTGAAAGGGACGAAACCTTCCAGCAGACAAGGCACGCTGCCCAGCTCGGCGAACGTACCCACCACATCGGCCGCCGAGCGCAGAACCTTCTGGCCTTTGCCGTCATAACCCAGGGTGCGTGTTTTCAGAACGGCAGGCAGCCCGATGCTGGCCACGGCAGCGTCCAGGTCGGCCTGCGACTGGATGTCAGCGAATGCCGGCGTCGGAATGCCCAGGTCCTTGAACATGCTTTTCTCGAACCAGCGGTCACGCGCGATGCGCAAGGCTTCGGCACTTGGGTAGACCGGGACGAACTGCGACAGGAACGCGACGGTTTCAGCCGGGACGCTTTCAAACTCGAACGTCACCAGGTCGACTTCATCAGCCAGTTGGCGCAGATGGTCCAGATCGCCGTAATCGGCACGCAGATGCTCGCCCAGCGCGGCTGCACAGGCATCCGGCGCAGGATCGAGAAAGGCGAAGTTCATGCCCAGCGGCGTACCTGCCAGGGCCAACATGCGGCCCAGCTGGCCGCCACCGATTACACCGATCTTCATGGAAAAACCTCAGGCGTGGCGTGGGTCTGGATTGTCCAGGACGCTGTCTGTCTGCTCAGTGCGGAATTTCTTCAGCGCTGCGTGGAATTGCGGGTGCTTGGCGCCAAGGATGCTGGCCGACAGCAGCGCGGCGTTGATCGCACCGGCTTTGCCGATGGCCAGCGTCGCCACCGGGATACCGGCGGGCATCTGCACGATCGACAGCAGCGAGTCGACACCCGACAGCATCGAGGACTGCACCGGTACACCCAGCACAGGCAGATGGGTCTTGGCAGCGCACATGCCCGGCAAGTGAGCGGCACCACCGGCACCGGCGATGATCACTTCAATGCCTCGGCCTTCCGCTTCGTCTGCGTACTGGAACAGCAGGTCCGGCGTGCGGTGGGCTGACACCACTTTGACTTCAAAAGGGATGCCGAGCTTTTCCAGCATGTCGGCGGTGTGGCTAAGGGTGGACCAATCGGACTTGGAGCCCATGATCACGCCAACCAGTGCGCTCATCGTCGTGCCTCTCATCGGGCGCCCGCAGGCGCAGCTTAAAACAACAAGCCACGCGGGAGGACCGGCGTGGCTTGTTGTACGAATAATGACCGATTTAACCGGCCAAAGGCCGCGCAGTATACCGCAAAGTTGTGCGTTTAAAGCACCCGCGATCACCTTCCGTCATCGACGGTGCCGGGCATCCCTGCAGGCCGTGATTGCAGTCTCGAAGCAACTGGATGGCTACGCCGGTAGCGGTCGGGATTTCGTCGCCCTCATCGAGGGCTTCCTACACCACAAGAGCAGCGCCCCTACCGATTGAAGCGCAAGGTACAACTGTTGTAGCCGATCAGCATTTGATTAACTGGCGCTGCAACATTGGCTTAACAATTGAATCGACTCTCAAGGATGAGAACGTACTTATGAAAAACCTACTGAAAACATGGCTGTGTCTGGCCGTCTTTTTTTACCTGCCTTTTGCCAGTGCAGATCGACCCAATCTGGGATTGTTCCTGATCATGCATGATCAACTGACACCGCAGGAAGAAGCAGAGCTGGGTGATGGTTACCTGAATCACCTGCTCGCCCAAATGGAAGAAATCACGGGGCGCAGGACAACCGTCATACGTGTCAAAGATGTACCTGGCTTGACAGATTTCGCTTATCGCGGAGATGACATGGATGGCCTGTCACTGAAATTGTTTCTGGCAAGCAGAAATTATGCAGATGAGAAAAACCTGCCGCGCCCGTCAGCACGACATAAATACGTATTTCTGACCTCTAATAAAATCCGCCCGACCACACATGGCTTCGCGGCAAAACACTACAACGTCGCTATCGCATCCCTCAAAAACTACAACACACTGGCGCACGAAATAGGCCACCTTTTTGGCGCTACACACGAGGCCGCAACCGGCTTCCCGTGCCAGACGACGATGTGGGAGGACTTCTCGACATCGATCATCCCCTGCTATTACTTCAGCGAAGCCAACAGGGACCTGATTCGCAACTACGTTGACAACATACCCTCCATCAACTGAGTCATCGGCCCGCCACACACCCTCGACTCACCGCGCGTCTGTTGGGCGCGCGCATCGCAAGAGCACAGGCCTGACCGGCCCCAATGAAAAGCAGGCATCCGTCCTGCACTTCAGGACAGGTAAGGACTACATCCACAGATGCCCATTCTGATTTCCTGCCGAAGCCGACTGCTATTAGATAACAGGGGCCGGTCACGGACGGACCGACCATTAATCCAACAACTCAAGGATGAGTACAATGCTGAAAAAATACGCAAACCACCTGCTGCTGTTCTGCGCACTGACGCTAAGCCACGGGGCATGGGCAGATCAGACCGCCTCCAAGCGCCCGTTGACGCTGTACCTGGTTCTCCACGACGACCTTTCGCATCACAACACCCACGAACTGCGTCAGGATTACTTCGCCTGGCTTATCAAGGACCTCGAAAGCTTCACCGATCGCTATGTCCGGCTGATATTCATTCGCGACGTCCCGGACCTCACGGATTTCGCTTACCAGAATGACGATGTGGACGAGACCTATTTCGCCTGGAAAAACAAAATGGATCAGTACGTGATCGCCAATGACATGGAGCGCAGCGCGACCAGCAAGTACCTGCTGTTGACTCAGAACAAGATCAACGCGAATGACTTGGGCGCCAGCACCGACAAAAGCTACACCGGCATAGCCTCACTGGAAACATTCACCATTCCCGCACACGAGCTGGGCCATATGCTCGGTGGCACTCACGAAGCTGCCGAAGTGATCTACAAAGGCGGTTGGTGGTGTCAGACGAATATCGTCGAAGTCCACCAAAGCGTGCGCTCCAACTGCTACGTCTACAGCGATGCGAACAAGCAAATCATCGCCGACCATCTGAGCAGATTTCCCTGAACAGGCCAGGGCCTCTCTGCGGCATTGCCAAGGGCGGCCCTTGTCATGACGACTCAGACGAAGCAGCGCTTTCAAGCTTGCGCCACAGCAGGCGAACGTTGGCCTTGCGCACCAGTGCGCAACGGTACAGGCGAATCTCCAGCGGAACGTGCCATTGCGGCCCGCCGCACACCACCAGCTCTCCGCGCGCCAACTCGGCGCGCACACTCAGGTGCGGCACCCAGGCGATGCCCAACCCTTCAAGCGCCATACTTTTCAGGCTGTCAGCCATCGCCGTTTCGTACACCGTCGTGAAACGCAGATTGCGCTGGCGCAGCAGCAGGTTCACCGAGCGCCCCAGAAAGGCGCCTGCGCTGTACGCGAGCAACGGCACACTTGCTTCGCCTTCCATATCAAACAAAGGCCGGCCATCGGCATCCGCCGCACACACCGGCAACATTTCGGTATGCCCCAGATGCAGAGAAGGGAATATTTCGGCGTCCATCTGTAACGCCGCGTCGGGGTCGTAGAACGCCAGCATCAGGTCGCAACCGCCCTCGCGCAAGGCATGCACGGCGTCGCCAACGTTGGTGGCGACCAGTCGGGTCGCAATGTTCAGGCCTTCATTGCGCAACTGGGCGATCCAGCGTGGAAAGAACCCGAGAGCCAGGGAATGGGCTGCCGCCACCTGCATGACCTCACCCTGACCGCCCTCGAGATGGTGCAGGTGGCGCACCACTTCTCCCAACTGCTCGACCACCGTGCGTGCCGTGACCAGAAACAGCTGGCCGGCAGCCGTCAGTTCGATAGGCGTGCGCGTGCGATTGACCAGGGTGAGCCCCAACGCAGCTTCAAGGCTGCGAATACGCCGACTGAACGCCGGCTGGGTCACAAAGCGGCGATCGGCCGCCTGGGAAAAGCTGCGAGTGGCCGCCAGGGCGCTGAAATCCTCCAGCCATTTGCTTTCCAGATTCATCAGGTCCTCCCGGACAATGGATAACTGCCTCGACTGGCGACTGCGCATGCCCTGCAAGCACCGGTTTCAGGCGACCCCCGTGGGACGTCCGACAACGCGCCGCCGATACATGACCTGGCTGCCACCCGAACAGACCAGGCAGCAAACCGGGTGCGACATTTTGCCCTCTTTACGCACTGAGAGGAATCCAGGTCACACCGCCGTTATGCCGTTATTGCATAGCCCAGCGTTTAACAGCATTGGTCAAGACGGGACGGCAAGCCCACTATTCGCGGCGTTCCGGCATTGTCCGTGCCTTTTTTGAGACTCTTTTTATCATGTCCTCGCCTGCATCATCGCGCATCGAAAAAGACCTGCTTGGTGTTCTCGAAGTACCTGCCAACGCTTATTACGGCATTCAGACGCTGCGCGCCGTGAATAACTTTCACCTGTCGGGCGTGCCGCTTTCGCACTACCCGAAACTGGTTGTGGCACTGGCCATGGTCAAACAGGCGGCGGCCGATGCAAACCACCAGTTGGGGCACCTCAACGAGGCCAAGCATGCGGCCATCAGCGAGGCGTGCGCACGCTTGATTCGCGGCGACTTCCACGATCAGTTCGTGGTCGACATGATTCAAGGCGGTGCGGGCACGTCCACCAACATGAACGCCAATGAAGTCATCGCCAACATCGCGCTGGAAACCATGGGCTTCGAGAAGGGTGAATACAAGCACCTGCACCCGAACAACGACGTGAACATGGCGCAATCGACCAACGACGCCTACCCGACCGCGATCCGTCTGGGTCTGCTGCTGGGCCACGATGCGCTGCTTGCCAGCCTTTCCAGCCTTATCCAGGCATTCGCCGCCAAGGGCGAAGAATTCAATCATGTCCTGAAAATGGGCCGCACCCAGTTGCAGGACGCGGTTCCGATGACCCTGGGTCAGGAATTCCGTGCGTTCGCGACCACCCTGACTGAAGACCTCAATCGTCTGCGCAGCCTGGCACCCGAACTGCTGACCGAAGTGAACCTGGGCGGCACCGCCATCGGCACCGGCATCAACGCCGACCCTGGCTACCAGAAACTCGCCGTCGACCGTCTGGCGCTGATCAGCGGTCAGCCGCTGGTGCCGGCAGCCGACCTGATCGAAGCGACATCCGACATGGGCGCGTTCGTGCTGTTCTCCGGCATGCTCAAGCGTACTGCGGTCAAGCTGTCGAAAATCTGCAACGACCTGCGCTTGCTGTCTAGCGGACCGCGCACCGGCATCAATGAAATCAACTTGCCTGCGCGCCAGCCCGGCAGCTCGATCATGCCCGGCAAGGTCAACCCGGTGATTCCGGAAGCGGTCAATCAAGTGGCCTTTGAAATCATCGGCAACGACCTGTCGCTGACCATGGCAGCCGAAGGCGGGCAGTTGCAGCTCAACGTCATGGAGCCGCTGATCGCCTACAAGATTTTCGACTCGATCCGCCTGTTGCAGCGTGCGATGGACATGCTGCGCGAGCATTGCATCGTCGGTATTACCGCCAACGAACAGCGTTGCCGCGAACTGGTCGAGCACTCGATTGGTCTGGTCACCGCGCTGAACCCGTACATCGGTTACGAAAACTCCACCCGTATTGCCCGGATCGCACTGGAAAGCGGTCGTGGCGTACTGGAACTGGTGCGTGAGGAAGGTCTGCTCGACGATGCCATGCTCGACGACATCCTGCGCCCGGAAAACATGATCGCTCCACGTCTGGCCCCATTGAAGGCCTGACAGGAATGACCTGCGCAACCTGCTCACCAGATTGAGGGCCTAGACACCCCTCAATTTTTTGAGGGTCTGGGAGTGATTCTCCAGACCCTTTTTTTTGCCCGCGGCAAAGGACTCCGACACTGGATCCAAAGCCTCAGGTCCCCCATTTCTGCGGCATAATCCGCAGGAGTATTCATTCAGTGTCGCGAATGAAGAATCAGCCTCACAAGAACGCGACTACAGACGTAAAAACTTTGCACCGGTATAGTGCGCCCCCTCAAAAGTAGCGAGGAATAACAAAAATGCTGGAAATGATTAACGACTTTCTCTCCGGTAAAGTACTGATCGTACTTATCGTTGGCCTGGGCAGTTACTTCACGATCCGCTCGCGTTTCGTTCAGTTTCGACACTTTTTCCACATGTTCTCGGTGTTTCGTGACAGCTTGCGCAGCAGCGCCGGTCAACTGAGTTCGTTTCAGGCACTGATGCTCAGCCTTGCAGGCCGCGTCGGTGCGGGCAACATCGCAGGCGTCGGCATTGCCGTAACGCTGGGTGGCCCGGGTGCCGTGTTCTGGATGTGGGTCACCGCACTGGTCGGCATGTCCAGCAGCTTCATCGAGTGTTCGCTCGCTCAGCTTTACAAGCGCAAGGACTCCGAAGGCCAGTTCCGCGGCGGTCCGGCGTATTACATCCAGCACGGTCTGGGTAAACGCTGGCTGGGTATGGTCATGGCCGTATTGCTGCTGGTGACCTTCGGCTTTGCCTTCAACGGCCTGCAATCCCACGCCGTGACCGACTCGCTGAAAAGCGCGTTCAACATCGACACCACCACCACCGGCCTTTGCCTGGTTGTGCTGCTCGGTCTGGCGTTCATCGGCGGCATCAAGCGCATCGCGGCCATCTCCGACCTGCTGGTGCCGGTCAAGACCCTGATCTACATCGCCGTCACCATCTACGTCATCGTTCTGCAGATCGACCACGTTCCAGGCATGCTGATGACCATCGTCAGAAGCGCCTTCGGCATCGATCCAGTGTTCGGCGGCCTGATCGGCAGCGCAATCGTGATGGGCGTCAAGCGTGGCGTCTTCGCCAACGAAGCCGGCCTGGGCAGTGCGCCAAACGTGGCTGCAGTGGCTCATGTAGAGCACCCGGTGGCACAAGGCGTGGTTCAGGCATTCAGCGTGTTCCTCGACACTTTCGTCATCTGCACCTGCACCGCCCTGCTGATCCTGCTGTCCGGCATCTACGACATCGGGTATGACGGCAACGGCATCGTGCTGGCGCAGAACTCGCTGGCGGCAGTGGTCGGTGACTGGGGTCGCATCTTCATCAGCGTGGCGCTGGCCCTGTTCGTCTTTACTTCGATTCTCTACAACTACTACCTGGGCGAGAACAGCCTGCGGTTCCTGTTTGGCGAGAAGCTCAAGGCCATCGTGCTCTATCGCATCGCGGTTCTGGCCCTGATCCTGTGGGGTGCCGTGGTCGACCTGAAAGACGTGCTGGCCTTCGCAGACATCACCATGACCATGCTGGCGTTCGTCAACCTGATCGCACTGGCCATGCTGTTCAAAGTAGTGAAGCGCATTCTGAACGACTACGATGCGCAGCGTCGGGCCGGCATCAAGACGCCAGTGTTCGATTCCAGCCAGTTCCCTGACCTGGACCTGGACCGCAACGCATGGCCGGCCAACCCGTCCCGTCAGTCGACGCAGGACGCCGAACTGGCCGCCAAGCATGCGGCAGAAGCACGATAAACGCGACGTTACGCCGGAGAAGAACCATGACTCATGATGCACATCAACCTGCTCGACGCGTGATGGTTCTTTACACCGGCGGCACCATCGGCATGCAGGCCAGCGCCAACGGCCTGGCACCTGCATCGGGTTTCGAGGCGCGAATGGCCGGGCAACTGGCCGAGCACCCTGAACTGGTGGTGCCCGAGTGGCGTTTTCGCGAGATGTCACCGCTGATCGACAGCGCCAACATGACGCCCGCCTACTGGCTGCGCCTGCGCGAGGCGGTCATCGAAGCGGTCGATGTCGATGGCTGCGACGCGGTGCTGGTGCTGCACGGCACGGATACCCTGGCGTACAGCGCGGCGGCCATGTGTTTCCAGTTACTGGGTTTCAGCGCACCGGTGGTGTTCACTGGCTCGATGCTGCCTGCCGGCGTGCAGGACAGCGACGCCTGGGAGAACGTCAACGGCGCGTTGCTCGCCTTGGGTTCAGGCCTGGTGTCGGGTGTGCAGCTGTATTTCCACGGGCAACTGATGACGCCTGTTCGCTGCGCGAAAATTCGCAGCTTCGGTCGTCAACCGTTCGCGCCGCTGCAACGCTCGCGTGGCGGTCATGCTGTCGTTTCGCTGCCTGATGCGCTGGATTATCGGCAAACCAAGGCACAGGCCAATGTCGCCGTATTGCCATTGTTTCCAGGTGTAGGCGCTGCCCAGCTGGACGGACTGGTCAACAGCGGCATTCAGGGTCTGGTACTCGAATGCTTCGGCAGCGGCACCGGCCCCAGCGACGATTCGCCATTCATCGCCAGCCTGGAAAACGCCCGCGCGCGCGGTGTCTGTGTGGTCGCGATCACTCAATGCCACGAAGGCGGTGTTGAACTGGACGTCTACGAAGCAGGCAGCCGTCTGCGCGGTGCGGGTGTGCTGTCCGGCGGTGGCATGACCCGTGAAGCGGCACTCGGCAAGTTGCATGCACTGCTCGGTGCTGGCCTGACGACCGAAGAAGTTCGGCGGTTGGTCGAACTGGACCTGTGTGGCGAGCTGCGTTAAGCCCATCTGACTTTCTGCTCTACCCGAGGCGTTCCGCACACGCGGGACGCCTCTCCCCCTTTTTTTTACGACGCCTTGCATTCTTCTTGTGCGCCCCTGAGCATCGAATCCAGATTGCGCTCGATGTTTTCGCACAGCGCATTCATCTGAATCACGTGTTCGCTGGCCCGAAACGGGCTTTGCAGGTCGGTGCCGATTTTTTCGATGGCCAACAGCATGAAGCCCACCACCGTGGACGCCAGCGGCGTGAACCAGCCCAGGGTTTCCACCAGACCAATCGGTACGATCAGGCAGAACAGCGTGATGAACAGCCTCGGAAACGCCACGTACGGATAAGGCAACGGCGTGTTGGCGATACGCTCCATGCCGCCCTGGCAATTGGAAATGTCCACCATCGTCGACTCCAGACGCGCCAGCCGGATACTGTCCAGCCGTCCGCTCTGATATTCCTTCGCCAGCAGCGCAGCCGATGTGTTGAGCAGATCATTGGGGAAGTTGTTGGTATCGCGACGGCGTTCAAATTCTTCACGAGGGATCAGCATCTGAATCTCGTCACCGCATTCAACGCCTTTCAAATGCGCGGACAGGCACTTCACGTAGGCCACGTGACGGCGCAGCAGGATGGCCTTGACCGGGTTGATGCCGTCATCGTCCTCGACCAGCGTCAGGACCTGACGAGCAAAGCTGCGCGAGCTGTTGACCATCGCGCCCCACAGCGTCCGGGCTTCCCACCAGCGGTTGTAGGCACTGGAATTACGAAAGCTGGTCAGCACCACCAGTGCCGAGCCCAGCAGGGTCAACGGTAAGGACGGCAAGCTGATCTTGCGATCGAGAAACAGCATGAAATCGACCGTGACGATAACGTCCCAGATCAGCAGCCAGAACAGCGACCACCCTACATACCCGATGGTCTTGCCGAGAAAACGGATTTTCGAAATGATCGTCTGCTGCAAAAGAATACCCCTCGGATGAATAAGCGAAACCGCATGCGGACGCTACTGCACTGGCTTTGAATGCCAATCCGGCAGATGGTTCGCAAACGGCCGCTTTACCTCGGGGTTTCTGGCGTTCTCAGCAGCCAGTCAATGCCACTGGCTGCCGTTCGCCAGTGAAGAAAACCGGCCGCAGCCTGACGCCCACTACGTTACCGGCGTAAGCCGCGACCAGCCACAGCCAGCCGTGCAGACTGCCTGAGGCAATGCCGCTGAAGTAAGCGCCGATGTTGCAGCCGTAGGCCAGCCGCGAGCCGTAACCCAGCAGCAGACCGCCGATGACCGCCGCAACCAGCGAACGCGTCGGGATATCCAGGCTGGGCGCAAAACGACCGGCCAGACCGGCAGCCAGCAAGGCACCCAGCATGATGCCGATGTCCATCACGCTGGTGATGTCTTCCCAGACCGGCGCGGCCAGCGCCTTGGCATTCGCGGCGCTCTGCCAGAACACCCAACTGCCGACATCGACTCCCAGACCGCTGGCCACTTTCGCCCCCCACAGTGCAAACGCCGAGGTGATGCCCCACGGACGACCCGCCAGCGCCAGCGTTGCGTAATTCAGAATCGCCAGCGCTACAGCGCCCCAGACCAGAATCCACGGCCCGCGAAGCACACGAGAAAAGCCGCGATGCTCAGTGCTGACAGGCGCTTCCAGCTGACCATGACGGCGCTTTTCCAGCGTGACGGTTACCAGGGCGATCAACGCAAACAGCGCCAGATTGACGATCAGCGCAGGCACTACGCCGAACGTCTTGACCACTGAAATCGGTGGCAACGAAGGCAAGGCAAACCACCAGTCCACGTGATGCGTGGCGATCAGAGAGCCCAGGATGAAGAACAGCAGCGTCACCAGCATCCGCGCATTACCGCCGCCTGCGGTGAACAGCGTGCCAGACGCACAACCGCCTCCCAGCTGCATGCCGATGCCAAAAATGAATGCACCGACCACGACTGAAATGCCGACCGGCGCGACCAGCCCGGTGACCGGCTGACCAAAGAGCGTGCCTGCTCCCAGCGCCGGGAAAAACAGCACCACCGCCACAGCCAGCATCACCATTTGCGCCCGTAAGCCGGCGCCCCGTCGTTCACGGATAAAAACCCGCCATGCCGACGTGAAACCGAAGGCGGCGTGGTAGAGCGTGACGCCCAGCGCGGCGCCTACGATCCACAGCATGACCTGGCGTGTGCCCACGCTGAGTAGCAGGAACTGGGCGCCCATCAGCAGCAGGAACAGCGCAGCCAGTGGCGCGCCGAACTTGCGTCCGGGTGTTGCAGAAAGAGAGTTGTTCATGGGTATCTCAAAGACAGGTAGCAGAAAGTGCAGAGTATACGGGTACTGTCGGCCTACTCCGACCAGACCGCGCGCAGCCTGTTCAACGCATCTTCAATCGCCGGCTCCGGCACGGCGGCGAAGCCCAGCACCAGCCCGGCGCGGTTATCCACAGGTTCGCTGGAGTCGGGCAACCAGTACTCACTCAACGCGTTCATTTCGACGCCGACGCTTCTGGCCTTGGCAATCAACGCTTGCTCACGGGCAACGCTGTCCACTTTGACCATCACATGCAGGCCCGCCACCACTTTGGGCATCGCGGCGCAGCCAGATATACCCTCCGGCCAACCGGCCAGCAACGCGTCACGACGACTCAGCGCCGCACGGCGCATACGGCGAATGTGTCGCTGAAAATGCCCTGCCGCGATGAACTGCGCCATGACCGCCTGCACACTGATTTCGGTGTGGCGCATGTCGACCGCTTTACGCTGGCTGAACGGCTTGACCAAGGCTGGCGGGAGAACCAGATACCCCAGACGCAACGCCGGAAAGGCAATCTTGCCAAACGTCCCGACATACAGCACCCGCC
This sequence comes from Pseudomonas syringae, assembly GCF_002157375.1. GTDB lineage: Bacteria > Pseudomonadota > Gammaproteobacteria > Pseudomonadales > Pseudomonadaceae > Aquipseudomonas > Aquipseudomonas syringae_T. Next base: position 47,755 of record NZ_MTSA01000006.1, read on the forward strand.
CGCCCTGATCGAGCGCTGCCAGGGGCGCCAGCGGTGCGCCGCTGTATCGGTACTCTCCGTCGTAATCATCTTCGATGATCCAGCTCTGGTTCTTCTCGGCCCAGGCCAGCAGTTCCAGACGTCGCGCCAGGCTCATGACCACGCCCGTGGGGTATTGATGCGACGGCGTGACGTACGCCAACCTGCAATCCGACTGATCAAGATCGGCGCAACGCATGCCCTCGCCATCAACCGCCACCCCTTGCAACCGGGCACCGGCCACGGCAAATGCATGGCCGGCAGCGCGGTAGCCCGGATTCTCCACGGCAACCCCCTCGCCCGGTGCCAACAGCAATTGTGAACAAAGGCTGATTGCGTGTTGCGCGCCGCTGGTGATCACAATTTGCTCAGCGGTGCATTGCAGGCCTCGCGAAGACCGCAGGTACACGGCGATCAGCTCTCGTAAACGCCACTCTCCCGCCGCAGCGCCGTAACCCAGTTGGCCGAGATCAGGTTTGCGCCAGAAAGCCGCATAGAGCTTGCCCCACAACGCGAACGGGAACAGATCGAACGCTGGAACGCCGACCCTGAACGCTCCGGGCACCTCGCCTGAGGGTTCGCTCAAATGATGGTTTTCGATCAAATGGATCGCGTTGCTGTGGATAACTTGATTAGCGGGTTCAGGCAGATTTTCAGGCGATTCTGTGGACAAAGCTGTGCATAACCCTGTGCGCAAACCTGTGGACAAGTTGGTGGATAGTTTTCTGTGAGGGCTGCGGTGAAGCGCACCGCGACCTTCGGAAAACTGCGCTACATACGTGCCATCGCCCACCCGCCCCTCAAGAAAACCCTCGGCGTGGAGTTGATCGTAAGCGCGCATGACGCTGTTACGGGAGATCGCCAAAGACCTGGCCAGGTCGCGGCTGGCCGGTAACCGTGTTCCGCTGCTCAAGCGCCCGTCGAGAATCTGCTCACGCATAACCGCATAAAGTTGCTTGCTCAAGCCTTGGCGCGGGTCCAGCTCAATGCCGGTCAGCGTGGACGGGAATGCAACGCGGTCTGCAGGCATTCGATTGGCCTCATGAAATCTGTCGAAAATGGATCTTACAATGAACCAATGCCTTGCCTAGGATTTCTTCATCGGCCAAGGAAAACTGCCATGTACAGACCTGATGCGTTCCAGGAAAACGACACGCTCAACCTGCACGAGCAAATGGATCAGACCCGCCTTGCGATTCTGGTGACTCACGGTGAGGACGGTTTGCAGGCGACTCATCTGCCGTTGCTGTTACGCCGGGACGAGGGCCTTTATGGCACGCTTTACGGGCACCTGGCCAAAGCCAACCCGCAATCGCAGCAGTTGAATGCCGGTGCCGATGTGATGGTGATATTCCCGGGCGACGATGCTTATGTGAGCCCGTCGTTCTACCCGAGCAAAGCCGAACATGGCAAGGTCGTGCCCACCTGGAATTATCTGGCCGTACACGCCTACGGTCAGGCCACCGGCTTCACCGACCCGGCGCAACTGCATCAGTTGCTGAGCAGCCTGACCCATCGGCACGAGTCCGGACGCGCACAGCCGTGGTCAATCCATGATGCGCCTGCGGACTACATTGAAAAAATGCTGGGGGCGATTGTCGGCTTTGCCATTCCCGTGCAGCGTCTGCAGGGCAAACGCAAACTCAGCCAGAACCGCACGGCCCGGGACATCGCAGGCGTGCGAGATGGCCTCGCCGCAAGCCCGGACGCAAACGACCGGCAAATCGCTCGCTGGATGAGTTAAAGGGAGAATCTCATGACTGATGTTCGCATCCGCCCCGTCACTGCTGACGATCATCACGCCTGGCTGCCGCTGTGGCAGGCTTACCTGAGCTTTTACAAGACACAACTGGCTGATAGCGTGAGCCAAGAGACCTGGCGGCGCCTGATCGACCCAGACGAACCGACTCATTCAGCGCTGGCGTGGCGGGATGGCAAGGCGGTGGGCATGGTGAACTTCATCTACCATCGCTCCAACTGGAGCCTCAACAATGTGTGCTACCTGCAAGACCTCATTGTGGCGCCCGAGCAGCGTGGCACAGGCATTGGCAGACAACTGATCGAATGTGTCTACGCCACCGCCCAGGCCGATGGCTGCGACAAAGTGTACTGGCTCACCCATGAAACCAACGCCACGGCCATTCAGCTGTACGAGCGGATTGCCGAACGACCCGGGCTTATTCAATTTCGCAAAGCGCTCTGAAACAGGAAGTGATTCATGTCTGACACGCCGCTCGACTGGCAAGCCGCCACATTGCCGACAACCCGAACCCTGACAGGCCACTTCGTTCGTCTGGAAAAGCTTGATGCCGTGCGTCACGGTGATGACGTGTGGGCCGCGCTTCAAGGCCCGGATGCCGACCCGAAGCTGTGGGACTATCTGCCTTACGGCCCGTTTAACGAACGCAATGCGTTCGATGCGTGGCTGACCGGGCACCAGACCGCTTCCGACCCGTGGTTTTATACGATCATCGATCAACAGACCGACAAGGCAGAAGGGGTCATCAGCCTGATGTCGATCATTGCCGCACATGGCCGGATCGAAATAGGCCACGTGACCTTCAGCGCGGCCATGCAACGCACCCCAAAAGGCACCGAAGCCATTTACCTGCTGGCCAAAGAAGCCTTTGCGCTGGGCAATCGACGCCTGGAATGGAAATGCAACGCCCACAACGCACGCTCCAAACGCGCGGCTGATCGATTCGGCTTCAGCTACGAAGGCACCTTCCGCCAGCACATGGTGGTGAAGGGCCAGAGCAGAGACACGGATTGGTATTCGATGCTCGACCATGAATGGCCAGAACGGCAAAAAGCGTTCGAACGCTGGCTGGCTGTGGATAACTTCACGGGCGGACAGCAGATCAAGGGGCTTGAAGCGTTTCGGCAGTGAACTGCGCAGCCGCCACCGATTCTCGTTCCCACGCTCCGCGTTGGCACGATAAACGCTGGGTCAGGCTGCACATGCACAGAATAAAAAAAGGGAAGCCACGAGTGCTTCCCTGAGGTAAACAGTTGAATGCTGTGAGGCGCGTGATCAGCCTTCGATCTCGACCAGTATCTCGCCCGGATTGACGCGGTCGCCTTTGGCGACGTGGATCGCCACCACCTTGCCGGCGACGGATGCCTGGACTTCGGTTTCCATCTTCATGGCTTCGGTAATCAGTACGGCCTGACCGGCTTTGACCACATCGCCTTCCTTGACCAGCACATCGACGATGTTGCCCGGCATGGTGGTGCTGACGTGGCCCGGTGCGTGGGCCTGCTTGCGCTTGCTGGCGCCGCCGCCGACAAACTCGTTGAGCGGTTCGAACACGACCTCTTCCGGCATGCCGTCGATGGACAGATAGAAGTGGCGCTTGCCCTCGGCCTTGACGCCCACACCGGTGATATCAACCCGGTAGGTCTCGCCGTGTACATCGATGACGAACTCGGTCGGCACGCCCTCACCGCCCGCCCTGGCCACGCTTCCCGCCTCGGGAATCGGCAACAACGCTTCCGGCGTCAGCGTCCCGGCTGCGCGCTCTTCAAGAAACTTGCGGCCAATGTCCGGGAACATGGCGAACGTCAGCACGTCCTCTTCGGACGCGGCCAGTGCGCCAATGTCGGCGCGCAGTTTGGTCATCTCCGGCCGAAGCAGGTCGGCGGGACGCACATCGATCAGCTCCTCATTGCCAATCGCCTGACGACGCAGCTTCTCATCCACCTGACCCGGCGCCTTGCCGTAGCCGCCTTGCAAATAGAGCTTCACTTCATTGGTGATGGTCTTGTAACGCTCGCCCGCCAGCACGTTGAAGAACGCCTGGGTGCCGACGATTTGAGAGGTCGGTGTCACCAGCGGTGGATAACCCAGGTCTTTGCGCACCCGAGGGATTTCCGCCAGCACTTCGCCCATGCGGTTGAGCGCGCCTTGCTCCTTGAGCTGGTTGGCCAGGTTGGAAATCATTCCACCGGGCACCTGATTGACCTGCACGCGGGTATCGACCGCAGTGAATTCGCTCTCGAACTGGTGATATTTCTTACGCACCGCGTAGAAATACAGGCCGATTTCCTGCAGCAGTTCCAGGTCCAGCCGGGTATCGAACTCGCTGCCCTTGAGCGCCGCGACCATCGATTCGGTGCCCGGATGGCTCGTGCCCCAAGCGAAGCTGGAGATCGCCGTGTCAATGTGGTCCGCGCCACTCTCGATCGCCTTGAGCTGGCACATCGCGGCCAGGCCGGCCGTGTCATGGGAGTGAATGAAGACCGGCAGCGATTGCTCGGCTTTCAGCGCCTTGACCAGCTCACCGGTGGCAAAGGGCGTCAGCAGGCCGGCCATGTCCTTGATTGCCACCGAATCGCACCCCATCGCTTCCATTTGCCGGGCCTGCGCAACGAACGCTTCAATTGTATGGACCGGGCTGGTGGTGTACGCGATGGTGCCCTGCGCATGTTTGCCTGCGGCTTTCACCGCTTCAATGGCAACGCGCAGGTTACGCACGTCGTTCATCGCATCGAAAATGCGGAACACGTCGATGCCGTTGACTGCCGCCTTGGCCACGAATGCTTTGACCACGTCATCGCTGTAATGCCGATAGCCCAGCAGGTTCTGACCGCGCAGGAGCATTTGCAGACGTGTGTTCGGCAACGCCGCACGCAACTGACGCAAACGCTCCCACGGGTCTTCCTTGAGAAAACGCACACACGCGTCGAACGTCGCCCCGCCCCAGACTTCCAGCGACCAGTAGCCGACCTTGTCGAGCTTGCCGCAGATCGGCAGCATGTCTTCGGTACGCATGCGGGTCGCCAGAAGCGATTGGTGAGCATCACGCAGGATGGTGTCGGTGACGAAAATCTTTTTGGACATCTCAATATTCCTTACAGACCGGCGTGTGCGGCGATGGCGGCAGCGATGGCCAAAGCCAGCTCTTCGGGTTTGCGCTTGATCGAGTAATTGGTCAGTTCAGGGTGGCTTTCGACAAAGCTGGTGTTGAACTCACCGCTGCGGAATTCCGGGTTGCGCAGAATTTCCTGGTAATAGGCAGCGGTGGTCTTCACCCCTTGCAGGCGCATGTCATCCAGCGCACGCAGGCCACGGTCCATCGCTTCTTCCCAAGTCAGTGCCCAGACGATCAGCTTCAGGCACATCGAGTCGTAGAACGGCGGAATCGTGTAGCCGGTATAAATGGCCGTGTCGGTACGCACGCCAGGCCCGCCGGGTGCGTAGTAACGAGTGATCTTGCCGAAGCTGGGCAGGAAGTTGTTCTTCGGGTCTTCGGCGTTGATCCGGAACTGCAGCGCAAAACCGCGATGGATGATGTCCTCCTGCTTGACCGACAGCGGCAGCCCGGAGGCGATGCGGATCTGCTCACGAACAATGTCGATACCGGTGATTTCTTCGGTGATGGTGTGCTCGACCTGCACCCGGGTGTTCATCTCCATGAAGTACACCTCGCCCTCGGCGAGCAGAAACTCCACAGTGCCCGCATTTTCGTAACCGACCGCTTTGGCGGCACGCACTGACAGATCGCCGATGTAGGCGCGCTGTTCAGGCGTCAGTTGCGGACTGGGCGCGATCTCGATCAGCTTCTGGTTACGCCGTTGAATCGAACAGTCGCGCTCGAACAGATGCACAACATTGCCGAAGCTGTCGCCGAGAATCTGCGCTTCGATGTGCTTGGGATTGACGATGCACTTTTCCAGAAAGACTTCCGCCGAACCAAAGGCTTTGGTCGCCTCGGAAATCACCCGAGGGAACGCCTGCTCCAGTTCTTCACGACTGTTGCACCGCCGAATACCGCGCCCGCCACCACCGGAAGTGGCCTTGAGCATGACCGGGTAGCCAATGCGCTCGCCTTCGACCAGTGCCTCCTGGATATCGGCCACATTGCCTTCCGTACCGGGAGTCACCGGCACCCCGGCCTTGATCATGCTGCGCCGCGCTTCAGTCTTGTCGCCCATGCGGCGAATCACTTCTGCCGAAGGGCCGATGAACTTGATGCCACGTTCGGCGCAGATATCAGCAAGCTCGGCGTTTTCCGAGAGAAAACCGTAACCGGGGTGCAGCGCATCGCAACCGGTTTCCACCGCCAGATTCACCAGCTTGCGCGGGTTCAGGTAACCCGCCAGCGGTTCGGCACCAATACTGTAGGCTTCGTCAGCACGTTTCACGTGCAAGGCATGCCGGTCCGCGTCGGAGAATATCGCCACCGAGCGAATGCCCATTTCGGCACATGCACGCACGATGCGGACGGCAATCTCTCCGCGGTTGGCGATCAGAATTTTTGTTATCACTGATGATTCCTCGACCCTAAAGACCAAACCGGTCAGCACATCCTGGTAAGCGTTGCACTTGCGCTTTTTTGTAACCGGGCATGTGACTCAATGTCGCAGGCACACCCTATTCCGGATCAGGGATTAACAAAAATGAGTAAAAGTTGGGTGATGCATAAGCAAAAGCTTATAGTCGATTTCCCGGCAACGTCCGAAAGGTATTTATAAATGCGTAAGTCATTGATGCGCATGACATTGCGTCAGTTGCGCATTTTCAATGAAGTGTGTGATCTGCGTTCATACAGCCGCGCAGCGGAAGAAATGTCCCTGACCCAGCCCGCTGTCAGTCTGCAGATCCGGCAGCTTGAAGAGCTGATCGGCCAGCCGCTGTTCGAGTATGTTGGCAAAAAGCTCTACATGACGGAGGCCGCCGAAGCGCTGCAATTGGCCAGTCGGGATATTTTCGGGCGCCTGGAAAATCTGGATATGCAGCTCTCGGACATGCAGGGTTCGCTGCAGGGACAGTTGAAGCTGGCGGTGGAGTCGAGCTGCAAGTATTTCATTCCGCACCTGTTCGCCGCGTTCAAACGCCGTTACCCGGAAGTCAGTCTGAGCCTGATGGTGGTCAACCGTGCGCAGATCATCAGGCGATTGTCGGATAACCGCGACGATCTGGTGGTGATGTCGGCAGTGCCACAGGACATGGGGCTGGAGTTTCTGCCCTTCCTCAATAATCCGATTGTCGCCATAGCGCCGCCGGATCATCCATTGAGCAGTCGTGAAACATTGAGCCTGAGGGATCTGGAGCCCTGGCCGCTGCTGACCCGGGAAACGGGTTCAGGCACCCGTCGGGCCTGCGAGGAATACTTCAAAGAAAAACGCGTGCATTTCGCGCAAACGCTTGAGGTGTCTTCCAGTGAGGCGCAACGCGAATGCGTGGTTGCCGGGCTGGGCCTCGCCTTGCTGACGCGGCACGCGGTCTGTCAGGAACTCGCCACTGGCGCACTCGTCGAGCTGCCTGTGGCGGAGCTGCCGTTATACCGAAGCTGGTGCGTGGTTCAGGCCAGGGACAAACGCCTGTCACCCGTGGCACATGCCTTTCTGGCGTTCATCCGCACCGAACGCGCGCAGATCAGCCAGCTTGTCGAGCGCTTCGACGGTCGACCGCGGGCGGTGTGACAGTCTGCCAGACAGAATTCGTGACCCCGTCCATGTAGTCGCAAAGCTCCTGGTTGAGCTGACGCGCCTCGCTGTAGCTTTCAATCGCCCGACGAAACTCCATGCGACGCTGATCTTCCTGCTGACGGCGGGTTTTCACGGTGCTGTTGGGCAAATCATCGTAGTGCCGAGCCATGTCCTGTCTCCCAATACGTTTTACGGGAGCACCAGAATGGAGCGCAACGATGACAGCCCGGCGGCACGCAGGTGACAGATCAATGAACTTTCGCTGAGCACTCGTCAAAATATCTCAAAAAATACATATGTATTGCCTTTGGCCGGTCCGCCAAACGCAAACTAGCCCTGCAGGACGCAATTCACGAATCCAACAATTTATTAGCAAGGAGCTAACCAATGACTAGCAAAAACAAAAACTGGACTGTGCGCGATGACAGAACGGCGCACGTGAACACCCTGACAGTAGCAGGCCTCGTACCTACAACCGCCAGCAACACGTTCCCCATCCTGTCCGTCAGCAACACACTGGGTGGTGCCGGCCAACTGGTTCTGAACCTGACCTACAAAACAGAAGATTTCGGTCTGCAAGTCCTGAGCGAGGCACCCGTCATATACACCCAGCCAAGCGACCCGACCATTACCTCTGTCTGGATTTATCAGGACGATAAGCTGCTGGTCAGCATCGATGACATAACCGTCATACATTGATCGGCACACAACAGATTCAGAGACAGCTCTCTCCAGACGCCTCAGGGTTTCCGGAGAGGGCTTTCTTCGCTGCTGTAACTTGATTCAGTCTTCGTGGGTCTTGATCGACTTAGGCGACAGGCGCAAGCCGCGCAGGCTGCGTTTGACGCTCTTGAGGTGGTTGACCAGACTCGGGCCGCGCGCCATCGCGACGCCCATTGCCAGCACATCGATGACCACCAGATGCGCGATGCGCGAGGTCAGCGGCGTGTAGATTTCCGTGTCTTCATGCACGTCGATGGCCAGATTGACCGATGACAGCTCGGCCAGCGGCGTCTGGCTCGGGCACAGGGTGATCAGGGTAGCGCCGCTCTCGCGGACCAGATTGGCCGTGATCAGCAGATCCTTGGAGCGTCCGGACTGGGAAATGCACACCGCGACATCTGTCGGCTTGAGGGTGACCGCCGACATCGCCTGCATGTGCGGATCAGAATACGCCGCCGCCGTCAGCAGCAGCCGGAAGAACTTGTGCTGCGCATCGGCAGCCACCGCACCCGACGCACCGAACCCGTAGAACTCGACCCGGTTAGCGCCGGCCATCGCCGTCACCGCCAGTTGCAAGGCATGCGGGTCAAGGTTCTCGCGCACTTCCATGAGTGTGTGCAGCGTGGTGTCGAAAATCTTCAGGCTGTAATCGGCGACCGAATCGTCTTCATGAATAGCGAACTGCCCGAAACTGGCGCCCGCCGCCAGGCTTTGCGCCAGCTTGAGCTTGAGGTCTTGAAACCCGGTGCAACCGATGGCGCGGCAAAAGCGCACGATGGTCGGCTCGCTGATCCCGACGCTGTGCGCCAGATCAGCCATAGAGCTGTGCATCACGGCCGCAGGGTCAAGCAGCACATGGTCGGCTACCTTGAGCTCCGATTTGCGAAGCAGATGACGTGACTGGGCGATGTGTTGCAGCAGATTCAAGAGGCAGACTCGGCAAGAGGATGGTGGGCTGGCTGTAGCTTTCTTGTAGTTATACTACATGACCTGCAAGCCGCCCAGTTAAACGACGCCGAGACGTATTTCACAGGCTCTAAAAAGACAATTCGGAAAAAAATGTGGGAATAATCCTACATCAGGGGTCATCTCGAGCCCGTGCAGCCTGTGCCTGTCGAGTAAAGGTAGCCTGCACACCTTAGATCCACATCGCAGGCGATGACCGGTCGTCTGCACCGCTCGTTTTTTGCTGCCCGACGCAAAGCATGGTTTGCCCGTCATCGCGCGGCACCCTAGAATGCGCCGATGCGCGATGATCTCTCTCTTCTTCTGAATTCCCTTAACGATGCCCAGCGTCAGGCCGTAGCGGCCTCACTGGGGCGTCAATTGGTCCTGGCCGGTGCCGGCTCGGGCAAAACCCGTGTGCTGGTGCATCGCATCGCATGGCTGATGCAGGTCGAGCAAGCCTCCCCGCATTCAGTCCTGTCGGTGACGTTCACCAACAAGGCGGCTGCCGAGATGCGCCACCGCATCGAACAGCTGATGGGCATCAGCCCGGCGGGCATGTGGGTAGGCACTTTCCACGGCCTGGCGCACCGCCTGTTGCGTGCGCACTGGCAGGAAGCCGGCCTGGTGCAGACCTTCCAGATTCTCGACAGCGATGACCAGCAGCGTCTGGTCAAGCGTGTGATGCGCGAGCTGGGCCTGGACGAGCAACGCTGGCCTGCGCGTCAGGCTCAGTGGTTCATCAACGGTCAGAAGGACGAAGGCCTGCGCCCTAAGCATATTCAGGCCAGCGGCGACCTGTTCCTGACCACCATGAAAAGCGTCTACGAAGCCTATGAGGCAGCCTGCCAACGTGCAGGCGTCATCGACTTCTCCGAGCTGCTGCTCAGGGCGCTGGACCTGTGGCGCGATAATCCGGGCCTGCTCGCGCATTATCAGCGACGTTTCCGTCACGTACTGGTCGACGAGTTCCAGGACACCAACGCCGTGCAGTACGCCTGGTTGCGTCTGCTGGCCCAGGGCGGCGACAGCCTGATGGTGGTCGGCGACGACGATCAGTCCATCTACGGCTGGCGCGGCGCGAAAATCGAGAACATTCACCAGTATTCGTCCGACTTCCCGGACACCGAAGTGATCCGCCTGGAGCAGAACTACCGCTCGACGGCGAGCATCCTCAAGGCTGCCAACGGCTTGATCGTCAACAACAGCGGTCGCTTGGGCAAGGAATTGTGGACCGATGTCGGCGACGGCGAACTGATCAACCTGTACGCAGCCTTCAACGAACACGACGAAGCACGCTACGTGGTCGAGACCATCGAGAGCGCGTTGAAAACCGGTATCTCGCGTAACGACATCGCCATTCTCTACCGCTCCAACGCCCAATCGCGGGTGCTGGAAGAAGCACTGTTGCGCGAACGCATTCCTTACCGTATCTATGGCGGGCAGCGATTCTTCGAGCGCGCCGAAATCAAGAACGCGATGGCGTATATGCGCCTGCTGGAAGGTCGTGGCAACGATGCAGCGCTGGAGCGGGTCATCAACGTTCCGGCACGCGGCATCGGTGAAAAAACCGTCGAAGCCATTCGTGAGCATGCGCGTCATGCCGACGTTTCAATGTGGGAAGCCATGCGCCTGCTGGTCGCCAACAAGGGCCTGACCGGCCGTGCGGCCACGGCCCTGGGCGGGTTTATCGAGCTGATCGAGAACCTGTCGGCCAAGGTAATGGAAATGCCGCTGCACCTGATGACCCAGACCGTCATCGAGCAATCCGGGCTGATCGCTTATCACGAACAGGAAAAAGGCGAGAAAGGCCAGGCTCGGGTAGAAAACCTTGAGGAACTGGTCAGCGCCGCACGGGCTTTCGAAAACCACGAAAGTGAAGAGGACCTGACGCCATTAGCGGCCTTTCTGGGTCACGCTTCACTGGAAGCTGGCGATACCCAGGCGCAGGAGCATGAGGACAGCATTCAGCTGATGACCTTGCACAGCGCCAAGGGCCTGGAATTCCCGCACGTGTTTCTGGTGGGCATGGAAGAAGGGCTGTTCCCGCACAAGATGAGCCTGGAAGAGCCTGGCCGTCTGGAAGAAGAGCGCCGTCTGGCCTACGTCGGCATCACCCGCGCCATGAAACAACTGGTGATGACCTACGCCGAGACGCGTCGTCTGTATGGCAGCGAAACCTACAACAAGGTGTCGCGCTTCGTCCGCGAAATACCGCCTGCGCTGATTCAGGAGGTCCGCCTGTCCAATAGCGTCAACCGTCCGTTCGGTGGCACGCCGAAATTCAACAGCAGCAGCCTGTTCAACGGCACCGGCATTCCGGAAACCGAGTTCACGATGGGCCAGCGCGTGCAGCATGCGGTGTTCGGCGAAGGCGTGATCCTCAACTTCGAAGGCGCTGGCGCTCAGGCACGCGTGCAGGTCAACTTCGCCGATGGCAGCAAGTGGCTGATGATGGGCTACGCGAAACTAGTGCCGTTGTAGCACTCTGGAGTCCGTTTTGCTGCCGGTACCCGGCAGATCTCGGACAAATCCACTTCTGCAAAAGCGAAACGGCGCCCGGTCCGCTGTCAGATTGGATTACCCGGTCTTACGAAGCGCGCTGAAAAGTCCTACGCTGTTTGTGTAAAAGTCCGAAACACTAACGCGCTGGTCACACAGGCCTACGCTGTGCAACATGGCGCGCATGCAATCACAAAACGGGAATACCCATATGCAACGTTTTCTTAGCATCGCGATGGCGCTTTGCATCGGGCTCACCATGAGTCTGGATGTGAACGCCGCGCGCTTCGGTGGCGGCAAGAGCATGGGCTCGGCGCCTACGCATCAGGCCCGCCAGACTGCGCCGGCCGCTCCAGCAGCTGCGCCTAACGCCGCTGGCCGCCCTGCCCCTGCTGCAAGCGGTGCCTCCCGCTGGCTAGGCCCGTTGGCCGGTATCGCTGCCGGTGGCCTGCTTGCGTCGATGTTCATGGGTGACGGCTTCAACGGCCTGCAACTGTTCGACATCCTGATCATGGGCCTTATAGCCTTCCTGATCTTCCGCTTTATCGCGCGCCGTCGTCAGCAGCAACAGCCTAAAATGGCCCCTGCCGGTGCCCCTTATCAGCGTGAAACCAGCCAGCCGGTACAGAACCCGATTTTCGGCAGTTCAGCACCCGCTTCCGCTGCGCCCGTGATCAACGCACCGGCCTGGTTCAATGAGGAGCGCTTTCTGGAAGCCGCTCGCGGCCACTTTCAGTCGCTGCAACAGCACTGGGACGCCAACGAGATGGACAAGATCGCCGAGTTCGTCACTCCGCAAATGCTCCAGTTCCTGAAAAAGGAACGTGCGGATCTGGGCGACGGTTTCCAGTCGACTTACATTGAGAACCTCAATGTTCAACTGGACGGTGTGGATGATCGTGCCGACAAGACCATCGCGACCCTGACCTTCTCCGGCGTTTCCAAGACCTCGCGCTTTGATCAGGGCGAAGTGTTCAGTGAAAGCTGGAACATGGAGCGACCGCAAGGTGACAATCAGCCTTGGCTGGTAGCAGGAATTCGCCAGAACGGTTGAACCAGATTACGTTCTCGCGTTCAGAACCCCGGACATGTCCGGGGTTTTTTGTTTATCCGTTCGGATAGTTATTTTGAGAAAGGCTTTACGCTACTGTATAACCCGCGCCATCAAGTGAGAGGATCCGTGTCGTGGAAGAAGTCATCGAACAATTGCGTGAAGCTAACGAGCCGGTCCCGGTTCCGCTTGAACTGCCCGACGAGGACCAACTGGTCGAGATCGAGGAACAGCTGTTCATCAACATCCCGTTCGTCTTCAAGGAGTTTCTCCTGACGGTCAGCGATGTGGTGTATGGCAGCCTTGAGCCGGTCACTGTGACCGATCCGCAGTCACGCACCTATCTGCCGGAAGTGTGTGCGACTGCCTGGGACCTGGGCGTGCCGCGCGAGCTGATCCCGATCTGTCAGGACGGTGACGACTATTACTGCGTCGAGGAAGACGGCACGGTAGTGCTGTGGTCCGCCGAAGAAGAACTGGTCACCGAAGAAAGCTGGGAGTCGGTCTGGCACTGGGCTCGGGATGTCTGGCTGGAAAGCTGAGACACCCCCACCGCAAAGGCTGCAAGGGGATCGCCGGGCTCAATGCCCGGACGATTCCTGATTGTTCCCCAGCGTCTCCAGCAGCGCGATCTGCATCCGTGTGTGTACGCGAATCAGCCAGCGCCACAGCAGCGCAGCGACCAGAGCGGCAACCAGGGCAACGACCAGCAGCAACTCGTTGGCCGGCAGGATGCTTGCCGACAGCGCCGCCAGCATCACGAAGATCACCACCAACGACAACAGCGGAATCACTTCCGCCACCACCTTGCGCACGCGCACGGTATGTCGACCCGCCATCTCGGGCTTCACGCCCATCTCTGCCAGCAACATCGACAGCGCCTTGAGCTTGCGGTACGCCGCGATCAAAAAGGGCAGCGACAACAGCAATGCCGCGCCGCAGATCCAGGCTTTCTGGTGGCTGACATCGGCCACCCACTCGTTCATATACCCGCCAAGACGTTCAGCGAAATAGCCGCCGCTGAAGAAGATCGCCATCACCAGCGCCAGGTTGACCCCGACCTGCAGCAGAATCCGCCGAATCATCCCGGCAAGCACCGCGCTTTGCCCTTGCGGCTGAATACTGCGCAGCCACTCACCGTACATGCCGAACACCCGCGCAACGCGCCGGGGCATGATCGCTGCGAGCTTGAGCGAGAGCGGGTCAGCGCCGCGAATGAGGTACGGGGTCAGCAACGTGGTGATGGCCGAGACGGCGACAGCCACCGGATACAGAAAATCGCTGGTGACCTGCAAGGTCATGCCCAATGCCGCGATGATAAAGGAAAACTCGCCAATCTGTGACAGCCCCATGCCCACGCGCAGTGAGGTGCGGCCATCGTTGCCTGCGATAAAGGCCCCAAGCCCGCAGGAAATCATCTTGCCCAACACCACGGCAACGGTGATGACAGCGATGGGCAAAGCGTATTCCAGCAGGATTTTCGGGTCGATCATCAACCCGATGGCGACAAAGAAGATGGCGCTGAACAGGTCACGAATCGGCTCGATCAATCGTTCGATCTTCAGCAGCTCACGGGACTCGGCCATGATCGCGCCGATCAGAAACGCGCCCAGCACCATGCTGTATTCCAGCTTGACCACCAGCAGGCAGAAGCCGAAGCACAAGCCCAGCACGGTGATCAGCAGCATCTCGTTGCTTTCGAATCTGGCCACGTAAGACAGCAAGCGCGGGACCAACAGGATGCCGACCACCAGCGCCACGATCATGAACAGCGACAGCTTGCCCACGGTGGAAAACACTTCGCCCGAACTGACCGAACCGCTGACGGCGATGCCGGACAGCAGCGCAATAATGCCGATGCCCAAGATGTCTTCGACGATCAACACGCCGAAGATCAATTGGGCAAAATGCTGGTTCTTCATCTTCAGGTCGTTGAGCGCCTTGACGATGATGGTGGTCGAGGAAATCGCCAGAATGGCGCCGAGAAACAGCGAGTCCATGGTTTTCCAGCCGAAGAACTGACCGATCTCGTAGCCGATCCAGATCATCAGCGCAATTTCGAGAAAAGCCGCGATGAACGCGGTAGCACCGACCTTGAACAGCTTGCGCAGGCTGAACTCCAGCCCCAGGCAGAACATCAGGAAAATCACCCCGAGTTCGGCCAGAATCTTGATGGTCTCCTCATCATGGATCAGGCTGACCGGCGGCGTGTGCGGGCCGATGATGAAACCCGCGACGATATAACCCAACACCACCGGTTGCCTGAGGCGATGAAAGAGGATGGTCACCACACCGGCCACCAGCATGATCACTGCCAGGTCCTGAATGAAATTGATGGCATGCATGGTGGCAAAGCTCCTTTTGATGATGACGTCCTGAACCGATATCGCCACGCCTCGTAAGGCGTCAGCCACCCGCTTCGTCATCAAAATCCGATTAAAACGTAAGAAAAAACCCGATCCACAGGTTTTTGCAGGTTATCACTGCCCCCTTCGACATAAAGCCGGTGCAATATATGGAAACAGATAGTTATGAGGCGTGACGGTCGCCCGCTGGCCAGCGTCCCGATAACTGTCGCAAGCCCTTCTGAGCGCCAGCATAGGCGTCCCTTGAACACCTTGACCGTGTGAGTACGCTATGGAACCCGGAAACGCCCAGCTGTCGATGACTGTATTGATGACCCCGGACATGGCCAATTTCTCTGGCAACGTACACGGCGGTACCTTGCTCAAGTACCTGGACGAAGTGGCCTATGCGTGCGCAAGCCGTTACGCCGGGCGCTACGTGGTGACACTGTCGGTGGATCAGGTGATTTTTCGCGAGCCTGTGCATGTCGGCGAGCTGGTGACCTTTCTGGCATCGGTCAATTACACCGGCAATACCTCGATGGAAGTCGGCATCAAAGTGGTGACCGAAAACATCCGCGAGCGCTCGGTTCGTCATTCCAACAGCTGCTTCTTCACGATGGTTGCCGTCGACGACAACCGCAAGCCCGCCAGCGTCCCGCCTCTGGAACCGGAATCTGCCGATGCCAAGCGCCGTTATATCCAGGCACAGCAACGCCGCCAGCTGCGTCAGGAACTGGAAAAGCGTTATCAGGACATCAAAGAAGAAGCGGTGTAATCCATCAGGCTCAGGCAAGGACGCCCGAGCCGCTGATGACACACCTGTCTCAGAGCCGTACCGCTTCGAACTTCACCCGTGGGTGCGCGATACGATCCTGAGCACGGACCAGCTCAAGTTCATAGCTGCCGCAGGCCTGGGTTTCCAGCAATACTTCGTGGACAGCGGCGGCGGTGAATTCGAATGCGGCCACCAGGTCGTCGCCCAAAAGCACCCGCGCCAGGAACAGACCGGACGTGAGGTCGCCCACACCCACCGGCTGACGCGGGAACGCCAGCAGCGGACGACGCAGATGCCAGCTTGCATCGGCGGTCACCAGCAGCATTTCGAAACCCTCGGCAGCCTTGCCGGGATAATCCAGGTGTTTGACCACCACGGCTTTCGGGCCTCGTGCCAACAGCGCTCGGGCCATTGCGAGGCAATCGAGCAATGAATCGGGCTTGCGACCCGAGAAGCTGTCCAGTTCCAGCTGATTGGGGCACATGAAGTCCGCCATCGCGGCCGCCTCTTCCAACAGAAAATCACCGACCTCCGGTGCGACAATGCAGCCTTTTTCCGGATGGCCCATCACCGGGTCGCACAGGTACAACGCCTTGGGGTTGGCGGCCTTGATGCGTGCTACACCGGTCAGAATCGCCCGGCCCTGCGCCGCACTGCCCAGGTATCCGGACAAAACGGCATCACAGTTGCCCAGCTCGCCAATCGCCGCAATGCCGTCGATCAATGCCGGAATCTGCTGCGGAGCCAGCACTTCACCCGTCCATTGCTTGTACTGAGTGTGGTTGGAGAACTGAACCGTGTTGAGCGGCCAGACATTGACCCCGATACGCTGCATCGGGAACACCGCTGCGCTGTTGCCGGCGTGGCCGAACACCACATGGGACTGAATGGCGAGCAAGTGAGGCGTACGTTTCATGACGGGTAGAATCCTGAACACGATGCAAATGCAATTATGAGAAATATAAGTGCCGCAGTATGGCTGTAAATCACTCAGGACAGTTAAGCTGGTCACTCCTACGTTGGAGCACTCCGTCATGCTGACCCTGGGAAACATCTTCGTGCTGATGCTGTTCGCGAGCGCCGCGGCCTGGTGGTGGCACGCCCATGGTTTGCGTGAAAAAGCGCTGGCGCGTGTCAAACAGCACTGCGCGCGGCTCGAACTCCAACTGCTGGACGACGCCGTCGCCCTGCGTCGCCTGACATTCGCCCTCGACGCCCAAGGCCGCAAGCGTCTGGCCCGGGTGTATGGCTTCGAGTTCACCGTCACCGGCGAACAGCGCCACCCCGGTACGATCACAATGTTTGGCGCCCACACCGCGCACATTGAACTGGCGCCCTACCCGTTCGAAATCAAGACACCACCGCCCAGCGCAGAAATCATTCAGATGAGCGAATGGCGTCAATCGCACCAGAAGTGGAAGCAGTAGTCGCGCATAACGCTCGTTGCGACGCTTCGGTGTGATGACATTGCGCTGCGTCCGATCTTGAGCAAGGCGTCACATCCGGCAGTCGGCCATCTGCGCCTGCAACTTATCCACATCCTGCGGTGTGGAAAAGATCAATTCCAGGCGCGAATCCTGCCGCCACTCGCTGATTTGCCAAGCAATCGGTGCGCCATGTGAGACGTTGCCCGAATACCAGCCGCCGTTGCTGTGGATAACCATTTTCGCCCGTTGCCACGTCATGCTCTCCAGCCATTGCAGCACCCGTTGCAGGTCAAATTGCTGCGACGCGTGCCAGCGCCAGCCGATACTCCAGCCGTCAGGACTGCTTTGACTAAGGCAGATCGGCACACGTGGGTCCGTCCAGAGCGCAGGCAACTGGCCGATGCCGGCGGGTAATGTCAGGTTATCCACAGCCTGTTTATCCACAGCCGGTCCGCCGACAAAACCCGGCAGGCTCTGCAGCGACAGCTCTCCGTGGCGGGTCCAGAGCAACGTGTGCGACTTCAACCGTGCAGCCAGTGCGTAACGCGACGGCGGGTCCAGTTGTTCGGATTTGTTCATGACCACCAGACCTGCGTCCGCCAGCGCCTCCTGCTGGGTATCGGGCAACGGAAAGCCTGCGGCCATTGCTGCCGAGTCCAGCACCATCACGCTGGGCTGGACAGACAGCACGCCGCGCCAGGGTGCTTCACGCAACTGCGCCATCAGTTGCGCAGGATGCCCAAGGCCCGAGGGTTCGATCAATAAACGATCAGGTCGGGCCTTGCGCAACAATCGTCCCAGGCCGATCTGGAACGGCACACCATTGACGCAACACAGGCAGCCGCCAGCCACTTCACCAAGTGCGATACCATCGGCAGCCGTGTTCAGTAGCGCGGCGTCCAGGCCGATCTGACCAAACTCGTTGATCAACACAGCCCAACGTTCGTTGTCGGGTTTCTGCGCCAGCAGGCGTTTGATCAGGCTGGTCTTGCCGGCGCCCAGCGGGCCACCGATGACGTGCGTGGGGATGTTCTGCAGCATGGGATCACTTTTGACGAAAGCGTGGGTCATTGAAGAGCAAGGGAAGGTAACGATGCAAGCAATACGGCTGACTGCTCGCCTGGCGCTGATCTCGCTGGCGATGTCTTCAGGTCTGGCATGGGCCGAGGCGTGCCTGGTACACAGCCAGGCAGAGCGGCTCGACGTCAAAGTCTGCCAGGAAAATATCAACATCCCGACGGACCTGTTCAAGGACGGGTTCTGCCAGCCAGAACTGGCCGGGCAAAAGACCGAAACCACCTATTCGGCGCAATGCCCGACCGGCGCGTTTGGCGTCTGCAGCAATGCGCAGGTTGCCAATATGCCTTACCGCGAGAACATCCACTATTACGGCGTCGCCGGTGACGCGTTGTACCTCAAGCCGTTTTGCGAGGGCCAGAGCAAAGGTCAGTGGATAACGCCGTAATCAGCCTATGCAAGCCAGTCCAGGGTCAGAATCAGCCTGCGCTCGTTATGCGCCAACGGCGGCGAGCGATGGATCAGGCCGAACCCCTCGTTACCCTTCCAGCGCTCGCCCTTGAGCAGCGCCACATCGCCGCTGCCGATCTGCTGGATCTGCGCAGCGTCACACGGTTCGGCGTCAGGGCGACCGAGCTGCTTGCGGTCCATCACGTCTTCGTGCAGCCACTGGCTGCCGACTCCGCCATAGGTGGTAATCAGGCGCACCGGCACGTGATCCACATGGAAGCGCGGGCACATGGCCTTGTCCAGCACCCTCAGGCGCAGACCGACGCAGTCGGCACCCAGCAGGCAGGCGTAGGCGCTCACCAGCCACGAAACGTCGGCAACGAAGCCTTGGTAACCCTGCAGATCGGCATAGCCCGACGCCAGCATGCTCAGATTCGGCTCGACATCGCCGCCCTTCACCTCAAGGGTCATCGATTCGGCGAGCGGCTCGTTCATCGACAGCAGCAAGGTGCTGAAGTCTTCGATGTGCGCGGGTAAACGGCGCTGCCAGACCGCAAGATTGACGTCGTCTTCCAGCACCTGGCTCAAGACTGCGGGCATGTCGTCTTGAACCTGACGCACCGATGAAGGGTATTTCAGAAGAGGAGCAAGCATCAGGCAGCCACCTCTTCCATATGCCAGGACCCGAACGGATCATCCAGTTTGCGCCAGGATTCAACACTCTCTGCCATCTCGGCGTCGGTAAGCAGGCAGCCGTCCAGCTCGGACGTCAGCCGTGCAAAATCGATGTTCTGCCCGATAAACACCAGCTCCTGACGACAGTCTCCGGTTTCGGTGGACCAGTTTTCAAGAATCGAGGCCACGCTTTCCTTGTCCTCAGGCCAACTGTCACGGCCTACAAAACGCCACCAGCGTCCGGCGAAACCATGGCGCATCAAGCCGCCCGCCTGCGACCAGCTCCCCGCATCCTTGTATTTGCTGGCCAGCCAGAAGAAACCCTTGGAGCGCAGCAGTTTGCCGTTGGTCCAGGGTTGATTGATGAAATCGAAGAAGCGTTGCGGATGAAAGGGACGACGAGCGCGATAGGCCGTCGAAGCGATGCCGTATTCTTCGGTTTCGGGCACGTGTTCACCGCGCATCTCTTTCAGCCAGCCTGGGGCCTGGGAAGCACGCTCGAAGTCGAAACGCCCGGTGTTGAGGATCTTCGCCAAGGGCACCTGGCCCATGACCATCGGCACGATGTCGGCATCGGGATTCAGGCGTTTCAGAATCGCCATCAGCTCCGCTCGCTCGCTGGAGCTGATCAGGTCGATCTTGCTGAGCAGAATGACGTCCGCAAACTCGATCTGCTCGATCAGCAGGTCAGTAATTGAACGGTCATCGTCTTCACCGAGGGTTTCGCCGCGTGTGGCCAGGCCATCGGCTGCTTCGTAATCAAGCAGGAAATTCACCCCGTCGACCACGGTCACCATCGTGTCCAGCCGCGCGAGGTCGGTCAGACTCTTGCCCGCTTCATCACGGAAGGTGAAGGTCTCGGCCACGGGCAGCGGTTCGGAAATGCCTGTGGATTCGATCAACAGGTAGTCAAAGCGCCCGTCCTGAGCGAGACGGCTGACTTCTTCGAGCAAGTCCTCGCGCAACGTGCAGCAGATGCAGCCGTTGCTCATTTCAATCAGCTTTTCTTCGGCACGATTCAGGCTGACATCACGCTGAACTTCGCTGCCATCAATGTTGATCTCGCTCATATCATTGACGATAACGGCCACGCGCAAATTTTCACGATTACGCAGTATGTAATTGAGTAGAGTGCTTTTACCGGCACCGAGAAAGCCGGACAGTACGGTGACAGGTAGACGGTTCGACATCAGGATTCTCCAGGCGGTGCAAGGCTTGGGCCTTGTTCATGTCGGCTGCAACGAACCCTTCAGGCAGCCGACTCTAATCACTACATGATGTTATAGTATAACAAGCAAAAATAGCTACTGACCTCGATGACGGGTTTTTCATGAAAGGACTGATAACGGGCGTGATCATGCTGCTGGCGCTGGCCAGTGCAGACGCAATGGCCGTTGCTCCGGATCTCGCACGCTGCACACGCAGCGCAACGGTACTGGCGTGCAACGACGCGCTGGGCAATAGCTACAGCGTGGTGACCGCCGGGCCGACGACCTGGTTGAGAGGGTACGAACGAATCGACAACCGGCGTTGGGCTCAGACCAATAGCCGCTATGGCCAACTGACGTTTTTTACCGGGCTGGCCTCGAACGGCGAAGCGTGGGTGGGCACCGTTCAGCGCGTGGGCTGGACGACGATCACGCGGGTATCGAGTTCAAGCGGTACGCGCAGCAAGATCACCTGCAGCCGACTGAACGGCTGCCACTGATGGATCAAACCTGCTGTTCACGCTTCTGCGCCTGCACCCAGGCCATGTGCGAATCCACTGGCGGGTTGCGCTGGAAATAGCGTTGCAGGCCATCGAACAATCCGTCTGCAACGGCCTGTTGATGGCGCGCCGTGACGAGCCGCTGGCTGTCGCGGCTGTTGGAGATGAATCCGGTTTCGACCAGAATCGACGGCACGTCCGGCGATTTCAGCACCGCAAACCCGGCCTGTTCCACGCGTTTCTGATGCAGCGTGGTAATGCCTTCCAGGCTGCCTAATACCGTGTGGCCCAATTGCAGGCTGGCCGCGATAGTAGCGTTCATCGACATGTCGAGAATGACGCCGGCCAGCATCGGGTCTTTATCCTTGAGATTGAGCAGCGACGTCGCCCCCAACAGGTCCGCGCCATTCTCCCGTTGCGCCATGAAGCGCGCCGTCGCCGAGGTTGCACCGCCTTCGGACAGCGCAAACACCGAAGCACCGGAAGCCGTCAGCCGAGGCGCAGCATCTGCATGCACAGAGATGAACATGTCGGCGTTGGATTTGTGCGCGAACTCGACACGCTTACGCAGCGGCACGAAGAAATCATCGTTACGCACCAGGCGCACATCAAAGCCCTTCTCGCGCTTCAAGCGTCTGGCCAGCAATTGGGCAATGGAGAGCACCACGTCTTTCTCGCGCTCGCCACGAGAGCCGACTGCGCCTGGGTCTTTGCCACCGTGACCGGCGTCGACCACCACCATAATGTCGCGTCCGGTGTGCGCTTTGCTCTGGATCGGAACCGGGACAGGTGGCGGGAGTTCTGCCATCTGCACCGGTACGCGGGCCGTGGCGCTCATGTCCAGCACCAGCCGATGGCCCTGCGCGCCCTCGGGGCCAAGCAGAAAGCTGTTGAGTTGCACAGGAGCGGTCAGGTCCAGAACGATGCGCGTGTCATCGCCCGTACCGTAGTGCCCGGAGCGAATCGATTTGATGACGGTGCGATCAAGCGCCAACTGACTGAAATCGCCTGTCAGCCGTGAACCGCTGACATCGATGATCAACCGATCAGGCGCGGTGAGCGTGAACGTTTTGTATTGCACCGGACCGCTCAGATCAAGGACAAGCCGCAGCTTGTCGTTGGCACGCCACAAGCGAGCATTACGAATCTGCATCTGCGCGGCGTAACTGCCCAGCGGCAGAGTCAGGGCCGCGCTGGCCAGTAGCATGTTGAGCAGCATTTGGCGTCGGTGCATGGAATGTCTCAAAGAGCAAATCGAGCATCCCGGCTCACGAAGGGTTCATCCACATCAATAGTAACAATATAACATGCAGTTACAGACGAAAGATGAGGCCCTTCATGAAGATTCCGTCATGAAGCGCGAGGTCGAAAACGACAAAAATTCATCGTTTTCATCTTCAGTGTTCCACGTGGAACATAACTCCATGAATTTGATCAGGTACGTGGCGCCACGTTACCGCACTGCGGCCCCAACCAGACCGCACGGGTGTCCATGCTGCCGTTCTGCTGCTGGCCGGTTGCGTTGAATGTACCGACCACTTTGGTAGTGAACTCTCGGTCGCTGAGGAATTGTGCCTGCCCGGTGCCCTGCGCTTTGGGGCACGAGAACTGGAAGTTCCAGGTCTT
Source organism: Pseudomonas syringae (assembly GCF_002157375.1). Lineage (GTDB taxonomy): Bacteria > Pseudomonadota > Gammaproteobacteria > Pseudomonadales > Pseudomonadaceae > Aquipseudomonas > Aquipseudomonas syringae_T. The sequence goes on from NZ_MTSA01000006.1 coordinate 70,454, forward strand.
GCCATTGCGAGCGGTGATTTTCTGCGTACACCCCGACGCCGGGTCGGTCAGCGGAATGTCGTCCGACTGCACCTGAGCCTGAGTCAGGCAAGCCCGTACGCCTTTGCCGCCCAGCGTGACGCCCTGCTTTTTCATCATCTGTTCCATCATGGCGCGCTGCTCCGGCGGCAGGTTTTGTAACTGCCCGAGCATCAACTGCATGTCCGGCAACTGCTGACCATCCACCTTCATATTGCTCGAGGTCAGCTCCCAAAGGCCCGGCTGCAGCATCTGCGCCTGAGCCAAAGGAGTCGCGAGGCAAAACATCCAAGCCAACATGCGTTTGTTCATTTCAAGATTCCTGATCAGGCAGAAGCAATACAGACAGGACCGGAGCAATCCGGCCGAAAGATAAGGCTTAGACGACACAAGCGTCGCCCAGTTGCACCGGTAATAAAATAGCGACATTCCCGCCCAGCTGTGGTCTGTTAGGCGTTCAAGGCGAGGAGCATTGTTCCACATGGATTATCACGACCCGTACTTTTTCGGTTATGTCATCGGCTTCATACACCTGTTGGGCACAATCGCCGCCATTCATGCCTTGTTGACCGTACGCACTTCGCAAGGCGCCATCGCCTGGGCGATGCCGCTGCTGTTCATCCCCTACTTTACCTTGCTGCCTTACCTGATCTTCGGCCGCAGCTCATTCGACGCGTATATCAAGGCGCGCCGTGAAGCCAACAAGGAGATGCGCGCGGCCATCGGTAACCTAAACTGGCGGCCCTGGATCGAGGAAGCGGTGGCGGCACGTCGCTCAGATGCCTACGCCACGCTGCGCGCGATGCCCAAACTGGGGAACATGCCAGCGCTGGCCAACAACAAGGTCAGGCTGCTGATCAATGGTGACGAAACGTTCGGCGCGATTTTTCAGGCGATCCGTGAGGCGAAGCAGACGATTCTGGTTCAGTTCTTCATCATTCACGACGATAAGCTGGGTCGTGAGCTGCAAACGCTGCTGCTTGAAAAAGCAGCTCAGGGGGTAGCGATCTTCGTGCTCTATGACCGTATCGGCAGCCACGCATTGCCGTGGTCGTACATCGAGAAACTGCGCAACGGAGGCGTGCAGGTGAAGGCGTTTGCCACGCGAGGCGGCTGGCTCAACCGCTTCCAGATCAACTTCCGCAATCACCGCAAGATCGTGGTCGTCGACGGCCTCAAGGGCTATATGGGCGGGCATAACGTCGGCGACGAGTACATGGGCCTTAAACCGCCGCTGGCGCCGTGGCGGGACACACATGTGGAAGCCATCGGCCCGGTGGTTGCCTGCCTGCAAGAGTCCTTCGCCGAAGACTGGTTCTGGGCAACCCGCGAGTTACCGCCACTGAGCCTGCCCGACGAGTTTCCGGAGGACGGTGTGCTCTGCCAATTGCTGACCACCGGGCCGGCCGATGCCCAGGAAACCTGCTCGCTGTTCTTCGTCGAAGCCATCCACGCTGCTGAAGAGCGCGTGTGGATCACCAGCCCTTACTTCATCCCTGACGAAGCAGTTACTGCGGCGCTGACCCTGGCGGTGCTGCGCGGTGTCGATGTGCGACTGCTGCTGCCGTCGCGTCCAGACCATTACGTGGTGTACGCCGCCTCCAGCCTCTACGCATTCGATGCCGTGCGCGCCGGCGTAAGAGTGTTTCGCTACGGCCCGGGGTTTCTGCACCAGAAGGTGGTGCTGGTGGACAACGAGATCACCGCAATCGGCAGCGCCAACCTCGACAACCGCTCGTTCCGGCTCAACTTCGAGCTGATGTTGCTGACCGTGGACAGCGACTTCTCCAGCCAGGTCGAAGCCATGCTCACCGCCGACTTTGCCGTAGCACGAGAAATCTCCCTGCAGGAAAGCCACGAAACCCGACGCCTGCATCAACTGGGCATGCGCGTGGCCCGGCTGATTTCACCGATTTTGTAAGACCGCTGAGAGTGATATTCAGCCCTGACTGATTCTCTCGCTCGTGCGAAGGAAAGAGAGGTCGCCGGCTTCATCTATCAGGCATCACCGATAAATATCCTCACGCGTCAATGGCAACCCTGTCGAGCCATCGGCGGAGGGTTTCACGGCCAGGATCTGATGCAGGTTGATCCAGCCCTTGGCGAAACCATAGGCACAGCCTGCCAGGTACAGACGCCAGATGCGCAAGGTGTGTTCGGGAACGATAGCGGCGGCTTCACTGAGCCGGGCTTCAAGGCGGGCGCTCCAGTGTTCCAGCGTTTTGGCGTAGTGCGGACGCAGGCTCTCAATGTCGACCACTTCCAGCCCGGCGTCGCTGAGGTGGGCGCTGATCATCGCCAGATGGGGCAGTTCGCCGTTGGGGAAGACGTAGCGATCAATAAATTCTCCGGCACCGCGCCCCACCGGACGACCGTCGGTGTGCAGCGCTGTAATCCCGTGGTTCATGACCAGTCCGCCCTCCTTCACCGCGCCGAACAGGTAGTGCGTGTACAGCGGCAGGTTGGCATGCCCGACATGTTCGAACATGCCGACACTGACAACCTTGTCGAAGCGCGCATCCTGCGGCAGGTCGCGGTAATCGAGCAGTTGCAGGTCAACCTTGTCCTGCAACCCCTCGGCACGCACTCTTTCACGGGCAAACGTCAGTTGCTGCTGACTGAGGGTAATGCCGAACACCTTCACGCCGTATTGCCGGGCGGCAAAGCGTGCCAGCCCGCCCCAGCCACAGCCGACGTCCAGCAGGTAGTCGCCGGGCTTGAGGCGAAGCTTGCGGCATAGATGATGAAATTTGTCCTGCTGTGCCTGCTCCAGCGACTCGCGGCCGGTCTTGAAATACGCACAGGAATAGACCATCTCTTGGTCGAGCCAGAGCTGATAGAAGTCGTTGGAAACATCGTAATGGTAGGCAATCGACGCAGCGTCGGTGTCTTTGTCGTGCCGGGCCCGTTCAGGAGAACCTGCGCTGTCGTCATCCTCTACCAGCGCATGAGTCAGTTCATCGCAGACGCGAACGACTTCGCTGATCGAGCCTTCCAGCTCCAGCCGTCCTTCAACAAAGGCGCTGCCCAGCAGACCGAGGCTGGGCTGAGTGAAGTCGGCCACCAGTTGCGGGTCTTTTATGATGATGGTGACGCTGGGCGCAGGGCCGAGGTCCATCTGATGCCCGTCCCAGAGCTTGAGCCGAAGCGGTAAATGCAGGTTCTGAAAGGCCGTTGGAAGTTGCGTAAGCATTCAAAATCACCCCCTTATCCAGAAACTCATAAAGAGTTATCCAGCAAAGCCCTCTGCTAGAGGGCCGAGAAAGGCTATTGGCGACGGCAGAACTGCGATGAATCGACTTCGGGGGAACAGCCCTGTGCCCACTGATTCGAGCCGGGTAATAGCCAGAATTTGGATCACACACTGAAAAGTAGCGCTTAATCTGTAACAGAACGCTTCAAAGCTCAAGCCATTTTCCACCTGGATCAGGATCGCTGGCTTGAGCCCCGGTGCAACACCTAAAACGCTCAAAGCTTGAGCAATGGCTCTTGAAAGCGCAGCAACCGCCCGGCATTACCCAACACCAGTAACGTGCTGAGATTGTGCAGAATAGCTGCGACCATCGCACCCGCTGCGCCGAGCAGACCGAAGGCAGCCAGTGCGACGATCGCCAGCGTCCAGCCCAGCCCGATGATGACGTTGACCTGCAACGTCTGACGGCACTGACGGCTGAGTCGCACGCACGTGCCCAGTCGACGCAAGTCACTGCCAATCAGCACGATGTCGGCAGATGCCAAGGCGATGTCCGCCCCGCCCGCCCCCATCGCAACGCCCACCACACCGGCCTTGAGGGCCAGCGAATCGTTGACGCCGTCGCCCACCACCATAGGCCGGAAACCACTGGCGATTTCCCCCATGACACGGTTGAGTTTGTCTTCCGGCAACGCCTGCGCCTGAATGTCGGCGATGCCGATTTCACGAGCCAGATTATCGGCCACGCTTTGCCGATCACCGGTCAGCAGCAATTGTCGGCCCAGACCCAACTCACGCAGCTCGAGCAGCGCGGCTTGCGCTTCCGGCTTGACGCTGTCGGCCAGCAGCAACCAGGCCAGAAAAACACCGTCCAGGGATAACCCGGCCAACGGGCCGTCATGTGCGGGCACGGCAGGCGTGGCTATACCGAGCTGTTCAAAAAGCTCCGGTCGGCCCAAGGCAGCTTCACCGTGGTCGGTCAACGCCACGACACCCAACCCCTGGCGCTCACGGGTATCGGTCAATGGCAGCAATTGGTGGCTCTCCACAAGCCCGGCCAGTGCCCGGCTGACCGGGTGACTGCTGGCCGAACCCAGGCTTGCCGCCAGCGCCAGCCATTGGGGATGCTCCGGGCCGTCTGCCTGCACCGACTGCAAACGCAGGCGACCGAATGTCAGGGTGCCGGTCTTGTCCACCACCAGCGACGTCAGGTCGGCCAGCTCTTCAAGAAACGCCGAGCTACGGATCAGAATCCCGTGCCGCGCCGCCACGGCAATGCCTGCGATGGCGGTAGCCGGCGCCGAGAGCACCAGCGCACACGGGCACGCCGCTACCAGCACGGCAAGCATCGCCTGCGCGTCCTGGGTGATGAACCATGTCAGCGCCGCAATCAGCAATACCAGCACCATGTAGCTGCCTGCGTAGCGCTCCAGAAGACGCGTGATCGGCGGCTTGGAGCGTTCGGCACTCTGCATCAGCGCGATCACCTTGCCCAGCGTGGACTGATCGCCGATGCGGGTGACTTCGATACGCAGCAGGCCATCCAGGTTGATCGCACCACCAAACACCTCGACCCCGATGCTGGCTTCCAGCGGCACCGACTCTCCGGTAATGGAAGAGGTATCGAGGCTCGCCTGACCGGACAACACCCGACCATCTGCCGGGACCCGGTCGCCCGCACGGACTTCAACCTGATCGCCGGCCTTGAGCGTGGCGTTATCGACCTCGCGAATGCTGCCATCTGCACTCAGTAAACGAGCCTGGCTGCGTGTCAGGCGGCCCAAGGCTTCGATGGCCTCTTGAGAACCGATCACGCTGCGTTCTTCCAGCACATGCCCGAAGATCATGATGATGGGCAGCAACGCAGCGGTCATCAGATCGCCCGTGGCCCAGGCGCCCAGCATTGCCAGTGCGATGAGTTGATCGGTGATGCCGTGCAGGCTCGGATGCCGCAGGCTGTGCCAACCGGCGCTGATCACCGGAATTGCCACCAGCAGTGACGCAGCGCCCAGCAGCAACTGGCTAACACCGGTCTGTTCCGGGGAAAAGAAACGCCAGATCAGACCCAGCCCCAACAACCCCAACGCCAACATCGCCAGGGTCAGTTGCCGGGCTGCGCTGCGCTGCTCCGCGTTGCTCAACAGGCTGACAGCCGCCTCGGGTCTGGCGGCGTCATGGGTGTGAACGGCTTCGCCACTCATTGCGGTGCTCCCTGAATGATCAGGCGGGAATCGTCTTTGGGATCGACGGTGGTGACCGAACCGGCCTGGCGCAGAATGCCCGGCACGCGTTCTCGGTACAGGCGCTGCATCAGGCCCGGGTCGCTGCGGTTCTGGGCCGACTCCGACAAACTGACTACGGTGGCCGTGTCGGCCTGAGCCTTGGCCAGCCGCTCCGACGCCTGAGCGTGAGCCACTTGCAGGGTTCGATCCGCTTGCTGATTGGCCGTCTGGGTCAGTTTTTCGGCGTCAGTGCGGGCGTTGGCCACGGCCTGATCCGCCTGCTGACTGGCCGTCAACACGGCATTGAATGCGTTGACCGCCGAGGTCGGCAGGCTCGACTGCACGTCGACCCGTGCGACCTCAAGGCCGATGCCCATGCCGGTTGCATCGAGTTCCGCCAGGCGCTGATTGATACCGCGAACCAGATCGCCGCGCAGCCGTTCACGGCGTTCGGCGGCCTGACTGTCAGCGCTGATCAGCTCGGGCCGGGCCACCAGAATGGTGTCCAGGTCCCGCGCGGCAGTCAGCGACACGGCGCTGCGATTGACCAGTCGGTCCAGCGCGGGCAGCACGTGATCGCCCTGCAAGACAAAGGCCCTTGGGTCAGTCACTTTGTAGAACACGGTTACATCCAGTTGCACGACGCCCGCATCGCCGGTCAACAGAAAACCCGACCCCGCCAGTGCATCGCTCATCGGAGCCGACAGGGTCGCAATCTCATCTGCTTTCAACGCAGCAGGCGAGCGCAGCAAGGTTTCCACCCGACGCTCGATCACGCGGTCAGCCGAGGGCAGCAACACCACCTGTTCAAACGGTTGCGGCCAGGCGGTCAGCAGGCCGGCGTTCTGCACCCGCTCAAGCGCACCGAAACGCATGACCACTGCACGGTTTTGCGGATCGATTTCTCGTACGTTTGACGTCACCCAGCCAAGCGCCGCCAGCAAGGTCACGCCGTACAACCCGATAAACGCCAGACGACTGGCCTGCAACCACGGGCTATTCACCGTCGGCCGTTGCGCCACTGGCTCGCTCATGGCTGTGTTCCGCTCTTGCCGTCCAGCGTCGGCGGGCCGTCGACCAGCACGCGGAACGGCGCGGCGTCGGTCCGCAGAATCAGGCGAGTGCCCGGCGTGACGATGGTGCCGAGTGTGTCCAGCGAGCGCAGCAGGTTATACAACTGTGGCGAACCGGCGTAAGCACGGCCATAAATCTGCGCGGCCTCGACGCGTGATTGCGCCTCGATATCGGCGGCCTTGACCGTGGCATCCGCTTCAACGATGCGCGCATCGCGCTCAGCCGCCGAGCGTATCTGCGCCGCCTCGCGCTTGCCCACGGCTGTGCGCTCGGTGGCGATGGTTTCTCGCTCGGCGCGCATGCGGTCCACCGTGGCGTTGAGGGTCACCGACGGCAGGGTCAGACGCTCGACGCCGACTTGCAGCACGCGCACACCGTAGGTCGCCAGCAGCTGCTGATCGATCTGCTGGCGCAGCTGGTTTTCAAAAGCCGTGATGTTTACTTTGCTGGCGTCGGTATTCACCAGGCTGGACAGGTCGAAGCTGCTCGCCGTGGTCTCCAGCGCCGAGCCGACAAAAGTACGGATCTGCCTGGCGGCCTCGTCAGGCTGGTTCTGCACGGCGCGCATGAAGCGCTGCACATTGGCCGCATCGCCCTGCACCTGCCACGCCACATAGGCCTGAACGATGATGCGCAGACCGTCGCGGGTGCCGACATCCTGCAAGCCACTGGACGTGGTGCGCAGGCGCAGATCCACCGGGATGGTCGCCTCGAACGGCGCAGGCCAGCGCCAGTTCAAGCCCGGCTCCAGCAGAACGCGGGACGGATTACCGAAGCGTGTCACCACCGTGGCCTCGCCCGAACGTACCTGTACGAGGCTGGCGGCGGCGATGGCAAAGGCGATCAGCACGGCGGCCAGACTTGCCCGTCGCCATGGGAAGCTCGCCGGTCCGGCGGCTTCGTGATGATGATGGTGATGCCCATGACCGCCATGCCCGTGACTGTCGTGGCCTTCGTGGTCGCTGTGATCGTGATGATGATGAAACAGACTCAAGGGACGACTCCTTACTGAACGGCTTTACGCGGCGCCGTTGGGTCTGCCGGTGGGGTGAAAGAACGCAGGTCGATGGTCGGCGCGTTATCGCCGCCCAGACGGTGATCCAGTATCAACAGCTTGGCGTTGCCCAGCCCTTCGGTGAGTTGCGCCAGGTATTGCTCAAGCAGGAAGGCCTGCCCGGCCTTGGCGTAGGCCTGGCGCTCGGCGCTGAAACGCAGGTCTGCGCCTTGCGCCGTAGCCATCACCTCACGCGCACCGGCTGTGGCCTGATCGCGGGCGACGCTGGCATTGAGCTGAGCCTGATTGGCCTTGTCGCTGGCCGCTCCGCGCTCGCGGGCTATCAACGCCTGCGCGCCGATCTGCGCAGCCTGCACGCCGTGATAAGCATTGGCTGCGCCGGCTGGCGGGTGAATCGCCTCGACCACCGTGGCGAGCAGCTCGACGCCGCTGTCCAGACGCTTCAAGTCAGCCTGCACGGCCTTGCCAATGTCATCGGCCAAGCCGCTGCGCTGCTCGCCGAGCAGTTCATCGAGCGTGCGCGATGCAAAGTCATGCACAAGAACCCGACTGGCCGTGCTGCGAATCAGGGCTGGAATATCGGCGCTGTTGTAGGTCGAGGCCATCGCTGCCGAGTCCGTCAGGCCGATGCGATAGACGAAACGCACGTCCATGTTGACGATCTGAAAGCTCTGCTTGTCGCCGGCACTGCTGGCAATGACTTGGGATTTTTCGTTGATATGGCTGGCATCCCACAAACGGTTGGCGCTGTTCGGTGGCGGCCCTTCAGCCGGGTCCAGTATCTGCTCCGCAGCGTCGGCTGCGGAGACACTGGTCGCCAGCTCGTGAATCACGCCGTTTTCCACCGCCAGAACACGCCCGAACGGCCACGGCAGGCCTGCATGCAGCCCAGGCCCGAAGACCTCGACCGGCTTGCCGAAGCGCTCATAGATGCCTCGCCCCTGCATCGGTATTTCATGCACCCCGCTCAACGCCCAGCCCAATGCGGCCACGACAGCCAGCACCGGCAAAAAGGCGCGGCGCATGTAGGTAAAGGCCCAGATCTGACGCAGATCAATGCCAAAGCGATTGTGCAGTTCGTGCTGCAAGGCCATGAGCGGACGTGGCGGCCAGCGCAACAGGTCAGCGATAAAACTGCTGGCCAGCAGACGCGGCTCGATACGAGGATTACGCGGGCTGAAGACCGACAAGGCCGCACGCAACAGGAACTCGAGTGCGACGCCCATAGGCAGCAGGCCGGTCAGAACGGCCAGTCGCACAGGCCAGACTCTGTCGGCGCTGGCGAAGAACAGACACAGCGCGCCGATCAACATCACGGCAATGGTCATGCGGAACAGTTGCGCCAGCGGTCCGGCTTCCGGCGACTGGCCCGCCGGCTCGCTACTCAATTGCCGCTCGATGACCAGCAGTCCGAACGCCAGCAGCAACATCACGCTACCCGCCAGGCTGCTCATCGCCGAGAGCTCCGTGCCGAGCAGCACCAGGTTCCAGAAGGCACGAATGACGATCAATGCCAGCACCGCCCAGCCCGCAAGCCACAGCGTCGATGAGCCGATGTGCCTGATCAGCGCCTCACCCGAATCGCTCAGCCGGGTCAGCAGGCGCTCGTACCAGCCGCCTTCATCAGGAAGCTGCGCGGCCTCAGCCGGTTCACCGTTGACGAATGCGCTCAACGCACGCGCCCGCCACATGGCCACGTGCCTGGCCGACTGCAACGCTGCGGTCAGCAACAGCAGCGCGGCCGCCGCATTGCCCAACACGGCCATCCACAGGGAGCCAGGAGAAAACAGATCGATGGACAGCGCCAGCAACAGCCCGAAGGCGCCTGCGCCACCGGTCAGGTACATCAACCGCCCAAGGCGTTTGACCTGCTGCATCGCCATTTGAAAACGCGGCAGGCCTTCCAGGCCTGCATGCTCATCCAGATCAACCCGCATCAACTACCCCGGAACCCACTGATTATTACCCTGTGACAGAGCCCTGCTTTGGCATGAGAACGCCAGCGCATCATAGCGTTACGATATAACACGCAGAGTGAAACTTTCGTCAGGACTATTCGCTGAACGAATGCAATATAGCGGTAATAACGCAGCCTGCTGTAAGCGGACGCTCGGGCCGCAATTGTGCATCGGCACCCGAATAAACCCGAAAACGGACAAACTCCCTCGGCACGAACGCCAGCAAAATGGTTGCTGAATATTGCGTAGCGGAATTAATTCTCGATGCCCGTAGGAGATTCCGCCTCAATCAGCCATTCGCCCCCGGCTCGTCTGGAAGCCTTGAGCGGCGCGGCGATGGACGAATCCGGCCAGCCGCCAACTGCCTGAAATTCGCCCTTTTTTGCAGCGTTGCGCCGTAATCATTGCGCGTGAAAGGCATTTTTTTTCGGCCGATTTCCGAACCGGATCTCGTCTTTGTTATCTGTTGTGGGTAGTTTGCGTTCGGCAAGGAGTCGTTGGCGCGCCATTTTTTGTGCAGGACGCACAGAATTACTCAGAGGCTTCACCCTTATGAATCGCAGAAATCTCCTGAAAGCGTCCATGGCGTTGGCCGCTTACAGCAGCGTGTCGGCTTCAGGGCTTTTCGCTGCTCGAGCACTGGCTGCAGCGGCCGATGGCGAGATCGAGCATTTCGATTTTGCAGAGTTGCAAGCCCATGCCAAGAAGCTCGCGAGTAAAGGCTATGTGAGCAACAAGCAAGTGTTGCCACCTGTGCTGGCAAACATGACGCCGCTGCAATTCAATGCCATTCGCTACGACCCGAACCATTCGCTGTGGAAAGACGTCAACGGCCAGCTGGACGTGCATTTCTTCCACGTCGGCATGGGTTTCAAGACCCCGGTGCGGATGTACAGCGTCGACCCGAAAAACAAGCAGGCGCGGGAAGTGCATTTCCGTCATGACCTGTTCAATTACGAAAGCAGCGGCATCGACAAGAACCTGGTCAAGGGCGACCTGGGCTTTGCCGGCTTCAAGCTGTTCAAGGCGCCTGAAATCGCCATCAATGACGTCGTCTCGTTCCTCGGCGCCAGCTATTTCCGGGCTGTGGACAGCAACAAGCAGTACGGGTTGTCGGCCCGTGGTCTGGCGATCGACAGTTACGCCAAGCGTCAGGAAGAGTTTCCCGACTTCACCAAGTTCTGGTTTGAAACGCCGGACAAGAACGCGACCCGCTTCGTGGTGTACGCGCTGCTCGACTCACCCAGCGCGACCGGCGCCTACCGTTTCGACATCGACTGCCAGGCCGGCCAGGTGGTCATGGAAATCGACGCGCACGTCAACGCCCGTACCGATATCCAGCAACTGGGCATCTCGCCGATGACCAGCATGTTTAGCTGCGGCACTCACGAGCGCCGCATGTGCGACACCATTCACCCGCAGATTCATGACTCGGATCGCCTGTCCATGTGGCGCGGCAACGGCGAGTGGATCTGCCGTCCGTTGAACAACCCGGTCAAACCGCAATTCAGCGCGTTCTCCGACAAGGACCCGAAAGGCTTCGGCCTGGTGCAGAGCGACCACGAGTTCTCCAGCTATCAGGACACCGTGGTCTGGTACAGCCGACGCCCAAGCCTGTGGGTCGAACCCATTACGTCGTGGGGCGAAGGCGAAGTCAGCCTGCTGGAACTGCCGACCACCGGCGAGACGATGGATAACATCGTGGTGTTCTGGACGCCAAAGACACCGGTCAAGGCCGGTGACTCGATGAACTACGGCTACAAGCTGTTCTGGAGCCCGCTGCCACCGGTCAGTACGCCATTGGCTCAGGTCCACGCCACGCGTTCGGGCATGGGCGGTTTCCTGGAAGGCTGGGCACCGGGCGAGCACTACCCGAAAACCTGGGCGCGCCGCTTTGCGGTGGACTTCAACGGCGGCGGTCTGGATCGTCTGCCGGAAGGCACGGGCATCGAGCCTATCGTCACCGTCACCCACGGCAAGGTGCAGGACTTCAATATCCTTGTGCTGCCGGACATCAAGGGTTATCGCATCACCTTTGACTGGGTGCCGGACAGCGACTCGGTCGAGCCGGTTGAAATGCGCATGTTCATCCGTACGGCGGACCGCACGCTGAGCGAGACCTGGCTGTACCAGTACTTCCCGCCAGCGCCAGACAAGCGCAAGTACCCGTGACGGGATGAAATCTGGAGCGTGGGTCGAGAGATGTCCGAGCGTCGGACGCTCGTTCCCACGCTCTGCGCTCATCGCTGTACGCAAGCCTCGAGAAGCCCATAACCAGGGCTTCTGCCCAAAGGGCGCGTTAGCGGCCCGGGCGTGTCTGCTGGATACTCCAAACAATCTCGACTCATTAATTGACAGTTCGCCTGACAACGACTGATATACACCCTGTCATGCCGTTGCGAGCATTCGCTCCAGACCTGTCTTCACCTCCTAAAGCCTCACTGAATCGACGCGCCCGTTTTCGCGTCGGGCGGTAGCTTTGTCCGCGCAATTCCCCCCGATGCGTTTCAGAAGGCAACCCTCATGGCGTTCAACCCCGCGCGCAGTGCCGATGCCGGCCCTTCCATCCTGTCCATCGACACGTCGACGGTCGTGGTGTGGGTCGCGATCAGCCTGATTCTGGTCGAGACCTTTTCCGGGGCCTTGCGCTTTTATTTCGATCAGGCAGGCATAGGCCCTCTGCTCTACCTGCCCAAGGTGGCCTGCATTCTGCTGGCCGTGCTTGAGTTGCGCACGTTCAAGGCCGGGCCGCTGTTCTGGACATTCGTGATCCTGTGGCTGATTTCCGGCCTGCTGGCCATGCTTCATCGCGCCAGTGTCCAAAACCTGGCGTTCAGCCTGTTCGCTTTGAGCCCGTTGCTGTTTGGCCTTGTTTGCGGGAAACACCTGCTGCATCGCCGAACGCTGTTGTGCCAGGCCATCGTGTTCTGCCTGCTGGCGTCATTGCTGGGGATTGCGCTGGACACGTTCATCTCGGTGCCGTGGAAGGGTTACAGCTACAACATGGGTGGAACCGAATTGAGCGCCAATACCACATGGAGCGCCGACGAATCGGACCGCATCGCCGGTTTTGCCCGCGTGTCCAATGTGCTGTCGATCATGATCGCCTTTTACACGTTGTACCTGTTCATGTTCCTGCGTTCACGCCTGCTCATCACGTTGTCAGTTGCCGTGGCGCTTTACGCCATCGTGCTGACCACCAGCAAAGCGCCCGCCGCTGCCTTTGCCGCAACCATCGGCCTGCTGTGGCTCAGGCGGATGAGCTGGACCTGTCGGATTATCAGCGTGGTGGTGGTGTTTGTCGGCTTGTTGCTGCCGATGTGGGGGCAGGTTTCCAACCTTGATGCGTACGCGATCAGTAACGGCGGCTCGATGGCCTCGCTGTATGACCGGCAGATCAACACCTGGCCCAATTTGATCAACGCCATGCGCCGGGAAGGCTGGATGATCACAGGCGCAGGCTTCGGAATGGTCGGCAGCACCATGGGAATATTCCCGGTTGAGGGTGCCGACGTATTGCTCGGTATGGACAGCTCTGCCCTGTACCTGTGGGCGATGCTGGGCGTGCTTGGGCTGCTGCTGTATGCGCTGCAGATTCTGCTGCTGTTCACATTGATCGATGACCCGACCCGCACCGGTCGAATGCTGCTGACAGTCGTTTTTTGCTGGTGCCTGATCAGCTGGACCACCGACATGTTCGAGGTCGCGGTCGCGAACCTGTTTGCCGGCCTGGCCATCGGCTATGCGATGACCGCCCGAAAGCCCGTTTCAGGCCACGTGGTCTAGCAGCATCGGACATCCGCCCTTCTCCCATCGTTTCTCCGACAACCGGCGCTCTCATGGACTTCAGAAAAGACATCAACGGACTGCGCGCCATCGCGGTGATTGCCGTATTGCTGTTCCACTTCCACCCCGCCTGGCTGCCCGGCGGTTTCGCGGGTGTGGACGTGTTCTTCGTGATTTCGGGGTACCTGATCACCGGGATCATCATGCGCGGTTTGAGGAGTGGCCAGTTCAGACTGGCGACGTTTTACGGCTCCAGGGCCAGACGCATCGTTCCGGCACTCGCGGCGCTGTGTTTCAGCCTTTTGCTGCTGGGCTGGTTTTACCTGCTGCCGCTGGACTACAGCGCGTTGGGCACCCATGTGGCCAGCAGCCTGGGGTTCGTTTCCAATATCGTTTACTGGCGCGAAGCCGGTTACTTCACCGCCAGCGCCCATGAAAAATGGCTGTTGCACACGTGGTCGCTGTCGGTCGAATGGCAGTTTTACCTGCTGTACCCGATTTCGCTGTTGATCCTCAGCCGCTTTATCGCGCTGCATAACCTGCGCTGGTGGGTGCTGGGCGGATGCCTGACGGGGTGTGTGCTGTGCGTCGTTGCCTCGTCGCAGGTGCCGGAGGCCGCGTTTTATCTGCTGCCGGCACGCGCATGGGAATTGCTGGCGGGCGGCGTGGCGTGCCTGTTCCCGTTGCAACTCAGGCCGTTACAGCAGCGCGTGCTGGAAAATACCGGGCTGGCGATGATCGTGGCCGGTTTTTTTCTGCTGTCGGTGCAGGACACGTGGCCGGGGTATCTGGTGCTGTTACCGGTGCTGGGGACTTTCGCGGTGATCACCGCCGCACGCAACGACTCGCTGCTGACCGGCAACCCGCTGTCGCAGTGGCTCGGCAAGCTGTCGTATTCGCTGTACCTCTGGCACTGGCCGGTGGTGGTGTGGATGAGTTATGCCGGCTGGCTGGGAGAGATGCATAACGTGCTGGCGGGCATGGTGGTGGCGCTGACACTGGGTCTGATCTCGTGGCGACTGATCGAGCAACCTATGTGTACGCGTACGCGCGCGGGTAGCTGGAGATTTGCCACGTTGATCGCTCTGGTGTTCGTGAGTGGAACCTGGATAGGCACGAGCCGTGGCGTGGTGTCGCCACTGCGTCCGATCAGCGTTTCGGACAAAGCGCATTTCATTCAGGAGTACGTTGATCGCCAGCACAACCTGTACGAACCCTATTGGCTGAAGTGTGATGCGTTTTCCGCCATGACCCAGCGCGGGCAGACCGGCATTGACGAGACCTGCACCCGTCAGCGGGGTGTTGGCGGTGTGTTCCTGTGGGGTGACTCCCACGCGCAGGCGCTGTCGCTCGGCCTGCGCACAGGGCTGGCCAGCGGCACGCCGTTCTATCAGGTGGCCTCTGCCAGTTGCCGTCCCGGCCTCAGCGATCATGAAGGACGGGCGTCGGCGGTCAGCAAAACCTGTGACTACTCCAACAGGATCGCACTGCAAGGCATTGAGCGATTGCGCCCCGACATTGTCGTCATCGCGCAGAAGGACGGGCACGACAAGACTGACTGGCAGCGGATCGCGCTCCGCCTCAAAGGCTTTGGCGTCAGACATATCGTGCTGATCGGCCCGGTGCCGCAGTGGAACCCGTCATTGCCCAGCGTGATCGCCAACCGCCATTGGGGATTGACCGGGTCGCACATCAGCGACCCGGCGCTGGACCGCAGCCTCATGACAACCGATCAGGTCGCCCGCGAACTGGCGGCGTCGGCCGGTATCCAGTACGTGTCGCTGATCGACAAACTGTGCATCGCCGATGCCTGTCGGGTGCGCCTGGCAGACAGCCAATCACTGCTGCAGATCGATTCAGGGCACCTGAGCGAAGAGGGTTCGCTGTATGTCGTACGCAACTATGTGCTGCCGCAGTGGGTGAATGAGTCGAACACACCGCGCGGCGTAAAGTTTTGACGCAGGGCTTTACCAACGGGAGCATACGGAAAGAGCGGTGTCGGCACGCAGTTGATCAATGAAGCTCTTTAAGCCGCTCGGCGAACTTGACCAGATCGGCCAGCGAGTCGGCTTCCATCTTGCGCATGACCGAGCCGCGTCGGACCTTGACGGTGATTTCACTCACGTTCAGTCGAGCGGCAATCTGTTTGTTCAGCAGACCGCTGACCACCAGGTCCATCACCTGCTGCTCGCCCTGATTGAGGCTGGCGTAACGGCGCTGTAATTCACTCTCGACGGCGGCGTTCTGACGACGGTTGCGATCCTGAGCCAGCCCTTGCTGAATGGCATCCAGCAGATCCTGCTCACGGAAAGGTTTGGTCAGAAACTCCACGGCGCCGGCTTTCATCGCCCTTACCGACATGGGGATGTCGCCGTGCCCGGTGATGAAAATGACCGGCAGAAAAATGCCTGACCGGGCCATATGTTCCTGAAAGTCCAGGCCGCTCATGCCCGGCATGCGGATGTCCAGAATCAGGCAACCCGGCGCATCAGGGCGAGAAGCGTCCAGAAACTCCCGGGTCGAGCCGAACAGCAGGCTGCGCAACCCGACCGAGGCCAACAGGTCTTCCAGTGAAGAACGGACCGACAGATCATCATCAATCACGTAGATGATCGGCTCTTCGGCCTGCGGCTCTGCGGTGTGTGTCTTCATCAGGTTTCCATCTTTCCGGTGGGCAGCGTGAAATGAAACGTAGCACCCATTGACGGGTTGGGTGTGACCCAGATGCGTCCGCCGTGAGATTCGATGATCGACCGGCTGATCGCCAGACCAATCCCCATGCCCTCGTCCTTGGTGGTGTAGAACGCATCGAAAAGCTGGTGAACATGTTCCGGCTGTACACCGATGCCGTTATCGCGCACCGCAAACCCGATATCGCCGCCCTCACGCCAGTCGACCCGAACCTCCAGTTGCGCCTGATCCGGCTCGACTTTCTTCATCGCATCCACACCGTTGAGCATCAGGTTCAGCAGCACTTGCTGGATCTGTACCCGGTCCGCGAGCAGCGGCGGCAGGCCTTCCGGAACGTCCACCGTCAGCGCCACGCCCTGCCCGTCTATCTCGCTGTGCGCCAGCGCCACGATTTCAGCCACCGTGTCAGCCACGCTGATCCACTCTTTGTGGGTCGAGGAGCGCTTCGCCAGAGCGCGAACACGCACGATGATATCGCCGGCGCGGTTCGCATCACTCATCATGCGCTCGACGGCCTGCCGTGCCTTGTCCAGATTCACAGGGTCGGCGGCCAGCCAGCGTTGGCAGGCATTGCCGCTGATGACGATGGCGGACAGCGGTTGATTGACCTCATGGGCGATAGACGCCGTAAGCTCGCCCAACTGGTTGACCCGTGCGATCCGGGCCAGTTGCGAGCGCGCTTCATGCACGGTTCGGATCGCCCGCGCCATGCGCAGCGCCAGCCAGGTCGTGATGGCGATGGCGGCCAGGCTGATAATGCAATTGATCAGCCCGGACGCTTCACTGCCTCTGGAAGTGGTCATCTCGTAACTGACCACCGTCAGCACCATGCACACCGACGCGACAGCGATAACGCCCCTGACCGGCAAAAGCCTGACGGCCAGCAGCACCACCGCGATCTGGAACACCCCCACCGCGATTTCCAGATCGGTCAACGTGTCGGCAATCGCGATGACCAGCGCCAGCGCCAGCAACGCGATCCACCTGACTGCCATCGCAGCCTTGCTGCAGGATTCCGGCTCGTCCATCTGCACCATCTCGCTCTTCAAAAGGCCCGCAGAGTATGTCGTACAAACCTTACGACGGGTTATCCAGACTGAACTGATCGGCCAGTTCGTCGTAGGCGAACAGCTCGGCGTAACGGCCCCATTGCGTCACGGCGTTCAGGGTTTGCATGGCATCGCTTTCAGACATGAAGTCTTCCAGTTGATCCCTGAAACGCCGTGCGGGCGCCGTGTGCGTGGGACGATCATCCAGCACCCGTCGAATATGCGCCACCAGCGGCACGAAGCTCAGCAAGTGCTGGGCGAATAGCTGCTTGCGCTCATCCACATCCGCCAACGCATAGCGATTCGCCGCCGGCAACAGGCGGATGTCACCCCCTTTCAGTTCCGCAAAGCGCAACAATTGCAGGACCTCGGCAATCGGGAACAGCTCGTCGGCGTTGTAATGCAGCGCACTGGCCAGCTCCGGCAGGTCGGCTTTGAGGCTGTAAGGCGGCGCATGAATCGCCTCGATCAAACCGGCCAGCGCGTTGGTGGAGACCTGTGGCAAGACCATGCCCAGGCCTGTTCCGGGGAATACGCCCTGACGGATTTCGCCTGCATCGTGGTCCTGGGTCATCAGCACATAGATTTCTTCTACCAGCGCCCGGAAGATCGGGTCCTGGCGATTGCGCGGCTGCGGCAGGTCGACCTTGATCTCGCTGATCACCCGTCCCGGATTGGAGGAGAACAGCAGGATGCGATCACACATCAACACGGCCTCGGCAATGTTGTGCGTCACCATCAGGATCGACTTGATGGGCATGCGCCCTTCGCTCCACATGTCCAGCAGGTCGGTGCGCAGGGTTTCAGCGGTCAGCACATCGAGCGCGGAAAAGGGCTCGTCCATCAGCAGCACGTCAGGGTCGATCACCAGCGCACGCGCCATGCCCACTCGCTGGCGCATGCCCCCGGAAAGTTCTTTGGGGTAGGCGCTCTCGAAGCCGTCAAGGCCGATCAGGTCGATGGCCGCCAGTGCGCGCTTGCGACGTACGGCCGCCGGAACGCGCTGCGCCTCAAGCCCGACTTCGACGTTCTCCAGCACCGTCAGCCACGGGAACAGGGCGAAACTCTGAAACACCATGCCCACGGACATCGCCCGCCCTTGCGAGCGACGAGGAAAATTCACTTCGCCCTCGGTCGGCACCACCAGCCCGGCGATGGAGCGCAGCAGCGTGGACTTGCCCGAGCCTGACCGGCCCAGCAGGCCGACGATTTCGTTCTCGTTGAGTTGCAGCGTCACGTCTTCCAGCACCAGGCGCTCTTTGCTGCCTGTGCCATACACGTGTCGAACTTTCTGAACATCCACCAGGCAACGCGTTTCGACAGCCATCATGATGCCGCCCTCCCTTACACAAAATCACACAAGGCTCAGACGTCGCTCGGCAAACCCGTACAGCGGGCGCCACAGCAACCGGTTGAACGCGATCACGAAGATCGACATGACGACGATGCCCAATGCGACGCGTGGAAAATCCCCTGCCTGTGTCGCGTTGGCGATGTACGAACCCAGACCTGCGGCCTGCAAATGCTGATCGCCCCAGGACACCGCTTCAGCGACGATACTGGCGTTCCACGAGCCACCCGAGGCTGTCAGCGCCCCGGTGACGTAGTAAGGGAACACCCCCGGCAAGGCCACGCGACGCCACCATTGCCAGCCGCGCATGTTGAACATCGAGGCGGCCTCACGCAGATCAGTCGGCAATGCACTGGCCCCGGCGATCACGTTGAACAGGATGTACCACTGGGTTCCGAGGACCATCAGCGGCGAGAGCCAGATGTCCGGATTCAGGTGCAGACCGGCAATGGCGATCACTGCAAACGGAAACAGCACGTTGGCAGGAAAGGCGGCCATGAATTGCGCAACCGGTTGCAACCGCTCGGCCCACACCGGACGCAAGCCGATCCAGACCCCTATCGGCACCCAGATCAGGCTGGCGATCACAATCAACACGATCACCCGCAACATGGTCGCCAGGCCCAGGCCAAAGGCCGTGGCCATGTCGCTCAAACCCAGCGATGCCTCGATAAACCGGAACAGGTAGACGCTGCCGGCCAGGCATCCGGCCATGACCAGCCCCAGCCACAGGTAGTCGATCACTCGTGCAACGCCTGGGGTGGGCTTGACCTTCCAGACGGTCGACAGCACACGCCAGTCAATCAGCATCAGCCCCTTCCACGGAGCAGCCAGCAGTGCGCCGAGCATAGGCGCCACACGAGAGCGTCGCAGCAAGCTGTACACCCAGGAGCGCGGACGCTTCGACGAAGCGGTTTGCTCGAAGCGGAATTTGTCCGCCCACGCGACAATCGGGCGGAACAACAATTGGTCGTAGGCCAGAATCACCAGCGCCATTGCACCCACAGCCCAAGCGATGGCCATCAGGTTTTTCTGCTCGATGGCCAGCGCCAGCCACGAACCGATGCCCGGCAGATTGACAGTGGTGTCACCCACGGAAATCGCCTCGCAGGCCACCACGAAAAACCAGCCACCGGACATCGACATCATCATGTTCCAGACCAGCCCGGGAATGGCGAACGGCAGTTCCAGCCGGGTAAAACGGAGCACGGACGAGAGGCCGAACTGACGGCTGACTTCGCTCAGGTCGCTCGGCACTGTGCGCAACGACTGATAGAAACTGAAAGCAATGTTCCACGCCTGGCTGGTGAAAATGGCAAAGATGGCTGCGCATTCGACACCCAGTTGCCGACCGGGAAACAGGCCCATGAAGAACGTGACCGTGAACGTCAGAAACCCCAGTACCGGCACCGACTGAAGAATATCCAGCGCAGGAATAATCACCTGTTCGGCCTTGCGACTTTTGGCCGCCAGCGTGGCCACAACAAACGTGAAGATCAACGACGCAGCCAGTGCGATGAACATGCGCAGCGTGGTGCGCAATGCGTACTCGGGCAAGTGCGCGGGGTCGAGACTCACCGGGTTTGAAGTCAGCACATCAATGGGCTGCATCATCTGGCCCGCGCCATACAGCACCAGACCGATGAACAACGCCAGCAGCGCCAGACACAGAGCATCGGCCCAATAGGTATTACGCGCGCCGTGTTTTACAAAACGGGGCGCCCGCAGGCTTTTACCGAATTCAAATATAGAATGCATTGCTCACCTCGAATCGGCTGCACAGGCACAGCCCAGCCGGCTTGATAAGCAGACGGGCGTTCAGCGAATACAAATAAAGGGCACGAAGGGCTGCCGGATAATGAGGTAAAGCTTATAGGGATTTGAACAATAGATATAACCTGCAAAAGTAGGTCATGTTTATCTGTCAGTATGGGTTATATATACCAAGGTATCGTTATAACTGTTGTGCGACGCTGGAGCCTCAGCGTTATACACACGTCTGGAAGACCCCGAAAAACGGGGCTAAAACTGTCACATCAGGCGAAGTATAGATTCCTGAGGGACCAGGAGGGCGATACGCATTGCTCACGAAAACGTTAGTCCAAGCTCGCTATTTCCGGGGGCTGTAACGGCCTCTTCGCGAGCAAGCTCCCTCCCACGCCCTACGGGCAGAAGCCTGAAAGCCCCATTTTCCGGGCTGTTCAGGACTTTGCGTTGGTGTGCAGCCCTCATCACACCCGGAAGTGGCTGACCATCATTTGCAGCTGGCCACCCAGGCGGGCCAGTTCGACGCTGGACGCTGCGGTTTCTTCGCTGGCTTCTGCTGTTTGCTCGGACACGTCGCGAACGTTGACGATACTGCGGCTGATTTCATCCGCGACCGAGCTTTGTTGCTCGGCGGCTGCGGCGATCTGCTGGTTCATCGCCTGAATGTTCGACACGGTCTTGGTGATGTTTTCCAGTGAGGTGCCGGCCTTGCGGGTCAGCTCGACACTGTTGTCGGTCAACGCACGGCTGCCCAGCATGATGCCCGACACCTGACGAGTACCGTTCTGCAACGCAGCGACCAGGCCTTCGATTTCTTCAGTGGACTGCTGGGTACGTTGAGCCAGACCACGAACTTCGTCGGCGACCACGGCAAAACCGCGTCCCGCCTCTCCGGCTCGCGCCGCTTCAATGGCGGCGTTGAGCGCAAGCAGGTTGGTCTGTTCGGCAACCGCTTTGATCACGTCCATGACTTTGCCGATCTTGTCGCTTTCCTGCTCCAGTACACTCATCGCATCGGACGAACGAACCACTTCGGCCGCCAGTTTTTCGATCTGATCAATGGCTTCGCCTACGACCTTGTCGCCATCGCGAGCCTGCTGGTCGGCATCGGAGGCCGCAACGGATGCCTGTTCGGCATTGCGCGCCACTTCATGAACAGTGGCGGACATTTCCTGCATCGCCGTGGCGACCTGATCGGTCTCGACTTTCTGGCTGTTGACCCCGGCGCTGGTCTGTTCGGTGACCGCCGACAGCTCTTCAGCCGCGCTGGCGATCTGCGTGACGCCGTCGCGAATACCGGAAATCAGCTCGCGCAAGGTGGTGCCCATTCGCTGGATACCTTGCTGCAACACGCCCAGCTCGTCACGTCGGGTGATGGCGTCGGTGTGCGTCAGGTCACCGGAAGCAATGCGCTCGACGATTGCCATCGTGTCACGCAACGGACGGGTGATCTGACGGGTGATGACGACAGCAGCAAGGATGCCCAGCAGCATGACCAACACCACGCAGCCCATCTGCAGCTCACGTGCCCTGTCGGTATCAGCCTTGGCCAGTTGCATCTGCAGCCCGTAAAGCCGCTCTCCCAGCTTGACGATGGTCGCGCCCTGACTGGTCAGGTCCTTGCGAACATCGCCCGCTGTCTGTGCCGTTGCCTTGAAAGCGTCGAGGGAAGTACGGTAGCTGCGAAGTGCCGTTTCAAGCTGGGCAACCTGCGCGCCATTGCTGGCACCCAAAGCGGATTTGAGCATGTCGAGCTGGCTCAGGGCAGCGTCCAGTTGCTGGAACGCGGCTTTCTCGCTCTTCTCATCAGGCGTGTTGGTATAGCCTCGAACTTCATTGCCCACGAGCAACACGTTCTGCCGGGCCGTATTGACCAACTGCGCGAGATCGAAACGGGTCGGGTCCGAAGGGTCCATGCGCGTGACAGACTCGCTCAGCGCATCAACCGCCTGAGTCGCAGCGGCAGCACTGGAAGTGACCCCGGCACGTGCCTTGATGCTGTCCCGGTAAACCGCACGCATGCTGTTCAGCGATGCTTCGTAGTCTTGGGTCACTTCACCCAGATCACTCATCGGTTTCAGGTTGACCGGGTTGGTGAAGCGGCTCAGCAACGACTGCTGATGTGCCTTGAAGACGTCCAGTTTGCTCTGCATGGTTTGCGCAGCGGTTTCATCGCCATCGGTGAGCATGTACTGCAAGCGTGCGACCCGCAGGTTGGTCAGGTTGCTGCTGAGTTGGGCGATATCGCCGATTCTGTCGGTACGGTTGATGAGTTTGTCGAGGCTCGTCCAGCCAACAAAGGCAAGGATGGCAGTAAAGAAAAGAACGGTCCCAAAGCCCAGTGTCAACTTCATGTTGACGCTGATATTCGCAAAACTGCTGTTCATAAAATCTCCTGAATATGCTTTTTTATGCGCACTGTAGGAGCTGAAGATTTGTTTTTATGGACAGCAAACCCGCGCGCTAGAGCTATCGGCAGGGGATGAGCAAAACTTGATCAAAAAATGCGAATCAACATTCGGCCGCTGATCCGGGTGGAAAATCGGGGGCCATGAGCCCCCGATCATGTCAGGCAGTCAACTTGAAACGCGCCACGACGTTGCGCATGTCGTTCGCGACCCGCGCCAGTTCTTCGGCGGTCACTGCGTTGTTATCGATACCCAGCATCAAGGTTCCGGAACTGTTGCGGATCTCCATCACGTTACGGTTGATGTCCTCGGAGACTGCGTGCTGCTGCACCGCGGCGCTGGCGATCTGAGTGTTCATTTCAACGATGCGCTCCACGCCCTGACTGATGCTCGACAGGCTGCCCGATGCCTCGCTGGCGGCACTGATACAGGCTTGAGCCTTGTGCTGCCCGGCTTGCATCTGTTGAACGGCAGCGTCGGTTGCACTTTGCAACTGTTGAATGATGGTGCGGATTTCTTCGGTAGACGCCTGAGTACGCGAAGCCAGCGTGCGAACCTCATCAGCCACCACCGCGAAGCCGCGGCCCTGTTCACCGGCGCGCGCGGCTTCAATGGCTGCGTTGAGCGCCAACAGGTTGGTCTGGTCGGCAATGGTGCTGATCACCTGGATAACGCCACCAATCGACTGGCTGTGCAAGGCCAGCGCCTGAACCTTCTGAGCACTGACTTCAACTTCTTCGGCCAGTGCCTGAATCGTCGAGTGCGCCTGATGCATGATGCGCAGGCCATTACGCGAGGCCGTATTCGCCTCATCCGCAGCCGATGCAGCACCTTCGGTGTTTTGCGCCACGTCGGCGACGCTGGCGGTCATCTCGTTGATGGCCGTGGCCACTTGCTCGGTTTCGGCCTGCTGGGCGTTCATCGACTGTTTGGCCAGACCGATGGACGTCCCCAATCGTGCCGCCACGTCGGACAGTTCGTAGGATGTACGGTCCATGTGCGAGATGGAACTGGCAAAAGCCTCCGCCATCAGGTTCAGACCGTTACCGATATCGGCTATTTCGTCCTTGCTGATTACTTGCACGCGAGCGCCCAGATCACCTTCAGCCAGACGGCGAGTGACACCCAGCAGGCTGTCGATGGCCATGCGCAAAGCGCGGTAGATGCTGAAGAACGCGTACAGCAGCAACAGCCCCATGATCACACACATGCCTATCACCACTTCGCGCTGTATCAACAGTGCGTCATAGCGAGCATTCAATTCATTTTGCAGTGCAGTCTGGATATCGTCCTGAGCTTTATAAAGGCCTGATACCACTGCGTTACCTCGAGCGCTCAATGCCTGGCCTTGCTCCGCTGAGAAGTTGGTGCCCTTGACGTAGGCTTGCAGGTCGCTGCGAAAACCGTCCATTGCCGTGGTGGCAGTGCCGATAGACTCACCAATATGGCCCGCGAGCTCAGGAGCGCGGCGCTTCAGCAGACGAATGCTTTGCTCCAGCTCGCTACGAAATTGCAGTTCGATCTTCAGCAGCCCTTCCAGTGAGCCGCGCATGGTTGCGCTGAGGCCCTGACCGGTACTCAGGCCAGCCGTAATCCCGCGAATCTGGCCAGAGACGTTGATTTCTCTGGGCATGCGAATGGTGCTCAGATCGATCAGGAACAACGATGCGTAGTCTTCGTCCAGCACCAGGCCCGAGGTGGCCGAGACGTAGTAAATAAAATTGAGCGTCTGGGCTAACTGGTCATTCCATTGAATGAACGCGTCGTCCGCTGAACCGCCTGGTTTGATGCTGTCCATCAGTGAACGGGCGCTTTCGCGGAGGCGCTGTACGCGACTTTCCGTTTCCAGCGCGGCGCCTTGGCGAGCATCCATATCAGCCAGGCTATTAAAAGCAGCGTCAAGTTGCGTACGGTTGTTGGCCAGGTCTTGAGCGGCAGAGGCGTCGCCGGAGAGCAGGCGGTTGGTGAGCGCGCGCTGCAGCATGGAGAACCGCAGAACAGGCGTCACACTCTGAAGGTACTCACGGCCAACGCGTTCCTGCGAGATGGAATCGATGCTTGCGTTCAGGCTATTGAAGACTCGCAGCCCGAGAACGATTAGCGGTATGGCAATGATGATCGCCAGGACAGCGAATTTGGCAGGGAAGCGCAGGCGATTGGTGAGGTAAATACCAGGCGAAAGAATGTTCATGCTGTTCTCTTTTTGATAGGGGAGCCTGGTACGGTAAAAAGAACTCCTTTCTTCGCATCGCGACAGGTGCCGGGTCGTTTTTACCAAGCCGAACAGGCACACCCGTTCAGATGGAGGCAATGTGACATCACTTCAGAGCCAAGCCTTTTCGGGAAGTTCAATGAAGCTCATCATTCCATAACGGGGCTATCGGCAAAGCCCTATAAAACGTGAGCAAAGCAAAAAAGGAGGGGGGACAGAATGGGGGGCAGGCGGGTTGCCGCGCGGGCGTCAGCGCTGATTCAAACGAGTGTTTTCAGATCGGCGAGCCTGCAAGAGGAAGCGTTGTCGCTTGCCGATTAACCGCAGGCATCGGTTACATTCACCGTCATGCGACATCGTAACGCACGACGGTGAGAGTCACAGCGCGGTGAACCGGGGACGCTTCACGCCCTGGTCCATTCCACGTTCGAAAGCCCGAGCTTTTCAGCCTGGGGTTTGCTCAGCTTGGGTACCGGATCAGAACGGTATTTGGGAATCGCACCGAATCCCGCATCCACCGATGCCCAGTGCCAGGCCTCTTTATTGTCCATGACACCCGCTCTTATATAGAACGTTTTGTAACTGCCATGCAGCAGGTAATCGATACGGTAGTGCTTTTCATCAGCCATTGTGCTGCTCCTGCTTTGTCGACTCGAAAAACAGATCGCAGCGTTTTCAAAAAATTCAAAATATTAACACCATCATTTAAGTGATAGCATGTAGCCACCTTGCACGCATATTCAAATGGATGGATCAGCATCCACACTAACTAATAGACTTTGTTTATAACGACTTTTTTCGAGTTTTTTATCATCAGCGTCCGTACAGGCTGTGAAGGCCTGTCTCCGGGCGATTGCGTTATAAATTATAAACACAGTGGTTTTACACGAATGTGGAAATTCTATTGAACTCAGTCTTTCGCACCGCTCATCCCATTAAATAAAAGTTATGAGCAACGTTCACAGGCTTCCCCTCTCCTACCCAGTGACTGCGTTGAATCAAGCCCATTCATATGGGTTAACGCTTCCCAAGAGACAAAGCCTGAGGAAACGACATGTTCATTCATAACAAACGCCTTCAATATACCGTTCGTGTAGCTCGCCCCAATCCAGGGCTTGCCAATCTGCTGCTGGAACAATTCGGTGGCGCGCAAGGTGAGCTGGCTGCCGCCGGACGTTACTTCACGCAAGGCCTGAGCGAAGATGATCCAGGCCGTAAAGATTTGCTGATGAGCATCGCCACCGAGGAACTCAGCCACCTCGAAATCGTAGGCTCGATTATCGTCATGCTCAACAAGGGTGCCAAAGGCCAGTTGGCTGAAGGCACCGAAAAAGAAGGTGATCTGTACCGCGCCATCAATGGCAACGGCAACGACTCACACATCACCAGCCTGCTTTACGGTGCCGGCGCGCCGCTGACCAATTCGGCCGGTGTGCCGTGGACCGCGTGCTATATCGACACTATTGGTGAGCCAACGGCTGACTTCCGCTCTAACATCGCGGCCGAGGCACGGGCCAAGATCGTTTACGAACGCTTGATGAACGTCACGGATGATCCGGGCGTGAAAGAAGCGCTGGGCTTCCTGATGACGCGCGAGATCGCTCACCAGTTGTCCTTCGAAAAAGCCCTGCACGCCATTCAGCCCAACTTCCCGCAGGGAAAACAGCCCGGCATGCCGGAGTTCACCAACAAGTTTTACAACATGTCCCACGGTGAACCAAGTGAGCCAACTATACGTGGCCCGTGGAACGAGGGCGAAGAGTGGGAATTCGTTGAGTCGCCAAAGCCGGCAGTCGATGGCGGTGATGGTTCTGCGTCTGTGACGCTGAGTGCCGACGATGAAAAGGCTCTGCAAATGTTGGCAGAACGGACCAAGTCGGATCCGAAGTCCAATCCCATTACCGGTGCTGACCTTGGCTCCGGTTTTGTTCAGGGCAAAGATATTTAACTGCTTTTATCTGTAGGGATTGCCCTTCTAAGGGCCGTCCTTCAAGAAGCACTCTGACATCGCGATCAGGAGAAAGGATCATGAAGCAAACACGTTCCAGCAAGCACCTCTCGCCTGATGGCGAGTTCAAGCATGCACTGACAGACAAAGTATTCGTCAACGGGCTTCGTGCTTTCGAAGCACAAGCGCTCCTGGCGCGCAGAGGCTTTCAGGTGGTCATGGCCATCCAGGTCTTCGGCGTTGGAACGCTGCTCGATAACAATTTGCCCAAGCGCTGATTACAACGCCTCCAGTTGCACTGTTACGCCCTTTGAACACCTGCAAGCGGGGCTGAACTTCAGCCTCGCCTGTGGATAACTTCATCTGCGAAAAAGGATTATCTGCATGGCTCGTACAACGATAGAAGACCTGTTCATCCACGAACTGTCGGATGTTTACAGCGCCGAGAAGCAAATTACCAAAGCGCTGCCGAAGCTGGCGCGCGCCTCGACGAATCCCCTGCTTGCTCAAGCGTTCGAGAAACACTTGGAAGAA
Source organism: Pseudomonas syringae (assembly GCF_002157375.1). Taxonomy (GTDB): domain Bacteria; phylum Pseudomonadota; class Gammaproteobacteria; order Pseudomonadales; family Pseudomonadaceae; genus Aquipseudomonas; species Aquipseudomonas syringae_T. The sequence goes on from NZ_MTSA01000006.1 coordinate 97,680, forward strand.
ACCAATGGGCAGATCGAGCGAATTGATCAGTTGGTAGAAGCTGAGGGCCTGAAACTCAAGCGCATGAAGTGTGTAGCGATGGAAGGCCTGATTGAAGAAAGCAAAGAGTTGCTGGATGAGATCGAGAAAGGCGAAGTTCTGGACGCCGGGTTGATCGGTGCTTGCCAGAAAGTCGAACACTACGAGATCGCCGCTTACGGCACACTCATCGCCATGGCCACACATCTGAATATGAAAGAGGCTGTGAAGTTGTTGAGTGAAACACTGGCAGAAGAAAAAGGCGCTGATGAGAAACTGACAGCCATCGCCAAACAAGGCGGCGCGCAGGCAGCCACTTCCAAAAAGTAATCAATATACAGGCACATAAAAATCGCATGGCCCAATCCCTCATAAGAGCGTTTTGGGTCATGCGGCATCTTCACGTCACGTGAGTGCGGTCAGGTCACTTTTTTTGCGGCATCGCCACCGTGCGCAGCTGCCAGCTTCTTGGCATGCGCCAAATGTTCTTCCAAGTGTTGGCAAGGTCGCTTTTGCAAACGCCTGGTCGAAGGACTCCCCGCGCATTTCCAGAATCATGGCCTTGCCTTTGTCCATCAGCATGGGGCAGCGCCTGCGCCTATAAAAACAGAACGCTGCCTTCCGCCTCCTGTGTTCGCCTTTCTGTAATGAGCACAATCGCCATCTATCGGCCCTCTGCAAAATACGCTGAATTTTCTGGGGGGCGCAGCACTCACTTCCCTGCGCTTTATAAAAAACAGAACGTTATTCGTGACCGCGTCCATCGCGATTTCAACTGCTGAGGTACGATTTTCATGACGTCTCTTCAAGTGATGAACGGCACTGCCGTCGTCAATACCGTCGTTGAAGAAGTCCGTTCAAAAATCATCTATCAATCATGGATGAACGAGCGAGCTCCAGAACATCAACATGACGCGGTCACGTTTCTGAACCATTGCCTGGCTCGAGCAGAGCGGGAAAACTGCGACCTTCCGGCTCAGCCGGAGGCGCTTGAACAATGGATGGAGCAGAACGTGACGGTCGTCGCCGATCAATATGCGCAGTACCTGGAACAACGTCGGACAGGTCAACCGAGGCGTTTTTTCAAGAACAAGGCTCAGGCCATGTATTTCATCCAGCATGTCGCGCCAGCAAAACTGGTCGACGGCGCATGGCTATACGGGCTGTTGCCACATTGGGCGGACTACCGTTTTCATGGCCTGATCCGCACGTATCTGGAAGAGCTGGGCGATGGTGAACAGGCGCAGAATCACGTATCGCTGTATCGCAAACTGCTCGCCGACCTGGATTGCGACACCAGCGCCCCATTGCCCGATGAAGCCTATCTGCAAGGCGCCGTCCAGCTGTCGCTGGGGCAACTGAGCGCGCAGTACCTGCCGGAGGTCATTGGCTACAACCTGGGCTACGAACAATTGCCCCTGCACTTGTTGATCACGTCGTTTGAACTGAATGAGTTGGGGATCGACCCTTATTACTTCACGTTGCACGTCACCATCGATAACGCCAGCACCGGTCATGCCCGCAAGGCCGCACAGAGCGTTATCGAACTGCTGCCCGTTGGACAGGAACGCGACGAGTTTTATCGTCGTGTCGCCAACGGTTACCGGCTGAATGAACTGGGAATGGGCTCCACCGCCGTGATCCAGTCGTTCGACCTGGAGCAGGAAGTCGTGTCCATGCTCGAGCGCAAGCGGACCTTCGGTCAGCACATGCACTCGGACTATTGCCGTCTGGACGGCAAGACCGTCAATGAATGGCTCGCAGCGCCCGATCAGATTCCGGAGTTTCTGGCCGTGCTGGAAAACCGTGGCTGGATCAAGCGCCACGAAGACCCCATCCACAGTCGCTTCTGGAAGCTGTTCGAAGGCGCAGGTGCTCCGATGTTCGGGGTATTCAACGGCTACGAAAAACAACTCGTGCATGACTGGATTGCGGGCGACTGGCTGTCGGACGGCAGCGCCCAGCCAGCCACTGGCAAACGCCTGCCAGAGGCGTTTCGTTCACGCTTTCGCAACGTTCAAACCGGTGCTCAGCCAGCACCAGCGCTTACCCGTCCTGCCTCGGACATTGATCCGGACGTACGCGAATTGCACATGAAACTCGAGGCCGCGGCGGCGTCCGAAAAGATGTCCACGCTCATCGAGAGTATGTCTCCGGCCAGGCACGCAACGGCCGCAGGACTGCACGCGACTCGCCTGTTTGTCAGCAGCATGGCCGAGCGAATGACAGGAGTGCATGCATGAGTGCTTCATTACCTGACCGCGCCGCCTTGATTGCCTTGGCGCAACGCCTCAAAGCCAGCGGCTATCGCTTCATCACACCCACGCCGCTCACTCACGAGCGCGTCAATCAGCGTCCGGAAAATCGTATTGCCGCTTCGCTGCGAGATGTTTTCGGCTGGAGCCGCCTGATACCGGAGTCCATGCTGCCTGTGGCAGAGGCTCAAGGTTTGCTCGAAGCCGGTGTTCTGGAGCGTAACGACGACGGCTTGAAGAGCCGGATCAGGTTTTCAAGCCTGAACGATTTGCTGCTGATGCATTCTGCGTTTCCGACCTCGGATGAAGACTCGGTCTTCTTCGGGCCTGATACCTATCGCTTTGCACAGTCCATCAATCGCCACATTCACGACACGCCGCACTCCATCAACCGCGCCGTGGACATCGGCTGTGGTACCGGCGCGGGCGCTTTGCTGATCGCGGTGGCGCGTCCTGAGGCTCAGGTTTATGCCGTCGACATCAACCCCAAGGCACTGCACTTCGCGCAGACCAACGCGGCGGTGGCCGGGCTGGAAAACGTGGAGTGCTGCCAGAGCGATATCCTCTCGGGCGTAACCGGCACTTTTGACCTGATCGTCGCCAACCCGCCGTACATGAAAGACGCCAAACGCCGAGCCTATCGCCACGGCGGTGACGCACTGGGCGCAGACCTGTCTGTCCGTATCCTGCGCGAATCGCTGGATCGCCTTACACCCGGTGGTTCGCTGGTGCTGTACACCGGGGTAGCGATGGTCGGCGAGCATGATCCGTTCCTTGAAGCAGTACGTGGTGATATCAATCATGCGGCGTTGGCCTGGACCTATCGCGAACTGGACCCGGATGTGTTTGGCGAAGAATTGCTGGAAGACGGGTATGAGGACGTGGACCGTATTGCAGCGGTGGAGCTGGTCGTGACCCGCCGAGCGTGAGGCTGGCGTTATTGCTGACAATAGCTCGCTGATACAGCGCGTATAAGAACCGGGCATTGGTCAGCCAGCAGCCTCTCGGTAAGACTTGTGATGAGCCTGACACTGGCCGCGTTCCGGGCTAGCTACTGACCCATATTGCAGCCCGCTGATTGCCGACTGCAACTTGCCGCCGCCCTGTGGTGGTTTGCCGGAGAACGCAGCCTTTCTGTCGCTTCAGATTAAAAAACCGGTCATTGAATAGCGAGCCTTGCTCGTATCTGCAGACCCAGCAGCGTATATGCCGACCTCTAAATGTTATGTTATAACACTTGGAGAACATTAAACGCAGCCTGCCGAAGCGATCCTCCACTCCATGACCATCCCTCTTTGCCCTTCCCGACGTGTCGCCACAACGCTCTGCCTGCTGGCCTGCAGCGCGGGTTACGTAAACGCCTCTGAACAGGTCGAGCTTGCTCCGTCCACGATCAAGGCTATGGCCCAGTCGCAAAATGCAGAACACCTCGATTCCATCAACAGCGCCGGTTCTCGCCTGCCGCTAACGGCCTTGCAGACCCCGGCGAGCACCAGTTCTCTCGATGGCGACGAAGTGCGCAGTCGCGGTGATGCCAATGTGCAGCAGGCCGTGGCCCGCAGCCCTGGCATCACGGCTATCGGTACGCCCGGCGATGGGGGTACGGCGTTGTCCGCGAGGGGGTTCACCGGTCAGGGATCGGTGATGCAGTTGTATGACGGCAGCCGCATGTACAGCGCCATGGGCACCGTCACCATGCCGGTCGACACTTGGGCAATCGACCGCATTGAAGTACTGCGCGGTCCGGCCTCCGTGCTTTACGGGGAAGGTGCCACCGGCGCCGTGATCAATGTCATCCCCAAGAAGCCCTTCGAAGGCGATATCGAGAACCACCTGCGGCTTGGCTACGGTTCGTACGATAGCCAGCAGACAGCGCTCGACAGTGGCGGCTCGTTGTCCGACCAGTTGAGCTATCGCCTGAACCTTAATCAATTGCGCAGTAACGGCTGGATCGATAACGGCGACTCGCAAAGCACGTTCTTCAGCGGTGCGTTGCACTGGCAGGCCAGCGAAGACTTGTCGTTCACCCTCGCCCACGACGGCGGCAACCAGCGCCCCATGAATTACTTTGGCGTACCGCTGATCAACGGCCGCTACCACGAGGGCTTGCGAAACAAGAACTACAACATCGAGAACGACAGACAGCATTACGACGATCAATGGACACGGCTGACCACCGACTGGCAGATCTCCGATCAGGTGACCTCATCCAACACGCTTTACTACCTGACCTCGCACCGACGCTGGCAGAACGCCGAAAACTACAACTGGGACGTTGCCACTCAGCAACTTTCGCGCAGTGGGTATTTCAGCATCAAGCACGATCAGGAGCAGGTGGGAGATCGCCAGACGTTCACCTTCAAACACAGCCTGGCCGGGCTGGACAGCCAGAGTGTGCTGGGAATGGACGTCAACCGCATCCGCTTCAAGCTGACCAACAATTCGCCCTATAACGATGTGAACCCTGCGGGAGACCCCATTGACTTCAAGCACCCCGCAGCGGGCCGTTTTCAGAGTGCGTCACCCTATTTGGAACTGTTCAACAGCACGACCCGACAACTGTCGGTCTTCGGGGAGAACCGCACCCAGCTGAACGATCAGCTTTCGGTGATCACAGGTGTGCGGCGTGATTATGTGGATATCGAACGCAATGCCATGCGTGACGACAGCCGCACGGAAAAAGACCTGATCGGCAACAACTGGAAGGTCGGACTGGTTTACGCGCTGACGCCGGACAGTTCTGCCTACGCTCAATACTCGACCAGCACCGATGGCATTGGCAGCCTCGTGTCACTCAATCCCACGCAGCAACAATTCGACCTCGCCACGGCCAGACAATCGGAAGTGGGCTTCAAACAGGCCCTATGGGACCAACGCCTCGAGTGGACGCTGGCGGCCTACCATATCGTCAAGAAAAAGCTGCTCACCACCGATGCCGGCAATCCTGACCTCACCCAACAAGTGGGGCAGCAGTCTTCAGACGGGCTTGAAGCCAGCATGAAGTTGCAACTGCCGCAGGACTGGGCACTGACCGCCAACGCGGCCATCGTCCGCGCGCGCTATGACCAGTTTGATCAGAGCGTATCGGGCGTGGCCGTCTCGCGTGACGGCAATACACCCGTCGATGTGCCAAAGCGCACGGCTAACCTGTGGCTCGACAAACAGCTGGGCAGTTCTGTGCAGATCGGCGGCGGGTTGCGCTATGTCGACAGCCGATACGCCGATAGTGCCAACACCAGCAGACTGCCCGCCTACACCGTGGCCGATGCCAGCCTGTCGTGGAAAGCACTGCGCAATACCACGCTCGGCTTGCAGGCGCGCAACCTGTTTGATCGCCAATACGCAGCGAGTCAGTACAACGGTGGTCAGCAATGGATTCTTGGCGAACCCCGCTCGTTGTACGTGACTGCGGACCTGAGTTTCTGATGCTTGCGCTAGAGCGTCTCGCGTGGGCACCGGAACAGGCGTCGGTCTGCGCGCACGAACACTTCGCCCTGAAAGACATCGACCTGCAGATCGCCGCTGGCGAGTTCGTCGGTCTGATCGGCCCCAATGGCAGCGGCAAGACCAGCCTGCTGCGTTGCGCGTTCCGCTACAGCCGTCCGCACAGCGGCAAGGTCGTCATCCGCGATCACGACATCTGGTCCCGCAGCCCCCGCTGGTGCGCCCGACACGTCGCGGTGGTTGCCCAGGAGTTTCCCGACGCATTCGGTCTGACGCTGCTGGACGTGACAAGCATGGGCCGCGCACCTCATCAGGGGTTTTTCGCCGCAGACAGTGATCACGACCGCGCCATTGTGCAGAGCGCCCTCAAAGCCGTCGGGCTGGCGGGATATGAGCAGCACCGTTTCGACACGCTGTCCGGCGGAGAGAAGCAGCGCTGCCTGCTGGCGCGGGCACTGGTGCAAGAGCCCCGGTTGATGGTGCTGGACGAGCCGACCAATCACCTGGACCCACGCCATCAGCTGGAACTGCTGGGCCTGGTCAAACAACTCGGCGTGGCGACGCTGGCCAGTATTCATGACCTGAACCTGGCGGCGGCGTTCTGTGATCGCCTGTGTGTCATTCATCACGGTCGGCTCATTGCCCAAGGCTCGCCTCGAGAAGTACTGACCCCTGAAATGCTGCTCCACGTGTTCGGCGCCAAAGCGCTGGTCGACAGTCACCCACTGCGTGATTACCCGCGCATTACCTGGATACCTTAGATGAACGCCCTGCTCACCCGTCTGGCTTTGATCACCTTGCTGTGCAGCCCGACGGTGCATGCGCAATCCACCGCCTACCCCGTCACCGTGCAAAGCTGCGATCGCTCGGTAACATTCACTGCGGCACCGAAGCGCGCCGTCAGCAATGACGTGAACCTCACCAAAATGATGGTTGCGTTGGGTTTGCAATCGCACATGGTGGGCTACAGCGGCATCACTGGCTGGAACAAACCTGATCAGGGCCTGCTGCATGATCTTGGCAATTTGCCGGAGCTGGCCAGTAAATACCCGTCTTTGGAGACGCTGCTCAATGCCAACGCTGACTTCTATTTTGCCGGCTGGAACTACGGCATGCGGGTGGGCGGCGATGTCACGCCGCAAAGCCTCGCGCCGCTGGGCATACAGGCTTACGAATTGACCGAGTCCTGTGCGCAGATCATGCCTCGCGCCGAAGCGACGCTGGAGGATGTCTACAACGATCTGCTTAATCTGGGTCGGATATTCGACGTGCAGACCCGGGCAGAAACACTGGTTGCGCAGATGCGCCGCACCGTGAGCCACGTGCAGGCAAGCGTGGCAGGCCAACCGTCGCCCAGGGTTTTTCTCTACGACAGCGGCGAAGACCGGCCCATGACCGCCGGACGCCTGGCTATCCCTCAGGCACTGATCAGCGCGGCTGGCGGTCAGAATGTCATGGGGGACGTGGCGGCCAGCTGGACCCACGTCAACTGGGAGTCGGTTGTGCAGAGCAACCCCGAGGTTATCGTGATCGTCGACTACGGCGAAGTCAGCGCAGTGCAGAAACAGCACTTCCTTGAAAGCAACCCGGCGCTGCAATCCATCGACGCGATCCGCAACCGGCGCTATGTCGTCCTGCCTTACGTGGCGGTAACGCCTGGCATCGATAACGTCACGGCCATCGAAACGCTCGCAGCGGCATTTCATGACGTGAAGCAATGACGCTGGCGCAGTGGCTGACCGAGCGGCGAAGCCGTTACACCGGTCTTTTGATCACCCTGACGCTCGTGCTGCTGATGTCATGCCTGATGTGCATCACCTTCGGCGCGGCCCCTGTGCCGTTGAGCCGGGTGATGGATATCCTGATGTTCAAGCTGTTCGGGGCCAGTGAAAACCCACCGCTCTGGACAGCGGGACAGGAAACCATCGTCTGGCTGATACGCACGCCACGCGTATTACTCGGCGTTCTGGCAGGTGCGGGGCTGGCGCTGATTGGCAGCGTGCTGCAAGCAGCAACCCGCAACCCTCTGGCAGACCCCCACCTGTTGGGAGCGACCTCGGGCGCGACACTTGGCGCGGTTATCGTGGTCATGCATGTGGGGGAAGTGCTTGGCATGCTGACATTGCCACTGGCCGCATTTGCCGGCTCGCTGGTCAGCCTGTGTCTGGTGCTGTGGCTGGCCAGCCATAAAGGTCGCCTGGACAGCCATCGTCTGCTCCTCGGCGGAGTTGCCGTGTCTTTCGTGATGATGGCGATTGCCAACTTATCGTTGTTTCTGGGCGACCATCGCGCCAGCTCATCAGTACTGTTCTGGATGCTCGGCGGGCTGGGCCTCGCACGCTGGGAACTGCTGACCGTGCCACTGATCACGGTGCTGTCCGGCTGGGTTCTGTTGCAGGGTTTGGGGCGTTCCCTGAACGCCTTGATGGGCGGCGATCAAACCGCCATCAGCCTTGGTCTGCAAGTGCGCAACGTGCGCCTGCTGGTTTTCCTGATCGCCTCACTGATGACCGGCGTGCTGGTCGCCCTGTGCGGCTCGATAGGTTTTGTCGGCCTGATGGTGCCGCACATGGCCAGACGCCTGGTGGGCTCGGAGCATCGACGCCTGCTGCCCGTCGCCACACTGCTCGGGGCGTTGTTGATGATCTGGGTGGATGTCATCTCACGCACACTGATCGCGCCCGAGGATCTGCCGATAGGTATTGCGACGGCGCTGCTGGGCGGGGTGTTTTTTATTTTTATGATGAGGCGGGGTTAGGCATGGGCACTTCATGGCCAACTGAGTAGGCTGTAGGTTCTGAGGCGAAGGCCAAGTGGTAGTGATTGATGCGACCGTGAGTGCGCCGGCTGTATTAATAATTGCGATTGGATGAGGGGTGGGCCTCGCAATACAGATTGCCATGAGCGACGATGTCACCGATTGGGTACGTCTTTCGGTAATTTGCTGACGGGAACAGAGCAGTAATGTTCAATATTGAACCGCATCGATATTTAACCAGCATAGGGGGAGCTTGGTTTTTGTTCGCCCTGCTGGCCGTGTTTTCGGCAGGTGTTGTACCGAGTGCGTTAACGATCCCTGCCGCTGTATTTGTGATGTGGATAACTTACTGGTGCGTTGATTGCGCGTACCGGACTGAACAGTTTAGTAAGTACGCCAGTCTTAGGCTGTTTACGAATTTGGGTGTTGCCCCTGGGTTCGCATTTTTAATGGCGCTGGTCGTCACTTACAAGCAGTTTAAGTTAGGGCTTGGCATGTCGGTACTGATCAGTTGTATGCCGCTCGTTGTCTGCGCAATTGTGTATTCTTTATTATGTGTATGGCGGAGCCCTGGAAGGTCTCTGGTCGTGCGTTCGCAGCGCGTCGAAGTCGTGGAGCCTCATCAGGAGAATCGGTGGGCACTCGGCGCTGTTGGGGGCGGCCTGGGAATACTGACTTATCCAGTTTTCCACGCTTATAGATCGCCAGCGTTGCTGCTCGTCTTTCTATTTATGGTGATTGCCCTTTTTATGTTGTTTTACCATCGCACCAGTATTTCATCCCTGCGTAGGTTGAAGGATCAGGAAGCGCGGGAGCATCAAGAATACACATTCGTAAATGTAGAAGAACTTCGCTCCAGGCGCGCGGCGTCCTGGATTGGCCGCATTTTCTCTACCAAGGTAGACCGGTGAGTTTTTCAGTAGCCGTTTTCAAGACGTGCATAATGTTGAAGGACCTTCTTTCTGACACTTGGCGGCTCCATGAAGCTTGCAGGGGATTCCCTCGGTAGGCTTATAGATCCAAAACGCCTAGCGGGAGCCAAGATGAACAATCTCACTGGCCCCTGCGACAGCTTTAATTCTCTAAACCCAAAGTTGAAGTTTGAGAATTAAAACTGTCGCACCTAGGTCCCAGTTTTCGCTGCTTTCAGACCCGCGATGAGAAAACACAAAACTGTCGCAGCGATCTATAACCCCCTGTGAAAGCAAACCGCTTGAGAATTAAAACTGTCGCGGCTTGGACGATGCGGCCTTAGAGTACGTTTAAATGCACCGGCGGCTGGTCGGCGAGCCCTCCCGGCAGCATCAACCGTTTCTGCCACTCGCACACGAGCCTGCGTCATGACCTTCGAACCACCCCAGAAAACCAATCCACACAAGCTGACGGTCAACCAACACACGTTCCCTAGCGCCAGTATTGCCCGCTACGCAAACAAAGAGGGGGCCGTTCAGGTATTCCACAAGTCGTCCCAGCGAATGTTTTACGCCAAGCCCTCTGATCAGACCTTTGGCGCTCAGCGCATCTGGGATCAAAGGGCGGAAGCTGGATTTATGAAGGACATCGAGGACACCTTCCAAACGCTCGCCTCGATGCTAGATGATCCAGCTTTTCAAATGGGACCACAGCACTTCTCTATAATCAACGAGTTCTATTGTCTGTGGAATATCCGAGCTCAACGAAAAAAAATTGGCCATACAGCCGACCCCTCAGTAGGCACCCCGGAAGTAATCGGTCTAAGGCGAAACTACACCAAGGATGAGCAAGAGCAGCTTGAAGCGGCGGGTATTGGGTACATTCGTCCCGACTTCACCGTTTCCAGTCGCTTCCTCGCCGCGCCGTCCATTCAGCTACAACTGTCCAACTCTACCGAGAGGATGAAGATGCGCGATATAACATGGAGGCTGCTGAAGGCTGACGATGGAGAGTTTATCGTTCCAGACAATTTTTTTAACCTGCTGGCGTTACCACTATCACCTACCCGCTGTCTTTACGCCCATCCTACAACACCTTCAGGCCGACTAAACCGGTGTGACGTTGCTGATATCAATCGGGAGGCCGTGACGACCAGTTACGATTACTACTTTGCTCGTGACCTTAGCCTGTGCCCACTGTGACGTCCAAGGTAGTCGATCAACCGCCTAACAAGGCTGAATTTTAACCTCCCCTGAGGCTGTGAACCCAGAGCGGACGAGTTGCATGTGAGCCGCAGCAAGGAACGCATGATTGATCCGTTGACTACCTTCTGCGACTTAGGCGGATACAGGTCGTTTTCTGCTCCTCTCAACAGAAGAAAATCAGCCCCAAACTTTCGCCCTAGCGCGCCCAACAACACAACGACCTCAATTTGCTATCATACTCACATTTCGCTCGCCAACAGGTCAAATCCAGCTGGGATAGAAAAGGAAGCTTGATCTCAAGCAAGCGAGGCGCTCTGGCTTGGTGCAGTATCAATAGTGCATCACCAATATCTTTCCTTGTTGAGATTGGAACCATCATTACTTCGGATGAATTTTCGGCCTCAAAGGCTTCAGCTGGTCGAGCAATATCAATGACGGGGGCTATGGAGGCAGAGTATGGCCAAATCAAGAGAACTAAAATCCATAAAATTGGAAATATAGGAAACCCATGCATATATTCATAATGAAACATTGTTACAAGCTACTTTCTGGTCTAGAACACCCTTGGCGTAGCACTGTCCGATATACGGCAACCGCCTTACTGTTCTCACTAGCGCTCAGCTTGCTCACTATTTTTATGGTGTGGTTCAGTAACACACCTCTCTTTGACATAGGTAAATTTTTCGCAAAAATTGCAGAGCAGATTATAATATTCCGGCTAAGCCTAATGCTGGTGTTAGTTGGTCTTACTATTTTATGGGCCATCCTGAAACGAAACACCTCGACCACAATTGCCTGCGCGTTGCTTATCAAGATCATTACCGGATCCTACACGACGGCACTGATAACATCATCGATTTCGCGATTTATGGTGGTCAGTGGCTGGTTCGGGGACTGGACCGACAATCTCCCTTGGTCGTCGATATATCCGACCATCGCGCTACCGTTTACCGTGCTGTTGTGGAGCGGGACCTGGTGGGGTGTTTTGGTTCTGCGTAACCACGTCAAGTCCTTGGCACGGGACGAAGACCGGGAACACTTCGATGTTTATGACTGGCTGCGCCAGTTCTTTCAGCGCAGACTCGAGAAACGCCCTCATTGAGAAGTCCGGGAGATTAGCTTACTTCGACTGCGGCGACCTTGCTCTGACTATTCGGGGGGCACCCGTATCAACCAAGTGTCGAGCCGCAGGCAGTTCTCCGGAGGGTTACAGCTGTATCGCTATGATGGCTAATTTTGTCTTTCATTACCCTTTGGTGTCAGAAGATTTTAGTGGTTGGCGCTGCGCATGAATCTCATGAGCTTTATGGCGACACCTTCGTTAAGCGCCTATTTCGCAATTTTTGGTCATCGACGCTCCGCGGCTTTAAGCCAGTCATTTATGCCGTCAACACCCAGAGTCAGCAGCAAATCCTGCGTCGCTATCACTCGCTGCAGCATCGCACCACCGTCTGACTCCTCCTGTTCTTCAGCCTGCGCGAAAAGGCGGGTTAGCAGTTGTGTAAAGTTGCTCTCATGGTCGTATAGATATGGGGTTGCCTGTCGAACAAAATCAAGGTAAATCTCGGTCGCTTCTAATGCGTACATTGGATCGCGAAGTGACATAGCGTTAAGCCATGCATTGAAGCCATAGATGTCGTTTCGTGCAGAATCAGCTTCTGTTGCTAGCAAGAACAAGCAGCGCCGAATTAGTTTAATGGGTACAGCAACCAGCGGCGCTGTCCCTTGGAAGAGGTTGCAGAATTTACGGGCAACTGCAACAGCATAATGATTCTCTGCATTCAACCCTGCCTTAAGACCGGCCAGGCACTGTTCCCGGTGCTGCTGAATGTTGTCGCTGTGAGTCCAAACGCTTGCCGCACCACACCACGCTTCGACGGTTTCCCCTGCACTGATTTTCACGAGAAGAGAAGAAAAGTCCAATCGTTTCGAAAGAGCAGCCAGTGCGGATATGCGCCCCCAAGTCTCAAAATCCTTATTGCTGCCGTCGTGATAAATGCGTGCTAGCCACAAAGCGACAATTTCAAATTTTTGGAAGTAAGCGTAATACAGACTAGATTCGGCTATTGGCCAAAGTCCGGGGCATTTTTCTTGCATGGTAAGGCCAAATAGCTCCCAGCCAAGTTCGGGGTGATGGCTTTGCAAATAGGACATTCGCCTCAGCAGTAGGGCGCGAATAGCAGGGTGCGGGTCTGCGGCAAATAGGCGCAACGCGTTCGGCAGGAACTGGGGCCACGGTACACCGTTCTTTTCAAGTTGATTGGCTAAGATCATTAAGGCTTCCGCTGCTCTACCCTTGACCATATTGATGCCAGCTGTCACCAAATCAACGGAATCCCCTGAGATAGAGCTCTCTTCCAGTAGTGTCGAAAAATCCGCTGCCAAAGACACTAGCCGAGTAGCGTCCTGTGGAAGCTCAACTACGTGTGCGCAGCTCTCGATTGCTTTAGACGCGACGCGGTTGTGGTGCCAATGACTCGGATGCGTTTCGAGCTCATTCAGGATGTGCTGCGCCAACGCTGTCGCACTGGGCTCATCTTCGGGTAACCAAGTACCATTTACCTGCAAGTTACCGTAGCGGTAAGCCAAGTAGGTCGCAATGCCCTCCATGAGATAGTCTCGAAAGCGGTCAGGGATACGTTCCCAGTTGGCTGATAAGAGCTCCATAAAGCGTGTGGGGTGGCGCGAAGCCGCCTCACACAACTGTGAGCCAACCTCCCGCTCTCCCCCCATCAGAAAGTCATCAAAAGAGCTCCTGGCATACGCTTTGTAATGATCCAGCAGGCCCAGCACGGAGTCATCGCTTGCGCCAAGAAACACCTCGAAAGAAAACGGTGCGCTAACCATTCCTCCACGCATGTGAATGTCTGGCTGACGAATCAGAGGCCATATTTCTTTTTCGCATTCGTCCAATACACCCTGTGCGTCGGCTGAACGTAAATGGCAGGGGATGGTAAGGATAAGTTGCGCTTGATCTCGCAGTATCCATGCATGATGCTTCGGGTCTGATGTAGTTTCCCGGTGGAGGGTTAAAACAGTCGAATGTATTGCGTCTTGCGTAGCCGCATCAAGGTGCAGAAAAGTGATATGTATAAGCGTGCCGAGTTCATATGACAAAGCTGAGTCGAGCAGCTTTTTGTTGCAAAGCATGCGGCCAATCACATCCAGGTTAGTGGCTGGTGCTGCCATGCACGCGAGGATGGCGAAATAGCTCAATGCGCCTTCGGTGCTGAAGCACAGACGTTCGCTGTTGCTTTTCCACCAACTCGATTGCGCGCTTGCGTGATGCACGATGGCAGTTTCAACGGCATCCAGCAGTATGCGTTCACTATCAAGGTGCCAGTGTTCGGTCTGGGTATGTGCGTCGTTGTATGACGTTTGGTGCAAGAAGCCGCTCCAAAGACTTTTCGGAGCCTCGCCATAACGTGAGTTCTTGACCTGGCTCCATCGCTCAATCGATGCTATAGCAAGGTCAAGCAATGCCGTGGACTTTCGCATTCGATCTGCGAGAAAACTGTTATTGCTTGTCCCAAACTCATGCGGTTGACAGTGCAGCTTTTTGTCAAAGCTATGGGCAAGCACATCTTCATCGGTGACTTCGCCAGCGACATAACGCCACAGAACCGTATCATCCATACCACCATCTTTTACGCAACGCGCGAGTGCATGCCCGAGAAAGGTATGTTCTTGCCTCGGTAACTTAAGCAATTCGACAAGCAAAGGCACAAGCACCGCCGAATGGTCTGCATGGACTTGGGTGACCGCATGTGCAATAGAATTTGTCAGCTGAGCATTATCCACCCCGTCAAGTGTCAGTACCTCGCTCCAAAATGCGAACACCCCTACGGCATCGTCATTTTTCCATTGAGATACACGGTGCACATGCATCGTTAACCCGTCAACATCGCGGGTATCTTTCAAAAACGGTACTAGATGCCTCATCCAGAAGTGATGCCATTCCACCCGAGCTGCCTGGGTGTAGATCACCTGAAACACATCACGATGCTGGTTGCGCAGGTCGAGTATTAGAAGCCAGTCGTCATCGTGTGGGGGCTGTTCTGTAAAAGTTTCCGCCACAAGACGGCGAATATGAAAGGCATTGTTGCCTGTCAAAACAGTACGCAGCTGCTTTCGGAATTCGCGCCGATCTCCGGTTGTCAATTGCGTGACAAAGCTGCGAATGCTGGGGCGCACAAAAGGCACGGGCGGTAACCGTTGTATGAATGCGTTCAAAGTAACAGCTTGGCGTACCGCGCCGCTGATCACCAACACGTCGAGCAGCGTCTGGTGCCCGAATGTCAGTTGCCCATCCTGCGTCTCATGCAGCACATTATTACTTAGAAGTGCACGTTGAATATCTTGTGAGGCGGTGAATCGCTGACGTGGCACCGCAAGACTACGCAACGTTAGCATTTCAGTCGCGATGGCCTCGATGGCTTGCATGGCGGCATCGCCCAGTGCGCTATTGGCCTGCACGGTCGTAGCAAGGTAGCGCTGTGCCAGCGCTTGGCTGGTCACTACATTGAAGATGCCTCCTTGCTGCGCTAATTCAACAAACAATGCCAATTCACGTGGATTACAAATCAATTCACGCGTGGTCGTATCGATGGCCGATGCTTCAATGCCTAGTTTTACGAGCGGCGGCGCTATCTCGGTATCCCATTGCAATGGCCGGCAGGTGATTTTTGTACCCCAGCTTCGCTGAGCGATACGCCGATCGTAATGACAGTCAAAGTCGCGACAGGCAGTGACAACGGTAATATTGGGAACCAGCAGCAAACGATCAATTTGGGCAAGGAAGTACGCAAGTACACTGTGTTCACGTGCAATAGAAAGTACATCTAGCGAGTCAATAATTACGACCACGTGGGCATCTTCCGCCATACGTGCCGCGCCTTCTACCCAATGTTCAGGTAGGCCTAGGGCCTGACGGTCTTGCGCAGTGACAATGTCGGCGAACTCGCGCGATTGAATGAACAGCGGCAGTAGGTCAACGCGGGTTTGGGCGCGTTGCTCCAGTGCTTCTTGCACGGCAAGCATCACGCAGGTCTTGCCAGATCCAGGCAAACCGGTGAGCAAGATGGAGCCATGTTTGGCTTCAATGGCTTCGATGAGTTCGTTGACGGATGGATTCGAAAGGCTTTCACTGCCAATATCCCTGCGCCATGACCGGCCAATGGCAGAAGTGCTCTTGAATGCAGTACGAACCTTTACCATGTCCATGGGAGGGGTCAGCATCGAGCCTGCGTCGTCCAGCAAGACTTTGAGGTTATCTTTTGACAGTCGATGTTGCGTCGCGCTGCTTTCGCCATGTCCGATAATACGCATACCGAGGTAGTCAAGGCGTGTCCATAGGGTGTTGTAAGCCGCTGCCCCATTGCTTACTAACCGACACAAACGCTCGCGTAGAAACGCCTCCATGCGGTCCAGTTCTGGGCTAATTTCAAACGTCGTGCGTCGTAGGAATTGGTAGGTTGAAAGATTTGACGCCTGTTCGACAAGTAAACTTCCTAGTTCGGTATCTGACTCTAGGAGCGCCTTGCCCAGATTGCTTTGGTAGGTTGTTTCGTCGGCATAGTTGGTACTGTATTCTCGCAGTCTTGAGAGATCACCAAATGCGCTGCGAGAATAGAAGCGAATTTCCGCTGTCGGATCGTTCGCCAACAAGCTAATTGCTTTGCGCAACTCATCGGCGAGGTCGGCGGTAGACCAGGACTTATGGAGCGCTTGGTTTTTTTTGCATTGGCAGTAGATTTTGATGCCATTTACTTTTCCGATGACCAAATCGTCCACTGAGCAGCTTACTGAATCTACCTCAAGCCACTGGTAATCAGGGTCCGAAAGGACGCTCAAAGCCCATTCAAAAGCAACCAGCGTTTGGTAGCCATCTCCTCGATTAGACTGAATCCCTGCTTTGCTCATTTACTTGTCCTGTTTGACTACCACTGTCCTCAAAACTATTCAGCCCCAAGGCTGTGCTGCACCTTATTTTTTCCGGCAAGCTTAGCTAGTGCGCCATGCGATATCCGAATACGTCCTCAACGCCGTAGAGTGGCGCACACCTTATGTCGGCGTAGCACCGGCTGATGACAGCGTCCGATGCCTCCTATCGTTTTAGTGTTCATTGGTTGCAAAAAGCGGTCCGGGGTAATGTGACGTAGTGGCGTATAGATTGACTGTTATCCTTGATGTTGTCACCGGGCATTCTGCGGAGCTGATTGCGCACGCCTACACCGCACTGCCTCGGATGATTATCGAGCACTTGAGGCGTGGCAGAGCTTTTCAGGGCGCTGTCCATGATCGCCGCATCGCAATGGTTATTGCATTACAAAGGGTTTCATGAGGAAGCATCCATACTCTTTTCATGAGTTGGCATAGAAGTCTTCTTGTCAGCAGAAATTCCGATCGTTGCTCAAGGTGTTGGACTCAATAGTTTTAGCCTGTGGCTTACCCTGGCGGTGAGCAGCACCGTACGAAGCGAAATTGTCATAAAGAAAATAGGTACGCGCTCCCCCCCATTTGACGGCCTCTCAATCAGCGATGCTCCTGGGCGTCATATGCCATTAATGGACAAGATCGCGCCAGGGCAATGGCTCTAAGATCACCGAGAAACGTTTTAAGGTACTGCGGAAATCCGTTTCAGGTCAGCTAGCTGTTGAGCTTGGTATACCCTGCACTCGGCGGAGCTTTGTGAGGTTCAGATGTTTAACGGATCACTGCGAGAGCTTATCTATCGCCATCTTCCCATCAGGGAAGGTAGCGGTCACTTCCAAACTACTACCTCCCAGCACATTGACGCATTCCCTCAACGTTGCGATGTAACGGTCAGCGACTGTAAGCGCAGCCTTGATGGTCGCCGGATGGTCACCTTGAGTGCGCATAAACATGAGCGCCATTGCGTGTGCGTCTTCAAGCCTTCTATCAAAGAACTGCTGCTTACGCTTGGCAGCGGTCTGGCGCGCTTCAAGCCGCTCTTTTATAGAAACAACTTTTCCTTGTTCATCGGTCATGTTGAGCAGTCCTCCTTGGCCTGCAGGGGAAGTGTATGAGCTTTTCCGAAAAACTCACGGTGCTGATAGACGAACGGATAGGTAACGATGGTTTCTGGCCCGACCTGTTTCTGGCCAAGTTCCAAAAAGGTTGCCGCCTGCTGGCGAATAACTAGTGGACTTGCTGGTGACCGGCCAGACCATGGCCATGATTGAGGTCAAAACCGATCTGGCGTGAGGACTCACCGACCTACAAGGTGAAATAATGAATAGATGGGAGTTTACCGGTGCGACAACTCCCCCCGCGCAGTTTCGAGAATATGGCGCGACGCAACACATGCTGGGTCGTTTACTGATCAATGCCGACACATGCATTCGCGTAAAAAAAGACTCTCTCCCAGTTTTCCGGTCCTTGACTTCCCATGTAGTTCGTACACATCATTCGTCCCGAAACGAGCATCCCCTCGGCATTTCATTGCGGAGCGCTCAGGTCAAAGCGCATCAAGGATCAGCTCTTTAGCGATAACGCGTACTACACAGGGTATACGCGTAATCAAAAACTTTAAACTGAAGGCTCTATCAGGGCCAGCTTGGCTAGTTGAATCAGAAATGCACAGCTAGTATGGGCAGCATAATGGTGAACATCGTCGGACTTGGTTTCATCGCCAAAATCGCAAACAGATTTTATAGAAATACACATCGGACGCGGCTCGGCTGCATGCTGCGCAGCAGTAAACACAGCATAACTTTCCATCTCGACTCCAACAAGATTTTTGTGCAGATCCCGAACATCGCTCATTAAGGAGCTTGCCTGTAGTACAGACGCACCACTTGCCATAGCCTCTATAAACACTTGAGGCTGGTGATTAGGTTTATTTCCAGTATAATCGTAATGTAGATTCTTAAGGAATATATCATCTGCTGCGACCGACTTCGCTGCGGCTCGTAATGATTCGTCCAGACGCCATTGGTAAGTCGCCGGGCGGAATCTCAGCGTGTCCGTATCGACTTCACGTTGCCACTTGCCACTTCCCCAATCGAAGCAAGGATCCGCGATCAAAATATCCCCAAGGCGAGATTTTCCTCTCACGCCAGCGCATATCCCAGCAATTGCGAGATATTTGGGACGGAAGGTATGGATTAATTTAGACGCAGCAACTGCAGCAGACGGCATGCCCATTCTTGGAGCAACAGTGGCAACAGCCCTCAAGCTTCCGTCGGGGCCGCTAAGCACGGTCTCATAATAATCAGCATGATCATATGGAACAATCACCTTCGTCCAACACCCAAATGATAGCAGGCAATCCAGCTCCTCCTGTATAGCGGTGAAGACGGCTAAGTCGTAATGGTAGTTTTTTCCGTCATTGGCGAAAGGTGGCTTATTAAGACCTTGCAAGTAGATTAAAGCCTCCTTTAGGGGGTGGTGCCAGGAAACATCCGTGTAAGAAAAGCGCATCAGTTTCCATAATGGTGATGAAAACTCAGATGCGGCGACGTCAGCACCATCGTCAAAAGCAGTTAGGCCGAGTAGACAACCCGGTCGCTTTGCATGGTTATTGTTTTTTATAAAATGGAGGACATCCAGGCCTGCCCCCACCTCTGGTCCGGTGTTAGAGTTTCGTGCCAAGTTGATGTCTAGGATGACCAAATCATACCTATTGGTACGGATGGCTTTTTTTGCCGCCAGGACATCGTAAACGTGGTCTATATGGTCTTCATTTACTCCGGGAACCTCGAGAGTAACCTTAGTGATAACACGATGTTTTTCACTGTCATCGTCAACGAGTAGGATTTTAATCATCTAGATTCACCAATGCCAATAACTGCTGCAAATGAGGGCGCCAATTTGTTCCATTTTGATCATAATAAACGCTTCCTAAAAAGACGTCTGGGAATTCGCGATGACATTGAGCAGTGATCTCTTTGAAGCTCACTTCGTCTTCATCGTCGCCGAACGACTCAAGCTGAGTCACAACGATTATTTTGGTATGTATCCCTTTAAGCCTGAGTTTTCTCATAATATCGTATCCGCCAAGCGGTCTGAGCCTACCCTCGCGCGCATTTGGCCGCCTGTCGAACGTAGGCAACGTCATGTCGAGAATAAGTGTATGAGGTGGGTGTGCCTCGATCGCTTTAAGCCCACTTTGAAAACTTGCATATAAATGGATATCTTGCGTATCGCCGAGCAGATCGCTGACAAAATTAATAAGGTTGTTGGCTTTGATAGGACTGTCTTCGACGATGTAGATTCTCATACAGTTACCTTGAGTTGAGCACTAGACTGGTTTTAAAAATACCACCATCCCCAACGTATAACGTCAGTTCATGGCTTGCCCTGAGGTCAAATTCGGCAATCCGCCATACCTTTGATAACCCAGATCCTCCCTCTTGGCGGGCGCTTCGTAGGGCAGAGTCACGCTCATATGACTTCATGGCTAGGGAAGCAATGTCTCGTCTATCCTCTATTGAAACGTTGTCGCTGAGTTTATTCGAACATTCAATAATCACCCTAGATTTCTCCGACTTTGCCGTCAAAGTGATAGCGATAGGTTCATTCTGTACCCCACCATGTATAATTACATTCTGCAATAGGATAAAAAATATCTCGCACAGCCCGTCAAGCATGGAGCCATGAATCTTGTAAGATACGTTGATGTCTAGGGTTGGAACTATGGGGGTTTTAACGTAACAATTTTTTACTTGCTGCAGCGCGACGTGAACCGCCAACTCTAAGTCAAAAGGATCGCGAGCCAAGTTGCTTGGACGTTTAAACCATTCTGCGACATCTGTAACTGCAACTTGGAAGGCCGTGCGTGCTCTTACGATGGAGTCGATCAATGGCGCAACCCGGTGGTGTGCGTTCTCAAGCTCTATTGAGTGTAATAACATCTCGAAATGGGACGACATCTGCCCAGTAAGATTAAGTTTTAGCTCGTGCCTGATATTATTTAGGGAGATTTCTGTGAGGTCCCAGCAGTAAGATATTAACTTGTCGCACAGTGCATCGAAATCAGTGTTAGTCGTGATCGTATCCATGACTTTACCCGACATTCTCGACGCTGCATCAAAACCAAAAAGCCCTTGAGGCAGATCCACCGTTTTCATATGTAACTTTTCTTTCAAATAAACCGCGATTAAGTCTTCAAAAGCGCTGCTAAATTTTCCAAGGGCCCTCAAAACCCGACCTACATCAGGTTTCTCCCAGTCACTCAGCATGGCGCTCCAGCTATCTGAAAGAACATATTCACCACCGGATTTTATGCAAAGGAGGTCCTCGATCGCGAGAGGACTACGCAAATGGCCCTCAAACGACCCATGGCGGATAGTGGTGCTGACGTGTGTATCAAGTCCGTAGGCGGGGTTGAAGGCGAACTGATAAACACACTCCATTAACATTGATCTGAACAATCCCTCTAACTCTGTTGCTGGAAGCTTCAAGCTTTTAATATCGGTGTCATTAGTGCTGTTGATCATATCGAGCAATAATTTTGATAACTTCTCAGCCTGATACGCGAGCGTGGGCGAATTCAGTAGCTCCTTATAGCGCGCGAATGAGCTTACCAAGCTTGACTCCAAAACCTGTTTTATTCCATCCTCATCCACAAATATTTTACTGCTTTGAACCTGCTCTAAGAGCTTAGCTACATTATTATCGCGAGTGATAATTCGAATTTCGCTTAGATAAGACTGTTCATTCACCGGATCAAGCTGAAGTAGTTGTTGGCAAACCGAAATCCGCTCACCATCAATTTCATCAAGTGAATCAAAGAGCGTGGTGTCATCCATCAACCGGGGCACGCAAACGTTCTTCAGAAAGAAGATGACGTAGGCTGAATTCTGTTCGGATATCAAAGCGACTAAGTCCGATGGGCGAGCAACACCATATGCGCCGAGAACATTTTCGTAGGTATCCGACAGATCTCTTTCAAACTTGCCTATGTTGTTCTTTATTGCGATAAATATTAATATAGCTAGGCCAATATCTTCTCTGAGAGCTGCTTGAGCAGTGCAGGTGGTGACCAGCGTATCCACTGGGTATGCGCGGGCGGCCGACGGTGACTCCATGCAATGATCAACTACTAAATACATAGCGGACTGATAATCATCCATCGCCATATATGCATCAAACAAGAATACTCGAGCCGAGTCGCTGACGTACTTTACCTCAGACATCGCCATTCTTTTATAGCAAATTATAGCATCCGGATAGTTACCGCTAACCATGTTAGCGTGGCCTTCATAAGCTGCAAGTCGATAGTTAGGGAGCTCCATTTTTTCAAGTAGAGGAACCGCGCTGCCGTTCTTTATTACACTGCTTAGTACCAAGGCAGAGGAAACCGGGAAGCGCTCCTTAAGAGCGTCCGCCCAGTCCAGGTCCATAAAATTATTAAAAACCGACGTACTCCATGGATTGTCATCAGGCCCTGTTAATGCATTGATTATCTCAAGGTCCGAAAGCGTGCTAGTGAACACTGCGGCATGATCCCTCCCTAGAAAAGCGGCAATCTGATCAGCATAGTGATGACCGGCACATGCTAGCGCCATTTTTTTTAATGCTTTATCCGACTGGCCTCGGTCGGAGCTAAATGTCAAACTTCTCAACATTAATTGGATGATGGTCTGTTTGATCGAGGTAGGCTTGAGCAACACAGGCTGTACATTTGAGCAGGCGTATGCTCTCGCAATAAGTTCAAGGATCTCCGACTCTCCCTCGATCACCGCTTTATAGTTACCCTGTGTGTAAAGATCTGCCCAGTATATGAACTTCGAGTCTGCCGGCACACGCTCTCCTCGTGCGATTCGCAGAATCCTGCAAACTCGGCGGTCGCCGATTCTTTCCAGTTGCGTCAATGCGCTGAGCATGTCTGAAGTTCCCGACCTACTATTTCTCGCGTAGTGTAGGACGATCATGGCAATCAGCGTTTCAAACCTATCTATTAAACAGTGTGGCTCATCCCAGCTAATGGGGGTGGCGGGATCGAGGATTAGGTTTGACTCTAAAGGCAGCAGCTTTCTAATTACAAAGTCGCTCAGTTCGCCGGTGCCAATCATATGATTGACTTCGTCACTGAAGTCCGTAAATGATACAGTTGCTTCAGCCTGTAGGCTTAAATAATAGGAGACCCATGTGACGATTTGGCTGGGGCTGCCAGCGGACAGCAGTTCCTCCAGAAAATCTTTCTGCGCTTTCAAACCTTTGGCGTTCTGAAGTAGATTTAGCTTACTGTGGATTAGCCATAAAGAATAGCCAAAGACAAATTGAATTTTATCGAGGACTTTTTCCGCCAACTCATAGTGGCCATTATAGAAGTGCTCATGGAACTCGGTTTTCAGGTGGACGTATCGTGCCAAATCTTCCGTGAATAGTCCGAGCACAGATGCAGTCCAGATGATCTCTCCTATCGTTGAAATTCTCTTGAGGCGCCTGCGGGCTGGATAATCTTTTAGGCGCTTAGGAAAAGTGACCGGTGCAAAAAGATTTTTGTATATCTGTTGGCTACCCAACGTTTTCACAATGCCGGGAATCTGACTTGGCTCAGCTGATGCTCTCGCGAGCCCCACGCCATATCTGAGATCCCGAGCAGCATGAAGTACCCGCTTAAAGCTCGTCGCTGGATTATCTTTGAGTGCAGATTTAGACCCTTTTTTTTTATTACCGCTCAATTTTCACTGCTCCCTGTCTTGTCCAGAATCCTGCTGCTTTGACCTAGTGGTTGAAAAAAACTCCACGCGTTGCATCCTATTTTGAATAGCGTCTAAGGTACTCTGCCTGATGCCTGCTTGCATCAACAGGTGGTCGGAAGTTGACCGAGGGCTCAAGCCAAGCATTATCAAAGTTGTAAAAGGCTACTATTAGGTCACAGACGCCAGGCCCGGCAATGCCAGAAAGCGTCAGCGTCCAATCGACAGGTCAATACAAAGGCACTGAAAGGAGCCAATCCCAGCACGTGCCAGATTGGGCCGACGCTCGTGAGCATAGTGATCTGCGTATCCCAACAGTTTCCACTGCGGCTCATGCTTTGGCACATGCGTTAACGCTAAAGCCGTTGGCGAAGCTGGCGACTGCCATATTGGACGTGCCCTGATCCGAGTGAAACATTAGCCCTTGATGCCTGCCACGATGTTCGTAAGCCATGTCCAACGCCTTGATGACCAGATCCGTATCCGGTTTCTTGTTCGATAGCACAGAGTCGCCTTAACAGTAACGAAAGGGCCCGCATTTGAAGATAAAATGCTTCACAGCAGAGGAGATGCGATCACCATGACCTGCAAACGTCGTTCTCAACAGCAATCCACGATCGGCCTGAGGGTCGCTCTATGGATCAATAGCGCCTGGCAAGCGACACCTGCCCAAGCATGCAGCATTCTTCGTATCTCCACCTCGACTTTCCGTCGTGTTTCGCAAGGCGTGGATGCGGGCCGCAGGCTGGATTTGGATCAACAGCAGCGCATTGGAATGGTTCTCGGTATCCACGCATGCTTGCGTACCGTCTTCGACAATCCGGCGAACGTTCAGGGTTTTCCAAGCCTCACGAACCATAATCCCTTCTTTGAGGGACGATCACCGATTGAAATCATGGCCAATGGCGACATGATCTCCTTTTACGAGACCTACAAGCGTATTGAGCAATTTCAGCTGGGCCAGCACTGAGCCGAAGCCCATTTAGGCCAGGGAGGGAATATGGATTCGAAGCAACAGGAAGTAACTTCGCACGAGTTCGACAGGCTTTTCAGTCAAATCGATCCAGAGGATACCCTCAAGTGACGTGAGGTCGCTGCCTAGCTGTTAAAGTTTTGCCGGTGAGCCTGCCGGTTTAACCCTGTATCGCGTGGCGACGATGATGCTCCTTTCAGGCCCTATGGCTTACCGAGCGAGGAGCAAAGTACTTGCTAACTTAGGGTACAGATTGCACCGGTCCCAGTTACCTATAGAAGAATTATTCTCGGTACGAAGATCAAGTCTCTCGATTGCTCCAGAGTCGCAGCGGGCGAACATGTGTGCCGCCAGGATTGCGATTATGCGCGGCGGCCTTCCTTGGAACGGGGCGAGAGATATGGTCAGACCTGAAAATTGCCATACCCGCTCCAGATTGAATAACTTAATTAAGTGTTACCCTTTCACAGCCGTCTTCCAAGGCTCAATGATCTTGAAGCTCTGAAGGATCTCGTATGCCTAACTATTTCGGCTTCTTGGGCTTTTGAGGCGCAACAGTCTCGATGAATTCGAGGAATGCATTCGCCTGCTCATCGGCCGACAGAGTCACGACAGGAGCACGTACGCGGGGCCTCGACGACTTTGAGGTTTCCAAAGAGGGGGGACGTATATCGTTCATGATCGCGCGCTCTTTCTCAGTCATGGCTGATTCGTAGACCGTAGCGATGACCCGCTCGTGTCGATCGGCTCGAGCGAAATTCACAACGTTGGCTCTCATCGCCACAGGCAAATCAAAGGGGCACTGCAGATCTCGATTCGTCTTCTTTTTTCGACCGCCCAGCGCCAGCAGCTGCAACTCCTCTACCTCCATGGCACTGACAGTGTAAGCGGCGGAGCGGTAGGCACGAGTTATATCGAACAGATCCACCCACTGCCGCCCAGCAATGCGACACTCCACGTAGGCAAGCGCTAATAGCTGCACCGCCAGACGCTTAATCCCAAAAGTGCAGCGGTACAACTCGGCGGCCAGCTCAACTGGTTCTACTGTTATGATCCCGTTACTGACTCTCAAGCATTCTGCGACATACGCCTGCCAATCCTTGCCGTACGGGTCGTCCGGCAACATGATTCGCGGGGCGGAGAGCAAGCGCTGTCTGTCCTCACTGTTTCTACCGAAAAGTTTGTGACCAAGGCTGTAATTACATACAAAAACCATAGGAGGTCCGATCGAAGCCATGGTCAATAGAACGTCCGTCACCTTGGCCGCCCCGGAGCCTGTGTTGCTGTGTTGCATCTCCTCCAATAGTGCGAGACAAACGCCATCTCGGTTAGCACGACTACGAGATTCCTGAAGCAACTGAGCGACCGTTGTCCTTCCGACACGCTTGCCATCCCCGAGCACAAAGTCTTCAAGCAGCGCCTTGCCACTCGCTTTACCGCGAGCGCTGGCATACCAATGCGACATCAAGGTTACGGTGCCTTCGTATAGGTCGCACGAAAGCTCCACTGGTCGCGGCAGTACCTTGCGCAAAGCAGCAATGGTCTCGCTTTTGCCTACTCCAGCGAGCCCGGTGAGACACACTGGAAAAACTTCCACCTCTGGCGGGTTGAAGATCTTTGATGCGTAAGCAACCTCACTGGTGAACAACTGCTGATTGTGGACCGCCGCTTTGCCGATCATTTCTCTGATAAATGCCAGCGAGAACTCGTTGGGGATGAAAATTTTTTTGAGTGCGCTTGCGAACTGTTCAGCCGCGATCATGACATCGAGGTGGGCAAGCGCTGAGACGGGCTCAGGCTTGACAGTGACTTTGGCGCGAATCCCTTCCATGGCCAAGCAATCACTGAACCGGGTATCTATCACCTTGTTCATCCGGCCTTCCCTGAAAAAAAACGAGCCAAGTCCTCGGAGTCCCGCTTAGCTGATGCGTTTTTCGCAGGACGACCATTCTTGCGCTGCCCCGCGAAAGCATCCTCTCCAGTTAGCTGTTTGAATCTATCCCAGAAATACTGCTGAGTAGCAGGGGTTTCGTCACGAAGGGCTGCGGAGCCCTCACGTCTTATTAAATCTATTGTTTGCAAGTCTCGAAGCGAAATATCGACGGAGCACTCAAGCGTTCGTTGAGAGCGTACAAAATCGAGCTCATGGAGCTCGCCGTACACCTCTATCCAAATGTGTCGGACACACATCGTCAGGGTAAAGGCCTTTGTAGAAATCACCCCGCCTTTCGCCACACGATCAAACACTCCCGTAGCGACCAAGGACGGCGATCTGTATTTGCGACCATAGAAATACACGGCATCGCCTCGAATGACCGCCGGGCATTGAGTTAAGAAAGCTCTGATAGCAGTGTCGAACTGCATACCGTGAGCGGAGTTCCGCCCTCGGCTATCCCAGTAATTGAAAATCTCGAGCGGCGTTGGCTTGACCCCGGCCAGAATCAGCTCCTCGTCTAAGCGACGGCTGGCATCAGATGTATGGTTGTCGGCGAGTACCCGCACGATCTCCCGCTGAGCCATACGGACGAAATTCAGCTTGCTATGGAAATAGGTCGGTTGGTCGTGCGTCTTCTTGTCTCGTGGATGAGAGGCTTCCACGGATGCCTTAGACTGCCCTGAGAACACGGGAGTGTTTTCAAAAGTGCCTAGCCATGTGATTTCAGATTCTACATCGAAGGTGGCTCCAGGGCCGCGGTCAAACACGAGTCCACGTGCAAGTCCCTCACTTGGCCACTCGTCTGACTCAATAGTCACCGCAAACAGCTCACAATACCTGACCTTGTTCGAGGCGATCGAAAATAGACACATTTTGTATGCCTCCATGTTCTCCTTGCCTTCGGCGAATCCAATGCCTACGACGAGCCCTGAGAGGGCACAAACCGCACGAACAACACAAAAACTATCAACCGCATTACCTTCGGAAACGCCTGACAGTTTTTCGGAGATGTAGTAACCGTCAAACTCTACTCTCTGGTTTACGTTGAGTAGTCGATCAGCAAAGCTTCCGTAGGACCCGGAGACAGCGCGAGTTTTATGAGTCCCTCTCACACCTATGGACCGCTGCCTAGGGCTGACCGATTGCTCGACTTGATACCTCACTTGAGAAAGTGTGGGAAAGGGTTCACCGTTAGGATGGATGAATTCAATTTTGCCTTGTTTTTTCAATGCGACGCAGCCGAAAACTTTTGTCAAAATTTCACTATAAATAGTGGCTGCGGTTTTATAGGGAGACCTGAAAGCGAGATACCCGGAAAGAATTTTTTCTTTCATTGCCTTGTCTGAACGGTACCCCCAGTTCTTGCCTTTGGCCGAGGGCCGACCCAGCCTACGGACATGGGAAGGATCATCCCGTTTCCAGCAACCTATACGATGGAGCGGCGGCATTAACGCCCATTTGTTTTGACCAAATACGATATAGGTATAAAACCAGAGCCGCAGGCGCGAAGCATTTTGTTGAGGCCGCAAGGCCTTAGCATGGGCATTGATGACCGAGTCCGGGCTGTTACTGGCAAGAGTCTCTTCAAGTCGTAAAACGAGGTCGGATATTGCTGCAAAACGTCGATTCACCTTTTGATCGTAGCTTTCCTTGACCGATACACGCAGACTTTCGCGGTGTGAAACGGAAACGCGCTCGACTGGCTCAAGCCATGGGGGGTGGTGATCTGTAATACCGCCCTCCACTATCAAGCCAGCTTCAAGTGCGTCCTCGAACTCGATCCTAGTAAGTGTGATCAGATGTGATCTAAGCTCTTTGTCATCGTCAGCAAATTCGACCAGGCGTACCCGGTTGGTGCCGCCATCACTGCGAAGAAAGTGATAGGTCGCACCTTTTGCCAAGCACTGAAATCCTTCAGGCGCAGTTAGCCTCGAACCGGTCATCATGACTCTTTCTCCTGAAAGAGCGTCCCATATGCCTCAAGAAGATCGCCGCCATCCGTAGATAGAGGGCGGTCGATAAGAATCGGCCGGAAGAAATTGACCGGCAGCTTGCGCTCCCATATATCCTGGTAAATTTTTGCAATAAATTGATCACGACTTCCCCAGCGTTTCGCATACGTTATTGCTACATAGGCTACGGGGTCGCCTTGCTCAACGGCCTCGAATACCGCACCGCTGAAGTCGCTAAGCAGGCTTGGATCAAGCGTCAGCGGAAGCTGGTGAGTCATGAACAGCAAATCCAGGTTGGCGGCCACTGTAGGTTCTACTGCATCAAGAGAAACCTGCACGGTGCGTATGCCGGCGCTGGCGTAGTAAACCTTTTCCAGCTCGGTTCGAAGCTGCGCATGGGCACGGTCTTTACTCTGCTGTACCGGGGTTTTCGCGCTTGAGAGTCTGCGCTCGCCGAACGCTTCTTTACGATCCTTTACTGTCCAGTTGACGACGTAAGGGATGCTTTCTCCGCCCAATAGATATAGCAGCAGGTCACCCTGGTAGGGGAATGGCATCTTCACTCGGCGCCCATCAGCCAAATCGACACCAATTTCGTAATGCTTAAACCCAAGCTCCTTCGCAATTTCTACCGTTCCTTTAACCGGAGCCAGAAAAAACCCCTTTGCCATGGGATGGCCACGTAATGGATGACCATACGTCAGCGGCCAAAGCATTTTCTGCTCGTGGAGATCGATCAGGTAAGGATGGTATAGAGCCAGTTGCGTGAAAACTTTTTCAGGAGTCGAAAGCGCGTGTAACTCCCGGCCAAGCTTACGACTATTTAGCCTGCTGATACGCGACCCTTTAGGGGCTTCACGGGGCAAGGCGAGTGTGGAGGGGATGTACTTTTCTCCCCACTCGAATCGACCTTGACGGCTCATGATAAGGGCAAATCTTTGTTGCGGAGTCATTGAGGCATTCCAGTCCTGAAGGGCACCACGAAATCATTTGCGTTGGGGATAAAATCAATGACTTACGTGAAACCCTTGCCATTCGGGCAAGTTCTTAGTCGCGACGTTGTGGATAACGCGCAATTCCTGTGGATGAACGAGGCCATGCGAGGCTTGACGTCTCACATCGAGAAATAGAGAATGGGATGGTCAGCCTTCCAAATCTGACTTACCCACAGGGGCTCAAGGTTGCACTTGAGCCCCTGCCTCCATGCCGGGTTCTGTTGTTTTCAGCGGTATGCCATCAGTATCCCTTTTGTGTGGACGTCTTGGTCCTGTGAAGAGCGGTTGGCATCCCTCACCTGTAGCGTGAGATACCTGTACTGAAACGGAATATATTACCTCTGTAGATTAGACTCTTACAATAAAAAATCGCGTCTTGGCACAGTCTTTCATATGTACGCTTCTAGGGACGTACAGTTCGAGCTTTTAACGGAACATTTATGATCAAGATATTTTTAGTTTGAAACCTTTAGGCTGAAGATGATATTAAAACGTTAAGCTTTAGTGCTTTATCGAATTTCCTTTTAACCTGAAAAATTGCATAAAATACCGTTTGCACCGGGATAAGGGCAATGGATAGGTTATCCGCGTCAGAGCCCAAAGCATTTCTTCGCTGGCTTCAAGATGAGACCTTCTTTAGCCTCTGTAGCCGCCAGCATCGGCTTTTAGGTCACTTGGACGCGTCGAGCACATTGGCGTGGCTCTACGGTTCAGGCCATTGTCCGGTCACTCATGATTTTCCTGGGAATTTTTCTGCACTCAGGGCTGACGTGAAATATTGCTGGGGTGACGTCGCATCTATCATTAATGACCACACCATACTTCCCCTTTTCTATGCTTTTCAGTCAAAGGAGCAGATAGACTCTGTAGTCAAAAAAATGGAAAGCCCTTCAATAGGGTCACTCAAATATCGCCTTGGCTTAGTGACCGGGGGTTTTGGAGCAGAGCATCCACTGAAAGCATGCACAGCATGCATCGCTGAGGATCAAAATGCGCATGGAGTCGCCTACTGGCACCTATCTCATCAGTTCCCCGGCGTTATTCAATGTCCTACTCACGGTTTACTGTTGCGAGAAAGCACGGTTAACCGTCAATGGTCAGGCCGCTTCAGATGGGCGCTTCCTGACCCGCAGCTGCTGGAGCCATCTAAACACCCGGCGTCTTCTGACATTACGATCTGCGGCTTCGGTGCAGCAGTACTAGAGCTTGCGACGTTTGGAAAATCCTCGCGTTTCGACCCTTTGATCGTCTGCGCTGCATACGGGGAAGCTCTGAGAGGACTGGGGTTCTCTCGCAAAGAACGGACTGGCGCGACAGCGTCTTTCCTTAAGCATGCCTTAAGGTTGCAGGGCTACACCCCACTCAGCCTCCTTCCTACCACACAGCATGCCGCATCTGTATTCATTTCTCAGATGACACGTAAGCCTCGTAGCTGCGCTCATCCATTGAAGCACCTGACACTCATTACCTGGCTATTCGGTGGGCTCTCGCCATTTATCGAAGCTTGCGAACGCTTAAGCTTTACACGCGCTGAACTGGGTAGCATCCTTACTGATAGCAATAGTGCACCCACAGTGCTCTCGAGGTTAAAGATAGCTTTACCCGATAATCAGTGCCCTGCTAGACGACCAAAGAAACTTAAGCCTCATATTCGAAAAAATATAGTTGAGCTTCTGAGCGAAGGAAACCATAAAAAAAAGATATGCTATGAATTCAATATTACTATATGCACCGTTAATCGCATCCTCCGATCAGAGCCGGGGTTACAACGATTGTGGACTGAAAAGCAACTTGAGTTTAATCTGTCGCAGCACAGAAAAGAGTGGATACGTACAGTTGCGGCATGGCCCGAACTTAGCGCAGAAAAAATACGAAAGAAAATACCAAGAGCATATGGCTGGTTATATCGAAATGATCGAATTTGGCTAATGTCTAAAACTAAGAAAATGCCCAGCGGCTGTTGTGGGAATAACTCAAATGTAGATTGGCTGCAACGTGATAAAAAAATGCTTGACTTGATCACGTCTAAAATAATTGAAAAATATGGAAAACTAGATGGTTTGAAAATAAAAATTCGTGATATCTACTCGGAAGTGCCGTCATTATTCCGATCACTCGAGAAGCGAGAACGCTATCCAAGGACGCGCGCGTTACTGGAAAAAATTATCGCTGAATCTTTATAAACAGTGTAGGTGCCAGCGCGGTAGAGGTGGATATGGTAGAACTTTACAAGTTTCACGCTCGCCAGGTGGGCGAGCGTAGGAAGCGTTTCATACGAGTTGCCAGTAGACCGTGAAATCAATTTTTTGAAATATATCAATGACCGAGTGATAGCATGCCATGCTGACAGCTAAACACCATGTACTTTTTCTAGACTTTGACGGCGTACTCCATCCTGACGCTGTTTATCTCTCAAGCAGTGGCCCGATCCTTCGCAACGAGGGTGAGCTCTTTATGTGGGCACCCAATCTAGAGAACGTTTTGGAGCAATTTCCTTCCGTCTCGCTGGTTTTGAGCACCAGTTGGGTTCGTCACTTGGGGTTCAAGCGAGCAAAAAATTACCTTTCGACTGCCTTAAGCTCGCGAGTAGTGGGAGCCACTTGGCATAGCTCAATGGCAAAAACTTGGGCGGATGATAATCCATGGGATAGTCGGAGCAGGTATGAGCAAATCAGCCGATATGCATCACGGGGCCACCTTCGTAGTTGGATTTCGATAGACGATGACGCGGAAGGTTGGCCAGCTGTCGCAGGACATCACCTTATCTTGTGTGACTCAAATAAAGGATTGGGAGAAGCATCGACATTGCGCGCTCTTGAAAAGCGATTGGCTGAAGTGGTTTCAGAAGCTTAGGCATTAGGCTATGTCAGTTCAAAAAAATCATCATTAGCAATAATTAAGGCTATGGTAAGGTGAAGACCGTTTGTTATGCATAGCAGAATACAATTTTTCACAAGGACGTCTTATATATGCACCTCTGGCCTACCGAAGACGACGACTACCCCCTATTCTATATCTGCTCGGAGCTGAAGTCTTGTCGCGACAGATCGACATATACTTTTTTATATGATGCAACTCATATCCAAACTTTCGAACTTCTGCAATAAAATCTGTGAAACTCTCGAAACCTAAAACTATACAGTCAAATATAAATAGACTTATCCCCTCACCATCATGCTTGTATTGCTTACCCCTTTGAAGCCTTTCCGATGATTTTTTAAGGTCATCAATATAAAAACCAAAAGATACATGCTGCAGCTGCGAGGATGTCATTTCATGGACAAGCCGTTTAAGAATTACGTCGTAAACCAATAGCTTGGGAAGACAATATTCATATAAACATATCTCTTCGTATATCATGGCGGCTTTTATTTCATCTTTTTCCGAGATACTGATCGAGTCTATGTCCGAAAATTTTCGACCATTGCAGCCTTCCCACATAGACCGAAATCCCCTACCAGCGCCATGCTCAGAAAGTGCTACGCCGCAAAATGGACAATCAACTACAAGTGTTATCTTATGAGTAGCGCAGACGTTTATAAACTCGGGTATGCGCCTCCAGTAGGAGAATCCATACTTTTTCATGTCGTCTTTAACACAACTCGGACAAAACGCAGGCCTCCTCTCTTCATTCTCTATAAAATTATTGTGAAGTTCAAATTTTGTACCAGAATAAGAAAAGTCCGCAATATCGCTTTTGAATAAAGCTTTTAGCGGATAACTAGTGTGACTATGGATTAGCCAATTGAACCCGTAGCATCCACCCCAACCGAGATAATCCGCAATTGCTCTAACATTTCTATTCTTCATCGCAAATTTGGATGCATCGCTGAATATTTTTTCAGGGTGGCCAAAACTCAAAAATATGCTGCGTTCGATATAAGAACGAAGTGACTCATTGGGTTGGATTTTCGGCCGCATAAGATTTTTAGCTCAGGTACAGCTAGTCGGTATCTAACAAAGCGAATAGGGTCCGTCACGTCGTCAGCGAAGCGAACGGACCCCGAGAGGTAAAGAGGACTGTCTAAGTGATGGGGCGAGAGCCTATTTTTGGAGAAACCTGCGACAGATTTAATTCACAAGCGACAGTTTTAATTCTCAAAAACCAAAGTTTCGTCCCCTGTGGATAACTCACTCCACCGTCACTGACTTCGCCAGATTCCTCGGCTGGTCAACATCTGTCCCTTTCAACACCGCCACGTAGTACGAAAGCAGCTGTAACGGAATGGTGTAGAGAATTGGTGCCAACGCGTCGATGATGTGCGGCATGGCGATGACGTGGGTGCCTTCGCCGTTTTTCATGCCGGCTTGCTCGTCAGCGAAGACGATCAGCTCGCCGCCACGTGCGCGGACTTCCTGCAGGTTGGATTTGAGTTTTTCCAGCAGTTCATTGTTCGGTGCGACGGTGACGACCGGCATGTCGGCATCGACCAGCGCCAGCGGGCCGTGTTTGAGTTCGCCGGCCGGGTAGGCTTCGGCGTGGATGTAGGATATTTCCTTGAGCTTGAGGGCGCCTTCCATTGCGACAGGGAATTGCGCGCCACGCCCGAGGAACAGGGTGTGGTGTTTCTCGGCGAACAGTTCGGCGACTTTCTCGACGGTGCCGTCCATTGCCAGGGCTTCGCCCAAGCGGGTTGGCAGGCGACGCAGTTCTTCGACCAGTTGCGCTTCGACGCCCTGCTCCAATGAGCCTTTCACTTGACCCAGCGACAGGGTCAGCAGCAGCAAGGCGACCAGTTGCGTGGTGAAGGCCTTGGTCGATGCCACGCCGATTTCCGGACCGGCCTGGGTCAACAGGGTCAGGTCGGATTCACGCACCAGCGAGCTGATGCCCACGTTGCAGATCGCCAGGCTGGCCAGAAAGCCCAGTTCTTTGGCGTTGCGCAGTGCGGCCAGCGTGTCAGCGGTTTCGCCGGATTGCGAGATCGAAACAAACAAGGTATCCGGCTGGACAACAACCTTGCGGTAGCGGAATTCGCTGGCCACTTCCACCTGGCATGGAATGCCGGCCAGGCCTTCAAGCCAGTAACGCGCGACCATGCCAGCGTGATAGCTGGTGCCACACGCGACGATCTGAACATTGCGGACCTTGGCGAACAGCTCGGCAGCCTGTGGACCAAATGCATGCACCAACACCTGCTGCTGACCCAGACGGCCTTCAAGCGTGCGCTGCACGACCTTGGGCTGCTCGTGGATTTCCTTGAGCATGAAGTGACGGTATTCGCCTTTGTCGGCGGCTTCCGCACCTTCGTGGTATTGCACAACCTCGCGTTCGACCGGCAGACCGTCCACGGTCCAGATCTGCACGCTGTCGCGCCGGATCTCGGCGATATCACCCTCTTCCAGATACATGAAGCGGTCGGTCACCTGACGCAGCGCCAGTTGGTCAGAAGCCAGGAAGTTTTCACCGAGGCCCATGCCGATCACCAGCGGGCTGCCACTGCGGGCGGCCAGCAGACGATCAGGTTGTGCAGCGCTGATGACTGCCAGACCGTAGGCACCGTGAAGTTCTTTTACAGCCGCCTTCAGGGCAACCGCCAGGTCAGGCGTGTCCTTGAGTTTGTGGTGCAGCAGGTGAACGATGACTTCGGTGTCGGTATCGGACACGAACACGTAACCCAGCGCTTTGAGTTGTTCGCGCAGGGCTTCGTGGTTTTCGATGATGCCGTTGTGGACAACTGCCAGCTCGTCCGCCGAAAAGTGTGGGTGAGCATTGCGCTCGCACGGCGCACCGTGAGTAGCCCAGCGGGTGTGAGCGATGCCGAGACGTCCAGCCAGCGGCTCGCCTGCCAGCGCCTGCTCAAGTTCACTGACCTTGCCGGAGCGACGACGGCGCTCAAGGATGCCTTCGTTACTGAAAACAGCCACGCCTGCGCTGTCATAGCCCCGGTATTCAAGACGCTTGAGGCCTTCGAGCAAAATGGCCGTGATATTACGTTCAGCAACGGCGCCGACTATTCCACACATGGTTTTCTCCTAGCTGACAGCGGCGCAAATCAATGTGATGCCGCGGGCTTGTATCTGTTCGCGTGCCTCGATAGACAGGCGATCATCAGTAATAAGGGTATGGATGCTGCTCCAGGGCAGCTCCAGATTGGGAATTTTGCGACCGACCTTGTCGGCCTCGACCATGACCACGACTTCCCGGGCGACTTCAGCCATGACCCGGCTCAACCCCAGTAGTTCGTTGAAGGTCGTGGTGCCACGGACCAGATCAATGCCGTCTGCACCGATGAACAGTTGATCGAAGTCATAAGAGCGCAGCACCTGCTCGGCGACCTGGCCCTGAAAGGATTCGGAGTGCGGGTCCCATGTTCCGCCCGTCATCAGCAGTACAGGCTCATGCTCCAGATCCGTGAGGGCGCGCGCCACGTGCAGGGAGTTGGTCATGACCACCAGACCCGGCTGCTGGCCCAATTCGGGGATCAACGAAGCGGTAGTGCTACCACTGTCTACGATGATTCGAGCATGTTCACGAATCCTCAAGACTGCCGCCCGCGCGATGGCCTGCTTGTATCGGGAAATCGGCTGGCTGCTGTCGTTGATAAGCTCGTGGGGCAATGGCACTGCACCACCGTAGCGGCGCAGCAACAACCCGTTGGTTTCAAGTGCGGCCAGATCCTTTCGAATCGTAACTTCTGAAGTTTCAAAACGCTTGGCCAGATCGTCAACACTCACTTCACCCTGCTCATTGAGCAAGGCAAGAATGTTGTGACGGCGTTGTGGCGTATTGCGCTTCGACATGACGACCTTAAGTTTCGATTCGAAAGATAACGAAGGCAATCAAAACCTATTTTTAGGATTGGGTCAAGGTTTGGGTGTGAGGCGATACCTTATGGTCCTGCACTGCGTGTTTTTGTGGAATGCACACCAGGCGCGTGAAGAGAAATTCTCTTAGCTCTTGGCGCCGGTGCTTAGTGTCCAGAGTTATACACAGGCCCACCGGAATGCATTTGGTGGGAGCGGACTTGTCCGCGAAGGCTATCCCAAGATTCTATGGCATGAGAAAGCCTTCGCGGACGACTCCGCTCCTACAATTCTTCGGACTGTGGATAACTCAGTCTTTCTTGATTTTTACCGGCCGCTTCCAGCCTTCAATGTTGCGCTGGCGGGCGCGGGCCACGCCGAGTTGTTCAGCCGGAATGTTTTGAGTGATGGTCGAACCGGCTGCCGTGGTTGCACCATCAGAGATATCCACAGGCGCAACCAGCGAATTGTTCGAACCGATGAACACGTCAGCACCCAACGTCGTCTTGTGCTTGTTGGCCCCATCGTAGTTGCAGGTGATCGTACCAGCACCGACGTTGGTACGCGCACCCACTTCGGCATCACCCAGATACGTAAGATGACCAACCTTGGCACCTTCGCCCAGGTTCGCATTTTTGAGTTCGACAAAGTTACCCACATGCGCCTTGGCACCCAGCACGCTGCCGGGCCGCAGCCGTGCAAACGGACCCGCGTCGCTGCCCTCGCCCAGCACTGCGCCATCAATATGGCTGTTGGCTTTGACAATCACACCCTTACGCAAGGTGCTGTCCTTGATGACGCAGTTAGGACCGATCACCACATCGTCTTCGATGACCACCTTGCCCTCGAGGATCACGTTGATGTCGATCAGCACGTCCCGCCCGACACTGACGTCGCCGCGTACGTCGAATCGCGATGGGTCACGCAAGGTAACGCCGGCTGCCATCAAACGCCGTGCTTCACGCAACTGATAATGACGCTCCAGCTCCGACAACTGTTTGCGATCATTGGCTCCCTGCACTTCCATCGCATCGTGCGGCTGTTCGGTGGCAACCATCAGACCGTCATTCACCGCCATCGCGATCACGTCCGTCAGGTAGTACTCACCCTGGGCGTTGTTGTTGGACAAGCGTCCGAGCCAGTCCTCCAGATGCATGGCAGGCACCGCGAGAATGCCAGTGTTGCCTTCGGTGATGGCCTTCTGCGCATCGGTGGCATCCTTGTGCTCGACGATGGCACAGACACGCTGCTGATCATCGCGAACAATACGACCGTAACCCGTAGGATCATCCAGCGTCACGGTCAGCAGGCCCAGTTGCTGTGGCGTTACAAGCTTGAGCAGGCGCTGGAGTGTTTCTACCTCGATCAACGGCACATCGCCGTACAGAATCAGCACGGTTTCAGCCGTTAGCGCTGGCAAAGCCTGAGCCACAGCGTGGCCAGTGCCCAGTTGCCTGTCTTGCATCACGAAATTCAGGTCATCGGCTGCCAGACGATCACGCACAGCATCCGCCCCATGACCGATCACCACATGTATTCCGACTGGGGATAACTGACGTGCGCTGTGGATAACATGACCTAGCATGGAATTGCCCGCGACAGGGTGCAGAACTTTCGGCAGGGCCGAACGCATCCGGGTACCTTGGCCAGCAGCGAGAATAACGATATCGAGAGACATGATAGGACTACCAACTGAGCGGCAACCGGGCCAAGGGCGGGCTGTCTTGAAAGGGGAAATCTGAAAAAAGAAAAAGGGTAGCCGAAGCTACCCTTTTTCTCAATCGCGCACAGGAGCCAGCGGGGTTAGCCGCCAAACTTCTTGCGAATTTGCTGAACGGTGCGCAGCTGAGCTGCAGCCTCGGCCAGACGAGCAGTGGCAGATCCGTAATCGAAATCTGCGCCTTTTTCGTTCAGGGCCTTCTCGGCAGCCGATACGGCAGCCTGAGCAGAAGCTTCGTCCAGGTCGGCAGCACGTTGCACAGTGTCGGCAAGCACCTTGACCATGTTCGGCTGAACCTCAAGGAAACCACCGGAAATGTAAAACACCTCCGCTTCCCCACCCTGCTTGATCAAGCGGATCGGGCCCGGCTTCAGATTAGTGATCAGCGGCGCGTGGCCTGGAGCGATACCGATATCACCCAGGTTGCCGTGCGCAATCACCATCTCGACCAGACCGGAGAAGATTTCCCCTTCCGCGCTGACGATGTCGCAATGGACTGTCATAGCCATTTGCTTGCCTCAACCTAATTAGCGCCCGTTTCCGGGCGCCGGGATTACAGTTTCTTGGCTTTCTCGATCGCTTCTTCGATGCCGCCAACCATGTAGAACGCTTGTTCTGGCAGGTGGTCGTAGTCACCGTTGAGGATGCCTTTGAAGCCAGCAATGGTGTCTTTCAGGGAAACGTATTTACCCGAAGCACCGGTGAAGACTTCTGCCACGAAGAAAGGCTGGGACAGGAAGCGCTGGATCTTACGAGCACGGTTAACCAACTGCTTGTCGGTCTCCGACAGCTCGTCCATACCCAGGATCGCGATGATGTCTTTCAGCTCTTTGTAGCGCTGCAACACGTACTGAACGCCGCGAGCGGTGTCGTAGTGTTCCTGGCCAATGACGTTCGGGTCCAGCTGGCGCGAAGTCGAGTCCAGTGGGTCTACCGCCGGGTAGATACCCAGGGAGGCGATGTCACGGGACAGTACGACGGTGGCGTCCAAGTGGGCAAACGTGGTCGCTGGCGACGGGTCAGTCAAGTCATCCGCGGGTACGTATACAGCCTGGATCGAGGTGATCGAACCGTTCTTGGTGGAAGTGATGCGCTCTTGCAGCGTGCCCATCTCTTCAGCCAGGGTCGGCTGGTAACCTACTGC
The DNA here is from genome assembly GCF_002157375.1 of Pseudomonas syringae. Taxonomy (GTDB): domain Bacteria; phylum Pseudomonadota; class Gammaproteobacteria; order Pseudomonadales; family Pseudomonadaceae; genus Aquipseudomonas; species Aquipseudomonas syringae_T. The sequence goes on from NZ_MTSA01000006.1 coordinate 136,410, forward strand.
GGAAGGCATACGGCCCAGCAGTGCGGATACTTCAGTACCGGCCAGGGTGTAACGATAGATGTTGTCGACGAACAGCAGAACGTCGTTACCTTCGTCACGGAACTTCTCGGCCATGGTCAGGCCGGTCAGTGCTACGCGCAGACGGTTACCCGGCGGCTCGTTCATCTGACCGTAAACCAGTGCCACTTTGTCCAGAACGTTGGAATCCTTCATCTCGTGGTAGAAGTCGTTACCCTCACGAGTACGCTCACCCACACCGGCGAACACGGAATAACCGCTGTGCTCGATGGCGATGTTACGGATCAGTTCCATCATGTTTACGGTCTTGCCGACACCGGCACCACCGAACAGACCGACTTTACCGCCTTTGGCGAACGGGCAGACCAGGTCGATAACCTTGATGCCGGTTTCCAGAAGGTCGTTGCCGCCCGCTTGCTCAGCGAAGGACGGTGCAGGACGGTGAATGCCCCAGCGTTCTTCAGTGGCAATCGGACCGGCTTCGTCGATCGGGTTGCCCAGCACGTCCATGATCCGGCCCAGCGTCGCTTTACCGACCGGTACGGAAATGGCTGCGCCAGAGTCTGTTACTTCCAGACCACGCTTCAAGCCCTCGGTGGAGCCCATCGCAATGGTGCGAACCACGCCGTCGCCCAGCTGCTGCTGAACTTCCAGGGTGGTTCCTGCCGCGCTTTGAACTTCCAGCGCGTTGTAGATACTCGGTACGCTATCGCGTGGGAATTCCACGTCGATCACGGCGCCGATGATTTGAACGATACGTCCGCTACTCATTAGCTGGTTCCTCTAATATTTGAACCGTTAAACCGCGGCAGCGCCGCCGACGATTTCCGAGATCTCTTGGGTGATCGCTGCCTGACGCGCCTTGTTGTAGATCAACTGCAAATCGCTGATCAAATCACCGGCGTTGTCTGTGGCGTTCTTCATCGCGATCATCCGCGCTGCTTGTTCAGCTGCGTTGTTCTCGACCACCGCCTGGTACACCTGCGATTCCACGTAGCGAACCATCAGGCCGTCTAGCAGCTCTTTGGCGTCGGGTTCGTAGAGATAGTCCCAGTGGTGCTTGAGCCCTTGATCCGGGGTTGCCACCAGCGGAATCAATTGCTCCACTGTGGGTTGCTGGGTCATGGTGTTGATGAACTTGTTGGATACCACGGACAGGCGATCAATACGGCCATCCAGGTAGGCATCCAGCATCACCTTGACGCTGCCGATCAAATCATTGATCGACGGCTCTTCGCCCAGGTGGCTGATCGCAGCGACGACGTTACCGCCGAAGTTGCGGAAAAATGCCGCACCTTTGCTGCCGACCACGCACAGATCGATCTCTACACCGTTTTCACGGTTCACCGCCATGTCCTTGACCAAAGTCTTGAACAGGTTGGTATTCAAGCCACCACACAGACCACGGTCACTGCTCACAACGACATAACCGACACGCTTGACTGTGCGCTCGATCATGAACGGGTGGCGATACTCCGGGTTGGCGTTTGCCAGATGACCAATCACCTGACGAATGCGCTCCGCGTAAGGACGGCTAGCAGCCATGCGCATTTGAGCCTTGCGCATTTTGCTGACCGCCACTTTTTCCATGGCGCTGGTGATCTTTTGCGTGCTTTTGATGCTCGCAATCTTGCTGCGAATCTCTTTTGCGCCTGCCATGTAACACCTATCAGGTTAGCAAGCGGGAGCCTTGCGGCCCCCGCTGCGGCTTACCAGGTTTGGGTGGCCTTGAACTTCTCGATACCGGCTTTCATGCCAGCATCGATCTCGTCATTGAAGTCACCCTTCACGTTGATCTTCGCCATCAAATCGGCGTGATCGCGGTTGAAGTAAGCAATCAGCGCTTGTTCAAAGCTACCGATCTTGGCGATTTCGACGTCAGTCAGGAACCCACGCTCAGCGGCATACAGCGACAGCGCCATGTCAGCGATTGACATTGGTGCGTATTGCTTCTGCTTCATCAGCTCGGTAACGCGCTGACCATGCTCAAGTTGCTTACGGGTCGCTTCGTCCAGGTCAGAAGCAAACTGGGCGAATGCCGCCAGTTCACGGTACTGAGCCAGAGCGGTACGGATACCACCGGAGAGCTTCTTGATGATCTTGGTCTGAGCGGCACCACCCACACGGGATACCGAAACACCGGCGTTCACAGCCGGACGGATGCCGGAGTTGAACATGGCCGATTCCAGGAAGATCTGACCGTCGGTGATGGAAATCACGTTGGTCGGAACGAACGCGGAAACGTCGCCAGCCTGGGTTTCGATGATCGGCAGTGCGGTCAGGGAACCGGTTTTGCCGGTCACTGCGCCGTTGGTGAACTTCTCTACGTACTCTTCGGAAACACGCGATGCGCGCTCCAGCAGACGGGAGTGGAGATAGAACACGTCGCCCGGGTAAGCTTCACGGCCTGGCGGACGGCGCAGCAGCAGGGAAATCTGGCGGTAAGCCACTGCTTGCTTGGACAGATCGTCATAAACGATCAGCGCGTCTTCACCGCGGTCGCGGAAGAATTCACCCATGGTGCAACCCGAGTACGGTGCAAGGAATTGCAGCGCAGCGGATTCGGAAGCACTTGCAGCCACGACGATGGTGTTAGCCAAGGCGCCGTTTTCTTCGAGCTTGCGAACAACGTTGGCAATGGTCGATTGCTTCTGACCAATGGCTACGTAGACGCAGAAGATGCCGCTGTTCTTCTGGTTGATGATTGCGTCGATGGCCAGAGCGGTCTTACCGATCTGACGGTCACCGATGATCAGCTCACGCTGGCCACGGCCGACAGGAATCATGGCATCGACAGCCTTGTAGCCAGTCTGTACAGGCTGGTCTACCGACTTACGCCAGATCACGCCTGGAGCAACTTTCTCGACCGCATCGGTCTCGGTGTTGTTCAGCGGACCTTTGCCGTCAACTGGATTACCCAGTGCATCGACAACGCGACCCAGCAGTTCCTTACCCACCGGAACCTCGAGGATGCGGCCAGTACACTTGGCGCTCATGCCTTCAGCCAGAGTCGTGTAAGCGCCCAGTACAACGGCACCTACGGAGTCTTGCTCAAGGTTCAGCGCCATACCGTAGACGCCGCCCGGAAACTCGATCATCTCGCCGTACATTACGTCGGCCAGACCGTGAATCCGCACGATGCCGTCAGATACGCTGACGACTGTGCCTTCGTTACGGGCTTGGGAGGTTACATCGAGCTTGTCGATGCGACCCTTGATGATTTCACTTATTTCGGAAGGATTGAGTTGCTGCATTGCTCTGCTGCCCCTTCAAACTCAAGATTTCAATGCTTCGGCTAGTTGCGCGATTTTGCCGCGAACTGAGCCATCGATAACCAGGTCGCCGGCGCGGATTACGACACCCCCTATGAGAGAGGCATCCTCCGCAGCATGCAGGCGCACTTCCCGGCCGAGCCGTGCACTGAGAACCTTGGCGAGTTTGTCTTGCTGTTCTTGGTTCAATGCAAAAGCACTGGTGACATCCACATCGACCGATTTTTCCTGCTCGGCCTTGTACAGGTCGAACAGTTCGGCGATCTCCGGCAAAAGCGGGAGACGGTCGTTTTCAGCAACGACATGGATGAAATTCTGTGCCTTGGCATCGAACTTGTCGCCACACACTTCAATAAAAGTGGTGGCCTTTTGTGCGCTCGTCAGTCGCGGGGCCTTGAGCATGCGCTGCATGGTGTCGTCTTGCGACACCGCAGCAGCCAGGCCGAGCATGGCTGACCAATTGGCCAGTTGCTGGTGGGCCTGCGCATGCTCGAAGGCCGCCTTCGCGTAAGGTCGGGCCAACGTGGTCAGTTCTGCCATGATCGCCCTCGCTTAAATTTCAGCAGCCAGTTTGTTAACCAGCTCCGCGTGCGCGTTTTGATCGATTGTGGCACCCAGGATCTTCTCGGCACCATTGACTGCCAGGCTACCCAACTGGGCGCGCAAGGCGTCTTTGACGCTGTTCAGTTCCTGCTCGATCTCGGCCTGAGCCTGAGCCTTCACACGGTCAGCTTCAACGCGTGCCGTTTCACGGGCCTCGTCGACAATCTGAGTACCGCGTTTCTTGGCTTGCTCAATGATCTCGGCTGCTTGAGCCTTAGCTTCGCGCAGTTGTTGACCCACTTTGTCTTGGGCCAACTCCAGGTCGCGAGCTGCTCGGGAAGCAGCGTCCAGTCCATCCGCGATCTTCTTCTGACGTTCGTGCAAAGCAGCGATGACCGGAGGCCACACGTACTTCATGCAGAACAGCACAAAGATGAAGAACGCAACGGACTGACCAATCAGGGTTGCATTAATGTTCACGCCAACACCTCGCTCGTTCGTTGTCCATCACACCAATCAACTCGAAAAGTCGAGTGATCAGCCAGCGAGTTGACCAACGAAGGGGTTCGCAAAGGTGAAAAACAGAGCGATACCAACACCGATCATGGTCACGGCGTCGAGCAGGCCCGCAACGATGAACATTTTAACTTGCAGCATTGGAACCATTTCCGGTTGACGCGCAGCGCCTTCCAGGAACTTGCCGCCCAACAGGCCGAAACCGATTGCAGTACCCAGTGCGCCCAGGCCGATCAACAGTGCAACAGCGATAGCGGTTAGACCAACTACAGTTTCCATCTTTCCTCCCGACTTTTACGTCGTATTGGTTAGGTTTTATTAATTGAAGCGGTAAAACAAAATCATTTTTACATCAGCCCTTGCGGGCACTGCCTCGCCGATGGCGAGGCAGTCATCAGATACGTCCTGAGACGAATCTCAATGGTTATCTTCGTGAGCCATCGACAGGTAGACGATGGTCAGCATCATGAAGATGAACGCTTGCAGGGTGATGATCAGGATGTGGAACACAGCCCACGCCCACTGCAGCACTACACCCAGACCGCTGAGCCACAGCAGACCGCTGCCGAACATCACGGCGATCAGAATGAAGACCAGCTCGCCAGCATACATGTTGCCGAACAGACGCAGTGCCAGAGAAATCGGCTTGGCGATCAGCGTCACGAATTCCAGCAGAAAGTTGACCGGGATCAACAGGGCCTGCACGAGAATATTCTTGCTCGCGAACGGGTGAAGGGTCAGTTCGCCGATGAAGCCACCGATGCCTTTGACCTTGATGCTGTAGAAAATGATCAACGCAAATACCGACAGGGCCATGCCCAGGGTCGCGTTCGGGTCAGTGGTCGGAACGGCACGGAACGGAATGTGTTCGTCGCCCGAGATCAGCATCGCCAGTTGTGGAATCCAGTCCACCGGTACCAGATCGACCGCGTTCATCAGGAAGACCCAGACGAAAATGGTCAGGGCCAGTGGCGCGATTACCGCGCTGCGACCGTGGAAACTGTCTTTCACGCTGCCGTCGACGAACTCGACCAGAACCTCTACGAAGTTCTGCAGCGCGCCCGGCTGACCGGAAGTTGCCTTCTTGGCCGCCATGCGGAAGATCAGAACGAAGATCAGACCCAACGCAACCGACCAGCCGAGGGTATCGACGTGGAAAGCCCAGAAACCCATTTCCTTGGCTTCTGCTGCGGTGTGGGCAAAGCCCCATTCGCCATTGGGCAGGTGCCCGAATGTCAGGTTCTGCAAGTGGTGCTGGATATAGCCCGAAGCTGTTTGCTCTGCCATGGTTGCCTCAAACGCCCTAAGGTCTCGAAAGTCTTGTTCTCGTAAGCAGGGGAGCGAACCAGTTGACCACCTGGATCAACATGAACACGCCGAATACAGCCAGCGGCGCCAATGGCTTCACACCTGCGAACGTCAATGCAAAAAGCACTGCCGTGAAAATCAGTTTGCCTGCCTCGCCGGCGTAGAACGACCGGACAATGGCTTGCGCTGCTCTGGCCCCGGAAAACCGGAATGCCTTGTGAGCAAAGTATAAATTGGGTAGCCAGGCAATCAGGCCTCCGCAGAGTCCCGAGTATCCCGCCACGACCCCTTGCCACTGCCACAGCACCAATGAGGCCACGAGCAGCACGATCAATTGAGCGAGCAATAACGGAAAAACCGCCAGGCGATAGAACGGCAAGCGGTCTGGCATGCGGGATTCCATCGCAATTGCTCCTTTCATGTCGGTCGCCATAATCAATAACTTGGCATAATTTGTGCCGACAAAATGCGCGCAGAGTATAGGGGCGGTTCGGCCCCTATTCAACAGTCGGGTAGTGATTTCCGACTATACGCTACAGAGCAATTGTTTCAGCGGATGTGGGCAAGCACCCCTTGAAGCTCGTCGAGCGAGTTGTAACGGATCACCAGTTGCCCCTTGCCCTTCTGTCCGTGACGAATTTGCACCGCGGAGCCCAAACGCTCGGCCAGGCGCTGTTCGAGCCGGCTGATGTCGGGATCTGCCTTGGCCGGTTCTGCTGCCTCAGGCTTGCCACTCAGCCACTGCCTGACCAGTGCTTCAGTCTGGCGTACGGTCAGCCCGCGTGCGACAACGTGTCGCGCCCCTTCGACCTGTCGATCTTCACCCAGGCCGAGCAACGCACGGGCGTGACCCATTTCGAGGTCGCCATGAGACAGCATGGTCTTGATGGCTTCAGGCAAGGCAATCAGGCGCAACAGGTTGGCCACACTGACGCGCGACTTGCCGACGGCATCTGCCACCTGCTGCTGGGTCAGTTGAAACTCCTGCTGCAAGCGCTGCAACGCCATGGCTTCTTCGATCGGGTTCAGGTCTTCGCGCTGAATGTTCTCGATCAACGCCATCGCAATGGCGGTTTCGTCCGGTACATCACGAACCATCGCCGGAATCGTCTCGACACCCGCCTGTTGGCTCGCCCGCCAGCGACGTTCACCGGCGATGATTTCAAAACGGTTGTCACCGATGGGACGAACCACGATCGGCTGCATCACGCCCTGCGACTTGATCGATTGCGCGAGTTCTTCCAGCGCCTGCGGGTCCATGTCACGGCGCGGCTGGTATTTGCCGCGCTGGATCAGGTCCAGCGGCACATGCTGCAACTCACTTGGCGGAGCCTTGACGGCCTGCTCTTCCAGCGAACTGACGGTTGGACTGCTCAGAAGTGCGTCCAACCCACGTCCGAGACCTCGTTTCTTGACGGCCATGGGAATTCCTTAGGTTGGCTGAGCGGTTTTAGCGCCGCGACGTTGACGACGAACCAGTTCACTTGCCAGGGCCAGATAAGCCAGCGCACCGCGGGACGATTTGTCATACGCCAGCACAGGCATTCCGAAACTCGGCGCCTCGGCCAGCCTGATGTTTCTCGGAATCACCGTGTCGTACAGCTGCTCGCCAAAGTGTTCCTTGAGCTGCGCCGAGACATCGTTGATCAGGCTCAGGCGCGGATCATACATTGTGCGCAGCAGCCCTTCGATTTTCAGCTGCGGGTTAAGCAGCTCGCCGATGCGCTTGATGTTATCCACAAGGTCGCTGAGACCTTCCAGTGCGAAGTACTCGCATTGCATGGGGATGATCACGCCATCGGCCGCAACCAGCGCGTTAAGCGTTAGCATCGACAGCGAGGGCGGACAGTCGATCAGGATGTAATCGTAATTTTCGCGAATAGGCGCCAACGCGTTGCGCAGACGACTCTCCTTCATCTGCATTTCGAGCAGGACCACTTCGCCCGCCGTCAGATCACGGTTGGCCGGCAGCAACTGATAACCGCCGTGCTCCGAAAACTGCATGGCCTCGCCCAGATCGCATTCGCCGATCAACAGGTCGTAGACCGAGTTTTCAAGGTTGTGTTTATCCACACCGCTGCCCATGGTCGCATTACCCTGGGGATCGAGATCGATCAGCAGCACGCGGCGCTTGGTCGCGACCAGTGACGCGGCGAGGTTGATGCACGTGGTGGTCTTGCCTACCCCACCTTTCTGGTTCGCTATCGCGAATACCTTAGCCATTCTTGCTTGTGTTCCCAATCATGCCGTGCGGCGCAGTATCAGCAGATGGCGTTGGCCTTGGCAACCCGGAACGGTCAAGGCCTGTGCGCTATCGAGGTGAAAATCCGAGGGCAATGCTACCAGTTCATCGGCAGGATGCAGACCCTTCATCGCCAACCAGCGCGTATTGACGTCGCCCATGTGACGCGTCCAGCCCGTGAAGTCTTCCAGGCTGCTGAACGCACGGGAGATGATCCCGTCGAACGGCGCATCGGGCTGATAATTTTCTGCACGGCTGTGGATAACTTCAAGATTCTCCAGTTTCAGCTCCAGTTTGACCTGTGTCTGAAACCGGGTCTTCTTGCCATTGCTGTCCAGCAACGAAACTTTTCGCTCCGGAAACAGGATGGCCATGGGAATGCCGGGCATCCCACCGCCGCTGCCGACATCCATCCAGCGAGTACCTTCGATGAATGGCACTACGCTGAGGCTGTCGAGCAGATGTCTCGATACCATTTCGTCGGGATCGCGCACCGCAGTCAGGTTGTAAGCCTTGTTCCACTTGATCAGCAGCGCCAGGTAGGCCAGCAATTGATCATGCTGGGTCTGCGTCAGCTCGATCCCCAACTGTCGGGCACCGGTGGATAACTCTTCGGCGTGCTGCGGGGTGACCATAGAACTCAAGCGCTTTGCTCCAACTGACGGCCCGCGCCGCGTTTTTTCAAATGAATCATCAACAGGGAAATCGCCGCAGGCGTGACACCCGGGATACGCGAGGCCTGGCCAAGCGTCTCCGGACGAGTTATCCCCAGCTTGCTTTGAATTTCTTTCGACAGGCCGGAAATGCCGTCGTAGTCGATGTCTTCTGGCAAACGGGTGTCTTCGCTGGCGCGAAGCCGGGCAATTTCATCTTGCTGACGGTCAATGTACCCGGCGTATTTGGTTTTGATCTCGACCTGCTCGGCGACCTGCGGATCGGTGCAACCCTGGCCGGTGATGCTGATCAGGCTGGCGTAATCGATTTCCGGACGTGTAAGCAGGTTGAGCAGATTGTATTCATGAGTCAGCGGTGTGCCGAAGTGGGCGGCAATCGCATCACCCTGTTCGGTGCCAGGGCGAACCCAGGTGCTTTTCAGGCGTTGCTCTTCCTGTTCGATGCTTTCGCGTTTGGTGCAGAACGCCGCCCAGCGGGCGTCGTCGACCAGACCCAGCTCGCGACCTTTTTCGGTCAGACGAAGGTCCGCGTTGTCTTCGCGCAAGATCAGGCGGTACTCGGCCCGTGATGTGAACATCCGGTAAGGCTCTTGCGTGCCGAGGGTAATCAGGTCGTCGACCAGCACGCCGATGTACGCCTCATCGCGGCGCGGGCACCAGCTGTCTCGGCCCTGCGCGCGCAGTGCAGCGTTGGTCCCGGCCAGCAAACCTTGCGCTCCCGCTTCCTCGTACCCGGTGGTTCCGTTGATCTGCCCGGCGAAGAACAAACCGCCGATGACCTTGGTTTCCAGGCTGTATTTCAAGTCACGGGGGTCGAAATAATCATATTCGATGGCATAGCCGGGGCGAACGATGTGTGCGTTTTCCATTCCGCGAATCGAACGCACGATCTGCAACTGCACGTCGAAGGGCAACGAGGTGGAAATACCGTTCGGGTACAGCTCATGAGTGGTCAGCCCTTCCGGTTCGATGAAAACCTGGTGGCTTTCCTTGTCGGCGAAGCGATGGATCTTGTCTTCGATCGACGGGCAGTAGCGCGGGCCAATGCCTTCGATCACACCGGAATACATCGGTGAACGATCGAGGTTGGACGCGATGATTTCATGAGTGCGGGCGTTGGTGTGGGTGATCCAGCAGCTGACCTGCGGCGGATGCTGTTCCTTGGAACCCAAAAACGACATGACAGGGATCGGGGTATCGCCCGGTTGTTCAGTCATGACCGAAAAATCGACAGAGCGCCCGTCGATGCGTGGCGGCGTTCCGGTTTTCAATCGTCCGACACGCAGCGGCAGCTCGCGTAGCCGCTGGGCAAGGGCAATCGACGGAGGATCCCCTGCTCGGCCACCAGAATAGTTCTGCATGCCGATGTGGATAAGTCCACCGAGAAAAGTGCCGGTCGTGAGTACCACAGAATCGGCAAAGATCCGCATGCCCATCTGGGTGACTACGCCGCGAACCTGATCCTGCTCGACGATGAGGTCATCGCAGGCTTGCTGAAATATCCACAGGTTGGGCTGATTTTCGAGCGTTTCGCGAATCGCCGCTTTGTACAACACACGATCTGCCTGCGCACGAGTCGCCCGTACAGCCGGGCCTTTGCGGCTGTTCAGCACGCGAAACTGGATACCACCCTTGTCGGTGGCCATCGCCATCGCACCGCCGAGGGCATCGATTTCCTTGACCAGGTGGCTCTTTCCTATGCCACCGATAGCCGGGTTGCAGCTCATCTGGCCAAGCGTTTCCACGTTGTGCGTCAACAGCAGGGTTTTGACACCCATGCGTGCCGACGCCAGTGCGGCCTCGGTACCGGCATGACCGCCACCGATGACGATCACTTCAAAACGGGAAGGGAAATCCACCACGCACCTCGTGCCTGTTGTCGATGAGAAATTGGGATAGCTGACAAGTATAGGGACTTACCCCACCTGAATGAAACCCGTTGGACAAAATTTAACCAGCTGTGGAAAACTCACGAATAAAGAAAATAAAAAGGAAAGAAAGTTTATAAAGCCTTGTTTTTATGTTTATTCTTACTGAGCACACTTTCTGTGGATAGAATGCTACAGGCCTTTATTTTCGGTGTGTACAGAGATTCAAAAGTCTGTGTTCAGGTGGGGATGAGGGGTTTGGATAACCGTCCTGAGCCTGTTGATAAAAGAGCCACTTGTCCACAGGGCTGTTTATCATCAGGTTTACACCCCGCTTACCCACCGAGCTGAAGGGCGGTTATTCACAGGGTTTAATCCACAGAAAAATTGCCCATCGCCAAAAAACAGGTGCAGAAAACCCTCTCGGCGTGAATTTCAGCTCGGCTAAATCGGCGGCTACGGATGAAAAGGTGCGCGGCGGCGGCCCGACTGGAGGTCAGGTGTTAACAAAAGGGAGTCGGTATCGCGATCATCGGCATGACCTGGAGCGGCCACGCCTGAATATATCAAGCCGGGAGGCTGGCTACTTGCCGATGCAGAAGCTGGAGAAGATCCTGCCGAGCAGGTCATCGGAACTGAATGCACCAGTGATCTCGCCCAGTGCCTGCTGTGCCTGTCGCAGATCCTCTGCCAACAGCTCACCCGCGCCCGCCAGCGTCAGTTGAGCCCTGCCATGCTCCAACGAGTCACTGGCGTGGCGCAACGCTTCAAGGTGGCGCCGGCGAGCGCTGAAGCTGCTTTCCGAGGTTTGTTCATAACCCATGCAGGACTTGAGGTGTTCGCGCAACAGTTCAAGCCCCTCTCCTCCCGCTCTGGCACTCAGGCTGATCGTGACATGGCCATCATCGCTCGTTTGCAGGCCGACGCTGTCCCCGCTCAAGTCTGCCTTGTTGCGGATCAGCGTAACTTTCGATGGATCCGGTCGCTGTTCAAGAAACTCCGGCCACAGGGCAAACTGATCTGTAGCCTCCGGCGCAGTTGCGTCCACTACCAGCAGAATTCTGTCGGCTTCACCGATTGCCTTGAGGGCACGTTGTACGCCGATCATCTCGACCTGGTCTTGGGTATCGCGAAGCCCGGCGGTGTCCACGACATGCAATGGCATCCCGTCTATGTGGATATGTTCACGCAGCACATCACGGGTCGTGCCGGCTATCTCGGTCACAATGGCTGCTTCACGCCCAGCCAACGCATTGAGCAAGCTTGATTTGCCGGCGTTTGGACGGCCCGCTATCACGACTGTCATGCCGTCGCGTATTAGCGCTCCTTGGCCGGCTTCACGCAGCACTGTGGATAACTCAACGCGAACGTCATCCAGCATGCTGAGAACATGACCGTCCGCGAGAAAATCGATTTCCTCCTCAGGAAAGTCGATGGCAGCCTCTACGTAGATACGCAGACTGATCAGTTTCTCGGTCAGGTTATCCACACGCTGAGAAAAAACACCCTGTAGAGAGCGCAATGCATTGCGCGCCGCCTGTGCAGAACTTGCCTCGATGAGGTCGGCAATGGCTTCTGCCTGAGCCAGATCCAGCTTGTCATTCAGAAAAGCGCGCTCGCTGAATTCACCCGGCCGGGCAAGACGACTGCCCAATTGCAGGCAGCGTTGCAGCAGCATGTCCAGAACGATAGGGCCGCCGTGCCCCTGCAACTCCAGTACATCTTCTCCGGTAAAGGAGTTAGGGCCGGGGAAATACAGTGCGATTCCTTCATCGAGCACCTGTCCGGCTTCATCGGTAAAAGGACCGTAATGGGCATATCTCGGCCTGAGCGTTCGCCCGGTCATGGCGTGTGCGGTCTTGCTGGCCAGAGGTCCTGACACACGCACGATGCCCACACCCCCGCGCCCTTGGGCGGTAGCTATGGCAGCGATGGTTTCACGAGGAACGTTCATGGTCCGGCTCCAGGACAAATGACAGATAGCAAAACGCCCCACTAGGGGGCGTCTTGTGTAGCTTGTTCACAGGTTAGATCAGGCAGCTGCTTTCTTGGTAGCGGCTTCGATTTTACGAGTGATGTACGCCTGTTGTGCGATGGACAGGGTGTTGTTCACAACCCAGTACAGAACCAGACCGGCAGGGAACCACAGGAAGAAGAACGTGAAAATGATGGGCATCAGTTTCATGACCTTGGCCTGCATCGGATCCGGAGGTGTCGGGTTCAGACGCTGCTGGATGAACATGGTAGCGCCCATGATGATCGGCAGGATAAAGAACGGGTCTTTGATCGACAGGTCGGTTATCCACAGGATCCACGGCGCCTGACGCATTTCCACGCTTTCCAGGAGTACCCAGTACAGCGAAAGGAAAACCGGCATTTGGACAAGAATCGGCAAGCAACCACCCAGCGGGTTGATCTTCTCTTTCTTGTACAGCTCCATCATCGCCTGGGACATTTTCTGACGATCATCGCCATGTTGTTCCTTCAGCAATGCAAGCTTCGGAGCAACGGCACGCATGCGAGCCATCGACTTGTAGCTCGCCGCGGACAGCGGGAAGAACAGGCCTTTGATCAGCATGGTCAGAACAATGATCGACCAGCCCCAGTTACCGAGAATGGCGTGGATATGTTGCAGCAACCAGAAGATAGGCTGGGCAATGAACCACAGGAAGCCGTAATCGACTGTCAGCTCCAGGCCTGGGGATAACTCTTTGAGTACCGCCTGGCTTTTCGGACCTGCATACAGGGTGGCGCTGGTTTCACCTTGAGCACCAGGCGCGACCGTCAAGGTCGGGCTGGTAAAGCCGATGATGTAATTGCCTTGGCTGTCTTTGCGGGTCTGCACGGTGTTGGTGGAATTGTGATCAGGAATCCACGCAGTCACGAAGTAGTGCTGCAACCATGCAACCCATCCGCCTTGTACCGTTTCCTTGACCTGAGCCTTGTCGATGTCTTTCATCGACACTTTTTTGTACGGCTCGGCTGCTGTCCAGAGCGCAGCACCCAGATAGGTGGCTGTGCCGGTGGCAGTGGTCGACGAAGGATCAGAGCTGGCGTCACGCTTCAATTGTGCGAACAGGTTGCCGGCCCAGGGTTGTGCGCTCTGGTTATCCACAACGTAAGTCATGACCAGGTCGTACAAGCCGCGCTTGAACGTGAACCGCTTGATGTAATTGACGCCGTTGTCCGAGAATTTCAGCTCCACGACCATCGTGTCCTGGCCGTCAGCCAGTTGATAAGTCTTTTGTGCGGAGGAATAAACCGGACGACCGGCCGCTCGAGCATCAGGACCGTTCGTTCCCGTCAGGCCGCTTTGTGCCAGAAAAGTACGTTCGCCGCCGTTGTCGAACAACTGAAACGGAACATCAGGACGATCCTGACGACGTGGATACAGAGGAAGACGAAGCTGAACGACGTCACCACCTACCGGATCTATCGCCAGATCGAGCACGTCGGTCTTGACGTGAATGAGGTCTTTGCTGGCTACGGCCGGAGTTTCAAGAGGTGCTGCAGCCGTGTTGGCAGTAGCGCTTGGAACATCGGCACTTGCAGAACCATTAGTTCCAGCGGCCGTGTCCGGTATGCCCGGTACGGTGGTGCTGGCTGCAACATTCTGGGTCGGCATGGCAGCCTGACCGTAGTCCTGGTTCCATTTCAGAACCCCGACATAGGTCACGATTGCCAGGGCGACGATCAGGATCGTGCGTTTAATATCCATGATTACTCGGCCATCGAAGAAGAACGGGAGGTGGGGACAGCTGGAACCGGGTCATAACCACCGGGATTCCAAGGATGACAGCGACCCAGGCGACGAATTGACAGCCAGCCGCCGCGTAGAAGGCCATGATTTTCAATGGCTTCATACGCGTAGCAGGAGCAACTGGGGTAGAAACGACAGTGACTGGCCATCAGCGGGCTAATGGCATAGCGATAGAACTGGATCGGAACGAGTGCCAGTTTACGCATCTGGACTGTCTACCCCTGCAGGTTCGGGTTTGATTTCTGGAGTAGGTCGGCTACGCGCCAGACGTTTCCAGAGCTTGCCGAAATGCTGAATCAATTCCGGGTTTTCTACGTCACCCAAACCTTTGCGCGCGACGATAACGATATCCCAACCGACCAAACTGTCTTGGTGTTGGCGAAATGATTCGCGCATCAGGCGTTTCAAACGATTGCGCTCGACGGAGAGCTTCACGCTCTTTTTACCTATCACCAGCCCCAGACGGGGATGATCAAGGTCGTTGTTGCGCGCAAGGAGCAGGAGATTTTTCCCCGGAACCTTGCCGGTAGGGGAGTCAAAGACTGCCTTGAAATGCCGGGGGGTCAGCAAACGCTTTTCCCGACTGAAGTCTCGACTCACCTCCTGTGCCGGTTTATCAAACTGCCAGACGCTTACGGCCTTTGGCACGACGACGCGAAAGGACTGCGCGGCCGTTTTTGGTGGCCATACGGGCACGGAAACCGTGGGTGCGGGCGCGCTTGATGGTGCTGGGTTGGAAAGTACGTTTCATGGCGTGTTACCTGGTTCGTCCACTACGGGCCGGAATGGCCCCCGTTTTAAGAGACCGGGGATTCTAGAGAAAGCAGGCCCGCAGGTCAATTTCCAACCAGCTTTTCTTCATATATGCCTTTTACAGGCAGATTCTTCTCTGTCCTGCCCTTCTGAGCCGTTCGCCACGGGTCAGTTATAGAAATAAAAAGAAAGAGAGTATTTAAAGCTTCTTTATAAAGCTTATAACTCTTACGCAGACGATATCTGTGGATAACGTGCTGTACGCCACGTTATACGGACTGTACAGCGATCCAAAAGGTTGTCGAGAAACGGTGCCCTGCCTGTGCCGCAGCCTCGGAAAAGCTGTGCATGAAACGCCACTTTATCCACAGGCGAGTTATGCACAGACTTTAACCCTGACTTATGCAAGGGGCTGAGTGAGGGTTATCCACAGAGCTCCGGCACCGACCGTCTGTCGCCTGCCTGCGGTATAAATCGTTGATTTATAGCCCTCTGTGAGCAACCTACATGTGGATAAGTCGTCCCCGGGTCGTTACAATGGCGGCTGTTTTTGCCTCACCGGCTTTCAACTCAGGGGATATCCGTGTCAGTGGAACTTTGGCAGCAGTGCGTGGAGCTTTTGCGCGATGAGCTGCCTGCCCAGCAATTCAACACTTGGATCCGTCCGCTACAGGTCGAAGCCGAAGGCGACGAGTTGCGCGTCTATGCACCGAATCGTTTTGTTCTCGATTGGGTCAACGAGAAATACCTGGGCCGTCTGCTTGAGCTTCTGGGCGAGCACGGTCAAGGGATGGCGCCTTCTCTTTCCTTATTAATAGGAAGCAAGCGCAGCTCGGCGCCACGTGCTGCACCGAACGCGCCATTGGCTGCTGCTGCGTCTCAGGCGCTGTCTGCCAATTCGGTCAGCAGTGTCTCGGCTTCGGCTCCAGCCGCGGCTGCGCCGGTCTATGCGGCATCCACACCTGCTCCTGTCCATAACGTCGCCAGTCACGACGAGCCATCGCGTGACAGTTTCGACCCGATGGCCGGCGCCAGCTCTCAGCAGGCACCGGCCCGGGCCGAGCAACGCACGGTGCAGGTCGAGGGCGCGCTCAAGCACACCAGTTACCTGAACCGTACATTCACGTTCGAGAATTTCGTCGAGGGTAAATCCAACCAGTTGGCACGTGCTGCGGCCTGGCAGGTGGCCGACAACCCCAAGCATGGCTATAACCCGCTGTTCCTTTATGGCGGTGTAGGTCTGGGTAAGACTCACTTGATGCATGCAGTGGGTAACCATCTGCTCAAGAAGAATCCGAACGCCAAGGTCGTGTACCTGCATTCGGAGCGTTTCGTCGCGGACATGGTCAAGGCCCTGCAGCTCAACGCGATCAACGAGTTCAAACGTTTCTATCGTTCGGTCGATGCGTTGCTTATCGATGACATTCAGTTTTTCGCCCGCAAGGAACGTTCGCAGGAAGAATTCTTCCACACGTTCAATGCGCTGCTGGAAGGCGGACAGCAGGTCATCCTGACCAGCGACCGCTACCCGAAAGAAATCGAAGGGCTTGAAGAGCGCCTCAAATCCCGCTTCGGCTGGGGTCTGACGGTTGCTGTCGAACCGCCGGAGCTGGAGACGCGTGTAGCGATTCTCATGAAGAAGGCAGACCAGGCCAAGGTCGATCTGCCTCATGACGCTGCGTTTTTCATCGCGCAGCGTATCCGCTCCAACGTTCGTGAGCTTGAGGGTGCGCTCAAGCGAGTCATTGCTCACTCTCACTTCATGGGCCGCGACATCACCATCGAGCTGATTCGCGAGTCGCTGAAAGATTTGCTGGCGTTGCAAGACAAGCTGGTCAGCGTGGACAACATTCAGCGCACTGTGGCCGAGTATTACAAGATCAAGATTTCCGATCTGCTGTCCAAGCGTCGTTCACGTTCGGTAGCCCGACCGCGCCAGGTGGCTATGGCACTTTCCAAGGAACTCACTAACCACAGTCTGCCGGAAATCGGTGACGTGTTTGGTGGCCGGGACCACACGACTGTTTTGCACGCATGCCGAAAGATCAACGAACTCAAGGAATCCGATGCGGATATCCGCGAGGACTACAAGAACCTGCTGCGCACTCTGACCACGTAATGACGCCAGTGCAGCTTATTAAGGCAAGGGACTAGACCATGCATTTCACCATTCAACGCGAAGCCCTGTTGAAACCCCTGCAATTGGTCGCCGGCGTGGTAGAACGCCGCCAGACCTTGCCGGTTCTTTCCAATGTGCTTCTGGTCGTACAGGGTCAGCAGCTTTCGCTGACCGGTACTGACCTCGAAGTCGAACTGGTTGGCCGTGTACAGCTGGAAGAACCTGCCGAGCCTGGGGAAATCACTGTCCCTGCTCGCAAGCTTATGGACATCTGTAAAAGCCTGTCCAACGATGCGCTGATCGACATCAAGCTCGATGACTCCAAGCTGATCGTCAAAGCGGGTCGCAGCCGTTTTACGCTTTCCACGTTGCCCGCCAACGACTTTCCTACAGTCGAGGAAGGTCCGGGTTCGCTGACGTTCGACCTGGTGCAGAGCAAGCTGCGTCGTCTGATTGAGCGCACGAGCTTCGCGATGGCACAGCAGGACGTTCGTTATTACCTGAACGGCATGCTGCTGGAAGTCAGTGCAGGCATCTTGCGCGCGGTCGCTACCGACGGTCACCGTCTTGCGATGTGCTCGATGACTGCCGATATCGAACACGCCGATCGTCATCAGGTGATCGTTCCACGTAAAGGCATCCTCGAGATGGCTCGATTGCTGACCGAACAGGACGGCACTGTCCGGATCGTTCTTGGCCAGCATCACATCCGCGCGACAACCGGTGAGTTCACCTTCACCTCCAAGCTTGTCGATGGCAAATTCCCTGACTACGAGCGTGTGCTGCCCAAGGGTGGTGACAAACTGGTATTGGGAGATCGCCAGGCACTGCGTGAAGCGTTCAGCCGCACCGCGATCCTGTCCAACGAAAAGTACCGCGGTATTCGTCTGCAACTGGCTGCCGGTCAGTTGAAGATTCAGGCGAACAACCCTGAACAGGAAGAGGCAGAGGAAGAAATCGGCGTTGACTACAACGGAGGCGCGTTGGAAATCGGCTTTAACGTGAGCTATCTGCTGGATGTGCTGAGCGTCATGACGACCGAGCAGGTGCGCTTGATTCTGTCCGATTCCAACAGCAGCGCCCTGGTGCAAGAGTCGGATAACGACGACTCCGCCTACGTTGTCATGCCGATGCGTCTGTAACTTCATGTCCAGCGCAACCTAGATGTCTCTTAGTCGCGTCTCGGTCACCGGGGTGCGCAATTTGCACCCGGTGACCCTGTCCCCCTCCCCGCGTATCAATATCCTCTACGGTGCCAACGGCAGTGGCAAAACCAGCGTGCTGGAAGCTATCCACTTGCTGGGGATTGCCCGTTCGTTTCGTAGCAGCCGGTTGCTTCCGGTCATTCAGTACGAGCAACCGTCTTGCACCGTCTTCGGACAGGTCGATCTTGCACAGGGCGGTCACAGCAACCTCGGTGTTTCTCGTGACCGACAGGGCGAATTTCAGATTCGCATCGACGGCCAGAACGCGCGAAGTGCTGCTCAGCTTGCTGAAATATTGCCGCTGCAGTTGATCAACCCGGACAGCTTTCGTTTACTTGAAGGCGCTCCCAAGATCCGCAGGCAGTTCCTGGACTGGGGAGTGTTCCACGTGGAACCTCGCTTTATGGCCACATGGCAGCGCCTTCAGAAGGCCCTCAAGCAGCGAAACTCGTGGCTTCGGCATGGTACACTTGACGCCGCTTCGCAGGCGGCATGGGACCGAGAGCTGTGCCAGGCAAGCGATGAAATAGATGAGTTTCGTCGTGCCTACATCAAGGCACTGAAGCCTGTTTTTGAACAGACGTTAAGCGAACTCGTCGAGCTTGAAGGTTTGACCCTGAGTTACTACCGAGGCTGGGACAAGGAAAAAGAGCTGAGTACTGTGCTCGCCTCCTCCCTGCATCGAGATCAGCAAATGGGTCACACCCAGGCCGGACCCCAACGTGCAGACTTGCGCCTTAGATTAGGCGCGCACAACGCGGCAGATATTCTGTCTCGTGGTCAGCAAAAGCTGGTGGTCTGTGCGCTGCGTATTGCTCAAGGGCATTTGGTCAGCCAGGTACGCCGCGGTCAGTGCATTTATCTGGTGGATGACTTGCCTTCCGAACTGGATGAGCATCACCGCCAAGCGCTTTGCCGTTTGCTGGAAGAATTACGCTGCCAGGTATTTATAACCTGTGTAGATAAAGAATTTTTGAGGGAAGGCTGGCAGACGGATACGCCAGTTGCTTTGTTCCACGTGGAACATGGCCGTATCACCCAGACCCAAGACCATCGGGAGTGATTGCATGAGCGAAAACCAAACGTACGACTCGTCCAGCATTAAGGTGCTGAAAGGACTTGATGCCGTACGCAAGCGTCCCGGAATGTACATCGGTGATACAGACGATGGCAGCGGTCTGCACCACATGGTGTTCGAGGTGGTTGATAACTCGATCGACGAAGCATTGGCAGGCCATTGCGACGACATCAGTATCATCATCCACCCAGACGAATCTATTACCGTGCGCGACAACGGCCGCGGTATTCCGGTAGATGTGCATAAAGAAGAAGGCGTGTCGGCAGCTGAGGTCATCATGACCGTGCTCCACGCAGGTGGTAAGTTCGATGACAACTCCTACAAAGTATCCGGCGGTTTGCACGGTGTAGGTGTGTCCGTTGTTAACGCGCTGTCAGAGCTGTTGCTGCTGACAGTTCGTCGTAGCGGCAAGATCTGGGAACAGACGTACGTTCACGGTGTTCCACAGGAACCGATGAAAATCGTCGGCGAAAGCGACAGCACCGGTACGCAGATTCACTTCAAGCCGTCTGCTGACACGTTCAAGAACATTCACTTCAGCTGGGACATTCTCGCCAAGCGTATTCGCGAACTGTCGTTCCTGAACTCCGGTGTCGGCATCGTCCTCAAGGACGAACGCAGCGGCAAGGAAGAGCTGTTCAAATATGAAGGCGGTTTGCGTGCCTTCGTTGAATACCTGAACACCAACAAAACGCCGGTCAACGAAGTGTTCCACTTCAACATCCAGCGCGATGACGGTATCGGTGTCGAAATCGCTTTGCAGTGGAACGACAGCTTCAACGAGAACCTGTTGTGCTTCACCAACAACATTCCGCAGCGCGACGGTGGTACTCACCTTGTGGGCTTCCGCTCTGCACTGACACGTAACCTGAACAACTACATCGAGCAGGAAGGTCTGGCCAAGAAGCATAAGGTCGCGACCACCGGTGACGATGCGCGTGAAGGTCTGACGGCGATCATTTCGGTCAAAGTCCCTGATCCGAAGTTCAGCTCGCAAACCAAAGACAAGCTGGTGTCGTCTGAAGTCAAAACCGCAGTGGAACAGGAGATGGGTAAGTACTTCTCCGACTTCCTGCTGGAAAACCCGAACGAAGCCAAAGCCGTTGTCGGCAAGATGATCGACGCCGCCCGTGCCCGTGAAGCAGCGCGTAAGGCGCGTGAGATGACCCGCCGCAAAGGCGCGTTGGACATTGCCGGCTTGCCAGGCAAACTGGCCGACTGCCAAGAGAAGGACCCTGCCCTCTCCGAACTGTATTTAGTGGAAGGGGACTCTGCTGGCGGATCAGCCAAGCAGGGGCGTAACCGTAGAACCCAAGCCATCCTGCCGCTCAAAGGCAAGATCCTGAACGTTGAAAAAGCGCGTTTCGACAAGATGATCTCTTCTCAGGAAGTGGGCACTTTGATCACCGCGCTGGGCTGTGGCATCGGCCGTGAAGAGTACAACATCGACAAGTTGCGTTATCACAACATCATCATCATGACCGATGCTGACGTCGACGGCTCTCACATCCGTACCTTGCTGCTCACCTTCTTCTTCCGTCAGTTGCCTGAGCTGATCGAGCGTGGCTACATCTACATCGCTCAGCCGCCGCTGTACAAGGTCAAGAAAGGCAAGCAAGAGCAGTACATCAAGGACGACGAGGCCATGGAAGAATACATGACCCAATCGGCCCTTGAAGACGCCAGCCTGCACCTCAGCGAATCGGCACCGGGTATCTCCGGTCCTGCGCTGGAGAAACTGGTCAACGATTTCCGTATGGTCATGAAGACCCTCAAGCGTCTGTCTCGGCTGTACCCACAGGAACTGACCGAGCACTTCGTCTACCTGCCGCCGATCACGCTGGAGCAGCTGTCCGACCACGAGGGCATGCAAGCCTGGCTGGCGCTGTTCGACGCGCGTCTGCGCACTGGTGAGAAGTCAGGTCTGGTCTACAAAGCCAGCCTGCGCGAAGACCGTGAACGTAACGTCTGGTTGCCGGAGGTCGAACTGATCTCCCACGGCCTGTCGAACTACGTCACCTTCAACCGCGACTTCTTCGGCAGCAATGACTACAAGACCGTAACGGCCTTGGGCGCGCAGATCAGCACGCTCCTGGAAGAAGGTGCCTACGTACAACGTGGCGAGCGTAAAAAGCCCGTCACCGAGTTCAAGGAAGCACTCGCCTGGCTGATGGCTGAAAGCACCAAACGCCATACCATCCAGCGCTACAAAGGACTGGGTGAAATGAACCCGGACCAACTGTGGGAAACCACGATGGACCCAAGCGTGCGCCGCATGCTGAAAGTCACCATCGAAGACGCGATCGGCGCTGACCAGATCTTCAACACCCTGATGGGTGATGCGGTCGAACCACGCCGTGACTTCATCGAGAGTAATGCGTTGGCGGTGTCCAACCTGGACTTCTGATGGACGTGTCGACGGGCAAGTTAATTGTCATGTTCGCTCAGGTTATTGTCATGACGAAAAGCGTCACTACCCCGGCTTAGCGCCGGGGTTTTTCCTTTTTGGTTGAAGGCCTTAGATATAGCTAGGCAGCATTTATGGCTTTGCTTTTTGTAGCGAAGCTACAAGGGTGTATCGGAAAATTTGGCTTTGACTAACATAAAATCAGAAGGCCTGACAGACGGCCTAATACGAGACCATTTCCGACAGTCAAGGAAGCACCGCCCATCAGCCGCTCAAATTGCTGCTGATGGGAGGGTTGGTGGAACACGGTTGGGGCTTCATTAAAACGAATGGCATTCTGCGCACCCAGGCACCCAGGCACCCAGGCACCCAGGTGTAGGTGGGCAAAGTTATTTGCCATTCCGGTCAAAGTTAAACGGTTTGGCTAAAGTTAATCGCCACCTAAGATAAAAACAAAAACCCCCAGCAGATGCAGATCTGTTGGGGGTTTTGCGTATTCAGCTGTGGTGTTTTGCATAAAATCTAGGCAAAAAGCTAGCAGAGTAACAGCACATTGCGGCTTCGCTACTTTGTTACAATCAGCCCATCACCCTCCGCTTCAAGGGTGCGAGTGACACTCTCAATCGCAGGTCAGCACCTGTGCTTTCATCATGGCGAATTCGAAACAAGGCACGCAGTTGAATATGGATTATCAGGAACTCCAGCAGCTAGAATCCGACCTTTGGGAGGCCGCTGATCAGCTACGGGCGAACTCCAAGCTCACCGCTAGCGAATACTCGATGCCCGTGTTGGGGCTGATTTTTCTACGGCATGCCACAACTCGTTTTTATGCTTTGCTCGAAGAAGTGGAAAGTAGTATTCCGGCTCGGGCTGTTGGTCAGCTGCGTGAAGACCGCATCAAATTGGGTTTCCAGGGTAAAGCGGCAATCTACCTGCCGGAAATCGCCCGCTACGAATACCTAGCTGGTTTGCCCGCCAGTGAAAACATCGCAGCAGCCATCCATGAAGCTATGCAGGCGATTGAAGACAGTGTCACCGATCAGGACGGCAACAAGCTGCTGGCGGGTGCTCTGCCCAAAAACTATCACGGGCTAGAGCGCGACCTACTACCTGACCTGATCAAAATTTTTAACCGCCCTGCTCTGCAAAATACCAGTGGTGACGTGTTCGGGCGGATCTATGAATACTTCCTAAACGAGTTCGCCAAAAGCGGTGCTCAGGAAGGTGGTGAGTTTTTCACGCCACCAAGCTTGGTGCGGATGATCGTCAAAGTGATCGAGCCTGATCACGGCACCGTGCTTGATCCTGCATGTGGCTCGGCGGGCATGTTTGTGCAGACTGGCCACTTCATGGAGGACGTCCGCCACAAGCTTACCCATGATGCAGACATCACCTTCTACGGTCAGGAAAAGGCTGAGGTCAACAGCAAACTGGCTCGGTTGAACCTCGCGGTACACGGCCTGGAAGGTAAGATCCTGCTGGGTAATACCTTCTATGAAGACCAGCATCAGCTGGTTGGTGGGTGTGACTTTGTCATGGCCAACCCACCATTCAATGTTGATGGTGTACAGGTTGCCAAGATCAAAAGTCAGGTTGGTACTCTCGAAGACAACCCACCCAAGCGTTTGCCTTTTGGTTTGCCTGGCACCGCAGGCAAGAGTAGAGGCAAGGACGCCACTGAAACTATTTCGAATGGCAACAGCCTGTGGATTCAGTATTTTTACAGCTACCTAAATGCCACTGGCCGGGCCGGATTCGTCATGGCGGCCAGTGCCTCGGATGCAGGTAATAAAGATAGAGACATTCGCCAGCAACTGATTGAGACCGGCCATGTCGACGTGATGATGTCCATCGGGCCAAAGTTTTTCTATACCCGTAGTCTCCCCTGCACCCTGTGGTTTTATGACAAGAGTAAGCCGAAAGAGCGCTTGGACGGCGTGCTGATGATTGATGCTCGCAATGTCTACACCGTGGTCTCGGCGCGTTCCCATGTGTTCACTGAAGAACAGCTGAGCAACCTGTCGGCTATTACGTGGCTATACCGTGGTCAGTCTGAACGTTTTGTTGAATTACTGGGGCACTACCAACAGCAGCTGGCTGGGCATCTGCAACAGTTGCCCGAGCGGATTAATGCGGATAATCAGCAGATCAGCTTGTTAGACAAAGCACTAAGCGATCTTGCCGATGCGACCTTACAAGATACGGCTGTTGCCATTGCCCGTACTAAATTGGGTGAAGGCCATGGGCTAACGGATGGGCTGTTGGCCAGCTTTCGCGATGAGTTGAAGCAGGTGCAGACGGAAAGCCATGTATGGCAACAGCTCATAGATAAGGCGCTGGCTGGGGCTAAGTCGTTGCTGGTCGAGTTGTCTACCCCTGACAACTTAACCGCTCGCAAAACAGCGCAGGGCAAGGCGGATGAAGGCAACGCCATCCTCAAGGCGGGCCTTGCCGCACTTGATACCCGTCACAAGGCTTGGCTGAAGCTGCTGGATATGGCGGACAAGCAACTGCGTAGCCGCCAATGGGCTTCTACGGGCTACATCTTTGCTTACGAAGTTTGCCGTGAGGTAAAAAAAGCCTTACACCACCGCGATGTGAAGAAACGGGAGAAACACACAGTGCGTGACCTGGCGGTTGAGGCTTTCAAGCGCGCCGGTTACTTTATCGCTCAGGGGCACTGGCTACTGAGCCGTTTTCCAGATGGTGTTTATGTAGACGTGCCGGGTTTGTGCGCTGTGATCAGTCGCGCGGCCATCGCAGCCAACGATTATTCGCTAACACCTGGGCGCTACGTAGGAGTGGCGCTTGGCGTTGAAGATGATGATGAAGGAGAGGCTTTCCGCGAGCGAATGAAGGAAGTCCACTCCGAGCTGGCGGAGCTGAACGATAAAGCAGCACAACTGGCCAATCGCATTCAGTTGGCTTTTTCGGAGCTTATTGAATGAGTTGGCCTTTAAAACCACTCTCCGAGCTTTGTCTGTTAGGGGTCGATTGCGTTAACAAGACTGCGCCGGTGGTGGACTACCCAACGCCTTATAAAATGATTAGAACCACCAACGTCAAGCAGGGGTTTATTGACGTAGACACTGTGCGGTATGTGACCGAAGAAACCTTTCAGTCTTGGACAAGACGCTCGCAGCCACGATTTGGTGATGTGATTCTGACCCGCGAGGCACCCGTTGGTGAGGTAGGGCGGTGCACCTTTGATGAAAACCAGAATATCTTTCTTGGGCAAAGGCTTTTTCAATATCGACCAGATCCTGAGCTATTGGACTGGAACTATTTAGCCTATGTTCTACAAAGTCCCTTGGTGCAGAGCAAACTGCATGGCATGAGCTTCGGTGCAACGGTGGCTCACATCAAGGTAGGAGATGCCGAGAATCTGGAGATCCCTTGTCCTTCATTGGATGTACAGAAAAGCATCGGTTGCTTGCTTGCTACCTATGACGATCTGATAGAGGCCAATAGCCGTCGAATTTGCTTGCTCGAAGAGTCAGCCCGCCTGCTCTATCGGGAATGGTTCATTAATCTGCGCTTCCCCGGTTACGAATTGGCTAGCTGGCAAGATGGCATTCCCGATGGATGGGATAGAAAACCTGTTTCCGAGCTTATAGAAATTAACCCTAAGACTCCGTTCGAAAGGGATCGAAGCTATCCATTCCTCCCGATGCAAGCTTTGTCTGAAAGCTCAATGATTATTAATGAGCCTGAAGAGCGTGTGATTGCAGGAGGTGCAAAATTTCAAAATCTAGATACGTTATTGGCGCGAATTACCCCTTGCTTGGAAAATGGGAAAACAGGATTTGTTCAGTTTCTTTCTGAAGATTCCCCCGTTGGAAGCGGCTCTACCGAATTTATTGTGATGCGTTCAAAGGCAGTCAGCCCGTTTTGGGTTTACTGCCTCGCTAGGGATGATGGGTTTAGGGAACATGCGATTCGTAGCATGGCGGGGTCTGATGGGAGGCAGCGTGTGAATTCAAAGTGCTTTGATACTTATATGACGTGGCAACCACCGCTATTTGTCCTGAATGCTTTTGATCAGCTAATGCAGCCAGTTTTCGCACAGGTTGAGCTTCTGAATCGGCAGAATAAAGTGCTTAAAAATACCCGTGATGAGTTGTTACCCAGATTAATGTCAGGAGCAATCCAGGCCTAAGCCACCTGAACAGGGAGGATGCAATATGGCGAAGGCCAGTTATTCGGAAGACAAAAATATCCAGGAACCTGCCGCCAAACTGCTGGTTGAGGAATTGGGCTGGCGTTCGGTTTATGCCATGGACGAAGTCCTTGGATTGCCATCTGATCCAGACTCCACGCTGGGGCGTAAGGATCGCAGCGAAGTGGTGCTGGTTCGCGAGCTGGATAAGGCCTTGACCCGGCTCAACCCCAGGGTGCCGCCGATCAAACTGGCACAGGCGCGTGAACTGCTGCTGGATGCCGACCTAACCAAGACCCTGCTGCAACACAACGAAGAAAAGTGGCGGATGCTGCGTGACGGTATCAGCCTCAAGGCACCCAGCGGTCGCCCCGAAGAAGACGTTCACGTCAAAGTCGTCGAGTTCGCTGAGGGTAAGCAGGATGACAATGACTTTTTGGTGGTGCGCGAGCTTTGGATCAAGAGTGGCCCCTACACCAAACGCTGTGATTTGGTTGGCTTCGTCAACGGCTTGCCTCTGGTGTTTATCGAGCTGAAACGTCACGACAAAGGGTTAAAAGCCGCGTTCGACGAGAACTATATCGACTATCGAGGTCGCCCTGACGATAGCCACCCCGGCACCATTCCCCTGCTATTTTACTACAACGCCCTGGTGATTGTTTCTAACGGCCTGGATGCACGCTATGGCGGCATTACCAGCAGCTGGGATCACTTTTACCGCTGGAAGCGTTTGGCTGAGGAGGATGCCGATCCTGCCCCGAAACCGGACACTGCACCACTCAAGCCTATTTTGCCGATTCTGCTGCGCGGAATGTGTAGCAAAAACCGGCTTTTGGATATCGTTGAGAACTACACGCTGTTCGACCACAGTGAAGAGCACACCGCTAAGGTGATTGCTCGCAACCACCAATATCTTGGGGTTAATCGCGCTGTCGACAGTCTGCGCGAAGGCGGCCCTGCTGTTCTGGGAGGTAAGCTTGGGGTGTTCTGGCATACCCAAGGTAGCGGCAAGAGTTATTCGATGGTGTTTTTCTGCCAGAAGATTCACCGCAAGATTTCATCTGGCTATACCTTCGTGCTGCTCACTGACCGCAAGGAACTGGACAATCAGATTTTCAGCACCTTTGTAGGATGTGGCATTTCCACTAACAGCCGAGACAAGGCTGCCGGGGCTGAAGGGTTGGAGCGTCTGCTCAAAGACGAAAATCGCCGTTATGTGTTCAGCCTGATCCACAAGTTTCGCAAGCGCATAACTGAGCCATGGTCAGAACGCGATGACATTATCGTGGTCTCCGACGAGGCCCACCGTACCCAGTACGGGCGATTGGCAACGCAAATGCGCATGGCATTGTCACGTGCCAAATTCATTGGTTTCACCGGCACACCGTTGATCGATGGGCATGAGAAAAGTGAAACCGAACGAGTCTTTGGCAGCTATGTCTCTGTCTATGATTTCCAGCGTGCCGTGGCTGATGGTGCCACCCTGCCCCTCTATTACGAGAGCCGGGGTGAAAAGCTGCACATTGTCGATGAGGCGCTGAACAGACGCATTGAAGATCGTATCGATCAGGCCCGCGCTGATGGTGACCTAACGGAAGAGCAGGAAGAAAAGCTATACCGCGAGCTGGCCCGTGATTACCCAGTGTTCACTTCGGATACCCATCTGAATGACGTCGCCACTGATTTCGTAGAGCACTTCCATCAGCGTTGGCGGCTTATGGAGGCACCACCAAAGGCTGGTCAAGCTATCAAGTATGGTGGCAATGCCAAGGCGTTGCTGGTCTGCATCGACAAGGTCACCTGCGTGAAGATGGCCATCCGCATCAAGAGCAAGTGGGCCGAGAAGATCCAAGCGCTGGAGATCAAGCTGCTGGACGATCAGGCACCGTTCAATGCTAAGGGCAAGCCGTTCTCCGAGGGGTTACGTCGCGATGCTGCACTGATCGAGTGGATGAAGACGACGCAAATTCATCCAATATTCAGTTCCGATCAGAACGAGATCCAGGATTTCGGCCAAGAAGGCATCGAGGTTAAACCCTATCGTGAAGTTATCAGTAAGGGCATCGATAGCCGTGATATCGAGGAATGCTTTAGGAATGGTAAGCATCCGTTTCGCGTCGCCATCGTCTGTGCGATGTGGTTGACCGGTTTTGATGTGAAATCGCTGGCGACCCTATATCTCGATAAACCTATGAAGGGCCATACCCTGATGCAGGCTATCGCTCGGGTGAACCGCGTGGCAGCGCACAAGAAAAACGGCCTTATCATTGATTACAACGGCATGCTTAAAAGCCTGCGCAAGGCGCTGGCCGTCTACGGGCAAGGTGAGCAGGGTAACTCTGATGGTACTGACCCCTTGTTCGATGAGGAGCAAGCCCTCGTGGAGTACGCCGCAGCGATATTTAAAGTACAGGCCCACCTGACCAGCACAGGCTTTGAATTAGACGATCTGGTTAAGGCCCAAAATGGCGAAGAGCGCTGGCAGGCACTGCTGGATGCGCAGAACGCTCTTTCTGTTTCGGGTGAGACCAAGAAGACCTTCCAGGTACTTGCCGAGGATGTGGCTGACCGTTATCGCGGGCTATTTCCACGTGATGAGCTGCGCCAGTATGAGCCCCAAGAAAGCGCTATCGCGGCCATCTACAACATGCTGCAAAAGCCTAAAGGCAAAGTTGATGTCAGCTCGATCATGCAAGAGCTGCGCGGGCTGGTGGATAACGCCCTTGAGGTTTCGTCATTCAACACGGTCAAAGACAAGCCGACTCAGCCCTACAACCTGTCTGGTATTAATTTTGAGCGACTACGTGCGGAGTTCGCCAAGTCGAGTCAACAGCAGGCAGTAATCCTGAGTTTGCAAGAGCGGATTCAGGCTCGTATCGAGATGATGTTGATGACCAACCCTACCCGTGTTGATTTGTATAAACGCTATGAGGAGATCATAGAGGAGTACAACCGCGACAAGGACAAAGTCGAGATTCAGAAAGTTTTTGATCAATTGCTCCAGGTGCATGATTCGCTGGATCAGGAAGAGCAACGCTTCATCCGTGAAGGCTTCTCGACCGAGAAAGAACTCGCCATCTATGACCTGCTCGGCAAAGACAAATCAGCGCTGAGTAAAAGCGACATTGACAAGCTGAAGAAGGTCGCCATGAATCTTCTATCCGTCGTGGGCACTCGTCGGTCTGAAATGGGCAATCTTCGCGACAAAGCATCATCGCAGGCACAACTTAAAACTACGATCATCGACCATATGCTGAATGGCATGCCTGATGAATTTTCGAATGAAGACATTGAGGCACGCGCTGAGGTTGTTTTCCGGTTTTTACAGCAGGGATCGTTAGGGCAGGCACTGCATTGATTGACCTAAAACTTATTGCCGAGCGGCTTACGCAGGCCCGCAATCTACAGTCATTAGGCATGGCTGAGGTCAGCGCAGGCACAGGTATCAGTGTTGAGCATTTGAGTTTGATTGAAGGCGGAAATACTCCTCCCTCGGGTGATGAGTTACTGATTCTTGCTAACTTCTACGTTAGAGACTTCAGAGATTTTATTGATCCGGCAAGGCCAGAGCCATTCAAAGAAACAAATATTCTCTATCGGAGATACGGAGATGCCTTTACGCCGGAAGATCGTCGAGCAATTCAAGAATTTTTGTTTTTGTGTGAGGTCGAAGCCACGCTAAAGAAAGAGCTTACTCACTCGTATACAGAGTTCCATTACCAGCCCAGGGGCAGTTTTTACAATGCTCATGGCGAAGACGCTGCGGCGGAATTGCGCCGTTTACTGGGGTACGGGCAACGTCAAATAAATCTCGATATTTACGATGATTTCCGAAAGATAGGGTTTCACATTTTCCGACGTAAGCTGGCAAATACTGATATTTCGGGGCTGTACATCGAGCACCCCATTGCAGGCCACTGCATCTTGGTCAATTACGAGGAAGACATCTATAGGCAGCGTTTTTCCGTCAGCCATGAGGCAGCGCACGCAATTTTTGATTCATCTGATGCAGCAAGTGTCTCCTATAAGCGAAGTAGCTCTAAGTATGACCACAAAGATTTGAAGGAAGTACGCGCTAATCGATTTGCTTCTTGTTATTTGATGCCGCCAGAGTTACTACCACATATAAGCCAGTGGAACGCCACTCTGGCTGTTGATTGGGCAAAAAAAC
This sequence comes from Pseudomonas syringae, assembly GCF_002157375.1. Classification (GTDB taxonomy): domain Bacteria; phylum Pseudomonadota; class Gammaproteobacteria; order Pseudomonadales; family Pseudomonadaceae; genus Aquipseudomonas; species Aquipseudomonas syringae_T. The sequence goes on from NZ_MTSA01000006.1 coordinate 166,503, forward strand.
TGAAGGTCAGTACCGAGGCGCTGTCCTATGCTCTTCTTAAGGCAGAGCGTGTTGACGAAGAAACAGCAAAGATAATTCGTTCTGTTCGGGTTGCTATGTCAGATAAAGTCGATCCTGAGGCGCCAGAACATCTTTCGGAGCGACAATTGGAAAGACGCCTGGAACTGTTACAGCGCGGACTTTCTGACGTTTACGTTGGATTGTGCTTTGAGGCGCATCAGTGCGGCTTGATTTCTGCGGGCCGCTTGGCAGAGGTGCTACTGGCGGATCACAGGCAAGTTCGCGAGATATCTGAGTTGTATGGGAGGGCTATTACTCGTGAGCTTTGATCCAAGTCGTTTTTCCTCCACCTCAGTGGTCGATACTTGCTCTGTATGGAGCATGTTGTCTTCTAAGCGCCTGTTTCAAGCCGCAATTCTGGCTAAGCGCCATTTTTGCGTAACACCATCAGTGCTTTATGAATGCTTACAAAAGCCGAGATCGGCCATAACCGAGGAGCAAGCAGAGCTGATGAGCAGGTTGCGCCATGCTCAAAGCACCGGAGTGTTTCAGGTGCAGGCGTGTAGTCTTGAGGATCTTCTCACAGTATCAGCAGCTGCACCTGGTCGTTTAGGTTCTGGAGAGATGTCCTGCTTAGCAGTGGCGTACAGCATAAGAAGTATCGCTTTCATGACAGAGGAACGACTGGCCAAAAAGTACGCCACAAAGAAACTAGGCCTCAATGTCGAGAGCACCCCGCGCCTATACGGCTATCTTCATTATCACCGGCACTTGGGGGACTCCGATCATACGAACGTCATTGCGGAGCATGAGAATTTCGAGCGTAGGCCACTGACAGAGTTTTTTAATAAGGCATATGACGAAGCGATGAGATGCAGAATGATGGATCAGGTGGCCTCCATGGCTTCTGCCCCAAGCGTAACGCCCTGATTTCCAAAACCGTCCAACGGTCTTCAACGAACGCCAATACCGCACCGTTCGGGCCGAGACATGTCGGCAATCAGTTGCCCCCGCTCGTTGCTGTATAGCGTCAGAAACTCCCGCGCCGTGCCGGTCTCGACCAGGGCAGCAAAGGTCTCCGGTTCGATGGCTTTCCTCATCAGTCGCTCCTCTCGCTCCACCGTGACGCCATACCCTACCCTTCTGGTATAGCGCAGGTCGGGGTCTCGGTCGCCAGTGACCGTGCTGCGGTCGACCGTACCCATCGCCCCCGTAGGGGGCGATTTAACGTAACTGCCAATTATGTGCAGCGCTAATCGTAGAGAGCTTAGGAATGGCCCTGTCGTTCCTGAGCCTTACAAAAGGCTAACGCCATGGCCGTGGTCGCTGGCGCGCGTTCAGTCGATTTCTTCGGTTCACGCTGGACGTTGGGCCGTCGTGGATTGGACGGCTTATTCAACGATGCCGTTCGCTTATCTGTAGGTGTGGGTTTCGCCGACCCAACCGATGTACTTCGGCCTTCTCTCGCTTGGGCAAGCAGAGCGTACACGTCGAGGGTGATCGGAGATCCCTGCGTGAGAAGGATCGACAACTGAAAGTGGCCGTCGCCTAGGGTTTTAATCTGCGCTAGGTTGTGCTCGGACAGCGCCTGATGGTGTTGATGGTGTGTCACGAGCCGCCTTAGATAGAGGGACAGGTGCTGCCCCTGACGGACTCCGGTCAGCTTAAGGTAGTCTTTGTCGATGCCCACGACCGCTTCGATAATGAACGGTTGCCATCCGGCACGCTGCCAGGCGTAAACGGTTGACTGACCTGTCATCCTCGATGAGTGAGGAGCTTTCGCTGGAGGGGTGATAGTGTCGGTGCAGGGGTGTTTTGGCCAGGGAGGGCCCAACTCGTCGAAGAAAACTCGGCCATCACTGGGCGATTGATAAAAGAACACTGCAGTCCCGCACACCGGGCAGCAGGCGTTGGGATTGACGTAACTGTGATAGGTATTGGTAAGCGAAATTAACCAGCCGCCGTGAGTCGCTGGCGCGCTATGGGCATTAGTGGATCGTCCTGGGTGTCCATCACCGCCCCAGCCGCAGCTGCAGTTTTTGGGGTGATTCCATGCATTACACATGAGTACCTCCTTTTGATTGCCGGCGATTTTCTCATCTCTCAGTCTTTGGCTGTTCTATGTCCTGACGTGACCAGCTCGTTGGGGGCTCCACACACGCTGTAATCCTAATGGCGTATTGATATCTCAGGGTGACCCCAGTACGATCTCTTAGAAATCGATACGAAAGAAATCAATCGCAAAGGAACGCTTGGAAATGGCTAAAAGTGCTCACGTTATTGCCACCGATATTGACGGTTTTATGAAAAAGAAAACGTTGAATGTATGGACATTACCTTGGGCCCAACTTTACGAGGTTGCCTCCCGTGAGCGCATTAAGGAGGCATTCCAGGACGATCTGCGGGCAGCATTGAAGGGGCATGCGCTTGAAATCACCTATGGCACCAATGCTGTCGTAATTCACCGTGACTCAAATTTCGGCCCACAGAGCTGGGGCTGAGCACAGAAAATCGTTCGACGAGGTAAAGGCTCCTCCTGGAGCCGATGCAGATCATATCGTCACACCTGAACGACATTTTCTGAAGTGATCTTCGCGGCGATTACACTGTAAATATCTGTGTCAACCTCTGGGACTTTGATCGAAATAATCAGCGCATACCGTGCTGAGCTGTCATACCGCTCCAATGCCCCTCTGGTCTTCCACCACCCTAACGATGGGTACACGGCAAGATAGCCTCGGCTTGCGAGCTCAGCTGCAGTACCTCTCCAAGTGTCCTGATGAAGTGAACCGCGATGGCGTTTCTGTTTGCCTAAAGTCCATGCCGGGTCGTTGTCTTGGTTCGATATTCCATTCTCATCATCAAGCGCGGCGGCGTTCACTCTCGCCCTGAAGCGGGACACATCTTCAGTTGGACGTTTGACGTCGAAGCGGAGACCATGGGATTCGTAGCGATATCTAGACCTTCCACGTGCGGACGGATTAGGTTCTATGAAGTAGGACAACGTGACGGTCATCTCAACGTCGGTTGCCCCCAATGCTTCAAGTTCGTCCTTAGGCCAGGGTAGCGTGTGCAGGTGCATTTCTCGTGGAGAGGGATCTTTCCCTCTCGACTTCTTAAAGGGTTGGAGGGTGTCCTCGACAATCAGCGTCAGCGAGTTAGATGCGCTCCATTGGGCCCGCTCCAGGCTGGGCACGCCAAAGCCACAATGCCTAACCAGACGCTCGTAATCTTGTTTTGTTGAGTTACGATTTTGAGGAAGAAACATCTGCTTCATCGCATCAGTCCATTCAGCAGAATGAACGATCAAAGCCCGAATGCTTTCAGGCCAGCGCCCTGGGTAAGCGGCCATTAACTGAGCCGCCATCCGGGAACAAAGCGACGTCGCAGCACTGGTGGCAGTGGCTAAGGTGAGATGGCGGTCGACTGGGTGGTTATGGGTGGTCAGCAGTGACAGCTCCCCTGCTGTAGCTGGGCCCAACAACTCATCATGGATCAGATTACCTCCCTCGAAGAGCACGTCTGGTTTCAGGGGATAGTGGCTAATCCAATTCTGCGACGTTGTGCTGAAGGGGCTGAGGCCGCCCTTTGCGGCAACAGCTCTCAAGCCTGGCGGGAGCTCTACCAGATCTGTAAATGCCCCCACAGTTAATGAATTCCAAGCCTGTGCAGGGTCACAAATGCCCATCAACGTATTGCTGCTTGGGTAGTCCATCCATTCGCTGGATTCTCGAATGTTACCTGCCGATACAACGAATAGTCGTGGGCTTGCTCCCTGTGCATCTGCGTCGAAGGCCAGCCGATCGAGAGCCGATGACCAGGATGACGGGCGGCCCCGATCTCGACCATCCACGGTAGTGACTGCCATGCTGAACAATCGTGTTCTTAGGGGCGCAGTTATCTCAGACCTGGATACAGCTTCGACTGTATTGAACCCGAAATTCTTCTCATCTCCAGCATTTGCTCCGTCGCTTGGTAGCAGCTTCACAGACTCAAGGCGATGTTCAATGATCAGAGGTTCCGCTGATCTTAATGTATGGGTTAAATCGCCATAGAGGGCTAACCCAGCCATGCTGGTGCCATGGCCATGGCGATCATCAACACCCCAATCCGGCTCGATAGTGTGAAGGTCTGGTTCCACAAGTGCTGGAGTTAAAAGTGGGTGGCCGTGGTTCACGCCCGTATCAAGAATGCAGATGTGCGGAGTATGCTCTGAGGAGGTGAAGGTTGTTCTGCCTAAAAGTTCAGCAGCCCATTCGTGCTGCTCTGCAGGTGTAAACGAATCAAAAAAATCCGCCGTTTCCTTTGCCCTGCGTAATTCAGCGATGCTGTTAAGAGTCAGAACTGACTGCTGTAGCTGTGCTTTGCTGCATTGGATTGTCAGCACTGTTCGTTCTGGGAAATTAAGCCTTCCCTCCAGTACTCGAATACCAAGTAGCTGAGCGGCCTGCATGAAGCTTGCAGCTACCAGGTCGCGATTATCCCTGACGGGTAACCAAGCCTCCCACCATATAATCTCGTTTTCATCTGTAGGAAAAAATGCTGGAGCATCCGTCCACAGCGCCTCTAGTTGAGCGACATGGATGGATTGAATCGTGTTTACTAGGGCTTTATGGTCAAGGCTTCGACCTGTAGAACCTTTACGATCATCAAGGTACTCGGTGATGACCCGTTCAAAATAATCGAGCTTGCCATCCGGGACGAAAACGGTCGCAAAGCCCTTTTCTCCTTCTTCTTTATAATTGAGAAGTTCGATCCCTTTGGGTTTATTTGCCAAACTTTCAAAAGCGAGCTTGATATCGTCGAAGCTTTCAAACTGAACTCGGAGACCCACGCCGTCTTGGATTCCAAGTGCCGCTCGTTCTTCTTTTGCCTGCTCCGCAACAGGCCGAAGCTGCTGGAGCTGTTCTCGCAAAGCATTGCCGTGCATGGCACGGTCACGTGCAGGAAGCGGTGGAGGCCTTACTGGAACCCTATGGGAGGTGAAGGGCTCTGCGAATGATGTATTCTGGGGAAATAGATGCGGGAGGTTTTCTCTGCGTTGATCCGTCATCGCGATACTGCTCTTTGAATTATGTATCGATTAGTATTTTCTTACTGATCAGCTTCCGCTCTTCCAACATCTTTAAGACATCAGAATCCGTGATCGACGCACGGTCATGAATAATTGCATCTTTGAGGGTATCGTCTGCCGCCCGTGCCACATCGGCATAGCTCAGACCACCGGCTTTATCTGCGAGCTTTGACCAAGCCAGCCGTTTTGGTTTAAAGGTGGATAAACGATTCTTTAGCACTGCGATGATTTGCTCTGCTTCGGGAAGTCCGTACTGGATCATGTCGTCAAACCGTCGGAACAAGGCGTAGTCCAAAATCTCGGGGTGGTTTGTAGCCGCGATTACCAGGCTGTGGGACTGATCCTGCTCCAGCATTTGCAAAAAACTATTCAAAACGCGCCGTATCTCGCCGACGTCATTTGCCTGGCCACGTTGCGAACCTATGGCATCGAACTCGTCAAAAAAATAGACACCGCGTACTTCAGTTATGGCATCAAAGACTTGGCGCAGTTTGGCGGCGGTCTCCCCCATGAATTTGGTAATCAAGGCATCAAGTCGCACAACAAACAGCGGAACACCCAACTCACCTGCCAATGCAGAGGCGGTCAGTGTTTTGCCAGTGCCTGGTGGCCCGACCAATAACAGTTTCCGGCGAGGTGAAAGCCCGTGTGCACGGATCTTCGTATGGTTCTGCTGCTCTTTGATGATCCGATGCAAACGCATAGCAACCTGGTCGTCCAGGATCATGTCGGAAAGCCGAGCTTGTGGATAAGAGGCTTGGAGAAGTCCGACCAACTCACCACGAGGTTGGCTGATAGGGATCGTTTTGTTTGGTAGTTTTGAAGAGGGCCGAGCTTTCGCTGCATCGATCAGAGCTTTGAGCTCTTCTGCCAGTTTTCCGTGGCCGAGCTTTGCCTCGTGCGCTGCAACCTGCATCGCTACGGAGAAAAAGTGGCTGTCATCACCAGTAATGTGGGATTTCAGCAGTGCTTTGAGCTGATCGGCGCTTGCCATAGGTTGACCTCATGCTAGCCGTGCATTATAGGCCTGATTAGGTTTGCCTTGCAGAAAAGTAGCTTCGGCACAGCAAAAGGCTGGCTTTCTCGAAGGTGTTGATTTTCTGGCGTTCGATGTTCTGGAAGGAGTATGCGGTGTGAGCCATGTCCAAGCGGCCATCTTTGATGCGTTCGGTACAATCATACGGATCGAGAACGGGCGCCATCCATTTCGCCAGCTTCTCAAGCTAGGCATCGCGCAAGGTCGGCGTCCAAAGCCGGATGATGCATCGATGCTCATGAGCCATCCTTGGAGTCTTGCACAAGCCGCCGATCACTTCGGCATTGATGTACCACCGGCTGAGCTTGCACGTATCCAATCCGAGCTTGACGCGGAGCTGGCCAGTATCCGACCCTTCACAGATGCGCTGTCATGCATTGAGGCATTGCAGGCGCGAGGTATAAAAGTGGCGGTCTGTTCAAATTTGGCCCGACCCTATGGTGCGGCTGTTAAGCGCATCTTTCCTGGCTTGGAGAGCTACGGCTTCAGCTATGAGTTAGGGTCGCTCAAGCCAGATCGGCGTATCTACGAGGCAGTGCTGACTGAGTTGGCTGTAGACGCCTGCAAGGTGTGGATGATCGGGGATTCCCAACGCTGTGATCGAGACGGGCCAATAGCCCTCGGAATTAAAGGGCATTATCTAAAACGGACTGGAGCAGGATCGCCATCTGACTTTCGCGATTTGATGGCTTTCAAGCACTCCGTGTTTGAAAGCCGATCGCCTTGATCTCCCAGTTACATCTACAGTTGTGCAGCACCGGTAACGCTTAGCCGATGCAGGTCAGAGACCTAGGTCAATAGCAGCCAATCGGTCAATTTGATCCGACGTTGCATGACCTTGCCCGGCAATCGCCAGTAAGCGCTCTCGAAGTACTTCGGAGTACGGGCGATGTTTCGTCGCTGCAGATATAGGCTGGATGTTCCGTAAAGGAATTGTGATGCATGCCTTGCTGCCATCCATAGCTTCCCCAGTGGCGATCAGATCATTTGGCCGAAGCGCACCTTCGCCCTTTGTCATGCTGCCTATCAGGTTGTAGAAGTATTCCTCAAAAAGCACCTCAAGCTTCCCTGATTCGGTCAGATAGGCCAAGAGTAACCATGGATCGTCACTAGTAGGCGAGCCACCCCACCAGATGCTTAGCTCTGCGAGGTGCTGAAGCACTGCACTGTCTTTTTCAAAGACATACCAGATCGCTGGGGCTGTGTGCCTGCGAGCTATTGCATGCTCATACAGCTCCCTAGCGACGCCGGCAGGATCCCGCCAGCCGCTCCCCTGTTTGCAAAGGACGAGGGCGCTCGGTTGACCGTTTTCTGTGTTGATGAGATATCCAGGACAGGAGCCGAGGCATGGTTTGAGTCTAAACGCTGTACCCCGATACGAATCGAAATGCACCAAATCTGACGATGCTATCCAGACATCCATTCGTGCCATAAACCCAAGCTGGGACGGCCCGACTAGGTTGCTTTCTGTGGAGCTTTTGTTTTCGCCAAGCTTGAGCCGACGAATAGCTTCTTCTAGCTCAGGCAGCTTAGTCCTGTTGGCCAGGACACTTTCCAATCGAGACTGTGCGCCCGAGGGATCCGCTCCCCATAACTTAGATAACAGCTCTAACGAGGCGTAACCGCACTGAATTTGCTCTGGCTTTACCCCAGGTAGCACCTCATGGATGAAGCGGCCTGCAGACCTTATTCGTGCAAGTGTTTTTGGCTTCACACCCAGATGATCTGCCAACTCTGGTGTGCCTACGGACTTATCTCCCGAGAGGTTCTCGAAGGCGATTGCTTCCAAATAGGTACCGTACCAGGTGGTGTCCACTTTTCTACCCATGCCAACCCCCTTTTGTTTGGACGGAAAACTATTGACAGGTTGGCCGGCCAGCAGTATTTCTATACGTCGATTGTTTGGACTCTACAGAATCCAGTCGGAGTTTGGGGTTTGGCGCTTACGGCGTCAAGCATCGCCATGGCGCACACCGCCCTGACGGTGCTTTCTTAAGATTTTGGAGTTGTGTTATGCCCGTCAGAAATAAGGGCGTTAAGCCTGTACGTGACGTTGCCAAGCGTACCAAACGGGGTCGCCGAGCTTATATCGTGCCGACGGATCGCAACGCGAATGGGATTGTCGCGGGCGAGAGTTTTCTTGAGCGCAACCACTTGCTGCTTCTCAGCCTCATGCCTGGATTCACGCGGATATCCGACCAGTCAATCTGTGTCGACCTGGAAAACGAAAATCTGCTTATTAGCCGACAGGACTTGCCCAAGAAAGACGGTAAAAAGGCTGTGGCTTACACTGCTGACAGTGAAATTGAGCGGCATGACGGACAGATCTTTATCTGCGAGAGCAAACCCAGCGCTTTCTTAGAGAAGCACGCGGATAAGCATGCTCGGGCTGAACGCATCTTGGCCACATATGGCAAGCAATTTATCACCTTCACCGAGGAGAAATTCTCTCCGGTGTTCATCTCCAATCTGGAAAATTTGAAAAAGGCGCTTAGTCCTGCCCAAAAGGAACGCGCGGCAGGTGCCTGTGAAAAGGTAGGCATCGCGTTAAAAAATCGTAAGCGGTGGCCGACCCTAGAGCTTAAAGAATCTGGGGCACTATCTAATGCGGACATTTTTTTTGGATTGGCATATGGGGTGCTGAGCGCGGACTTGTCGGAGAATGTTTTCTCGGGGGATGGCTGGGTCAATGCGGCGCACGGCTCGTTGGATCATCTGAAGCTAATGGACATCTGAGATGGCTGCCGTTAATGAAGGGCTCATCAGCTCGCGTCGATACAGGGTTGGCGCCGCGCTCATCGGAGCAGATGGTCGTTCGTATGTAATTGGAACGATCAATACCAAAGCACGGCAAGTAGTGCTGATTGGGCAGCTAGGTGAATCTCATGTCTACCAGGATGACGACTTTCGCAATACAGTCGCTTCGGGGGATCTACGCTCGGTCGTGCGTATTGAAACCCCATGTGGGGTAGAAGAGGTTTTTGAACCTCGATTCTTGAGTCCCACAGAAATTAAATCTAGAGATGAGCGGCAGGAGTACATCAGAGTTGTAGAGCAGCTGATTGAGGATTTTACTTGGAAGGATATCTACATTGAGATCCAAAGGCGATATGGCTCGCATCGTACTGTACCGTCAAGAAGATCAATTGAACGATACTGGAGAATTTATAAAGAGTCATATTCGCCAAACTGCTTAGCTGCACATTTTTCGGATCGTGGGGTTCATCATTCGTTATCGATGGAACCCGAGGTTCAAGAAATCATTCTTAACGTCATCGAGTCAAAGTATTGCAGTAGCAGTAGGTTTAGCATTCAGGATATTGTTCATGCAATTAATATTCGGTGTTCAGAAAAGTCAGCTGAGATCGGTGTTGAACTTGGCGGTGTGTCTAGGCGTACGGTAGGCCGATTCATTGCGAGACTAAATCTGAAAAATATCAAAGGTCGGCTGAACCCCCGCACCTTTCGTTTGATTATGCGAAATGCGTGTAGCTATCTCGATGTCAAAGAGCCTTATGCCCGCGTAGAGGGTGACTCTACGGTTTTGGACATCTTCATTGTCGATGCCTCTGGCAACGTAATTGGTTGCCCCACCTTCTATGCTTTGATCGATACAGCAACAATGACCATTGTTGGAATTCACCTCACCATTCAGGCAGCAAGCCAGGTCGGGTTGATGCAATCCCTGCAGTTTGCTTTTAGCCCCAAGGGAGAGCCATTTAAAACGCAATGGAGCTGTATGCATGAGTGGCCCGCCGCGGCAGATATCCGCACATTGGTTCTGGATAACGGATCTGATTGCCATGGCCCTATGATCGTTAAAGCGTCGCAACACCTGGGTATGATGTTGGAGTACTGTGTTGCCGGTGCCCCCTACCAGAAACCGTTTATTGAGCGTTTTTTTGGCACGTTGAACACGATGCTGATCAAGAAACTGCCAGGCGCTAAGAAATCACATGACAAGCGGGAAACGCATGGTCTGGAAGACGCACAAAAATCTGCGACCTTGACCATCGAAAAACTTAACGAAGTCATCATCCGCTGGATTACGGATTCATATCATATTAAGAAGAGTGATCGCTTGTCCGAAAAGTTTGGTCAGGAGTTTACTCCATTGCAGGCGTTGACTCGTCTGAGCCAGCAGTATGTAGTTTTTCCAGCCCCTTCGGCTGAAGAATTGATGGAAGCCTGTCGTCATTACTTAGAAGTCAAGTTAAGTATCACTCGTGAAGGTATTAACTATCAGCGCCAGTTCTATCAGAACGAGTATGTTTCAGCGCTTTTCAAAACAAACTCTACGGTGAAGGTAGATGTGTGCATTAATCCACTTGACTGCCGGTCGGTTCATATTTATGACCTTGGCTTGAAAGAGTGGGTCACGGTTCAAAATAAGAACCCGAACATGCCTGCTATTAGTTTTGAACAGGCTAAGGAAATCCGGAAGGCACATTATAAGTCAGACTTCGAGTTGTCTGGGGAAGATTACGTCATCAATCATATAAATATTATCGAAGATGCCAATGCGCAGAAACGTCCAAAAGGCAAGATTCGCGAGAATCAAAGAGCTCAACGAACAGTCGATAAAGCCAACGCTGCGGCGATCACTCCTGAACAACAATTGCCGATTGCTGAAACCGTTCTCGCTGCTGCTCCGACAGAAATCGTAGTTGCGCCCCACCGGAGGAAAAAATGATGGCGAATGAAGTCATTAAGGTGATTCGTTCTGAGGGCTTTTTCCATGGCCGGATGTTGAGATCATATCAGCGGGCCTTTCAAGTCATTGAGGCCTCCCTTGCCGGTGAGCGGCAAATCTTGCCGATGTTCGGCCCCAGCCGAATAGGCAAAGGAGAAGTCGCTCAGGCACTGATGGCAGACTTTCCCACGCAGGAGGTGAACGGCAAAATCTGTAAGCCACTGATCCGCGTCACAGCCCCAACTGAACCCAATCAGCGTGCGCTCACGCTAAGTATTATCCGTGGCCTCGGTGGTAGGGTACTGAGCAAATGCAGCACACCGGATTTGTACGATCAAGCGTTGCGCCAGCTAGAGATTGCGAAAGTCAGGGCGATCATCGTCGATGAAGTACAACATCTGGCAGAGCTACACAGCCCACAAAAAGTAAGAGCTCTAGCTGATTTCTTCAAAGTATTAAGCGATGAACTCAACATCTCTCTCATTTTGCTTGGTCTTCCTGCTGCTGAGCGCTTGCTGGGGCTAAATGAGCAATTACGTGGTCGCAGTTTGGCCACTGAGCTGATCTACCCCTACTCGTGGATTAGTGCTGCTGATCGCCAAGATTTTGCTGCGGGTATTTCGCTTGTGGCTGCTGCGTACAGTGAACAAGGCTGGATATTTGAGCTAAGTGGCGATGTAGCTATTAAGTCCCTTTATGCCTCCTCCTTAGGCCGCTTCGGTATGTTGGTCGATCTCTTCAGCCATGCCGAGACTAATAATGCCAACAAGATAATTGACGTTAGATGTCTAGCTAAAGCCTACCGTAACGCCGTCAATGACCAGCCTTTTTCTGGCAACCCGTTTACACCTGGCACCGTCATTTCGGATCACGATTTGAACGCCGCTTATGTGAAGGTGTTGCGCGAGGCTCATCTCCCTATTCCCCGGCTGTAGAGGGCAACATAAATGTCGTTTTTCCAAAATGTGGCCCTCCAATCAGGTGAAAGCCTGAACTCTCTTTTGATGCGAAAAGCGGAGCTCAACGGCTATGGTTGCGCTCAGGCGCTGTTGGGCGAACGAGGGCTCAAGTTAGCAGCCGCTTACTCGTCGCCAGAGCTCGCTCAAATCTGCGAATGTTTTGAGCTGAAAGAGGAACAGCTCAGTACAACTCTCATTGGCCAAACGCATTACCTTGGTCAACCCAGCTACCTTCGCAATGGCCATTCACCGGTCTGTCCAGAGTGCTTGGCCTCCGATGGATATGCTAAAGAGGCTTGGTCTCATCTGCTGGTCACAGCTTGTCCCACCCATGGCATTGTGCTGCTTGGCAACTGCCCCGACTGCGAGAAACCGATCAGTTACCACCGACGCACGCTGGAGCTTTGTGACTGCGGGTACGATCTACGGCTTGCTGTTAGCGCCCAAGCGTCAGAGTTCGCAATGATATTATCCGCACTGATGGCTGATGCGGGTGTCGGCGAGCACAAAGGGTTTACCGAGATTTGCCGCCGTCAGGGATTCGAACCGCTGTTGCCTGACTTCTTAACGCTACTCGCGAAGCACCAAGCTCAACGAAGCGGTTTGCCGATGGCTAAACCTCGCTTCAGCAGTTCTTCACCTTTGCAAGATTCGCTGGTGATGGTGGGTTGTTTGGAGTCGTTGCTGAGTGATTGGCCAGCACGTTTTGATGCGGCCATGCAAAACCAACTTCGCTCAGGCCATGGCGTTGGTCTCGCCGAACGGATTGGATCTTGGTACAGGGAGTTATTCAGCACCTACTCATCCTCCAGCTTTGATTTCGTTCGAGATCAGTTCAGGGCACAAGTGGCTGAACACTTTGACGGGCGCTTAGGGCTCAATACGCGCGCGATGATGTTTGGGCCTGATAACGCTGAAGCGATGCAGTGGTTCTCAGCGGCAGAGGCTGCGCGCTTGTTAGGAGTTGCTCCAGATATTCTGGCCAACCTAGTGATCAAGCAAGCTGTGATCGGGAGGGTTCACCAGGAAGGTAAGAGTCGCTTTGTCGCCATTCAGCGCTCTACGCTTGATCAGATCGCATCAGCACGTGCTGAATACCTTTCCGCAACCGAGGCTCGCCGTCGACTGAACGTCTCAAAAATATTTTTTGAGCGTTTCGTGCAAGCCGGAGGCCTCCGCCGGTACAAACGTGATGAGCGGCCTGTGTTAGTCGCGGGCGAATTTTTAGCTACCGAGATTGACGCAGTTGTTGCTCAGTTGATTAAACGGGTGCGTAAGAAAGCTCGGGTTTCTCTCCCCATCGGAATTCAGGACATTTCGGTAAGACACGGCATATCCAATGCCAAGATTGTCGCGGTGCTCCAGGACATTTTGCAGGGAACGATCTGCCCGACGGGGCATGTGCCAGCTCTCCCTGGACTGGCAGGCTTACAGTTCGATCAGGCCGAAATCGAACAGCGTGTTCGAGACAACAATCCGGACGTCGCGCTCAGCGTAGACCACTTGGCCCAGATATCAGGGTGGAAACCTGCAGTGATCAAGAAATGGATTCAGGGCGGATACCTTAATGCTGTCGAAGAGAAACATGGCAAAGCTAAGCGAGATGTAGTGCCTGTATCCGCGCTTGTTCGTTTTCTTCTGACATACGTTCCAACTGCTGAGATCTCCAAGCAGCTTGAGACCAAAACGCCCTATTTGCTCCAGTCCCTCCGGCCCGCGAAGATCGAATGCATTGTTCCGCCTCAGGAAGCAGGAGGAGCTCATCGTGGCCTGTTATTGCGGAGTGCTGACTTGGCACGCGGAGCTCAACTGCGTAAGCCCACTATCCGAGATTTGGCTAATCAAATGGCCCAGGTGGATTTTATCCAGTGTTAGCCGCCTGTGCGACAACGTAACCGGCGCCAGCTGGCGCATGGAGAGTCTGAAATGCATTACCTCAGTGATGTGGTTGAAGTGCTTTATGGGCCAGGCCAGCCAATGTCTGGTTCCGAAATGAAGAACGATGAGGCGATTGCGTACGTCCGGCAACATTGTCCGCAGGCGCCTTTTTGCTTAGTCCGGGATTGGGTTTGGGTCGATTTGGATGTTAGCGATGTGCAGCGAGCAGATCTGCAAGAAGCCCGTTGTCAGCCCGTGATTTTATATGCCCATACCGTCATACATGACAGTACCGATCAGTGGAGGTGTGGTGACTTTGTTCGAACCTCACCGCTACACGTTTTCCAAGATGGGTTTCTCTTTAAGACGTGCCGCACGGTTTACGTGCTGCTAGGCGGTGGGATGCGCAAGGTTTCAGCGCCTGATGTCCTAGAGCGCGTCCTCTAGAGCTGTATGAAATTGCTCGGGGCCTATCTAGCTGACCGAGTTGAAGGATGATCATCGACAAGTTTGCCCATGACAGCTTGCCCATGTCAGACGCCCCGCCACTCAGTGACCGTTTGAGGAAAAGACGATGCGCATTCACCTGCTCTCCGATTTACACAACGAGTTTGAGCCCTACCTACCGTCAAAACTGGATGTGGATTTGGTGATCCTGTCCGGCGATATTGATATCAAAACCCGTGGGGTTGCTTGGGCCGGTAAAGCTTTCACCTGCCCTGTGCTGTATGTGCCTGGCAATCACGAGTACTACGGTGGTCATCTCACCAAGACGCTGGAGAAAATGCGCTTGGCATGTGACAGTCATGTCCAGATTCTTGATCTCGAACAGGTCGTCATAGAAGGCGTCCGCTTTCTGGGTGCCACAGCGTGGACGGATTTTTCAGCTACCGGCAACGCTCCACTGGCATCCATAAGCGCCCAAAATCTAATGAACGATTTTCGGCAAATCCGTACCGAAAATTACCGGCGTATTCGGCCAAGTGACTTGGTTGAGAGGTCTGTGAATGCGCGAGAGTGGTTGTGGGCGAGACTGAAAGAGCCATACGACGGCGCGACGGTGGTGATCACACACCATGCTCCTTCGCTACGATCCCTTCAGGACAACCCGCATGCTGGTGGTCATATGGATGCTGCCTATGCAAATCGTTGGGAACATCTCATGGGTAGCGATCGGGCCAATTTGTGGGTACATGGCCATTCACACACAGCGGTGGACTATGACGTTGAAGGCACCAGAGTGGTATGCAATCCGCGTGGGTATCCAAATGAAGATACCGGTTTCGATGCTGGTTTAGTGTTAACGGTTTAATCGAGGAGAGGTTCAGTGGATAGCCTTTCCCGCTACTCCAGATGCCGCCTGGCTCGGGCTTATAGCTGCTATTTTCCTGAGCTGGTTACGGCTTTTCTTACCAATGTCATCATCGTGTCCTGCTGCGGATATGGCGTAATGTACCGGCATGTGAAGGCAAGTCGAGTAGGATATTTCCAAGACGGTCACAGGTTACGAACCTCTGACATTCTCCATGCAGACCGCTATGGCTCGTTTTGGGCACTGCGGACAGTCAGCGGAAGCTTTTATGTGATTGCCAGTTTTCATCGTAAGGGTGGCCGACAGTCGCTGCAGACTTTCCTCAGGCTTCGTTCAAAGGGCATTCATCTGACGCCAGAGCGGTTGCAGTGACAATCATTCTTTCAAATTAATGATACCCGGTGCCTACAACAGTACAGACGGCGAACCCTCGCGAAGAATCGACGGTAACCCGGTTCACGGGGCGCGAACTGCGTCTTTCTCATTACCTGGTGGCATGCAGCGGATCAACGGGCCAAACGACCTATAGTTAGCCGTTGAGCGGGTCGTGGCTGAGGATTGCTTCGGCTGGCTCTGTATCTTATGAGCCGCTTGCGTGCTCATTCAACGACCTGTCTGGCCGAGGCCAAAGATTTTATGCCGAATTATTAAAATCCAATAATTATTCGTGAGCCATAATTCCAAGACGGAATCTCGGCTTCCATACTACGACGTGCGCCTATGCGCCATTGGATGATCCAATGTCCCTCCAACGAGGTATATCGAATACGAATAGCATCTGGATACATCCGGTTGGCACCATCAACCCTCGGCAGTGGTGCTCTGTAAATCATCTTCGGGCCCGTTGTCTGCCCAAGGCAGTTCGGTCAACTCGGCAATGGACTGGAATTCTTTCAGGTACTCTGGTTGGTGCCGAGCTAACCACCGCACAACGGCAGCGTTGGCGAGAAGCTTGGTCAGGTAGCCTTTTATAACCGTCAAATGAAGGACATCAGGCCCATAGTCCTCTTCGACTGTCTTGATCTGCATCTGCAAGGCAGCTAGCTCGCGCTCCAAGCGTGCCATGGACTCCGCAGAAACCTGATGATCTTGAGAAGGCTTTTTTATCATCACGAGCTGGTCGGGTGGTGTGGCCGCTAATAGTGCTTTAGCAAGGAGAACCGATAGGTTTTTGTTCCCAATCATCAGTTCTGCTGCTTCGATTTGCCTTAAGGGTTTCATCTGCCGTAACAGGTTAAATACATTGGCCGGGCAGTCCGTGTCACCCAAAAGGGCTACGACCTCTGCGCAAATACCATTAAGCAGGCGAAATCTCTGCCTGATGGTCTGCGGTGATAGCCCGAGGGCTTTACCAAGCCTTTCGGCTGATACGCCTCGTTCCATTGCTCGTACGATCATTTTGTTACTTTGGACAGCGGATAATCGATTAGTACGTTTATTGTACGAATAAGTATCATCGTCAGTTGCTACCAAGCAATCTACTTTTAGCTCGCCTAAATCTTTCAGAACTTCAATGCGCAGATGGCCATCGAGCAGAAAATATTGTCCACTGGTGCCCGGTGCAGGTGTGACAGCTGGCGGCTCCACTAGTCCTACATCTTGGATAGAGGCAAGAATTTGATGATACTTAGTACTCTCTTTGACCGCAGGACGTAAGACCTTCAGCGGCAGAATATTAATGATTTCGACTCGAACGCATTCGTCCAGAAAAGCATTGTTGGGAGCATATATTGGCTGTGTTTTATCAGGGCTTAATTTTCGGTTAGACATCACAAGCCTCCTCTATTCGATAGTCTAGCCTGTATCAGCTTTGGCATCGAATCTAGGTGTTCTGTAGAAAGTAGCTTTTCGAAATCACTGACGGCCAAAAGCTCTTTTATAGCTTGGATTGAGAAAACAACACGGTCGTGAGTAAATGCTGCTTTTTTCACCATCAAACGCTGCCGCTCAGCCTCCCGCTCAAACAAATGCCTCAAGTCAGTTGGGGTAAGCCTTTTTTTCTTATTTTGGCTAACGCCCAAGGGATTTCCGCGTACAAGCTTGTCCTTCTTGGCCCGGAGCTCCAGGAGGTGCCGTAGTTTGGTGATTTTCTTTCCTCTGATCCCTCGTTCGTAAGCGTCGGTGAGTAAATCTTGAATATCACTTTCACTGCTCCGAGCGATATCCGTCGCCATGCTCAATGGGATCAGCCCGGTTTCAACAGCCGAGAGGAGTTTTTCTTCACCTCGCTCAATCAGATTAACAATCATGTTGACCCATGAGGATGTACTACCAATTATGGTTGCGATTTCCGCATCTGTTTTGCCTCGGCCTTTTAAGCGCCCCACTTCATTCATAAGGTCGATCGGACGATGTTGCCTTCGCGCAACGTTTTCCACCAAACTCATGACAAGGCAATCTTCTTCCGCCGAGTCGATCACGAAAGCTGGAATCTCAGTAGCCTCTAGAGCCAGGAACGCTTCTAAACGACCTTGTCCGCATACAAGGTCATAGTTGAAAGACCCTTGAGTTGACACTCTGCGGCTGACAGTAATCGGGCGTTTGAGTCCGACTGTTTTGATATTTTCGATAAGCTCATGGTGGATTTTCTTGTTTCTCGTTCGCGGGTTAAGTATATGAATTTCTGCGATAGGTATAAGTGCGATACGGTCGCGTGTGGTTAAGGGGACGGTCATTGACAAGCCTCCTTCAGAGAGCAGCGGGCAGCAAGCCCATCAAGTACATCCAGAGTTTGGAAACAGTAGCTGTCTATCAGAGGGCTGTTTTCTTCTGCCATTTTCTGTGGCCAGGCGCCCATGTCTATAAGTGGAACGAGGTAATAGTCCCGGACTTGAAGGTTTGCTCGCTCCATGCGCACAGCAATGGTGATATCTGGTGCCAGGCTAATGTCGAATCTCAGTTTCCATCGAAGAGTGCCTGCCGGAGTTGAGTGACAGCGGGCGATAACTACAGATGCCGTCCACTCACCGTTAACTGTTAATACGTCATTCTGAGCACTGATTTCTACACTCGCTCCAGCGTTTTCCAAGTGTTTTATTACGTCTTCAAAAACCTGTGGATGTAGTTGTCGTAGAGACCGATTGATATCCATATATCGATAATCTCGGTCTGGTGCGTAACCGATGAGGGTATAGGCGCGTAAAAGTCCACCAAAACGACTTATGTAAACAGTGCTGGAGGGCATGTTGTCCTGCTCGTCAATGAGCATCCCAGATAATGAGCCTGCCTGTTGAAGTAAGGCGCGGAGCAGTTCTAGCATTTGTGTATCATCTAGGCGGTGTGAACGCTGCAGGATGATTTCGCGAGCGCAGGTAAAAACCTCTAGTGAAACAATTCCTTGAAATGCGCCATCACAGCGTATCCACTTGTCGGGCGGGTTGCGGCTGCTACGTTTGCGTAGCTTGGATGATGTTTTGTTGTATACGTTGTTGCCAATATATTTCTCATTGGTCAGCACCTCGTGGACGCTGCTACGGCTCCAAGGACGATCAAAGTCGGTGAGCACACCGTCAGCATTAAGTGCGTTAGCAATTTCGCGTTCGTTCATCCCGTTGTGGATGAATCGGTGATAGATGTGTTGAACGATTTCTATCTCAGCTTCAGGCCCAGGAATTAGGATGACCCTGTCCGTCTGAATGCTTTTTTGCTGCCCCCGCGACAGTTCTGCCTTGAACTCATTTTTCTCATCAATCAGAGCGCGGCGCAGTCCATACCCTGCGGGCCCGCCCTGATGGAAACCCTTTTCCACAAGGCGGCATTGGCCAGCGAAAACTTTTTGAGAGAGCTCGCGACTGTACTCTCCTGCCATTGAACGTTTGATACCTTTATAAATCGTTGCCAGAGGCGAACCATCGTTCTCGAAGGGCTCTGCGCAATACACCACCTGGATGCCTGAGCTGGTACAGAGGTATTCATAATGAGCGCTCTCGTCTGTGTTCTGAAAGCGCCCCCAGCGACTGACGTCATAAACCAGAATAATTTGGAACTGAACATTTCCCGCCTGGACGTCATCGAGCAACCTACGCAGAGCGTCGCGGCCCCCGATGTCTAAGCCGCTTTTGCCTTCATCACGATAGGTTTTTACAATGTCCATGCCATGGCTCAGGGCGTAAGCATGAATAGCAGCCGATTGGTTTTCGGTGGAATAGCGTTGGTGATCAGTCGACATGCGAACGTATTCCGCAGCCGCTATCAAGCCGTCGGAGTAGTCTTCTAGTCTTTTTCGCATGGACGGAGAGGACAAGGCAGGCCTCCTCTAGACCAGAAAATTCCGGCCCATTCTATTCAGCCTAGCGTTGCTTTATGACCTGATGGTGACAAGGCATGGAGCAGACGCTAGGTGGGTTACAAGGCTATGGGGTACAGGTTTGCTGACTCCTCCTGCTCAACTGCGATGCTTTCATAAGACTTATATGGACTACAAATTCTGTTAGCAGTCGGCGAGAAAAATGCCTGTTCCATGCTGGCTGGAATCCCTGTAACCTTAGGGAAATTGCCAATTTGTCAATCTGGGTTACGCATTGAACTCTTTGAGTGGGCGGCGTAGCGGATATGTAGTGCGGTCAGCGCGCAGTTCTTCTGGCTTGCGGAAAATGACAATAAGTTGCGCTCGTTGGACGGAAGATGACATCTTGTTTGACGCGTTCATGTCATTAATCTTGCCCAATTCGTTCTTAAGTCATTGATTTTTATAGCGTGACGGATGACATTCATGTTGCCCGCCGACAGGACGCTTGATCAAACATCAACCCCGGCGAAAGCCGGGGTTTTTGTTTGTGTGGCTCAATTGCCTGATCGATCCGGAGGGCGCGCTTCACCCTCCCCTCACCGTCCCTTAGCCTATTTTTATTGAAGGCGACGTCCACGGGTGTGCAGGCCATTGCTGACTCATTGTGGTTCGATCAGCCCTGGTGTAGGTGACGGTTCCCCTTAATCGCGCGCCAACAAAAAACCGACCTCAAAGAGGTCGGTTTTTATTCATCACGGAAACTTATGCACGGTTTGGAGGTTTTAATCGCGGTGGGAAATAAGCAGTGGAATTAGGGAGTTACCGTCGTTTTCCAATGCTTTTTCAAAAACCGTACACAGGTTATCCACAAAATCACGCGGGCACTTTTTCGGTGTCCGTTGCGGGTGCAACCGGTGAGCCCAGTGCGCGTTGGGTGTCTTCATTCCAGGTCTGAACGCGCTCATTCAACGCTGCAATGGCGCGTGGGCCGGTGCCTTCGGCGTACATGGGTTCGCCGATCACCACTTGAATGGTGCCAGGCTTTTTCCCCCAGCCATCCCGAGGCCAGTATTTCCCGGCATTGTGAGCAATAGGCAGAACCGGCAGATCGGCGTTGACCGCCAGTGCGGTGCCGCCGCGTGAGAACTTGCCGACCTGACCGTAAGGCACGCGGGTGCCTTCGGGGAAGATCAGGACCCACACGCCGTCCTTGAGCAGCTCGTCGCCCTTCTTGGCGATCTCCCTGAGGGCCGCCTTCGGGTTGTCGCGGTCGATGGCGATAGGGCGCAGCATCGCCATTGCCCAGCCGAAGAACGGCACGTACAGCAGCTCACGCTTGAGAACCTGGCTCAGCGGTTCGAAATACGCCGACAGAAAGAAGGTTTCCCACGTGCTCTGATGGTTGGAGATGATCACGCAAGGTGTTGTCGGTACGTTTTCTGCGCCGGTCACTTCAACCTTGATGTTCAGGAACACGCGGGTCAGCCAGAGGGCACAGCGGCACCAGTAGACATTGATGAAGCGATAGCGGGCTTTGAACGGCAGGAAAGGAGCGATGAAAAAGCTCAATGAGCACCACAGCAGCGAGCTGGTGCCCAGCAACAGGTAAAAGAAGAAAGTCCTGATTGCCTGCATGATCGACATAGTTACGTTTACCGTACGGGCAGGTGCCCGCTCCTTGAGCGTCTTGAACCTGATGGATCAGCTGTTCAGTGAAGCGCTGTTGTGGATAAGTTCTGCGGCAACCGCCGCCAGATCGTCAAAAATAAGCGTGCCTTCAGGCACGTCACCGTCCATCGTTCGGCAGCCTTTGCCGGTCTTGACCAGCACAGGCTGAGAACCGACGGCCAGGGCGGCTTGCAGATCACCTTTGCTGTCGCCCACGAACCACAGACCCTTGAGGTCTGCCGCGTAGTGGCGGGCAATGGTCTGCAGCATGCCAGGTCTGGGTTTGCGGCAGTCACAGCCTTCGTCCGGCCCATGCGGGCAATAAACGATCAAACCCACCTCGCCACCCTGCTCTGCCACCAACGTGCGCAGGCGCGCGTGCATGGCGTCGAGTGTGGCCAGGTCGTAGTAACCTCGGGCAATGCCGGACTGGTTGGTGGCAACCGCCACCGTCCAGCCAGCCTTGCTCAGATCTGCGATAGCCTGGATCGAGCCGGGAATGGGCAGCCATTCCTCCACCGACTTTATGTAAGCGTCGGAGTCATGATTGATCACTCCGTCCCGATCCAGTATCAGCAGTTTCACCATCGACCCCTTGTCAGCCCAGCAGCGAGATGTCAGCGACGCCGAGGAACAAGCCGCGCAGACGCGACAACAAGGCATAACGGTTGGCACGCACGTTGGCGTCTTCCGCGTTGACCATGACCGCTTCGAAGAACGCATCGACCGGCTCACGCAGCATGGCCAGACGCGCCAGCGATTCGCTGTACTGGCGGTCGGCAGCCATTGGCTGAACGGCGTGATCAGCCTGCTGGATCGCTGAATACAGCGAGAACTCGTTGGCGTTGTCGAAATACTTCGGCTCGACGGTCTGGGCGATATTGCCCTCGGCCTTGCTCAACAGGTTCGACACGCGCTTGTTCACGGCAGCCAGTGCAGCGGCCTGCGGCAGTTTGCGGAACGCTTGAACCGCCTGAACGCGCTGATCGAAATCAAGCGCCGAGGCAGGCTGCAAGGCACGCACCGAGAGGTACACCGCCACATCGACGCCTTCGTCTTCGTAACGCGCACGCAGGCGGTCGAAGATGAACTCCAGCACCTGCTCCGCCAGACCGGCCGGCTTGATCTTGGCACCAAACTGCGTGACCGCGAATTTCACGGTCTCGACCAGGTTCAGGTCGAGCTTCTTCTCGATCAGGATTCGCAGGATGCCCAGCGCTGCACGACGCAGCGCATACGGGTCCTTGCTGCCGGTGGGCAGCATGCCGATACCGAAGATACCGACCAGCGTGTCGAGCTTGTCAGCGATAGCAACCGCTGCACCGGTCAGTGTGGTCGGCAGTTCGGCACCTGCGCCGCGTGGCATGTACTGCTCGTTGAGCGCCAGCGCGACATCTTCCGGCTCGCCGTCGGCCTTGGCGTAGTAGTAACCGGCAATGCCCTGCATTTCCGGAAACTCGCCCACCATCTCGCTCGACAGGTCGCACTTGGACAACAGGCCCGCACGCGCTGCACGCTGAGCGTCGCCGCCGATGCGGGGGGCGATGTAGGCGGCAAGCTTCGAAACACGTTCGGCCTTGTCGAACACGCTGCCCAGCTGAGCCTGGAACACGACGTTTTTCAGGCGGTCGTTGAAGGTTTCCAGCTTCTGCTTCTTGTCCTGCTTGAAGAAGAACTCGGCGTCGGTGAGGCGTGGACGAACCACTTTCTCGTTACCGGCGATGATCTGTGCAGGGTCCTTGCTTTCGATGTTGGCCACTGTGATGAAGCGCGGCAGCAGCTTGCCATCGACATCCAGCAGGCAGAAATACTTCTGGTTGTCCTGCATGGTGGTAATCAGGGCTTCCTGAGGGACTTCCAGGAAACGCTCTTCGAACGAACACACCAGTGGAACCGGCCACTCGACCAGCCCCGCCACTTCATCCAGCAGGCTTGGCGGCACGATGGCCGTGCCTTCCTGCTGGGTCGCCAGCTCTTCGACGCGCTTGCTGATGATCTGGCGACGTTCGTTGAAGTCGGCCAGCACATGAGCCGCGCGCAGGTCGCCAAGGTAACCGGCAGGCGAGGAAATACGGACGTCTTCCGGATGATGGAAGCGGTGGCCGCGAGAATGACGACCGGCGCTCTGGGCGAGGATCGTGCAATCAACAACCTGATCGCCGAACAGCATGACCAGCCACTGGGTCGGCCGCACGAACTCTTCCTTGCGAGCGCCCCAGCGCATGCGCTTGGCAATCGGCAGGTCGTTCAGCGAGTCTTCGACAATGGTCGGCAGCAGGGACATCGTCGGCTTGCCGAGGATGGTCTGGCTGTAACGCAGTTTTGGACCGCTCTGATCGATTTCGCTCAGGTCGACGCCGCACTTCTTGGCGAAGCCCAGTGCTGCCTGAGTCGGGTTGCCGTCAGCGTCGAACGCTGCCTGACGCGGTGGGCCGTCGAGGTTGACGCTGCGATCCGGTTGTTGCGTGGCCAGTGCGGTGATCAGCACAGCCAGACGACGCGGTGCGGCATAGACCTGTTTGGCGCTGTAGGTCAGCCCTGCGCCCTGCAGGCCCTTTTCAATGCCGGCCAGAAAAGCATCGGCCAGGGAAACGAGGGTCTTGGGTGGCAGTTCTTCTGTGCCCAGTTCGACCAGAAAATCTTGAGCACTCATTGCGCTGCCTCCAGCTTGGCCAACACTTCATCGCGTAGATCGGGCGGCGCCATCGGGAAGCCGAGACGGGCACGGGCTTGCAGGTAGGCCTGAGCCACCGAACGGGCCAGCGTGCGCACGCGCAGAATGTATTGCTGACGCGCAGTCACGGAAATCGCGCGGCGGGCGTCGAGCAGGTTGAACGTGTGCGAAGCCTTGAGGACCATTTCGTAACCCGGCAATGGCAACTCCAGCTCGATCAGGTGCGCGGCTTCGCTTTCGTAGAAGTCGAACAGTTCGAACAGTTTGTCGACGTTGGCGTGTTCGAAGTTGTAGGTCGACTGCTCCACCTCGTTCTGGTGGAACACGTCGCCATAGGTCACTTTACCGAATGGACCGTCAGCCCAGACCAGATCGTAGACCGAGTCCACGCCCTGCTGGTACATCGCCAGGCGCTCGAGGCCGTAAGTGATTTCGCCGGTGACCGGGTAGCATTCCAGGCCGCCGACCTGCTGGAAGTAGGTGAACTGCGAGACTTCCATGCCGTTGAGCCAGATTTCCCAGCCCAGACCCCAGGCGCCCAGCGTCGGCGATTCCCAGTTGTCTTCGACAAACCGTACGTCATGCACCAGCGGATCGAGCCCGATGTGCTTGAGCGAGCCCAGGTACAGTTCCTGAAAGTTGTCCGGGTTAGGCTTGAGAATCACCTGAAACTGATAGTAATGCTGCAGGCGGTTCGGGTTCTCGCCGTAACGGCCGTCAGTCGGACGACGGCTTGGCTGTACGTAAGCGGCGTTCCAGGTTTCCGGGCCTACGGCGCGCAGAAACGTGGCAGTGTGGAACGTGCCGGCGCCTACTTCCATATCGTAGGGCTGAAGTACCACGCAACCTTGTTCTGCCCAGTATTGCTGGAGGGCGAGGATCAAGTCTTGGAAGGTACGCACGGCTGGCGTAGGCTGGCTCACAAATTTCACCTGTGCTGGGCTGCGATTCAAAGAGCGGGAGTATACCCGATTCGGCCGCACGTCCACTCTTGGGAGCCCTATGACACGCTGCTTTTGGTGCAACGAAGACCCCCTGTACATCGCTTATCACGATCAGGAGTGGGGAGTGCCGCTGCGCGATGCGCAGAAGCTCTTCGAGTTGCTTTTGCTCGAAGGGTTCCAGGCGGGGTTGTCGTGGATCACGATTCTCAAGCGCCGGGCGCGTTATCGCGAGGTTTTGCACGGCTTTGATGCCGAGCGGCTGGCACAATTGAGTGACGCCGAGATCGAAGCGCTGATGCTTGACCCGACCATCATTCGCAACCGGCTCAAACTCAAGGCCGTGCGCACCAACGCGCGGGCCTGGCTGGCGCTCGAAGACCCGGTCAGCCTGCTCTGGTCGTTTGTCGGTGGCGAGCCGAAGGTCAATCATTTCAAGGATCGCAGTGAAGTGCCGGCGATCACCGTCGAGGCCGAGGCGATGAGCAAGGCGCTGAAAAAGGCCGGCTTCACCTTTGTGGGTCCGACGATCTGTTATGCGTACATGCAGGCCAGCGGCATGGTCATGGACCACACCGTCGATTGTGATCGATACGCGGTGTTGAGCCGCTGACGTTACACTACCCGCCTCGATAATCTGGGAGTCATCTGTGGATAAGTTCAAAGGCGCCGTAATGGTCGGGGCGTTGCGTTTGTTTGCGTTGTTGCCGTGGCGAGCCGTGCAGTGGGTCGGCACGGCCATCGGCTGGTTGATGTGGAAACTGCCTAACCGCTCACGCGAGGTGGCACGGATCAATCTGTCCAAGTGTTTTCCCGAGCTGAGCGAGCCGGAGCTGGAAAAGCTGGTCGGCCGCAGCCTGATGGATATCGGCAAGACGCTGACCGAAAGTGCCTGCGCGTGGATCTGGCCTGCACAGAAATCGATCAATCTGGTGCGTGAGGTCGAAGGGCTAGATGTGCTCAAGGATGCGCTGGCCTCTGGCAAAGGCGTGGTCGGCATCACCAGCCACCTGGGCAACTGGGAAGTGCTTAATCATTTCTATTGCAGCCAGTGCAAGCCGATCATTTTCTATCGCCCCCCTAAATTGAAGGCGGTGGATGACCTGCTGCGCAAACAGCGTGTGCAGTTGGGCAACCGGGTGGCGGCGTCGACCAAGGAAGGGATCCTCAGCGTTATCAAGGAAGTGCGCAAAGGCGGCTCGGTGGGCATTCCGGCCGATCCGGAGCCGGCAGAATCGGCGGGCATCTTCGTCCCGTTCTGCGGCACCCAGGCGCTGACCAGCAAGTTTGTGCCGAACATGCTCGCTGGAGGCAAGGCGGTCGGCGTATTCCTGCACGCCATGCGCCTGCCGGACGGTTCAGGCTACAAAGTGGTACTGGAAGCCGCTCCGGAAGCCATGTACAGCACCGACACCGAAACCTCGGCAGCGGCAATGAGCAAAGTGGTCGAGAAGTACGTACGGGCCTACCCGAGCCAGTACATGTGGACCATGAAACGCTTCAAGAAACGCCCGGCAGGTGAAGCGCGCTGGTATTAGGAAAGATCGGACGCAGAGCGTCCAGAACTGCATGCGACGCAGAGCGCCGCACGATAGTCGAGAGTATCGTTCCTCACGATGCAGCCCGGACACCTCTCGTTCCGCACGCTCCGCGTTACAGATCTGTGCCGCGTCGCACGGGAAAGATCGGACGCAGAGCGTCCAGAACTGCATGCGACGCGGAGCGCCGCACGATAGTCGAGAGTACCGTGCCTCACGCTCCAGCCCGGACACCTCTCGTTCCGCACGCTCCGCGTTACAGATCTGTGCCGCGTCGCACGGGAAAGATCGGACGCAGAGCGTCCAGAACTGCATGCGACGCGGAGCGCCGCACGATAGCCTCATGCTCCAGCCCGGACACCTCTCGTTCCGCACGCTCCGCGTCACAGATCTATGCCGCGCCGCCTGCTCAAGATCGGACGCAGAGCGGCGGTTGCGCGCTGGATTTAGCTCGCCGCCGCAATCAATCCGCGCCGTTCCAATGCTACTTGCGCCCCTTCCGAGCTCATCCTCACCAGGTTCACCGGGATGGATTTTGCCGCCGGGGTGTTGCTGCGGCTGTCACGGTTGGCCAAGGGCAGCAGGCCATTGGTTTCCGGGTAGTACGCCGCGCAGCAGCCTTGCGGCACATCATAGGGGATGACCTTGAAGCCCGGTGCGCGACGCGGCGTGGTCAGGTCCAGCGCGGTCTGGAATTCGATGTAATCCCCGGCCTTCAACCCCAGGCGTTCGATGTCCTGCGGATTGAGCATCACCACCATGCGGTCGCCAAAAATATCCCGATAACGGTCATCGTTGGAATACACCGTGGTGTTGAACTGATCATGGCTGCGGATCGTCATCAACTGCAGATGCTTCGCGCCCGGTGGCGTGTCGTCCTCGTCGTAGATCCCTTCAGTAAAGAGGAAGTTGGCCTTGCCGGACTCGGTGTCCCACTTACGCTCGCTGGCAGCGTTGGGCAGGCGGAAACCGCCGGGTTCTAGGATGCGCTGATTGAAGTCGTAAAACTGCTCGGGCAGCACTTCTTCGATCTTGTCGCGGATTCGTGCGTAGTCGTTCACGTAGCTGTCCCAGTCCACCTTGGGGTTGGGCGCAAGCGTTGCCTTGGCGATACCAGCGATGATGGCGACTTCGGAAATCAGATGCTTCGACGCAGGCTCCAGCATGCCGGTCGAGCCATGCACCATCGACATCGAGTCTTCGACCGTGATGGTTTGCGCCACGCCGTTCTGCATGTCCCGTTCCGAGCGCGCCACGCAGGGCAGCAAAAAGGCTTTCTGGCCATGCACCGTGGCACTGCGGTTGAGTTTGGTGTTGACCAGCACAGTCATTTTCAAGCGGTTGACGGTCGGGCAGATCACGTCGGTATCCGGAATGGCGCGGAAAAAATTGCCGCCCATGCAAATGAGGGCTTCCACCTCGCCACGCAGCAAGGCTTCGCAGGTTTCAGCCACGGCGTGCCCTTTTTCTCTGGACGCCTCGAAACCGAACACCTTGCTCATGCTGGCCAGAAACGGCTCACCGGCTTTTTCATAGATGCCCATCGTCCGGTCGCCCTGCACATTGGAATGCCCGCGCACCGGACAGGCCCCGGCACCGAGCTTGCCGATGTTGCCGCGTAACAGCAGCAGGTTGATGATCTGCTGCATCGCGTCACCGCCGCGCTTGTGCTGAGTAATGCCCATGCCCCAGCAGCAGATGACTCGTTCCGAGCGTATGTAGACCGCCGCCACATCCTCCATCGCCTGACGTGTCAGCCCCGAGTGACGCTCGATGATTTCCCACGGTAACTGTCGGCAGTAATCGGCGTACTGCTCCAGGCCGTGGGTGTGTTCTTCAATGAAGGCCACATCGAGCACGCGTGGCCGATGATCACGCTGAGCCGCGTCATCCGCTTCGATGACGGCTTTGCAGATACCCTGCAGGGCGATCATGTCGCCGCCGATCCTGACCTGATGATACTGCGAGCTGATCTCCACGCCATGCAGGCTGAGCATGTCGCGCCGATCTTGGGGTGAAGCAAAGCGTACCAGCGCCTTCTCGCGCAGCGGATTGAACGAGATGATGCTGGCACCGCGACGGGCGGCAGCGTGCAGCTCGGACATCATGCGCGGGCTGTTGCTTCCGGGGTTCTGGCCAATGATGAAAATCGCGTCGGCGTTCTCGAAGTCTTCCAGCGTCGTGGTGCCCTTGCCGACCCCGATTGACTCCGGCAGCGCCACGGTGGTGGTCTCATGGCACATGTTCGAGCAATCAGGGAAATTGGCCATGCCGTACAGGCGGCCAAACAGCTGATACAGAAACGCCGCTTCGTTCGAGGTGCGCCCGGAAGTGTACAGTTCCAGTTTCCACGGGT
This sequence comes from Pseudomonas syringae, assembly GCF_002157375.1. GTDB lineage: Bacteria > Pseudomonadota > Gammaproteobacteria > Pseudomonadales > Pseudomonadaceae > Aquipseudomonas > Aquipseudomonas syringae_T. The sequence goes on from NZ_MTSA01000006.1 coordinate 194,860, forward strand.
CGCTCAGATGGCGCAGCTCTTCACCGATCTCGGCAAAGGCCTCATTCCAACTGACGGGCAAGTATTTGTCGCTGGCAGCGTCGTAGCGCATCGGCTCGGCAATGCGGCCCTGTTTTTCCAGATCGTGATCGCTCCAGGTGGCCAGCTCACTGACCGTATGCTGGGCGAAAAACTCAGGCGTCACGCGTTTTTTTGTCGATTCCCAAGCCAGTGCCTTGGCACCGTTCTCACAGTATTCAAAAGTGTGCGGCTTTTTTGGGTCGGGCCAGGAACAGCTGGGGCAATCGAAACCGCCAGGCTTGTTCATGGACAGCAGCGTGCGGTTGCCCTTGATCAGCACATGCTGGTGCAACAGGTGTTTGTTGACCGCATTCAGCGCGGGCCAGCCGCCCGCCGGGGAACCGTCGGTTTGCGAGCCTTGAAGGGGGGCATTGGAGTCGGACATTGCGTATGTTTTCCCTGGTAAAGCCCGTCACAGGCTTAGTGCGCGTGTACGTGTGATACACGGGCCCAAGGAGAATTCGCCCGGATCGACGAGCGTTGCCGACCGGTCGGGTCGGCAAGAGGTTCATTCAGGATGGCGGCTGTTCAGAAAAAACTCAGACCCACCTGAAACAACCGCTCCACGTCGCGGATGCATTTTTTATCCACAAGAAACATGATCACATGGTCGCCCGACTCGATGACCGTGACATCGTGGGCGATGAGGACCTGTTCATCACGAATAATCGCACCGATTGCCGTACCGGTCGGCAGGTTGATGTCCCTGATGGCGCGCCCCACCACTTTGCTGGACTTGGTGTCGCCATGCGCAACGATTTCGATGGCCTCTGCCGCGCCGCGGCGCAGCGAGTGAACACTGACGATATCGCCGCGGCGCACGTGGGCCAGCAGCGTACCGATCGTCGCCAGTTGGGGGCTGACCGCAACGTCGATCTCTCCGCCTTGCACCAGGTCAACGTAGGCCGGGTTGTTGATCAGCGTCATCACCTTGCGCGCGCCCATGCGCTTGGCCAGCAACGACGACATGATGTTGGCCTCATCGTCGTTGGTCAGGGCCAGGAACAGATCGGTGTTAGCGATGTTTTCTTCCAGCAACAGGTCGCGATCCGAGGAACTGCCTTGCAGCACCACCGTGCTGTCGAGGTGCTCCGACAGGTAACGACAGCGCGCCGGGTTCACTTCAATGATCTTGACCTGATAGCGGCTTTCGATGGCTTCGGCCAGACGCTCGCCGATGTTGCCGCCGCCTGCGATGACGATGCGTTTGTAGTTTTCGTCGAGGCGTCGCAGTTCGCCCATCACCGCACGAATGTCGGCTTTGGCAGCGATGAAGAATACTTCGTCGTCGGCTTCGATGACCGTATCGCCCTTGGGCAGAATGGCCCGGTCACGCCGGTAAATCGCTGCGATGCGCGTGTCGACGTCAGGCATGTGTGCTCGCAACTGACGCAGTTGCTGCCCCACCAGTGGCCCGCCGTAATAGGCTTTGACCGCGACCAGTTGCGCCTTGCCTTCGGCAAAGTCGATCACCTGCAACGCACCGGGGTACTCGATCAGTCGCTTGATGTAATTGGTGACCACCTGTTCCGGGCTGATCAGCACGTCGACCGGAATCGCATTCTTGTCGAACAGGCCCGCGCGGGTCAGGTACGCCGCCTCACGGATGCGCGCGATCTTGGTCGGTGTGTGGAACAGCGTGTGGGCGACCTGACAAGCGATCATGTTGGCTTCGTCGCTGCTGGTCACAGCCACCAGCATGTCGGCGTCGTCCGCACCAGCCTGGCGCAGCACCGCCGGATAAGAGCCTTTGCCCTGCACCGTGCGAATGTCCAGACGGTCGCCCAGATTGCGCAGCCGGTCGCCGTCGGTGTCGACCACGGTGATGTCATTGGCTTCGCCCGCCAGATGCTCGGCCAGCGTCCCGCCCACCTGACCTGCACCCAGAATGATGATTTTCAACTGCTTACTCCCGCGCCGCCGCGATCTTGATCAGTTTGGCGTAGTAAAAACCATCGTGACCGCCCTCTTGGGCCAGCAACTGGCGACCGTGGGGTTGTTTGATGCCAGCCGGTGGCTGCCCCGCCTGCCCGGCGATGTCCAGTTCTCGGGCTCCGGAGGTACGGGCCAGGAACGCCTCGATGACGTCGGTGTTTTCGGTCGGCAGTGTCGAGCAGGTCGCGTACACCAGCATGCCGCCCACTTGCAGCGTAGGCCATAGCGCGTCCAGCAGCTCACCCTGCAAGGTGGCAAGTGCAGCGATGTCGTCCAGCTGGCGGGTCAGTTTGATGTCCGGGTGGCGACGGATCACGCCGGTGGCCGAACACGGTGCGTCGAGCAGGATGCGCTGGAACGGCTGGCCGTCCCACCATTGCGCCGTGTCCCGTGCATCGGCAGCGATCAGTTCTGCGTCCAGGCCCAGGCGGTCGAGGTTCTCACGCACACGCACCAGACGCTTGGCTTCCAGGTCTACCGCCACCACGCCGCTCAGTTGCGGTTGCACTTCCAGCAGGTGACAGGTTTTGCCGCCCGGCGCGCAGCAGGCGTCAAGCACGCGTTGGCCCGGCGCCAGCTCCAGCAGGTCGGCGGCCAGTTGCGCAGCTTCGTCCTGAACGCTGATCCAGCCTTCGGCAAAACCGGGCAGCGAGCGCACATCGCACGGTTCGGCCAGCACGATACCGTCCTGACTGAACGTGCAGGCGCTGGCCTCCAGCCCCGCAGCCTTCAGCAATTCGAGGTACTGATCTCGACTGTTATGGCGACGATTGACCCGCAGGATCATCGGTGGATGCGCGTTGTTGGCCGCACAGATGGCTTCCCATTGTTCAGGCCATGCCGCTTTCAGGGCTTTTTGCAGCCAGCGCGGGTGGGCGGTGCGCACGACAGGGTCGTGTTCCAGCTCGATCAGCAGCGCTTCGCCCTCGCGTTGTGCGTTGCGCAGTACGGCGTTGAGCAAGCCTTTGGCCCACGGCTTTTTCAGTTTGTCGGCGCAGCCCACGGTTTCGCCAATGGCTGCGTGAGCAGGGATACGGCTGTAAAACAGCTGATAAAGACCGACCAGCAGCAACGCTTCGACGTCGGCATCGGCGGCCTTGAACGGCTTTTGCAACAATTTGGCGGCCAATGCCGACAGGCGTGGCTGCCAGCGCGCGGTACCAAAGGCCAGATCCTGAGTCAGGCCGCGATCACGCAGTTCGACCTTGTCCAGCTGGGTGGGCAGCGAGCTGTTCAGCGACGCCTTGCCACTGAGTACGGCAGCCAGAGCCTTGGCGGCGGCCAGACGCGGGTTCATTGGCCCAATACCGTGCCGATGGCGAATTTCTCGCGGCGGCTGTTGAACAGGTCAGTGAAATTCAGCGGCTTGCCACCTGGCAGTTGCAGGCGGGTCAGGCGCAGCGCGTGCTGACCGCAGGCGACGATCAACCCGTCCTTGCTGGCGCTGAGGATCGTCCCTGGTGCGCCGTGCCCTTCGGCCAGATCGGCGGCCAGCACTTTCAGGGTTTCTTCGTTCAGCGTGCTGTGGCAGATCGGCCACGGGTTGAAGGCGCGCACCAGACGCTCCAGCTCATCTGCCGGACGTGTCCAGTCGATACGCGCTTCATCCTTGTTCAATTTGTGAGCATAGTTGGCCAGACCATCGTCCTGCACTTCGCCCACCAGCGAACCGTCTGCCAGGCCGGCAATGGCTTGCAACACTGCCGGTGGCCCCAGCTCGGCCAGGCGGTCATGCAACGTGCCGCCGGTGTCTTGCGCGGTGATCGGCGTCACGGCCTTGAGCAGCATCGGCCCGGTGTCCAGCCCGGCTTCCATGCGCATCACGGTCACACCGCTCTCGGCATCACCGGCCTGCACGGCCCGCTGAATCGGCGCCGCGCCGCGCCAGCGTGGCAGCAGCGACGCGTGGCTGTTGATGCAGCCCAGACGCGGAATATCCAGCACCTCTTGCGGCAGGATCAGGCCATAGGCGACGACGACCATCAAATCAGGCTTGAGCGCGGCCAGTTCGGCCTGCGCCTCCGGGGCGCGCAGTGTGGGCGGCTGCATCACGGGGATGTCATGTTGCAGTGCCAATTGCTTGACCGGACTGGGCATCAGCTTTTGTCCGCGACCGGCCGGGCGATCAGGCTGGGTGTACACGGCCACGATCTGGTGAGGGCTGTCGAGCAGGGCCTTGAGGTGTTCGGCGGCAAATTCCGGGGTGCCGGCGAAGACGATGCGCAGTGGCTCAGTCATGGAGTTCTCGTTTTAAAAACAAAAAGGCCTCTACAGGCCTTTTGGGGGTAACAACGGATCAGGCGTTGAGCTTGTGCTGTTTTTCGAGCTTTTTCTTGATCCGGTCACGCTTGAGGTTGGAGAGGTAATCGACGAACAGCTTGCCGTTCAGGTGATCACACTCGTGCTGGATGCAGATGGCGAGCAGGCCTTCGGCAACCAGTTCGTAGGGCTTGCCGTCGCGGTCCAGGGCTTTGACGCGGACTTTTTGCGGGCGGTCGACGTTTTCGTAGAAACCCGGCACCGACAGGCAGCCTTCCTGATACTGATCCATTTCGTCGGTCAGTTTTTCGATTTCAGGGTTGATGAAGACCATCGGTTCGCTGCGGTCTTCGCTCAGGTCCATGACGACCACGCGTTTGTGGACGTTGACCTGGGTAGCCGCCAGGCCGATGCCAGGCGCTTCGTACATGGTTTCAAACATGTCGTCGACCAACTGGCGAATGCCTTCGTCTACCATCGCTACAGGTTTGGCGATGGTGCGCAGGCGCGAATCGGGAAATTCGAGGATGTTTAGAATGGCCATATACGTAAGAGCTGCACTGTTAAGGTAAAGTCGATGTCGGGTGCCAGGCTCGGGAATTCAAGGCGGGCAGCCCAGGACAGGACTCTAGGGTTCGCGTGAGGCAACATGATAAAGGGATTCACCGCATGAGGAAATCACTACTCGCCCTGCTGCTGTTGACCGCCAGCGGTCTCGCTCAGGCGCAAGTGCAACTCAGGGAAGGCTATCCGCAGCGCTACACCGTCGTGGCCGGCGACACGCTTTGGGATATTTCCGGCAAGTTCTTGCGCCAACCGTGGCAATGGCGCGAGATCTGGCGGGCCAACCCGCAGGTTCGCGATCCCGACCTTATCTATCCTGGTGACACCCTGGCGCTGACCTGGGTAGACGGTCAGCCACGGGTCACGCTCAATCGCGGCGAGTCGCGCGGCACCATCAAATTGTCACCGCATGTGCGCAGCACGCCGATGGCTCAGGCCATCCCGAGCATCCCGCTGGGTGCCATCAACGCCTTCCTGATCAGCAACCGCATCGTCGACAGCGCCGAGCAGTTCGAGAAAGCGCCGTACATCGTCGCAGGCAATGCCGAGCGCGTGCTCAGCGGCGCCGGTGATCGCGCGTATGCGCGTGGCAAGCTGGACCCCTCGCACAGCGTTTACGGCATCTTTCGTCAGGGCAAGATCTACACCGACCCGCAGACCAAGGAAGTGCTGGGGATCAACGCCGATGACGTTGGCAGCGCCGAGGTGGTCGCCACTGAAGGCGATGTCTCGACCCTGATGCTGCAGCGCTCCACTCAGGAAGTGCGTCTGGGTGACCGTCTGTTCGCCAGTGAAGAGCGTTCAATCAATTCGACGTTTCTGCCCAGCGCTCCACAGACGCCGATAGAAGGTTTGATTCTGGATGTGCCGCGTGGCGTGACGCAGGTCAGCGTGCTGGATGTCGTTACCCTCGACAAAGGCAAACGTGACGGCCTGACTGAAGGCAATGTACTTGCGATCTACAAAACCAGCGAAACGGTGCGCGACCGAATCACCGGCGACATGGTGAAAATCCCCGACGAACGGGCTGGCCTGCTGATGGTTTTCCGCACTTACGACAAGCTCAGTTACGCCTTGGTCCTGCAAGCGAACCGATCTTTGTCCATCATGGACAAGGTTCGCAATCCGTAGCGCCACGTTTCACTTTTGAGACGAATTTGTGTAGCGGGTCAGCCAGTTATCAAATTGTTGTCAACAGAGTTATCCACAGGTTTGTGCATCCGTTGAGATGCACAATGGATCAGGGACGATCTCATGCCATTGTTCGAAAAAGCCCTCTCTTCCCCCGCAGAGCTGGAAGCGCGTTTACGTATCCATCGCTTGCCGGAAGTCGGGCCAAAACGCTTCTCCAGGCTTATCGAGGCGTTCGGCTCAGCCTCTTCGGCGCTGAGCGCACCCGCCAGCGCGTGGCGTGCATTGGGCATACCGAGCGCCTGTGCCGAAGCGCGTCGCGATGCCGCAGTACGTGATGGCGCCAGTGCTGCATTGGCCTGGCTTGAGCGTCCGGGCCAGCATTTGCTGATGTGGGACGACCCTTGCTACCCCGCGCTGCTGGCTGAAATCGCCGATCCGCCGCCGTTAATATTCATTGCGGGCGACCCGTCGATACTCGAGCGTCCGCAGTTGGGCATGGTCGGCAGTCGCCGCGCCTCCCGGCCCGGGCTGGACACTGCCACGGCGTTTGCGCGCAGCCTCGCGGGCGCCGGTTTTGTGATCACCAGCGGTCTGGCTCGCGGCATTGACGGCGCTGCGCATCAGGGCGCACTGGATGTCGGCGGGCTCACAATCGGCGTGTTGGGCACAGGGCTCGAGAAACTTTATCCACAGCAGCACCGTGCGCTTGCGGCGCGCATGGCGGCAGAGGGCGGCGCGGTGATTTCCGAGTTCCCGCTGGACGCCGGACCGCAGCCCAGCAACTTCCCGCGCCGCAACCGGATCATCAGCGGCCTGTCGCTGGGCGTACTGGTGGTTGAGGCCAGCGTTGCCAGCGGTTCGCTGATTACGGCACGACTGGCAGCTGAACACGGCCGCGAGGTGTATGCGATACCCGGCTCGATTCATCATCCGGGTGCCAAGGGTTGTCACCAACTGATACGCGACGGCGCCACGCTGGTCGAAACCGTCGACCACATTCTGGAAGGCTTGCAGCACTGGAAGCGCGTTGCATCCAGCGCCGACCCTTCAAATACCGAAACTGCCGGACCTGCCCCCTGCGACCATCCACTATTGGCCCTGCTGCACGCCGCGCCGCACACCAGCGAGGGGCTGTCGGTTTCCAGCGGCTGGCCGCTGCCCAAGGTATTGGCGGGCCTGACCGAGCTTGAACTGGATGGACGCATAAGCTGTGAAGCGGGACGATGGTTCGCCAGCGCGCCCTGAGGTTAAACTGCCGCCAGGATCTAGCGGAGAAACGAACAATGGTCAGCAGTTGGCGTGTGCAACAAGCCGCTCAGGATATTCGAGCCGGTGCGGTGATTGCCTACCCGACCGAAGCAGTCTGGGGGCTGGGGTGTGATCCTTGGGATGAAGAAGCGGTCTATCGCCTGCTGGCGATCAAATCGCGGCCAGTGGAAAAGGGCCTGATCCTGATCGCGGACAACATCCGCCAGTTCGACTTTCTGTTCGAGGACTTTCCCGAACTGTGGCTCGACCGCATGGCCAGCACCTGGCCAGGGCCCAATACCTGGCTGGTGCCGCACCAGAACCTGTTGCCCGAGTGGATCACCGGGATTCACGAAACCGTCGCCCTGCGCGTCACCGATCACCCGACTGTGCGTGAACTGTGCGCGCTGGTCGGCCCGTTGATTTCGACGTCAGCCAACCCGGCGGGCCGTCCGGCTGCGCGCTCGCGACTACGCGTCGAGCAGTATTTCCGCGGTCAGATCGACCGGGTACTCGGCGGCAGCCTGGGCGGTCGCCGAAACCCCAGCGTGATCCGTGACATCGCCACCGGGCAGGTCATGCGCGCCGGTTAACGCTGGCAGGCTCAGGGAATCAGAATGGTCGAGCCGGTAGTGCGCCGGGCCGAGAGTTCGATCTGCGCCTTGGCGGCGTCCTTGAGGGCGTATTGCTGGATGGCATCGACCTTGATTTTGCCGCTGGCGAGCATGTCGAACAGCTCGTCAGCCATCGCCTGAAGGTTCTGCGCATTGTTCGCGTAGGTGCCCAGCGTCGGGCGCGTGACGTACACCGAACCTTTCTGCGCCAGAACACCCAGGTTCACGCCCGAAACCGGCCCTGACGCATTACCGAAACTCACCACCAACCCGCGCGGCGCGACACTGTCGAGCGAAGTCAGCCAGGTGTCCTGCCCCACGCCGTCGTAGACCACCGGGCACTTTTTGCCGTCGGTCAGCTCCAGTACACGCTTGGCGACGTCTTCGTGGCTGTAGTCGATGGTTTCCCAGGCACCGAGTGCCTTGGCATGCGCGGCTTTCTCCGGCGAACTGACCGTGCCGATCAGCTTGGCGCCGAGTGCCTTGGCCCATTGACAGGCGAGCGAGCCTACACCGCCTGCGGCGGCATGAAACAGAATGATCTCGCCCGGCTTCACCTGATAGGTCTGGCGCAGCAGGTATTGCACAGTCAGGCCCTTGAGCATCAGCGCAGCGGCCTGCTCGAAACTCACCGAGTCGGCCAGCTTCACCAGGTTCGCCTCGGGCAGCACATGCACTTCGCTGTACGCCCCCAATGGCCCGGTTCCATAAGCCACTCGATCACCGACCTTGAAGCGCGTCACCTCATCGCCCACCGCCTCGACCACACCGGCCCCTTCAGCCCCCAGCCCGGATGGCAAAAACGGCGCCGGATACAACCCGCTGCGGTAATAGGTATCAATGAAATTCAGGCCGATGGCCTTATTGCGCACAACCACCGCCTGCGACCCCGGAGCCTCCGGCTCGAAATCGACATATTCAAGAACCTCGGGTCCTCCGACAGTGCTGAACTGGATACGCTTTGCCATGTGTTCTCTCCTTGATGATTGAAACAAGCTGCCAAGTCCACCATCGGACTCCTTCGCCCGCTCTTCGTCAACTGCCAGTCCGGGCTGCCGATGGTATGCTACGCGCCAATTTGCCTGCGCCCCTTCTGCTCCGGGGCCAGCCGTTTGAAGTCAGCCGTAAGGGATCGCCATGAGTACCCGCACCGAGGCCGTCAAAGCCTACCTGCTCGACCTGCAAGACCGTATCTGCACCGCGCTTGAGCAGGAAGACGGCAACGCACAGTTCGTCGAAGATGCCTGGACACGTCCGGCGGGCGGTGGTGGGCGCACGCGGGTGATCGAGAACGGCGCGGTTATCGAGAAAGGCGGCGTCAACTTCTCTCACGTGTTTGGCAGCAACCTGCCGCCGTCAGCCAGTGCGCATCGCCCTGAGCTGGCGGGGCGTGGTTTCGAGGCGCTGGGCGTTTCGCTGGTGATCCACCCGCATAACCCGCATGTGCCGACGTCCCACGCCAATGTGCGGTTTTTCATTGCCGAAAAAGAAGGCGAAGAGCCTGTCTGGTGGTTCGGCGGTGGCTTTGACCTGACGCCCTACTACGGCGTCGAAGAAGATTGCGTGCATTGGCACCGGGTCGCTGAGCGTGCCTGTGCGCCGTTCGGTGATGATGTCTACCCCCGCTACAAGGCGTGGTGCGACACCTATTTCCACCTGAAGCATCGCGACGAGCCGCGTGGCATCGGCGGTCTGTTTTTCGACGATGTGAACCAGTGGGATTTCGACACCAGCTTTGCGTTCATCCGCGCCATCGGTGATGCCTTCATCAATGCCTACCTGCCGATCGTGCGGCGTCGCAAGGCGGCTGCCTATACGGTGCAGCAGCGCGAGTTTCAGGAATTCCGTCGTGGGCGTTACGTCGAGTTCAATCTGGTGTATGACCGCGGCACGCTGTTTGGTCTGCAGTCGGGTGGGCGTACCGAGTCGATTCTCATGTCGCTGCCGCCACAAGTGCGCTGGGGCTATGACTGGAAGGCTGCTCCGGGCAGCGAAGAGGCGCGCCTGACCGAGTACTTCCTGACGGATCGCGACTGGCTGGCGGAAAACTGATGGACCGGTACGTTGTCTTCGGCAATCCCATCGGTCACAGCAAGTCGCCGTTGATTCATCGTCTGTTCGCTGAGCAAACCGGACAGGAACTGGATTACCAGGTTGCGCTGGCACCGCTGGACGACTTCACTGCATTTGCGCAGGCTTTTTTTCAGACCGGGCGTGGCGCCAATGTGACCGTGCCGTTCAAGGAAGAAGCGTATCGCCTGGCCGACAGCCTGACCGAGCGCGGACAGCGTGCGGGTGCGGTCAATACGCTGAGCACGCTCGATGACGGCACGCTGCTGGGGGATAACACCGACGGTGCCGGGCTGGTGCGCGACCTGACAGTCAATTGCGGACGTAGCCTGCGCGGTCAGCGGGTTCTGCTGCTGGGCGCGGGCGGTGCGGTGCGTGGCGCGCTGGAGCCGTTGCTGGCAGAGCAGCCCGCAGCGCTGGTGATCGCCAATCGTACGGTGGAAAAAGCTGAACGACTGGCTCAGGAATTTGCTGATCTTGGCCCTGTGTTTGCCAGCAGCTTTGACTGGCTTGAAGAGCCGGTGGACCTGATCATCAACGCCACGTCCGCCAGTCTGGCTGGAGAGCTGCCACCGATTTCCCCGAGCCTGATCCAGCCCGGCGTGACGTTCTGCTACGACATGATGTATGGCAAAGAGCCTACTGCCTTTTGCCGTTGGGCCACCGAACACGGCGCGGCGCAGTCTGTCGATGGCCTGGGGATGCTGGTTGAGCAGGCCGCAGAAGCCTTTTTGCTCTGGCGTGGCGTGCGTCCAGATTCAGCGCCAGTGCTGGCGGAGTTGCGCAGGCTGTTGGCGAAGGGTTGATCAATGACTATCGTGCCAATGCTCCGCGTTGTACACAAGTCCGCTTTTGATTCTGGCCGAAGGCCGTGGGAGCGAACTTGTTCGCGAATGGGCCGGAACATCCGCTAAAGATGTACCACCCGAAATAAAGCTTTCGCGGACAAGTCCGCTCCCACGCCCTCCGGGCAGAAGCCAAATCTACGGGCTTATCGGGACCTTTGTAGAACGCAGAGCGTCGGTACGATGAGTTATGGCTCAATCCTCAAACACAATCGGGCACCGCTCCGGCCCTTCCAGCTTGTGCAATTCCTCGATCACCTGCGGCCTTGCATTGCGCAGAACCAGCACTCGCCCCTGCTGAGCCAGGCGCCTGGCTTCCTGATGAAGCATTTCAACGCCTGAATAATCGATGAAGTTGATCTGCTGCGCATCGATTACCACCCGTAATCCTTCAGTGCGTTGCAGGCGGGTTTGCAGGTAGTGGCTGGCGCCGAAGAAGATCGAGCCGCCGACCCGCAGGACATCTTCGTCTCCCTCGCGCCATTGCTGTACGCGAGGCTGTGAGGTGCGCTTGAGGTAGAAGAACAGCGAGGCCAGCACGCCTGCGTAGATCGCGGTCTGCAGCTCCAGCAACAGCGTGGCCAGACAGGTCAGCGCCATCACGAAAAACTCGGCACGGCTGACGCGAAACAGCGAGCGAATGCCACGCCGATCCACCAGCCCCCAGCAAATCAGCAGAATCGAGGCCGCCATCGCCGGGATTGGAATATGCGAGATCAATGACGCTCCGGCGACCGCGAACAGCGCCACCCACAGTGCTGAAAACACCCCGGCCAGCGGCGAGCGGGCGCCTGCTTCGTAATTCAGCGCCGCACGGGTGAACGAGCCTGCGGACAGGTAGCCGGAAAACAGCGAGCCGACCATGTTCGACAGCCCTTGCGCGCGAACTTCCTGGTTGGCGTTGAGCATCTGCTGCGAGCGTGCCGACAGCGAACGGGCAATCGACAGGCTGTTGACCAGCCCGAGCATGCCCACCGCCACGGCCGTCGGCAGCAGCTTGAGAATCAGTTCAAGGTCCAGCGACAGGGGGCTGAAGGGCGGCAGGTGCCCGACGAAGGCGCTGACCACCCGCACATGACCGAACATCGCCGGCCACAGCCAGACCAGCAGACCGCTCGACACCAGTGCAATCAACAGCGTCGGCCAGCGGGGCACCAGAGACTTGAGCCCGATGCCCAGCGCCAGGGTCAACAGCCCGAGTATCAGCGAGGGCATATCCGCTTCGCCGCGATGCTCGAGCAAGGCGCCCAGGCTATTGAGTGCGGTGGTCTGGCTTGGCAGATCAAGCCCCAGTAGATTGGGCATCTGCCCCAGAGCAATCACGATGGCGGCGCCCAGTGTGAAACCCAGCACCACCGAGTGCGAAACGAAATTCACCAGTGCGCCGAAACGCATCATTCCGAGCAATAACTGAAAGACGCCGGCAATGAACGTCAGCAGCAGGATCAGCATGATGTAGTCCTGACTGGCCGGGACGGCGAGCGGACTGACACTGGCATACAGCACAATGGAAATAGCAGCGGTCGGCCCGCAAATCAGGTGCCAGGACGAACCCCAGAGGCAGGCGATGATGACGGGAACGATTGCGGCGTACAGGCCGTACTCGGGCGGTAATCCGGCGATCAGCGCGTAGGCGATGGACTGCGGCAGCGCCAGAATGGCTCCACTCAACCCCACCAGCGCATCGCGTCCGACGCTGGCACGGGTCTGACGCGGCAGCCAGGCAAGAAACGGCAGGAGTTTATGGTGATTGAGCCAGCGCATCGGTCCCTCGGGTGAATTAAGCGTAGAGGACGCAGAGCGTCCAGAACGGCATGCCCACGCGGAGCATGGGCACGATCAGCGTATTTCCTGACACCTCTCGTTCCTCACGCTCCGCGTGGGAATGCCTCTTGTGACGCTCCGCGTCACGCCTCTGCATTGCGCCGCGCATTCAAGACCGGACGCTTATAGCGTCGCCTTCACTGCCGCCAGACCGTCCTTGCCATCGACGGTCTTCACGCCTTCCAGCCACGTGTTCAGCACCGCCGGGTTGGCCTTGATCCAGGCTTTGGCGGCTGCGCTGTTGCTGACCTTCTTGTTGGTCACGTCGGCCATGATGCTGTTTTCCATGTCAAGGGTGAAGCTCAGGTTGCTCAGCAACTTGCCCACGTTCGGGCAGGCTTCAGCGTAACCCTTGCGTGTCAGGGTGAAGACCGAGCCCGTGTCGCCGAAGTATTTTTCGCCGCCCTTGAGGTAGTGCATGCCTTTGATCTGAACATTCATCGGGTGCGGCGTCCAGCCGAGGAAGACCACAAACGCTTTCTTCTTCACGTTGCGATTGACCTCGGCGAGCATGGCTTGCTCACTGGATTCGACCAGCTTCCAACTGCCCAGATCGAACTCGTTCTTCTTGATGATTTCCTGCAGCGACAGGTTGGCAGGTGCGCCGGAGCCGATGCCGTAGATCCTCTTGTCAAACTTGTCAGCGAATTTGCTCAGGTCGGCAAAGTCATGCACCCCTGCGTCCCAGACATAGTCCGGTACGGCCAGGGTAAATTCGGTGCCCTCCAGGTTTTTGGCCAGTTGCGTCACATCGCCGGTGGCGACGAACTTGTCATAGAAACCCTGCTGCGCCGGCATCCAGTTACCCAGAAACACATCCAGCTTGCCGTCCTTCAAACCGCCGTAGGCAATCGGCACGGCCAGCGTATCGACTTTGGGTTTGTAGCCCAGCCCCTCAAGCACCACGCTGGTGATGGCGTTGGTGGCAGCTATGTCACTCCAGCCTGGATCGGCCATCTTCACGGTGCTGCAACTGGCGTCTTCTGCCTGCGCAGCCAGGCTGCCGAACGTCATGACCGCGACCGCAACGACTGTGGATAACTTTTTCATCGATGTACCCCTTTTGATTTTTTTGGTGTGGGCAGGGTCAAGGTTGCGGAAAACGTGCCTTGCGCTCCAGATCGTCCAGATCAATGTGGTTGCGCATGTACTGCTGACTGGCGTCGACCAGTGGCTGGTGATCCCAACTCTTCAGCTTGCCGGTTGCCAGCGATTTGGCGACAAAGCGTCGTCTGCGCTGGCTGGCGAGCACCTGTTGGTGTATCGCCGGGATGTCCCACTTGGCCCGAGCTTCGGCCAGGAAGTCGTTGAACAGTTTCTCGTGGGCTGACGACTGGCTCAGGTCCTTCTGCTCTTTCGGGTCCTCCTTCACATCGAACAACAGGCACGGGTCCTGTTCCGAATAGATGAATTTATACGCACCGCGACGGATCATCATCAGCGGGCTGGTGGTGCCTTCCGCCATGTACTCGCCAAACACCTCGTCGTGGCCGTCTTGGCTGTTCAGGTGCGGCATCAGCGAGCGTCCGTCCAGTGGCAACCCGGCGTCCAGTTTGCCGTTGGCCATCTCGACAAAGGTCGGTAACAGGTCGGCCGTCGACACCGAAGCACTGACCCGGCCCGGCTTGAACTGCCCCGGCGCGTACACCACCAGCGGCACGCGAGCGGCCATTTCAAACCAGTGCATTTTGTACCAGAGGCCCTTCTCGCCCAGCATGTCGCCGTGATCGCCGGAGAACACGACGATGGTGTCTTCCGCCAGCCCCACCTCCTCCAGCGTCTGCATCAGCTTGCCGATGTTTCGGTCGATGTAGCTGCAGGCGCCGAAGTAGGCACGGCGTGCATCGCGAATCTTGTTGATCGGCATCGGCTTGTCCCACAGGTCGTAGACCTTGAGCAGACGTTGCGAATGCGGGTCCAGCGCGGCCTGATCGGCGTGCGGTATCGGCAGCGGGATTTCGTCGTCGCTGTAGAGGTCCCAGAACGAAAGCGGAATGGTGTACGGGTCGTGAGGGTGAGTCATGGAAACGGTCAGGCAGAACGGCGCATCACCGTCCTGACGTACGTGGTCGTACAGATACTGCTGGGACTTGAACAGCACCTCTTCATCGAAGTCCAGCTGATTGGTACGAATGCACGGACCCGCCTGCAACACTGACGACATGTTGTGGTACCAGCTTGGCCGCACGTCCGGCTCATCCCAGTTCACTGACCAGCCGTAGTCGGCCGGGTAAATGTCACTGGTCAGCCGCTCCTCGTAGCCGTGCAACTGGTCCGGTCCGCAGAAATGCATCTTGCCCGCTAGCGCGGTCTTGTAGCCCAGGGCACGCAGGTAGTGAGCGTAGGTCGGAACGTCTGCCGGGAAGTCGGCAGCGTTGTCGTACGCGCCGATCTTGCTCGGGAGCTGACCGCTCACCAGCGTAAAGCGCGATGGCGCGCACAGCGGACTGTTGCAGTACGCCGAATCGAACACCACACCGTTGGCCGCGATGCGGCTCAGATTCGGCATCAGAATGGGAGACGGTGCGTAGATTGGCAACATTGGCGCGGCCATTTGATCGGCCATGATGAACAGAATATTTTTGCGCTTCATGTAATCGCTGCATCCCATTGTGAAAAGTTATGCGAAAGTGCTGGGCACGAGGATGAAGTCCTCGTGTTTGAAGGTAAAGCCCATGCGCAGCAATGCCTAGGATAAGCACCGCTTATGTTTGAAGCTTTTGGCGATATGTCCCTCGACCTGTTGCGTGCCTTCGAGGTCGCCGCCCGCCTGCGCAGTTTTACTGCCGCCGCCATCGAGCTGGGCACTACCCAGCCTGCCGTCAGCCAGCAGATCAAGCGCCTTGAAGAACAACTGGCAACCCGATTGTTTGACCGGATCTACCGCGGTATCGAGCTTACCGAAGCCGGTGAAATATTGTTCAGCCACGTGCAGGCGGGCCTGCAATCCATCGACAGCGGGCTCATCGCGATCACCGAGCAGCATCAACACGAGGTGCTTCAGGTCGCCACAGACTTTGCCTTCGCCGCCTACTGGCTGATGCCGCGCCTGCATCGCTTCCACAAGATCAACCCGGACGTGGACGTCAGCCTAGTGACCAGCGAGCGTACCCACAGCATGTTACGCGCCGATATCGACGTGGCCGTGCTGTTTGGCGACGGGCGTTTCAAGCAGGGCGAAAGTCATTGGCTGTTCAGCGAAGAAGTTTTTCCGGTGTGCAGCCCGCAACTGATTGCCGGTCGCCAGACGCCGCTGCCCAACGAAGCGCTGCGCGACTTCCCGCTGCTGCACCTGCGCGGTGAAAGCATCAACAACTGGTTCGACTGGGCAGGCGTATTCCGCGCCCTCGACATCCCCCAGGCGCCTGCGCCCGGCCAGTTGCGTTTCGACAACTACACCCTGCTCATCCAGGCCGCCATCGGCGGACAAGGCATCGCCATCGGCTGGAAACACCTGGTCGACGACCTCCTCGACCAAGGCCTGCTCTGCCGCCCCATCGCCGGAGCCGCCATTTCCGGCCAAGGCTATTACGTGGTGTTGCCTCAACGTAAACGTCGAGTGCAGATCGTCCAGCAGTTCATGGACTGGCTGGCGAGTGAGCAGGCGTTGAGCGGTGTTTCACTGGCGGGCAGGCCGTTGCCGTCGATTGCAGTGTAATATTGCCCCGCCGGAAAATGACCAGTTGGTCAGACGCAATGCAAATTTCAACAAAATGGTCATGCACACGCACGGGCCTCATCAGCGGCCTGCCGAACTGAATGCTGAAAGACCAGACAGAGGATCATCAGAAATGCCGGATCTACTCATCGACGGTAAGACCCTTCACTACGCTGACCAAGGCACCGGGCCGGTCGTCTTGCTGGGTCATAGTTATCTCTGGGACAAGACGATGTGGAGTGCGCAGGTCGATACGCTGGCCACTCGGTATCGTGTGATTGTCCCGGATCTGTGGGGGCATGGGGATTCTGACGGGTTTCCGGAAGGCACGCGCAACCTGGATGATCTGGCCCGCCATGCGCTGGCGCTGATGGACCATTTGAATATCGAGCGCTGCAGTATCGTCGGGCTGTCGGTGGGCGGCATGTGGGGTGCCATTGCGGCGCTGCTCGCCCCCGAGCGGATCAACGGGCTGGTGCTGATGGACACTTATCTGGGCAAAGAGACCGAGGCCAAGAAGGCCTATTACTTCTCGCTGATCGACAAGCTGGAAGAGACCGGTGCTTTTCCTGCGCCGCTGCTGGATATCGTGGTGCCGATTTTCTTCCGTCCCGGCATCGACCCTCAGTCGCCTGTGTATCAGGGGTTTCGATCAGCGTTGGCGGGCATGAATGCAGAACAACTGCGTCAGAGCGTTGTGCCGCTGGGGCGGATGATCTTCGGTCGTGATGATCGGCTCGGGCTGATCGAACAATTGAATGCAGACACCACGCTGGTGATGTGCGGCGATGCGGACATCCCGCGTCCGCCTGAAGAGGCGCGCGAAATGGCTCACCTGATCGGCTGCCCTTACGTGCTGGTGCCCGAGGCGGGTCATATCGCCAATCTGGAAAACCCGGATTTTGTGTCAGGAGCGTTGATGACGTTTTTGGCGCGGGTCAATCAGACGCAGGGTTGAGCCTGGCCTTCGCGTCGCGCGATAGTTGAAAACATGCTTCTGCCCGGAGGGCGTGGGAGCGGACTTGTCCGCGAATACGGTGGTTCAACCGATACATTTTTTGAAAATATACCGGCCCTTTCGCGAACAAGTCCGCTCCCACGGCCTTCGGCCAGAATCAAAAGCGGACGTGTGCAAAATGTTGGGCGCGGAACCTCAGTACTGCATCAATTCAACACGCCGTCCAGAATCGCGTAAACAATCCCCGAACCCACGGCGATCAGTACCACGTCGGTGCCCAAGCGGCGCCATTCGTAGCCGTCATAGTGTGGCAGGTATTGCAGCGAGCGGTTGTCCAGGCGTTTGCCGTAACCCGGTGGCAACGGACGGCCCTTGGCGATGTGTACGCCCGGCGGCAACGGCTGGCCACGGCCAATAACGTCGCGGTGTTGTTGAAAGGTCTGGCGTACGTCGCCAAAGTCTTGCGGTGGGCGGTTGCCGCCACGGTTGTCCTGATGGGCCTGTCTGCCTGGCGCATTGCCCGGGCCGTTATCCGGGCCTCCGCCGTTACCGTTGCCCGGGCCACGCTCGTCATGGGGGCCGCCATTGTTTTGCGGGCCTTGTTGCGGGCCGCCACGGTTATCACCCGGGCCATCACCGCGCTGATCGGGCGGTGCAGCGTGCAGCAGCGGGCTGGCGCTGATCATCAAGATGCCCAGTCCAGTGATTAAACGGTTTGGCAGTTTCATGAGTGCTTCCTCGGCGTCACGCAATGCAGCAAAAAGGGGTTCATGACGCTGGTCATGAACCCCTTGTGTCTTGCTACATAGAACCGCTGATAGCGCTTTGATTCCTCTGTATCAGAAACTTTACCCTCAGCTGATGCGCGCGTGACGCACGCCCTCGGCCAGTGCGGCGCACAGCGTCAGTACGCCGTCGACTGCCTGCTCCGGGGATTGCGCGGTTGCGATCTTGTCGACGAGCGCCGAACCCACCACAACACCGTCAGCCAGGCGAGCGATAGCGGCTGCCTGCTCGGGTGTGCGGATGCCGAAACCGACGCTGATCGGCAGATCGGTATGGCGACGCAAGCGCGCGATGGCTTCGGTGACGTGTTCGGTAGTGGCCGACCCGGCACCGGTCACACCGGCAACCGAAACGTAATAGACGAAACCGGAACTGCGTTCCAGCACGCGCGGCAGGCGTGCATCGTCGGTGGTCGGGGTGGTCAGGCGGATAAAGTCGATACCGGATGCCTGCGCAGGTGCCGCCAGTTCGGCGTCGTGCTCGGGTGGCAGGTCAACGATGATCAGGCCATCGACGCCTGCTTCCTTGGCCTGCGCCACGAACGCTTCAACGCCAAACCGGTGGATCGGGTTGTAGTAACCCATCAGCACGATAGGCGTGGTCTGATCGTCGACCCGAAACTCGCTGACCATCTGCAGTGTTTTCTGCAACGTCTGGCCCGCGTCCAGAGCGCGCAGTGTAGCCAGCTGAATCGCCACACCGTCGGCCATCGGATCGGTGAACGGCATGCCCAGCTCGATCACATCGGCGCCCGCGGCCGGCAGGCCTTTCAGGACTTTCAGGGAAGTGTCGTAGCCAGGATCGCCCGCCGTGATGAAAGTGACCAGCGCCGCGCGGCCTTCGGTTTTCAGCTGGGCGAAACGTTGTTCGAGACGGCTCATACCAGCTTCTCCTGAGTTTTTTCGGCGGCTGCCATGTGGTTCATGACGGTTTGCATGTCTTTGTCACCGCGCCCGGACAGGCACACGACCATCAAGTGATCGTCGCGCAGGTTGGTCGCCCGCTTCATGGCCTCGGCCAGAGCGTGAGCGGTTTCCAACGCCGGGATGATGCCTTCGAGCAGGCAGCACTGATGAAAAGCGTCCAGCGCTTCATCGTCAGTGATGCTGACGTATTCGACGCGCTTCACTTCATGCAGGAAGGCGTGTTCCGGGCCGATGCCCGGGTAGTCCAGGCCGGCGGAAATCGAGTGCGCGTCGGTGATCTGCCCGTCGCCGTCCTGCAGCAGATAAGTACGGTTACCGTGCAGCACGCCCGGTACGCCGCCGTTCAGACTGGCCGCGTGCTTGTCGGTATTCACGCCGTGACCACCGGCTTCGACGCCGATGATTTCCACGCTGGCGTCATCAAGAAACGGATGGAACAGGCCCATCGCGTTGGAGCCGCCACCCACGCAGGCAATCAGGCTGTCCGGCAGACGGCCTTCCTTCTCCTGCATCTGCTCTTTGGTTTCCCGACCGATGATGGCCTGGAAATCGCGCACCATCGCTGGATACGGGTGTGGGCCTGCCACGGTGCCGATCAGGTAGAACGTGTCATCGACATTCGTCACCCAGTCGCGCAGGGCTTCGTTCATCGCGTCTTTCAGGGTGCCGGTGCCGGAAGTGACCGGTACGATCTCGGCGCCCAGCAGCTTCATGCGGAACACGTTGGCCTGTTGGCGTTCGATGTCGGTCGCGCCCATGTAGATCACGCAAGGCAGACCGAAACGCGCCGCCACGGTGGCAGTGGCAACGCCGTGCATGCCCGCGCCGGTTTCCGCGATCAGGCGTTTTTTGCCCATGCGTTTGGCCAGCAGTACCTGGCCGATGCAGTTGTTGATTTTGTGCGCGCCGGTGTGATTGAGCTCTTCACGCTTGAAGTAGATCTTCGCGCCGCCACAGAACTCGGTCAGGCGTTCGGCGAAGTACAGCGGGTTCGGGCGCCCCACGTAATCGCGCTGGAAGTAAGCCATCTCTTTGGCGAATTCCGGGTCAGCCTTGGCGGCTTCGTACTCGCGGTTGAGGTCGAGCACCAGCGGCATCAGGGTTTCTGCTACGTAGCGGCCGCCGAATGAGCCGAACAGGCCGTTGGCGTCGGGGCCGCTGCGGAAGTTGGTCTGGGTCATGAAGTGCTCCAGTGGCAGTATTAAGCGAATTGAATGAGCCGGAGTGGCAATGAGTCCACTTTAACCAGCGCATGCCTGTTTGAAAACCGATAAGATCGCGACAACCTGTCAGGAAAACTCACAGATCATGAGCCGTGACCTCCCTCCCCTCAATGCCTTGCGCGCGTTCGAAAGCACCGCTCGGCTTGGCAGTGTCAGCCAAGCCGCCGAGCAGTTGAACGTAACGCATGGCGCGGTCAGTCGTCAGTTGAAAGTGCTGGAAGAGCACTTGGGCGTTAGCCTGTTCAGCAAGGATGGGCGTGGCCTTAAACTCACAGATGCAGGCATTCGGTTACGCGACGTCAGCGGCGAAGCGTTCGACCGGCTGCGCGGCGTTTGTGTCGAACTGAGCAAAGGCAGCGCAGACGCGCCTTTCGTGCTGGGGTGTTCGGGCAGCCTGCTGGCACGCTGGTTTATTCCGCGCCTGAGTCGTCTGAATGCGGAGTTACCGGACCTGCGGCTGCACCTGTCGGCAGGCGAAGGCGATCTCGATCCGCGTCGTCCTGGGCTGGACGCATTGCTGGTGTTCGCCGAGCCGCCGTGGCCTGCCGACATGCACGTCTTCGAACTGGCCAGCGAGCGTATCGGCCCTGTTCTGAGCCCTCGGTTCGAGCGCTTTGAAAGGCTGTGCCGTGCGCCTGCCAGGTCCCTGCTGGAAGAACCTTTACTGCACACCACTTCGCGTCCGCAGGCCTGGCCAAGCTGGGCGCAGCAGAACGGGATCGATCCGCAGGCGTTGCGGTACGGTCAGGGGTTCGAGCATTTGTATTATTTGCTAGAGGCAGCCGTCGCCGGCCTGGGGATTGCGATTGCGCCGGAGCCGCTGGTCATCGACGACCTGAAAGCCGGTCGCCTGGCTGCGCCGTGGGGTTTCAGCGAAACCCCGGCGCAGCTGGCGCTTTGGGTACCCAGACGTGCGGCCGATGGTCGGGCGCAACAGTTGGCTCAGTGGTTGAAGAACGAGCTTAAGCAGTCTGGAGACCCGATCAGAATCTGATCAGTTACCGCGCTTGAACAGCATGTAGGCTGTGATCAGGCCGATTGCACCGACGGCAACACCTGCGGTGGTCCAAGGGTGCTCTTGAGCGTAGTCGCGAGTAGCCAGCGCGTTTTCGCGGGTTTTCTCTTTGACGTCTTCGTAGACATCGCTGAGCAGGCTGCGCGAATGGCTCAGTGCGCTTTCAGCATTGGCTTTCAGGGTTTTCAGCGTCTTGCGCGACTCGTCGGTAGCATCGGCTTTCAGGCCTTCAAGCGACTTCAAGAGGCTTTCGATCTCAGCTTCCATACTTTGCAACGAGGCCTTACGGAGTGAAGTAGTAGCCATGGTGTTTCTCCTGCAATGGTGAGTGAGCGTGTGTTGTTTCGGACTCCAGGCTTTTTGGAAAGTGCGATGGGATTTCTACAAAGGGCTGAACTTTTGCGCGCGTTCCCCTGACAGAAGCAGGGAGCGTGTTCTATACCGCGCCTTTTTCAGACTTCCAGGAGAACTGCCATGACCGATCATCACACGTACAAAAAAGTTGAAATCGTTGGCTCGTCCACCACCACCATTGAAGACGCGATCAACAATGCCTTGGCCGAGGCCAGCAAAAGCATCAGCCACATGGAATGGTTCGAAGTGACTGAAACACGTGGCCACATCGAAGACGGCAAAGTGGCGCATTTCCAGGTAACCCTGAAAGTCGGCTTCCGCATCGCCAATAGCTGACGACATCTGAACCTTTCGGCTGGCCGATTGCCATAATCTGCGCTACACACTTTGTAACCGGTCACCGGGAAGGTGTGAGCGTGGATGTCGAGTGGGCGCCTGTTCCGATGGCGTCTGTACATGGCCAGACGAGAGGGATTACCCATGAAGAAGTTTTTGTTGGCTGTAGGCTTGTTGAGCATCGCAGGCACTGCCCTCGCGGCGGGCAAGCCATGCGATGAGTTGAAAAGTGAACTCGATGCCAAGCTCCAGGCGAAGGGCGTGACGTCCTACACGCTGGAAGTGGTCGAGAAAGGCAGCTCTGCCGGCAAGCAGGTTGTTGGCACGTGCGAAGGCGGCACTAAGGAGATCGTTTACCAGCGCGGTTGATTACCCGTCGAGCCTGGCGCTGAACCGGGTCTTCGAACCTGATTCAAGCCAGGCCGCCGGTTGATCCCGTTTGCGGGCTTTACGAACAGAATCGCCCCGGACTGTCATCCAGTCCGGGGCGATTCTGTTTTCGGTCGGCTATTGGCGATTCTAAAAATCGCTTAGCCGTGTGCGACCTGCGCCAGAATCTCGTAGGACCGCAGCCTGTCCTCGTGCTCATACATATCGCAGGTGAAGATCAGCTCATCGGCGTCGGTCTGCTCAAGCAGAACGTCCAGCTTGGCGCGGATTTTCTCCGGGCCGCCCACCATCGCCAGTCCCAGAAAGCTTGCCACCGCTTCACGTTCATGAGGCAGCCACAGGCCATCCATCGATTCGACCGGCGGACGCTGCATCAGGCTGTGCCCGCGCATCAACGCCAGGATGCGCTGGTAGACCGAAGTCGCCAGGTATTCCGCCTGCTCATCGGTATCAGCGGCCGACAGCGGCACGCCGAGCATCACGTAAGGCTTGTCGAGCACGGCCGAGGACTGGAAATGGTTGCGGTAGACCCGAATGGCTTCGTGCATGTAGCGCGGTGCAAAGTGCGAGGCGAAGGCATACGGCAGCCCGCGCATGCCTGCCAATTGGGCGCTGAACAGGCTCGACCCCAGCAACCAGATCGGCACATGGGTGCCCGAGCCGGGTACGGCGATCACTTTTTGATCAGGTGTGCGCGGCCCCAGGTATTCCATCAGCTCAGTGACGTCATCCGGGAAATCCTCGGCGCTGCCGGACCGCTCACGACGCAAGGCGCGGGCGGTCATCTGATCGGAACCCGGTGCGCGGCCCAGACCCAGATCGATTCGATCAGGGTAGAGGCTGGCCAGCGTGCCGAATTGTTCGGCCACCACCAGCGGCGCGTGGTTGGGCAGCATGATCCCGCCAGCACCGACACGAATGGTCGACGTGCCGCCGGCCAGGTACGCGAGCAGCACGGAAGTCGCGGAACTGGCGATGCCGTCCATGTTGTGGTGTTCAGCCACCCAGAAACGGTTATAGCCCAGTTTTTCAACGTGTTGAGCCAGGCTGAGTGAGTTGCGCAGGGATTCAGCAGGTCCTTTGTCGTGGCGTACGGGCACCAGATCAAGGGTGGAAATTTTTACATCTGCCAGACGTTTCATAGGCCGGGGTAGCTCCTCGAATTGAGATGGGCTGGCTGCTGGAGCTGCCCACGATGAAACAGCAGTGCGGGCGCAAGTCGTGCTTTTCAATGGCAGGCGGGTAAAAACCTACTTAAACGGTAGGTCTTTCCGACGGTTGAACTTTCCAGAGCTGCCCGTCCTCAGAACCTTGTAACAGCAATGATCCACATTCATTCCAAAAGGAGCGACCATGAGCATCGTCAAGAAAGCATCTGCCCACTGGGAAGGTGATCTGAAAAGCGGTATTGGCAGCATCTCCACGGAAACCGGCGTGTTGCGCGAAGCACCTTACGGCTTCAAGGCACGTTTTGAAGGCGGCAAGGGCACCAACCCGGAAGAGCTGATCGGCGCAGCCCACGCAGGCTGTTTCTCGATGGCACTGTCCATGATTCTGGGCGGCGAAAACCTGACTGCTGAAAGCATCGATACCCAGGCTGATGTGACCCTTAATCAGACCGAAGGCGGTTTTGAAATCAGCGCTGTGCATCTGACCCTCAAGGCCAAAGTGCCGGGTGCGACACAGCAACAGTTCGACGAGTTGACCACGAAAGCCAAAGAAGGCTGCCCGGTCTCCAAAGTGTTGAACGCCAAGATCACGCTGGACGCCACATTGTTGAGCTGATCCTCGGTGAACGTAGCGGGAGTGCCTTGTGCGCTCCCGTATCTACTGTATAAAGCTGGCTTGCTTCATCGGTCATGCGTTATCGACGCATGGTTTGATCATGATCAGGAGTCGAGCATGAAACGTTTTATTCTGGCAGTGACCTGTACGGTAGTGGCGACGGGCGCCTTGGCCGCGCCTAAATCCTGTGATGAACTCAAGGATGAAATCGAAGCCAAGATCCAGGCCAATAACGTGACGTCCTATACGCTGGAAATCGTCGCCAATGAAGAGGCCACCGATCCGGAAATGGTCGTCGGCACCTGCGACAACGGCACCAAAAAAATCATCTATCAGCGCAACGATCGCTGATCAGATGCAGTGAACGCCGCCCTCTTCCTCCTCCTCGGCCACCACGTTGCGGTCTGCATCGTAAAGCCAGGCGTCGACACTGTTCGCCAATGAGCGCACCTCCAGAACATACCGCTGCCCTGCGACGAAGTGGTCATAGCGAACACTGACGTAGCAGGTGATCTCGGTGTATTCATCGCCGATCATCCCCATACCGCCCGACCGGTACTCGTAGTCATACCGCACCTGCAACGCGTGACGGCCCGGCGTCACCTGAAAATAGCGTCCGTCGTACGTGTTTTTGCCATCAAGCTTGTCGGCCATGATCAACTGGCCGGTCAGAGTACGCATGTCGACCCACGCCATGCCAGGGTCAACCGCAGGCAAGGGGCCGGCACATCCGGTGAGGGCTGCGAGCGCGAATGCGATTGGCAACGTGAAAAAACGGACTGGCACCTGAGGTCATACCTCTGCTTAAAAAGGTTTAGTGGCGACCGTAGACATGACCTGTTGTTGGCCATTCATCCAATCTGCGGAAACGATGCAACGTGTTTCAGTCAGGCGTTGAATAACAGCAAAATCGCTCATCAGGTTTCTTGAAAATATCGGCTCATGATGGGCAATTCTGTTTCGAAGCAGTCGGATCTGTTCGAGATCAGCCGCAATCCTGGTTCGGTGGACGGATACGGTGAAACATTTTTTCAGGTTCGGGAAAAAAGTATGTAAGTAAGGAACCCAGAGGCGTCCTTCGAACCGTTTCGTGAACATTTTTTCCCAAAACACAAACTTCAGCTCCGCAATCACGGCTCCGGTTGTGCCGCATTTTTGTCTTGCTCTTGCAAGCTCTTGTTTTGGCTTGAAAGTGGGGCCTGTGACATCCGGCAGGCTCTGTTCGAAACCAGGGCTCCAAGGCCACTGGGGGCCGTAGACTGACGCAATTGCGTCTGCAACACCGTTACGAACAATGACCTCGCACAGGTGTAACGGTGTAAGGAATGCTCCAGAGACGAGTGCGTTCCATGCGTATAATGTTACAGCTTCATCGAGTCCCCGACCCACAGCGAGCGCTGCGTTTTCATAGGTCGAAATCCGGGCGCAGGAAAGGGACAATCTGATAGCTTTTGCAACTTCTAAAGTCGACATTGACGACAACTGCAAATTTCCTTATAGTCGGCTCACTTGCCGAGGGCCTAGCTGGCTTACGCCTCCCCCCACGGACAGATGATACAGCAATACCAAAAGCCCACCTACATGGTGGGCTTTTTGTTGTGTGCAGTCTTTGCCGAGGGGCTGAGTGTGGGGTGTCTGAAAGAGGTCGCCGCCCGGAGATCATCAGTCAATCGCCTGGTCCACTGATGAAGCGCGGCGGGTGCTCTATCAATCGGAAAACAGCTTTCGCGAGCCCCTGACGGACCGCGATTGCGGTAGTGCTCTGGGCAGCGCCCACCGTGCTCACGAAAGAACCCTCACTTACCCATTACCCAGCATCTGCCACAACGACGCGCCCACTCCGGTAATGCTCTCTCCTGCGATCAAGCCCGCAGCAGCGGTAATGGCGAATCGTTCAGTGAGGCTGGCCCAGCGACAGCTGACGGTCCACGTGAGCACTGCGCCGAGGGCCATCATCAACGATACCGACGCTGGCAAGACAAACGCCAGGCCCAGTGCAGCGGCGCTCGGCAGATAACGGACACGGCGGGCTGGCAATGTGCTGTCCAGAATCCCCAGCAACACACCCGCCAGACCCGCAATGAAAATAGCCCAGCGGATGCTTTCCGACAACGAGTCCAGCCCGTGGGTCAGGGTTTGCGCCACGGCCTTCCAGGTCGCGACCGCCGGAGCTGGCCACTCTTCGGTAAGTAACATGGTTTGCGGGTCCGGGATCAGCGCCATGTAGGCGAGCACACCGACGATACTGCCGACGAAAATCCCCAGCGTCTGGGCGACCAGTTGCTTGCGCGGCGTGGCGCCAATCGCCTTGCCCACTTTGAAATCGTTCATCAGGTCTGTGCATTGTCCGGCCGAACCGCCCGCCGTGTTGGCACTCATCAGATTGATTGTGACCTGCCCCGGCGCGACGATGCCAAAGCTCAACTGCGACAACTGCCCGATAGCACCAATAGGCGGAATGCCCGTGGCTCCGACCACCCGCGCAGCCACCGCCGCGAGGCAAACCGCCAGAGGAATGGTCAACAACGCCATCCACAGATTGATCCCGAACAACAGCGCTTGCAGGCTCACCACCAGAAGGATCGAAAGCACCAGGCCGAGCGCAGGCCCCGCTTTCGGTTTGGCCCAGATCGTCCCGCTGCTCGCTTTGGTGGACGAGTGCAGTCCCCACAGCCGGATGGCCAGCGACGTCAGTGTCGAGCAGACCATCAAACTCACCCCTGGCCACAGCAACCATTCCACCAGCGTCGCGAATTGCGGACCGCTGCTGCCAGCCGGCAACGTTACCAGCCCTTGCGCCAACAACCACGGCGCCAGACCGCCCCACGCCAGCAATGCACCAAACAACAGCGTCACACCGACACGAATCCCGATGATCGCGCCGAACCCCACCAACAACAGCGAAGGGTCAGCGGTAAACGTCAGCCGCTCCAACTGCGCACTCGGCGACCAACGCGGAAACGCCCACACGAACGTATCTACCCACTTCGCCAGCGCGGACAGTAACGCAGCACTGAGCAGCACCTTCAACCGCGTCGCCGCCTCGCGACCGTGGTTGTAAATGTGCAACAGCGTCTCCAGCGTCGCCATGCCCTCGGGGAACTTCAGCGACCTGTCGTTGAGCAACGAAGGCCGCAGATACCATGCAATCCAGATCCCCAGAAAACTCACCGAAAACACCCACGCCATCATCGGAACAGGGTCCAGTTGCTGCCCTGTCAACAACGTATAAGCCGGAATCGGCGCGACCAGACCACCCGAAATAATCGACGCCGCTGCCGATGCCACCGTCTGATTGATATTGCTCTCATGCAACGTCCACGGCGGCTGATCGGGCGAGCGTTTGGCCAGCCCTTGCCAGATGGCGTAACCGATCAGCAGCGCAATGATCGACATGTTGAACGACCACCCGATCTTCAGGCCGGCGTAGACGTTGGAGGGGGTGAGCAAAATGCCCAGGACGATGCCGGTGATGACGGCACGCAGGCTGAGTTCGCGTTGGAGGGGCGGGATCTGCGGGATTGGGGCTGTAGGCATGCGGAATCCTTTCGGCAGTGGGCGTTGAGGGGGGGACTTTAAAAGGGAGTGTTGAGGAGGTGGAAGGTTCAGCAGGATATTTAGCTGCAGAATGAATATTTTCGTTTGTGCATAGAGTTTTTAAATATCGAATTACGGTCAGAAACGGGAACCCAAGAATCTTGTTTGCTTTCCTGTCCCAGAAAAATAGTTTTTGCAGGCTCAACGTAGCCTTCAACTAATAATTCCCAGTCTTCCACACTAGCGCACTGTTTTTGAAATAAATTATTTTTCTTGCACGGACTCATACGACTCACGCGCACGTTAAATTTTGTCCAACGTCTCTTCTTATTTTGCGTTTCAAATGTACGGGTCGGCTGAGCATTGAGTAACGTCATGAGCGTTGTGATGGCGCTTTCTATCTCGCACAAGGAGCAAAGCTGTCGTTCCGTAAGTACACTGTAATGTCTCGAAGAAGCGCTCAGTCATGTTCATCCAAGAGCTTGAGGTTGGTGCGAAATTAATATGAAAGCGCGGATGTTTCGCCAGCCAGACTTTCACTGCGGTATGCTTGTGGGGCGGGTAGTTATAGACGATCAGATGAATCTGGAGGTGCTTGGGCAGTTCTTTATTGGTCATCTTGAGAACGGCCAGCTACTCTTGATACCGATGCTGAAGCTTGATGCCGCTGATCAATTTCCCTTGGATGTAATCTAGTGCGGCAAATAACTTGATCGCGCCATGTTGGGTGTAATCATAGGATTTAGTCTGGATATGACCGATGCCTAAAGGCAGACCCGGCTGTGTTCGCCCGTCAACCGTGCAATGTTTTCTCGAGCTTCGCTCTCGGTAGCAAGCAGGGTTGTACGTGCCCGACCGCCTTCTCGTTGAGAGATCGTCGCAGCGCGAGTGCGTATTTTCAGCTCGTTCTTTTCTTCAGGGCCAAACGTGATGTGCATAGCGCCTACTGTCAGCTCTCTAAGGCCGGGATGGACATCTGAAGTGTAGCCGAAAATGACGAAAAGCTATTTCGCGAACAGCAAACTAGAGTGTAAGACGAATGTCGGAGCTATTTCTAACTTGGAGTTGAAGAAATCGATAAACTAGGTTCATCCATGAAGCAAAAATCGAGGTGATATTGATGCTGTATCAGTGCATGCGGCCAGCCATAATAAGACCCGCGTGATGCGCGGGCCTCAGTTGCGTATAGGCCATGACTGCATAAAATTCATATCGAACTATAAACTAGCTATCGTTAAAAATGCTTGCCTTATTTTCATGTGATGCATTTTTTTACGTAGATATATTGTTTGATCGTCTAGTATTGACGGTGTTGCTTTTGTATTTTTGTATCGTGCTTAGCCCATCAGCGTGTTTACGGCAGCGCTGAGTTCGCTTTTATTATTCGCTACAATGATTATTAAAGCCAGTGGTATCAGCCAGCGCAATATTTTTGCAAGGCTTAAAAAAGGGCTGATGTAATATCCACCCATGTATGGCTCCTCATTACTTATCTCTCGCCTTCTAGACTCTTCTAAGTATGCTTGCCAAGACAGATTTTCTTTATTGCTCCAGTGGGCTAGTAATATTAGATTTATAGCATAGATGACAAGTAGGATTAGGCAAATTACTAGTGGAATTATACCGTTACTGGTTGCGTTCACTGCTTAAGGCCTTTTGAGGAATGATTTTAATTATCAGCAAGGAGTAAGCTTTAGCTTGTTACATTTGATATCTCGCTAATGCTGGTTTCAATTGGGTTAATATTAGTTTTGTTAGCTCGGAAGCAGGCTGTTCTCACTGCTAGCTCTGCTAGACTGTTGCTCGTCAAAATCAAACTATAAATTCATGTTTTTTATCATGTCAAAAGTTAGATCAGCCTTATTGAATGAAATTGCGGTCGGTATTATAACTTCCTTAGGTGCGCGTAACTGATCCGATAATATTTTCACGAGAATGCATTCCATCTCAATCGGAGGGGATTCAAGAAATACAGCGGAGGTAAATAGAGTTTCTCCGCTATGTATTTTTCCAACATGAAAGATGATAGTTGTTTTGTTTTTATTTCTAACTATATTGACTGAAGGGTTGATTGTAGAGTTTTTTTGACGGCTTATCCTTCCTGATAAGTGTGATTTCTCGGGGCGATTGTATGGGTTTTTTTCAAAATGCACTGTGGCATTTGGCCAACCTACCAGCTCTGCGTAAACGCGGACGTCGTCTGCGTAACTACTTCCGGAATTGGTTAAGCATAATTGTAGCTTAAGCAGTCCTAGCTTTTTCTTGATGTAAGATGCAAGCTCTCTATAATAGTCTATGTTGTCAAAATTTAGCGAGGCCACAGAGTATGCGCTGGTTCTCTCCGGAGGAGATCTATAATCTGGATAATCAAATAAATTTAGGCTTTTGTAACTGAAGTTCAACTGGTCGATGTTTTCATCGTCGTCAGAAACTAGCTTGACGTCTACATCGGGCATATGAACAGAAATATTCGCGGAGTTAAATTGAGCTATACCCATTCGGGCAATTTCTGTAGGATCTGCGTTTGCTGTAGATGAGCCGCGACGGACATACACTTTATGGGCAGTCACAATGCCATAATCACTCTTTGCATAAACAGGACGCAACTGTTGATGGATCGTAAAAAGGCCTAATTTCGTTCCTTTGTAAATAATTGATCGGTATGAGAAATCGATTGGATGATTGGTTTTGCTATTAATAAACTGTTGCAGTCGTGAGTCATCAGGATCATTATCTAGCCCTGTAACTTCACCTGAGTTGTTAACTCCTATTAAAATGTACGCATCCTCTGAGCGCCAAGCGTTAGAAAAAGCTAATATATCTTTGAGTAACTCAGATTTGGCTTTCAGATCCTTGCCGCTAACTATGTACTGTTGTTGCTTGTAATCTAGACTTGTTCCTTCTCCCATGTACAGCAGTTTTTCTATTAATATGTCATCCATAGTCCATACGCCTACTCTTAATTAGAAAGGGCAAAGCTCAGTCTGAATTATGGTGACACACTGATATAGCCAGTGTCACCATCAGCTGACTCGATTTACAGATGCCATTACTACTTTTGCTAGGCTCTGTACGAAAGTGGCTACGCATCGGTGATGCTGCGTTAAAAACAGGCTCAGAATGCTCATTTAACAACACGTAGACTCCGCTTCCTCGCCTGTTTTTGACTTGCCTGACCTTCGCTCACCGACTTTTCTTACAGAACCTAGGCAAGCTTGACTGTCGGTCTCCAGAAGATTACCTCTTGTCGGTAGCTGTCGGCGAGTACCATCAGAAATTAACCACTTTCGTTGGCTTCTGGAAAATTTCAACCTTCGCTACGAACGATCAATACGCGAAACGCCACGAGATTTCTTTAAAATGATTAACAGGATGATTGCAATCTTCATCACAGCTCACTCAAGAAATAAAAATCATCCCCTGTCCCGCTCCACCTTGCGCACCCCTTTGGCAAGCAGCCAGTAAAAAACGATAAGTAACGGTAGGGGCTGCGTCGCTATCAGCACCGCGCGTGTCATTTCCGACAGGCTGTGTGGATCGTAATTTTCCATTGTGTTGGCCAGGACAATAATGGTCACCAGCGACGACCACATGTAGCACATGCAGACAGCCATGATCCGGAAGAAGATTCGCCACGCTTTCGAGGGATGGTCGATATTCCTGGAGGCGGGTGAAAGCGTTGGATTCGGTGTTACGACGCAGGTGCCTATCATTCCGGCCACGAACTGGAATGTCACGACGCACATGAGTGGTGTCATGAGGGATCACGCGCGCCAATTGACGATGAGGTAGGCAAACGAATGGCCATCCATGAGTGTGCGTTGGAAATGCGATCAACGATACCAGCGTTGCGCGTCGCCTCATATCCCCGCAGCACTTGCACACCCTCACACCTGTCCGGCATAACATCACCGCATCCAAGCCACCAAAGCCCGCCTGTCCATGCCCACACTCTCTGCCTCACGTCTGTTATTGCTGATAGCCGTCACGCTGCTAACCGGCTGCTCCAGCGTTTACTACTACGGCCAACTGGCCCAAGGGCAATGGCAGTTGCTGCAGGCGCGCGAGCCTGTGGAAAAGATCATGGCGGACCCTGCTCGGGATGCAGGTTTGCGCGAGCATCTGGCTCGTTCGCAATTGGCGCGCCGCTTTGCCAGCGAGCATTTGCACCTTCCGGATAACAAGAGTTATCGCCTGTATGCGGACTTGGGTCGGCCTTATGTGGTGTGGAATGTGTTTGCAACGGATGAGTTTTCGCTGGAGCCGGTGACGCACTGTTTTCCGATTGCCGGGTGCGTTGCGTATCGCGGTTATTACAGCCCTGGCGGGGCGCGTGGTGAGGCGGCGTTGCAGCGGCAGGCGGGCAAGGATGTTTATTTGAGTGGTGTGGAGGCCTATTCGACGCTGGGCTGGTTTGATGATCCGATTCTCAGTTCGATGCTGGGTTGGGGTGATGAGCGTTTAGCGACGCTGATTTTTCATGAACTGGCGCATCAGCGCTTTTATGTGAAGGACGACACCGAGTTCAACGAGTCCTACGCCAGTTTCGTCGAGCAGGAAGGCACGCGGCAGTGGCGTGCGGCGCGGGGGTTGCCGCCGGAGAGCGTTTCGCAGTTGGCGCGGCGAGATCAATTTATTCGGTTGGTGCTCGATACTCGCGAGCGGCTCAAGGCGCTGTATCGTCAGCCGTTGTCGGCTGAGGTGATGCGGGCGCGCAAGGCTGCCGAATTTGAGCAGCTGCGGCGTGATTATCGACAGATGCGCGATGAGCAGTGGGCGGGTGACAAGCGTTTCGATGGCTGGATCAATGGCCCGATGAACAATGCCAAGCTGCTGCCTTTTGGTCTTTATGATCAATGGGTGCCGGCGTTTGCGACGTTGTTCAAGCAAGTGAATGGCGATTGGCCGGCGTTTTATCAGGCGGTAGAGAAGTTGGGCGGCATGCCGGTTGAGGCGCGCAAGGCGGCGCTGCAACAGTTGATGCCTTGAGCTACCTTGTGGGAGCGAGCCGGGCGACGCTTCGCTTGCTCGCAAAGAGGCCAGTGTCGTGCTCATATACGGGCGTTTGAACCGCCCTCTTCGCGAGCAAGTTCGCTCCCACGGCCTTCGGCCAGAATCAAAAGCGGACCTATGTATAACAGGAACGATAGTCAGGCCTTATCAAACCCCTCAGCCAGGTGTTGGTCCTTGAGCTTTACGTAATTAGTGGCGCTGTACGGGAAGAAGGCGATTTCCTTTTCGGTGAGTGCGCGCACCTGTTTGACCGGCCTGCCGACATACAAAAAGCCGCTTTCCAGCACTTTGCCCGGTGGCACCAGGCTGCCTGCGCCGATGATGACTTCGTCTTCCACCACGGCGCCGTCCATGATGGTGGTGCCCATGCCGACCAGGATGCGGTTGCCGAGGGTGCAGCCGTGCAGCATCGATTTGTGGCCAATGGTCACTTCGTCGCCGATCAACAAGGGGAAGCCGTCCGGGTTGAAGGGGCCGGCGTGGGTGATGTGCAGCACGCTGCCGTCCTGCACGCTGGTGCGTGCGCCAATGCGGATGCGGTGCATGTCGCCGCGCACGACGGTCAGCGGCCAGACGGAGCTGTCGGCACCGATTTCGACGTCGCCGATGACGATTGCCGAATGGTCGACAAAAGCCCGTTCGCCGAGGGCTGGGGTGTGGTCCTGAAACTTGCGAATGGCCACGATAGGCTCCTTCTTTGGCAGTGATAGGCGTACAGAGCGGGTTTGGTTGCTGCGGTCGGCGTCGATTGTAATTAAGATGGCTGGGTGTTTCTTCCAGGCAAGGTGCAAAACCGTGAGCGCGAACAACCCTCTTCTGCAATCGTACGACCTGCCACCCTTTTCGGCGATTCGTGCCGAACATGTCAAACCCGCTATTGAAAAAATCCTGGCCGACAACCGTGCCGCGATTGCCGACATCCTCGCCAAACAGGGTTCGACACCCACCTGGGCCGGGCTGGTGCTGACGATGGACGAATTGAATGACCGCCTGGGCGCGGCATGGAGTCCGGTCAGCCACCTGAATGCCGTGTGCAACAGCGCAGAACTGCGCGAGGCCTACGAGTCTTGCCTGCCTGCACTGAGCGCCTACTCCACCGAGATGGGCCAGAATCGTGAGTTGTTCCAGGCGTACGAAGCGCTGGCCAACGGCCCTGAAGCGGCTGGTTTTGACGTCGGCCAGAAGACCATTCTGGAGCAGGCGCTGCGTGACTTCCGTTTGTCCGGTATCGATCTGCCGCCCGAGCAGCAGAAGCGTTACGCCGAGGTGCAAAGCAAGCTGTCGGAGCTGGGCAGCCAGTTCTCCAATCAGCTGCTTGATGCTACTCAGGCCTGGACCAAGCTGGTCGCTGACGAATCCGCCCTCGCCGGCCTGACCGACTCTGCCAAACAACAAATGGCCGCTGCCGCCAAGGCCAAAGGCCTTGAAGGCTATCTGATCACCCTGGAATTCCCGAGCTATTACGCGGTGATGACCTACGCCGAAGACCGTGCGCTGCGCGAAGAAGTCTACGCGGCGTACTGCACCCGTGCCTCGGATCAAGGCCCTGAGGCTGGCAAGAACGACAACACGCCGGTCATGGAGCAGATTCTCGACCTGCGTCAGGAGCTGGCGCAGTTGCTGGGCTACGCGAACTTCGCCGAGTTGAGTCTGGCGACCAAAATGGCCGAGTCCAGCGATCAGGTGCTGAGCTTCCTGCGTGACCTGGCCAAGCGCAGCAAACCGTTCGCCGCTCAGGACCTTGAGCAGCTCAAGGCTTATGCTGCCGAACAGGGCTGCCCGGATTTGCAAAGCTGGGACAGCGGTTTCTACGGCGAGAAGTTGCGCGAGCAGCGCTACAGCGTTTCTCAGGAAATGCTGCGCGCCTACTTCCCTGTCGATAAAGTCCTCGGCGGCCTGTTCGCTATCGTCCAGCGTCTGTATGGCATCGAGATCGCCGAGCAGAAAGGCTTCGACACTTGGCACCCGGACGTTCGTCTGTTCGAGATCAAGGAGAACGGCCAGCATGTCGGGCGCTTCTTCTTCGACCTGTACGCGCGCGCCAACAAGCGTGGCGGTGCGTGGATGGACGGCGCTCGTGACCGTCGCCGCACGGCTGAGGGCACGCTGCAAAGCCCGGTGGCCAATCTGGTGTGCAACTTCACGCCGGCTGTTGCCGGTAAGCCTGCGCTGCTGACTCACGATGAAGTCACTACCCTGTTCCACGAGTTTGGTCACGGCCTGCATCACCTGCTGACCCGCGTCGAGCATGCCGGTGTGTCCGGTATCAATGGCGTGGCCTGGGACGCGGTCGAGTTGCCGAGCCAGTTCATGGAAAACTGGTGCTGGGAGCCTGAAGGCCTGGCGCTGATCTCCGGTCATTACGAAACCGGTGAGCCGCTGCCTCAGGACTTGCTGGAGAAGATGCTCGCGGCCAAAAACTTCCAGTCCGGCCTGATGATGGTGCGTCAGCTCGAGTTCTCGCTGTTCGACTTCGAGCTGCATGCGACTCATGGTGATGGCCGCAGCGTGCTTGACGTGCTGGAAGGCGTTCGTGATGAAGTGTCGGTGATGCGCCCGCCTGCCTACAATCGTTTCCCGAACAGCTTTGCGCACATCTTCGCTGGCGGTTATGCAGCCGGTTACTACAGCTACAAGTGGGCCGAAGTGCTGTCTGCCGATGCGTTTTCGAAGTTTGAAGAAGACGGCGTGCTCAACGCTGAAACCGGCCGCGCGTTCCGCGAAGCCATTCTGGCGCGGGGCGGTTCACAGGCGCCGATGGTGCTGTTCGTCGACTTCCGCGGACGCGAGCCATCGATTGACGCATTGTTGCGTCACAGCGGCTTGAGTGAGGATGCGGCAGCATGACCGATGCACCGGCAGTGGTGACCAAAAAACGCTTTATCGCCGGGGCGGTCTGCCCGGCGTGCAGCGAGCCTGACAAACTGATGATGTGGAGCGAAGACGACGTGCCGCACCGCGAATGCGTCGGCTGCGGCTACAGCGATACGCTCAATGCACAGGGGCTGTCGATTCCGAAAGAGTTGGGTACGCGGGTCAACAAGGCGGCGGTCAAACCGGCGGATCCCAAGGTACAGGGCGTGCAGTTCTTTCCGAATCCGAAGTTGAAGAAGCCGGTGGATCTGGAGTGAATCCGGCTACATGAAGGTGCAGGGACCCTTGTCAGGAGTCCCTTGTGCTGGCAAACGTTGCCGTGCTCTTATTTGATGGAGAGGTTCAATTTTGCAAACGCATTGACGAGATTGATCAACAATTCATCATCGTGTTCACTGAAACCTTTGACACGGTCAACATCGGTGGAGACCTTGACGTTGTCGTAATATGCGCCTTTTTTTGGGGTCGTCAGATACGTGGTAAAGTCGGCCTCCCCTTTTTGCTTAACCACAATCTCCAGGCCCGGAAGTTTATAGGTGGTGGAGACTTTTTTTCGAGGGTTCCAAAACTCGACCAGCACCTCGGGAATGACCTTTGCGTCTTCGACGACATCAACGTCGCTGTAATACATTCTAACTTCGTAAGTGGCCATATACTCACCCTCTTTATAATGTGATGCCCGTCGCCCAGCGTGGCGTTAGGCATGAGTTATGTTGCGTTCTTAAAGGCTTTACAGGTCCGCCAGCTCATACACCTTCTTTCTGAACGCCATTACCAGAATGGTCAGGAGTCTTTCATCCTGGTCCAGATTACCGAACAGCGGCTTAATGCGATGAGGGTAGAGTCTTACCCAGGTTTGCTTTTCTAGTTTGTCGTCCTTATAAAACTCAATGGCGATGTCAGGATGGTCATATTCCTCAATATCTTCAGCCCACAACCGTATCTCGTGCTTGGCCATCACCACCTCGCTCTCAGGTAAATGCGCCAGTACCCGGTAGCCGAGTTGGCGTTTCGCTACACTAGGCCTGAAGAAAAAGTGCGTCTACTGACAGAACTAACAGGTGGTTTTTTATACAGGGAGGGACGTATCTAAGAAGCGGCTTTAATAGCACTTAAACATACAGTCAGAACAAGCGGCGGGCGCCGCTTGTCCTTGAACACGTGTGCAGTATCAGTCTGTTGTCTGGAGCCTGCGTTTGTCGGCCAGACGGCTTCGGCCATACAGCACCGCAATGGCGGTCAGGGCGATGGCCTGCGCGCCAAGTGAGTACAGGTCGGCATGGATACCCAGCCAGTCAAACTCGAAGAACGGCACTGGCCGTGTGCCGAATATGCCCGCCTCTTGCAGCGCCTTGACGCCGTGGCCGGCGAACACCACTGACAGCGCACACAGCAGCGCAGCGTTGATGCCAAAGAACATCGACAGCGGCAGTTTCGCTGAACCGCGCAGGATGACCCATGCCAGGCCCACCAGCAGCACCAGCGCTGTGGCGCCGCCCGCCAGCACCGCATCGTGTCCGGCTGGCCCGGCCTGCAGCCACAGGGTTTCGTAAAACAGGATGACTTCAAACAGCTCGCGGTACACCGAGAAGAACGCCAGCACCGCGAACCCGAACCGGCCACCGCCGCCGACCAGACTGCTTTTGACGTAATCCTGCCACGCGGCGGCGTGGCGACGGTCGTGCATCCACACGCCGAGCCAGAGCACCATGACGCTGGCAAACAACGCCGTGGCACCCTCCAGCAACTCACGTTGCGCACCGCTGACGTCGATGACGTAAGCCGCCAGCGCCCAGGTGCCCAGGCCGGCCAGCAATGCCAATCCCCAGCCCACATTGACGCTGCGCACCGCAGACTGTTGCCCGGTGTTGCGCAGGAACGCCAGAATTGCTGCCAGCACAAGAATCGCTTCCAGCCCTTCGCGCAGCAGGATCAACAGGCCCGAGATATAGCTCAGCGACAGGCTCAAGCCATCGTTGCCCAGCAGCCCCGCCGATTCCTTGAGTCTGGATTTGGCGATTTCCAGTTTTTGCACAACCTGCGGCAGCGGCAGGCTGTCCTGCAGCGACTGACGATAAGCCATCAGGCTCTTTTCAGTGTCTTTGCGAACGTTGGCGTCGACGTTGTCCAGCGAGCTTTCGACCAGTTCGAAGCCTTCCAGATACGCCGCCACCGACAAATCGTAAGCTTGTTCGCGATCACCGGCCTGATAGGCAGCCAGGCTCTTGTCCAGCGTGACACTGGTGTAATCGAGCAGTTGCGCCGGACCGCGCTGCACTTGAGGCGGCTGTGCGCGTTGGACGCGGAAGGTCGCGGCGGCGTCCGGGCCTTCAGCTGTCAGTACTTCTGCCGGTGTCTGACGAGCGAGGTCGGCGAGGTTGAAGGTCTTGGTGGCGCTGGTGACCGGTTGTGCGCTGAAGCTGGCGATA
This sequence comes from Pseudomonas syringae, assembly GCF_002157375.1. Lineage (GTDB taxonomy): Bacteria > Pseudomonadota > Gammaproteobacteria > Pseudomonadales > Pseudomonadaceae > Aquipseudomonas > Aquipseudomonas syringae_T. The sequence continues at coordinate 232,697 of NZ_MTSA01000006.1, forward strand.
TAAGTGGCAATGTCCCAGCGCTGGCGGTCGTCCAGTTGATCGGCAAACGCCGGCATATCAGTGCCGGCAATCCCCAGCCCCAGCGAGCTGTAGAGGTCGTAAAGGCTCAGGCGGTCCAGACGCGCCGTGTCGCGCAGGTTCGAAGGTGCTGGTTCCAGACCGATACCTGCGGGGCCGTCACCGACACCTGTATCACCGTGACAGACCGAGCAGTGTTGCGCATACAACGGCGCGCCACGGGCAGGGTCAGGGGTAATGGCGGGGGCCTGGCTGACTTCGTAGGCAAGGGCCAGTTTTGCGGCCAGTTGCCGGGCCTGTCGGGCGACTTGTGCGCCGTCTTGTTTCCCGGCGACTGCCCTTGTCAGCTCCGCAACGCCCTGCTCCAGTCCTGCGCGCTCGGCACGCTGCGGCAGCGTCAGAATCAGCGCCTGCAACGTGGTCAGGTTGTCTGCCTGCTGCTGATACGGGGTCTCGGCCACAACCTTGCCCTCTACCACGGTCGCCGGGTAATCAGCGCTGAGGTAATCCAGCAGATGCAGCGCCTGGGCTGCGCCTTCGACAGGGTCGGCCAGTACGCCGAGGCTGCACAGCGTCAGTAGCGGTGCCAGCAGCCAGGCAAGGAAGTGAGAGCGGAGGGGCATTGCGGAATCTCGACAGGAATGCGATGCGATGCATTGTTAACTTCGCAGGGGCGCTACTCAAGAGTCGGGAGACGTTTTTGTTACTGAATTTTACATCAAGGCGGGATGCCTGCCTGAAACAGTGCGCCATGCCCTGTTTCAGGTGATCTTGCGCGTCAGGATAGCCAGCCTGGGTCGGGCTCAGGTCGTGCTGCGGTGCAACGTGGCGATAAAACCGGCCGCGCCCACGAACAGGCTGGCAAACGTGCGATTCAGACGACGCTGTTGGCGAGGTGTCTTCAGCAGGCGCAGCACTTTCGACGCCAGCCCGGTATAGCCCGCCATGACGGTAAGGTCGACCGCAACCATGGTTGCCGCAATGATGACGTACTGCGCCAACAGCGGCGCCGCCGGGTCGATGAACTGCGGCAGGATCGCCAGCATGAAGATCAGGGCCTTGGGGTTGCTGATGTTGACCAGAAAACCGCGCATGACCAGCTTCATCGGTTTGCTGACGGGGCGAACGGCAGATTCGTCGGCAAGGTCAGCGGGCAGAGCGCGCCACTGTTTGATGCCCAGATAGATCAGGTAGGCAACGCCGAACCACTTGATCAGCGTGAACGCCATTTCGGAGGCCGCGAGTACCGCGCCCAGCCCGGCGGCGACAATTGCAATCTGCGCGACCAGTGCGATCTGCAGGCCCAGGGCGTTCCAGTAGCCGCGCCAGAAGCCGTATTGCAGGCCGCAGGACATGGAAGCGATGGCGCCGGCGCCAGGGGACAGGCTGATAATCCAGCAGGCTGCGAAAAAGCCCAGCCACGTTTCAAGCGCCATCGCGCACCTCAGACAAAGTCGAATGCTCGATAAATTAATGCGTGTTGTTTCGCAAAGCCAATGATTTCTAATCTTGCTCGTCAGGCTGTTTTGCAACCACCATCTGCGGGAACAGATCACTGCCGCGCCAGCGACGCACTGATTTCTGGAAGAACTGACTATTGGGCACCTGAACCAGTGCGCCGCCCGCTTCTGCGGTCTCGATGAGGGTGGTGAACATCAGGTTGATGGCGACCACCCTGCCCTTCACACCAGGCTTGTCCAGTGTGTCGACCAGCTCGACCATGTCGCCGATGCGAAACGGGCCGATGGTGAAGATCAGAATCGCGCAGAGCAGGTTCGACAACACGCTCCACATTGCAAAGAACGCCACTGCCGCCACGGCGACGAAGCCGGACAGCGCCGTCCACAGCACCGTGGCCGAAACGCCCAGCCTGCCCAGCACGAAGACGAAAGCGCTGCCCATGATCAGCCAGCGCAGACCGCCACGTACCGGCACCAGCAGCTCCGGCGGCAGCGGATAGCGTTCGCCCAGCCCGGTCAGAAAGCCACCCACCACCCGTTGCAACACATACCCGGCCAGCAGGATCAGGAAAATCTGCACGCCGATCAACAGCGGTTCTATCCAGTAGGCGGATATCGGCAAACCCAATACTTCCATCACATCCCTGCCTTGATCACGACAGCGCTTCCAGTTCGGCCTGCATGGACTCAAGCAACTCGAGGGCTTGCATCCACGCGTCCTCAAGCTCGGACTCACGCACCTTCAACTTAGCCTGCTCGGCCAGCAGATCGCGCAGCTTGTCTTTGTTGGCAGCGTCGTAGTTGGTGCTGTCAGCCAGCGCTTCTTCGACCTTGGCGAGCTTTTCATTCACGGTCCCCAGGTCGCGTTCCAGCTTGTCGGCTTCACGCTTGTGCGGGGCCAGTTGCTGACGCAAGGCCGCTGCCTGCTGACGCTGAGCCTTTTTGTCGGTCTTGTCGGCATTGACCGGTGTGTTGCTGACCGGTGCGTTTCGCAGACGGTAGTCCGCCAGCCAGCGCGTGTAGTCGTCCAGATCGCCATCGAAGTCCTGCACACGACCGTCGGCCACCAGCAGGAAGTCGTCGGTGGTGCTCTTGAGCAAATGCCGATCGTGGGACACCACCAACACCGCGCCGCCGAATTCCTGCAGGGCCATGGTCAGCGCCAGACGCATCTCCAGGTCCAGGTGGTTGGTCGGTTCGTCGAGCAGCAACAGGTTGGGTTTTTCCCAGGCGATCAGTGCCAGCGCCAGCCGCGCTTTTTCGCCGCCGGAGAAATTCAGCACTGGCTCGTCCAGACGCGCGCCACGGAAGTCGAAGCCGCCGAGGAAGTCGCGCAGGGTCTGTTCGCGTTCGGTCGGCGCAAGACGCTGCAAGTGCAGCAAAGGCGTCGCCTTGGCATCCAGTGAATCGAGCTGATGCTGGGCAAAGTAGCCGACGGTGAGGTTTTCGCCACGCACCAGCCGGCCACTCTGCGGCTCAAGCTCGCCCGCCAGGTTTTTGATCAGTGTCGATTTGCCCGCCCCGTTGGGGCCCAGCAAGCCGATGCGCGCGCCCGGTGTCAGTTGCAGCTTGACCTTCTCGAGGACGGTCTTGTCGCCGTAGCCCAGACGCGCGTCAGAGAGGTCCAGCAACGGGCTGGAGATCTTGTCGGACTCACGGAAGACGAAGTTGAACGGCGAGTCGACATGCGCGGCGGACAGCTCCTCCATGCGCTCCAGCGCCTTTATGCGGCTCTGGGCCTGACGGGCCTTGGTCGCCTGTGCCTTGAAGCGCGCGATGTATTTTTCCATGTGCGCGCGTTGCACCTGCTGCTTCTCGTAGGCCTGTTGCTGCTGTGCCAGACGTTCGGCGCGGGCACGTTCGAATGCGCTGTAGCCGCCGCGATACAGGGTGATCTTGCGCTGTTCGACGTGCGCGATGTGATCGACCACGGCATCGAGAAAATCCCGGTCGTGGGAAATCAGCAGCAAGGTGCCGGGGTAACTCTTGAGCCAGTCCTCAAGCCACAAAATGGCGTCGAGGTCCAAGTGGTTGGTCGGTTCGTCGAGCAGCAGCAGGTCTGAAGGGCACATCAGCGCCTGCGCCAGGTTCAGGCGCATCCGCCAGCCACCGGAGAAACTGCCGACCTGACGCTCCATTTGCTCGTTTGTGAACCCCAATCCGGCCAGCAGTTTGCGGGCGCGGGCATCGGCGGTGTAGCCGTCGGCACTGTCGAGCTCCGAATGCAGACGCGCCTGAGCGGCACCGTCCTGGGCCGCTTCCGCTTCGGCCAGCGAACGCTGCACTTCGCGCAGGCGCTCGTCGCCATCAAGCACGTAGTCCACGGCCAGACGTTCGAGGGTATCGACTTCCTGGCGCATGTGCGCGATGCGCCAGTCGGCGGGCAGCAGGCAGTCGCCAGCGTCGGGCGTCAGCTCTCCGCGCAGCAAGGCAAACAGGCTGGATTTACCGGCACCATTGGCGCCGATCAGGCCGGCTTTATGGCCGGCGTGCAGGGTCAGCTCGGCGTCTTCTAGCAGACGTTGCGGACCACGCTGTAAGGTAAGGCTTTGAAGTCGAATCATAATGGCGGCGGAGTCTACCAGCTTCGTCCTGAACAGGTGGATCACTATGCCTTCAGCGCTCTGGAGTTTCACCCTCGATTTCTATGCCCGACCGGGTGTAGAACAGGCTTGTCTGACGCTGCAAGCCAACGGGGGCAACGTGTGCATGGTGCTTTGTGGCGTCTGGCTGGGCACGCGCGAAGTGGCCTGCACGGCGCAGCGATTGACACAAATAAGGCAATTGGCGACGCCTTGGCATGATGAGGTGGTGCGTCCGCTACGGGATTTGCGTAGCCAGTGGCGAAATCCGGCACTCAAAGATGCTGCGCTTGGCGGGTTGCGGGCGAAGGTCAAGGCGCTGGAACTGGAGGCCGAGCAGCATCTGATGCTCAAGCTTGAGGCGCTGGCAGGAGACTGGCCCGCTGGCGAGGCAAGGGATGCGGAGGAGTGGCTGATCGGGCTTGTCGATGCGAGTGCAGGCGGGAGTACAGAAGAAAACCGCGATGCGCTGCATGTGCTGCGCATCGCGGTGGGGCGTTCCGACGACCAGGCTTAGGAAGCGCTGGTTGGCGTGGCGCTGTCGGCAGGCTTTGCCGGTGCAGCGGCTGGAGCAGCGGCTGGAGCAGCCGGTGCGGCTGTCGGCTTGGCAGCGGGTGCCGCCGATTTTACTGCAGCAGGCTTGGCAGCGGGTTTGGCTGCGGCTTTAGCGGGTGCTTTCACCGGCGCTTTGGCGGGTGCTTTTGCAGCAGGCTTGGCGGCGGCTGGTTTGGCAGCGGTGCTTGCGGTAGTCCTGGCGGCAGGCGCTTTGCTCGCGGTGCTTTTTGCAGCCGGTTTGGCGGCAGTCGGTTTGGCTGCAACCGGCTTGGCGACCGTTGTTTTAGCAGCGGCCGGCTTGGCGGCTGCCGTTGAACGGGTAGCCGGCTTGGCAGCTGCTTTCACGGGCGCCTTGGCCGCTGCTGGTTTGGCAGCCGGCTTGGCAACAGCCGAAGGCTTGGCAGCGGCTTTGGCCGCCGCGGTTTTAGCGGGAGCCTTGGCAACTGCCCGGGCCGGTGTTTTTGCCGGAGCTTTTGCAGCCGGTGCCTTGGCAGCGACTTTCGGCGCAGCAGGCTTGGCATTGCGAGTGGTCAGGATTTTACCGACGGCTTCTTTCACGCGACCAATACCCTGTGCCAGCTTGAGGCTCTCTTGAGCATCGCGCTTGAGGTGCAGAATGTAAGTGCGGGTTTCAGTCTGGCGCTCTTTGAGCGCATCGAGCAGTTCTTCCAGCTCAGACACGGCGTCTTTGGCCTTTGTCTGTGCCTTGGATTTTCCGGCGGTGGCAGCGTCCTGCAACTTGATGCGGGAGTTGTGCAGTTTTTCCTGCGCCTTGCCGCGTTGTTTCTCAAGCTTGGCGAGCAGTTTCTCGGCATCAGCCAAGGCTTGGGAGCAGGCGTCTTCCAGATGTTCAAGCAAGCTGCCCGATAATTGTTGGAGCAAATGCAACGGAGTATTTACTGGCTTCTTTTTGGCCGACATGACTTACCTCCTGGGTGACGAAATTGCGGCTCATACTAGGCTTCTGCGCGCATCGCCGCTAGGGCATCTTGACACCACTAACGGGGCGCTGTTGCATACTGCAAAAAATGATTGCCCGATGCGATGCGCAGGCATTGTGAAATTCACTTCGCAACACTCGTCACTACACGCCCTGGCGCTGGCATAATCGCTGACTTCCCAGGCCGGAGAGCATTAATGTCGCGCTACCTGTTAACGTCGTTGTTCCTCTTGCTACCCCTGGCCCAGGCCGCCGAAGCGCCACCGGCCAATGACAGCCACGATCTTGCATACAGCCTGGGAGCCAGTCTTGGCGAACGGTTGCATCAGGAAGTGCCTGACCTTGATCTCAAGGCGCTGGTGGAGGGCCTGAAGCAGGCCTATCAAGGCAAGCCGCTGGCGCTCAAGCAAGAGCGCATCGACCAGATCCTGCGCGAACATGATGCCGCGGTGGCGCAAGCCGAGACCGCAGGCACCGACGCGCCCACTGAAGCCGCCTTGGGAGCGGAGCGTCGTTTCATGGAGAGCGAGAAAGCCAAGCCGGGCGTTAAGGTATTGGCCGATGGCATTCTCATGACCGAGCTGACGCCGGGCACAGGCCCCAAGCCTGATGTGAACGGGCGGGTCGAAGTGCGTTATGTCGGCCGCCTGCCGGATGGCACGATCTTCGATCAGAGCACCCAGCCGCAGTGGTTCAGGCTCGACAGCGTGATCAGCGGCTGGACCAGCGCCCTGCAGAATATGCCGACCGGCGCCAAGTGGCGGTTGGTCATACCGTCGGATCAGGCTTATGGCGCCGAGGGCGCAGGTGACCTGATCGACCCGTTCACGCCTCTGGTGTTCGAAATCGAGCTGATCGCGGTTTCGCAGTGATCGGGTGACCGGACGTCCAGAAACGCAAAAGGGTGCGAAAGCACCCTTGGCGATTGCAGCTTGACGATTCAGACCTGTGCGGCGATCTCTTCTTTGTGGGACGTGTGCAGCACTTCGATCAGGCAGTCTTCGAGTTCGAAGCGCTCGTGCAGCAGGCGGCCCAACTGGTTGAACTCCTTGGCCACGACGGCGGCGTCCGAGCAATCGCCCTTGTCGCAGCGGTCGTTGAACGTCAACGCGAACTTGGTGATGACGTCCAGGCGGGGGTAGATCGTGTCCGCCAGCTCAAGCCCGCGCTCGTCGTTGAAGGCTCTGGCTTCGTCACCCAGCTGTTCATAGACTTCAAAGTGCCCGGCCGAAACATAGTCGACCAGAATGCCGCAGAAATTCTGCAGGCCTTCACGATCGGCTGCGAGTGCTTCGGGGGTGTCCCCCAGAGCGTCGTAGGCCTCGATCAGTTCGAGGCGGCTTTGTAGCCAGCGATCAATCAGCTTATTGACCCCGCCCCAGCGTTCCTGCGCATTCTGACAACTTTCCAGCATGGTCTTCTCTCTTCCCTTCAGGGGCGTGCAGTCCTGTACCAGCCTGTGCTCAGGTTTCAACCTGATTGGAGCGTCAGGACAGCAGATTTCCAGTGACGCGTGCGGCTCAGATTATGCCCGCTCGACAAGCCCATCAAGGTACGCAGGAGATAAAGTTCATACAAGCGTTTAATGTTCGCCCCGACGGTGGGCCGTCAGCGAGTGACTGAATTCGCTGAAAAGAGGGTACAAAGGCAGCAGGACCAAGCCTGTGAAAGCGAGCAGGCTCCACTCGGGCAGACTGATTCCGAACAATGACCAGGTGACTTCGGCGCAGAGCATGGCGTCGTGCCGCAGACGGTCAACGCAGGTGTCCAGAGACAGCAGGCCCAGCACATACTCCAGTCGGGCAATGAACGGGATCAACTGATCGGCTGACGCGGTTTGCAGCCAGACCTGGGCGCCCGCCGTGCCCGCTCCCGTGAGGGCGATCAGCAACAGCCCCAGGCTGTAGCGACGCCAGCCTTTGCGTCCGGGCGCGTGGCAGGCCGCTGCCAGCGCCAGCAGCCCGCAGGCGACAAAAACGGCCCGCTGCACGATGCAGAGGACGCAGGGTTCAAGGCCAAAGTTTTGCTGGAGACAAAGTGCAGCACCGACGATCAACGCACATACCAGAGATGCCAGGAAAAACAGGAAGCGTGAGCGAGCCAGATACATGGCAAATCCGTAACAAAGGACGAGGCGATTACGGTAGAGGAAAGGGCGCGAAGCTTTCAAGGTGGCGGCGTACGGATGCGTCGCTGTTTATTGAGGAAAACAATAGTGCTGCAATGCGGTTCTTTTACTCATATGCGTAGGACGATTCCTACGCACTGATTTATACCCGTTAAAGGGCCTGCGCAAAGAGCCCTTGGGCAGGGCTCTCGGGCGCGTCTATGCCTTGGTCAGTGTCGGCAAGGGTCGTGAAAGAAGGCGTTCATCGAGCAGGCCCAAGCCTTCCTGAAACAGTTTATTGCTGCGATCCGTCTCACCCAGTTGCGCCAGCAGACGAGCCAGCTCTGCGCAGGTTTCGGGGTTTCGTTCCAGGCGCAGGCTGCTCTCCAGATAATCCCTCGCTTTGCCCCACAGCCTGCCTTGCAGACAAATGCGGCCCAGGCTCAGCAGCAGGCTTGGATCGGCAGGGTGATGCTTGAGCCAACCTTCCGCGACCTGCAATTGTTTCAACGGATCGCCGCCACGCACTAGCCCGTACAATCGCGCCAGATGGCTGTGATACTCACGCTTGAGTGCGGCGCGAAGCACCTCTTCAGCCTGAGCCTCAGCGCCCAGACGGCGCAATTGGTCGGCATACGCCTGCACCAGTTGCGGCTCCTGACGCTGCGCGGAGCTGAGCCCTTGCCAGGCTTTCTCCAGCGAGGGCAGGCCCGTTAGCGCACCTTCACTTTCATCGCGGTAAGCGGCAAGCGTGAGGTTTTCACCCCAGGCACGGCGCTCCAGCTCGGCCAGTTCCTTGGGCGGCAGGACCTTGTCCTTGCGCAGCTCCGGCATCAGGCGGATCAGATCGGACCAGTCGCCGCGTTGCTGGTACAGGCGCTGCAACTGGCGCAAGACCTGAGGGTTATGCGGATGACGCTCATGCATCGCTTGCAGCGTGGTGAGTGCGCCATCGGTGTCGCCACGGTCCTGCTGCAACTGGGCGTGGTTCAAGGCGATGGCCAGCTCGGCTTGTGGCTGGCGCTCCAGCGCGCGCTCCAGCAGCGCGTCGCAGTCTTCGTAGCGACCCTGCTCGTTGGCGGCGCGTGCAGCACCAATGTAGTAGAGCAACGGGTGAGCGTCGGCTTCGGCCGCACGTTGCAGATGACGCTGTGCGCTGCTCCAGCGGCCTTCAGCCAGGTCCATCTGACCCTGCTCGATGGCCAACTGCACACGGCGGCTGCGGTTGCGGCGCGACCACGGGTTGACCACGCGTCCCGAGGTCGTCAACAGCGTGATCAGCAGCCTGATGGCGGCTAACACCAGCAGCACAGCGACCAGCAGCGCGAGCGTTGCCCACAGGCTCGATTCGTAGCGGAAGTTCTGATACGCGATCAGCACGTAGCCGGAATGCTCGGCGACGGCGACACCAATCAGCGCTGCGGCGACGATGGCGATAAACAACAGCACATAGAGGCGCTTCATCGGCTGGCCCCTTGCTGCGCCTCGGCTGGTTTGCCGGCGGCATGACGGCGTTCGAGGTAAGCCTGCACTGCGCTCAGGCTCGGCGCCAGATCAGGGGTCTTGACCGACACCGGCTGGTTGGCCAGTGCGTCAAGCCCTTGGCCGAGTGCCTTGCCCTGCGGATCATCCTGGTCGAAATTGGCTTTCAGAACGCTCTGTGCTTCGGTGATGGCCTTTGTGTAGACCTCGGTGGTGGCCGTATCCTCAAACAATTACGCTTGCTCTAGCGCCAGGCTCAGCGCCAGACGAACCTGCGCCAGACTCTGCCCTGCCAATATCGGACGGATGTCCTTGTCGGCGTTGAAATCAACACGGAAATAGTGGGAAATCTGGTCCCACCACTGCGACCAGCGGCTTTGCTCGGCTTTGTCCGACGTCAGGCCCAGAAGCGACTCGCCCTTGTCTTCATACTCGGGGGCCAGCTTGTTGAGCTGTGCAACCTGATCGCGCAAGGCGGCGAGTTGCAGGAACAGCCCGGTGCGGTCCGGCTGTTCGATGCTGTGCAAGGCGGCCAGGCTCTTGGCCAGTTGCTCGCGGGCGGCGAAAGAGCCCGGATCATCCTGTTCGCGCAGAATTTCATCGGCGCCTTGGACCAGCGCCTTGGCGCTGTTGATGTCTTGCAACGCCGAAAGACGCAGGCTGGCCAGACGCAGCAAGTGCTCGGCCTCGGCCAGACGCCAGTCCTTGCGGCTGGCACCCAGAACGGTTTCAAGGCGCTGACTGAGGCGCTGCTGATCGCCCTGCAACTGCGCGACCAGACGACGGCTGTCTTCCAGTTGATCGGCAGGAGGGAGCTGCGCAAGACGCGCGCTCAACTGCTGGTCATTCTGCGCCAGCACCAGCGTCTGTTCGGCGATGTCTTCAACCTGCCCACGCTGTTGCTGGTGTCCGGCCTGCAACATGCGCAGTTGCCAGACGCCCCAGCCCGCCACGGCGACACCGGCGATGCCCAGCAGCAATGCCAGGAAGACCAGCCCGCTGCTGCGGGCGCCGGTCCGCTCGACGCGCACCGGATCAGGCGTGGATGCAGGCGTTTTCAATACCGATTCTTCGTCTTTAGGCAAGGCTGTTTCGCTCACGTATCCCATCCTTTGCATGTTGGCGTAATAGCGTAAACGACAGATGTCGATCAATACGCCTTGACGGCAGGCCCGGGTTGATCCCGCAACGCTGCCAGCAATGCCGGGGCGCTGGCGCCACGGCAATCAATAACGGTCCGGGCACCCGCTGCACGGGCAATGCCGGCAACCCTGGGGCTCGGAACAAACAACGGCAAATCGGCCAGGTCCGGCCATGAATCACCGGCCAGTTGAAGCAAATGTTCAAAACCCTGTCCACTGCTGACCACCAGCCCGTTCAAGCGTTCCACCGCCACACGCTGCGTCAGCGCATCAGGCGCGTGTTGTGGCAGGTAGCGGCGGTACAGCGGCAGGTAATCGACCCCTGTCCCTTGGGCGCGTAATTGTTCGGCCAACAGCTCGCGCCCTTCATCACCCCGCATGATCAGCACGCGACTTCCCGGCACCGCAATCGCCTGCTGCAAGCGCGGCAGGTCGAGCAAGGCTTCGCTGTCATCGCCCTGCTCCGGCCAGCTCGCATCGAGGCCGTAATCGATCAGTATCTGTCCCGTCGCTGAACCCACGCTGAACCACGGCTGCATGGGCGGTTGCGGCCACACTTCGTCGATCAGTTCGATGGCGATCCGCGCGGCAGGCTTGCTGACCACGATCACTGCACAATAATCGAGCAAGCCGAAAATGATCGAACGCTGTGCAGGCGTCAAGGGTAACGGCTCGGTTTCAAGCAACGGCAGACTGCTGCTGAAGATGCCGGCCTCGGCCAACACGGTCGCCAGTGCCGCCGACTCCTCGGCAGGACGGGTCAGCAACAGGCGCCAGGCACTCATTCGTTGTTGGCCTCGCCGTAGACCGCCTTGAGGATTTCGGCGGCGCCTTGGGCCAACAGGGCTTCGGCGACTTCCACGCCCAGCGCTTGGGCCGATGTCTGGGGCGCGCGGGCCTCGGCGTGCAGCAGCACACGGCCGGAAGGATCACCCACAAGCCCGCGCAACCAGACATCGTCACCTTCCAGAACGGCGTAGCAGGCAATCGGCACCTGGCAGCCACCGTTGAGGTGCTTGTTCAGCGAGCGCTCGGCGATCACCCGCACAGCGGTGTCTTCGTGATGCAGCGGCGCGAGCAAGGCATGGATTTCGGCATCGACGCTGCGGCATTCGATGCCCACTGCGCCCTGCCCACCCGCGGGCAGGCTGTCTTCAACGCTGATCGCCGACGTGACCCGGTCTTCGAAGCCCAGGCGGATCAGGCCGGCGGCGGCGAGAATGATGGCGTCGTATTCACCGGCATCCAGCTTGGCCAGGCGCGTGTTGACGTTGCCGCGCAGGAAGCGGATCTGCAGATCCGGGCGACGCGCCAGCAGCTGGGCCTGGCGACGCAGGCTGGACGTGCCGACGACACTCCCGGCGGGCAGCGCCTGCAAGCTGTCGAAGGTATTGGACACAAATGCATCGCGCGGGTCTTCACGCTCGCAGATGCAGAACAGGCCCAGCCCTTGGGGAAAGTCCATCGGCACGTCTTTCATGGAGTGAACGGCGATGTCGGCCCGGTCCTCCAGCAGCGCTGTTTCCAGCTCTTTGACGAACAGGCCCTTGCCGCCAATCTTCGAAAGGGGTGAGTCGAGCAGCTTGTCGCCACGGCTGACCATCGGCACCAGCGTCACGAGCAGGCCGGGGTGGGCCTGTTCCAGACGGGTCTTGACGTATTCGGCCTGCCAGAGCGCCAGCGCGCTTTGGCGAGTGGCAATGCGGATTTCGCGAGTGGACATTGAACAATCCGTACTGAGTAGATGCGACGGATAATAACAGCTCAACCGGGACAGCTTCAGCGTTGACTGAAAACGGGCATCAGCACACTGATGCCGATCAACGAATCGGGCAGTGGCTGAAGGGGCTCACAAGGAGGAGAGACGACCGAGGGGCCGGAAAAACACACAGACCTGAGGGTTCGATCAGTGCTGTGACTCGGTCTCGGCATTCAAGGCTCTGGGGGTAAAAAGCCCTAGAGCTGCTGCATCATTTTGCGCACGCCTGCGACATGCCGGCGGCTGACGATCAGTGCGTCGCCATTAAGCCCTTTGAGGAACAACTGAAAATGCCCCAGCGGGGTACGCTGCAACCGCTCGATTCGTTCGCGGGCCACCAGCGCATTACGGTGGATACGCACGAAACGGTCGCCGAATTCGTCTTCAAGCGCCTTGAGCGGTTCGTCCAGCAGAACCTCGCCGCCTTCATGGCGCAGCGTGACGTACTTGTGGTCGGCGATGAAGTAAATCACCTGATCCAGCGGGATCAGCTCGATACCTTTTCGGGTCCGGGCACTGATATGGCTGCGCGGGCCTGAGCCGGTTTCGGCTGCTGGTCGGGTCAGGGCTGCCAATTGCACGCGGTTGGGACGTTCGGCCTTTTTCAGGGCTTCCAGAAGATGCTCCGGGCGCACAGGCTTGACCAGATAGCCGACCGCACTGACCTGAAAGGCTTCCAGTGCGAATTCGTCATGGGCGGTGCAGAACACGACGGCGGGCGGCGCTTCTCGCTCGCACAACCTGGCAGCGACCTGCAGGCCGTCAAGGCCCGGCATACGAATATCAAGCAACACGACATCGGGCTTGTGGCTTTCGATCAGCGCCAAGGCTTCTTCACCATTGGAGGCGCTGGGTTCCAGTACTCGATAACCCTCGATTTCATTGACCATGCGGCTCAGTCGCTCGCGGGCCAGGGGTTCGTCATCAACGATCAGGACATTCATATAGCTCTGGCTTCCTGCGTGAGTCTCGCACAAGGATAGCGTAGACAGGTGTAGTGACGACCGTCACGGCGCTCCACGCTCAGACTGGCGTGCGGACCAAAAAGTGCCGCAATACGTGCGCCGATATTTGTCAAGGCCTGCTGAGTACCGTTGGAAGTCTGCCGATTGGCAACTTCTTCATAGGGATTGCTGACGCTCAATATGAACTCTCCCCCTTCATAGTGCGCTTCGACTGTGACAACGCCCCCGTCGACCCGCGGAGCAATGCCGTAAATCAAAGCGTTTTCCAGTAATGGCTGCAAGGTTAGCTGGGGAATCGGCAAGTCATCAGGAATTGCACTCACCCTCCAGTCCAACTGTAGACGCTCGCCAAGACGATATTGCTCAATCGATAAATATCGTTTTGCCAACGCCAGCTCTTCGCTCCACGTTACCAGGCTGCCGGGCTTGGCCAGACTGGCGCGAAAAAGGTCCGAAAGATCCAGCACTGCCTGCTCGGCCTTGACCGGATTACTGGCCACCAGACTGGCGATGCTGTTGAGGGTGTTGAACAGAAAATGCGGTCGGATGCGTGCCTGCAACGATTCGATCCTAGCCCGCAGTTCGCCCTGCTGCTGTTTGCGCCACTTACTCTGCAGATAGAAATAGCGCAGCATCAGCGCCGACATGATCAGCGCGATGGTCGAGTAACGCAGGTAGCGCTCGACCATCCCGCTGATCGAAATCCGCCCGGTCAGCTGGCAGACATCCGTGACGGCGGTGCATAACAGCGTGAGGCCGACCACCAACAGGCAACTGAGCATGCCCGCCAGCCCCGGCGTCAGGCGCGCCAGCCAAGGGCGCAAACCACACAGCAGCGCAGCGGACAGCAGTACGATCCATTGCACGAACAGCGACATCAACGCCAGTCGCACCCAGTCGAAACCGGCACGCATCGGTTCGACCAGCACCAGAACCAGTACCAGCAGCTCGGACAACACGACGAGCACCAGCAATGCCTGAGGCAGGCACAGTTCGGGGAGGAAAAAGTCTTTGCCGGGGGTGGGCCTGGCGTCGTGTTTCACAGGTTGGGTTCGCATGGTTCCAGTCTCAGCCCTGGCCTGGTCAGCGGCAAGCGGTCCGGGGATAAAAAAGCATTAACCCTGTTATCATCGCTACCGCCCTTGTGCCAGATATCGGGCATGCCATTTTCTGTTGAGCAACGAGTGAATCCATGAGCACCGACAAGACCAACCAGTCCTGGGGCGGCCGCTTCAGTGAACCCGTCGACGCGTTTGTTGCGCGTTTCACTGCCTCCGTCACCTTCGATCAACGCCTGTATCGCCACGACATCATGGGCTCCATCGCCCATGCCACGATGCTGGCCAAGGTGGGCGTTCTGACCGACGCCGAGCGCGATACCATCGTTGAAGGCCTGCACACCATCCAGGCCGAAATCGAGGCCGGCAGCTTCGAGTGGCGCGTCGATCTGGAAGACGTGCATATGAACATTGAAGCACGCCTGACCGATCGCATCGGCATCACCGGCAAGAAACTGCACACCGGTCGCAGCCGCAACGATCAGGTCGCCACCGACATTCGTCTGTGGTTGCGTGACGAAATCGACCTGATTCTGAGCGAGATCACTCGCCTGCAGAAAGGTCTGCTGGAGCAGGCCGAGCGCGAAGCCGAAACCATCATGCCCGGTTTCACGCATTTGCAGACAGCGCAGCCGGTGACGTTCGGGCACCACATGCTGGCCTGGTTCGAAATGCTCAGCCGAGACTACGAGCGTCTGGTGGACTGCCGCAAGCGCCTGAATCGCATGCCGCTGGGCAGCGCCGCGCTGGCGGGCACCACTTACCCTGTCGACCGTGAACTGACCTGCAAACTGCTGGGTTTTGACGTCGTGGGCGGCAACTCGCTGGACGGCGTGTCGGATCGCGATTTCGCCATCGAATTCTGCTCGGCGGCGTCCATTGCCATGATGCACCTGTCGCGTTTCTCTGAAGAGCTGGTGCTCTGGACCAGTGCGCAATTCCAGTTCATCGATCTGCCGGATCGCTTCTGCACGGGCAGCTCGATCATGCCGCAGAAGAAAAACCCGGACGTGCCTGAATTGGTGCGCGGCAAGAGCGGTCGCGTATTTGGTGCCTTGATGGGCCTGCTGACGTTGATGAAAGGCCAGCCTCTGGCTTACAACAAGGACAATCAGGAAGACAAGGAGCCTTTGTTCGACGCTGCCGACACCCTGCGTGATTCGCTGCGTGCGTTTGCCGACATGATCCCTGCGATCAAGCCCAGGCACGCGATCATGCGTGAAGCAGCGCTGCGCGGGTTCTCCACGGCGACTGACCTGGCTGACTACCTGGTACGCCGTGGCCTGCCGTTCCGTGACTGCCATGAAATCGTCGGGCATGCCGTGAAGTACGGTGTGGAAACCGGCAAGGACCTGGCGGAAATGAGCCTGGAAGAGCTGCGTCAATTCAGCAACCAGATCGAGCAGGATGTCTTCGCCGTGCTGACCCTGGAAGGCTCGGTGAATGCGCGTAACCACATCGGCGGCACCGCCCCCGAACAGGTTCGCGCCGCCGTGGTTCGTGGCCAGGCGTTGCTGGCCGGGCGCTGAGCACGCCGGGTATCGTTCCCACGCTCTAAGCTCATCGTCATACACACGTCTGCTTTTGATTCTGGCCGAAGGCCGTGGAAGTGTACCGGGCGTTAATGTGGGAGCGGACTTGTCCGCGAACTGCCGGGAACCGGCAGCAAAACGCAGCCCATCGCGGACAAGTCCGCTCCCACGCCCTCCGGGCAGAAGCCGCGTGGTTCCTGCTCATCGGAACTCAACTATCGTGCGACGCTCCGCGTCGCATGCCGTTCTGGACGCTCTGCGTCCGATCTTGAGTATGCGTTGCGACGCAGATCTGTGACGCAGTGCGTCACGCAAGGCAGCCGATTTCCCTCCAGCGCACCCCGCCGTTATCATCCCCGCATCTTGTGGGGGACTATCCGATGCTTAATGGCCTGTGGCTTGGTTTTTTTGTCGTGGCGACGATTTCCGCGCTGGTGCAATGGCTCGTGGGCGGCAATGCGGGAATTTTTGCGGCGATGGTCGAAAGCATCTTCGCGATGGCCAAGCTCTCGGTCGAGGTCATGGTCCTGTTGTTCGGTACCCTGACCCTGTGGCTCGGTTTTCTGCGCATCGCCGAGAAGGCCGGTATTGTCGACTGGCTGGCCAAGGTGCTCGGGCCGCTGTTCCTGCGCCTGATGCCGGAAGTCCCGCCGGGCCATCCGGCGCTGGGGCTGATCACCCTCAACTTTGCCGCCAACGCCTTGGGGCTCGACAACGCGGCCACGCCTATCGGCCTGAAGGCCATGCGTTCGTTGCAGGAACTGAACCCGAGCAAGACCGCCGCCAGTAATGCGCAGATCCTGTTTCTGGTGCTCAACGCTTCGTCCCTGACGCTGCTGCCGGTGACGATCTTCATGTATCGCGCCCAGCAAGGTGCGCCCGACCCGACGCTGGTGTTTCTGCCGATCCTGCTGGCCACCAGCGTGTCGACCATTGTCGGCTTGCTGTCGGTGGCGTTCATGCAGCGTCTGCGCCTCTGGGACCCTGTGGTGCTCGCCTACCTGATCCCCGGCGCGCTGCTGCTGGGCACGTTCATGGCCTTCCTCGGTACGCTGTCGGCTGCCGCGCTGGCAGGGCTGTCGTCCATTCTGGGCAACCTCACGCTGTTCGGCCTGATCATGATGTTTCTGATCATCGGCACGCTGCGCAAGGTGCTGGTTTACGAAGCCTTTGTCGAAGGCGCGAAAGAAGGCTTCGACGTCGCCAAAAGCCTGCTGCCCTATCTGGTCGCCATGCTCTGCGCGGTGGGCGTGCTGCGCGCTTCCGGTGCGCTGGACTTCGGCCTGGAAGGCATTCGCCATGTGGTGGAATGGCTGGGGCTGGACACGCGTTTTGTCGACGCATTGCCGACGGCGATGGTCAAACCCTTCTCTGGCAGTGCCGCCCGCGCCCTGCTGATCGAAACCATGCAGACCCAGGGCGTGGACAGCTTCGCCGCGCTGGCTGCCGCGACGATTCAGGGCAGTACCGAAACCACGTTCTACGTGCTGGCGGTGTATTTCGGTGCCGTGGGCATTCAGCGCGCCCGCCATGCTGTCGGTTGCGCGCTGCTGGCCGAGTTTTCCGGCGTCGTGGCGGCGATCTTCGTCTGCTACTGGTTCTTCGGCGCCACCGCCACCTGAGGCATCACGGCGCCGGTGCAGCGGGCGCCGATTCAGCCGGCGCAGGCTCAGCGGCCGGGGCCTCCGGCCTCGGTTCGCTAGCGGCAGGCTTTTCAGGGGCTGCTTCAGGCGTGGCGTCTTCCGTCGAGTCGCCACCCGGCTTGAGTTTGATTATCCGGCCGGTCGGGCGCTTCTCTGTCGGTTGATCGTTATCGGTCACCACGAAACGCAGCACGCCGATCATCTGCCCGTCTTCGGTCAATACCCTCACCTGCCAGCGACCGGTGACGTCCTCAGGGAAGTTCTGCTTGCGCGTCCAGGCGCGATAGCCTTCCTTGCGCCCGCCGTGGATGTCCAGGGCGATGCGGTCCATCTCTTTACCCTCGTGCCACCACACATGGTAGATACGCTCGTCCAGACCACGCGGTGCGTTGATCGCGGTGTACGCGTACAGGCCGCTGTTGCGCAGTTGTTTGACGCTGATCAGCGAGATGCTGTCGCCCGGGGTGCGGTTCTTGTTATCGAAATCCGGGCTGACCGCCACTTCGGTCAGCCACAGCGTCGCGGGCGGCACCCACGAACGCAGCAGCCAGCCCGCGGCGCCGATGGCCAGAATCATCGCGATCACGGTCAGCGCGCTGCGCCAGGTGTTCAGTGCGAAGCTCGACATCAGGCTGGGTGCCGACAGCAGCATGGCGACGCCCAGTGCCAGTTTGTAACTTTCGGCTGTGGTCAGGTGCAAAATGATGGGCAGCGCCGTGAGCAAGGCGGCAAACAGGGTCAGCGTGTGCAGTGTCATGAACAGCCAACGCTTCGGGGCCAGCCATTTGTAATACAGAGGGTCGATGATCGAGATCAGCCCGGCTGCGCCCAAAGCCGCTGTGAACACCGCCTGACCGCTGTTCCAGGTGGTGGTGATGAAAAAGAACGGCAGCACGAAGAACAGGCTTTCCTGATGGATCATCTGTGTGCCGTAGCGCAGCAGGCCTTGTGGAATCTCGCGGCCCAAAGCCTTGTTGAGCAGCCCGACCATGGTGTTTTCGACCATCAGCCACAGCCAGCTGATCAGCATCACGACGGCGATCCAGGTCGCCAGCCCTTCCTGGCGATCAACCAGAATGAAACTGGCGATGCCGGAGACGAAACCAAACGCCGCAATGAGCCCCGGATAGCGCTGCATCAAGTTGAGCACGGGTGTCACATAGCGGTTCAGGTCAAGCATGTCGGTTGTTCACTCGGTTCTGTTCCTACAAAAAAACGCGCAGCGTAACAAACGCTGCGCGGGGCCTGAACCGTCTGTGCGGTTCGACATCAGAATGCTATTTGCGCCGTGCTCGCCAGCGCCAGACGGCCAGAAGTGCAATCAGGCTCAGTACACCGGCAATCACCCCGTACAGGCCGTCGTAGCTGAGCAAAGGCTTCTCGATGCGCATGTAGCCTGGCTGAGCGAGCAACTGCCGCATGGCCCGATTGGCGGTTTCCAGACTGACCGCCTTGATGCGCTTGGCCGGATCGTCAAAGCGCCCGTTCTCATAATCGTTGAGCGCGCTCCAATAGTAGTCGGCCAGCGCACTGTTGCCTTGCGTGGCCCACGATTGCCTGTCGATAGCGAGCTGCTGCAGCCGGGCAAACGTGGCGGGCTGCATGCCGTCTTTTTGCAGGTTGTCGATCAGTGCCCGGATATCCTGCTCGGCTTCTGTGACGTCGTCACGTTCGACATCAGCGTTCAGGCTCAGAAACCCGACATCGCCGAACACTTCGCGCTCCGCCGAGGGGCCGTAGGACAGGTTGCGCTTCAGGCGCAGCTCGGTGTAGAGCGCCCAGTCCAGATAGGCTTTGACCAGGTTCCAGGTTTCATCGTGCTGGTCGTCCAGTTGCGGCTCGGGGTAGACCAAATGAAGCTTTGCATTCGCACCCAGCCCACCGCGTTCCAGTTCACGGCGCGGTTCGGCGGAGCCATTGCTCTGGGCCAGCGGGGGGTGATCAATCGGATCGGTAGGCGCCAGCTTGCCGTAGGTGCGTTCCAGATAAGCCGGCAGCAGCTTGTCGAGGTCGCCCACCACAATCAGCGTCATGTTGTTGGGGGCGTACCAGTTGGCGAACACCTCTTCGATGTGCTCAAGCTTTATGTCATCCACTTCGGGGCGTTCAGCGCATTTGAGGCCCAGCTCCACCGCCAGTTGGTTGCTGGCGCTGCGGCCTGAATCGCGGCGGTCCAGCAAGCGCTGCAAATGTGAAAAGTGCCCGCCGTCTTCGCGTTCGACCACCCGTTTGACGCCGTCCAGGCGCGCCTGGCTGAGTTCTGTGCGGGTCATGATGTCGAGCAACAGGTCCAGGACCTTGCGTTGATTGCGTGCGGGCGCTTCGATCACAAACGTGGTGTCGGTATTGCTGGTGAACGCATTCCACTCGCCGCCCAAGGCCTGCATGCGCTCTTCAAGGCCCCCTTCGCCGCTGTCATCGACCCCACTGAAAAGCAGGTGTTCGAGCAGGTGCGGCAGCTCTTTGTCCTGACAGGGAAAGTCATCAAAGCCAATGCCCACCACCAGTCGAATGGCGACATGGCCCTTTTCGTAACCCGGCTTGAGCAGGATTTGCAAACCGTTGGGCAGCAGATAGCCCTCGACCTGAAGACGGTCAAGGGCAAACGAAGGGAGCGAACCGAGAAGCAGACAAGCGAACAGCAGGCAACGCATAAAACAGCTTTCCTGGCGGGCCGGTATGTTTAACAGACTTCACCCCGGCCCTTACGTTCACAGTGATCGTTCAGGCTCGTCCTCGCTCGACAGGGCACCCGTGTCGGTGGTTTCCAGCACCGCGTAGGCGCTGCTGCAGAACAGCGAGTTCAGGCGCTTCATGTCAGCAATCAGCTCCAGGTGCAGCGAACTGGTCTCGATGCTTTGCACGACCTTCTGCCGCAAGCGGCTGACGTGAGCGTGCGCCAGACGCCGTTCCTGCGCGCGGAAGCGGCGTTTCTCGCGCAGCAATTGCCGTGCGCTTTCAGGGTCGCCGCTGAGAAATACCGAAAGGCCCAGGCGCAGGTTTGACTGCAACTGGATCTGCAGGTCGGCAAGCTCTTCAAGGCCGACTTCGGAGAACGACCGGCGATGCGCCGTCTTCTGCTGCTGGATCTTGCGTAGCATGCGTTCGATCAGGCCGCTGGCCAGCTCCAGGTTGATGGTCAGCTCGATGATCTCGGCCCAGCGACGATTATCGTGCTCGCCGAGGTCCTCACGCGGCATCTGCGCCAGGTACAACTTGATCGCGCTGTACAACGCTTCGACATCGTCGTTGAGGCTTCGTACTTCTTGAGTGACCGCTGTCTGAGTGCCACGCAGCACAGCCAGCATCGAACCGAGCATGCTCTCGATCAGGTCGCCCATGCGCAGGGTTTCGCGCACGGCGTTGGCCAGCGCAAGGCTGGGCGTCGCCAGGGCGGTCAGGTCCAGATGGCGAGGTTTGGCCAGGCCGCCGACCTCGTTCTGCTGCGGCAGCAAGGCCGCACACAGTCGCGCCATCGGCCCGACCGTGGGCACCATGATCAGGCAGCGCGCAGTGTTGTAGATCAAGTGGAAGCCGATGACCAGTTCCTGCGGGCGGAAGCCCAGCGTGTCGATCCATTCAACCAGCGGGTCGAGCACCGGGATGATCAACAGCAGGCCGAGCAGCTTGTACAGCAGGCTGCCCAACGCCACCTGCCGCCCCGGAACGTTCTGCATGCTGGTGCTGAGAAAGGCCAGCAGACCGCTGCCGATGTTGGCGCCGATCACCAGACCGATCGCGACCGGCAAGCCGATGACGTCCGTGCCTGCCAGTGTGGCCGTCAGCAATACGGCTGCCAGGCTGGAATAGGAAATCAGCGCAAACATGGCCCCCACCAGCGCGTCCAGCAGCAGGTCACCGGTCAGCGAGGCAAACAGCACTTTTACCCCGGCCGCCTGAGTGATGGGCGCGGCGGCCGCGACAATCAATTGCAGCGCCAGCACGATCAGTCCCAGACCGATACTGACCCGACCCAACTGGCCCGCACGGGTTTGCTTGCGTGACAGAAAGAACACCACGCCAAGGAAAATCAGCAGTGGCGACAGCCACGACAGGTCGAACGTCAGCACGCGAGACATCAACGCCGTCCCGACATCGGCCCCCAGCATGATCACCAGTGCAGGCGTCAGCGTCATCAATCCCTGGCCGACAAAAGACGTCACCAGCATGGCGGTGGCGTTACTGCTTTGCACCAGTGCGGTCACCAGAATACCGGCGATGAATGCCAATGGCCGTTTGGACATGTTATGGCCGAGCAAGCGGCGCAGTTGCGCTCCGTAGACACGAAGAATGCCAGTGCGCACGATGTGCGTGCCCCAGATCAGCAGGGCGACGGCAGATAGCAAATCGAGCAGGGTCAGCACGCTGAAAGCCCCCTGAGGTTTGCCCGTTCAGGCGATGAATTGAAAGATGCAGCCTGTAGCGAGCGGGGAAAGGGAGTAACGCTCTACTAAGCTTTTAGTCGGCCTTTGGCCTTGGCGCCAGCATCGCACAGGGTGAGGGTCATTGAAATAAAAGTGTCATAAATCAGTCTTTTGATGTCGCTTCCGGGCATCTGCAGGCTGTTGCCGATGCCCGTGCCGGTTCTTCAGCCTTGTCACGCCGGGGTGGCAAGCGGGGTTGGACACGTTCCCGGCATGCCGAGCGCGAGTCAGTCCATCGTAAACGCGACATTGGGGTCGAATTTCATTCCAACCGCTTTGGCGACCTTCATGCCCTTCTCATACGAAAATGATTTATCCGCAGTCGGTTGAAAAAACTCCACGAAATCCAGACTGCGGCGGCTGAAGACGAAACCGCCGATCAATGGCTGATTGACCGCATACAGGTGCGGACACAACGCCATCATCGATGAGGCCGGAACGCCGATCAGGTGTTCCTCGAGATCGCCGTCCTGTTGAGCGTCCTGTGGATAAAACCAGAGCGGCGTACTGATGAACAGGTAGGAATCCGGCCCCAGGCTGGAGAGCAGCGTGCGCACCAGCCATTTGGCAGTGTCCGCAGTCAAATGCTCGACCACGTCCAGCAGGCAGATGATCCGGTACTGAGCCAGTCGCTCGGATGACAGCTCCTGAGCCAGGCCGTGCCAGACGTTGCGGTAGGTCGCGTTTTCATACAATTGCGAATTCTGGCAATTAGCCTCCCAGCCATCGATGCCATCCACCGACCAGTGCGCAGTGTCCGGATTCGATTTGATCAAGGCCCCCAGCGTGCCGGAGCCGAACCCGATATCCAGAACTTCCACGTCGCCGGTGAGATCTTTCAGAATATGGAAAATCATCGCCTTGGGAGACACCGAGTCGCCTTCTACATGGCCTGTTGCGGGAGGAAAGCCTTCGGTGGGCCGATAGTTTTCAACATACTGCTTCATGGTCGAGATCCTTGACGAGTAACGCGAGGAGGGAGATGCCGGGGATGTTGCTGAAGTCTCTGCGTCGGGTTTGGAGTCAGTAAAAGAGTGTAGGAGCTTTCAAACTATACGCCGCATAGTCAGGATATTGAGCACCGTACTGCGTGCCAATGCTTACACATTGACACGCTAGTTGACTGGCTGGATCGGCGTTAAGAGCCCTCAACGAAACCGGTCAACCTCGTTGCGCAGTTCGGTCGCGAGGCTGTTCAGTTCCTGAGCGGTGATCGCGAGGTTGGACATCACCTGGCGTTGTTCGCTGTTGGCCATGGCAATGCTTTGCAGGTTGCTGCTGAGCATGGTCGCGGTGCTGCTTTGTTCCTGGGTCGCGGTGGTGATCGCTGCGAACTGATGGCCAGCCGAGCGGCTCTGCTCGTCAATCTGAGCCAGTGCGGACGCCACTTTGGCGTTGAGCGACAAGCCTTCCTGCATCAATGTGTTGCCCTGCTGCATGGTGCTGATGGCGTTGCCGGTTTCCTGCTGAATACTGGCGATCATGCCGGAGATTTCGTCAGTGGCTTCACGGGTCCGTGAGGCCAGGCTGCGCACCTCGTCCGCCACCACGGCGAAGCCGCGACCTTGTTCCCCGGCACGTGCAGCTTCGATGGCGGCGTTGAGGGCGAGCAGGTTGGTCTGGTCGGCAATCGAGGTGATCACCCCGACAATGCTGCCGATTTCCTGGGAGCGCTGGCCCAGTGTGTCGATAACCGTTGCGGTGCTGCTCAAAGAGGTTGCGATCTGTTGCAGTGACGAAGACGCTTCCTCCATCGAGGTGCGGCCAATGCGGGTCTGTTGCGCGTTTTCCTGGGCCAGACGCTCGGTGTTGCCCATGTTGTCAGCGATGTTCATCGACGTGGCGCTGAACTCTTCAACGGCACCGGCCATGCTGGTGATTTCGCCGGACTGTTGCTCCATGCCCTCGTAAGCGCCACCGGACAAGCCGGACAATGCGTTGGCGCGCGTGCTGACTTCCTGCGCAGCCGTACGGATATGCGAGACCATTGACGACAGTGCTTCACTCATCTTGTTGAAGCTGCCGGACAACTGACCGATCTCATCATTGCTGGTGACGTTCAGGCGAACGCTCAGGTCGCCCGCGCCCAGTGCATCGGCCTGACGCACCAGTTCGGACAGCGGACGCAACTTGCTGCGCAGCAGCCAGATGGCGCTGATAACAGCAATCAGCATGGCCAGCACGCTGCCGATGGCCAGTTGTGTGCCCACGCTCCAGGTCACTTCGCTGAT
This sequence comes from Pseudomonas syringae, assembly GCF_002157375.1. Lineage (GTDB taxonomy): Bacteria > Pseudomonadota > Gammaproteobacteria > Pseudomonadales > Pseudomonadaceae > Aquipseudomonas > Aquipseudomonas syringae_T. The sequence goes on from NZ_MTSA01000006.1 coordinate 256,595, forward strand.
TTCATCGCGGGGCATGCTGGCAATGACGGTCCAGGGGCCACCGGCGAACGGCTGGCCAACGCTGTAAAAGTCATCGTCACCTTCACGCCAGAACTGCGCCTTGCCCGGTTTGCTGGCCAGGTCGGCAACGGCCTTCGCGGCGGCGTCCAGAGATTTGACGCCTGCCGGCGGAACCAGCCAGGTGCCCTTTTCATCCAGCAGTGCCAATGAACCGGTAGAGCCGATACGGAAGCTCTTCAGGTTGTCGAACTGGGTTTTCTGCGCGTCGGTGTAGTCGAAGCCTACAAACAGCGCCGCAATGATTTTGCCGCTGCTGTCGCGGACCGGGCTGTATTGAGTCATGTAATAGCGATCAAACAAGACCGCTTTGCCCACGTAGCTCTGGCCGGCCATCAAGCGCTCGTAAGCTGCACCTTTGCGATCCAGTACGGTGCCGATGGCGCGGGTGCCGTCCTGCTTGCTCAAGGAGGTGCTGATGCGGATGAAGTCATCGCCGCTGCGCACGAAGATCGTCGCCACGCCTGCGGTCATCGAGCGAAATTCATCGACTTCGGCAAAATCGTTGTTCAGTGGGGTGTCACGCAGATACAGGCCCGGAGTCTGAGTGCCCGCCACCGTCACCGGTTTGTCGACTTGCAGGCTCAGTCCCTCGGCGAAGCGCTTCTCGAACAACCCGCTCAGGCGCTGTGTGCTGTCCCGCAACGTGCTGTGGAAGGTGCTGAGCTGATCGGCGAGCAGCCTGGCTTCGCTCGACATGTGTTCTTCGCGAATGACCAGGTTGGACGCATCCAGAGACCTCAACGCGAACAAAGTACTGCCGCTGATGACGACGGCCAGGATCACGGCCAGAGCAATACCGAGTTGCGAGGCAATTCGTGTACGGGGCTTGGACATAGAGACTCCACGCCAAATGATTGGAGTCGCCGGGTCCGTGGCTTACCATTCAGCTTATTTTAGTTAAGGTTTTTATGCCGTCGGATGAGACGGTCGTTAAGCAATGCTTCGGCCAGTAAGGTCGTTACTTGAGCGCGATGCGCGACAGTATAAAGTGATGGCAGTTCGATATTAACTATATTTTCAACTTAATATTTCAACTAAAGGCAACTCCATTGCCTTCACTTCCGACTGAAGAAAATCGCTGAGGCGGCGTAACCGCTCTGCGCCGGGCCTTGTACGCGGTCAGACCAGATAATAGTTCTCGCCACTGAACACCGCCGTGCGCCACGGAATGCTCAGGCGGGCTTGCGCCACGTCTTCTGCAACCATCAACAGATCGCCCATCGACACGCCATAACCGCGTGCCGCCGCAATCATTCCCAGCTCCAGGGTGTCGAATACCTGCCCGCCCTTGAGCGAAACCTGGTCTGCCAGGCCCATACGGTTCAGCCAGGTGCGCCAGTCGCGTCGATCGGGCGTCGGGTGCAGCAATTCCGCTTTGGCCAGACGTTCGACGTCCCACGGCGGGTCTTGCAGCAAGGTCGGAGCTCCGACAGGAATCAATAATTCCGGGAACAGCAAGGTGGCTTCCCAATCCGACGGGAAATGCCCGTGGCTGAGCAGGATTGCGCAGTCGAACGGCTCCTGTGTGAAGTCCACGGCATCAATGTCCATCCAGGCGCTGGTCAGCTGCACCTCGTTGCCGACCTGCAGATGACGGAAGCGACTGAGGCGTGCCAGCAACCAGCGCATGGTCAGGGTCGAGGGCGCTTTCATGCGCAGAATGCCCTCTTCGGTCTGCAAGGTGCTGCAGGCTCGCTCCAGTGCCAGAAAGCCATCGCGCACGCCGGGCAAAAGCGCACGGGCCGATTCGGTCAGTTGCAAGTTGCGCCCGTTACGCTGAAACAGGCGACAGGCAAAATGTTCTTCCAGCGTACGGATATGGCGGCTTACTGCACTTTGGGTAATCGACAGTTCTTCAGCCGCCCGCGTGAACGAGGTGTGCCGTGCCGCAGCTTCAAATGCTCTTAGTGCATATAGAGGAGGGAGACTGCGGGGCATGGGCGCTTCCTGCTGACGGTAAGCGGTGACTGTAACGCAAATTCTTATCCATGAGTTTTAGTCATGCAGCGCATCGGATTTATCGTTTTGTGCTTGCGCGCGAACCGGCCCAGAATAAGCGCCCGTTCGACCTCCGTCTTAGAGCATTGCCGACATGCAGCAGCCCGCCTTCAAAGAACTCTGGATCATCCTGCGCCTGGCCGGGCCGCTGATCGCATCACAAATGGCGCACATGCTGATGGTGTTCACCGACACGGTAATGATGGGCAAGATCGGCCCCGAAGCCCTGGCGGGCGGCGGGCTGGGTGCTGCCACTTACAGCTTCGTGTCGTTTTTCTGTGTCGGGGTGATGGCGGCAGTCGGCACGCTGGTCTCGATTCGTCATGGCGCCGGCGACACCGAGGGTGCAACCCGTCTGACGCAGGCCGGGTTGTGGCTGGCCTGGGGCATGGCGCTGATCGCTGCATTGTTGTTGTGGAATCTTGAGCCGATTCTGTTGCAGTTCGGACAGGCCGAAGCCAACGTCCACATGGCGTCTCAATTTCTGATCACGTTGCCGCTCGCCCTCCCCGGCCTGCTCAGCTTCATGGCGCTGCGCGGCTTCACCAGCGCGCTCGGTCGCGCGGGTCCGGTCATGACCATCAGCCTGGCAGGCGCGGCGGCGAACTTCGTTCTCAATTACGCAATGATCCATCAATGGCTCGGTCTGCCCAATCTGGGGCTGATGGGGATCGGGCTGGTCACCGCGGTTGTGACCAACTGCATGGCTCTGGCGCTGGCGTTGCATATCAAGCGGCATCCGGCCTACGCGGCCTATCCGATCCGCAAGGGGCTTTCAAAGCTCTCGCGCAGCCACCTGAAAGAACTGTGGCGTCTCGGTCTGCCGATTGGCGGAACCTACGCGGTGGAAGTCGGGCTGTTCACCTTCGCAGCGTTCTGCATGGGCGCGATGGGCAGCACGCAAATGGCTGCGCATCAGATTGCCCTGCAGACGGTGTCGATGGCGTTTATGGTTCCAGTGGGCATGTCTTATGCGGTGACCATGCGTATTGGTCAGCATTACGGTGCGGGCAACCTGGCGATGGTGCGTTTGGCTGGCCGTCTGGGCATCGGCTTTGGCGGCGCCGTGATGCTGATGTTCGGGATGCTGTTCTGGCTCGCACCGCATGCGGTCATCGGTCTGTTTCTGGATATCAATGACCCGGCGTTTGCAGAGATTGTGGTGCTGGCCGCAAAACTGCTGGCCATTGCCGCGTTGTTCGAGTTCTTCGACGGCACCCAGACGATTGCCATGGGCGCGATTCGCGGGCTCAAGGATGCACGCACGACCTTTCTGATCGGTCTGGGCTGTTACTGGCTGATCGCTGCGCCTGCCGCCTGGGTACTCGGCTTCTCTACCGACGCTGGCGCATCAGGTGTGTGGTGGGGACTGGCGCTGGGCCTGTTCTGCTCGGCGGTGGCGCTGACGTATGCGTTTGAATGGAAGACCGCGCGGCTCTTGCGTCAGGCCGCCGCCGGGGCGGTGGTGCCGAGCTGAACCGGCGCACGCTTAGCCGGACTTCGAGACACCCGGCCGTGCGGCTTCGGCATGCAGATACGCCATCAGATCCTCCAGCGGCAGCGGCCGGCTCAGCAGGTAGCCCTGCACCTGATCGCACCCGAAACCGCGCAGCAACTCCAGTTGCCCGGCGGTTTCAACGCCTTCGGCAACCACCTCCAGGTTCAGGTTGTGCGCCAGGTTGATCATCGCGTTGACCAGCTTGCGGTTTTCTTCGCGTGACTCCATCTGGCTGACAAACCCCATGTCGATCTTGAGCAGCGCGATGGGCAGGCTGTTGAGGTGCATGAACGATGAATACCCCGTGCCGAAGTCGTCCAGCGAGAACCGTACCCCCAGGCGCTGCAATGCATCCATAGTCTGTCTGACCTGATCACTGCGCCGCATGATGGCTGTTTCGGTCAGCTCGAACTCCAGCCAGTGGGCGTCCACGCTGTGTTCCTCTATGAGGCGGCTCAGGGTCGGCAACAACTGACTGTCCTGAAACTGGCGAAACGACAGGTTGATCGCCATGTGCAGCGGCGCATACCCCTGTTCGCGCAACGTCTGCATATCGCGCAAGGCACGAAGCATGACCCAGTAACCCAGCGGCACGATCAGCCCGCTTTGCTCGGCCAGCGGCACGAACTCGCTGGGTGGCAGTAACCCGCGCGCCTGATGACGCCAGCGCACCAGCGCTTCGAGGCCCACCACACGACCGGTGTTCAGGCACAGTCGCGGTTGGTAATGCAGCTCCATTTCGTCGCGGCGCAAGGCTCGTCGCAGTTCGCCTTCCAGATCGGCAAGGCTGCGGGCGTTGCGGTTGATGCGTTCATCGAACTGGTGAAACGTGCAGCCCTGCATGCTCTTGGCCTGACGCATCGCGATATGGGCGTGCCACATCAGCGGGTCGGCTTCGGAGCGGGTGTGTGAGTGAGCGATGCCCAGGCTGCAACCGAGCAGCAGGCTTTCGCCATCGACCCAGTAAGGCTCGGCCAGAACGTCAGTAATGCGTTCGGCCAGTTGCGTGGCGCGTGCGGGTTTTGTTCGGGTATCGATCAACAGGGCAAATTCGTCGCCGCCCAGACGTGCGATCTGATCGCCGGCGTCGAGCTGGTTTTTCAGGCGCGCCACCACTTGCAGGATCAGCCTGTCACCCGCCTGATGCCCCAGCGAGTCGTTGGCATGGCGGAAGTTGTCCAGGTCCAGATGCCCCATCGCCAGATGGCCGCCCTCTGCCAGACGGTTGGCCAGCAGTGCCTGAAACCCCTGGCGGTTGGCAATGCCGGTCAACGGATCCTGGCCGGCCAGACGTCGCAGGGTCTCTTCCAGAAGACTGCGCTCATGCACATAACGCAGGCAGCGGCGCAGGACATCGCCGGTCAATGTATCGCGCACCAGCCAGTCGCTGACACCGCTCGGTCCGACCAGCGGTTCCTCTTCCAGCAGCACGACCGTCGGTAACAGGCAGGTTCCGGTCCGGGGCTGGAGGTCGGGGGTGGTCAATAGCACGGTATTGCGCTCGTTACCGTATTGGGCGCTGAAAACGTCCCAGTTCGCACCATGCAGCAATACGATGTTGCCGTCCCGGGCGGCGACGCAACCGTTCAGAAGCGCCTGCCAGGCAGGCTCGTGTGCCAATAAAAGCAATCGCAGGGGTTCGACAGGTGTAGGCAATCTAACTTCCTAAGTACAAAGGAAAAACCGGTGGCCGCACTCTCGCAGGAGCGCAACAGATACACGTATCGTCGCGTCGCGGCGCAAATGTAACAAAAACAGAAAAATTAGATAGCGGTCACTGCCTGCCACGATGATCACTGCACAAACGCGTGGGCCTGTTAAAATGCCCGACCTTTTTTGCAGACGACTCTTCATACCGCCATGTCCCGACTCAATCCCCGGCAGCAGGAAGCCGTGAACTACGTCGGCGGCCCTCTTTTGGTGCTCGCCGGTGCCGGTTCCGGCAAGACCAGCGTGATCACCCGCAAAATCGCCCACCTGATCCAGAATTGCGGGATCCGTGCCCAGTACATCGTTGCCATGACCTTCACCAACAAGGCCGCGCGCGAGATGAAAGAGCGGGTCGGCACCTTGCTCCGAGGCGGCGAAGGACGTGGCCTGACGGTCTCGACCTTTCACAATCTGGGCTTGAACATCATCCGCAAGGAACACACGCGGCTGGGGTACAAGCCGGGTTTCTCGATCTTTGACGAGACCGACGTCAAGGCCTTGATGACCGACATCATGCAAAAAGAGTATTCGGGCGACGATGGCGTCGACGAAATCAAGAACATGATCGGCTCGTGGAAAAACGACCTGATCCTGCCTGCCGAGGCGCTGGAAAACGCCCGCAACCCCAAGGAGCAGACCGCCGCCATCGTCTACACCCATTATCAGCGCACGCTCAAGGCGTACAACGCGGTGGACTTCGACGACCTGATCCTGATGCCGGTCAAGCTGTTCCAGGAACACGCCGACATTCTGGAAAAGTGGCAGAACAAGGTGCGTTACCTGCTGGTGGATGAATACCAGGACACCAACGCCAGCCAGTACCTGCTGGTGAAACTGCTGATCGGTTCGCGCAACCAGTTCACGGTGGTGGGCGACGACGACCAGTCGATTTACGCCTGGCGCGGTGCGCGGCCGGAAAACCTGATGCTGCTCAAGGACGATTATCCGTCGCTGAAAGTGGTCATGCTGGAGCAGAACTACCGCTCTACCAGTCGTATCCTGCGCTGCGCCAACGTGCTGATCTCCAACAACCCGCATGCCTTCGAAAAGCAGCTGTGGTCCGACATGGGGCATGGCGACGAGATCCGCGTGATCCGCTGCCGCAATGAAGACGCCGAGGCCGAGCGGGTGGCGATGGAGATCCTTACCCTGCACCTGCGCACCGACCGGCCTTACAGCGACTTTGCCATTCTGTATCGCGGTAATTACCAGGCCAAACTGATCGAGCTGAAGCTGCAGCACCATCAGGTGCCGTATCGCCTGTCGGGCGGCAACAGCTTTTTCGGTCGTCAGGAAGTGAAGGACCTGATGGCTTACTTCCGATTGCTGGTGAACCCGGACGACGACAACGCCTTCCTGCGCGTGATCAACGTTCCGCGTCGGGAAATCGGTTCGACAACGCTGGAAAAGCTCGGCAACTACGCCACCGAGCGCAAAATATCGATGTACGCCGCCACCGACGAGATCGGCCTTGGCGAGCATCTGGACAGCCGTTTCACCGATCGACTGCAGCGCTTCAAACGCTGGATGGACGGCGTGCGTCAGCAATGCGCGCAGAACGACCCGATCGCCGCCCTGCGCAGCATGGTCATGGACATCGATTACGAGAACTGGCTACGGCAGAACAGCTCCAGCGAAAAGGCCGCCGATTACCGGATGAGCAACGTCTGGTTCCTGATCGAGGCGTTGAAAAACACGCTGGAAAAAGACGAAGAAGGCGGCATGACCATCGAGGAGGCCATCGGCAAGCTGGTTTTGCGCGACATGCTCGAGCGTCAGCAGGAAGAGGAAGACGGTGCCGAGGGTGTGCAGATGATGACCCTGCACGCGTCCAAGGGGCTGGAGTTTCCGTACGTGTTCATCATGGGCATGGAAGAAGAAATCCTCCCGCACCGCTCCAGCATCGAAGCCGACACCATCGAAGAAGAGCGCCGCCTGGCGTACGTGGGCATTACCCGCGCGCGGCAGACGCTGGCGTTCACCTTCGCTGCCAAACGCAAGCAGTACGGGGAAATCATCGACTGCGCGCCCAGTCGTTTTCTGGATGAGCTGCCCCCGGACGATCTGGCCTGGGAAGGCAACGACGACACACCGACAGAAGTTAAAGCGGTACGCGGCAACACCGCGCTGGCCGACATTCGCGCCATGCTGAAACGCTAGCCGACTCACGAAATTGATCATTTATTGCGCAATGGCGCAGCCAAGGAATTGAAGTGGAAGCACTGCACAAGAAGATTCGCGAAGAAGGCATCGTACTGTCCGATCAGGTGCTGAAAGTCGATGCGTTTCTCAATCACCAGATTGATCCGGCGTTGATGAAAGCCATCGGCGACGAGTTCGCCCGGCTGTTCGCCGACGCGGGCGTGACCAAGATTGTCACCATCGAAGCGTCCGGTATTGCGCCAGCGGTCATGGCGGGTCTGAACATGGGCGTGCCGGTGATCTTCGCCCGCAAGCATCAGTCCCTGACCCTGACTGAAAACCTGCTGTCGGCCACTGTGTATTCGTTCACCAAGCAGGTGGAAAGCACCGTCGCCATCTCGCCGCGTCATTTGAACAGCACAGACCACGTGCTGATCATTGACGACTTTCTGGCCAACGGCAAAGCCTCGCAAGCACTGATTTCGATCATCAAGCAGGCCGGTGCCACCGTCGCCGGCCTGGGCATCGTGATCGAAAAATCCTTTCAGGGCGGTCGTGCCGAGCTGGATGCACAAGGCTATCGCGTGGAGTCGCTGGCACGCGTTGAATCGCTGGCGGGTGGCGTGGTGACGTTCAAGTAACGCGGTTAAGAGCGGACGCGGAGCGTCCTGACTGCCCACGCGGAACATGGGTACGATTGCGTTTTTCCGGACACCTCTCGTGCCTCACGCTTCAGCGTGGGACTGCCGTTCGCGACGCTCTGCGTCACAGTCTCTACGCCGTGCTGTGTGCTTTAGCGCGCAATACCCAGTGCGCGCAAACGCCGGTAGAGAGTGCGTTCGCTCAGCCCCAGCTCTCTGGCCAGCTCACTGCGTGAGCCTTTGAACACTCGCAGCGCATGGGCGAGTTTCTCCGGGCCGTCATCACCTCGGCGATAAGGCACACCGCTCGGCTCGCCATGCCCGCGCACTTCAGCGGGCAGGTCCTGCGCACGGATTACGCCGTCATCGGTAAACAGCCGGGCGCGTTCCAGGATGTTGCGCAGTTCCCGAATGTTGCCGGGGTAGCTGTACATATTCAGCAGTTTCATGGCGTCGGGATCGACACGCGGCGCGGCGCCTTGTGAGGTGCGTTGCAGCAGGCTGTCGATCAGCAGCGGCAGGTCTTCGCTGCGCTCACGCAAGGCCGGCAAGCGGATCGGGAAGGCACTGATGCGGTAGAACAGATCCTGACGAAAGCTGCCCTCGGCGACCATGTCCTTGAGCGGCTTGTGAGTGGCCGCCACCAGCCGAAAGTCGGAGTGTACGGTTCTCAGGCTGCCCACCGGACGAAAGCTGCCCGACTCGATCAGCCTCAGCAGCTTGACCTGCATGGCCAGCGGCACTTCGCCGATCTCATCGAGAAACAACGTACCGCCATGAGCCGCTTCGGCCAGGCCGGTCTTGCGCTGCAATGCGCCGGTGAATGCGCCCTTTTCATAACCGAACAGTTCGCTTTCCAGAAGCGTCTCGGTCAGCCCGGTGCAATCGACCACCACCAGCGGCCCGGCAGACCTTGAGCTGCTGGCATGCAGCGCACGCGCAAACAACTCCTTGCCAGTCCCGGATTCGCCCTGCAACAGCACGGGAATCTGCGCGGGCGCAGCACGTTGTAACGCGCTCAGGACTTCCTTGAATGCGGCCGAACGCCCCACCAGCCCTTGCTGCTGAGGCTGCACCGATGCCACTGCCACGGATGTCAGCCGCTCGACATAGGCAATCACCTCGCCCTGACCATCCAGAATCGGCCGCAGCTCTACATCGACATGCTCCGGGCCGCGCGGCGTGTGGTGAATATGCAGCAGACGCTCCGGCAGCCGGGTTTCATGTGCCTTACGCATCGGGCACTGCTCACCGGCCTGATCGCACGGTACTGCGAACTGATGGGACACCCGATAACACTTCTCGCCCACGTGCGGCGTGCCCTCGACACCAAACTGTCGCTGGTAGGCGGTGTTGGCAGCAATGATGTTGTAGTTGATGTCCAGCACAATGGTCGGGCGCAGGTCATGTTCCAGGTACGACACCAGCGACTGCATGCGGCTGCCGGGAAAATCGGTGGCGATAACTGACATGATTGCTCCTGAAAACGAGAGGCCCGCTGACCCGACGGGCTGCCAGTCTATGCCATTGACTGCCAGTCGGCTGCCAAAAAGTGGCAGTTACGTCGATCTGCCTGCCGTTTGTATAAAGCACAGCACTGACCTCACCCCTGCACTTACTGAGCAATTACCGGGTTGCAGGCGTTTCAGAGCGGTTGGCATGTTTATTGAGAATACAAGGCAACGACTGCCAACCGTCCTGCCCGCCGAAGCGGCCTCCGGGCGATTTACAGCCATGGGAATTGCACATGATTATTGCTGAACAGCTTTACGTCGAAGCGTTATTCGACGGCGATACCGGGACCATCAGTTATCTGGTGATGGACATGGAGAGCAGGCAGTGCGCGCTGATCGACAGCGTGCTCGACTACGACCCCAAATCCGGCCGTACCCGTACCGAGTCAGCAGACCGGATGATAGACCGCGTACGCAGCCTGCAAGCCTCGGTGCAATGGATTCTCGAAACCCATGTGCATGCCGATCATCTGTCGGCGGCGCCCTATCTCAAGCAGGCGCTGGGCGGTCAAGTGGTTATCGGCAGCCATATCACCGTTGTGCAGGAAACGTTCGGGGCCCTGTTCAATGCGCCGTCCGGTTTTGCGCGCAACGGCAGTCAGTTCGACGTGCTGGTCGAGGATGACGCTTCATTCGCCATTGGCGGGCTTCAGGTAAAAGCCATGCACACGCCAGGGCACACACCGGCCTGTACCAGTTATCGGATACAGGTGGGCGAACAGGTCGTCGCGTTCGTCGGCGATACGCTGTTCATGCCTGACTACGGCACCGCGCGTTGCGACTTTCCCGGTGCCGATGCGCGCACGCTCTATCGCTCTATTCGCAAGCTGCTGGCCCTGCCACAGCAGACCCTCCTGTTCATGTGCCACGATTACTTGCCCAACGGGCGTGCCTTGAAATACATGACCACCGTTGCCGAACAGCGTGCCAGCAATATTCATGTTCACGATGGCGTTGATGAAGACGCGTTCGTCAGCATGCGTGAAGCCCGTGACGCCACGCTGGACATGCCGGTTCTCATGCTGCCTGCGGTACAGGTCAACATGCGCGGTGGCCATTTTCCCGAGCCGGAAGACAACGGCGTCGTCTACCTGAAGATCCCGCTCAATGCACTTTGAGCTGTACCCGCTTTCGGAATCCCTGCCATGACTGATTCGAACACCTCCTGCCAGATATTGATCGTCGGTAGCGGCGCGGCCGGTATCGCGACCGCTGCCAGCCTGCTCGCCCGTGATGCCTCGTTGCAGATCACGCTGGTTGATCCCGCCGACACCCACTATTACCAGCCCGGCTGGACGATGGTCGGTGCCGGTATTTTTCAGCCGCAATCCACCGCGCGCAGCATGATTTCGCTGATTCCCGAGGGTGTGCAGTGGGTCAAGGCTGCGGTGGCATCGTTCGCGCCGCAGGACAACACGCTGACACTGGAAGACGGGCGCACGATGGGCTATCAGCAACTGGTGGTCTGCCCCGGCCTGAAGCTGGACTGGGCCGCCATCGATGGACTGGTCGAGACCCTCGGCGCCAACGGCGTGACCTCCAACTATCGCTTTGATCTCGCGCCTTACACCTGGACGCTGGTCCAGGGCCTCAAGCAGGGTCGCGCTCTGTTCACCCAGCCACCGATGCCGATCAAGTGCGCAGGCGCGCCGCAAAAAGCCATGTACCTGTCCTGCGATCACTGGCTGAAAACCGGCCGCCTCGCGCAGATCAATACGCAGTTCTACAACGCAGGCGGCGTGTTGTTTGGTGTTGCGGACTACGTGCCTGCGCTGATGAGTTACGTCGACCGCTACGCCATCGACCTCAAGTTCAGCCACCGGCTGGTGGCCGTCGACGGGCCGGGCAAACGCGCTACGTTCATCCGCACCCAGGCAGACGGGAGCAGCGAAACGGTCGAGCAACACTTCGACATGCTGCACGTGGTGCCCCCGCAAATCGCTCCCGATTTCATCCGCAGCAGCCCGTTGGCCGATGCCGCAGGCTGGGTGGACGTGGACCCGGCCACGCTCCGGCACCGGCAGTTCGCCAACATTCACGGCCTGGGCGACGCCACCAACACCAGCAACGCCAAGACCGCTGCCGCTGCGCGCAAACAGGCCCCGGTAGTGGCCAATAATGTGCTGGTCGCACTGGGGCGCCTGACAGCGTCCGCCACCTATGACGGCTACGGTTCATGCCCGCTGACCGTCGAGAAAGGCAAGATCGTGCTGGCCGAGTTTACGTACGGCGGCAAGGTTGCGCCCAGCTTCCCGAACTGGTTGCTGGATGGGCGCAAGCCGACCCGACTGGCGTGGTGGTTGAAGGAAAGCGTGCTGCCTGCGCTTTACTGGAACGGCATGCTCAAGGGCCGCGAGTGGCTGGCCAAACCGAAGAAGGCTGACGTTCCACATGGTTGAGCATCAACTGTTGGGTGCGGGGCTGGGTGCAATCATCGGGACAGTGCTGGCATTGACCGGCGCTGGCGGTGGCATCCTCGCGGTGCCGTTGCTGGTCTTCGGCCTGGGTCTGACGATTGTCGAAGCCGCGCCTGTCGGCCTGCTGGCGGTGGGGCTGGCTGCCGGGGTCGGTGCCGTGCTGGGGCTGCGTCAGGGCATCGTTCGCTATCGCGCTGCGGGCTATATCGCCGGTATTGGCGTGCTGGTCGCGCCCTTGGGTTTATGGCTCGCCCATCGTGTGCCCAATGCGCCGCTGGCGCTGATCTTTTCCGCCGTTTTGCTGTATGCCTGCGGGCGCATGTTCATGAGGGCCAGCCGCGAATTGCGCGACGGCCAACCGGCACCTCGGGCGGAAACACTGCCCTGCGTGCTCAACCCGCTGCAAGGAAGGCTGCGCTGGACCATGCCGTGCCTGCGCGCCTTGACGCTGACCGGTATGTGCTCGGGGTTACTGTCGGGCCTGCTGGGCGTCGGTGGCGGATTCGTGATCATTCCGGCGCTCACGCGTTACAGCGACCTGGACATGAAAAGCGTTGTGGCGACGTCACTGGCCGTGATCGCGCTGGTCTCGACCGGCAGCGTCGTTATTGCGTCACTGAGTGGCGTCATGCACTGGGCGGTAGGCGCGCCCTTCGCACTCGGCGCGGTGGCTGGCCTGATCGGTGGCAGGCAAATCGCTCGCTATCTGGCCGGTCCGCGTTTGCAGCAGTTGTTTGCTGTGTGCGGGATCATGGCTGCGTTGATGCTGGTGTTTTCGGTGGTGTAGTTGGCGTTGGCTCTCCTGTAAGTCTGCGCCCCACCGCACATCAACGTCGGACGCGGAGCGTCCAGAACGGCGTCCCCACGCTGGAGCATGGGGACGAGAATGAACAAAGGCGCGGGTTGCCGGGCTCGCCGAAATTATCAGCCTGTCAGCCCGGTCGTATTTTGCAAGCCGGCCAGCAGCAGCCGCTGGTACAACTCCTCGCGCAGGCCCTGCGGGTTGTCCAGTTGCATGCGTTGCAGGTGCAGCTGGAAGGCTTCCGGTTCCGGTGCGTCGAGGGTGGCTTTGCCCAGTTCAAGGATTTCAGTGAGCTTGAGCTTGCTCTTCAGCCAGTTCAGTGCGCGCAGCAGATCGCGCTCTTCAGGTGTGAAATCACAGCCCAGCGGGTACTCGGTGAACAGCGACGGGTAATGCGCTGAAATATCCCGCAGGCGCTCCGGTGTGTTCTGGGTGAAGCGTGGGTCGAGGTGGAAGTCTTTGGGCAGCTTGCCAGTCTTCTGGGCCTGCTCGATCAAGCCTGGCTGAAACCGTGAGTCGGTGATATTCAGGATCCGTTCGATCACCGTGGCGTCCGTCTGCCCGCGCAGATCGGCAATGCCGTATTCGGTCACGACGATGTCACGCAAGTGCCGGGGGATGGTGGTATGCCCGTACTGCCAGACAATATTGGAACTGACCTCGCCGCCTGACTCGCGCCAGCTGCGCACCATCAGAATCGAACGGGCGCCTTCGAGCGCATGGGCCTGAGCGACGAAGTTGTATTGACCGCCCACGCCACTGAGCACCCGGCCGTCTTCCAGTTGGTCGGCCACCGCAGCGCCCATCAGGGTGACGGTGAAGGCGCTGTTGATGAAGCGCGCATCGCGGCGTTGCAGGCGCTTGAGGTCTTCCTGGCCGTAAAGCTCGTTGATGTAGCTGATGGCGGTCATGTTGAATTGCGCCAGCCGCTCGGCAGGCAGTTCACGCAGCCGTGCATAGAAACTCGATGGCCCGAGAAAGAAGCCGCCATGCACGACCACGCCCTCGGGGTGCGCGTCTTCGTCCAGCGTGCCCATGTTGGCCAGCCGTTGCAGCTCGGCATCGGCGTACACCTTGCGCCGCACGATGCCGGCGTCGGCCAGCACCAGCAGCCCGTTGACGAACATCTCGCTGCAACCGTACAGGCCGCTGGCAAAAGGTTGAGTACCGCCTTCCCGGTCGATCAGGGTCTGCCAGTTGCTCATGTTCAAGTCGGCCAGCAGGCTGCGCCAGGTTTCGTTGTCAGCCTGCCGCGCCAGCAAGGCGCCGGTCAGTGCATCGCCCATCGAGCCGATGCCGATCTGCAGCGTCCCGCCGTCGCGCACCAGTGTGCTGGCATGCAGACCGATCAAGTGATCCTGATAACCCACCGGCATATTGGGCGTGGAGAACAGCGTGCTGTGTTCGTCTTCGTTCAACAGCACGTCAAAGGCGTCAACGTCCAGCTCCGAGTCGCCCGGCATGTACGGCAGGTCGGCGTGGACCTGACCCAGCATCAGAACGGTTTCTCCAGCGGCTCGACGCTTGGCGATCATGGGCAGCAGGTCGAGGGTGACGTCCGGATTGCAGCTCAGGCTCAGTTTGCCCGGACGCTGTTCATCACGCGCCACCAGTTGCGCGACCAGGTTCAGGCCGTTGGCGTTGATGTCACGGGCGGCGTGGCTGTAATTGCTGCTGACGTAATCCTGCTGGGCCGGCGCACTGTCGAGCAGGCTGCCCGGCTGCATGAAAAACTGCTGGACGCGGACATTGCCGGGCAGTTTGTCGCGGCGCAGGGCAGCGAGAAATTCCAGCTCTGGATAGTCGCCGAACGTTCGCTCCAGAAACGGCTCCAGAAACCGCGCCTGCAAGCCTTCGCCGGGCGTGGGGCGGCCGAGTGTCAGGGCGGTGTAGATCGTCAGCTTGCGCTCGGGCAACTGGCTGATGCGCTGGTACAGGGCGTTGACGAACCGATTGGGTTTGCCTAACCCCAGCGGCATGCCGAGGTGAATATGCTCGGGTAATTGCGCCAGAACGTGATCGACGGCTTGCTCGATGGAACAGGAATACGGCATCCCAGCTCTCCTGAATTCTTATTGGGTGCAGCTTGGACCGGTGAAGAAGCGAAAGTGCTCCCACAGCCTTTTCTCTCGTTCCCAGGCTCCAGCGTGGTAACGAGAATCTACGTTACTTCAGCCCGGACATGCTCTGTATGGCGTTCTTGAGTTCGTCGTCGGTGCAGTCGGCACAGGTGCCTTTCGGCGGCATGATGCTGAGGCCTTTGACGGTGTTGGCCAGCAAGCCATCGAGGCCTCCGGCTTTTTTGGCACGCGCTTCCCAGGCTGGTGTGTCACCGATTTTTGGCGCGTTGAGCAGGCCGACGCTGTGACAGGCCACGCAGTGGGCGGCGATGATGTCGTCAGGGGATCGGGCTGCGTCGGCAGCCTGGGCGTTAAGTGCCCAGAGGGTCAAGATGCCTGCGATGCTCAGGCGCTTGCGGGTGAGGTTCACGCTGCACTCATCTTGATGGGCCTGTTCAGAAGTTGGCGGGCGTGGCAGCGCTGATCAGTCGCGCCGGAGCATCGAACGGGTTGCGAAAGCGGTGCGGTCGGGTGCTTTCGAAGTAGTAACTGTCGCCCGCTTCAAGCACATAGGTCTCGTGCCCGACCACCAGCTCAAGCCGCCCTTCAACAAGAATTCCGGTTTCTTCGCCCTCGTGAACGAGCATCTCTTCGCCGGTGTCGGCGCCCGGCGGGTAGGTCTCGGTCAGAAACGCGATGGCGCGACCCTGATGCGACTTGCCGACCAGCTTCATGGTCACCGCACCGTCCGAGATATCAATCAGTTCGCTGGCCTTGTAGACCACCTGGGTCGCGTTTTCCGGGACGGTTTCTTCCGAAAAGAATTCGACCATCGACATGGGGATGCCGCCCAGCACCTTGCGCAACGAGCTGATCGAAGGGCTTACGCTGTTTTTCTCGATCATGGAAATGGTGCTGTTGGTCACGCCTGCGCGTTTGGCGAGTTCTCGTTGGGACAGGCCCTTGAGCTTGCGGATCGATTGCAGCCGTTCACCCACGTCCAATGCGGCATTCCCCCAATATTTGTCAGGTCAAGTCGGTATGAACGCCATCATGGCAACAGCGTTCAATATTTACAACACTTCGACCGATGCCGACACAGAAAGAGGGAAACAGGCAGACTCAGGAATCAGTTTTCGGAATAGATACGCGGCACACGACGCAGATTGCAGAAGATCTGGTACGGAATCGTGTCAGCCTGCGCCGCGACTTCACTGGCGTGTACGCCTTTGCCCCACAGCTCGACCCGGCTGCCAAGCCCGGACTGCGGCAACCCGGTCAGGTCGACGCAGAGCATGTCCATCGACACTCGTCCAAGCAGTCTGGAGGGGTGGCCGTCGACCTGCATCGGCGTTCCGGACGGCGCATGACGCGGGTAACCGTCGGCATACCCCATCGCCACCACGCCGACCCGCAAAGGCTGGTCGCTGACGAAGGTCGCGCCGTAGCCCACGGCTTCACCGGCGGGCACTTCGCGCACGCTGATGATTTTCGATTCCAGGGTCATGACCGGCTGCAGACGGTCTGCCAGTGGCTGCGGCTGGCCGAATGGCGTGGCGCCATACAGCATGATGCCGGTACGCGACCAGTCACTGCGGATCTTCGGCCAGCCCATCACGGCAGGCGAGTTTTTCAGGCTGGTTTCGGCCGACAGCCCCTGGCAGGTGGCGTCGAACACCGCGCATTGTTCTGCGCTCGACGGACTGCCCAGCTCGTCTGCGCAGGCGAAGTGAGTCATCAGAACAACCTTCGCCACTTTGCCGGTCGCCAACAGGCGTTGATAAGCGTCGCGATACTCCGAAGGGTACAAGCCGACGCGGTGCATGCCGGTGTCGAGCTTGAGCCAGACGGTTATCGGCGTATCGAGCCGAGCCTGTTCAATGGCTTCCAGTTGCCAGATGGAATGCACGACTGTCCACAGGTCGTGTTCGACAATCAGCGCCAGCTCCTGGGCTTCAAAGAAACCTTCGAGCAACAGGATGGGCGCACGAATACCCGCTGCGCGCAGCTCCAGCGCTTCTTCGATGCAGGCCACTGCAAAACCGTCGGCCTGTGCCTCCAGTGCCTGGGCGACACGCACGGCACCGTGGCCATAAGCATCGGCTTTGATGACCGCGAGGGCTTTGCCGCCGCTGCTTTCTCGAGCCAGTTGGTAGTTGTGGCGCAGTGCCTGAAGATCAATAAGGGCGCGGGCTGGACGCATGGTGACGTTAATTGCCTGAAGAGAGTAATCGGAGGAAAAGGCCCGACGCCGGGGAGGCGTCGGGCGAGTGTGAAATGTTATGGCAGTGCGGCGACAACCGACAATTCGACGAGGATTTCCGGTTCGCACAACCTGGCTTCGACGGTTGCACGCGCGGGAGCGAAGCCCTTGGGCAGCCACTTGTCCCAGACGCTGTTCATGCCGGCGAAGTGGGCGTCGATGTCTTTCAGGTAAATCGTGACCGACAGGATACGCGTCTTGTCGGTGCCGGCCAGGTCGAGCAGACGCTCGATGCTGTTCAGGACCTCCCGGGTCTGTTGCTCGACACCCGCTGTCATGTCATCGCCCACCTGGCCCGACAGATACACGGTGCCATTGTGGACAACGACCTGACTCATGCGCTCATTGGTGAGCTGGCGCTGGATTGACATGCTGTGCATTCTCCTGGGTGTGGCCGTAACGAGAGATATCGAGCCCTTGGGCACTGATCCGAGGCGTCTTGCGGGCGATGAGGTCCGCCAGCAAGCGACCGGAACCGCACGCCATCGTCCAGCCCAGTGTGCCGTGGCCGGTATTGAGGAACAGGTTGCGCAACGGTGTTGCCCCCACGATCGGTGTGCCATCGGGTGTGGTCGGACGCAGCCCGGTCCAGAAACTCGCCTGGCTCAGGTCGCCGCCTTGAGGATAGAGGTCGCCGACGATCATCTCCAGCGTTTCGCGACGACGCGGGTTGAGCGAGAGATCAAACCCGGCGATTTCAGCCATGCCGCCGACCCGGATCCGGTTGTCGAAGCGGGTAATGGCAACCTTGTAGGTTTCATCGAGAATGGTCGATGTCGGTGCCATGTCCGGGTTGGTGATCGGCACGGTCAGCGAGTAGCCCTTGAGCGGGTACACCGGTGCCTTGATGCCCAGCGGCTTGAGCAATTGTGGTGAATAACTGCCCAGCGCCAGCACGTAGCGGTCTGCGGTTTCCAGCACGCCATCGATCCACACACCCTTGAGGCTGTCGCCCGAGTGATCGAGGCGTTCGATGTTCTGGCCGTAACGGAATTCGACACCCAGCGCCACCGCCATCTCCGCCAGACGCGTGGTGAACAACTGACAATCGCCGGTCTGGTCATTGGGCAGGCGTAACGCCCCGCTGAGAATACCGGTCACGCCCGCCAGTGCGGGTTCGACACGGGCAATCCCCTCGCGATCCAGCAGCTCATAAGGAACGCCGGATTGCTCAAGCACGGCGATATCCTTGGCGGCATTGTCCAGCTGTGCCTGCGTGCGGAATAGCTGAGTAGTGCCCAGGCTGCGGCCCTCGTAAGCGATCCCGGTCTCGATGCGCAGCTCGTCCAGGCAATCGCGGCTGTACTCGGACAGGCGCACCATGCGCTCTTTGTTGACGGCGTATCGACTTGCCGTGCAGTTGCGCAGCATCTGAGCCATCCACAGGTACTGATCGATGTCGGTCGTGGCTTTGATCGCCAGGGGGGCGTGACGTTGCAGCAGCCATTTGATGGCCTTGAGCGGCACGCCCGGCGCCGCCCACGGCGATGCATAGCCCGGCGAGACCTGGCCGGCATTGGCGAAACTGGTTTCCATGCCGGCAGCAGGCTGACGGTCGACCACAGTCACCTGGAAACCGGCACGCGCCAGATAGTAAGCACTGGTGGTACCGATGACACCACTACCAAGGACCAGAACGCGCATGTGGACGACCTCATCGCGGATATCCGCTGATATTTTCAATATTAAAGCCAGAATGTGCGCAGTATATTGAGCAATGGGCAGTGCTTCTCACTGTATAAGTGTTTATATTCAGCATTTATTCACGGCATTAAACGCTTTGGTAGAGGGGAATTTGCCCGTGCGTACTCAACATCAGTCAAATCGCGAACTGGACAAGATTGACCGCAATATCTTGCGCATTCTTCAGGCCGATGCGCGCATCTCGTTCACCGAACTGGGCGAAAGGGTCGGCCTCTCGACAACACCCTGCACCGAGCGGGTTCGTCGGCTGGAGCGCGAGGGCATCATCATGGGCTACAACGCCCGGTTGAACCCGCAAAGCCTCAAAGCCAGCCTGCTGGTCTTCGTAGAAATCAGCCTGGATTACAAGTCCGGCGACACCTTTGAAGAGTTCCGCCGCGCCGTGCTGAAGCTGCCACATGTGCTGGAGTGCCATCTGGTGTCCGGCGACTTCGACTATCTGGTCAAGGCGCGTATTTCCGAGATGGCGTCGTATCGCAAACTGCTGGGCGACATCCTGCTCAAGCTGCCGCACGTGCGCGAATCCAAGAGCTACATCGTGATGGAAGAAGTGAAAGAGAGTCTGAACCTGCCGATTGCCGACTGACGCTGGCGGTTACACCAGCACTTGCCGGGTCGACGCCATGTACTCGTGTATCTGCTGCTCGACACGAGGGTGAATCAGTTCCACCGGGCGACGGCCATTGGGGCACGGCAGGCTGGCCGTGGTCCCGAACAGGCGGCAGATAAGCGGGCGCTCGTCATACACCGTACAGCCTTGCGGGCCGAGGTGTACGCAGTTCAGCTCATCGAGTGCAGCGTCCTGCTCGGCAGCGGTCTTGCGCGGCAGGCGCGACATTTCTTCAGGCGATGTGGTGACCGGCCCGCAACAGTCATGGCAGCCTGGCACGCAGTCGAACGAGGGAATCTCACGCCGCAGATCGCGGACTTTCTGACGGTTGCAACTCATTAAAACGTCCATCCAGACACAATGCCGGGAGTTTGCCTCAGTTGGCAGGCTCAGGACAGCGGCTTATCCTCCCGGGCACACAAACGTCATCGACAGGAAAAACTCATGAACGCCCGCGTTCAGCACCCGACCCCTGACACCGCGCATGTTGCCTCCTACTATGCCGCCAGCAGCCATCCGCAACCGGATCATCCTGCGCTTCAAGGCGAGCTCAAGGTGGATGTGTGCGTGGTGGGCGGCGGATTTTCCGGGCTCAACACCGCCATCGAGCTGGCCGAGCGCGGGCTGAGCGTTGCACTGCTGGAAGCCCGCAAGATCGGCTGGGGCGCCAGCGGACGCAACGGCGGCCAGTTGATTCGCGGAGTGGGGCATGACGTCGAGCAGTTCGCCAATGTCATCGGCAGCGACGGCGTACGCCAGCTCAAGCTGCTGGGCATTGAGGCGGTCGAGATCGTGCGGCAACGTGTCGAGCGCTACGGCATCGACTGCGACCTGAAATGGGGTTACTGCGATCTGGCCAACAAGCCGCGTGACCTGCACAGCCTCGCCGAAGACGCAGAGGAACTGCGCAGCCTGGGTTATCGCCATGCGTTGACGCTGCTGCAACCTGATCAGATGCGCAGCGTGGTGGGTTCCGACCGATACGTTGGCGGGCTGATCGACAGGGGATCGGGGCATTTGCACCCGTTGAACCTTGCGCTGGGCGAAGCCGCTGTCGCGCAGGCACTGGGCGTGCAAGTGTTCGAACAGTCTGCCGTGACACGCATCGACTATGGCCCGCAGGTCAAGGTGCATACGGCTCAAGGGGCGGTGCTGGCGAAAACCCTGGTACTGGGTTGCAACGCTTACCTCAACGACTTGAACCCGGAAATCAGCGGCAAGGTGCTGCCGGCGGGCAGCTACATTATCGCGACCGAACCGTTGAGCGAGGCTCAGGCCAATGAATTGCTGCCGCAGGACATGGCGGTGTGCGATCAGCGTGTGACGGTGGACTACTTCCGCCTGTCCGCCGACCGCCGTTTGTTGTTCGGGGGCGCCTGCCATTATTCGGGGCGTGACCCGCAGGATATCGCGGCTTACATGCGCCCCAAGATGCTGGAGGTCTTTCCGCAACTGGCGGCTGTGAACATCGATTATCACTGGGGCGGGATGATCGGTATCGGCGCCAACCGTCTGCCGCAGATCGGTCGGCTCAAGGACCATCCCAACGTGTTCTATGCCCAGGCCTATTCAGGGCACGGTCTGAATGCCACGCACCTGGCGGGTCGCTTGCTTGCCGAAGCCATCACGGGTCAACACAGTGATGGCTTCGAACTGTTCGCCAAGGTGCCGCACATGACCTTCCCGGGCGGCAAACATCTGCGCTCGCCGTTATTGGCGCTGGGCATGCTCTGGCACCGTCTGAAAGAGCTGCGCTGAAGGCTCACGTCCTCCAGAACGGTTTCATTGCCTCGACCCTGGCCTGCTGGAAATCGAGGCCGATGTCGCGCAGTTGATCATCGGTCAGTGCCAGCAACGTGCGGCGGGATGTCCAGCGATGACGATACAGCGCCCAACGACTCATGCCCGCCAGCAGATCGGCTTTTTTCGGGCGAGCCGTTCTGATTGCAGTCGGCCGATAGTCATTCAGTTCCTGGCTGTGAAGCGTCAGGCGCACATCGCTGAACCCGTTCATCTCGATTCCCTCATCCTGGTTGGGTGTGGGTCTATGATGAAGTCATGGCTAAAACCATTACAGATTCAAAACAGGGTTATATTTTCCATACAGATCGTTCGGAAATGGCTCTGAATGCTATATTTCGGCCTAATCTGTACTGCTCGAACTCCCTGATTGCATCAAGAGACCGCCATGACGCTCTACGTCAACCTTGCCGAGTTGCTCGGCTCACGCATTGAAAACGGCTTTTACCGGCCCGGCGACCGGCTGCCCTCGGTGCGTGCGCTGAGCCTTGAGCACGGCGTCAGTCTGAGCACCGTGCAGCAGGCGTATCGGGTGCTGGAAGACAACGGCCTGGCTTCGCCGAAACCCAAGTCCGGCTATTTCGTCTCGGTCGGCAGGCGGACACCCGCACTTCCGGCGGTGGGGCGTCCGGTGCAGCGGCCTGTGGATATCTCTCAATGGGATCAGGTGCTTGACCTGATTCGTGTTGCACCCCGCGAAGCGGTGACGCAACTGGGGCGCGGCATGCCTGATGTCACCAGCCCGACCCTGAAGCCGCTGATGCGCGCATTGGGGCAGTTGAGTCGCCATCAAGACATGCCGGGTCTGTATTACGACAACATCTATGGCGTGCCGAGGCTGCGTGAACAGATCGCCCGGCTGATGCTTGATTCAGGCTGCAACCTCACGGCCAATGACCTGATTATCACCACCGGCTGTCACGAAGCCCTGTCGGCCAGTGTGCGTGCCATTTGTGAGCCGGGCGACATCATTGCAGTGGATTCACCGAGCTTCTTCGGCGCCATGCAGACCCTCAAGGGTGTCGGCATGAAGGCGATGGAGATTCCGACCGATCCGCTGACCGGCATCAGCCTCGAAGCGCTGGAACTGGCGCTGGAACAGTGGCCGATCAAGGTCATCCAGTTGACGCCCAACTGCAACAACCCGTTGGGCTACATCATGCCGGAAGCCCGCAAGCGTGCCTTGCTGACCCTGGCACAACGCTTCGATGTGGCGATCATCGAAGACGATGTGTATGGCGATCTTGCGTACAACTACCCTCGCCCGCGAACCATCAAGTCCTTCGACGAAGACGGTCGCGTGCTGCTCTGCAGTTCGTTCTCCAAAACCCTGGCGCCGGGCCTGCGCGTGGGCTGGGTCGCGCCGGGTCGTTATCTGGAGCAAGTGCTGCACATGAAATACATCGGCACCGGATCGACGGCGCCCCAACCACAACTGGCCATCGCCGATTTTATCGCGGGCGGTCATTACGAGCCGCACGTCAGGCGTATGCGCACGCAATACCAGCGCAGTCGCGATCAGATCATTGACTGGGTCATGCGCTATTTTCCCGAAGGCACCCGCGCCAGTCGCCCGCAAGGCGGCTTCATACTGTGGGTAGAACTGGCCGACGATTTCGACAGTCAGCGCTTGAACCGCATCTTGCTGGATAAGGGCGTGCAGGTCGCGGTGGGCAGTATTTTTTCGGCGTCGGGCAAGTATCGCAACTGCCTGCGCATGAATTACGCGGCCAGACCTACACCGGAAATCGAGAGCGCCGTGCGTATCGTGGGCGAGACAGTCGCGCAACTGAATGCGCAAACTGACTGACGTTGGCAAATCTTTCCCGGTTTTGCGGGTCTTATCGGCAAGTCGAGCCATGTCCAGACACGGAAATCAATGTGAACAATTCATGGGCCTTGCCCTTTTGCTTGCTGGTTGCATTGTGCGTCAGCGGTTGCGCGCACCAGAACATCGCCAGCGAGCCGAGCCAGGCCATGCCGCCTTCAGGGGCGGCGTTCGGGCGCTCGATTCAGGCCATGGCGATGCCGCACGAGGGGCGCTCTGGCTTTCGCCTGCTGCCTGACAGCAGCGACGCCTTCAAGGCCCGCGCCGAACTGATCCGCAACGCCAAAAGCAGCCTCGATCTGCAGTACTACATCGTCCACGACGGCCTGAGCACGCGTGCGTTGATCGACGAGTTGCTCAAGGCGGCTGACCGTGGCGTTCGCGTGCGCATCCTGCTGGACGACACCACCAGCGACGGGCTGGATCAGGCGATCGCCACGCTGGCGGCGCATCCGAACATCGAGATTCGCCTGTTCAACCCGCAAAACCTGGGGCGCGAGACCGGCATCACTCGCAGTCTGGGGCGCTTGATGAACCTGTCGCGTCAACACCGACGCATGCACAACAAACTGTGGCTGGCCGACAGCAGCGTGGCGATTGTCGGCGGGCGCAACCTGGGCGACGAATATTTCGATGCCGAACCGAACCTGAATTTCACCGACATCGACATGCTCAGCGTCGGGCCGGTTGCCGAACAACTGGGCCACAGCTTCGATCAGTACTGGAACAGCACCCTCAGCAAGCCTATCGCCGAGTTCATGTATTTCCTGCCTGACGGCGAAGACCTGGCCGAGGCGCGGCAGAAGCTGGACGATTCGCTGGAGCAGGCGCACCAGCAGCACAAGGCCCTGTATGAGCGGCTGATGGCCTACAAGACTCAGCCCCGCATGAAAACCTGGCTCAACGAACTGGTCTGGGCCTACAACCAGGCGTTGTGGGATGCGCCCACCAAAGTGCTCGCCCAGGGCGACCCCGATCCGCATCTGTTGCTGACCACGCAACTGGCCCCGGAACTGCTGAACACCCACAAGGAGTTGATGCTGATCTCCGCCTACTTCGTGCCCGGTCACGAAGGCTTGCTGTACCTCACCGGCCGGGCCGATGCCGGCGTCAAGGTCAGCCTGCTGACCAACTCGCTGGAAGCCACTGATGTACCGGCTGTGCATGGCGGCTATGCGCCGTACCGCAAGGCGTTGCTGGAGCATGGCGTGAAGCTGTTCGAGCTGCGTCGCCAGCCGGGTGACACCGAAACCATGCGCAGCAATGGCCCCCACCTGTTCAGGAAAAGCCATTCGCTGGTCAGCTCCGAATCAAGCCTGCACAGCAAGGCGATGATCTTTGACCGGCAGAAAGTCTTTGTCGGCTCGTTCAACTTCGACCCGCGTTCCGTGCTGTGGAACACCGAAGTCGGCGTGCTGGTCGACAGCCCGCAACTGGCTGAAGAGCTGCGTGAGCTGACGCTGCAAGGTATGGCGCCGTCGCTGACCTACGAGGCCAGGCTGGAGGACGGCAAGGTCGTGTGGGTGACTGAAGACAACGGTCAGCTCCACACGCTGCATACCGAGCCAGGCGATGTATGGCGACGTTTCAACGCGTGGATGAGCCGGGCCATCGGCCTTGAAAGAATGCTCTAGGCCGGTACGGCGTGTGCCCCGAAGGCCCCGCGTCGTCTGATCAGAATCAGCAGCCCCAGCGCACCTGCTGCCATCAGCAACGGCAAGGCCTCACCGCTGACCCACTGGCTGCCCGCACCTGCTGCCAGTGGCCCGATCAGGCAGCCGATGCCCCAGAGCTGAGCAACGTGGGCGTTGGCACGCACCAGCGCGTCGTCGCGATAGCGCTCGCCGATCAGGATCAGCGACAGGGTGAACAGCCCGCCCGCGCTGGCACCGAACACGGCCCACAGCGGCCAGATCAGAACGGTATCCACCAGCAGTGGCACCATCAGGCTGGAGGCCAGCAACAGCGCCGCACAGCCAGTGAACATCGCGCGGCGCGAGATGCGGTCGGCGAGCATGCCGATTGGCAGTTGCAGCAGGGCGTCGCCGATCACCACCACGCTGACCATGATCAGCGCGATTTCCGGGGTAAAGCCGTGGCGTATGCAGTAGAGCGGCAACAGCGTCAGGATCAATGCCTCGAACGCCGCAAACAATGCCACCGCCCAGGCGATGGCGGGCATGCCACGACAGAAGCCGAGCAGGTCGGTGAAGGTGACGTTGCAGGATTCGGTCGACGGCGCGCCAGTGCGCCCCAGCAGCAGAAACGGTGAGCCGACCAGCAACACGACGCCGATCCAGAAACCGTAGTCGGCCTGGGTGCCAATGACACCCAGCAGCAACGGACCGGCCAGTTGGCTCAGTGCATAGGCGCTGCCGTACAGCGCGACGAGTCGCCCGCGCAGGCGCTCGATCACCAACTGATTGATCCAGCTTTCGCCCAGCACGAACACGATGGTCAGAATGATCCCGAGCGTCAGGCGCAGCACCAGCCATATCGAGTAGTAAGGCAGCAGCGCCAGCGCACCGACCGACACCGCCCCGGCCCACAGACAAAGGCGCATCAGGCGCGCCGTGCCGAACCTCGCGGCCAGACGGCTGGCCAACGCTGCGCCGACCAGTACGCCCACCGCAGGCATCGCCGCCATGATCCCGATGGCAAACGAGCCATAGCCCCAGCCTGCCAGACGCAATGAAACCAGCGGCATGCTGACACCCATTGCCAGGCCGACGCCCAGCACGGACGCCAGCACGGCAAAATATGTACCCCAACGCATTTTGAAGCTCCTGCAACTCGTTTGCTTATTACGCGATCAAGAGCGGACGCAGAGCGTCCAGAACGGCATGCCCACGCGGAGCGTGGGCACGATCAGCTTTCTCGGCCGCTGCTCGTTCCGCATGCCTCAGCCGCACACTGATCGTTCCGCACGCTCCAGCCATACACTGATCGTTCCGCACGCTCCAGCCATACACTGATCGTTCCTCACGCCCCAGCCACACACTGATCGTTCCTCACGCTCCAGCGTGGGAATGCATTGCGTGACGCTCCGCGTCACAAATCTGCGCCGCACCGCACGGCCAAAGCCGGAAGCAGAGCATGTGTACGATCAGCTTTCTGGACCCCCGCTGTTCCGCACGCCCCAGCCGTACACTGATCGTTCCGCACGCTCCAGCGTGGGAATGCCTTGCGTGACGCTCCGCGTCACAAATCCACGCTGCGCCGCACAGTCAAGGTCGGACGCAGAGCATGTGTACGATCAGCTTTCTCGGCCGCCGCTTGTTCCGCACGTTCCAGCCGCACACTGATCGTTCCGCACGCTCCAGCGTGGGAATGCCTTGGGTGACGCTCCGCGTCACAAATCCGCGCTTCACCGCACAGTCAAAGGTGGACGCGGAGCATGGGTCCGATCAATGTTCCGCTTTCCGGCCTTACAACTTGATCCAGGTAGACTTCAGCTCGGTGTATTTGTCGAACGCGTGCAGCGATTTGTCGCGACCGTTACCCGACTGCTTGAAGCCACCAAACGGCGCGGTCATGTCTCCGCCGTCGTACTGGTTGACCCACACGCTGCCCGCGCGCAATGCCTTGGCGGTCAGGTGCGCCTTGGAAATGTTCGCGGTCCAGACGGCCGCCGCCAGGCCATACTGCGTGTCGTTGGCAATCTGGATGGCCTCTTCGGCGCTGTCGAATGTCAGCACGGAAAGCACCGGGCCGAAGATTTCTTCCTGAGCGATCCTCATGGCGTTGTTCACGCCGTCGAAAATGGTCGGCTCAACGTAGGTGCCGCCTGTCTCCTGCAGAATCCGCTTGCCACCTGCGACCAGCCTGGCGCCATCGGTGTGACCGGCTTCGATGTAAGACAACACCGTATCCATCTGCTGGGTATCGACCAGCGCACCGACATTGGTTGCCGGGTCCAGCGGATTGCCGGGCTTCCAGGTGGCCAACGCTTCAATCACCATGGGCAGGAAGCGGTCCTTGATGGAGCGCTCGACCAACAGGCGCGAACCCGCAGTGCAAACCTCGCCCTGGTTGAACGCAATCGCGCTGGCGGCGGCGCTGGCGGCGGCGTGCAAGTCCGGCGCGTCGGCGAAGACGATGTTCGGGCTTTTGCCGCCCGCCTCCAGCCAGACGCGCTTCATGTTGGATTCACCCGCGTAAATCATCAGCTGTTTGGCGATTTTGGTCGAGCCGGTAAACACCACCGTGTCCACGTCCATATGCAGCGCCAGCGCCTTGCCGACGGTGTGGCCGTAACCCGGCAAGACGTTGAGCACGCCTGCAGGAATACCGGCCTCGATGGCCAGCTGCGCAATGCGAATGGCGGTCAGCGGGGACTTTTCCGAGGGTTTGAGAACGACTGAGTTGCCGGTAGACAGCGCAGGGCCGAGTTTCCAGCACGCCATCATCAGCGGGAAGTTCCACGGCACGATAGCGGCCACGACACCCACCGGCTCACGTGTCACCAAGCCCAACTGGTCATGGGGCGTGGCCGCAACTTCGTCATACAGCTTGTCGATGGCCTCGCCGCTCCAGCTCAGCGCGCGGGCGCCACCGGGCACATCGACACCCAGCGAGTCGCTGATCGGTTTGCCCATGTCCAGCGTTTCCAGCAGGGCCAGCTCTTCGGCATTCTGCTCAAGCAGCCCCGCGAAACGGATCATGACAGCCTTGCGTTTGGCGGGAGCCAGTCGTGACCATGCGCCTGATTCGAATGTACTGCGAGCGCTGGCGACTGCGCGCTGGGCGTCCGCCAGGTCGCAACTGGCGACCTTGGCAAGCAGTCGGCCATCGACCGGGCTGATGCAATCAAAGGTTTCTCCGGAGGCGGAGGCGACGTATTCACCTTGAATGAAGGCGCGGCCTTCGATCTTCAAAGTCTGGGCGCGTTGCTCCCAGTCGGCACGAGTCAGGGTGGTCATTGGCATGTCCTCCTCTTTTGCAATGTGGGTGTGTCATGCTTGATTCGAGACACAATCTGAATGTTTTCAGGGCAGCCGATACCCTAAACCAGCCTTCAGCTAAAACCAATATATTTGACAGAATTGGCGGTCAGAACGCCCTTTCGTTGATTTTATTAAACACACTCAGTGAGCGGGTCGAGGCACTTATGTGCCTTTCGCTCGTCAAACCGTCAACGTATTCAGCACGAGGGGCCACCATGAGTATCGCGAGCATCGTCGATTTCAGCGAAGCCAGCACCGACGCCGAGCACTATCGCCCGGCACCGGAAAAAGTCTTCAAGGGCGACCCGGCACAGACGATCTACAACCATTACAACAGCCCCTGCGGTCAGATGAGCGCTGGTGTCTGGAATGGCGAGCCGGGGCAGTGGCAGGTGAATTACACCGAGCACGAATACTGCGAAATCGTTCAGGGCGTCAGCGTGCTGCGCGACGAGCAAGGCAACGCCAAAACCCTGCGCTCGGGTGACCGCTTCGTGATCCCGGCAGGCTTCAAGGGGACGTGGGAAGTGCTGGAAACATGCCGCAAGATTTATGTGGTCTTCGAGGCGGCTGCCGATAAATAACTACCGCATACCGGTGGGCATTATGAGGGATTCTGAATGCGTCCAATGACGGACATTCACGCAAAAGGATCTTGAAATGACCAACGAAGTAATCACCCAGGCGCTGCAGTACCTTGTCGGTAGCCGCTACGTACCGACCGTCAAAGCCTACATCGGCGAAATGACCGGTCTTGAGAAAGTGATCGGTCCTGGCGACATCACCACCCTGGATTTCAACCCCATGCGACTGCACGTAAATGTCGACAAGGCGGGTCTGGTATCCGGCTTCAGTTTCGGCTGATTCAGGAGGCCCTTCTCCCCATCGTGCGGGTGCGGGGCTTTCGTCTTTAAAACGCCCGGCGCATTGCGTCGGGCGTTTTGCATTCGGCGTTCAGCCGAAGAGTACAGGCTTGAGTTCTTCAGGCCTGCCGCTCGATCAGGCACAAAAAACCCGCCAGAAGGCGGGTTTTTTGTAGTCGACAGCATCAATTACTTGATTTTGCCTTCTTTGTAGATCACGTGCTTGCGTACAACCGGATCGAATTTTTTGATTTCGATTTTATCCGGGGTAGTACGTTTGTTCTTGTCGGTGGTGTAGAAATGGCCTGTACCAGCGCTCGACACCAAACGGATCAATTCACGCATGATTCTCTCCCTTAAATTTTGCCGTCGCGACGCAGTTCAGCGAGCACAACTTCAATGCCACGCTTGTCGATGATACGCATGCCTTTAGCAGATACGCGCAGACGAACAAAACGCTTCTCGCCTTCAACCCAGAAGCGGTGATGCTGCAGGTTTGGCAGGAAACGACGACGGGTTTTGTTGTTTGCGTGGGAAATGTTATTCCCAGTCACCGGACCCTTACCGGTAACTTGACATACTCTCGACATGCCTCAGCCCTCTAAAACCACATGCCCAACCCGGCATGGGTTGGCCGCTTAATCTCTCAGTCATTTGGCGCCAGGCGCCGCGTTTCTTTAAGGGTCTTACCGGCTACACCTACAGTGAAGGAACCGGGCCCCTAGAAAAGAGCGCTGCTTTATACCAGAAACCCTTCGAAGCAACAACAGGCAAAGCACTTTAGCCCGACGGCGCGCGTACCGTATGGCGGTAAGCTCAAGCGCTGCGGGGGTGTGGTCAAAACGACCGCTCGTCGCACGATGTCGATTGTTCTGCGCCAGTACATAGTCTAGGGTTAGTCCCTCACCAGACTGCACCGGCAGATGGGCCCTTTCTGAACAGGAAATATCGCCATGCGCCTCGCTGCACTCCCTTTTTTGCTCGCTCCGCTGTTGCTTCCGTTTGCCGCTCAGGCATCGAGCCTTGCGGTGTGTACTGAAGCCAGCCCTGAAGGCTTCGACGTGGTTCAGTACAACTCGCTGACCACCACCAACGCCTCCGCCGATGTCCTGATGAACCGCTTGGTGGACTTCGATGCCAAGAGCGGCAAGCTGGTCCCGAGTCTGGCGGAAAGCTGGACGGTGTCTGCTGACGGTCTGACCTATGACTTCAAGCTGCGCTCTGGAGTCAAGTTTCATACCACCGACTATTTCACGCCGACCCGCGAACTGACGGCGGACGATGTGCTGTTCAGCTTCCAGCGCATGCTCGACCCGCAGAACCCGTGGCACAAGATTGCCCAGAGCGGTTTCCCGCACGCCCAGTCCATGCAGTTGCCGGCGCTGATCAAGCAGATCGAAGCGCCTGATGCACACACCGTGCGCTTCACGCTCAATCGAGCTGACGCCACCTTCCTCGCCACACTGAGCATGGGGTTTGCGTCGATTTACTCGGCTGAATACACCGCACAGCTTTTGAAGGCGGGGACGCCGGAGAAGCTCAACAGCCAGCCGATAGGCACCGGCCCGTTTGTCTTCAAGCGCTTCCAGAAAGATGCCGTAGTGCGTTACGAGGCGTTCAAGGATTACTTCGCCGGCAAGCCCGATGTCGACACGCTGGTGTATGCGATTACCCCGGACGCCAACGTGCGCCTGCAGAAAATCCGCCAGGACGAGTGCCAGATCGCCCTCTCCCCCAAGCCGCTGGATATTCAATCGGCCAGCAAGGACGACGCGCTGAAGGTCGAGAAGACCGACGCGTTCATGACCGCTTTCGTGGCGATCAACAGCCAGCACCCGCCGTTCGACAAGCCTGAGGTGCGTCAGGCGATCAATCTGGCGTTCGACAAGGCCAACTACCTGAAGGCTGTCTTCGAAGGCACTGCGGGTATCGCCAACGGCCCTTACCCGCCCAACACCTGGAGCTACGCGAAAGACTTGCCCGGCTATCAGCATGACGTGGCCAAAGCCAAGGCATTGCTGGCCAAGGTCGGGTTGAAGGATGGTTTCAAAACCACGATATGGACACGGCCTTCCGGCAGCGTCCTGAACCCGAACCCAAGCCTGAGCGCTCAGTTGTTGCAGTCTGATCTGAAACAGATTGGTGTTGATGCCGAAATCAAGGTCATCGAATGGGGCGAACTGATCCGTCGCGCCAAGGCCGGTGAGCATGATTTGCTGTTCATGGGCTGGGCGGGCGACAACGGTGATCCGGATAACTTCCTGACGCCGCAGTTCTCGTGCGCTGCCGTGCAATCGGGCACCAACTTCGCCCGTTATTGCGACAAGACCCTCGACAAGCTGATTGCTGACGGCAAATCCACCAGTGATCAGGCCGAGCGCAGCAAGCTGTATCACCAGGCTCAGCAGCAGATCCAGCAGCAGGCGCTGTGGATCCCCCTCGCCCACCCGACGGCCGCAGCGCTGGTGCGCAAGGAGGTAACGGGCTACCAGGTCAGCCCGTTCGGACGGCAGGATTTTTACAAGGTGCAAGTGAAGTAAGGTTGCCGTGAGCGCTTGTGGGAGCGGACTTGTCCGCGAAGGGGGGGCGTATAATCGCCGAAAATGCATTGTACGCCGCCGTCCGAGCCCTCCTTCCCGGGCTCGTCAGCAATCAAGTCCCTACATCAACCCCTTCTCCACCATCGACAGCGGCTCGCCATCGCCTACGATCACATGGTCAAGCACATGAACGTCCACCAGCATCAGCGCCTCCTTGAGACGCTTGGTGAGGTCGATGTCAGAGCGGCTGGGGTCGGTGATGCCGGAGGGGTGGTTGTGGCAGAGAATCAGGCTGGCGGCATTGTGGGCGATTGCGCGCTTCACCACCTGGCGCGGATGCACGTAAGACGCGTTGATCGTTCCCCGGAACAGTATCTCGAAGGTCATGACCCGGTGCTTGTTGTCCAGAAACAGGCAACCGAACACCTCGTGCGGTTCATGGCGAAGCAGGGCCTTGAGGTAGCCACGCACCTGAGCCGGGTTTTCCAGCGCTGAATCACGACGCAGTGTCTCGGCCATGTGCCGCCGCGCCATTTCCATTACCGCCTGTAACTGAGCGTACTTCGCCGGCCCCAGACCCAGCTGAGCGGTAAAGGCAGACAGGTCTGCGTCCAATAAGGGCCTGAGCCCGCCGAATTGATTCAGAAGATGACGCGCCAGGTCTACAGCGCTTTTTCCGGTCACCCCGGTACGTAAAAAGATAGCCAGCAACTCGGCATCGGAAAGGCTCTCTGCGCCTAACTCCAGCAAGCGTTCACGCGGGCGTTCGGCCGTGGGCCAACTGCGAATACTCATAGCACCTCCATGTGTTTGGGCACCGCTGTTCCGGTGCGGTCGCTGTGCTATCTTAGCCCATCTTTTTTGCGCGTCGATCTGGCCTGGGGAGGCGTCATGGCCGTCGCGTACTCACTCGATCAAAAAGGCAGGTCTATGCAGCGGCTGTATCGAAAACGCATCGTTCTGGGCGTCGGCGGCGGCATCGCGGCCTACAAGAGCGCCGAGCTGGTCCGCCGTTTGCGCGACCAGGGCGCCGAAGTGCGTGTCGTCATGACCAAGGGTGGTGCAGAGTTCATCACACCGCTGACCATGCAGGCCCTGTCCGGGCACCCGGTGCATCTGGACCTTCTCGACCCGGCTGCCGAAGCCGCAATGGGCCATATCGAACTGGCCAAATGGGCCGATCTGATCCTCATCGCTCCGGCCACCGCCGACCTCATCGCGCGTCTGGCTCAAGGCATCGCCAATGACCTGCTGACCACCATTGTGCTGGCCACCGACGCCACCGTTGCCATTGCCCCGGCGATGAATCAGGCGATGTGGCGGGACGCTTCCGTACAGGCCAACACCCGTTTGCTCGAAGCGCGGGACTTTCGCGTCTTCGGCCCGGCCTCGGGCAGTCAGGCCTGTGGTGATGTCGGCTTCGGTCGCATGCTTGAGGCCGACGATCTGGCCCAGTGTGCAGCCGATTGCTTCCAGCGCCTGAGCCTGACCGGCAAGCACGTGTTGATCACCGCAGGCCCCACCCAGGAAAACATCGACCCGGTGCGTTACATCACCAACCACAGCTCCGGCAAGATGGGCTTCGCCCTGGCCGAGGCCGCTGTAGAGGCCGGTGCCCGGGTGACGCTGATTACCGGGCCGGTCAGTCTGCCGACGCCAGATCGCGTTTCGCGCATCGATGTGGTCAGTGCCCGGGACATGCTGGCGGCCTGCGAAGCGGCGATTCCCTGCGATCTGTTCATTTCCTCCGCAGCCGTTGCCGACTACCGGCCTGAAGTCATCGCCCCGCACAAACTCAAGAAAGACCCTACGAACGGTGATGGCCTTTTGCTGCAGATGGTCCGCAATCCAGATATTCTGGCGACCATCGCAACCCGCCCGGATCGCCCGTTCAGCGTTGGCTTCGCCGCCGAGACCGAACACTTGCTCGACTATGCTGCACGCAAACTGAAAGACAAGAACCTCGACCTCATTGTCGCCAACGACGTGGCTAACCCCAGCATCGGCTTCAATAGTGAAGAGAACGCCTGCAGCGTCATCGACCGGGCGTTGCACGCAACGCTTTTTGCCCAGACCAGCAAGGCCAAGATTGCCCGCCAGCTAATCACTTTTATCGCCGACCGCATGAATCAGGTTTAATTACGAATGCACGCTCTACAAGCCAAGATCCTCGACCCTCGCATTGGCAACGAATTCCCGCTCCCGGCTTACGCCACTGTTGGTTCGGCGGGCCTCGACCTGCGCGCCATGCTCAAGGAAGACACCGTTCTCGAGCCCGGCCAGACCCTGCTGATCCCCACCGGTCTGTCGATCTACATCGGCGATCCGGGCCTCGCCGCCTTGATTCTGCCGCGCTCCGGCCTGGGTCACAAACACGGCATTGTGCTGGGCAATCTGGTCGGCTTGATCGACTCCGATTATCAGGGCGAACTGATGGTGTCCTGCTGGAACCGTGGCCAGACCGCCTTCAAGATTGCGGTAGGCGAGCGCATTGCGCAGTTGGTGCTGGTGCCGGTGGTACAGGCCCGTTTCGAACTGGTCGAAGAGTTTGACGAAAGTCAGCGCGGCGCAGGTGGTTTCGGCCATTCCGGCAGTCATTGATCGCCATTTGGCAAACAATCCGGTTCTTTGACAAGGCTCAGGGAGAGGTCGGTGAAAGGCAGTCAGCACAGCGTTTCAAAGCAAGCCGCACCGGCCGATAATGCTCCCCCGGCTGCGAGCCTCAACGCGCTCGCTTCGGGCCTTGTGCCGGCGTCGATAGGTCTGATCATCGCTGCGGCGCTGGTCTGGGTCGCATTGATGACCGGCCCGCAGCAGCAGGACCAACTGGTCCAGGCATGGGGCGGCAGTCAGGCGTCAGCCGTAGGTGTAGCGCTTCGGCAGATCAGTGCCAACACCCAGTCAGCCGCTTCCAGCGCGGCGCTCGTTCAGGCGCTGCAAAGCAATGATCCTTCCGCGTTGGCGGCCGCGCAGGACCGGCTCACCCGGTGGGATGGCCTGGCAGGTGCGCGGCTTTATGCCAAAGGGCTGGCCGATGTCGATACGCAAGGCGCCCTGCCGGTCAGTTTCGCCACGCTGGATATGCTGAACAAGGCGGCGCAAGGTGAAGTCGTCAACCCGGAAGCGCGCAAGGTCGGTGAGCGCTGGTTGCTCTACAGCGTTGCGCCGGTGCGCGCCGCTGCGACTCAGCCGGCGGTGGGGACATTGCTGCTGGCCTTCGACCTGCAGCGTCTGCTCAACGCCTTGCCGGTACTGCCTGCCGAGGCCGGGCAGGTTGTCCTCAGTCAACAATTCGGCAGCGGCCCGGCCCAGGTTTTCCTGCAGCGCGGGCAGGCGGATGACGGCAAGCCCAAAGGCTTCGATACGGGTTATCCCGGCTGGAAACTTGAATTCACGCCGGGTCCTGCGTTGAAAACTTCGCCTTCCATCCTGCTTTTGCTGTTGGCGCTGGTTATCGCTGCAGCAGGCGTATTGCTTGGGCTGCATGTCAACGAACGGGCGTTGCAACGGCGTGTTTGTGCCGACGCCCGGCAGCTGGATCAGTTGCTTCAAGAACTCTCACGCGGAAAAGCCGTCAAACCCTTCGGTTTGAGCCTCCCGGCCCTCAGTGGTCTGGCTCAGGCGCTTGCTCGCGTTTCGCTTCGTAGCCAGCCTCAGGCAGTGCCTGTCTCGGCTGCGGGTGAACAGCGCGATGCAGATATTGCCAAAAACAGTGCGTCATCCACAGTGGCTGCGTCGCGCACCGACTGGACTGATCCACTGTTTCAAGACACCGATATTCTAGATATCGACCTTCTCGACGAAAACCAGGACTTCCTGAGATCGGAGCATACCCTCGCTATGAACAGCCCAGCATCCGTGGCACCCAAGCTTCCCGAGACCATTTTTCGCGCCTACGACATCCGTGGCGTCGTCGGGGACACCCTCAACGCTGAAACCGCCTACTGGATCGGTCGCGCCATCGGCTCCGAGAGCCTGGCGCAGAACGAACCCAATGTCAGCGTTGGCCGCGATGGCCGTCTGTCCGGCCCAGAGCTGGTGCAGCAATTGATTCAGGGCCTGCACGACAGCGGCTGCCACGTCAGCGATGTCGGTCTGGTACCGACGCCTGCGCTGTATTACGCAGCCAACGTGCTGGCGGGCAAGACGGGCGTCATGCTGACCGGCAGTCACAACCCGAAAGACTACAACGGCTTCAAGATCGTCATCGCGGGCGACACCCTCGCCAACGAACAGATCCAGGCGCTGCACGAGCGCATCAAGACCAACAACCTGACTTCGCAGAAAGGCAGCATCACCAAAGTCGACATCCTTGATCGCTACTTCAAGCAGATCAAGGACGACATCGTCATGGCGCGCAAGCTCAAGGTCGTGGTGGATTGCGGTAACGGCGCAGCGGGCGTGATCGCTCCGCAACTGATCGAAGCGCTGGGTTGCGAAGTGATTTCCCTGTTCGCCGAGGTGGATGGCAACTTCCCCAACCACCACCCGGACCCGGGCAAGCTGGAAAACCTGCAAGACCTGATCGCCAAGGTCAAGGAAACCGGGGCCGATCTGGGTCTGGCGTTCGACGGTGACGGCGACCGCGTCGGTGTGGTGACCAATGCAGGCAACGTGGTCTATCCGGACCGCCTCCTGATGCTGTTTGCGCTGGACGTCCTCAAGCGCAACCCGGGTGCCGACATCATTTTCGACGTCAAATGCACCCGTCGCCTGACGCCGCTGATTCGCGAACACGGCGGTCGTCCGGTCATGTGGAAAACCGGCCACTCGCTGATCAAGAAAGAAATGAAGAAAAGCGGTGCGCTGCTGGCAGGCGAAATGAGCGGCCACATTTTCTTCAAAGAGCGCTGGTTCGGTTTCGACGACGGTATCTACAGCGCCGCGCGTCTGCTGGAGATCCTCAGCCAGGAGTCGGCCAACGCCGAAGACCTGTTCGAGACCTTCCCGAATGACATTTCGACGCCTGAAATCAACATCAAGGTGACGGACGTCACCAAGTTCAGCATCATTGAGGCCCTTGAAAAAGACGCGCAATGGGGCGATGCCAAACTGACCACAATCGACGGTGTCCGTGTGGATTATCCGAAGGGCTGGGGTCTGGTTCGTGCTTCCAATACCACGCCGGTACTGGTGCTGCGCTTCGAAGCTGAAACCGAAGCCGAGTTGCAGCGTATCAAGGACGTCTTCCACGCCGAGCTGAAAAAAGTCGCGCCGGATCTCGACCTGCCATTTTGATTGTTTTCCCTTTTGACTGGAGCCCTGAATGACCCTCGAACGCGATGCCGCCTCTAATGTAGCCAAGGTCCTTTCCGAAGCGCTGCCTTACATTCGCCGCTTTGTCGGCAAGACGCTGGTTATCAAGTACGGCGGCAACGCCATGGAGAGTGAAGAGCTGAAAACCGGCTTTGCACGCGACATCGTGTTGATGAAAGCGGTCGGTATCAACCCCGTCGTGGTTCATGGTGGCGGTCCGCAGATCGGTGATCTGCTCAAGCGTTTGTCCATCGAGAGCCACTTCATCGACGGCATGCGCGTGACCGACGCGCAAACCATGGATGTGGTGGAAATGGTGCTGGGCGGCCAGGTCAACAAAGACATCGTCAACCTGATCAACCGTCATGGCGGCAGCGCTATCGGTCTGACCGGCAAGGACGCTGAGCTGATTCGTGCGAAGAAGCTCACCGTCACCCGCCAGACGCCGGAGATGACCAAGCCTGAAATCATCGACATCGGTCAGGTGGGCGAAGTGGTTGGCGTCAATACCGGCCTGCTCAACATGCTGGTCAAAGGGGATTTCATTCCGGTAATCGCGCCTATCGGCGTTGGCCCGGATGGCGAGTCGTACAACATCAACGCCGACCTTGTGGCGGGCAAGGTTGCCGAGGCCCTCAAGGCCGAGAAGCTGATCCTGCTGACCAACATTGCGGGCTTGATGAACAAGCAGGGCGAAGTCCTGACCGGCCTGACCACCGAGCAGGTCGACGGCCTGATCGCCGACGGCACCATCTACGGCGGCATGCTGCCAAAGATCCGCTGCGCGCTTGAGGCGGTTCAGGGCGGGGTCAACAGCTCGCACATCATCGACGGTCGCGTGCCCAATGCCGTATTGCTGGAAATCTTTACCGACAGCGGTGTCGGTACTCAGATCACCAATCGCAAGCGGCATTGAT
Source organism: Pseudomonas syringae (assembly GCF_002157375.1). Taxonomy (GTDB): domain Bacteria; phylum Pseudomonadota; class Gammaproteobacteria; order Pseudomonadales; family Pseudomonadaceae; genus Aquipseudomonas; species Aquipseudomonas syringae_T. The sequence continues at coordinate 294,164 of NZ_MTSA01000006.1, forward strand.
TCAGGCGTAACACCCAAAGCCCCGTGAGCCGACGCTGACGGGGCTTTTTTGGTTCTCATGCCCACGCTCTGCGTCCGGTTGAAAAGGCACAGATCCGAGGCATCCCCACGCAAGAGCGTGCGCAACGAGCGGTGGCTGTTAGAACACTGATCGTGCCCATGCTCCGCGTGGGCATGCCTTTCTGGACGCTCTGCGTCCGATCTTGGCGATGCGGCGTGAGTGCGGGGTTATTGCGTCAATCGTTGTACGCGCGCGCGATCCACCGCGAAGCCGGCTTCGGCTTTTACCCGTGCAGCCTGATGCCCGGCGATGTCGGCCTGCAGTTTCTGTTGCTGGTCACGCAGATCATTCAGTTGGTCGACAAGCGTCTGCGGAACCGGACGTCCTGCGCGTTCCAGTTCGGCAGCCTGGCCTTGCAGATTGCGCTGTTGCGCGGCAAGCCCCTGAATGTTGCCCTGAGCAACACCCACCAGCGCATCCAGTTCTGCCAGCCTGCGCGCCTTGACGCGATCCACCTCTTCAACGCTGTTGTACACGCTCAGCAGTTGCGCATCGGCCGCCGTCTGACGCTGTGCCGCTTCGGTCTGGCGAATCTGCTCGGCAGTCGGCGCGGGCGGCACGGCCTGTATCACCCGGCCACGGCCGTTGAGCACTTCGTAGCCTTTGGCGACATAGTCGGGCGGCACGCCCTGCGTATCAATCACGGTGACGCCGCGACTGTCGACGTAGCGGTAAAGGCGAATTTCAGGCGCATCGGCTGCCCTGGCGCTCAAGGGCATGAGCAGGGCCAGAGAGAGCCACAGACCCAAAACGCCCATTACGCCTGAAACCAAAGCCTGCTCCCTGCTGCCGACTGCCATAGGCCTGTCCTCAGATACCGAATTGCGCGCGATAAGCCTCTACAGCCGGCAAATGCTGCTTGAGCTGCGGATCGTCGGCCAGGTACTCAAGCACCTGATTCAACGACACGATGCTCACCACCGGAATACCGAAGTCGCGCTCGACCTCCTGGATCGCCGACAGCTCGCCATTGCCACGCTCCTGACGATTGAGCGCGATCAGCACGCCCGCCGCCGTTGCGTTCTGATCCTTGATGATCTGCATGACTTCACGGATTGCGGTGCCCGCAGTAATCACGTCATCGATGATCAGCACATTGCCCGCCAGCGGAGAGCCGACCAGGCTGCCGCCTTCACCATGCGCCTTGGCTTCCTTGCGGTTGAAGCACCACGGCAAATCACGGTCATGATGCTCGGCCAGCGCCACGGCCGTTGCGCTGGCCAGCGGAATGCCCTTGTAGGCCGGGCCGAACAGCACGTCGAAAGAAATCCCGCTCTCAACCACCGCCGCCGCATAGAAACGACCCAGCTGGGCCAGCGCCGAACCGGTGTTGAACAGCCCGGCATTGAAGAAGTACGGGCTGGTGCGCCCGGACTTGAGGGTGAACTCACCGAAGCGCAGAACGCCGCGATCGATGGCAAAACGAATGAAATCGCGTTGATACGCTTGCATGAAAAAAGCCCCGAATACCACGGATTTAGCTAATTAGGTAGAGCTCGGGTATCATACACGCACGTGATTTTTGGGGCCATTTATGCGGATCATCAGTGTGAACGTAAATGGCATTCAGGCTGCGGTCGAGCGTGGGTTGCTCAGCTGGCTGCAAGCTCAGAATGCCGACGTCATCTGCTTACAGGACACCCGCGCCTCCGCCTTTGAACTGGATGATCCAGCCTTTCAGCTGGATGGTTACTTCCTCTATGCCTGCGAAGCCGAAGTCCCCGCTCAGGGCGGTGTGGCGCTGTATTCGCGGTTGCAGCCGAAGGCAGTAATCAGCGGTCTCGGCTTCGAGACAGCCGACCGCTACGGGCGTTACCTGCAAGCAGATTTCGACAAGGTCAGTATTGCCACCCTGCTCTTTCCTTCGGGGATGAACGGCGATGAAGACCTGAATCAGAAATTCAAGCTCATGGACGACTTCGGCAAGTACATGGACAAGCAGCGCCGCAAGCGCCGTGAGTACATATACTGCGGGTCGCTCTATGTGGCGCAGCAGAAGCTCGACATCAAGAACTGGCGTGACAGCCAGCAATCTCCTGGTTTCCTGGCGCCCGAGCGTGCCTGGATGGACGAGATTGTCGGCACTATGGGTTACGTGGACGCGCTGCGTGAAGTTAGCCGCGAAGGTGATCAGTACAGCTGGTGGCCGGATAACGAACAGGCCGAGATGCTGAATCTGGGCTGGCGCTTCGACTACCAGATCCTGACCCCAGGCCTGCGCCGCTTTGTGCGCAGCGCCCGCCTGCCGCGTCAGCCGCGTTTTTCGCAGCACGCGCCGTTGATCGTGGATTACGACTGGACCCTGACTATCTGATAGCCGGGTACACAGCGCACACGAAAAAGCCGACTTGAAGTCGGCTTTTCGCGTTGCTCGCAGTGAAAGCTGCTTTCAAAGAAGCTATTTGATCAGGCGCCAGGTAAACGGGTAGCGATAATCCACACCGTCGTTGGCTTTCACCCCGGCGATGATCGCTAGCACCGCGGCGCCGATGCCAACCAGCGTCAGTAGCGCAAAACCGATCACCAGCAGTATCAACAGCATGCTGATGGTCGCCGCAATGGCCACCGTGATCTGAAAGTTGAGCGCTTCCTTGCCCTGCGCATCGATAAACGGGTCGGCGTCTTTCTTCAGCTGCCAGATAATCAGCGGCCCCAACAGGTTGCCGAACGGGAACATCAGCCCGGCAAATGCTGACAAGTGACAGAGCATCGCCCACTGGCGAGCGCTTTGTGGCGGTTTGCTCAACGGTTGCAAGCTGTCACTCATTTTCAGACTCCTGGGAGTATCAGTCGGCCAATGCGGCACGCTGCAATTCGAACAACTCGTTCATGCCCTTCTGGGCCAAGGCGAGCATCGCGTTCAGCTCTTCTGGCTGGAACGGCGCGCCCTCGGCGGTGCCCTGAACCTCAATGAAGCCACCTGCGCTGGTCATGACCACGTTCAGGTCGGTTTCGGCAGCAGAGTCTTCCAGGTAATCGAGGTCCAGAACCGGCTCGCCCTGATACATGCCAACCGACACAGCCGCGATCATCTGCTTGAGCGGGTCGCCGCCTTTCAGGCCGCCACGCTTCTTGATCACTTTCAGCGCGTCTGCCAGCGCAACCATTGCGCCAGTAATAGACGCAGTGCGGGTGCCGCCGTCGGCCTGAATGACATCGCAATCGACATACAGGGTGACGTCGCCCAGCTTGGACATGTCCAGTGCGGCACGCAGCGAACGACCGATCAGACGCTGGATTTCGAGTGTCCGACCGCCCTGTTTGCCGCGGCTGGCTTCACGCTGGTTACGCTCGCCGGTCGCTCGTGGCAGCATGCCGTATTCGGCAGTCAGCCAGCCTTGACCCTGACCCTTCAGAAAGCGTGGTACGCCGTTTTCGACGCTGACGGTGCAAATCACCTTGGTATCACCAAACTCCACCAGTACAGAACCTTCGGCGTGTTTGGTGTAGTTGCGGGTGATGCGGATCGAGCGGAGCTGATCGGCGGCGCGACCACTTGGACGTTTCATCTGAATACCTGTACTGAGACGGAAAACTGTCGGTCATTATAGAGGCCATAGCTGGAACTGGGCATCTCTAAAGTCGCTGCGGTCGGGTTGAAGGGGGTAAACCCTTGCAGAGCAGGGCCTGCGGAGGCGTTTGACACAGAATGACAGTGCCTCGCATCGCTTGTCGCACTGTCGGATTGGGAGCCTGCGCTGCACTGCGCTACAATCCTGCGCCTCTGCAGCCTGTCGGCTCGCGCGCATCCGTGGCAGCCGCTCTTTCGCGCTCCTGAGCTGAATCACCTGAACTGAACAAGAGGTACTTCCCATGGTGTACAGCATGACTGCCTTTGCCCGAGTAGAGCGGGCTGGCGCCCAAGGCACACTGAGCTGGGAATTGCGCTCGGTCAATCACCGTTACCTTGAGCCTCATCTGCGCCTGCCTGAATCGTTTCGTGATCTGGAAGGTGCGGTTCGTGAAGCGCTGCGCCAGGGGCTGTCGCGTGGCAAGGTCGAATGCACGCTGCGCTTTGTCGAGGAAACAGCCGGCAAGCCGTTGCAAGTGGATCGCGAGCGCGCAGGCCAACTGATCGCCGCCGCCGAGTCGGTTGCCGGCTTGATCAAGCAGCCTGCCGCCTTGAACCCGCTTGAGGTCCTGGCATGGCCGGGTGTGCTGGTCGCCGATGCCAGCGACCCACAGGTGTTGAACACCGAGGCGTTGACGCTGTTCAACGAAGCGCTGACCGAACTGAAGAACGGCCGTGGTCGCGAAGGCACAGACCTGGCCAGGTTGCTTGATGAGCGTTTGTCTTCCATTGTTCAGGAGGTCGCTACCCTTCGTACACTGGTGCCGCAGATGCTGGCGGCCCAGCGCCAGAAAGTCCTGGATCGCTTTGCCGACATGAAGGCCGAGCTGGACCCTCAGCGACTGGAGCAGGAAATGGTCCTGTTGGCGCAGAAAAGCGATGTCGCCGAAGAACTGGACCGTCTCAGTACACACGTCACCGAAGTGCGCCGCGTGCTCAAGGCTGGCGGTCAGGCGGGTCGCCGTCTCGACTTCCTGATGCAAGAGCTTAACCGCGAAGCGAATACCCTGGGCTCCAAGGCCTTTGACCCACGCAGCACGCAGGCTGCCGTCAACCTTAAAGTGTTGATCGAGCAGATGCGTGAGCAAGTGCAGAATATTGAGTAAGGCTGAACCTGACATGACCCATATCACCGGCACCCTGTACATCATTTCCGCCCCGTCCGGCGCGGGCAAGACCAGTCTGGTCAAAGCCTTGATGGACGCCCAGCAAGAGCCTCAGCACGGCGCGCAGGCAAAGATTCGCGTCTCGGTCTCGCACACCACCCGTGCCATGCGCCCCGGCGAAGTGGACGGCGTGAACTACAACTTCGTCGATCGTGCCGAGTTCCTGCGCATGATCGAGCATGGCGACTTCCTTGAGCAGGCCGAAGTGTTCGGCAATCTGTACGGCACCTCGCAAAGCCATTTGCAGCAGACGCTGGACGAAGGTCACGACCTGATTCTGGAAATCGACTGGCAGGGTGCCCGGCAGGTTCGCGCGCAAATGCCACAGGCCCGGTCGATCTTCATTCTGCCGCCGACCCAGCAGGCATTGCGTCAGCGCCTGACCAACCGGGGTCAGGACAGCGATGAAATCATCGAAGCCCGAATGCGCGAAGCGGTCAGCGAAATGAGCCATTACAGCGAGTACGAATACGTGGTCGTGAATGACGATTTTGCCGGCGCGCTGGAAGACCTGAAGGCCATTTTCCGTGCCAATCGTCTGACCCAGCAGCATCAGCAGGAACAATACAGCGAGCTTTTTCAGGAGTTGCTGGCCTGATCGAGTCGTTTCCGGACAGCAGGCAACAGGTTAAAAGCATGCCGTTGGTGGCGTGCCGCTTGATGCCTGGTGCTGTCCGCTTGTAAACTATCGAGTCCGCTCGCCCATCCGGGCATCGCGCATCCGCATTTGCTACGAGGAATACCCATGGCCCGCGTAACCGTTGAAGACTGCCTAGAACACGTGGATAACCGCTTTGAGCTGGTCATGCTCTCCACAAAGCGTGCCCGTCAACTGGCAACCGGCGGCAAAGAACCCAAGCTGGCGTGGGAAAATGACAAGCCTACCGTTATGGCACTGCGCGAAATCGCAGCGGGCCTGATGGATTACGCTGTAATCGCAGAAGCCGAAATCGTTGAAGATGAACCATTGTTCGCAGCGTTCGAGGACGAGTCCAACGAGGCCGTCTAAGCCTATGCCGGGTCGACGTAGTACGGCGCAGGGTAAAAGCCATTGGCAGGGGGTAGCGCCTTGCCGAGCATAGACGCCCTCGCCGATAGACTGTCGGCCTACCTCGGCAAGGATCAGGTCAATCTGGTTCGCCGAGCGTATTTCTACGCCGAACAAGCCCACGATGGCCAGCGCCGTCGCAGTGGCGAAGCCTACGTCACCCATCCTCTTGCGGTGGCGAACATTCTTGCCGACATGCACATGGACCATCAGAGCCTGATGGCTGCGATGCTGCATGACGTCATCGAAGACACCGGTATTGCCAAGGAAGCGCTCAGCGCCCAATTTGGCGAGACCGTCGCGGAACTGGTCGACGGGGTCAGCAAACTGACCCAGATGAATTTCGAGACCAAGGCCGAAGCTCAGGCAGAAAACTTTCAGAAAATGGCCATGGCCATGGCGCGCGACATTCGCGTGATCCTGGTCAAGCTCGCCGACCGCCTGCACAACATGCGCACGCTTGAAGTGCTGTCCGGCGAAAAACGTCGGCGTATCGCCAAGGAAACCCTCGAAATCTATGCCCCCATCGCCAACAGGCTGGGCATGCACAACGTGCGCATCGAATTCGAGGACCTGGGCTTCAAGGCCATGTACCCGATGCGCTCCTCGCGAATCAACCAGGCGGTCAAGCGCGCCAGGGGCAATCGCAAAGAGCTGGTCAACAAGATCGAAGAGTCACTGAGCCATTGCCTGGCAGTGGACGGTATCGAAGGCGACGTCAGCGGTCGCCAGAAACACCTGTACGGCATTTACAAGAAGATGCGCGGCAAGCGTCGGGCCTTCAACGAGATCATGGACGTTTATGCGTTCCGGATCATCGTGGACAAGGTCGATACCTGCTACCGCGTATTGGGCGCTGTACATAATTTGTACAAGCCGCTGCCAGGCCGGTTCAAGGATTACATTGCAATCCCCAAGGCCAACGGCTACCAGTCCTTGCATACGACGCTGTTCGGCATGCATGGCGTACCGATCGAAATCCAGATTCGCACCCGTGAAATGGAAGAAATGGCCAATAACGGGATCGCCGCGCACTGGCTGTACAAATCCAGTGATGACGAACAGCCCAAAGGCACTCACGCCCGTGCCCGGCAATGGGTCAAAGGCGTGCTGGAAATGCAGCAGCGTGCCGGCAACTCTCTGGAGTTCATCGAAAGCGTCAAGATCGACCTGTTCCCGGACGAGGTTTACGTCTTCACGCCGAAAGGCCGGATCATGGAGCTGCCCAAAGGCTCCACTGCGGTGGATTTCGCCTATGCGGTACACACTGACGTCGGCAACAGCTGTATTGCCTGCCGGATCAACCGCCGACTGGCGCCATTGTCCGAACCGTTGCAAAGCGGCTCGACCGTCGAGATTGTCAGCGCCCCCGGCGCACGTCCGAACCCGGCTTGGCTGAACTTCGTCGTGACCGGCAAGGCACGCACTCATATTCGTCACGCGCTCAAACTGCAGCGCCGTTCCGAGTCGATCAATCTTGGCGAGCGCTTGTTGAACAAGGTGCTCAACGGCTTTGAGTGCAGCCTGGAGAAAATCACGCCGGAGCGTATCCAGCTGGTGCTGAACGAGTATCGGGTCGAGGTGCTGGAAGACCTGCTCGAAGACATCGGTCTGGGCAACCGCATGGCCTATGTGGTCGCCCGCCGCTTGCTGGGTGAAGGCGATCAGTTGCCCAGCCCTGAAGGCCCGCTGGCCATTCGCGGCACCGAAGGTCTGGTGCTCAGCTATGCAAAATGCTGTACGCCCATCCCTGGCGATCCGATTGTCGGCCATTTGTCCGCCGGCAAGGGCATGGTTGTACACCTGGATAACTGCCGCAACATCAGTGAAATCCGCCACAACCCGGAAAAATGCATCCAGCTTTCCTGGGCCAAGGACGTTACTGGCGAATTCAATGTCGAACTGCGTGTCGAACTGGAGCATCAGCGTGGCCTGATCGCCCTGCTGGCCAGCAGCGTCAACGCGGCAGACGGCAATATCGAAAAAATCAGCATGGACGAGCGCGATGGTCGTATCAGCGTGGTCCAACTGGTGGTCAGCGTACACGACCGTGTGCATCTGGCACGTGTGATCAAGAAACTGCGCGCCCTGGCCGGTGTTACCCGTATCACCCGGATGCGCGCGTAGGCCATTCAATCATCAGGAGTTATTCATGACCAAGACTGTCATCACCAGCGATAAAGCCCCTGCGGCCATCGGCCCTTATTCCCAGGCGATCAAAGCTGGCAATACCGTCTACATGTCCGGACAGATTCCGCTGGACCCGAACACGATGGAGCTGGTCGAAGGCATCGAAGCCCAGATCACTCAGGTGTTTGAAAACCTGAAGTCAGTGGCTGAGGCGGCGGGCGGCTCGTTCAAGGACATCGTCAAACTGAATATCTTTTTGACCGACCTGGGCCACTTCGCCAAGGTCAATGAAATCATGGGCACCTACTTCACGCAGCCTTATCCGGCGCGTGCGGCTATCGGCGTTGCGGCATTGCCGCGTGGCGCTCAGGTTGAAATGGACGCCATTCTCGTCATCGAATAAATTTCCCGACGGAGCGCGATCTGTGCGCTCCGTTCTCCCTGAAGGAAGGAATCCGTTATGCGCTCCGCGCTCGCCATCTCGCTGCTCGCCTTCATTCTGGGCGGCTGCGCCAGCCACGCCGACCGCAATCCGGACGGCACCTGGATCAATCAGACCGCCATCGACGCCGCTGTCAAACAAGGCAACTTGCGTCAGGCACTGCTCGCCAACGGTCCCAACCTGGAATGGCAAATCAACTCCAAAACCAACCAGGCCATTTATTCCAATGGCTTCGAGCTGGGTGAAGGCAAGATTGTCAGTGCCGCCGAAGGCAAGCTTCACATCGATTTCTACGGCAATTTCTTTGAAGACCTGAGCGTCAAGGGTGACGAACTGGTTCAAGCGGCCAGCGAATCCGGCCCTGAACAGCACTTCCAGAAGCCCGACGCTCCGGCACCTGAAGGCGCACAGCCAGGCACCAGCTTTGAAAAAGCCCTGTACGGCGCTTACATGGGTGGCAAATGGACCATCGTCGAAGGCGATGGCCAAGGCAGCACCGTGCAATTCATGCCTGACGGCAGTGTGCAGGGGCTTCCGGAAAATGATCGTTACGCACTGTGTCTTGCTGGCGATTGTGCAGCCATGAGCGGTGAATACGACAGCATGTGGCTGGAGAAGGCCGAAAAGGGTAACCCGTGGATCTTCGCCCGCAAAGGCAAGCAACTGGAGATTTTCCAGGCCATGAACAATGCCGGTGCCGACCAGATGCCTGAGCTGCGTCCAGGCCCGCGTCGCTGGTTGCTGGAGCAGCAATAAGCGATTGATGATTCATGAGCGCCGAGCAGGCGCTCATGAACAGCGTTCTACCCCAGCAGAGCCGCATAACCAGCCCGGTAATCCGGGTACATCGGTGCCCATCCCAATGCACGTGCCCTCGCATTGCTGCAGCGCTTGCTGCCAACGCGCTGCACGCTGACATTGTCCGACCATTCGGTCACACCCAGATAGCTGCGTATCCACGCCACCACATCGGCCAGCGCGGCTGGATCATCGTCGACGCCCAGGTAACAGGGTTCAAGTTCAACGCCCCGGTTGTCTGCCTGCAGCAGATGCTCCAGCAAGCTGGCGGCATCGTCGGCATGAATCCGGTTGGCATAGACCGGAGGGTCGATCCTGACGCTGTGGCCTTGGCGCACTCGATTCGACAGGTCACTGCGGCCAGGGCCGTAGATACCGGTCAGTCTTACTGCGGTGGCCGGCACGCCGCTGTTCAGTGCGAGTTGTTCGGCTTCCAGCATCACAGTGCCGGTGTAACCGCCAGGCTCGGTTGCTGAATCCTCGTCCACCCACTCTCCGTTTTGCTGCCCGTAGACGCCGCTGCTTGAAACAAAGATCAGCCGCTTTGGCCGCTGGCCGGTCTGCTCAAGCCAGCTCAAGACGTTGCGCAGGCCTTCTACATAAGCCATCCGGTAGCCTGCCTCGTCCCGCTGTGAAGGCGTCGCGCAGTACACCACATAGTCCAGCGTCGCAGTCGGCCACTGCGCGGGCCTGCCGGTCTGGAACAGATCACCCTCCACGCCGACAACCCCGGCCGGCAGTTCCGAAACGGTACGTCGAAGCCCATGCACGACCCAGCCATGAGGCATCAGCCGAGTCGCGAGTCGAGAGCCGATATCGCCGCAGCCGGCAATCAGAAGCGAAGGAGCGGTCATTCGATATCTCCACAAGAAGGTGATTTTGCCACCTTAAAAAAGCGTCGTTCAAAAGCGGTGGCCAGGCAAAGATGTAAAAAAGATACAGTATTACTTTTGTTAACAAGAACGATTTGCAATAATGGCAGCCCGTTTGTTCCCTAGAAACGTCGATAGCTCTGCGCGACGCACTGGAACCATTCCCTATTTCTCTCTCAGGTCCGGCCAGCATGACACGTATTCAATCAATCGCTTCGCCAACCAAGCTGCCCCGCTTGCCTCGTGCATGGCGCGGTGTTGCAGCCCTTGTCTTGAGTCTGATGCTCGCACCGATGGCGTTCGCTGATCAATCGGCACCGGCTTCTGCACCCGTTGCTGCTCCGGCTGCCAGTGCGCCAGCCGCGACCGAGGCCGCCGTGCCAGACGCTGCTGCGCCTGCACCCGCTCTGGAGCCGGTGGCCGAAGACAACAGCCTGGGCATGGCGCACGACCTGTCGCCGTGGGGCATGTATCAGAACGCCGACATCGTGGTCAAAGCGGTCATGATCGGCCTGGCCATCGCATCGATCATTACGTGGACCATCTGGATTTCCAAGGGTTTCGAGCTGCTGGGGGCCAAGCGCCGTCTGCGCGGTGAGATCGTCAACCTGAAAAAGGCCCGTTCCCTGAACGAAGCCAGTGCCAGCGCCAGCAAGGAAGGCACCCTCGCTCACCTGCTGGTGCATGACGCGCTCGAAGAAATGCGCTTGTCGGCCAACAGCCGCGAGCGTGAAGGTATCAAGGAGCGTGTCAGTTTCCGTCTCGAGCGTCTGGTGGCTGCCTGTGGCCGTAACATGAGCATGGGCACCGGCGTGTTGGCGACCATTGGTTCGACGGCACCGTTCGTGGGCTTGTTCGGTACGGTCTGGGGCATCATGAACAGCTTCATCGGCATCGCCAAGACACAAACCACCAACCTCGCCGTGGTTGCGCCCGGTATTGCCGAAGCATTGCTGGCGACGGCTCTGGGTCTGGTTGCGGCGATTCCTGCGGTCGTGATCTACAACGTGTTTGCTCGCTCCATCGCCGGTTACAAGGCCCAGGTTTCCGACGCCTCGGCCCAGGTTCTGCTGCTGGTCAGCCGTGATCTGGACCATCTGCCAGAACCGACCGAGCGCAACCAACAACAACCGCACATGGTCAAGGTGGGCTAACACGTGGGCCTGCATCTTAACGAAGGCGGCGACGATCTCGCCGAGAACCACGAAATCAACGTGACGCCGTTCATCGACGTCATGCTGGTGCTGTTGATCATCTTCATGGTGGCCGCTCCACTGGCTACCGTGGACATAAAAGTCGACCTGCCGGCTTCCACAGCCAAGCCGCAGCCCAGGCCCGAGAAACCGATCTTCCTCAGCGTCAAGGCCGACAAGGGCCTGTACCTGGGCGAAGAGAAGGTCGCTCGCGAACAGATCGGCCAGGTTCTGGACGCACGGACCAAAGGCAAGAAGGACACCACGATCTTCTTCCAGGCCGATAAGGGCGTCGATTACGGCGACCTGATGGAGGTCATGAACACGCTTCGGAGTGCGGGTTACCTGAAGGTCGGTCTGGTAGGTCTTGAGACGGCTGGTAAGAAATGATCAGTACGCGCCAAAAACTGACGCGCTATAGCGGTAGTCTGTTGTTGGTGCTGGCCGTGCATGCTATTGCAATTATTGTTGCCGTTCGCTGGCCTGCGTCGCAGCCGGTCGAGCTGCCACCGGCCGCCATGATGGTCGAACTTGCACCCGTGCCCGAGCCCGCGCCGCCGCCACCGCCGAAGGTCGTCCAGCCACCTCAACCGCCTGTGCCCGAAGAGCAGGCGCCCATGCCGGAAGTCGCGCAAGCGCCGAAGCCGGAAATCGTGGTGCCCAAGAAGGTAGAGAAGCCCAAACCCAAGCCGCAGCCGCCAAAGCCGCAGAAAAAGCCTGAGCCGCCCAAGGAAGAGCCTGCCGCCGAAAAACCGGTCGATACGCCACCGACGACCGCCAAACCGGAAAAGTCAGCGGCTCCGACGCCACCTGCGCCGCCTTCGCCGCCCAGCAATGCGTTGCCGAATTGGCAGGGTGACCTGTTAGGGCACCTGAGCAAGTACAAGAAGTACCCCGAGGATGCACGCCGTCGTGGCATGCAGGGCGTTGCCCGCCTGCGGTTTGTGGTGGACGCGGACGGTAACGTGCTTTCGTACTCGATTGCCGCCAGTTCGGGCAGTTCGTCGCTGGACCGGGCGACCATGGAAATGATCCGTCGCGCGCAACCGCTGCCGAAACCGCCCAAGGAAATCCTCAACAACGGCACCATTGAAATCCTTGCACCGTTTGTTTATTCGCTGGATAAACGCTGAATCGCACTTTTGTTACGCATGAGTGCTTCTGATAACGTGCGTCTATCGATTGCACCCGCTATGCTGGGGCCGCAACTTCATGGACGCACGTTATGACTCTTACAGAATTGCGCTACATCGTTACGCTCGCTCAAGAGCAGCATTTTGGTCACGCGGCCGAACGCTGCCACGTCAGCCAGCCAACGCTGTCAGTGGGTGTGAAGAAACTCGAAGACGAACTCGGTGTGCTGATTTTCGAGCGCAGCAAGAGCGCCGTGCGTCTCACACCTGTGGGTGAAGGGATCGTTGCTCAGGCCCAGAAGGTGCTTGAGCAGGCTCAAGGCATTCGCGAGCTGGCCCAGGCAGGCAAGAATCAGCTGACGGCTCCGCTGAAAGTCGGCGCGATCTACACCGTCGGCCCTTACCTGTTCCCTCATTTGATTCCGCAACTGCATCGGGTCGCCCCGCAAATGCCGTTGTACATCGAAGAAAACTTCACGCACGTGTTGCGCGACAAGCTGCGTAACGGCGAGCTGGATGCCGTCATCATCGCTTTACCGTTCAACGAAGCCGATGTATTGACCCTGCCTCTCTACGACGAGCCGTTCTCGGTGCTGATGCCGGCCGACCATCCCTGGACCCAGAAAGAGTCCATCGACGCGTCGGCCCTCAATGACAAGAGTCTGCTGTTGCTGGGTGAAGGCCATTGTTTCCGTGATCAGGTGCTTGAAGCCTGCCCGGCGTTGGGCAAAGGCAACGAAGGCGCCAAGCACACGACGGTCGAGTCCAGCTCGCTGGAAACCATTCGCCACATGGTTGCGTCCGGGCTGGGCATTTCGATCCTGCCGCTGTCTGCCGTCGACAGCCATCACTATGCGCCCGGTGTGATTGAAGTGCGCCCGTTGACGCCGCCAGTGCCGTTCCGCACCGTTGCCATCGCGTGGCGTGCGAGCTTCCCGCGGCCCAAGGCCATCGAGATTCTTGCCGACTCTGCACGCTTGTGTTCAGTGGCACGTCCGAAACCCGTCGCGAGCTAGGCAGAAAAGAAATGAGCGAGCTTTCCCGGGTCTCGGTCACCGCGCTCAAGGGCGTCGGTGAGGCGATGGCAGAAAAGCTGGCCAGGGTCGGTCTGGAAAACCTGCAGGACGTGCTGTTCCATTTGCCGTTGCGTTATCAGGACCGGACTCGCATCGTGCCGATCGGTGCGTTGCGCCCCGGTCAGGATGCCGTGATCGAAGGCGTCGTCAGCGGTGCCGACGTGGTGATGGGCAAGCGCCGCAGCCTGCTGGTAAGGCTCGGTGACGGCACTGGCGTCGTCAGCCTGCGTTTCTATCATTTCAGCAATGCCCAGAAAGAAAGCATGAAGCGTGGCACGCACCTGCGCTGTTTCGGTGAGGCCCGTCCCGGTGCTTCCGGGCTGGAAATCTATCACCCTGAATACCGTGCGATCACCGGTGACGAACCTCCGCCCGTCGAACAGACACTCACGCCCATCTATCCCACGACCGAGGGTCTGACCCAGCAGCGTTTACGTCAGTTGTGTCAGCAAAGTCTGGCGATGCTCGGCCCTAAAAGCCTGCCTGACTGGCTGCCGGACGAACTGGCCCGGGACTATCAACTGGCACCGCTGGATGACGCGATCCGCTACCTGCATCATCCGCCCGCCGATGCTGACGTCGATGAGTTGGCCCTTGGACATCATTGGGCGCAGCACCGTCTGGCTTTCGAAGAGCTGCTGACCCATCAGCTTTCCCAGCAGCGCTTGCGTGAAAGCCTGCGCTCGCAACGTGCTCCGGCGTTGCCAGTCGCGAAGAAACTGCCGAAACAATTTTTCGCCAACCTGGGTTTTGCGCCCACCGGTGCCCAGCAGCGCGTTGGCAAGGAAGTGGCCTACGACCTCAGCCAGCCAGAGCCGATGCTGCGCCTGATTCAGGGCGACGTAGGCTCGGGCAAGACCGTGGTCGCCGCATTGGCGGCCTTGCAGGCGCTGGAAGCGGGTTATCAAGTGGCGTTGATGGCGCCTACGGAAATTCTCGCCGAGCAGCATTACATCAACTTTCAGCGTTGGCTCGAGCCGCTGGGCGTGGGTGTGGCGTGGCTGGCGGGCAAGCTCAAGGGCAAGGCGCGTGTCACGTCACTGGAGCAGATTGCCAGCGGGACGCCGATGGTGGTGGGCACCCACGCGCTGTTTCAGGACGAAGTGCAGTTCAAGAACCTGGCGCTGGTGATCATCGACGAGCAGCACCGCTTCGGCGTTCAGCAGCGTCTGGCACTGCGCAAAAAGGGCGTGGGAGGCCTGATGTGCCCGCATCAGTTGATCATGACCGCCACGCCGATCCCGCGCACGCTGGCCATGAGCGCCTACGCCGATCTGGACACCTCGATCCTCGATGAGCTGCCACCCGGCCGTACGCCGGTCAATACCGTGCTGGTTGCCGACAGCCGCCGGCTGGAAGTGGTTGAGCGTGTGCGTGCGGCCTGCGCCGAGGGGCGGCAGGCGTATTGGGTCTGTACGTTGATTGAAGAATCAGAAGAACTGACCTGCAAGGCCGCTGAAACCACGTACGAAGAACTCAGCAGTGCGCTGGGCGAGGTGCGTGTCGGGCTGATCCACGGGCGCATGAAGCCTGCAGAAAAAGCCGCGATCATGGCCGAATTCAAGCAGGGCGCTCTGCAATTGCTGGTGGCGACCACGGTCATCGAAGTCGGTGTCGACGTGCCTAATTCCAGCCTGATGATCATCGAGAACCCGGAGCGCCTCGGGCTGGCCCAGTTGCACCAGTTGCGTGGCCGGGTTGGTCGCGGCAGTGCCGTCAGTCACTGTGTGCTGCTCTATCACCCGCCGCTTTCACAAATCGGCCGTCAGCGGCTGGGCATCATGCGTGAAACCAACGATGGCTTTGTGATCGCTGAAAAGGATCTTGAACTGCGTGGTCCCGGTGAAATGCTCGGAACGCGACAAACGGGCCTGCTGCAATTCAAGGTCGCGGACCTGATGCGCGATGCCGACCTGCTCCCGGCTGTACGCGACGCAGCCCAGGCCCTGCTTGAGCGCTGGCCGCAACACGTCAGCCCGTTACTGGACCGATGGCTGCGTCATGGCCAGCAGTATGGCCAGGTGTGATGCAGGCTACGCTTTGAACACCACGTTCAACCGAAAAGGAATAACGTGGTTATACTTCAAAAAATGTAGGAAATTGGACAAAGCCCATGACAGAAGTTGCCCACGTCAATGATTCGCACCATGCGCCGTCGGTTATCCGGCAGTTGCTTGAAAAATTGGCTATCAGCTACAACGAAGTCATGGACGACAAAAGCCTGCCTCCGGCGCGCAAGGTCCAGGCCGTGCTGGTGGAGGACGCTGTCGGTGCCTTGCTGATCCTGTTTCCGCAAAGCCAGTTGCTGGACCTCAGCCGCATCACCGAGCTGACTGGCCGCCAATTGACTGCGGTGTCACACGAGCGATTGGCACGCATGCTGACCAAGCACAACCTCCAGGTGCTGCCGGGTCTGCCTGCGCTGACCAGCTCACCGTGCCTTTACGACGAACGTCTGCTGCAGGAGCCGAGGCTGCTCGTGGGGTCGGGTGAGCCGGGCATTCTGCTCGAAATCAGCAGTGACGACTTCAAAGGCATGCTGAGCAAGGCCAGCGCTGCGCACTTCGGCCAGTCAGTAGAGGCGATCCATCCCAATCTTGATCGCCCCGCCGATGATCCTGCAGAAATCACCCAGGCCATGCACGCCTTCACGGCGCGCCGTATTCAGCAGCGCCTGGAAGCGACGCTGGAAATTCCGCCATTGGCCGGCACTGCTCAGAAAATCATCAAACTTCGGGTCGATCCCGATGCGACCATCGATGACATCACCGGTGTCGTCGAGACCGACCCTGCATTGGCCGCACAGGTTGTGAGCTGGGCGGCTTCGCCTTATTACGCCTCCACCGGCAAGATTCGCTCGGTTGAAGATGCCATCGTCCGCGTGCTGGGCTTTGATCTGGTGATCAACCTGGCGCTGGGCCTCGCGTTGGGCAAAACCTTGAGCCTGCCCAAGGATCAGCCGCAACAGACCACGCCTTACTGGCAGCAGTCGATCTACACCGCGGCGGTCATCGAAGGCCTGACCCGCGCTATCCCGCGCGCCAAGCGCCCGGAAGGCGGCCTGAGCTACCTCGCGGGCCTGCTGCACAATTTCGGTTATCTGCTGCTCGCTCACGTATTTCCGCCGCACTTCACGCTGATCTGCCGTCAGCTTGAGGTCAATCCGCACCTGCACCACAGTTACATCGAACATCACCTGCTGGGCATCAGCCGCGAGCAGATCGGCGCCTGGCTGATGCGCTACTGGGACATGCCGGACGAACTCGCCACTGCGCTGCGCTTCCAGCACGACCCGCATTACACCGGCGAGCATCACGCTTACGCCAATCTGGTTTACCTGGCCGTACGGCTGTTGCGCGCCAACGGTATCGGCGCCGGCCCTCAGCAAGAAATCCCCGACGAACTGTTCGAACGCTTGGGTCTGACCCGCGAAAAAGCCAACGAGTCTGTGAAAAAGGTGCTGGAAGCAGAGGTATTGCTGCGCGAGCTGGCGTCGCAGTTCAGCAAGTAACACCGTGCAGGCGCCCCCTACTCAGGTGGGCGCCGTTTCCGCAACCTTACCTCCCCGCGCCTCTCTCTGTGGTGCGCCATGACATTTGCGACAATAAAATTCCCATCGCCGTTGATTGAAAGGTCGGTGAAAGCTTGGGCAATTAGCATCGACCCACTTCCGGCAAAAAGACCGGTTAGCCAGGAACGGACTCCAAGGTGTTTCAGGCCCAATTAACAACAATAATGGTGATTCCGATGCTTGCTGACTTTTCTTTCTACACCCTCCTTGCGCCCCCACTCCACGTACCGATCCTGCTGAGCTGATTCGTTCATTTCACGTTCTGTAGCCGTTTGACGTCTGGAGTATTCCCATGCTGACTTTCCTTGGCTTTGCCATGGTTATTGCGTTCATGTACCTGATCATGAGCAAGCGCCTGACTGCGCTGATCGCCCTGATTCTGGTCCCGATCATCTTTGCCCTGTTCGGCGGCTTCGCGTCGCAGATCGGCCCGATGATGCTCGCGGGTATCACCAAGCTGGCGCCGACCGGCGTGATGCTGATGTTCGCCATTCTGTACTTTGCGCTGATGATCGACTCCGGCCTGTTCGACCCGGCCGTGCGCAAGATCCTGAAAATGGTCAAAGGCGACCCGATGCGCATCTCGATCGGCACCGCAGTGCTGGCGCTGGTGGTGTCCCTCGACGGTGATGGCGCGACCACCTACATGATCTGCGTTGCTGCCATGCTGCCGCTGTACAGCCGCGTCGGCATGAGCCCGCGCATCATGGCCGGTCTGATCATTCTGGCAGGCGGCGTGATGAACATGACCCCATGGGGCGGCCCGACCGCGCGTGCGGCCAGTGCGCTGCATGTCGATGCATCCGATATCTTCGTGCCGATGATCCCTGCCATGCTGGCCGGTGTGGTTGCGATTCTGGCGATTGCCTACTTCTACGGCAAACGCGAGCGCGCTCGTCTTGGCGAACTGCACCTTAAAGGTGATGAAGTCGACCACAGCGAAATCAGCGTTTCGCAGTTCCCGGATGCACGCCGTCCAAAACTGATCTGGTTCAACGGCGCGCTGACCCTGGCGCTGATGGTTGCCCTGATCATGGGCCTGCTGCCGCTGCCAGTGCTGTTCATGATCGCATTCAGTATCGCGATGATCATCAACTACCCGAACCTGCAAGACCAGAAGGACCGCGTTTCGGCCCACGCCGGTAGCGTACTGGCGGTGGTTGGCCTGATCTTCGCAGCAGGTATCTTCACCGGCATCCTGTCCGGCACCGGCATGGTCGATGCGATGTCGAAAAGCCTGCTGGCAGTCATCCCTGACGCATTGGGCCCTTACCTCGCTGTCATCACTGCGCTGGTGAGCATGCCGTTCACGTTCTTCATGTCCAACGATGCGTTCTACTACGGCGTACTGCCAGTGCTGTCCGAAGCCGCCGCCCACTACGGCATCAGCCCGGTGGAAATGGCCCGCGCTTCGATCGTCGGTCAGCCGGTCCACTTGCTCAGCCCGCTGGTGCCGTCGACTTACCTGCTGGTGGCGCTGGCCGGTATCGAGTTTGGCGACCACCAGCGCTTCACCCTGAAATGGGCGATTCTGGTGTGCATGTGCATTCTGGTTGCCGCGCTGCTGATGGGGATCTTCCCGCTCTATAGCAGCATGTAATTCCCGCCAGGCTTTACCAAAACTCGCCGTCGACGTGATCGTTGACGGCGAGTTTTTGCGTTTGGGCCATCAATTGGTTGAAGGCCGATATTGCAACGCCTCGGCCAAGTGGTTGCGAGTGATCGCGTCCACCTGTTCCAGATCCGCCAGCGTGCGCGCCACTTTCAGCAGCCGATGCGCCGAGCGCAGTGACAAGGTCAGACGCTCGCAGGCGGTTTCCAGCCAGTTTTCATCGGTGCCGGACAGCACGCAGTGCTCGCGCAGCCCTGGCAGATCAAGAAACGCATTGGCGCAGCCCTGACGTCGCTGCTGCCGTTCGCGGGCCTGCGCAACCACCGCTGCGGCGCTGGCGGTGTTTTCACGGGTGGTCGGGTCGGGGTTGAGCGCCGTGGCCTCGCGGGCGACTGTCAGGTGCAGGTCGATCCTGTCCAGCAACGGGCCGGACAGCTTGTTGCGGTAGCGCTGCACCTGTTCGGTGGAACAGCGGCAGCGCCCGGTCGGCTCACCAAGGTATCCACAGGGGCACGGATTCATCGCCGCCACCAACTGAAACCGCGCCGGAAAGCGCACGCGATCCCGCGCACGGGAAATCACGATATGCCCGGACTCCAGCGGCTCACGCAGAACCTCAAGCACTCGGCGATCAAACTCCGGCAGCTCATCAAGAAACAAAACGCCGTGGTGGGCGAGGGTGATTTCACCAGGCTGCGGACGACTGCCGCCGCCCACCAACGCAGGGCCTGATGCCGAATGATGCGGCTGTCGAAACGGTCGCTGCGGCCAACGGGTCAGCGGCACCTGACTGGCGACCGACTGGATCGCCGCCACCTCCAGCGCTTCATGCTCGTCCAGCGGCGGCAACAAACCCGGCAGGCGACTGGCGAGCAACGTCTTGCCGGTGCCTGGCGGCCCACTGAACAACAGGTTATGCGCCCCGGCTGCAGCAATGACCAACGCACGCTTCGCTGCGGTCTGGCCCTGCACTTCGCTTAAATCGGGATACGGTTTGGGCTGATGCAACAGGCCGCTGGACTGATAGGGCGCAATCACCGTGCGCCCGTTGAAATGCGCGACCAGCTCCAGCAAATGACTCACCGCAATAACCCGCAACCCGGACGCCAGACAGGCTTCCTCGGCATTCACCGCGGGGATAATCAACGTCCGCTCCGCCGCACGCGCCGCCAGCGCAGCAGGCAACACCCCCTGAATCGGCCGAATCGCCCCCGACAGCGCCAGCTCGCCGAGGCATTCAACATCCTGCAACGCAACCAACGGCACTTGCCCGCTGGCGGCCAGCAACCCCAGCGCAATCGCCAGGTCAAATCGCCCGCCATCCTTGGGCAAATCTGCTGGCGCAAGATTAAGCGTGATGCGCCGCGCCGGAAAATCCAGCCCGGAATTGAGAATCGCACTGCGCACCCGGTCCTTGCTCTCCTTGACCGCACCCTCCGGCAACCCCACCAGCGTCAGAGCCGGCAGGCCGTTGGCCAGATGCGCTTCAACAGTAACCGCCGGGGCTTCCACCCCGACCTGGGCACGACTATGGACGATAGCCAGCGACATGGATCATTCCTTGATATGAGCGATGGGCGGGTATGGTGCTTTATTTGGCGGGTGAGGGTGGGAGGGGAATGGATACAGGGTGTGAGGGGAGAGTGCGAAAGGCCCTTCGCTCCAGCGTGCTATCGCCAGCATGGCAGGCCATTGCCATCGGCTATCTTCCTTCCCCTGCTTTTACACACAGCTAAAACTTGTGACGCGCAAACCCTTGCGCATCACATAGCCGTTTGGGCTGGCCACGTCCTCTATATACAAGTCCTTCAGCACCGAAACCAGCCTGCGCATCGTCCTGCAAAAACCTGCGCATTTTTTCGCGTTTTTTTACCTGGTCGTTGAGCTTGTTTTTCACGCAGCGCCCCTATCTGCCTGTTTTCAATAGATAAAAATATTTTCGGCACACATTTTGGAATGCAGTTCTGCATAAGGCGGGTGAATGGCCCGTTGCTGCGCAGAGAATTTCCCGCATGACCGATAAAAACGGCACCCATCAACAACGACGTGCTGCACGCTTCCCCAA
>NZ_MTSA01000007.1:0-300347 GCF_002157375.1 Pseudomonas syringae
ACTGGAACTGAGACACGGTCCAGACTCCTACGGGAGGCAGCAGTGGGGAATATTGGACAATGGGCGAAAGCCTGATCCAGCCATGCCGCGTGTGTGAAGAAGGTCTTCGGATTGTAAAGCACTTTAAGTTGGGAGGAAGGGCATTTACCTAATACGTAAGTGTTTTGACGTTACCGACAGAATAAGCACCGGCTAACTCTGTGCCAGCAGCCGCGGTAATACAGAGGGTGCAAGCGTTAATCGGAATTACTGGGCGTAAAGCGCGCGTAGGTGGTTTGTTAAGTTGGATGTGAAATCCCCGGGCTCAACCTGGGAACTGCATCCAAAACTGGCAAGCTAGAGTATGGTAGAGGGTGGTGGAATTTCCTGTGTAGCGGTGAAATGCGTAGATATAGGAAGGAACACCAGTGGCGAAGGCGACCACCTGGACTGATACTGACACTGAGGTGCGAAAGCGTGGGGAGCAAACAGGATTAGATACCCTGGTAGTCCACGCCGTAAACGATGTCAACTAGCCGTTGGGAGCCTTGAGCTCTTAGTGGCGCAGCTAACGCATTAAGTTGACCGCCTGGGGAGTACGGCCGCAAGGTTAAAACTCAAATGAATTGACGGGGGCCCGCACAAGCGGTGGAGCATGTGGTTTAATTCGAAGCAACGCGAAGAACCTTACCAGGCCTTGACATCCAATGAATCCTTTAGAGATAGAGGAGTGCCTTCGGGAGCATTGAGACAGGTGCTGCATGGCTGTCGTCAGCTCGTGTCGTGAGATGTTGGGTTAAGTCCCGTAACGAGCGCAACCCTTGTCCTTAGTTACCAGCACGTTAAGGTGGGCACTCTAAGGAGACTGCCGGTGACAAACCGGAGGAAGGTGGGGATGACGTCAAGTCATCATGGCCCTTACGGCCTGGGCTACACACGTGCTACAATGGTCGGTACAGAGGGTTGCCAAGCCGCGAGGTGGAGCTAATCTCACAAAACCGATCGTAGTCCGGATCGCAGTCTGCAACTCGACTGCGTGAAGTCGGAATCGCTAGTAATCGCGAATCAGAATGTCGCGGTGAATACGTTCCCGGGCCTTGTACACACCGCCCGTCACACCATGGGAGTGGGTTGCACCAGAAGTAGCTAGTCTAACCTTCGGGGGGACGGTTACCACGGTGTGATTCATGACTGGGGTGAAGTCGTAACAAGGTAGCCGTAGGGGAACCTGCGGCTGGATCACCTCCTTAATCGACGACTCAGCTGCACCATAAGCACCCACACGAATTGCTTGATTCATTGAAGAAGACGATTAGAAGCAGCCCGAGTTCGGGTCTGTAGCTCAGTTGGTTAGAGCGCACCCCTGATAAGGGTGAGGTCGGCAGTTCGAATCTGCCCAGACCCACCAGTTTACTGGTGAGATAGCTGGTCAGAGAGACGCCTCCACGGTATGTAGAAATACGGGGCCATAGCTCAGCTGGGAGAGCGCCTGCCTTGCACGCAGGAGGTCAGCGGTTCGATCCCGCTTGGCTCCACCACTTACTGCTTCTGTTTGAAAGCTTAGAAAT
This sequence comes from Pseudomonas syringae, assembly GCF_002157375.1. Classification (GTDB taxonomy): domain Bacteria; phylum Pseudomonadota; class Gammaproteobacteria; order Pseudomonadales; family Pseudomonadaceae; genus Aquipseudomonas; species Aquipseudomonas syringae_T. The sequence continues at coordinate 1,548 of NZ_MTSA01000007.1, forward strand.
GAGCATTCCACCCTGATGGTTGAAGGGTGCGTGAATGTTGATTTCTAGTCTTTGATTAGATCGTTCTTTAAAAATTTGGGTATGTGATAGAAAGAAATATAGACCGGGCACCTCTTTCACTGGTGCGTGTCCGGGCTAAGGTAAAGTTTGTGAAATGCAAACTTTCGGCGAATGTCGTCTTCACAGTATAACCAGATTGCTTGGGGTTATATGGTCAAGTGAAGAAGCGCATACGGTGGATGCCTTGGCAGTCAGAGGCGATGAAAGACGTGGTAGCCTGCGAAAAGCTTCGGGGAGTCGGCAAACAGACTGTGATCCGGAGATGTCTGAATGGGGGAACCCAGCCATCATAAGATGGTTATCTTACACTGAATACATAGGTGTAAGAGGCGAACCAGGGGAACTGAAACATCTAAGTACCCTGAGGAAAAGAAATCAACCGAGATTCCCTTAGTAGTGGCGAGCGAACGGGGACCAGCCCTTAAGTTGTATTGAGATTAGCGGAACGTTCTGGAAAGGACGGCCATAGTGGGTGATAGCCCTGTACGCGAAAATCCCTTTGCAATGAAATCGAGTAGGACGGGGCACGAGAAACCTTGTCTGAATATGGGGGGACCATCCTCCAAGGCTAAATACTACTGACTGACCGATAGTGAACCAGTACCGTGAGGGAAAGGCGAAAAGAACCGCGGAGAGCGGAGTGAAATAGATCCTGAAACCGTATGCGTACAAGCAGTGGGAGCCCACTTTGTTGGGTGACTGCGTACCTTTTGTATAATGGGTCAGCGACTTATTTTCAGTGGCGAGCTTAACCGAATAGGGGAGGCGTAGCGAAAGCGAGTCTTAATAGGGCGTCTAGTCGCTGGGAATAGACCCGAAACCGGGCGATCTATCCATGGGCAGGTTGAAGGTTGGGTAACACTAACTGGAGGACCGAACCGACTACCGTTGAAAAGTTAGCGGATGACCTGTGGATCGGAGTGAAAGGCTAATCAAGCTCGGAGATAGCTGGTTCTCCTCGAAAGCTATTTAGGTAGCGCCTCATGTATCACTGTAGGGGGTAGAGCACTGTTTCGGCTAGGGGGTCATCCCGACTTACCAAACCGATGCAAACTCCGAATACCTACAAGTGCCGAGCATGGGAGACACACGGCGGGTGCTAACGTCCGTCGTGAAAAGGGAAACAACCCAGACCGTCAGCTAAGGTCCCAAAGTCATGGTTAAGTGGGAAACGATGTGGGAAGGCTTAGACAGCTAGGAGGTTGGCTTAGAAGCAGCCACCCTTTAAAGAAAGCGTAATAGCTCACTAGTCGAGTCGGCCTGCGCGGAAGATGTAACGGGGCTCAAACCATGCACCGAAGCTACGGGTATCACCTTTGGTGATGCGGTAGAGGAGCGTTCTGTAAGCCTGTGAAGGTGAGTTGAGAAGCTTGCTGGAGGTATCAGAAGTGCGAATGCTGACATGAGTAACGACAATGGGTGTGAAAAACACCCACGCCGAAAGACCAAGGTTTCCTGCGCAACGTTAATCGACGCAGGGTTAGTCGGTCCCTAAGGCGAGGCTGAAAAGCGTAGTCGATGGAAAACAGGTTAATATTCCTGTACTTCTGGTTATTGCGATGGAGGGACGGAGAAGGCTAGGCCAGCCTGGCGTTGGTTGTCCAGGTTTAAGGTGGTAGGCTGAGATCTTAGGTAAATCCGGGATCTTAAGGCCGAGAGCTGATGACGAGTGTTCTTTAGAACACGACGTGGTTGATGCCATGCTTCCAAGAAAAGCTTCTAAGCTTCAGGTAACCAGGAACCGTACCCCAAACCGACACAGGTGGTTGGGTAGAGAATACCAAGGCGCTTGAGAGAACTCGGGTGAAGGAACTAGGCAAAATGGCACCGTAACTTCGGGAGAAGGTGCGCCGGTGAGGGTGAAGCATTTACTGCGTAAGCCCACGCCGGTCGAAGATACCAGGCCGCTGCGACTGTTTATTAAAAACACAGCACTCTGCAAACACGAAAGTGGACGTATAGGGTGTGACGCCTGCCCGGTGCCGGAAGGTTAATTGATGGGGTTAGCGCAAGCGAAGCTCTTGATCGAAGCCCCGGTAAACGGCGGCCGTAACTATAACGGTCCTAAGGTAGCGAAATTCCTTGTCGGGTAAGTTCCGACCTGCACGAATGGCGTAACGATGGCGGCGCTGTCTCCACCCGAGACTCAGTGAAATTGAAATCGCTGTGAAGATGCAGTGTATCCGCGGCTAGACGGAAAGACCCCGTGAACCTTTACTATAGCTTTGCACTGGACTTTGAATTTGCTTGTGTAGGATAGGTGGGAGGCTTTGAAGCGTGGACGCCAGTCTGCGTGGAGCCAACCTTGAAATACCACCCTGGCAACTTTGAGGTTCTAACTCAGTTCCGTTATCCGGATCGAGGACAGTGTATGGTGGGTAGTTTGACTGGGGCGGTCTCCTCCTAAAGAGTAACGGAGGAGTACGAAGGTGCGCTCAGACCGGTCGGAAATCGGTCGTAGAGTATAAAGGCAAAAGCGCGCTTGACTGCGAGACAGACACGTCGAGCAGGTACGAAAGTAGGTCTTAGTGATCCGGTGGTTCTGTATGGAAGGGCCATCGCTCAACGGATAAAAGGTACTCCGGGGATAACAGGCTGATACCGCCCAAGAGTTCATATCGACGGCGGTGTTTGGCACCTCGATGTCGGCTCATCACATCCTGGGGCTGAAGCCGGTCCCAAGGGTATGGCTGTTCGCCATTTAAAGTGGTACGCGAGCTGGGTTTAGAACGTCGTGAGACAGTTCGGTCCCTATCTGCCGTGGACGTTTGAGATTTGAGAGGGGCTGCTCCTAGTACGAGAGGACCGGAGTGGACGAACCTCTGGTGTTCCGGTTGTCACGCCAGTGGCATTGCCGGGTAGCTATGTTCGGAAAAGATAACCGCTGAAAGCATCTAAGCGGGAAACTTGCCTCAAGATGAGATCTCACTGGAACCTTGAGTTCCCTGAAGGGCCGTCGAAGACTACGACGTTGATAGGTTGGGTGTGTAAGCGCTGTGAGGCGTTGAGCTAACCAATACTAATTGCCCGTGAGGCTTGACCATATAACACCCAAGCAATTTGCGTCGAATGACCAGATTGCGGTGACTGTGAAGATGACACGAACCGAAGGTTTGCGTCACGAACGACACCACACTGACTATCACATACCCGATTTGCTGAAGCGCGCCGCAAGGCACGACTCGGTACCCGAATTTCTTGACGACCATAGAACATTGGAACCACCTGATCCCATCCCGAACTCAGCAGTGAAACGATGTATCGCCGATGGTAGTGTGGGGTTTCCCCATGTGAGAGTAGGTCATCGTCAAGATTAAATTCCGAAAACCCTCATCGCTGACGCGTTGAGGGTTTTTGTTTTTATGGCGTTCGCCATCCCCGCTTTGAAACACATTTCAGTTGAACGCCCCCATCCCGGCCAGCTTGCTGCCAGGGCGTGGATGGAAGCTGCGCAGCACTGGCAGGCTTCCGTCTGGCTGTCGCGGAGCGTCCCAGCCAAGGTGCGAGACATCTTCAAAGTCTACGGCTGTAATTGGCGTCGGTAATGTCCACGAGTTGTGCGCCATGTCCAGCCCCTCAGTGTTGACCGTCAACCTTCCCTCGTAGGCAACGTTGTTGAGCAAACTGCCAAGGGCGATCGGTGAACCATCGGGTGCAATGCCCAGCATGTTGTAATTTGCACCATTCGAAAACGCAGTGTTGTTGATGAAGTCCAGTGCCACCGTGTGGTGGTTCGCGTAGAAGCCTGCGGACTTGTTTTCGAAGGCGACTGAGTGGCGCACGATGTGTTTGACGCCGTTCGGTACATAATGACCGCCGTACCCGCCCGCCTTGATGCCATTGCCGTTACCGGCCTCAAGTTTGGTACGTGTGCCAGGCAGGTAGCCTTGCTGCCACGCCCATGAGTTTTCGATGATGACGGGAGAGAAGGCATTGATCAGGTCGAAGCCATCGTCTGAGTTGGCCCAGGCACGGCAGCCGCGGAATATATTGCCCGGATGACCTGCTTTGATATGCGCCCCGAAGCCATCCGCACTTTGGCCTGCGCCGTTTGAGGTGTAAGGGTCGTAGTTGTGGTGGGAGTCAGTGTTTAGCACCAGGTTGTAGCCGCCGTTTTGAATGAACAGACCCGGCCCCATGTTGTGATGCAGATTGAGTTGCTCAAAGGTGTTGTGGCTGCCGCTGTTCCAGATCCCCCAAGACTCGTGATTCAGATGGTTGTCCGGCTGCTGTGGGACGCCTCTTACCTCCAGCCCCTTCAGGTGTAGCCAACTGCCGGTAACGTTGAAGCCTTTGACGCGACAATCGTCTTTCATGGCCGAAAAATCGAAAACCGGTGTTTCGCCCGGATAGGCCCAGTAACGGATAGGCCTGTTTTCGCTGCCGCTGTTGTTCAGCGTGATGGCATTGACGGTATCGGTACGGGTAGCGCAGCTGTTGACGCCTGCCGTGTAGGCATAAACACCGCCGCGAAAGTACACGGTGTCGCCGGCTTGTGCGGTTTGTTGCGCGCGTATGATGGAGTGTAGCGGCGCGGCTTTTGTACCGGCAGCGTGATCATCGCCGTTGGGCGCTACGTAGTAGTCAGTCGCATGCGCTGTTGCAGAAACGGTCAACAACACCGTCATCAGTATTGTTTTCATGAGGTTACTCCAGGCCTGCCCCTCGCAATCGTAGGCCTGTTCACTGCGCCTCATTATGAATTCGATGAACAAAGAGCCCGCTCGCCGAAGGCCCGCAATACAGCCTCGCTCCATTTTGGAAGCATAAAAAAGGCCGCATTCTCATGCGGCCTTCTGATCACAGACTGTCAGTCCTTAAGACGCGACTTCCGGGACCGGTGGCTTCACTTCATCACGACGCTGAATATATTTCCAGTCCGCCTCGTCGATGTAGATCCCGTTAGGTCCGCTACCGCCCTCAAGGTCGATGGCCACGTGAGCAGAGACCTGAGGTTTGACACTTGCCAGGATCGGAACAAAGCCCAATTGCAGGCTTGTTTCCAACAAGGCTGCCTGATTCTTTTCGTCGATATCCGCCGCCTCGTCCAGGTAGTAAGGCAGGCGTACACGCCCGGCCTGGTCGCGATCCATCAAGTGCAGCAACAGGTACATGTTGGTCAGTGCCTTGATGGTCATCGTGGTGCCGTTGGACGCCGCGCCATCAATGTCGGTGTGGATAACCGGCTGACCGTTGACCTTGGTGATCTCGAACGCCAGCTCAAACAGGTCTTTCAGGCCCAACTGGTTATGGTTGGCAGCCACCAGCCGCGCCAGGTATTCCTTGGCTTCTTCATTCTTATTGTCCTGCTCGGCACTCTGGCTCAGATCAAAGACCGACAGTGTTTCGCCTTCTTCGTATTGCCCGGCACTGTGGATGATCTGGTCGATGTGCTTGAGTGCTTCCTTGTTGGGGGCAAGCACGATACGGAAGCTGGCCAGGTTCGACACCTGACGCTTGTTGATCTCCCGGTTGAACAACGCCAGTTGATGTTCAAGGCTGTCGTAGTCGCTACGGATATTACGCAGGGTGCGGGCGATGTCGGTAACCGCCGCGCGACGAGCCTTGCCAAGCGTCAGCGCTTCCTCGCTGCGGTGCGCATAGGCGTTGATCAGTAATTGCAGACGGCGCTCCATGTCGTCCTCGCTGTCGAACTTCGCCACCCCTTTCAAACGCACCTGTGCATAAAGCGCTTCGATTTGCCCATCGCTGCGCAGCAAGCCTTGCCAACTGTCCTGATAATCATTGAGCAGCGGCAGCAGGTTATCCATGGAATCGTCAATCGGGTCCATGAACGGCGTGCCGAACGGCAGGTCCGCAGGTAACAATTGCCGGCGGCGCAAGGCATCATCCAGCGTGCGCTGCTTGGACTCCATGTCACCGATCTGGCGCGCGATCAGTTGCAGCTTGGCTGACAGTTGCTGAACGCGTTCGGTGAAAGCGTCGCTGGAGCGCTTCAGTTCGTCCTGAGCCGCTTCCATCTGTGCCAGTTCTTCCAGCTTTCCGGTTTCTTCAGCGCTCAATGTCTGGCAGCGACGGAAGTCTTCCAGCGCTTTCTGAGCATCCAGCACTTGCTGATACAACGCTTCGGTCTGGACCTTGCTCGCCGAGCGGTCGGCAGCCACCGCCTGTTGGGTTTTCAGTTGCTTGAGTTCTTTCTCGAGGCGTTCTTTCTGGTCACGCAGCGCCGCACGGTCGGCCAGCGCTTGCAGGGCCGGAGGCTCGATAGTCGACAGGTTGATGTTCAGTCCCGGAACTGCAAACTGCTCGCCTTTAAAGCCGTCCAGAATGGCTTCCAGCGACTTGACCCAGGCACCGTCATCGTCCAGCGCGATGCCATGCTCACCCAGTGGCAGGCTGAACAGCGCGCTGTTGAACAGGCGCATCAGCCTCTCGACGTCTGGTTGAGAGAACTCTTCACGCAGGCGGGCATAGCTGTTGTTGTCGGCATGATCAAGCTGCTGCTTGACCGACTTAAGGCGTTTTTCCAGATCCCGCAGGCGTTCGTCCAGATCCTCGGCGCTGAACTGGCGGGACTGAGCCAGCGCACCGGCGAGTTCATCGTGAGCGTCCTTGGCGGCAAGCAACTGCTGCTCCAGAACCTTGACGTCATCGACCAGCGCGAAGCGATTCTTGAGCACGGACAGCTCGCCGACCCAACGCTGAATGCTGCTGATCTCGCGCTCCAGACGCATCAGCTCTTGCGTGCTGCTGCGCTGGTCGTTCTGCATTTCATCCTGCTGGGCACGGTAATGCTCGGCCTGGATGACCAATTCCTCTTTGCGCGCACCCGAATAGTCCGACCAGGTACCCAACAGCGAATCAAGGATGGGGGACAGGCGATGCAGCTTGCCGCGCAGCAGGTCGCGTTGTTTGACGCCGGCAGCCAGCGCTTCGACCAGCGGACCGGCCAGCACCAGCGAGTTGTAGTCCTGTTCCATGCGCCGCACGTCGCGGAAGGCTTCTTCGCAGGCCGCGATGTAATCGACGCTGCCCGAGCGCAAGCTGTGCTCGAACGCATCCAGAAACAGCTGCTTGAGTTTGGCGGCGGTGATCTCGCGCATGTGCAGAAGGTTGATGAACAGCGCGCGGAAGGTTTTCAGGCTCTGTTCGCTGGTGGAACGCAGCGGGATCAGTGTCAGGTCCAGCGGAATGGAGGTATGACCGCCAACCAGCAAACGGCGCAGCTCATCGGGCTTGAGTTCGTAGGCTTTCAGGCCTTGGCTTTCCAGGTTGCTGAACAGCTCTTTCTGGCGCAGGCAGGTGTCGTTTTTCTGGTAATGACCCAGGTCCAGCTCACCGGCGTAGGCGAAGAACTGATGGCCGAAACCACCGCCCGGACCTCGCCCTACGACGCCTATCACATGCGGGCCGTGGGGCAGCGAGACTTCCACCAGGATGTAGCTGGTGTCTGACGCGAAGTAAAAACGCCGGGATTGTTCCAGGCTGTATTTTCCGAAGCTAATGTCTGAGATGCGCGCCAGAATCGGGAATTGCAGGGCGTTGATCGAGGCGCTTTTGCCCAGGTTGTTCGCGCCGTACACCGACAGCGGGTTTTCCAGCGGGAACAGGCCGAGGCTGTAACCGGCAGTATTCAACAGGGCAAAACGGCGGATGCCATAACGTTCCTGGCTCATGTGTCCATCTCCTGTCGTTGCTCTTCGGCGATTGCCCGGGCCAGTGCTTCTTCTTCGGTCTCTTCACCGAATTCGGCGAGGTCCAGCGGGTCATCGGTTTCCAGCAGCTTTTCGTCGCTGTCGTCATCGATAAGCACGGGCGTCGGCAGTGGCAGGGCGCTGTGCAGACTGGCCGCCAGATCGCGGTCCTGCTGCACCGACAGGCAGACGTCGAGAAACCGGTGCATCGGCGGCAGAAAGCGGTAGATGCCGACTTCTTCACTGGCGAAGCCCAGTTGAGTCATGCGGCGCATGATCTTCTCTTCCAGCTCCTCCTGAGTCTGTACCTCCGCCTGGAGAAACAGGTCGCGGTACTTTTCCAGCATCGAGGGCAGCTCGTCGCGGCCCAGGCTGCCGCCGTCCAGTACGGACATCGGGTCACGGCCCTGATCGGCCAGATGCTCGACGAGGATGAAGGTGAACAGTGCCAAACGCTGAGCGGTCTTGTTGACCTGTGCGGCCGCCAGTTCAGGCACGAAATAATAGAAACCGCGCGTGTCGCAGATCAGCTCGTAGCCCAGGGCCTTGAACAGCGTGCGGTACTGGTCCTGGCAATTGGACAGTTGGGCGTACAGCTCCGGATCGCGGCGGCTGATGTGATAGCCCTTGAACAGCTCGCGAAAGATCGGCGCAAGCTGGGACATTTCGGATAGATCAAGATGCATGAACAGTGCTCTCGGAATTCTCTGGCTGCTCGTCTTGCGGAGCGAGCAGGGCAAAGGAGCGCAGGCTGACGCGGTGCTCCCGGGTGAAATATTCGCGGCGTTCCAGGCGTTCGCGGACGAAACGTTTGTCACGCGACAACCGCGAGAACCAATACAACAGCTCGTCGGTTTCGCCGGTCGGCTCCTGTTCCAGCAGCCAGACCATCAAGTCGGGCATCGGCAGGGCATCTTCGCAGCGCTCGAGCATTTCCTTGACCGTACGCGGTGCGCGTGGTGGCTCGCCCTTGCGTGTGCCACTGGCCTTGGGGAACTTCGCCGGCTTGGGTTCAAAGCGCGCCAACGCATAGACATACGCCTCGACCTGGCTCGCGCTGCCCAGAAAGGTACTTTGCGGACGGGTGAACATCGTCATGGCGGCCTGCGGCACGGCGTCCAGGCCCTTGCGACGGATGGCGGACAACGCCAGCGCAGCACCACGGGTTACCGCATTATGACGACGCGCCTCTTCACGCAGCGGCAACAGCAGCTCGCGTGCATGGCGCAAGGTCAGTTGGGCGCTGGTCTGCATTTCCAGGATGCGTGCGTGGGTGCGCAGCAGCATGTCGTCGTCGACCAGATGGCCAAGACGCTGTTGCTCGGTCAACAAACGCAACAGCACGTTCTCGACCTTGCGCACGCCCTGTTCGAAGGCTCCGTCGGCGTTGACCAGTTGAATCATCGGCTCGACGTATTCATCCCAGGTGGCCAGCACTTCTGCATAGCGCTGACGCAACGGGATCTGTCGGTCGCTGGTCTTGGCCCGGTCGGCCACGGCAACCAGTGCCTGTTCGTCGTTGGCCAGCTTCTTGAGCACGTCGCGTACGCGCATGTCCAGCAGCCTCAGCTGTCTGGCGAGGTCGTTGGCGTCGCGAACATCGAAGGCGTCCTGAATGTAACCGGCCAGTCGCTCAAGGTGGCGCAGGTAGGCTTCGATTTCCAGGCACAGGCCCAGCCGGTGCTCACGGCGCAGGTAGGACAGGAAGTCGTGGATCTGCGCGTTGAGCTCAAAGCGGTTCGGGCTTTTTGCGACAGGCACCAGAATGTCCAGACGAATCCACACGTCCAGCAGGTTGGTGATGTCTTGCGGGGTGCTGTCCTGTTGCTGTGCGGCCAGTTGCAGGCGCAGCTCGCTCAGGCTCAGCGTACCCTGGTCGAAATGTTCGCATAAGGGCTCGAGTAGCGCCCAGTGCTCGGCAAGGGCGCGCAGGACGCGCTTGGGTTCGATCATCGTTAGGCCGGCTGTTGGCAAGTGAAAAGCGGCAATTGTACTGCATCAGTCACCTGATATTTCACCTCACGGCGATATGCTGCAGCGCGCAAAGGCGAACAACGCTAGAATTGCGCGCTTAACTTATCCACAGGTGGCTGACCCTTGCTCAACGAGTCCCGTCGCCGCGCTTATTTGACCGCCATGCAGGTGGTCAACTGGCTGCCGCGCACCGAACTGCCATTCGCCGCACCTTCGCGACCGGAGCTGCTTGCGCCGATGCCGCCGCTGGTCGAGGTGCAGAGCGTTGCGCCCGCCTCTGCGCCAGCACCTCAGGTCGCGCCGGCTGAAGCGTCGAATGTGGTGCCGATTGCACGACAACCCGAGCGGCCGAAAATCGAAGTGCCGCGTCCGTCACTGGCCAGCACGCGCACAGCCACACCGGTTGCCGCAGAGACAGAGCCGGCACCGCCGAAAGCGCCGGTCGTTCCGCCACCGCGCTTTTCCCTGCAATTGCTGCGGGCGGGGCGCTGCCTGTTACTGGTCGAACTGACGACCGGCCAGCCGTTTCAGAGCCGCGATCCATCCTATCTGTTGCTCAAGGACATGTTGCGTGCCGCCGGTCTGCCTGACAGCCCGCAGATCATCGGCGAGCCGGTGCGCTGGCCGTTGCTGGTGCGCGGTCAGATGGACCAGGGGCCGGAAGCGGCGCGTGATTTTGTGCAGGGCTTTGTCGGCGCACGTCTGGAAGAAGAAGCCTGCGCCTGCCTGTGGCTGATCGGGTTACCGTCGATGAAATACGCCGGTGAAGTCGATGCCGAATCGTACAACCGAGAACTTCAGGTCGAAGGTCTGTGCTTTGCCTGGGCGCTTCCGGGTCTTGAACTGTTGATGGACGAGCCGCAACGCAAGGCCGACCTCTGGAAAGCCATGCGTCGGCTGATGACGCGCTGGAAATCGATCGATGAGTGATGCCGTAACCTTCCGCCGCATGACCGAAGCCGATATGGATGCGGTGCTGAAAATCGAATACGCGGCATTCACCCACCCGTGGACACGCGGGATCTTTCTCGACGGGCTTAAATCCTACGAAATCTGGCTGATGTTCGAAGGCGCGCAACAGGTCGGCCACGGTGTGATTCAAGTCATCATCGATGAAGCGCATCTGCTCAACATCACCGTCAAACCGGAAAACCAGGGCCGTGGCTTGGGGCTGTTGTTGCTGGATCACCTGATGAAGCGCGCTTACCAGCTCAATGCCCGGGAATGCTTTCTGGAGCTTCGCGACAGCAACCGGCCAGCCTATCGTCTGTATGAAAACTACGGTTTCAACGAGATAGGCCGGCGTCGCGACTACTATCCGGCATCTGACGGCGGCCGCGAAGACGCGGTGGTCATGGCCTGTACGCTACTGGACTGACAGCGCTGTATCAGCGCTGATTACCGTCTAGCGGGTCGATGATCGCCAACTCTTCCTCGTCCAGCCCGTTGCCACCGCCGATGTCATCTTCATCAACGACGGTCAGGTCCAGGTCGGCAGGGTCGCCCTCGCCCTGTTCGGAAGCAGAGCGCGCACCGTCTTCACGGATCAGGATTTCCGGAGACAGGTCGTCATCGGTCGAGTGGTGGTCATCCGTCGATGCTCCGGTCAGGCCGGCCTCTCGCACGCGTTGATCCGGAATTTCATGCTGCAGTTCGCCTTCAGGGATAAGATCACCGATACGGGCCGGTTCTTCCTCATCGAAATCGAGTGTTTCCATGGAGCCCATGCGGTCTTCGTTGTCATCGATAGGTTCTGGTTCGGTCGCTCCGAACGGGCGGCGTGAATCGGTCATGACAAGTCCTCTTTTTCAGGTGGTCGTAAAAAATGGACCGGCCATGACTTTGAAGATTCCCTTTTGTTTACGGGCGGTTGTTTACCAGCGGTTGTTTACGGACGGTTGTTTACCGACAGTTGCCGACCGGCTGCGCATTGCAAGTAGTGGCACCAAGGCGTGACTTGAAGGATCGGACACCAGTCCAAGGCTGGGCATCATTATCGAGGCGTCAAAGCATGAACGAGCTACAAGACCTGATTGATAACAATGCACGCTGGGCCGACGCGATAAAGCAGGAAGACCCTGAGTTTTTCGCCAAGCTGGCCCGCCAGCAAACACCGGAGTTTCTGTGGATCGGCTGTTCGGACGCACGCGTACCGGCCAACGAGATTGTCGGCATGCTGCCTGGCGATCTGTTCGTACACCGCAACGTGGCCAATGTTGTGCTGCACACCGACCTGAACTGCCTGTCCGTGATCCAGTACGCAGTAGACGTGCTGAAGGTCAAACACATTCTGGTCACCGGCCACTATGGCTGCGGCGGCGTGCGTGCCTCCATGCAGGACCGTCAGTTCGGCCTGATCGACGGCTGGCTGCGTACGATTCGAGATCTGTATTACGAAAACCGCGAAGTGCTGGCCAAGCTGCCAACCGAAGAAGAACGCGTCGACCGCTTGTGTGAACTGAACGTCATTCAACAGGTGGCCAATGTCGGCCATACCAGCATCGTGCAGAACGCCTGGCACCGTGGGCAGAGCCTGTCGGTGCATGGCTGCATTTACGGCATCAAGGATGGTCGCTGGAAAAGCCTCGACGTGACCATCAGCGGCTTTGAACAACTGCCGCCGCAATATCGCCTGCGTCCACAGGACTGATCGACCTGCCATTGCGTGACGTTGCCGTCAGCCCGCCTGTTTCAAACAGGCGGGTTGACGGCAGCCTGATCGTCAAAGCACGAACCGTTGCACCATCAGGTTCAGGTCGTTGGCCAGCATCGACAGTGCGTTGCTCGCGACAGTCGTTTGCTGCGCCCCCGATGCTGTCTGGCTCGACAGGTCGCGAATGCTGCTCAGGTTGCGGTCCACTTCACTCGCCACCTGCGCCTGCTGTTCTGCCGCACTGGCAATCAACAGATTGCGATCATTGATGGCTGCCGTCGAGCTGATGATGACGTTCAACGCCTCTCCGGTCGCCGCAGCCTGCTCGAGCGTGAGGCTGGCCTGGGTCGCGGTATGCCGCAGCGAACTCGCCGTCTGTTGAGTGCTCTGCTGCACGCCGTTGATCAATCCCTCTATTTCCGTTGTGGACGCACTGGTGCGTTGCGCCAGCGAACGCACCTCATCGGCGACCACGGCAAATCCGCGTCCCGCCTCGCCCGCCCGCGCAGCCTCGATGGCAGCATTGAGCGCCAGCAGGTTGGTCTGATTGGCGATGGCGCGAATCACATCAAGAATGCTGCTGATGCTTTGTGTGCGCTCGGCCAGCCCTTCGGCCTGATGCGATGAGTCGAGCACGTTTTCGGTCAAGGCCTTGATCGAAATAATGGTCGCCGACAGCTTGTCCTTTCCTTGCGCGGCCGCCTGAGTCGACGCCTCGGATTCGGTCACGGTATTGCTGGCGTTACCTGCCACTTCCACGGCCGCCTGGCTCATCTGATTGACCGCGACAGCGGCTTGCTCGATTTCATCGTTCTGCAGTTGCAGGTTGATCGCGCTGGCCTCGGCGATGGTGCCCATCTCTTGCACCGAGTGCGACAATTGCGTCGCCGCTGCATAAATCTGATCAATCGTGCTGTGCAAGTTTTTGCGCATGCGCGCCAGCGTCATCAGCAATTGCGCGGTTTCGTCCTTGCCGTCCGATATCGGGTGCTCGGTCAGGTCTCCATCGGCAATGGTGCTGGCGATGTGCAGGGCCTGACGAACGGGATGAATGATGCTGACACTCAGGCGCCAGGCCAGCAACAGGGTCAACGCAAGGGCAATCGCGATGGCGCTCAGGGCAATGATCCGTGTCTGCTCGTAGCTGGCGCTGGCTGCCTCTACTGCGGTTGCGGCACTCTGCTTGTTCAACTCCCGCAGCAGCTGTACCTGCATGTCCATTAAATCGCCTTGCAGGGAGAGCATGGTGTTGGCCAGCATTCTGGCGTCATCCAGCTTGTTCTGCTCGATCAATGCGATCTGGTTTTGCAGGCCCGGCATGAAGGCCTTGTAGGCCTCCTGCAGCGCCACGATGGAGTCGTGTTCTGTGCCGGATTGAACGCGTGCGAGGTAGTCCGAAAAACCTTTCTCGACCTCGTTCTTGAGCTGTTCGACATTGATCTTGCTGTTGATGACCGCCCCTGGATCATCGGCATTGGCGATCAGGCGGGTGGTTTCGCTGCGCAGCTTGACCAGGCCGATAGCGATGGCGTCGGCCACGGCAATACTGGGCAGTGCTCCACTTTCGACCGCTTCACCCTGTTTGCGGATTTCCTGCATTTGCAGCAGGCAGAACGCGCCCAAAGCGACCATCAGCAAGGAGGTGATGCCGAAGCAGATCACCAGGCGCGGAGTGATCCTGAAGCGCCGCAGAATGGTTGTCGTTGTGGTTCGCCGACGTAAAAAACCAGGCATGAATCTTTTCACGGCACACGACCTCTATAAACACACGGACCTTCTCGGAGAGCCGTTTATAGGGCAGTTGTGTGATGTCTTTGTGACATCTGCTGGATGATCCGAAAACAAAAGGCGGCTTAAGGCGAGCGGTCATCCTGAACAGGGGGCTGAAGCAAGCATGCAGAAGCGCGCCACCCTGTCATGGGGCAATGGCCTGGCTGATCTGTGCGGCAAGCAGCCCGGCGCCTTCGGCGTTGAGGTGATTGAAATCCTTGTAGTACGACTTCAAGTCGCCTATCAGGCACTGCCCGCTCCTGCAAAACGCGGTGTCCGGCACAATCAGGCGGATCTGGTTCAGTGCGTGGGCATTTTCGAACAGGGCGCGCGTAAAGTGCTGAAGGCGGTCATGGGTGTCGACAGGCACCGACAGTTCGCTGATCAGCCGCCGCTTCTGTGCTGCATTTTCAGCGTTGTCGCGAGCCAGCCGGTAATAGAGGTTTTTCGGGTCGACCAGCTGTTGCGGCACTTGCGCGACGATAATCACGTCGCTGCCAATGTCCCGATAAGCCTGAAGCGTGCTCTCAAGACCCTGCCTGAAAACCACCCGCGACGTTTCACGGGTACGCGCCTGCCGGGTGGCGGAAATCAGAAAGTATTTGCCCGTCTGCTTTTTGCCATAGTCGCCATCGGTGTACAGCGTCCAGCGTGCGACCAGTACCACCCTTTTGATCCGATGGCTTTTCACGTATTCAAATTCGCGACGGGCCAACGCCTCGCACACCCCCGGCGCATGGTTGCCGCTGGCAACGTCCACGCCCAGCAATGGCAGGCAGCCGCCCAGACCCGTGTGGACGAGGGTGCGGCCCTGATCGCGAGCGACGGCATCGAAGGTCGACAGCAGGGCCTCTGAGTGGCTGTCACCGAACAGGGCAATGGTCGGCGGTGACGCGGTGTCGCGCTGGCCGAACAGGCAGAACTCAATTTCATTCTGGCCGCAGTTGTCACGTATCTGCGGGTCGGCAAACTGCTGATAGACCGCCGGGTCAACATCAAAGCGCTGCTCAAAGCCGTTATTCAGGTAACCGGTCAGCCCCAGCGCGATAAACAGCACCGATGCCACACCGGCAGAGGTGAATACCTGCTGACGGCTGAAGGCGCCCGCCCTGCGAAACGGCTGTTCGACAAACCGCCAGCTCAGCCAGGCCAGTACCAGCGACAGCAGGGTCAACGCCAGCATGAGCGGCAGGCCGGGCTCCGTCAGGCTGCGCTGGCGGGCGAAGGCAAAAACCGGCTGATGCCACAGGTAAGCGCTGTAGCTGATCATGCCGACAACGACCAGCGCCCGACCACTCAGCACACGCCCGACCCAAGTCTTGTCGCTGGCGAAAACGATGATCAGCGCTGCGCCCAGAACCGGCACCAATGCATTGACGCCGGGGAAGGGTGTGCTGCTGTCGAAGGCCACGACGGCGTAAGCGATCAGCAGCACGCCCAGCAGCGTTCCGGCTTGACCCGCAAGGCCAACGGAATCGATCTTTCGAGGCCTCCAGGCAACGTAGAAGGCAATGAACGACCCCGCCAGTAATTCCCAAGCCCGCGCAGGCAGCAGGTAAAACGTGCTGCTGGCGTCATGCCGAACGCCCAGTTGCGCCAGTGTCAGGCTGCCCAGCGCAATGATTGTCAGCAGCAAAACGAGCCTGCTACGGCCCATCCGCCAGCCCAGCATCAGCAACAGCGGAAAAAACAGGTAGTACTGCTCCTCTACCGCAAGCGTCCAGGTGTGGAGCAGAGGTTTGAGTTCAGCCGTCGCGTCGAAGTAACCGCTCTCCAGCCAGAACAACACATTGGAAGAAAACGTCGGTACAGCCACCAGGCTCTTGGCGAAATATTTCAGGTCAGGCGGATCGAGCGTTATCCAGGCGACAGGCAGACACACGAGCATAACCACGAACAGCGCAGGCAGGATTCGTCGTGCGCGGCGCTCGTAGAAGTTGATCAGCGAGAAGCTGTCGCGTGCCATCTCCGCGATGATGATCGAAGTGATCAGGTAGCCGGAAATCACAAAAAAGACATCGACCCCGACAAAGCCGCCGCTGAATAGCGGCAACCCCGCGTGATACAGCATGACGGGAATGACCGCCAGCGCGCGCAGGCCATCGATCTCGGGACGATAGCCGAGCGTCGGGTGATGAGGAATGCCCATGAGGTGTGTTCTCGGGATGCAGGAGGGAAAGGCGAGGGCTGCAATAGCTACCGCCAGCGCCGGGCGCAGGACGGGAATGCGTGAAGAGAGGCAGGCGGGAAATCGGGTAAATCGCCTGTATTTTTTAGTTCAGGTCCCCGCATCTGTCCAGTCGCGGGCTGCGGTTTGAGCCCGCATCAGGTTGCGCTCACCCTGAAACAGGAAAAGCCCTTTATAATTCATGGTTTTTACCCCCTGATGCGAGAACCACTGTGAGCTTACCGTCCTGCCCGAAATGCAATTCCGAATACACCTACGAAGACGGCAGCCTGCTGATCTGCCCGGAATGCGCCCATGAGTGGTCCGCTGACGCCGGTAGCGCCGACGCTTCTGATGACGTGAAAGTCATCAAGGACTCCACCGGCAACGTGCTGCAGGACGGCGATACGGTCACTGTGATCAAGGACCTGAAAGTCAAAGGCTCGTCGTTGGTCGTCAAGGTCGGCACCAAGGTCAAGAACATCCGCCTGGTCGAGGGCGATCACGACATCGACTGCAAGATCGACGGCATTGGCGCGATGAAGCTGAAGTCCGAGTTCGTCCGGAAAGTTTGATCCAGGTCGGTAATCGCTTTAACGTGAACGCCTCGTCTGCCACTCGACAGACGGGGCGTTCGCGTTTGTGGGCGCGCCCTGCCTGTGTTCTGCTGTAACAGGTGTTGGCTACTCTCCCAAACCAGGTGAATCCATGTCGACGACGCCCGCACGGTATTTGAAGCCTGATGAATGTGTCGTGCTGTTCGACGGTGTCTGCAAGCTATGCAATGGCGTGGTCAGGTTTCTGATCCGTCACGATCCTCACCGACGCCTGCGCCTGGCGGCGGTGCAATCGGACGAGGGGCAGGCGTTGCTGAAATGGGCCGGGCTGCCGCTGGACGATTTTCATACCATCGCGGTCATCGTCAACAATCGGGTGTTTGTCCGCTCGGATGCTTTTCTGCACATCATGGGGTTGCTGCCCGCACCCTGGCCGCTGCTGGGCGTCTTGCGTTTCTTTCCGCGCGTGTTACGTGACTGGGCTTACAATCGCATCGCACTCAACCGTTACCGTCTGTTCGGCCGCTACGATCATTGCCTGCTGCCTTCGCCTGATCACCAGAAACGCTTTCTGGGTAGCTGACGACCGGCGGTCACTTGTGAAGTCTGATGCACCTGCACGGGTTGTGATCCACCTTGGCGGTCCGTAGAATTCGCCTCATCTGGCTGTATCCCCCATATTCACAATAATCCACCTCACACACTGCGCCCGGTTCTGAAAGCCGAGCGGAGCGTTTTTGCGTTGGTTTTTCAGTGGGCGAGCCGTGGTTTTCTGTACAGGTGCCATGCACGTTGTGAGGCGTGGCGGTCGGCCTACGGGTTGGAATATTTTTAGAGAGCTGTAAATTCTTGATAACGACACCTCCGAACGCCACTGAAACCGAAGGCGCTGGCAGCTGGCTGGGCGTATTCGCGTTGGCCCTGGCGGCCTTCATTTTCAACACCACCGAGTTCGTGCCGATTGGCCTGCTGAGCAATATCGGCCAGAGTTTCGACATGACACCGGCACAGGTCGGGCTGATGCTCACCATCTACGCCTGGGTCGTGTCGCTGATGTCGCTGCCCATGATGCTGGCGACGCGCAATATCGAGCGGCGCAAACTGTTGATGTTTGTGTTCGGCCTGTTTGTGGTCAGCCACGTGATCTCGGCGATGGCCTCCAGCTTCGCGATCCTGCTGGTGAGCCGTGTCGGTATCGCGTTTGCGCATGCGGTGTTCTGGTCGGTCACCGCGTCTCTGGCCGTGCGCATCGCGCCGCCAGGCAAGCAGGTCCAGGCACTTGGTTTGCTGGCGACGGGCACTTCGCTGGCGATGGTCCTGGGCATTCCCCTGGGGCGTGTGCTGGGTGAAGCCCTTGGCTGGCGCACCACTTTTCTGGGCATCGCCGGGGTTGCTGCACTGGTCGTGTTTTTGCTGGCCCGTGCGCTGCCGTTGCTGCCCAGTCAGAACTCCGGCTCCTTGCGCAGCCTGCCGATCCTGTTCAAGCGTCCGCGCCTGATGGCGATTTATCTGCTGACCGCCATCGTGGTGACTGCTCATTTCACGGCCTACAGCTACATCGAGCCTTTCACGCAGATGGTCTCAAGGCTCAGTGGCGAAATGACCACGATCTTGCTGCTGGTCTTTGGGGGCGCCGGGATCATGGGGTCGATCATCTTCAGCCTGTTCAGTGACCGCTTCCCGAACGGGCTGTTGATCACCGCCATTGGCACGCTGACCTTGTGCCTGCTGATGCTGTTACCGCTGTCCGGCGATGCAACCATGCTCGGTACGCTGACCGTGGTCTGGGGGATGGCGATCATGTGCTTCGGGTTGCTGCTGCAAGCGCGTGTGCTGGCGCTGGCGCCGGATGCGACTGACGTGGCAATGGCGCTGTTTTCGGGCATCTTCAACATCGGGATTGGTGGCGGCGCGTTGCTGGGCAGCGTGGTCAGCAGTCAGTTGGGGGTGGCGAATGTCGGCATCGTCGGCGGTCTGCTGGCCCTGAGCGGGCTGGGGCTGTGTTGCTTCACGACCTATCACTTCGGCAAGGCCCTGCCTGCTGCCGAGGCGCAAGCCGAAAGCAAATAACGCTCACAAAAAAGCTCGCTGACTGCGCAAGGCAGTCAGCGAGCAATTCTGTTTTGACCGAGCAATTCTGTTTTGACGCTGTTGGTCAGGCTTTGAGTCGGCCCAGCCACTCCAGCGACGTTCTCCAGATGCAAATCCCGAGGAAGTAAGCCGACATCGTCAGCCACAGGCCCATGACGATCGGGCCATTGTGCGGATGGTTGATGATCAGCAGGGCGCTGGACAACAGCCATACGGTGGTCACTGCAATGTTGATCGGCATGAAGCGACGCACGCGGAAAGGGTGCAGGAACTTCATGCGGGTCAGGGTCAACAAGGCCAGGACAATGATGGTGATGAAGGTCAGCCAGGGCGCTGGTGAAAGAATGTAGAGGCACAATGCAACGACGTTCCACGCCGCCGGGAAGCCCTGAAAGTAGTTGTCCTTGCTTTTCATGTCGACGTTGCAGAAACAGAACAGCGACGAGACCAGAATCACCGAGACGCTCAGCAGCAGCGTGTAGTCTGGCACTGGAATGTATCGATAAATGAACAGTGCCGGGATGAATACGTAGGTCAGGTAGTCGATGACCAGGTCCAGGACCGAGCCATCGAAGTGCGGCAGGACCGACGTGGTGTTGACCTTGCGCGCCAGCGAGCCGTCCACGCCATCTACAATCAGGGCGGCACCGAGCCACAACAGACAGGCTTTGGGTTCGTTGTTGAACAAGGCAATCGTAGCCAGGAACGCAAGGACCACGCCGGTGGCAGTGAAGCCATGCGCGCCCCAGGCGTTGAGTCTGGCTATGCGTTGATTGGTTATCACGGGGGCGCTCTCCAGGAAATAATGCTTGCCAGGGTGTGCCGCAAACCTGACTGTTAGCAACTATCGACCCGGCAATCGCCGATAAGTTTAGCGGTGACTATCCCTTGTTTCCCGGTTGTTATCCAGAAAACTGCGTTCTGTCCCAGGCCTTCCGTCCTTGAATTCTTCCGGTTCGACGAAGCAGGTAGGCGATTCACCGTTGGCATTGAGTTGGTTGATCAGGGTCGGCTGGCCTTGTTCATTGAAGAAAACCTGACCGACACCTGCCGAGTTCCATAAACGTTCACCGGCCTTGCTGTGCTCGGGCGTGCGCGGGATGACCTTCATCAGGCGGCGCTTGGTGAACCAGTTAAGCGGTGAGCGAGGGGAGTATAACCAGCGATTCAGTCGATCAAAAGTATCCAGTAAGCGTCGGGGGAATTCATTCTTGATACCACTGCTGGTGATCTGCCAGATATGCGGGCCGCCGCTGCGGTGGCGAATCAGGATTTCGTAGACAAATGAGTAATGTACGTCGCCCGACAGGATCACGTAGTTGCCTGGCGTTCTGGAGTGGCGAAAGATGTTCAGAATGACGTTGGCTGATCCCCGGTGGGCCATCCAGTTTTCAGCGTCCACCAGCAGCGGATAGCCGCACCAGCTGAAAATCCGCTGTATCGCTTCGATCAGCTTGACGCCGAATACCGGCGCAGGTGACACGATGATCGCCGAGGTGTGGTCTATCAGCTCTTGCTGCAGCTCGCAGAGCGCTTCCCAGTCCAGCAGACCCGACGGGTGGTTGAAATTCGACTCGCTGCGCCAGCGCCGGGTCCGGGTATCCAGCACCACCAGCGCCGGGCGGGTCGGCAGCACATAATGCCACTGCTGAAATTTCAGCAATTGATCGATCAAGGCGTTTTGGGAATGACTGTCCAGCCAGTGATCGTTCCGGACAGCCTCGTCGCTCAGGGATTGCGCCTGCCTGATCAGGTCGTTGAGCGCGTCCGGGTTATTGCCCCAGCCCTGGCACAGCAGGTAGGCCAGCAAGGCATTGCCGATGATGCGCTTCGAGAACGGATGACCGTAGGCTGTTTCCTCCCAGTTCGCTGACAGGTTCCAGTCATCGGTGATGTCGTGGTCATCGAAAATCATCAGGCAGGGCAGGTGGGCCATTGCACGCGCCACGCCGCCAAGCCCCGCGACGAAGTCGTCGATCAGGTGCTGTTCTTTGGCGTACCGTTCGAGTTCTTCGGCATCAAGACGCGGCCTGTCCGGCTCGATCAGGGTCCACGGAACGGGCGACCAGACCAACAGGTACATCGCCATGACCTCGGCCAGCGTCACCAGATGGTTGTCCGCGGTGCTGCTGGTGAACACGGGCTTGCTGGCGCCGCCAAAGAATCGCTCGCGCAGGGTGTCGTTGCTTTTCAGCGCCGGCAGCAGGTCGGCACGCTGGTAATAGCTGGCCGGGTGGACGTAGAGGCGGGCGCTGTCCTCGACCACGGCGCCGTCGAGTTGCTCGTCGAACAGCCCCAGGCGTTCGATCAGCGCATGAACGGCGCGGAGCATCGGCCCGGCGACGTCGTCGGCGTAGATCTGATCGCCATTCATCATCAACAAGGCCGGGCGTTGCAGCGGGTCCTGGGTCTCGGCCAGCAAGCGGTCCACGCAAAGCAGACCGTCGGCGGCGCAATGATGTGGCTTGCGGCAAGAGCCATGCAGCAGTTGATCGATACCGCTGCGCACCACGAAGTTCGGGTAACGAGCGCCCTCGTACAGCAGGTGTGGCGCCCAATCGGCAATGCCGCCCGGCTCGCCGTCTACCTGCAGGTCGTAATCGATCCAGGTGTCTCGGGGCAGATCGGCTTCCAGTTGCAGGTCAATCAGATGAATAAACGCGTGTCGGCCCACCGCAACGACCTGGCATTGCGAATCGGCAAGCCGATAGTCGACGAAACCGTCCGTGGCGTTATCGGCAGCAGCATGGCGCAGGCGCAACGTGAGGCTCAATGGACGCGAACCCACCAGCCACAACACCAGGCGGCCGGCTTCCTGACGACGTAACAGCGGGCCTGTGAGGACGGAAGGTAACGAAGCAGGTTGTTCTGCGGACGAAGAGGGCATCCTGATCAAAAGCTCTGGTGGACCGTAGGCGGCAAATAGTAACGCAACAGGCCTGGAAAGTTCTTGTTACACGGCGGGTGCGCCGGCCCAAGGCTGTTTCAAAGCGTTGCAGCCTGTCAGCCAGCGTACGGGGTCCCAACCGGACGAAGCGCAGGCGCTCGCCTATTCAGAGGCTCCCGATCATGCCGATAGCTTCTCTGATAAGAAGCCTGAAACTGTCGATACCTCGTGTACCCATAGTCAGTCTTTGCCCGTAGCTCTAACGAGAGATGCCTTCATGAATTGGTTCTATAACGCCAAGCTGTCCACCAAGCTGTTTATCTCGTTCGCCTTGTGCGCGGTGATCACACTCGGGGTGGGGACGGTTGCCAGCCGGGGTATTACCGAGCTTGCGACGAATCTCAAACTTGTGTTCTCCAATAACCTGGTATCGGTGTCCAAGACCAACGAGGCCACCACCAACACTGCCGAGCAGAACCGTGATTTGTACCGCCTGATTTCTACGGTGGCTGCCAATGCGCCGCAATCGGTGAGAGATGAAGTCGTCGCCAGCCTGCGAAAAAATCGTGCTGAAGCCGAAAAGGCGTACTCGACCTATCGGGCCACGCCGCTTGAAGATGACGAACGGGCTGCCGGCGATCAGATGGACAAAGACTGGCCGCTCTATCAGGCGCTGATTGATCGGGCCGCAGGCATTGCCATGTCCGGAGATCTCGGCGCAGCAAGGGCGCTGGTGGATGGCGAAGTTCGTGCTGCGTATCTCGAGGTAATGGACGAGCTGAGCATCATGGTCGCTTCCAACAACCGTCAGATTGGCGAGGGCGCTGTTGCGGCCGAAAAGACGGAGGCAACAGCCAATCTCAATCTGTATCTCGGGATCGGCATAGCGTTCGTGGCCGCCTTTGTTCTGGCACTGTTTATCAGCCGCGTGATCAGTTCGCCCATCGCTTCCGCGCTTGTCAGTGCGCAGCGCATTGCCGGTGGCGATCTGACCCAGCCGATTGTCAGTGTTCACCGTGATGAAGCAGGCTTGATGCTGACCGCGCTGAGCGGCATGCAGGATAACCTCAAGAGCACGATCGGGCAGATTTCCAGCGCTGCCGACCAGTTGGCCTCAGCCGCTGAAGAGCTGAATGCCGTGACTGAAGAAAGCAGCCGTGGCCTAGTGCGCCAGAATGATGAAATTCAGCAGGCCGCTACCGCTGTCAACGAGATGACCGCAGCGGTCGAAGAAGTGGCGCGCAACGCCATGTCCACCTCCGATGCGTCAAAGCAGACCAGCACCGAAGCCGCCACCGGCCGTGATCAGGCCCGTGACGCGGTGAATGCCATCAACACCGTCAGCAATGAAATCAGCAGCTCGACCACGATGGTTGAAGAACTCGCCGGACGCGTTCGTGACATTGGCAAAGTGCTGGATGTGATCCGCGGAATCGCCGAGCAGACCAACCTGTTGGCGCTCAACGCCGCCATTGAAGCCGCGAGAGCGGGTGAGCAGGGCCGCGGTTTTGCGGTGGTGGCCGACGAAGTGCGCGCGCTGGCTGCGCGTACCCAAGCCTCCACGGGCGAAATCGAGACCATGATCGGCAGCGTTCAGGCCAGTGCCGATCAGGCCGTGCGCGCGATGGGCAACAGCCGAACGCTGGCGAGTAACACCCAGACGCTGGCGCAGGCCACCGGCCAGTCGCTGGAACGCATTGCCAAGAGCATCGCGGAAATCAACGACCGCAACATGCTGATTGCGACTGCGTCCGAAGAGCAGTCCCATGTCGCACGCGAGGTAGACCGCAACCTGGTCAATATTCAGGACCTGTCGGCGCAGACTGCCGCGGGTGCGAACCAGACCAGCGCCTCCAGCCAGGAGCTGTCGCGCCTGGCGATCTCGTTCAATGACCTGGTGGGCAAATTCAAGGTCTGACGCAAGCGTCAGGGCTGCCCGCTCGACAGGCGCTTCTCGAAAAAGAAGCGCTTGTGCCCACGCGGGTAGTCATCGATCTGGCCAAACTCGGTGTAACCGTGACGGCGATAGAAGTCGGGTGCCTGGAAGTCGAACGTGTCCAGCCAGATCCCGACACACCCTTTCTCGATGGCCAGGTCTTCGGCCATCTGCATCAGGCGTGAGCCCATTCCCTGGCCTCGGACCTGTTCCGGCACGACCAGCAACTCGATGAACAGCCACTCGAACAGAATGCGCAGGTGCAGCCCCCCAAGAATCTCCTGTGTCTCGTCATCGCGGATGAACATCGCCACTTTCTCGGACTTCCCGTCCCCCGCCTGCTCGGCGTTGAAACGCTTCAACGGCTCAAGAATCGCCAGGCGATCTTCTTCAGTCGGGTTTGTGTTGATGTCAATGTGAACGCCCATGCGATGGCTCCCAGCCAAGTGATTGCCCGGTGAGATTAAAGCGGGGGAAGGCGTGGGTAAAGCGCTGCGGCCTATCCAGTAAACGTCCACAAGACACGCTGCCTGTGGGAACCCCTCTGACGGCCTGCAGCTACACCTGACACTCTAATGCGTCATTGCGCGCCAGGCAGGCGCAATTTCGCCCGGCGCGCTTGGCGGCGTACAGCGCATTATCGGCAGCGCTGATCAAGGTGTCGTAAGTGGTCAGGGGCGCAAGCGCAGACGCGACGCCAAGACTGATGGTGACGTGTGCGCCTTCCCCCAGAGCCGGGTGCGGCAGCTTGAGGGCGGCCACCGAGGCCTTGAGCGTCTCGGCCAGTTTAATAGCCTGCACTGCATCGCCAATCATCAATACCAGTACCTCTTCACCGCCGAACCGGAACGCCATTGCGCCATAGTCGTTTGCGCTCTGCTGGATCTCCTTGCAGAGTAATTTCAGGCAGACATCGCCCTGCGGATGGCCGTAGTTGTCGTTGTAGGATTTGAAATGGTCGATGTCCAGCAGAATGATGGCCACGTTCGCCTGCCTTTTCCCGGCACGCTCCCAGACCGAGGTCAGCACTTCGTCCTGATAGCGCCGGTTGAACAGGCGGGTCAGCGAATCGGTACGTGCAAACTCCAGCAATTGGACTTGCAGCAAGCGCCCGCGAAGCGCAAAAAGGTAGCTCAGACGGCTTCCTCGCTCCAGAAAATAGGACGCCATCAAAAGCAGCATGACCGTGGAGATGAACAACAAGGCATTGGCCTGCCAGATGAGCGCGTCTGCGAAGTTGGCGATGTAGGTTGTCACCAGTTGAATGATCAGCATGCATGACATTGCGACGGCGGCGTGGCGCAGCGGTAACTGCTGGATCATGGTGCAATAGACCATGATCAGCAGCATGCCTAACTGGTAGAAGATCTGATAAGGGCTCTCACTGTAAATCATCACCACCATCGGCATGAGCGAGCACAACACGGTAGCGATCGCAGCGGTCGTTTCCATCGCCCAGCGCGACGGGAAGCGCCGCGCCATCACGAGCAGGATGATAAACATCGGCGTGATCAGGCACAGACGCCCCAGCGCTACATAGACAAATACATCCCGCAAAATCAACCAGTCACTGATCAGAAACAGGTTATAGATCAGGCTGCCGCCGATACTCATTACCGTCAGAAACTCACGCCTTTCCAACCGGGTTTCCGCTTGGTAGCGTCGCTCGAGATCATGGCTGAAGCACAGCGATCCTACGCCTGAAGCAATCGTTCGCTCGACCTCGACAAGGGTTTGCGAATCTTCAGGGCTAGGGCGATCAAGGGGTGAGACGAGCATGTTGCACCGGTACAGTAACATCGAGAAACGTAAGACATTACGTATGATGTCTTAGTGCCACCAAACTGCAGCATGCTAATTAATAATATCGACCAGCGGTCTCGGGGGCCTTGACCTGAAGACGCCAGGTCTGTCGCTGAAACCACATTGCCGGGCCTTGATGGCTGAAAGCAGGCACGGGTATCTGAAATTGACTGCTTGCACTTCAGATTCCGGATCTATAGTGATCAGGTGCTTCTATCCAAACGCTGTGGGTTGCCTTCGAAGCGAGCATGGCGCCGTTCACGAATGTACCGCCGCACAATAAACATAAGCCGAGCCAGCCCCAGATCGGAATCCAACTATGACCACACCCCAAGAATCCGTAATTATCACTGGTGTCACAGGCCAGGATGGTGCCTACCTTACTCAGCTTCTGCTGGAAAAAGGCTATAAGGTCTACGGTACTTTTCGTCGCACCAGCTCCGTCAACTTCTGGCGGCTTGAAGAGCTTGGTGTCGCCGACCACTCGAATTTGCATCTGGTCGAACATGACCTGACCGACTTGAGCGCCAGTATTCGCTTGCTGCAAAAGGCCGATCCCACCCAGATATACAACCTGGCGGCGTTAAGCTTTGTCGGTGTTTCCTTTGATCAGCCCATCACGACCGCCGAAATCACCGGGCTGGGGGCGGTCAACCTGCTTGAAGCCATACGGATCGTGAATCCGAAAATACGCTTTTATCAGGCGTCCACCTCTGAAATGTTCGGCAAGGTGCAGGAGGTGCCGCAGGTTGAAACCACGTCGTTTTATCCACGCAGCCCTTACGGTGTCGCCAAGTTGTATGCGCACTGGATGACGATAAATTATCGGGAGTCCTACGGCATCTTTGGCGCCAGCGGTATTTTGTTCAATCACGAGTCCCCCCTGCGCGGCAAAGAGTTCGTGACCCGCAAGATCACTGACGCTGCCGCGCGTATCTCACTGGGCGTGCCGCATGTTCTGGAACTGGGCAACCTCGACGCCCGCCGTGACTGGGGGTTTGCCAAAGAGTACGTCGAAGGCATGTGGCGCATGCTGCAAGCCAAAGAGCCTGACTCTTTCGTTCTGGCAACCCATCGATCCGAAACAGTTCGTGATTTTGTATCAATGGCCTTCAAGGCTGTCCACATCAACCTTGAGTGGGTGGGCAGTGCAGAGAATGAACAGGGTATCGATGCGAGCACAGGCAAGGCGCTCGTGCAGATCAACCCGAGATTCTACCGGCCCTCTGAAGTCGAGTTACTGATCGGCAATCCCGAGAAAGCCAAAAACGTGCTCGGGTGGGAAGCCAAAACCGGGCTTGAGGAGCTTTGCCGGTTGATGGTGGAGGCTGATGTGAAGCGCAATCAGCAGGGCCGTTCGTTCTGACGTGCGCGCAGTGTGAAGCGCGTTTCGAGGCGTCATTGACCATGACGCCTGCCCGGGCTGCGCGACGGATGGGTCATCCCGTCGACGTCACTGCCTGACGCCAGTCATTCAGCAGGTCAGCAAGCGTTTCGTTCAGTGGTGTGGTGGGTTTCCAGCCAGTGAGGTTCCGTATGGCGGAGTTGTCGCCGAACGCGCTGGGTATGTCTGAAGGACGCATGCGCTCCGGGTCGACTTTCACCTCGATGGTGCTCGTGCTCAGTGCCATAAGATGCGCAAGTATTGTCTCGAGACGGGTGGGTTCTCCGCTGCAGATGTTCAGGCACCGTGGCCAGTCTTCCAGCGTGTCGGCCCGTTGCAGCAGCGTGATGTAGGCATCGCATACATCATGCACATCGAGAAAGTCCCGCGCGGCCTTCAGATTGCCTACTTTCAGCTCCGGGGCCTGTTTCCCTGCTTCAATCAAGGCGATCTGCCGGGCAAACGAGGCCGTGGCAAAATCAGGCGATTGCCTGGCGCCGATATGATTGAAAGGGCGTACGACCACACCTTTCAGGCCTTGGCGAAAGGACTCGTTGAACGCCGCTTCCGCAGCGAGCTTGCTGGCTGCGTAGGGGTTCATGGGCTTGCACACGCTGTCTTCGCCCAGTGCAAAACCCTGTTTGAAACTTTCGCCGTACACCTCCGACGAACTCACAAACAACGTAAAGGCTTCGGGGGCGCTTCGCTGCAATGCCTGTAACAGGTTCACGCTGCCCATAACGTTGGTTTGCCAGGTCAGGACCGGGTCTTTGAAACTGGTAGGCACGTGAGTGACCGCTGCCAAATGCACAACGTGAGAGGGCGCTGTTCGCGACAGCGTCTGTTCCAGACCGCTGGCATCGCGGATATCACACCGCACAGACTCGTTGGCATGGGCCGACAGAGACGACTCGGCGCTAACCAGAGCAATGACATGGTGCCCGGCCTGTCGCAGCATATTGCACAGCTTCTGGCCAACAAACCCGTTGGCTCCAGTGATCAGAATGCGATGCATCAGGGCTTCCTCAATGACTGCGCTGCAAGCGATTGAGCTTAACAGACGCTGTTGGCCAGGCCTGCGTGGCCTGCTGCTCGTAGACATCGACTTGGATGCATGGTTTCCGCCATTCAGGCTAGCTCATTCGGGGCTTTCCGGTTGCCGTTAGCAACGATGGACAAAATCGCTCATTTGTCCCCCTGCAACCCGACGAAATACCTTTACTGCGTCTACGCTTGTGCCGATATCCACGTACAAACCCACAATCGGTGCAGACATGTTCAATACTCGCTTGAAAAAGGAATTACAGGCACAGCAGGCCGAGTTATCGATGTACCGGCAAATGCAGAAGGGCATAGACGCGCGAATGGTGTCGTTGAGTCTGGACGCCAACAACCGCATTGCCCACGCCAATGACAACTTCCTCAGGGCACTTGGCTATAGCGCCGAGTATTTGCTGGGGAAAGAGCTGGACCAGATGGTGCCGACTTACGTCAAACAGCTCGATTGCTACCGTAACCTCAAACTGGCGGTGCAGAAGGGGGAGTCGGTCATCGACAACTACCGTTTTCTGCATGCTGACGGCAGCCTGGTGTGGATTCGCGCCATGTGGCAGCCGGTTCTGGATGACCAGGGCAAGCTGGTGACGTTGCAATGCTACGGGTCGGACATCACCCAGACCGTCGAGACCGCTGCCGAAAACTCCGCGTTCATTCAGGCCCTGTTGCGTTCGACGGCGGTGATCGAGTTCGACCTGAGTGGTCAGGTGCTGACCGCCAATGACCAGTTCCTGCGCGGGATGGGGTACAACCTGGGGCAGATCAAAGGCAAGCACCACAGTCTGTTCTGTGACCCGCAGGAAACGTCGCAGGCGCCGTATCGGGAGTTCTGGGCGAGGCTCAACCGTGGCGAGTTCGTGGCCGGGCGCTTCAAGCGTATCGACAGCAGTGGCCGTGAGGTCTGGCTGGAAGCTACCTACAACCCGGTACACGATGCTCAGGGCAAACTCTACAAGGTGGTCAAGTTCGCCACGCTGGTGACCGATCAGGTGGCGCGCGAAGATGAAGTCAGTCAGGCGGCCAGCGTGGCGTTCGAAATCTCCCAGCAGACCGACGTCAGCGCCCAGCGCGGCGCGGATGTGGTGCAGAACACCGTGCAAACCATGCGCAAGATCTCCGAAGAGATGCAAACGGCGTCCTCCGGAATCGAAGCACTTGGCAAGCAGTCACTGCTGATCAGCTCCATCGTGCAAACCATTGGCGGCATTGCCCAGCAGACCAACCTGCTGGCGCTCAACGCCGCCATTGAAGCCGCCCGGGCCGGTGAACAGGGCAGAGGCTTTGCCGTGGTCGCCGACGAGGTGCGTCAATTGGCGGGCCGCACCAGCGCGGCAACCGAAGAAATCGTCAGCGTGGTGCAACAGAACCAGGCACTGGCCGATGAAGCCGTGCGTGGCATGGCCAACAGCCGCAACCAGGCCGAGCAGGGCCTGTTGCTGGCCAACGAGGCCGGCGCGGTGATTGTCGAGATTCAGGAAGGGGCCAAACAAGTGGTCGGTGCCGTTGGACGGTTTGCTAATCAACTGAAGTAGTACGGCGGTGATTCGGGTGTGCCGGTAAAGGATGACCGGCAGTACCCGCCAGCCCGCTGAACGGATCGGGTGTTTCGAAAGGCCCGATCAGCCTGTCACGTGAGCACCCGCCTTTCGCCAAATAGCTGGCATCCCTTCCGGTCGCCGGGCAGAATACCCGCTTGTTTTTCAGTGGTTCCAGCCGCACCGGAGTGCGTTGATACGCTGGTTCCTCTCTGACAGGGATGTGTTGGATGCTGCCTGTGGCACTTAATGTTCTCAATGCCGTCTGCCTGATCTTCGGCTTGCTGTTCAACGCCGAGTTGTTGAACAAGGCAGGCGCCGACATCCCCCTCAAAAGCCTGCAGACGCTTGAAATATACGGGCAGAGCCTCGCAACGGTGAGCGTGTGCCTGATCGCCTGGCGCCTGTGCGTCTGGGTTCATGAGAAAAGGGGCACTCAGCACCGCCTGATTCGCTCCACCGTGCTCAGCACCCTGATTCTTGCGCCGACGACCTGGTGGGTTCAGGGCGTGGTTCCCGACGTTATTGCCGAAGAGTTTCCGTCCGACCTGCGGGTTTACAGCCTGTATGCCTACGTGACGAAGAAAGGCCTGCTGTACGACTCGGTGCAGATTCCCGGCGTTCCCTATGAGGACTATCGCGACAAAGGCGAAGGCAAGGCTTTCATCGCCAACCTCGGTGTACTGATGAGCGTCCAGGGTTCCTATGTCGAGCAGATCGACGGCAACTTCCAGGGTTTCGCCCAGGCTGTATTCAAGGGCTACACCCGGCGCAATGCCGATGTGATCTATCAACGCCTGCAAACGGACGTCATTCCAGCCTTTGACGGTATCGCCCGCGAGTACGTCAGGATCGAGGCGTTGCGCCGCGCTGGTGCGCCGGGCCATAAACGCAGACCACTGGTCCCGTCCGACCGTGCTGCCGAGCCGCAAACCCTGCCGGGCGCTGAAGACTACGCGCTGGCAATGCCTGCACATCTGCGCACCCGGCGGGCGATGGCCAACACGCCCGAGGTACGCCACATGGCACGTCAGGTCCTTGGCCCGTTCTACGTGGAGGGGATGAACCTGCTCGCGACCCGCGACCAGTTCAACGCTTACCTTCCGGGCATTGCCAGCAATATGGCCAGCGAGGTGGCGATCACTGACATGCATGGCGAACAAAGCCTGAGCGTTCTCAAAAACATGTGGTTTGTGCCTTGGTCGCTGTTGAGCGGTCTTTTCAGCGGCGCCCTCAACATCGTCGGCCTGATGCTGTCGACCATCGAGCGGCGTGCTTCCATTCGAAAGTGGCTGTGGAGCCTCAGAATCACGGCATTCGTTTTGATCGTGTTCGTTCCGCTGACAGCCAGCAACGCGCTCATTGATTCGCCAGGCTACCGCACAGCCTTCAAGAACATCGAGACAGGCCCGACCCTTATGGCGGAGGCTTTTCATTGGGCAATGAATACCGAATCCATGCTGTACAACCTTACCAAGCCTCTGCTTGACGCGGAGTGAGCCGTTTTCAAAGGGAGCAAAACCCGTGCGCAAGAAATTCGTTGCATCAATCCTGGCGGTCACCCTCGCCACTTCAGTCACCGGATGCGCGCAGATGGGCATCAGCAAGGAACAGGCGGGTACGGTAATCGGGGGTATCGCCGGCCTGGCAGTGGGCGCGACGATGGGCAAAGGCAACGGCCAGATCGCTGCGGCGCTGATCGTCGGTGGTATCGGTGGCTACATCGGTAACCGTATCGGGCAGATGCTGGATGACAGGGATCAACAGGCGTTGGCGTTGCGCACTCAGGAAATTCTGAACCAGCCCGCTACCACCGTGGCGCAATCCACTGCCACCTGGCGTTCCGACCACTCCAATGCCAGCGCGCAGATCACTCAGGGTCAGGAATACAGAGCGACCCGAACCGTCGACGTCAAACGCTTGCCCAGGATCCAGGCGGTGCCGTCGATGAAGTTGATCAACGAGCCTTACGTCACCCGGTCCGGCCTCAACGTGCGCTCGGCACCGAACATGAACGCTGACAAAGTAGGCAGCCTGCCGGGCAACACGCAGTTCACTGCCGTGGGCTCGACCGGTGACTGGATTCTGGTCGGGCGCAAGGGGGTAACGGTGGGCTACGTTCACAAGGACTATGTCCTGACCAGAACCGAGGCCGACGCCAGAAAGACCCTTACTGCAGCTCGGCTTGACGACATGAACGTGTCAGCCAGCCGAGAGACCGAAGCCTTCGATCTCGGCTCGATCTCGTCCTTGCCCTCCGGCAAAGCTGCGGCCGAGACGTCCTGTCGGCCTGTCACGGTCAGCTTGAAAACCGCAAGCGGCGGTGCCGAAAAGCAAGAGAACACCTTTTGCCGGCAGGCCAATGGGACGTGGGAGTTGATTTGAGGAAAGGCATGTCGGGCACATGAAGCCTTTGGACACTGGCTTCATGTGCCTGCGCGCAGCTTATCGAGCCGTCAGCGCCGAATAGCTGTTCATCAGGTTGCGGTAGTTCGGGATGCGCTCGGACAACAGGTTGCCCAGGCCTTCGATGTCGTTGCGCCAGTCGCCTTGCAGCTCACAGGCCACCGAGAACCAGTTCATCAGTTGCGCACCTGCCTGAGTCATGCGGGACCAGGCGGCCTGCTGGACGGTGGTGTTGAAGGTGCCGGACGCATCGGTGACCACGAACACTTCAAAACCTTCAGCCAGTGCCGACAGGGTCGGGAAGGTCACGCACACATCGGTCACAACGCCGGCGATGATCAACTGCTTGCGGCCGGTCGCCTTGATCGCTTTGACGAAGTCTTCGTTGTCCCAGGCATTGATCTGGCCGGGGCGGGCAATGTACGGCGCATCAGGGAACATGGCCTTGAGTTCTGGAACCAGCGGGCCGTTAGGGCCTTGTTCGAAACTGGTGGTAAGGATGGTCGGCAGCTTGAAAAACCTGGCCAGATCGGCCAGCGCCAGCACGTTGTTCTTGAACTCGTTTGGCGAGAAGTCCTGTACTAGCGAGATCAGGCCTGTCTGGTGGTCGATCAGCAGAACGATGGCGTCATCTTTGTTCAGGCGGTTGTAGGTGGTCATGGTCAAATCCTTTCGTTTGGTAGGTGAGGTCTGGCGTGCAACATGGGCTCAGATTAGTGACTCACCAGAAAGGGAAAAAGCGCCTGAAACGGGTTTGACTGTCGCCTTGGGGTGGACAATGTCTGGAAAAGGAAGGGGCTATCCCGCCACAGCCCCTGCTTTTCCGGCTTCCACTGCAAAGCGCTTGAGCGTAGACACGCTGGCTGCAGGGTCGAGCACGTCCGACACCACCTGGAAGCGTGTGAGCATTTGTTTTTCGCTCAGTTCGACAGAAACGTAGCCGCGCTGGCGACTGTCGAAGAACTTCACGTGTGGGTTGAGCCCGAGAATGCTGTTGAAGGCTTCGAACGACGGCCCACTGGACGTGACCGAGGTGCCGACGAACTCGGTGGCGATGACGCTGGAATCCGGATTGTCCGCCTCGGCATGCAAGTCAGTGGTCCAGAATGAATGGATATCGCCGCCCCAGAACACCGGGTTGCGGGTCTGATGGCGTTGCAACGATCCGAGCATGCGCTCACGGGTGGTCATGTAGCCGTCCCAGCCATCGGTCCAGTGGCCAAGTTCCTGAGTGCTCGCGTTGCGTTGTATCAGTGGCGCTACCAGCAAATCCTGGGCAATGACATTCCATTGTCCTGGCGATTGAGCAAAGCTGCGGTCCAGCCAGGCTT
Organism: Pseudomonas syringae; assembly: GCF_002157375.1. GTDB lineage: Bacteria > Pseudomonadota > Gammaproteobacteria > Pseudomonadales > Pseudomonadaceae > Aquipseudomonas > Aquipseudomonas syringae_T. The sequence continues at coordinate 34,813 of NZ_MTSA01000007.1, forward strand.
CCTGTTCCCAGCCGAGCATGGTGCGTTTCGGGTCGGCAAGGTCTGGGCAATCGCTGCGTGCGACATGGCCTTTGTGGCTGCCGCTGGCCGGCACGCAGGGCTGTTCGGAACGGTATTGCCGACCGTCCAGCACATGGAAGCGTGCCAGGCGGCCGTAGTCCATATTGCGGTAAATGCGCATGTCCGGACCCTTGGGCAGGCTGCTGGCGCGCAACGGCATGTGTTCGTAAAACGCCTGATAGGCGGCGGCTCTGCGGCGCAGAAAGCGTTCTACCGGAACGCCCGGGTCTTGTGACCACTGCGCGGCATAGTCATTCTGCACTTCGTGATCGTCCCAGGTAACGATGCTCGGCGCGCAGGCATGCAAGGCTTGCAGGTCAGGGTCGGTCTTGTACTGTGCGTATCGGTTGCGATAACCCGCCAGGTCTATCGGGTCTGATGTGGCATGGCGGCGTGGGAACTGGATATTGGCGGGAGAAACGTTCATCTCATAGATGTAGTCACCGAGAAAGAACACCAGATCCGGCCGCTCCGCAGCCAAGTGTCGGTAGGCGCTGAAATACCCGGCTTCCCAATGCGAACACGAAACGAAGCCGAACCGGGCCGCGGTCATGGCCGTTGCTGGCGGTGCCGTGCAGGCCTGCCCCACAGGGCTTTGTGCGCCCAGCCCTTCAAACTGATACCAATAGGGGCGCCCAGGCTGCAACCCGCTGACCTCGACATGCACCGAGTGCGCAAAGCGTGACTGGGCGGTGGCCTGGCCGGATCGAACGATGCGCGTCATGGCCGCGTCGCTGGCGATTTTCCAGCGCACTTCGACGGGTTTGCCCAAGCCACCGTCGCCTGCCGGGGTGATCACTTTCGGCGCCAGACGTGTCCAGATCACGAAGCCGTCCGGCAACGGATCACCAGACGCCACGCCCAGTGTGAACGGGTAATCGACACCTGCGCTGCGGGCAAACGGGCTGAGGATCGACAACATTGCTGCCCCGGCGACACCCGTGATGATGCGCCGACGGTCTGGATTGAAGTCGGTCATGACGCAGCCTCCGACGCTTCGTACTGCGCGCGCAGCAGCCCGAACAGCAGCATGTCCTTGAACACACCGTTCTTCAGGAAGGCCCCTTTCATGCAGCCCTCATACATCAACCCGCATTTCTCCAGCACCTTGGCGCTGGCCAGGTTGTCGCTGAAGCACTGACCGGCGATGCGGTGGAAGTTCATGTGCGTGAAGCCATACGTCATCAGCCCCCGCACCGCCTCACTGGTGTATCCGTTGTTTCGGTAGTCAACACCGATCCAATAGCCCAGGTTTGCGTGCTGATGCAATGTCGAAAAGCGAAACGAGGCGACCCCTGCCAACGCTCCGGTTTCTTTTACGTGAACCCCAAGGCTCAGTGTCTGACCCGCTGCGAACTGCTCATGGGCTTGCGCGATGAATGCCTGCGCATGCGCCAGCGTATAGGGGCTGGGAAGCGCCGAGGTCATGGCGGCAATCGTCGGCTCGTCGGCCAGCCGCGACAAGGTCGGTGCCTGTTCTGGTTGCAACGCAGTGAGCAACAGGCGCGAAGTTCGGACAGTCGGCAGGGGGAGGCTCATCCGGGTTTTCCATCGAGTTAAATGCTCAAACGCTGCCGCGTTGTGATGGCATTTCTGTGACAGGTGCAAGAATCATTTAAGTGCCACGAAATGTGTGCGTAAAAGCCATGTAACCGTCATGTATCGGTCTTGTAAAACTAACCGATCGGTCATGTTCGATTGCTAGATTCTCGGCCTCTAAGAAGAGGGAGACGCTGCATGAGAACGTGGGACGAACCCAAGAAACGCAAGGCGCACATCGAGTTGATTCCGATGATCGACGTGATGATGTTCCTGTTGGTGTTTTTCGTGCTGGTCAGCCTGAACGTGATTCCGGCTCTGGGCATGAAGACCCAGTTGCCCAGTGCCAGCAGTTCTCAGCAACTGAAGCCGCAGAACAAATCGATTCTGACCCTGGGGCTCAATGGCGAATTGCAGCTCGACGGCAAGGCCACCACCGTGGACGCCTTGGTGCCTGCCTTGAAGGCACTGGAAAAGCCAGACACCAAAACCACCATCATCGTGAACAGCGACAAGGGTGTTGAGGTCGCACGCCTGGTCGAGGTTATGGACACGTTGCGTCTGGGTGGCTTCACATCCGTTTCCATCGCTACGCGTAAATCCTGATCATGTATGCCTTGTTTCGCATGCGTCAGTGGCTCGGCGGCCTGCCTGCTCTGGTCGCGCTGATCGCAATCGTGATCGGAGTGCAGACCCGTCCTCTGAAAATGGAGCCGGTCTACGACGAATCTGCCGTGGAGCTGGCACTGATCGAGCCGGAGCCGCCCGCGCCTGAACCCGTGGCGCAACCCGAGCCGCCTCCGGTACAGGCTGAAGAGCCGCCACCTCCGCCACCTGTGGTCGAGAGCGAAGAGGCCGAGCCTGCACCGCCACCGCCGCCCAAGCCCGTTCCCAAGCCAAAGCCGGAACCCAAGCCAGAGCTCAAACCACCGCCGCGCCCGAAACCTATGCCCAAGCCTGCCGTGGCCAAACCTGCCGAGCCGGTTCAGGCCCCCAGCAAGCCGGTGGCCAGTGCCCCGGTTCCGCCACCGTCGCCGCCTGCGCCACCCGCACCGCCGAAAGTGGACACCCAAGGCATTGAGGGCGGCTACCTCAAAGGGCTGCGTAACGAGCTGGATGGCTACAAACAATACCCAACCGGACGTCAGGCATCGCTCGAACGCCCGAGTGGCGAAGTGGTGGTGTGGTTGTTGGTCGACCGTCAGGGCCGAGTGCTGGATTCCGGCATTCAGACCCAGGCCTCCAGCATGCTGCTCAACCGGGCCGCGACCAACAGTCTGCGACGCCTCAAACAGGTCAAACCGTTTCCCGAACAAGCTTTCGGCGGGCGCAACGAACAGCGCTTCACCGCCACCTTCAACTACAGCGTGCAATAGCACTGACAAGGAACAATGTGATGAAGTTTTCCAGGATTCACCTTGCGTTGGTCGCCGCTGGCATGAGCCACGGCATGGTCATGGCTGACCAGACTGCCAGTGATGTCGGCACCATTGGCGTACAGGGCAAAGCAACGGCCGGTGGTGGTTACATGGTGCAGGAGGAAAGCATCAAGGCGCGTTCCACCGTGACCAAAGAGGCGCTCGACAAGCAGACCGCAACCGGGAACGCGATCGACAAGCTCAAGTACACACCGGGCCTGAATATCTCCAGCGAAGACGCCACTGGTCTTTCGGGCTTCCGCTTTACCATGCGCGGGCTCAATTCCGATCAGGTCGGGATGTCGGTGGACGGCATGCCGATCAACGACTCCGGCAACTACGCGCTGTACTCCAACCTGCTGGGTGATCCGGAAAACATCGATCAGATTTTCGTGACCCAGGGTTCTGCCGAAAGTGATGGCCCGCACATCGGTTCCAGCGGCGGCAACATCGGCATTGTCACCATTCGGCCCACCAAGGAAACCGGCGCATTCGTCAAGCAAGTGGCGGGCAGCAATGGCACTTACAAGACCTTCGCGCGGCTCAATACCGGAGAGATCAACGGGCTGAGCAACTGGCTGTCGATGTCTCACACCGAAGGCCAGAAATGGCGCGGTGATGGGGCGGTGCGTGCCGACAAGGTGGAATGGAACAGTTTTTTCGACATGGGGTCGGGCAACACCGCCAACCTGATCCTGAAGTATCACGAACAAGACAACAACAGCTACAGCCAGCTCACCAAGACCCAGTTCGAGCAGGGCGGACGCAAGTTTGACCCTTACCCTTCGACGCCTGCGGTGGGCAGCAACGGCAAGCTCTCCAGTTACTACGAGCTGGCGCAGAACCCCTTCCAGACCTTCACCGGTGTGCTCAATACTCAATTCAAACTGGCCGACAATCTGGCCCTCTCAGTCGTCCCCTATTACTTCTGGGGTAACGGCAGCGGGGTCAACAGCTCGTCTTACGCGCTCAACCGCGGCTCGAATCAGGGCGGCGTGTTTGACCTGAGCAACCTGCCCACGGCTGCGGCCTACAACGCTGACGGTTCATCGACCACGGGCGTTTACTACCGGCCTTCGCGTACCCAGACCTGGCGTCCCGGCATCACCACCAAGCTGAACTGGGATGTCAACGACGAGCACAGCGTGCAAGTCGGCTACTGGTATGAGCGTGCGCGTCAGTTGCAGACCCAGCCCTTCATCCGTCTGAAGAGCAATGGCAAGCCGGAAAGCATCCAGCCTGACTCGGATTACATGGTCGATGCCAACGGCAATGAGATCCAGGGCCGGGACCGCTACACCGTAACGCCGGCACAGAAAGTCTGGGCTCAGGACACCTGGTATTTCGCTCCGGACTGGACGCTCGTCGGTGGCCTGGCCTTCATGAACGTGGAACGTGAAGGTAACAACCACGGCAGCCTGACCGAGCGGCCGGAAAAGCGTGGCCAGACCTACAACAAGCTGCTGCCCAACGTGGGCCTCAAGTATCAGCTGGATGAACGTGACCAGTTGTTCTACAGCCTGTCACGCAACATGCGCGTGCCGCAGAACTACGTGCTGTATGACCCGGGCACCGGTTCCATCGACAGCAAGCCGGAAACCAGCTGGAACCACGAACTGGGCTGGCGCTTCACCGACCAGGACATGACGCTGGCGGCCACCCTGTTCTATCTGCAGTTCAAGAATCGACAAGTTTCCTCGCGGGACATTAACGGCGACTTTGCCGACATCAACGCGGGCGCCGTGGACAACAGCGGTCTTGAGCTGGAGTGGAGCGGCTTGTTGCCCAACCATTTCAACTACTACACCTCGTACACCTACACCCGCGCCAAACAGAAAGATGACCTGACCGTGTTCAACAACGGCGCAGCCATCGAGTTGCCCACCAGCGGCAAACAGTTCACCAACGTGCCGAAGAACATGCTGGCGGCCAACATCGGGTATGACGACGGCAGTTATTACGGCACGTTCGGGGGCAAGGTCACCAGCAAGCTCTATGGCGACCTGACCAACGACGAAAGCATTCCTGGGCGCACCATCTTCAATCTGGGCGCCGGTGTCTATCTGCCGGTGGACAAGAAAATCGTCAAGGACGCGACCTTGCGCCTGAACGTCGACAACCTGTTCGACAAGAAATACCTGGACGGCGTGTACACCACCAAAACCAACGCAGGCACTTACAGCGGTTTCCGCGACGGCGACCCGGCCTACATCGTCGGCGTCGAGCGTACCGTCACGGTTTCCCTGGAAGCCAATTTTTAACCCTCCATTGACCAGAGGTCTGCGCCATGGACATGAATCAGCTCCACGACATCACGTTCTACGTGATGTATGCCGCCATCGCGATTGCACTCTTTGTCGCAATCGAGCGAGGCATCTACTTCGCTTATGTACGTCGCCAATCGCGGGCGCTGCAAGCTGCGCTTAATGCTTCGGTACACAGTGAAAAAGACCTGCCGGAGGCGCTGACCCGCCGGACCAGCCTGCCCCTGGACATGGTGCTGCCGGTGCTGGCACAGAAAAATGCCCACGGTTCACGCCGGGACCTGGATGACGTCATCGAAACCCAGTACCTGAGCACGCGGGCGCCACTGTCCCGCAGCCTCTGGCTGATCGAGACCATCACCACCGCAGCGCCCTTGCTGGGGTTGCTGGGGACGATTCTGGGCATCATCGACACCTTCAAAGCCCTGGCCAGCGCCGGGGTGTCCGATCCGGGGCAGATTTCTGCCGGTATCGGTACGGCGTTGTTTGCGACAGGGCTGGGTATCGCAATCGCCCTGTTCTGCGTGGTCTTTCATAACTTCTTTCAAGACCGCCTTGAGCGCATCAATGATCAGCTCAAGATCCTGTTGATCCGTGCCTCCAGCGGGGCGCGGGTTCAGGATGAAATGTCGCACCCGGTCATGGTTCCTCAGCCCACCTACCGGACGGCATGATCCACACACTGGCGCAGGTCTCTGACGTGCGCCTTTTGCCTGTTCTGGCAACGAGACTTCCATGACCTTCTCTATCCGGTTTCGCCCGATGTTCATGCGCTATCGCGGCGTGATTGCCGCGTTGCTGTTTTGCAGCCCGTTCGCACACGCGGATTTCGCTATTCCCGGTTTTGAACTGGTTCACACCGTACCCGTCGGGACCAACCTGCAGACCCCGGACCTGCGCGCGCCCGGCGATGTCTGGCGCGAGCTGTTCGACGGGGCCAGCAAGCGCATCGATATCGAGCAGTTCTACGTGGCCGATCAGCCAGATTCGGTTATGGACAAGGTGCTTGCCAGCTTGCAAGCCGCCGGGCAACGCGGGGTGCAGATACGTTTTCTTCTGGAAGAAAAAGGCTTGAAGATGTCCGACCCCAAAACCCTGGAGCGGTTGCGGGCAATCCCCAATCTCACGCTGAGGGTGCTGCCTTACGCCAGACTCACCGGCAACGGCATCATCCACGCCAAGTTTTTCGTTGTGGACGGCAAGCAGGCCTTCATCGGCAGTCAGAATTTCGACTGGCGCTCACTGGAGCACATTCACGAAACCGGCTTGCGGATCGATGAGCCGGGTGTCGTGCAGCAGGTGCAGTCAGTGTTCGATCAGGACTGGCTTGCGCAGGCCGCCATCGCCGACGGCAAACCTGTCCCGGTTCCTGTTTCGTCTACTGGCAGCGTTGCATCACCCGATGGCAACTACCTGATCGCCAGCCCGCAGCGCTACAACCCGCCCGGTGTCGTCGATTCTCAGGCAGAACTGCCACGCTTGCTGGGCGAAGCCAGAAACGAAGTCCGCATCCAGTTGCTGGATTACGCTCCCTTGTCGTACGGGCCGGACAAGACGCGACCGTATTACCCGGTTATCGATAACGCCATTCGCAGTGCAGCGGCGCGCGGCGTTTCCATCAAACTCATGGTTTCAGACTGGAACACCGGCATGCCCGAAGTGGCCTACCTGAAAAGCCTGGCCCTGGTGCCCAATGTGCAGGTGCGCATCGTCACACTGCCAATGGCCGCTCAGGGTTTCATTCCTTACGCACGGGTGATCCACAGCAAAACGATGGACATCGACGACCGGATTGCCTGGGTCGGCACCAGCAACTGGCTCGGCGGCTACCTCGACACCTCGCGCAACCTCGAAGTGGTCATGCACGACAGCTCAATGGCCAGCCGCATCGGCCAACTGCATGAACAGCTGTGGAATGGCCCCTACGCCAACCCCCTCGACATCAACCGCGACTACCCGGAACCGCATCCGGGGCGTTTGCAATGAGCCTGACCGTGCGTGCGATGGCCGACAGTGACTGGTCTTCACTGGCTCAGCTGTTTCAGCAGCCAGTGTTTCGTTGGTGGACGCTCCGCATGCCCTATCAGTCAACCAACGACATCAAGAGGCTTGTGGAAGGGCGGCCATCTTCTGGATTGTCTTTGGTCGCTGAACAGGAGGGTGTGGTGGTGGGATGCGCCATGCTTTACCGGTTTCAGGGCCGGAGGCAGCACGTAGCTGACTTCTGGATGGGCGTTGACGACAGTCATCATCGTCAAGGTATCGGGGCGCTGATGCTGAAAGAACTGACGGAAACCGCATCGCGCTGGTTGAACATCAAACGTTTGGAACAGACGGTCTTCAGTGATAACGAGCCCGCCATCGAACTTTATAAGAAACATGGTTTCGTGGTGGAGGGCATGCACATGAAATACGCTTTTCGGGACGGTGAATATGTCGATGCTGTCAGCATGGCGGCGCTCTACTGAGTACGGTGCGGTTCCGGCAGGCGTACAGAAATAATAAAATCGCACACGGCCCGGGCGGCGAATTCATTCCACCCCTAGGACCCGGCGCCCGCATCAGCCACAATGATGCCCTTTACCCTCCAGCCTGCTGCGGGCTGTTAAAGGATTGGTGCTGATGATTTTCTCTTTCAAGCCATGGTCCCGGAGTCTGGCGCTGGCTGTGCCATTGGCTGTTTTGCTGACGGCGTGTGACAAGTCCGATAAACCGGTGACGCCTCCAGCGGCGCCGCACACCACTTACACCCAGGCCACCTGGGAAGCCTTGCCAGCGGTTTCGGACGCTGACTTGCAGGCCGGTTTTGCATCCTGGCGCAGTGCGTGTGTTCGCTTGAAGGCTGATGCGGTATGGGGGCCGACGTGCGCGGCGGCGGCGAGTCTGGCGGCGGCGCCCGACGCGGCGCAGATACGCACGTTTCTGCAGGGCCAGTTGCAGGTCTACAGCCTGCGCGCCGACGGTGGCAGTGCCGATGGCCTTATCACCGGTTACTACGAACCCGTCTACCCGGGCAGCCTGACCCGGACAGCGACCGCCAATGTGCCGGTGTATGGCATTCCGGATGATCTGATCGTGGTCAGCCTGGACAGCATTTATCCCGAGCTCAAAGGCAAGCGCTTGCGCGGCCGGCTTGAAGGGCGTGTGCTCAAGCCCTATGACGATGCGGCAACGATCAATGCAAAGGGTCTGAATGCGCCGGTCATTGCCTGGCTGACCGACCCGATGGATGTGCAGTTCCTGCAAATTCAGGGTTCTGGGCGAGTCAGCCTGGAGGACGGTTCGCAACTGCGTCTGGGCTATGCCGATCAGAACGGTCGCCCGTATCGTGCCATTGGCCGCTGGCTGGTGGAGCAGGGCGAGTTGAAGAAGGAAGACGTGACGATGGGCAGCATTGCTGCCTGGGCCAAGGCTCATCCTGAGCGAGTCAGCGACTTGCTGGCCAGCAACCCCAGTTATGTGTTTTTCGCCCGCAATCCGGACAGCAATGAAGGCCCTCGCGGTTCGCTGAACGTGCCGTTGACACCGGGCTACAGCGTAGCCATTGATCGCAAGGTCATTCCACTGGGCAGTCTGCTCTGGCTGTCCACCACGCGCCCGGACGGCAGCAGTGTGGTGCGCCCGGTCGCAGCCCAGGACACCGGCGGCGCGATTGCCGGTGAAGTGCGCGCCGACCTGTTCTGGGGCACCGGCGAAGAGGCTGGCAAACTGGCGGGCGACATGAAGCAGAAAGGCAATATCTGGCTGTTGTGGCCCAAGGGGATGGCGTTGCCTCAGGCCGTGGAAACAGCCCAGGCGCCGGCCACTCACTGACGAAACGCCGGATGTTTTTTTGCCAACAGCGCTATGCCTTATCGGTATCAGGTATAGCGCTGTCCATTCAGCCCGCTCATTTCAAGCGCGGGTCTACCTCGAATTCCAGTTCTCTGGCGGTTGCCACAACGGCCCCGAATGCCGGATGCCTGACGTTGAGCAAATAGTTGCACTCGCGCGGAATGATCACGCTGGGCACGGCCAGCGCCAGGCTCTGACCGGAGGCCAGCCAGGCGTCGCCGAACGAGGCTGTGGCCGGTGGCGCAGGTTCTTCGCGCCAGTCAGGGGGCAGGGTGTCGGGGCGGGCGTTGAGGATGTGTTCTTCGGCAATCTGCAACTCCAGCATCGCGTAATGCCGGGCCACGCCGCTGTTGTTCAGGTGGACCAGTATTTCCAGTAACGCAAGGGATTCACTGCCGGCGCAATACACACAGGCGTTGCCTTTGCTGTTCCAGCGTCCGCCGTAGAGTTTGGCGCCCTCACCATCGAACGCTTGGGCCAGCCATTTGCGTTTGACCAGGCGGTAGACCAGGATCACGCCACGACTCCGTGCTCCAGCCGACCGATCAGGTCCAGCACCGCCTGAGCTTCGGCTGAGGTGGCGAGCATTTCCAGTGGCCTGCGATTGCCCAGCCCGTGGACCGGATTCGCCAGCCAGAGCCGGGTTGCCTCGGTATCGCCCTCGAACAGGTCAAGCGCTGCCTTGTAGACGGCTGCCAGACGAAACAAACGGTCACTTTCTTCGGCGTTGAAACGGCGCACCTTGAGACGACGCTGCAAGGTGGCCGGTGCGATGCCCAGATGCTCGGCCAGCGTCGAGCGGTTCAGGTCGGTGTAATTCGCCAGTCGCTCGAACACTTCGTAGGGCAGGCCGCTGTGCAGTGCCGTATAGAGGCGGGTACCACGCGCTGGAATGCCCAGGTGCTGCCAGAAATCGTCCTGCCGTGGCAGGGCTGGATGGTAGTCGCCTATGGGCAGAGACATGTCACACCTCTCTATCGAGTGATCGCTATTAAATCTATCACTTGATAATAGGCGTGTTTGAGCGGCAGCGGTAGTGATCTGCAGCAACAGAAAACGACATAAATTACAGAAACTTCAAACATCGCCGACTAAGGCTATAGTTTCGCTTTGAATGCTGCGCATCGAGCGTTTAGTCTCGGATCAGGCTTCTTCTGTAGAACCGCCGAACCTGTACGTGCTGTCCGCCACTGTCCGCCTGATTTTTCTGTAGTGAGAACCACACGATGTCCACGCTTGCGCTATTGATATGCGACGACTCGAACATGGCGCGAAAGCAGTTGCTGCGTGCCTTGCCTGCCGATTGGGATGTCTCGGTGACCTTGGCCACTCAGGGGCAGGAAGGCCTGGAGGCGATTCGCAAAGGTCAGGGTGAGATCGTTCTGCTCGACCTGACCATGCCGGTGATGGACGGTTACCAGACCCTCGCGGCAATCCGCGCGGAAAATCTGGACGCCAAGGTTATTGTGGTGTCCGGCGACGTGCAGGACGAGGCGGTGCGCCGGGTCATGGAGCTGGGCGCGCTGGCGTTTCTGAAAAAACCTGCCGATCCGGACGAGCTCAAAAGCACGCTGGAGCGTCTTGGCCTGCTGGGCAAGCCTTCGGCAGCACCTGTTTCGTTGCCGGCCCTCAACAACAAGGGCGGGGTCATCAGCTTTCAGGACGCATTCCGCGAAACCATCAACGTCGCGATGGGCCGCGCCGCTGCGTTGCTGGCCAAGGTGCTAGGGGTGTTCGTGCAGTTGCCGGTGCCCAACGTCAACATGCTCGAAGTCGGCGAGCTGCACATGGCGCTGGCCGACGCCCACAGCGACCAGCGGCTGACGGCCGTCTGTCAGGGCTACATCGGCGGCGGTATCGCCGGTGAAGCGCTGCTGATTTTTCATGATTCGGAAATTTCCGGCATGTCACAGTTGATGGGCGGCGATCATTCCGACAGCTCCAACATGGAAATGCTGCTGGACCTGTCCACGATTCTCATCGGCGCTTGCCTGAGCGGCATTGCCGAACAGATAGACATCGCCTTTTCGCAAGGCCATCCGCAGTTGCTGGGTGCGCAGGGTGGGATCGACGAGCTCATTCGCGTCAATCAGCAACGCTGGAAAAAGACCCTGGCGGTCGAGATCAGTTACAGCGTGGAAGGCCACAATATTCACTTCGATCTGCTGATGCTGTTCACCGAAGACTCGGTCGAGCTGCTTACCAAAAAACTCGCCTACATGATGAGCTGACCCATGAGCAACGCTATCGAGATCAACGAACTTCATTGGTTGCTGGCCGTCACGCAGAACATCGACGTGGGCATTGTGGTGCTGGACCTGAACTACCGGGTGACGGTCTGGAACACGTTCATGGAGAACCGTTCAGGCGTGGTGCCTTACGTCGCCGTCGACAAGACTTTCTTCGAGATTTTCCCCGAGGTCAACGCGAAGTGGTTCAGCAAGAAGGTCGATAACGTCGTCACCCTTGGCACGCCGGCTTTCACGATATGGGAGCAGCGGCCGTACCTGGTGCGTTTCAAGAATTACCAGCCGATCACCGGGCACGAAGAATTCATGTACCAGAACACCACGCTGTTCCCGCTGCGCTCGACCACCGGGGCAATCAGCCACGTGTGCCTGGTGATCTACGACGTCACCGACGTGGCGGCCAACCGCAATCAGTTGCTGGCCGCCAACGACAAGCTGCAGCAACTGTCCGACGCCCAGCAAACGTAATCTGCCTGCCGGGGTATTTTCCCGGCAAAAGCGCCCTGCGGGCTTGATCGTCCTCGTGCTAGGATCGCGATTTTTCCGCTGACACTCAGGGACATCATGCGATCTCAAGCCACTCTCACTGTTTTGCCTGTCGAGCGTCCGCTGGTCGGGCGCGTCAGCCCGCCGGGTTCCAAGTCGATCACCAATCGTGCGCTGTTGCTGGCGGGGCTGGCCAAAGGCACCAGCCGCCTGACCGGCGCCCTGAAAAGCGACGACACCCGCGTGATGTCCGAAGCCTTGCGTCTGATGGGGGTGCAGGTCGACGAACCGGACGACAGCACGTTCGTCGTGACCAGCAGCGGCCACTGGCAAGCGCCGCAGCAAGCGCTGTTTCTGGGCAATGCCGGAACCGCAACGCGCTTTCTGACCGCTGCGCTGGCCAATTTCGAAGGCAACTTCGTGGTGGATGGCGACGAGTACATGCGCAAGCGCCCGATCGGCCCGCTGGTCGACGCCTTGCAGCGCATGGGCGTTGAGGTCAGCGCTACCGGCGGTTGCCCTCCCGTGGCGATCAAAGGCAAGGGCGGGCTGGAAGCAGGCCGTATCGAGATCGACGGCAATCTGTCCAGCCAGTACGTATCGGCGTTGCTGATGGCAGGGGCTTGCGGCAAAGGGCCGGTCGAAGTCGCACTGACCGGCAGCGAGATCGGCGCACGGGGTTATGTCGACCTGACACTGGCAGCCATGCAGGCGTTCGGGGCTGAAGTTCAGGCCATTGGCGACGCTGCCTGGAAAGTCTCGGCAACAGGCTACCGCGCCACGGATTTCCACATCGAGCCCGATGCATCGGCGGCCACCTATCTTTGGGCCGCGCAAGCCTTGACCGGCGGTAAGATCGACCTCGGCGTGGCCAGCGATGCGTTCACTCAGCCTGATGCCCTTGCCAGCCAGATCATCGACCGCTTTCCGAACATGCCCGCAGTAATCGACGGCTCGCAAATGCAGGACGCGATTCCAACCCTGGCGGTGCTGGCGGCATTCAACCGTCAGCCGGTGCGTTTTGTCGGCATCGCCAATCTGCGGGTCAAGGAATGCGACCGTATTTCAGCGCTGTGCCAAGGCCTGTGCGCCATCGCACCGGGCCTGGCGGTCGAAGAAGGTGACGATCTGGTGGTATACGCCAACCCTGCTTTGGCAGGCACCACCGTCGATGCTCTGATAGACACCCACGCCGACCACCGCATCGCCATGTGCTTTGCACTGGCCGGGCTGAAGATCAAAGGCATTCACATCCAGGACCCGGATTGCGTCGGCAAGACCTACCCGGGCTACTGGGATGCGCTGGCTTCGCTGGGTGTCAGTATCCAGCGCTGACAGAACGTGTCGCGGCCGTTTTTCAAATTCCGAAAAACGGCTGCATCATCCGCGCGAACAGGCCGTGGAAGCGCAGCTTTGAATCGGTTGCCAGCACACAGATGCATTCCCGGTCCGGGTAGGCAATCGGCTGATGTTGGATATGGCTGTCCAGGTCGGCCACATCACCCAACTCGAATGCGCCTTGTACATCGTGATAGGCGCCCTTGAGGACCATGGTCATTTCGCTGCTTTCATGGCTGTGGACCGGCATGCTGACGCCAGGGGCGATTTTCAGCAGCATGAGGTTGCCCTCTTCGATGCCCGTGGCGCGCACCCGTTGCACGCCGGGGAGCAGGGTCTTCCATTTCAGCGTGCTCAGGTGCTGGCCAAAATGCGCCTGCATGCACATCGGCAGCACGTCCGGGTCCTGATTGGCCGCTGGCATGGAGTGCATGTCGGGCGCCGAGCCCTTTTCCTGCTCATCCAGGCGCGCCAGCATGGCGGATCGACCTTTCAGGGGGATCACCGAACTGGTGTGCTGCTCGATCAACACACCGCCGATCTGCTCCGCCATCCTGAGGCGTGCTCTGCATGTAGCGCAGCGCTCCAGGTGGGCGGCGGTGACCAGAGAGATAACCTGCGACAGCGCCCCTGATGCATAGCTGACCAGGGTTGCATCGTCCGGGTGATGCAGTGGGCCCATCATGACTCCTCGATCCGCGAGCGCAACTTTTGAAAAGCCAGTCGCAGGCAAGACTTCACCGTGCCCAGCGGCATGTCCAGGCGTTCGGAAATTTCCCGGTGGCTGAGCGCTTCGAAATAGGACATTCGCAGCACTTTGGCTTGATCAACGGGAAGGTTCTGAATGGCGATGTTCAGTTGTTGCTCCTGGCGCTGGCTGTAATCAAGCGTTCTGTCTGCCGGGGCCTCCAGACGCTCGAGTTGTTCCAATGAGTCTTGCACCTGCACCCAGCCCCGGTCCTTGCGCACGCTGTCGATGTACAGATTGCGCGCGATGCGGAACAGCCATGTTCCCAGGCTGGCTTTGGCCGGATCAAAGGATTCAGCCTTGTTCCACAGCTTGAGCAGCACTTCCTGAACCAACTCTTCCGCTTGTCCTTCAGGCACATTCAGCCCCGTCAGGTAGCGTAATAAACGCGGCGCGAAGTGATCGTAGATGCGCATGAAGCTGTCGCGGTCCCGTTGTCGGGCCACGGCAGCGACTTCATCAATCCAAAGTCGGTTTATCGTCGAATCGCTGTTCGGGCTGGACAAGTGACAGAAGGTCCTGAGACTGGCAGTTATGCGCATGATCCACCTTCTGATCACCGTTGTCCGGTATTGGTTCGCGGTGCAGAAGTGTTACGCAGAGGGAGAGGGCGTGGATCACCGTCATGATCAATATCGAGACGGATGGAGGATGATATCACCGTGCCTTTAGCATTACTTATCCAGCAAGGCCTGAGGCGCATCTTGATCACTTAGGGTCTGCACCGTTCGAGGAGGTGGGGTCGGTAGACGTCGGCTGAGCCCGGCTGCCTCAGTCGGGCAGGTAGTGCAATGTGAGTTTCATCGTCACCGACTCGCCTTGCCGCAGCAGCTTCAACCCGGGATGACCGGGCAAATGATGGGCGTTGACCGGGTGGCTGACCGGCTCGAAACAGAAGAAGTCCAGCCCCGGCGGGCAGAACACCAGACAGTACTCGCTGCCGGTGGCGTGGCAGTGCAACTCATAGCCCAGGTCAGGCTGGCTGATGATGCTGTGGCCGTCCCAACCGGTAAACCCGTTGTCGAGGCGGGTATCGGGCAGGGTGCTGCTGTGCCGAAAGTCCCATTCAGCGGGCAGGTCCTGCAAGACGTCGGGTAAACCTGCCTCGTCGCACAGCCACACCTGTGCGGCCTTCGCCTGCAAGCGTGTGTGGGCCGTGCGCGGCAAGTAAGGGTGCAAGCCCAGGCCGTGCCAGGCGGCGCGGTTGTCCCGGTGAGTGGTGGTCAGCTCGATGCTCAGCTTGCCGCCGTGCAGGGTGTAGCGCAGTTCAGCGCGATAGGCGAAGGGTATCTGGCTATCGAGTTGCAGGCAGGCCTGTTGCGGCGTCTGCTCGATGACGGTCCAGGCTTGCTGCCAGGCGCTGCCATGAATAGGCAGCGGGTCGTTAGCGCTGTTGGGCGCCAGGGCCAGCCAGCCATCCGGTGTGTCGAAACCGCCGTTGCCGATCCGGTTTGACCAAGGGGCCAGCGGGTAGCAGGCCAGTCGCCGAGGCATGCCGGTGGCCAGTGTTTCTTCGCTGCTGGGGCGCAGCAGTGGATGGCCGCTGGCCAGGGCGGTCCAGTTGACGATACTTCCGCCGATGTCGGGCGCCAGCGTCAATCGGGTCAGGCCATCTTCAAGGGTCAGAACGTTCGCGGGCATGGTGCAGGACCTTGTTGGATGATTGGCTGAACGGTTGAGGGGCAGGCGGGGCCGCGCGTCGCCAGGTCAACAGGACAATCCCGCTGACCACGATCAACCCACCGATGACCTGGCCACTGCTGAGCAGTTGATCCAGAATCAACCAGCCGAACAGCAGGCTGGCGACCGGCTCTATGTTCATCACCGGTGCATTGCGGCTGATGTCCAGACGCGCCATGCAGATGAACAGCAGCGAAAACCCCAGCCCGTACAGCAGCACCAGGCTGGCCAGTGCGGTCCAGCCGATACGGCTTGCCGGCAGGTCCACGCCGCCGGGCAGCAGGCCGCTGGCACCTGCCACTGCCGCGGCGATGAAGACCACGGCCATCGTCAACATGCTGCGCACCGTACCGCGCATGCTGGCCAGCTTGTTATCGGTGATCCACAGCGCAAAGGCAAACACCACGGCGGCGGTAAAAGCGTAGGCGATGCCTTCCAGCCACTGCGGCTCGCTGCTGCCGGGGTTCGACAGTCTCTGCGGCACGTCCAGGGCCAGGGTCAGGCCGATCAGAATCAGCCCCATCAGGCCCGCTGCACGCCGCGTGGGCCTGGCGCCGCCCAGTGCCCAGGTCAGCAGCGCGAGCAAAATCGGCGAAACGTTGACCACCAGAAGCGCCAGGGCCACCGGGATACGTGCCACCGCTGAATAAATGCAAAAACTCTGGGTCGCGATCAGCAGCCCGAGCAGCAGTTGCCAGCGCCAGGTGCTGGCGGGAAGACTGAGCGTTTCGCGTTGCCATAACACCAGGCTGATCAGCACCAGCAGGGTCACGCCGGAGCGACAGAGAATGGCCAGCAGCAGGCCGGTGTCATGATCGAAGGCAATGCGCGCCGCAATATGGTTGCCGGCAAACGAACACGCCAGCAGCGCCAGAATCATCACCGCGATGTGACGGGGAAACAGAGCAGGGGTGGGCATACACAACCAGCCTCCTTGGCTGGAACAGCGGGATCGCATGCCGGCGCCTCAAGTAGAGGCGCCGGCAGCGTTACAACGACAGGCTTAAAGCACGACGCTCGGCAGCCACAGCGAGATGGCCGGAACGTAGGTGACCAGCATCAGCACCAGGAAGAGGGCGACGTAGAACGGCACCAGCGCTTTCACGGTGGCTTCGATGGTGACTTTACCCACCGCTGCACCGACGAACAGCACTGCGCCCACGGGTGGTGTGATCAGTCCGATCCCCAGATTGACCAGCATGATCATGCCGAAGTGAACCGGGTCGATGCCGACGCCGACGATGACCGGCAGCAGGATCGGGGTCAGGATCAGAATCAGCGGCGCCATGTCCATGACGGTGCCCAGCAGCAGCAACATGACGTTGATGCACATCAGGATCACGTAACGGTTGTCCGAGAGCGTGAGGAACGCTGTCGTGATCTTCATCGGGATTTCCATCAGCGTCAGGATGTAACCGAAGCTGGCGGCGAACCCGATCAGAATCATCACGATGGAAATGGTGCGGGCGGCCCGGTGCATCAGTTTGGGCAGATCGCGCCATTTGTAGTCGCGGTAGATAAACATGGTGACGAAGAACGCCCAGAGTACGGCGATGGCGGCCGACTCGGTGGCGGTGAAGATGCCCGACAGGATGCCGCCGAGAATGATGACCATCGCCATCATGCCCCAAAGCGCTTCACCGGCGATTTTAAGCGCCTGACGCAGCGGGATCACTTCACCCTTGGGATAATTGCGCTTGCGCGCGAAGATCATGCACAGGCCCATCATCACGGCGCTGAGCAACAGCCCTGGCAGGATGCCGGCCATGAACAGGGACGCGATCGATACGGTGCCGCCTGCCGCCAGCGAGTAGAGCACCGAGTTGTGGCTGGGAGGCGTCAGCAGGGCCTGAACCGAGCCGCTGACGGTCACGGCGGTCGAGAAGTCCCGAGGGTAGCCGTTGCGCTCCATTTCCGGGATCAATACCGAACCGACCGAGGCGGTATCGGCCACCGATGAGCCCGAGATTGCACCGAAGAAGGTCGACGCCACGATGTTGACCAGCGACAGGCCGCCGCGCACGAAACCGACCAGTACTGCCGCGAACGCGACCAGGCGTCGTGACATGCCACCTTCGGCCATGATTGCCCCGGCGAGCACGAAGAACGGGATCGCCAGCAGCGAGAACTTGTTCACGCCGCCTGCGATCTGGATCATCAGGGCGTCGGCGGGAATATCGATCCACCAGGCGCCGATCAAGGCTGACAGGCCCAGCGCGTAAGCCACCGGCATGCCGATTAGGATCAATGCGATGAAGCTGCCCAACAGTATAAAAGCGTCCATTTATGCGGCACCTTCGCTTTCTTCAATGACGTCGAAGCGCATCACTGCGCGATGACTCTGGTCGCCCAGAAACAGCCTTTCGAGCACGAAAATCAGGGTCACGATGCCGCCAACGGGAATCGGCAGGTAAGAGATCCCGACGCGCAGAAACGGCAATTCGCCGACAAATTGGTTCCAGGTGGTGGCGCACAGCTTGAAACCCTTGAAAATCATGAACAGGGCCACTGTCGCCATCAGAATCTGCACCACGACAGCCGTAATGCGGCGTACTCGCTGCGGCATGCGGTCCACAGCCATCGAAACCGCCATGTGCGCCCCGGCGCGGTAACTGGCGGCGGCCCCGAAGAAGGTAAACACCACCATCAGCAGAATGGCCGTGGGTTCCGGCCAGCTCGAGCCGCTGCCGAGCATGTAGCGGGCGAAGATGCCCCAGGGAATGATCAGGGTCATGATCAGCACCGACAGACCCGCGATACCGATACAGATCCGATAGACCGTGTCGTTGATGCGCAAAAGCGTATTTTTCATGAAGGCTCACCACTGCGACGGCGAACGGGCTTGCGCCCGTTTCCGCCGCTAATCAGACAGGCTTATTGGGCCGCTTGGGTACTGGCCGCAGCCAGCGCCGGATCGGTCTTAACCGCTTCGATACGGCTGATTAGATCCTTGTAAGGCGCGCCGAACTTGTCACGTACCGGCTGGGTCGCGTCGTAGAAGGCTTTCTTCTGCTCCGGCGTCAGCGTGATGAACTCCACGCCGGCAGCCTTGAGCTTGGTTTCAGCGTCGGCTGACGACTTGTCCCACAGCACGCGTTCTTCCATCTGGGCTTCGCGCGCGAGCTTTTTCACCAGTGCCTGTTGATCGGGGTTGAGCTTGTTCCAGGTGGTTTTTGCCATCACGATCGGCTCGGGCAGGATCAAGTGCTCGGTTATCGTGAAGAACTTGGCGTTCTGATAGTGGTTGTGCTGGAAATAAGTAGGCGGGTTGTTTTCAGCACCGTCGATCACGCCGGTCTGCAGGGCGCTGAAAATTTCGCCGGTGGCCATGGCGATGCCGTTACCGCCCATGTCGTTGATGGTTTCGATGAACACCGGGTTGCCCTGAACGCGGATTTTCATGCCTTTGAGGTCGGAGATCTGCCGCACGGGTTTCTTGGTGTACAGGTTGCGGGTGCCGCCATCCATCCAGGCCAGCGCGACCATGTTGAATTGCGAGTTGGTGATCTTGTCGAGAATTTCCTGACCGATTTTGCCATCGATGATCGTGCGCATGTGCGCCTGATCGCGGAACACGAACGGCAAGTTGAAGACATTGACGTCCGGCACCACCGGGCCGACGATGCCCAGGCTGACGCGAGTCATCTGCACCGCGCCACTCTGGACTTGCTCGACGACTTCCTTCTCGGAGCCGAGCACGCCACCCGCGTACATCTTGAAACTGATCTCGCCCTTGGATTGCTCTTCGAGTTTTTTGCCCATGTTCTGCTCAGCCACGACCGGCGCGTAGCCTGCTGGGTGAACTTCGGCGAACTTGATTTTGACTTCTGCCTGGGCCAGGCCCGACACGCAGAATGCCAACGGAAGTGCAGCGATGAGAAGCGTGCGTTTGAAATCCATGGATATCTCCAATATTGTTATTTTTGGTCGAGCTATGGGGTTTTCGGTAGGCGCAATCAGCCTTTAAAAGCGGGTTCCTCCAGGCCTTTGACGCCAGGTCGCAAAGCGAACACACCGCCAGCGAGTGGTTGGTCGGCAAGATCGCCGCCCGGACGAATGGAGGTCACGAACAGGGTGTCCAGATCGGGGCCGCCAAACGCACACATGGCCGGCTTTTTCACCGGCACGACCAGCGAACGGTCGAGCTTGCCTTGGGGTGTGAAGCGATGGATCAGGCCAGCGTCATTGCCGCAGATCCAGTAACAGCCATCGGTGTCGATTGCCGCGCCGTCGGGACGGCCCAGGTGATTGTTCATGTCCACGAACAGACGGCGATTGTGTGGTGTGCCGTTGTCGGTGTCGTAGTCGAAGGCCCAGATTTTCTGAACGCTGGGGTGCGAGTCAGACAGGTACATCGTCTTGCCGTCCGGGCTGAAGGCCAGACCGTTGGGGACGATGAAGTCCTTGAGTTGCGCATCCAGGGTTTTCTGGCCTGCGCTGTAGCGATACACCGCGCCGACCACGGCGCCCGCCGCCATGTCCATCAGCATGGTGCCGGCCCAAAAACGACCTTGTCGGTCGCAGCGGCCATCATTGAAGCGCATACCCGACTGCGCGTGTTCAACGCTGACCAGAAGCGTGCTGATCAGGCTGTTGTCGTCACAGGGTTGCAGGTGAAAAATCCCTGTTTCCATGCCCGCAATCCAGCCGCCACGACTGTCGGCAGCGATACAGGCGAGCATTTGCGGGGCGTCCCAACTGTCGGTCGTACTGTCCGCGCAGTTCCAGCGGTGCAGCCGGCCTGCCGGGATGTCTACCCAGTAGAGCGCCTGGTCACGCACGCTCCAGACCGGACTTTCGCCCGTGGCGTTCTGTGCATCTGCAATCAGTTCGGCGTCCATGACTATTCGTGTCTCCGGATTTCTGAGAGGAGTAAGCGGTCCTTACTGATCGTCGAACGGCCCTGCCGCCACAAATGCGCCGCCCTGATAAACCATTGCCGGGTCATCGTCTGCCGGCATCAGTTGGGCCTCGATCACTTCGCGGAAGATTTCGGAGCTGTCCTTGGGGGCGTAATCCAGTTTGCTGGCAAACCGGTTGTCCCACCAGACTGTCTTGTTGTCCGAGACGCCATACACCACGGTGTGGCCGACATCCGGCGTATACAGGGCGCGTTCGATCAGTTGCGTCAGGTCGCCGAAGCTCAGCCAGGTGCTCATCATTCTGCGATTCTGCGGCTCCTGGAACGACGAGCCGATGCGGATGCTGACGGTTTCGATGCCGTAGCGATCAAAGTAGAAGCTGGCCATGTCTTCGCCGTAGGACTTGGACAGGCCGTAGTAGCTGTCCGGGCGGCGAGGGAAGTGTGCATCAATGGTTTCGTTCTGCTTGTAGAAACCGATCACATGGTTGGAACTGGCGAAGATCACTCGCTTCACGCCATGCCGGCGAGCGGCTTCGTAGATGTGGAAAACGCCGCAGATATTGGCGCCAAGGATTTCCTCGAAAGGTCTTTCAACCGAGACGCCACCAAAATGCAGGATGGCGTCCACATCTTTTACCAGTTGATGAACCGCGTTCTTGTCGGAAAGATCGCACACCTGCACTTCTTCATGCTCGTCGACAGGCGGTGCCATCTCGGCAATGTCGGAAAGTCGCAGGACCTTCGCGTATGGGCGCAAAGTCTCGCGCAATACTTTTCCAAGGCCACCTGCCGCACCTGTCAGCAGGAGGCGATTGAAGGGAGTCTGGGTGATATGAGCCGATGCCATGAGAAAAGTCCTGATTTGTTATTGTTGTCATCTGTTGTCGTATGACTTGCCCGATTATCAACATCGCCTGCGCTTATTGTCAACGCGGCCAACGTCTATATCGGGCCACCGCGTACACCTCGGTACAGGGCGTTGCAAGACAAAGTCTGGACTGCCTGCCAGACCTTGCCTCAGGGGTCAGAGCAACGAAATCGGGTAGCTGACGAACACGCGGTTCTCATCGAATTCATTGGCGCTGAAATCGCGACGGATGCTTGAGTTGCGCCATTTGACGTTCAGGTTCTTGAGCGTGCCGCTTTGTACCGTGTACGCCAGTTCCGACTCGCGCCCCCATTCCTTGCCGTCCGTGATGGTGCCGGTGTGGACGTTATCGCCACTGATATAGCGGTTCATCATGGTCAGGCCGGGTACGCCGAGCACCGCAAAATTGTAGTCATGACGCAGCTGCCAGGATTTCTCTTTGGCGTTGTCGTAGCTGGCGTTGTAACTGTCGTTGGCCAGTGTGCCGCCGCTGGTGCCGTTGACGCGCATCCACGCCGTGTCGCCGGTGAGCTTTTGCAGGCCGACATAGAACGTGCTGCCACCGTAGCGGGCCGAGAGCAGTGCGTAGGTGGTTTTGTTGTCCAGATCGCCAGCCAGTTTGTTGCCATCTTCCTTGCCGGTGAAGAAACCCAGATTGGCGCCCAGGGTCCAGTCGCCGATGGGCTGGCTGTGCAGCACATTGAAGAACTGCTGCTGGTAGATGTCCTGCAACTCCGAGTACCAGACGCCGACCTGAGTGCGCTTTTCATTGAAGACGTATTCGCCGCCGCCGAAGTTGAAACGATCGGACGTGAATGCGCCTCGTCCGTTCAACGACATGTCTTCCATGCTGGCGTCATTGCGCGGGCTGTTGCCACGGAACTGCCCGCCATACAGCGTCAGGCCGTCGATCTCCTTGGACGTCACCTGGCCGCCGCGAAACGTCTGCGGCAATGAACGTCCGTCATCGGAGCGCAGTATCGGTAGCACCGGCATCCATTCGCCGACTTTCAGCTCGGTCTTGGAAAACCGTGCCTTGCCCGCCACGCCCAGGCGTCCGAAATCATCCGCCGGGCGACCGTCGCTGTGAATCGGCAGCAACTGCGTGCCTCCGGTGCCTTTGCCGCCATCGAGCTTGACCGAATACAGGCCCAGTACATCCACCCCGAAACCGACCACGCCTTGGGTAAAGCCCGACTTGGCGTCGAGAATGAAGCTTTGTGTCCACTCTTCAGCCTTGCTCTGCGGCGCAGCGCTGCTGGGGAACGACGGGTTGGTGAAGTTACGATTGAAGTACGCATTACGCAGGGTCAGCGTGGCCTTGGTGTCGTCCACGAAACCTTCGGCCATGCCGAGCATCGGAAACATCAGCGTCATGCCGCCAACACTCAGCAGTACGCGCGAACGGGTAGAGTAAGTTGTCATTATTGTTGTGCTCCCTGTTTATTGAAACCGTCCTCTTTTCTGGTCACGCGCAAGCAGCGACCGACACCTTCGAGGATTACGTGATGTACGTGGTGGCCAGACACGGCCCCGACCGACAGGCGATCGAGTACCGTTCGCCAGGCCTCAGCGAATACTCAGAATATGAACGGGTGTCGGATGAGGCAGCGCGGACAAGCCGGACGAAGATTCAATCATTCGTGGAGCGAGCGTGCAGGCGAGCGATTTCATAGGGTGGCCCTGTCTTGTTTTTATTTTTTGGCGTTATAGGTTGTCGTACAACTGTGAGGGATATTTACAGCGCAGGCGGCCTTTGTCAACGCGCTGTTAGTCGAGGTTTACCGATTCACCTGGATTTTTAAGCGGTCTCGGAGCACTCCTTGAATGGGAATGAACGCTGTGGGCGAGTCAGCAGTCCACCCGGTAACCCCGTTCTTTTTTTGGAGCTACCACATGAATCGTTTCACCCAGAAAGTCGTCGTCATCACTGGAGCGGGCTCCGGGATTGGTGAAGCCACCGCCAAGCGTTTCGCGCAGGAAGGCGCAAGCGTGGTTCTGGTCGGCCGCAATCACGACAAGCTTGCCAAAGTGGCCGCCCAACTGAAGGGCGCAGAGCATCTGGTCAGGGCCACTGACGTGGCGGATCTGACTGACGTAGAAGCGCTGTTTAAGGAAGTGGCCGAACGCTTCGGGCGTCTGGACGTTCTGGTCAACAATGCCGGTGTCGTCAAATCCGGCAAAGTGACCGAGCTGGGCGTAGAAGACTGGAAAGCCTTGATGTCAGTGGATCTGGATGGAGTGTTCTATTGCACGCGCACTGCCATGCCAGCGCTGATTGCCAGCCAAGGCAACATCGTCAACGTGTCGTCGGTTTCCGGCATGGGGGGCGACTGGGGCATGAGCTTCTACAACGCGGCCAAAGGCGCGATCACCAACTTTACCCGGGCGCTGGCGATGGATCATGGCGCAGACGGCGTGCGGGTCAATGCGGTTTGCCCGTCGCTGACTCGCAGCGAACTGACCGAAGACATGTTTGACGATAAGGCACTTATCGCCAAGTTCATGGAGCGCATCCCATTGGGGCGGCCTGGCGAGGCGGAAGACGTTGGCGACGTCATCGCGTTCCTGGCCAGCGACGACGCGCGCTTCGTGACGGGCGTCAACCTGCCGGTGGATGGAGGGCTGTCAGCCTCCAACGGGCAGCCGCCGCAGGCTTGAGGCGTCAGGCGAGTTCATGAGTCAGGTGGAGTGAGCGCTGTCTTTGCGCCTGCCGGAAACCAACAAGCCCGGTAAATACCGGGCTTGCGGGTGATTGCGAGGGATCAGATCCGGAAGTGGCTGACCATCGTCTGCAACTGACCGCCAAGGCGTGCCAGTTCGACGCTGGAGGCGGCTGTTTCTTCACTGGCCGACGCAGTCTGTTCGGATACATCGCGAACATTGATGATGCTGCGGCTGATCTCTTCTGCGACGGCGCTTTGCTCTTCGGCTGCAGCGGCGATCTGCTGGTTCATGGCCTGAATGCTGGAGACCGTCTGGGTGATGCTGCCCAGCGACGTACCTGCCTGACGGCTCAACTGCACGCTGCTGACCGTCAGTTCACGGCTGTTGAGCATGATGCTGGAAACCTGACGCGTACCGCTTTGCAGGGCGGCCACCAGGGTCTCGATTTCCACCGTTGACTGTTGCGTGCGTTGCGCCAGGCCGCGGACTTCGTCGGCAACCACGGCAAAACCACGTCCGGCTTCACCGGCCCGTGCCGCTTCAATCGCCGCGTTGAGGGCCAACAGGTTGGTCTGCTCGGCCACCGCCTTGATGACGTCCATGACCTTGCCGATCTTGTCGCTTTCCTGTTCCAGGTGGTTCATGGCATCGGCCGAGCGACCCACTTCGGTGGCCAGGCGCTCGATCTGGGCAATCGCTTCACCCACGACCTTGTCGCCATCGCGTGCCTCGCGGTCAGCGTTCGACGCTGCCTGTGAAGCCTGCTCGGCGTTGCGGGCAACTTCGGCAACCGTGGCGGACATCTCGTGCATGGCAGTGGCCACCTGATCGGTTTCCACTTTCTGGCTGTTGACGCCAGCGCTGGTCTGCTCGGTGACAGCGGAGAGTTCTTCAGCGGCGCTGGCGATCTGCACAACGCTGTCGCGGATTCCGCCGATCAGCTCGCGCAATGTGCTGCCCATCCGCTGAATGCCTTGCTGCAGAACGCCGAGCTCGTCGCGGCGCGTCACTGCCAGCGTCTGGGTCAGATCGCCGGATGCAATACGGTCGACCACTGCCAGGGTTTCCTGAAGCGGGCGGGTAATCTGTCGGGTGATGATCACGGCGGCAATGACGCCCAGGATCATGGCCAGCAGCGTGCAGATGATCTGAGTGGTACGGGCCTGCGCGCTTTCCTGATCACGGCGATCCAGTTGCAGCTTGTACATGTCCTCGCTGATCTTGACGATGTCCTGGCCCTGGACGGTCATTTCCTTACGCGCCTGGGCAATCTGGGCGCTGGCGGCCTTGAAGTTCTGCAGGGTCGCGCGATACGCCATCAGCGAGGTCTCCAGCTGCTTGAGCTGATCGGCCTGAGTGCTGCTGAACGTTGTTTTCAGGGTGTCCAGATCCTTGATGGCCGTGTCCAGTTTCGAGACGGCTGCCTGCTCGGTTTCGGGCGTGACATTGGTGGTATAGCCACGCACGTCATAACGGGCAAGCCTCAGGTTTTCCTTTGCATCGGTGACAATCTGGTACTGCTCGAACCGGTTGGTATCAGTTGGGTCGAGTTTTTTGACGTCAGCCTGTAACTGTTCGAACACATTGATGCTTTTAACGGCGTGCGTGGTCAGTTCATCCCGCGCCGCATTGCTGGCTTTATAGCCGCTGCGCATATTATTCAGGGATGTCTGATAGTCAGCGATGACCGCCGACAGTTGTTCAAGCATCTTCACGTTCTCGGGGCTCTTGAACGCGACCAGCAGTTTTTGTTGCTGGGCCTTGAAGCTTTCCAGTGAAGCCTGAACGGTCTCGGCGACTTTCTCGTCACCGTCGGCGACCATATATTGCAGGCGGGTCACCCGCAGTTTGGTCAACTGTGCATTGAGCGCTGTGATATCGCTCATCCAGTTGCTGCGGTTGATCAATCCGCTCATGCTGGTCCAGCCGGTCAGCGCCAGAATGGCCGTAAATACAAGTACCAGACCGAACCCGACGGCCAGTTTCATGTTAACGCTGATGTTTGCAAACCAGCTACTCATCGAATTCTCCATAACAGCCATTTAAAGCAGTAATGCCCCTGAAAGGCATGGCATACAGGTCAGGGACGGGTGTGATATACAGACGCTATCGGCCGGCGTCCGCCAAGCTGAAACAAAAACAATAGAAAGTTTCAAGCGGCCCCCACTGCGCTGTTCCCATACGGTCATCTGCCGTCGGGTGCCGTTATAAAGAATGCCCGTACCTATTGAAATAGAGCGGTCCCTTCATGAAAAAAGGGAATCGCCGTCTATACTCGGGCCGTCATACCCTTATCTTTTCTGGGTGCCGTGTTTGATGGGGAATAATGCCCTGCGTTACAGGTCGCCCAGACATTTGAAACTCCCACTGTCTTGTTGAGATGCCTCATAATGAATTTGAAGTTTCGTCAGAAGATTCTTCTGGCTGCGTCTGGTGTTGTGGTGTTGGCCATTGCCCTGTTCACCCTGTACAACGATTATCTGCAGCGCGCGACCATCAATCAGAACCTGGAGTCCTCGGTAGAGCAGGCCGGGCAGTTGACCGCCAGCAGTGTGCAAAACTGGCTGAGTGGACGCATTCTGGTGCTGGAAAACCTCACCCAGAACGTCGCCTATCAGGGTGTGAATTCGGACCTGAGCGGCCTGGTGTCTCAATCAGCGCTGGTCTCGACGTTTCAGTTCACCTATGTCGGTGACAGTAAAGGCACGTTCACTCAGCGGCCCAACGTCGATATGCCGGCGGGCTACGATCCTCGTCAGCGGCCTTGGTACACGTCCACGGTCGAGGCCGGCAAAACCATCTTGAGTGCTCCTTACCTGGCGTCCGTGGGCGGTCTGGTGGTGACGATCGCCAGCCCGGTCAAGATCAACGGTCAGGTGTCCGGTGTGGTGGGCGGCGACCTGAGCCTGGACACACTGGTCAAGATCATCAACTCGGTGGAGTTCGGCGGCATCGGTTATGCCTTTCTGGTCAACGGTGACGGGCAGATCATTGTCAGCCCGGACAAAGACCAGGTCATGAAAAACCTGAAAGACATCTATCCGGGGCAGACGCTCAGTCTGGATGCGCGTTTGCGTGAGGTCACGCTGAAGGGTCAGCAAAGGCTGCTGTCGTTTACCCCTATCACCGGGCTGCCTTCTGCCAACTGGTACATCGGTTTGTCGATCGACAAAGACAAAGCCTATGCACCGCTGAGCCAGTTCCGCAGCTCCGCGATTGTGGCTGTGCTGATTGCTGTGGCAGTGATTGCCTTGCTGTTGAGCCTGTTGATTCGTGCCTTGATGCGGCCGCTGACTGACATGGGCCGCGCCATGCAGGACATTGCTCAGGGTGAGGGCGATCTGACCCGTCGCCTGAGTATTCAAGGCAAGGATGAGTTCGCTGAACTGGGCGGCTCGTTCAACCAGTTCGTGGAGCGCGTGCATGCGTCCATCGCTGAAGTGTCATCCGCCACGTTGCAGGTGCATGACCTGTCGCAGCGTGTCGTCAACTCTTCCAATTCCTCGATCGTCGGATTCGATGAACAGAGTGCGCGCACCAACAGCGTGGCGGCAGCGATCAATGAACTGGGCGCTGCGACCCAGGAGATCGCCCGCAATGCGTCCGATGCGTCGATCCAGGCCAGTGAAGCCCGTACTCAGGCTGAAGACGGTCAGGTGGTGGTAGAGAAAACCATCCATGCCATGAGCGAGCTGTCGACCAAGATCAGTGAATCCTGCACGCAGATCGAGCAACTCAATGCCAGCACCGACAATATCGGCCACATCCTCGATGTGATCAAAGGCATCTCGCAACAAACCAACCTTCTGGCCCTCAACGCCGCCATCGAGGCCGCGCGCG
This sequence comes from Pseudomonas syringae, assembly GCF_002157375.1. Classification (GTDB taxonomy): domain Bacteria; phylum Pseudomonadota; class Gammaproteobacteria; order Pseudomonadales; family Pseudomonadaceae; genus Aquipseudomonas; species Aquipseudomonas syringae_T. Next base: position 62,668 of record NZ_MTSA01000007.1, read on the forward strand.
CCGGTGAAGCCGGACGCGGTTTCGCAGTGGTCGCCGATGAGGTACGCAACCTGGCCCATCGCACCCAGACCTCGGCAGACGAGATTCATAAAATGATCGGTGGCCTGCAGACCGGGTCCCAGCACGCCGTGCTCAACATGAACGAAAGCCAGGTGTCGAGCCAGGACAGTGTCGAAGTCGCCAATCAGGCGGGCAGTCGTCTGCGCGACGTAACCCGCCGTATAGGCGAGATCGACGGCATGAACCAGTCAGTGGCCGCCGCCACCGAAGAACAGACCGCCGTTGTCGAAACGCTCAACATCGACATCAACCAGATCAACACGCTTAATCAGCAGGGCGTGGCCAACCTGAATGAAACCCTCAAGGATTGTGCTGCACTTTCACAACAGGCCGGGCGTTTGAAACAGTTGGTAGACAGCTTCAAGATTTGACCGTGATCCGGTGTTTGGGGGGACATCCGATAATCGGTTGACCCTTAAAACCCGCGAAAAATATAAAGAGCCTGCTTGCCGACCGCTGACAGCGGCTGTATTGAAGGGGGGTGGGCGCAGCACAGCGTCATGCCGGAGAGGATAAATCTCAGAACGAAGAAGCACCGCCCATAAACAAGAAAGCCCGCACGAGGCGGGCTTCTTGTTTGGTCTGTAGACTTCGAAAAGTCTTCAGGCCGGCACCTGAGTGGCATGCAGCAGGCGGAGTTGCTCGGGGCTAATGCCGGAAACTGGCGGGGCCTCTGAGGAGCTGAGACATATGGGGGGCAGGGAACCCGCGTGGACTTGGTAGCTGCTGATCGGTTGACGTTGGTTGACAGTTGACGGGAGCCGCTGCGTGCAGCGCCCTGCCATGACCGCTCTCGCAGGCGCTATCACTACTACGCTACGCCACACCGCTTTCAGAAAACCCTATATCCAGACTGCGTGACGATTTGATCATCGCAGCACACTCATCACTGATGACAGGCTTGCTGAAAAGATAACCCTGCATTTGATCGCAGCCATACGTTACGAGCAGCTCTAGCTGGTCGACTGTTTCAACGCCTTCTGCAATGACCTTAAGACCCAATTCGTGCGCCAGTACGATTACTGCCCTGGTGATCGCGGCGTCCTCATGATTGCTGGTGATATCCTTTATGAACGCCCTGTCGATTTTGAGGGCATCAAGAGAGAATCGCTTCAGGTAGGCCAAACTGGAATAGCCCGTTCCGAAATCATCGACGGAGAGGCTTATACCATACGATTTTATATCTCGAAGTATCTCAACCGCCGACTCGGGATCGATCATCAGCATCGACTCGGTCAGTTCGAACTCTAAAAGAGCGGGGTTGATACCGTATGCTTCAACGACGTGCTTGACGGTCTCAGCCAAGCCTTTGACTTGAAGCTGCCTGACGGACAGATTGATGGCGATCGGCACCAGCCTTATATTGTTCTCTTCCCAGCTTTTTAGGGTTTCACAGACTTTGCGGATAACCCACACGCCGACAGGAATGATCAGGCCAGTGTCCTCAAGAATAGGGATAAAATCGGCCGGAGAAATCATACCTTGCTCCGGGTGATTCCAGCGCAATAAAGCCTCTAGACCACTTATCCTGCCATCGGTGAGGCTGACCTTTGGCTGAAAATGCAGAATAAACTCATCGCGATCAAGCGCACCCCGCAATAGCGTTTCAGTTTGCAAGCGCCTGGTTAAACTTTCGTTCATGCTGGCGTTGTAGAACTTGAAATTGTTACGGCCACTTTTTTTCGCATGGTACATGGCGGTGTCCGCATTCTTCAAGATAACGCCAGTGTCACGCCCGTCAAACGGATAATTAGCGATGCCTACACTCGCTGAAACGAATATATCCTGACCTCCAAGGTTGAACGGTTTGCCCAGCGCATCAACAACGTGGGTCGCCAGCGATTTTATGAGGCTCTCGGAATAGACGGTGTGTGTGACGACGATCGAAAATTCATCGCCTCCCAGCCGCGCAACTACACTGTTCTCATCAATGCAGCCTTTCAAGCGTCGACCTGCCTGGATAAGCAATTGATCGCCTACTGAATGCCCCATGGTGTCATTGACGGCCTTGAACCTGTCCAAATCTATGAATATGACGCTTACTGCATCTGGCGTTGACGTTGTCCGACTGATTATCTCGCGCAGATAATTGCTGAGAAACCAGCGATTAGGCAGATGGGTGAGCGAATCATTTTCGGCCAGGTAGGTTAGCTTTCTCTTTGCGTCATACCTTTCAAGCGCGGCAGCCAAGAGGTTGGCAAGTGTTTGAAGGTAGCTGACATCTTCACGTGTAAAGGGGTCATCCGTGCTGGCGTACACGCCAAGAACGCCCTTGAAGACCTCCCGGCAAGAGATATCAACCTCCAGGCCACTTCTAATAGTGCAAACCTCTACTGTTTCACCAGGAAGCAACGCGTACCTGCTATCAGGCGTATCAGCATTAATGACAAACCCGGCAGAAGCAGCAGTCCCGCTCAAAAAATCATTGTGATAACCACTGCGGATTTCAACATCGGTGAAGCCAACCTCCGCGGTGAGGATGACCTCATGATTCACTCGATCAACGACCCGTAAAGCGGCCTTGCTCAAGTTCAATCCTTGCGCCGCAGTCAGTGTTGCCAGTTCACCCAGAGCACTGACGCTTTCCTCTGTCAACGCCTGCTGGCCAAACAAGGCGATAAGGTTTTGCCTTCTGGCGTTATCCAGAATCGCCACCTCAAACTCTTTGCGATCGGTGATATCGATATCGATGCAGATATATTTTTCAACGCCGCCCAAGTCATCGAGAATAGGTATGATAGTGCGCCGATGCCATGCAACCTTGCCGCTGCGACCTGAGAGCCTGATCTCACCGTTCCACACCTCATTTTCCGGTGCCCATTGCCACGGTTCAGTGGTTGAAGACATGCCGGTCCAGACCTCATCGATCGTCAACTCTAAAAGCTCGGCTCGCGAGTGCTGTGAGCTTGTTACGAATCGCTCGTTAACGTAGGTGATACGTCCGGAGGCCGACACTTCGCAAACGATGGACACCTCATCCAGGGCATTTTTATGCTGCACCAAGGTATTCATCAACGATTCGATACGCAGGCCAAAGTGATTGCGCATACTTGCGGCAGTACGGTTTACCGCTTTTATAGCCTCCTGTATTTCCATGGGAGCATCAGCGACCAACATCGCCTCTGCTGCCACTGCGCCTGAAGCGATTTCTGCCTCATAAGAGTGAAGCTTGCCCAGGTGAGCAAGCGAACGCTTGATCATGAACCCCATCAAAATCAAACTTATCAGCAGAAAAAATACCGCAAATAATGTAGCCTGAATCACAAGGCTATAAAGTTCGGCAGCAATTCTCTCGGCATTAAAAGACAGACGCATCACGCCATAATCTTTCCCGCCAACAGTGATCGGACGATTGACATCGAATAATCGTGCAGCGACTTCAGACTCTATCCACGCAGGCGCTCTTCCAACAGGCGCGCTGGCGGCCTCAAGGCGAATCACGCCACCCGACAGGTCAATAAAAAGTGCCGACTTGAACGGCGAGCGAGCCAGGGTTTTTTCGAGGGTTCTTTTAATGGTGTCGTAATCGCCGATGACGACACTTTCCTCAACCGCTTGCGCCGCAACCTCAATGAGCATGTTAGCGGTGTCTTGTATCTCTTCAATATGCTGAAGCAGCTGGTTTTTATAAAACAGACCCAGACCCGTCGTCAGAAAAGTCAGTATCAGAATGGACAGCATCGCCAGTATTCGCGACGTCAGTGATTTGGGTAGCAGGCTTTTAAAGAAATTCATTAACAGCCTCTCCAGCTTACGTTGAAATTAGTTACTTAAGGTTTGCTGGCAAACTGTTATAAAAATTACGATAGGACGCATAATCCGCTTCCGTCGCAGGAATGAAGGTAATCGGTGCCGGTGCATGGACCCGCTCGGTCGCCTCACGAAGAACCCTGCTACCGTCGGGATCGTTTTGCATATTAAAAAATGCGTTGGCTACCGCATCACGTTCTTTTTTAGAAACCCGAGGGGATGCCATGAGGGCCAAATCATTGAACGAGGCCGAACTCCACAGTACGCGGAACGACTTCCCTTCTCTCTCCGTGTAGCCGCTTACCAGCTGTGAGTTAGCCCCCATCGCTTGAGCCTTACCACTAAGAAGTTGGCTGAAAGCACCGTCCATGTTTCCTGCAAATACAGTAGACGTGTTGATCCCTTTCTTGATTAATTCCGAGCTTGTGACTTTATAAGCAATGAACGCTTCCGGTCCCGGATACACGACTTCCTTGCCCTCTAGCTCCGAAAGGCTATGAATGGGCGAGTCGGCAGGCACCACGATTTGCCCCTCAAGCGCAGGCGCGTCACGGCGACCAAACACCTTCCAGCCCATCTTGTCGCGTTCCGGGCTAAAAAGATGATTGGTAAGCGCGAAATCAACTTCTTGTGCGAGCACATAACTCGTTGTATCAGAGGACGTTCGCCCTAATTTCAGCGTGAGATTCACGCCGCTTTTTTCGGACACATACTTTATGATTGGATTCCAAAAACTGGCTGAAAGATTAAGATTGTACTGATTGACAGGCGAAAAATTGTACACTTTAAGCTCTTCAGAGACCGCCACATTCGACAAGGCAAACGACAGGGCGATCATGATAGCTTTGCAACTTAGGCGTAACTTCACTTGTCAACTCCGGCTGTACAATAACGGCTTATCCAACGATGATTAGAGCCAACTTAATCTCAGCAATATCGTATAATCGGCCGCGCCCCTTGAATCTTAAGCACCGATTGCATGAATAAATGTTAATGGTCAGCCAGCACACCTGCCTGCCCCCGCCAAAGGCGGCTACCGGCCAGAAGCGGTCGCTCAACTGCTTCACCCTCGCTTAAGGACTCGCCGAGTGATATACCGCGGTTAGGTTCAATGCATGACAAAAGTGACTAGATAGGTAGAGATCCGCGCACCCTATGGAGCATTATCTTGATGCCATGGGCTAGAAATAGCGTTTACACCAAAAAGGACCCGTCTGGACCCTTTTTCAGGTGAAGCAGATTTTTGTCTTCACTCATACCTACACGACATCAGCGCCTTGCTGTTCACTGATTTCATCCGTTCGTTGCCCCAGTTGGCTCACGAGTGCAGCCTGTTGAGGTGTCGAAATACCGTTGAGCTGTAGCAGATCCTGCGCGCTGTATCTGCGCGCCCGGTCGGATGGTTCATGCCACGTCCTGTTTCCGACCCTTTCGCCCGCTTGTGGAACGGTCTTCAAGCAGCAGCAACGAATTGGCCCGGTCGACGGCGCAGATCGGCATACGCGGCTGGGAAGGATAAGGGAGATAAAGATGAACAGCCAGAAACAAGAAAGCCCGCACGAGGCGGGCTTCTTGTTTGGTCTGCAGACTTCGAAAAGTCTTCAGACCGGTACTTGGTGGCTACACAGGGACTTGAACCCCGGACCCCAGCATTATGAATGCTATGCTCTAACCAACTGAGCTATGTAGCCAAGTGGCGCGCATTATTCGCGCTAAGCGGATATGTGTCAAGCGTTGATGTGAAAAATAATGACGTGCGATCAACCGGTTAGGTGGCAGCGCGCGCTTTTGCATCCTTCTCTCGGTCCTGGTGCCGTGCGTTGACCAGCTTGCGGTAGATTTCACGTGATAACCCTTCCACGCTTCTTGCCCGCGGCGCAGGTCACTGGCAGTGGGCTTTTTCGGCTTCCGGGCGTTTTGCGCCTGTTCGGCTTTTTTTCGGGACTCTTCAGAGGCGAATAATGTGCTGCGGTAAAAGTGCTTTCCTGCACTCTCGGCGGTCCGGTTCTTGCTTGGCCTTGGTTTGAGGCGTCAATTACATCGCTATTTGGTACCAAACGAATAGCCGACACGTATTTTCGCCACAATCCGAGGCGGTGTGTATCGCCAATGAAACAAGAACATGGCATTTTGCTGTCAGTGTTTTTCCAAAATAAAGGCATCGCCTCTGTTTGTTCAGATCCGGCCGGTGTTCACGGGGAGTTGCAGGGCATGAACAGTCTTTTGTCACCGGGCATGCGCCTGATGGGGCGCTTTGGGTTTGCTCGCAAGTTTCAGGTCTTGTTTCTGCTGTTTATCCTGCCGCTAGCGGGCAGCGCCTGGTTCATTACCAAGGACTATCGCAACAAGCTCGACGTGATTTCAGGCGAGCAGTCCGGCGTGCGCCAATTGTTGGCGCTTGATGTCCTGAACGTCGAGTTGTCTGCCCAGCGTGATCACGCCGCGCGCTGGAAAGCTGCCGATATTCTTCGCGAACCGACCCCGGCAGCCAAGGAAGCAATGGTCAGTGTCGATGCCGGAATTCCACGCATTACCAAAGCGCTGGAAGGCGTGAATGCTGCACTGGTTCAGGAAAATGCACCGGCCGACACGATGGCGCGCTATAAGGATTTGCAGGCCGCCGTGACGGGGCTCGATACCGCATCGTTGCGCACTGTGGGCTGGTGGCCGGACGGCTATGATCGATTCTCGACCGTATTGAATCTGGTCCAGGCCCTGCGTGAGCAGATCGCTATGGACAGCGGTTTGATCCTGGATCCGTGGCTTGAAACCTACATGCTCATGCAGCTTTCCACGCAGCAAGTCCCCGACCTGATCGAGCGTATCGGCCGCCTCTCCAGCGTTGGCCAGACGTCAGTGGCTTCAGGTCAGTTCAGCCTGCAAAGCCGCCTGCAAATGCGTGATCTGCGTGGCCGTATCGACGACTCCAAAGAGCAGATGAACAAGGCGGCCACGCTGCTGTTATCCAAACTGCCCGAGCAACTGCAGCCTTGGGCCGACAAGTACGCGGCCGTCAAGCAGGTGCTGGAAAGCGAACTGAAGGTGATTGACGACGGTGTCTTTGGCGGCAGCATCAAGCTCAAACCGCAGGAGTTCGAAAAGAGCATCGACACCCTGACCGCGAGCACGTCTGATCTGCGCAAGCAGTCGCTTGACGCGCTTAATGGCCGGCTCGATTACTACCATGAGTCCTCCAATATGGAGTTCATCCCGCTGGCAGTGATCTTCGGGATTCTGGTCGCTATGGCGATTTACCTGTTCGCCTGCCTTCAATCTTCCATCCGTAACAGCGCCAGCGGCATTACCACCCTGGCTGAGTCCCTGCGTGACGGCAATCTGTGTGTCGAAGTGCCGGTGCAAGGGCGTGACGAGTTGGCGTCCATCAGCCGGGCGTTGAACGTGGCGGTCGTGCAATTGCGCACCAGCCTGTTAGGCGTCAATCAGGAGACCGTGCGGGTCGGCGATGCCGTGCTGACCCTGACCGCTCAGTCCAGCGGGACGCTCAACGAGGTCGAAGATCAGCAACAGCAGATCAGCCAGATTGCCGCCGCAGCTACCGAGCTGGCGGCCACGTCCCAAGGTGTAGCCAGAAGCTGTGAGCAAGCCTCAGAGAGCGCGCGGCACACCCGCCGGATCGCCGAGCAAAGCAGTCAGGACAGCCAGCGCACAACCGACAGCATCCAGCAGCTCAATCAGCGCCTGACCGAAACGGCCGCTGCCCTGGGGCGCGTCAGCGAGCAAGGTCAACAAATTCAATCGGTGGTGGACGCCATTCGCGGCATTGCCGAGCAAACCAACCTGCTGGCGCTCAACGCGGCCATCGAAGCGGCACGGGCAGGCGAGCAGGGACGCGGATTCGCCGTAGTGGCCGATGAAGTGCGCAGCCTTTCACAGCGCACACAGGCTTCCACTGCGCAGATCGCAGGGACCGTCGACAGCTTGCGCTCCACCGTGACCCAGGCCGTGACGCTGATGGAAGCCGCCTGCGGACAGGCCGTCAACGATGCGCAGTCCGTGACCGGGCTGGGTGTTCGCCTGGGCGAGATCGCAACGGCAGTGCAGGGCGTCGCCGATACGCTGGCGCAGATATCGACCGCCGTGGAAGAACAGGCCTCGACCGCCGATGAAGTCAGCAGCAATATCCAGCAGGTCGATCAGGCTGCAGGCCGCTTGCTGGAAGGCGCACGAGCGGTCAATCAGGCGGCGGGTACGCTGAGCCAGGGCAGTCGCGCGTTGAATGACAATACGGCTCGGTTTCGGTTGGGGTGATTGAATGATTCCTCTCCGTACTGAAAAACCGGCGTGGTGATCCCGCCGGCTTTACCGTTTTTGTAGTTGTGACAGAAAAAGTTGAATCGGCGGCGCCTATTAATCATTTGATGACTGACGGAAGACGAGACAAGGCGTAAAATGCTCGGTTTTTGCAGGCGAAAGGTTTCTTGAGAACGCAGCTCACCCAAAAACACAGGGCGGACAGTGCCAGCCCGCTGCAAGATCGAGGTTCCTCCGAGGCCGACGATCTATTGTCATGTCGTCCACGCGTCGCCATTCTGATGTGTACCTATAACGGCGCTGTGTACCTTCGTGAGCAGCTTGAGTCGTTCGCTGCTCAGACCTTTTTTGACTGGACCCTTTATGTTTCCGACGATGCATCGACTGATGACACGCATCGTATCTTGTCCGACTATCAGGCTCGCTGGGGCAAGAATCGGCTGGTCATTTTCAACGGCCCCTGCAAAGGCTTCGCAGAAAACTTCATTTCCCTCGTTCAGCGTCCTGAAATAGAAGCTGACTATTTTGCCTTCAGCGATCAGGATGACGTCTGGTTTGCTGACAAGCTGGAGCGAAGTGTTGATTGTCTTGAGCGCTTCGACAGCAACAAGCCTGCGCTCTACTGCTCCAGAACCCGGCTGGTCGATGCGAAGCTGAACGTGATCGGGGTTTCGCCGCTGTTCAGCAAGCCACCGTCTTTTAAAAATGCGTTGGTTCAAAGCCTGGCAGGCGCTAATACCATGTTGATCAATCAGGCAACCCGTCAGTTATTGGTCCAACTGCCTGAGCGGTCTCCTTTAATTGCTCATGACTGGCTGACTTATCTGTTGGTGACGGGGTGCGGGGGCGAGGTTTTCTATGATGCTGAACCCTGCCTTCACTATCGTCAGCACAGTGGTAATTTGATCGGCGCCAACGCCAGTACGCGCGACAGGCTGGTCCGATTCCGTAAAATGCTTTCCGGGCGTTTTGCGGAGTGGAACGATGCGAATGTGGCGATATTGAAGGGGATGGAAGGCGCGCTCACTGATGAAAGCAAGCGCGTACTGGCGTATTTCGACAACGGGCGCAGGCAGTCGTTTTCCAAGCGAATCACCACGCTTCGAAAGTCCGGGATTTACCGACAGACCGTGCAAGGCAATATTAGCCTGATGCTGGCAGTGTGTTTGGGGCGGGTTTAAAAACGATACCGGAGTCCTCCTCAGCTTCCCAGCGACTTCTAAAACTACCGGTGCTCTCAGGCAAGCCTTCAGTGCAGTGACGCTTGGCCTTGGCACTGTATTGCTTTTGAGCCGTGCTTCAGGACAGCGTGGCGAATCCGTCGGGAGCCTGCTCCTTCCCATCGCCTCCGGCCTGGGCAGACCGCCGATAAGGAGGCCTGCGCAAGTTTAATAGTGTTGATGCTGTGTCAGAAGCCAAACCGTCATAGACAAGTCGTGTAATATACGAACCGTCGAAAGGTGTGCGAGTGACCGTCTTGCTTGGGAGCAACGTGGTGTATTCGAAAGAATTTAAAAGAAATTACGAGGTCATCGAGTCATGCTTAAGCGTCTCCGCCAAGAGAACTCGCTTCAGAAAAAGCAATCTTCTGCTGTCATAGAGAGGCTGCAGCGAGAGCTGGTCTCAGAACAACAAGAGCGGGCCAAAAAAGAAGCGGTGTTCGTGGCTACTTTAATCGAGCGCGATACGCATATTCATAATCTGAACCTCACCATTATGGAGTTGCAAGGCTCGACCAGCTGGAAGATAACCTCTCCGCTTAGAAAAATAGTTGCAGCTATCAGACGCGCGAGCAGTGGCGAGCCAGCAGCGGTGGCCTTTCCTGCTCATGGCGCGCTTCCGCATACCGTTGAACCAGAAATGACACCGGTTGTTCACTCAGAACACGCACCGGAGCACCTCGACACTTACTCGCGATGGGTCGAAGAGTTCGACACGATTGACGATATTGACCGTCTCTGCATGTATGAAGAAATGGGGGCCTGGAAAGCCAAGCCGCTACTGTCCATCATCATGCCCGTGTACAACCCGCCTATCGATATGCTGAGAGAGGCCATTGAAAGCATCAAAACCCAGGTTTATTTTAATTGGGAATTGTGCATCGCCGATGACGCCTCAACGGATCACCGTGTTCGGTTGTTTCTTGAGCAGAGCGCCAAGTCAGACCACCGTATAAAAGTGACCTATCGCGAACAAAACGGCCATATTTCCAAGGCCAGTAACTCGGCGCTTGATATCGCAACCGGTGAATTCATTGTTCTCATGGATAATGATGACACGCTCCCTGAGCATGCACTGTTCTGGGTGGCCAAGACGATCAATAAACATCCGGATGCCGCGGTTATCTATTCGGATGAAGACAAGATAAACGAACAGGGCGTCCGGTCAGCACCGTACTTTAAAACTGACTGGAACCCGTACCTGTTCCGTTCGCACAACATGATCAGTCACTTGGGCGTGTACCGTAAAGAACTCGTTGAGCGGGTAGGGCGTTTCCGTGTCGGCATGGAAGGTTCGCAGGATTATGATCTGGCACTTCGTTGCGTTGAGCAGATTGATGCCACTCAGATTATTCACATTCCTCGAGTGCTTTATCATTGGCGCATGCATGCCGGCAGCACTGCCATGTCCACCGATGAAAAGCCTTACGCACAGAATGCCGGGCAAAAGGCGCTTGAAGAGCATTTGAAGCGGTCCGGGATAGCCGGGCATGCCGAGTTGCTTGACTTCGGTATGTACCGGGTTCATTACGACCTGCCCGCCGAAAAGCCGCTGGTGAGTTTGATCATCCCGACGCGTAATGCTTATGCGTTGGTGAAGCAGTGCATAGAAAGCATTCGTCATAAAACGCTTTATCCCAACTACGAAATCATTCTGGTTGATAACGGATCTGATGACCCGCAGTCGTTGCAGTATTTCGAAATGCTTTCACGCCTGACGGGTGTCACCGTGCTGCGTGATGACGGCGAATTCAATTACTCAGCGCTTAATAACAATGCTGTGGAGCATGCCAAGGGCGAACTCATCGGGTTGATCAACAACGATATCGAAGTCATCAACCCTGAGTGGCTGAGTGAAATGGTCTCTCTGGCGCTGCAACCGAATGCCGGCGCGATTGGCGCAAGGTTGTGGTACCCCGATGAGCGACTGCAGCATGGCGGCGTGATCATGGGGCCGCTGACGTTGGCCGGGCATGCTCATAAAATGCTTCCTAGAGGCCATCATGGATATTTCGGGCGAGCGTCTTTGATACAGGGAATGTCTGCCGTCACTGCAGCATGCTTGGTTGTCAAAAAATCAGTTTTCCAGGAAGTGGGTGGGCTCAACGCCAAAGACCTGAAGATTGCATTCAATGACGTGGACCTGTGCCTGAAAATAATGCAGGCTGGCTACCAGAACATCTGGACCCCTAACGCAGACCTGTACCACCATGAATCTGCCACACGTGGTTTTGAAGACACGCCGGAAAAAATCAAGAGGTTCATTAGCGAAGTCGAGTACATGCAGAATAAGTGGCGAGCTGTTATCAAGCACGACCCGTATTACAACCCTAACCTTACGTTAGCTGCGGAAGACTTTTCGGTTGCTTTTCCTCCAAGAGTCAGTGATTCGGCAGGTGGGTAGTCAATAAACCTGAGTGTAACTGCCGTTTTAGTCGGCAGTTACACTGCGGCAAGATTCGCTAAGGATATTACTGCCGCGGTTTTATGGCTGCTGAGCGTTTTTATCTTTGACAGAAAATGCAAGTTTTGAAAGAGCAAACGTGACTGGTAGTGTCAGCGCGATCGCTGCCAGCGGCGCCAGTCTTTCATCAAACTTTAGCTTTTCAACCCAGCACCAGAGTATGACAAGACTCAAGCCATACTGAATGGCGTAAATCAGAGGGAGCAAAATAACTGAGCGTAACCCCTGATGACTCTTGAAGACAAAGAATCGATTGAGAACATAGGCCAGCAGAATGCCCGTCGCATAAGATATCGTGTAACTTGTTTTATAAGACAAGAACATTAACAGGATTAGATAGATGCCATAGGTCAGGGCGGTGTTGAAACCGCCTGACATCAAAAATCGGGCAAAGTCCTGCTTCAGGAATTTTGAAACTGCCTGATTCATAATCGAGCCATTACAGGGCGTTTGCGATCAGGGATTTAAACTCTTCGTAATTACGAATGTAGTCCCCGGCATCGTAGTAGTGCGACGCAAATACCAGCAACACGGCATCCTGAGAATAACGATACTGTATGCCCCACGTCATCGGAGGCAGATGTATGCCTTGATTCGGTTTGTCGAGAATAAACTCTTCTCGGTTGACACCGTCGTCTGCCACAACGTGAACCGAGCCCTTTACGGCAACCAGAAACTGGTGACAGATACGGTGTGCATGCTCACCCCGGGTCTCGGCGGTTGGAACGTCATACACCAGGAAGTAACGCTCGGACTTGAATGGCACCGAGCGCTCGAACTCACCCGCCGACAAGCTACCGCGTATGTCAGCTACCTCATTCATCGTGTGCAGCGTCACGTTTTTCACTGACGTTGGGGATACGCCAGGTGCTGCTTTTTCTGGACGTGTTTCGCTGCTGGCATTGACAGGCTTGGCGTCTACATAACCAATGATCTTCGCCGGGTTGCCCACCACGATCGCATTGGGCGGCACAGAGCGTGTTACCACTGCACCGGCGCCAACCATTGCATTGATGCCGATGGTGATGCCTGGGAGGATTGTGCAGTTCGCGCCCAGCGATGAGCCCTTTCTAATGATGGTTCGAGCAAAGGTCTGCGGATACACCTTGCTGCGTGGGAACAAGTCATTGGTAAAGGTGGCATTGGGGCCAATGAACACATCGTCTTCAATGGTAATACCATCCCAGACTTGTACACCGCACTTCAGCGTCACTCTATCGCCGATGACAACATCATTTTCGATAAATACATTGTCACAGACGTTGCATTCGCTACCCAGACGGGCGCCAGGCAAGATATGAGCGAACGCCCATACACGTGAGTCCTTACCGATATTCTCGGACTCGCACAGGGCGTGGCTGTGAACGAAAAAATCCTTACCGCTGCTCATCAGTTTCTCCAAATCCTTCGATCCGCATAGGGATGGCCAAGGGTCTATTCTTTGTGTTTTCGTAAGTGCGCCACGCATAGGAACCGACGATACCCAGTCCCAGCAAGTTCAAGCAGCCGAGAAAGGTGATGGCCAGCATGATCATCGCGTAGCCAGGCACTTCAATTCTGCCTTCAAGCTTGGCAATCAGTGTAAACACACCAAACAGCGCAGCAAGGGCCGAGCCGAACGCGCCGACTCGGGTCAATATCCGTATGGGCATGTCCGTGAAGGAGAATACGCTGTCCATAAGGTAATTGATTTTTTTACGCAGGGTCCACGCAGATGTACCGTGAACGCGCTCCTGCCGGGTATAGGTGACTACTTCGCGGCGATAGCCCATCCAGAATATCTGGGCGATGAGAGAGCTGTGACGCTCTTCAAGGGTCAGCAGAGTATCCCTAAAAGCTTTGTTGCAGGCGAACATGTCGACACCGCCTGGTGGTATTTCAGGGATGACATAACGGCGGTAAAAGCCCCAGAAAATCTTTGAAGCAGTGCGTGTTGCCCACGGATCCTGACGGCCTTCACGCACACCGACCACCACGTCGATGTCGCCGCGCATCAGAACCGTGTTCATTTCCAGAACCAGTTCTGGTGGTTCCTGAAGATCTGCTGCCATTACCGCGAAACGCTCGCCGGTTCCATGCTGCAGGCCTGTGCGGATAGCCATGAAGGAGCCGAAGTTTCTGGACAGCAGGATCAGCTTTGACTTGAACGATTGCGACGGCAGTTGTTCCCTGAGTATTTCGTAACAGCGATCGGGACTGCCGTCCACAACGAACACGACCTCAAGCTCGTGTCCGAGTTGCTTGTCCAGCGCCGTTACGGCAACGAGCAAATCCGGAAGATTGCTCTCATTGCGATAAACGGGAATGACCAACGTCAGCAAAATCATATCTCCTTTGAAAAGTATGCGGTGACCGCATCAATGACGCGATCAACTTCTTCGTCGCTCAGGCCGGGGAAGCAGGGCAGCGAGATGACGGTATCGCATGTACGCTCGGTAACGTCCAGAGCCGTGGAAGGCGTGGCTGAGTACGCGGGCTGCTTGTGATCGGCGATTGGATAGTGAACATCCGTACTGACCGACTTTTCTTTGAGCGCAGCAGCAAGTGCGGCCCGATCTTTTGTGCGAATTACATACAGATGGGCGACGTAATCATCCGAAACCGAGGAAGGAATCTGGATATCCAGCCCGGCAAACGCTTCGTTATAGCGCTTGGCGATTGAACGACGTTGCTCGTTCCAGGTGTCCAGATGAGGCAACTTGATGCGCAGGATTGCGGCTTGCATCTCGTCCAGTCGGCTGTTACGGCCGCCCGGGATGGCAATACGATATTTCTGGTCCCAGCCGTACTGCCGAAGCTGGCGAATACGTGCCGCCAGAGCGTCGTCATTAGTAACCACCGCGCCGCCATCACCCAGAGCGCCCAGGTTTTTGGTCGGGTAGAAGCTGAAGCAAGCAATGGTGCCGAAGCTGCCTGCTTGTTTGCCGTTGCGTCGAGCACCGTGGGATTGTGCGCAATCTTCAAGAACCGGAATACCAGCGGCAGAAGCGATTTGAACGATTTCTTCGATGTTCGCCAGTTGACCGTACAAGTGCGTAACAATGATTGCCGCTGGTTTTTCTTTGGCAATTACCGCTTTCAGCGAATTTTTGCAAAGAGTCAGCGTCGCTGAGTCGACATCAGCATAAACGGGAGTGGCGCCAACTGCATGAATAGCTGTGCTGCCATAGAAACCGGCGTTTGCCACGGCGACAACGCGATCACCAACGACAACACCCAGACCTTTGAGGGCAAGTTCCAGTGCGTCTGACCCGTTCGCTACGCTGATGCAATGTTGTACGCCCACATAGGCGGCGAACTCTTCCTCGAACAGCTTCACTTCATTACCCAAAACATACCAGTGGCTGTCCAGTACGGCCTTCAACGGGGTGGTGAAGTCAAGTCCAGCGTTAGCTGTTGTTGCTGAGAAAAGAGGGATGATGGACGAGAGCATAATAGCGACCTATAAATTATTGGGTAACATTAACGTGCGAGCGGCAGCGGACTTCAAGATCATTTATCGTAATGTTTTGACTTGCCGCCACTGGATCGAACCGCATGTCTTTTTCAAAGCCTGTTGGGCTATTGATAAAGAAATTTACTTGCTGAGGCTTTTTTGAACCCGCCACCATAGCGGTCATGGAGTGTAGCTCGCTAAAGCCAGTATCGCCAGGTATCAGATAAAAAAGCTGAGCGATACTGCCGTTGGTGGATATCAAGGATGCCGAAATATCTAACATGCTGCAACTCGAGAGGTCGCTATTGACTTTAAAATTTAAGTTAATGTCGTTGTCTGCCGTCAAGGCGAGCGGCGTCGCTTTACCTAGAGCTGGACTTGCATTGGTTATTTTCAGCGTGTCCAGGTTTTCTGACAATCTATAGTCTGGTTTAGGCGAATTTGTGCCAAGCGGCAGAGGCATGATGTGCATTAATCTTGCAAAAGACGCATTTTTATTGCGGCCATTCTTTATGCCTTCTGCAATATCTTCAAGGTCGATTCCAACGCATCTGACAGGACCTGGTTGTTGAATTTTTTCTATGATGCAATTAAGTCCACTAACACGCTGCGCCATGGTTGATTTGTAAAAGCTATCATTGGCAATGATCGGGGTATAAACGCATGCTGCCGCCCATAAAATTGTTGTTGAAAAGAGCGCTATTTTTGTAATGCGCTTTGCCTTCATTTTATGCTGTAGCCAATTGAATATGATGTAAACAATCCAAGGCCAAAGCAATGTAATCCAAAAGAAGTGGAATCTATAGAAGCCAGAAATAAAAATTTCTAACGGCGCAGTCATTGTTTCTGGGCGAAGGTTAGTTCGTCCGGCAGATATAAGGAGGAGATAGGAAAATACTACTGCGCAGAGACTGATGAATATATATAAAGGCTCCGGAGGTGTAGAGGTTTTCTTTCTCGCAATGATCAGTGTGCTTTTAAAGAGTACAATTGCCAAGCAGAATAGTGCAAGCAGTGTGATAGTTAGCGATAATATTGGGTGCTCCAGTGGGAGCATTAAAGAACGTGCAACTTTTCCAAGCATAAATAGCCAGAAATCAGCTTCCCACGGAAACGCCATTGGAGCATCAGCACGGTGCGTGCCGTGCTGTACTTCAATGATGACCCACAATTGTGCCGCAGTAGTAATAATTGCAGGTGCTATTAGCGCTAGTCCAATATCTAAAGCACGTTTATGCTGTGCCGTGTTGGAAGTAAGTCCATAAATCACGGATACTGCACACAGTGCCAGGATTGAAAAAGCGCCGCTTATGTAGGAAAGTCCGGCAATGAAGCCCATACTGATCGCTGCAAGTATTGCTACCTTTGAATTGAGTGTTTTGCTTGTCGCTAGCATCAGAATCCCAAGTACGCATACAAGGGGCAAGGCTTGATGATAAGCCAGATTTTGCCAGCCCCAGTAGGTATCCGGTTGTAGCATCAAAAGGGTGAAGGAAAATGCTACGGCGAGACAGTTTTTATCGGTGCAATACCTTTTAAGAAGCTTCCATTGCAGAAGAAGAAGACCCCCTAGGACTGAAGTCAGGCTCAAGAACTGATAAACGACAGTGTTCCCGTCAAGGAATCGGAAAGCGAGGGAGTCCAATAGCAGGCCGAACGAATACAGTGTGTCGTTGTGCGGAGTAAAAAGATAAGCTAAATCCAGGCGTCCCATCTCATTAGCTTTGTACTGACGCCAGTCATCATAAACGGGAATATCGACCCCATATCTAAGCCACGACCAAATGCTGATAAAAAGGCTAATGAGAGGTAAGGTGATGAGCACCCACCTTAGCGCGGTCATTAACTTGTCGGGGTGTTTCTGTACTACATTCATTGCATACCCTTGCTGTCGATTCTTGATGTAATAGTTTTGAAGTGTCTATTCATCGCTATGTCTTTGTTCTAGGTGGCCAGGCCATACTAAAATCTTCGTAATCCAGTGTCAGGTTCGGGCTATAGGCGTAATCAGTTTGAATATCAGGCCAGCGCGACTTGATGTATTCGATTTCTTTCGTAAAACGCGCCTGTTTTTGCGGTGTATCTTCCAGTCCGCGTGTCGCCGACTCATGGTGGTACAGCTCTGCAAAAGGTGTCCAGACGTTGACATAGCCTGCCTCTCTGACTTTGAGGCAGAAGTCCACGTCATTGAAGGCAATTTTCAAATGCTCCTCTTCCAACCCGCCAACCTGTTCAAACGTTGATTTTTTGATAATCAGGCAGGCTGCCGTCACGGCTGATAATTCCTGAATCAACTCTGCTCTGCAGAAATAACCAGGTGCGCCTTTGGGAAGGTTTTTATGGGAGTGGCCAGCCACGCCGCCCAGACCGGTGATAACGCCACCGTGCTGCAGTCGATCATCGGGATACCACAAACGCGCGCCTACGGCACCCACGTTAGGCTGCAGCGCTATGGACACCATTTCACTCAGCCAATCAGGCGAGATGACTTCGATGTCATTATTAATAAGCCCGATCAACTCGCCGTTCGCAATACGCACGGCAGCGTTATTGAGCGCCGAGTAATTGAATGGGCCATCATCGCGCATGACGCGAATGTTCTCTTCCTGATCAAGCAGAGCAAAATACTCAAGCGATTCCGGCTCGTCAGAGCCATTGTCTATCAGAATAATTTCGTAATGAGCGTACGTCGTGAGCCGTTTGATACTGTCGATGCACTGTTTGACCAGGACATGGGCATTTCGGGTCGGGATTACCAAGCTTACCAGTGGCGGCGACGCAGGCAGTGAGTAGTGAACACGGTACATACCCAAAGAAGAAAGCTCTGCGATTCCGACTCCGCCTTTGCGCTCCAGATGTTCATCCAGCGCTTTTACGCCAGCCAGCGCAGCATAAGGTTTTTCATCGCCCGCCATCGCCGTGCTGCCAGCGTGTATGCGCCAGTGATAAAGCACACGAGGGATGTGAATAATCTGATTTCGCTCGAGCTTTTCGACGCATCGCAATGCAAGGTCATAATCCTGAGCGCCTTCAAAGCCGATTCGGAATTGCCCTACTTCATTGATCAGGTCCCTGCGATAGGCACCCAGGTGGCAGACCATATTCTGTGAGCGGAACAGAAACTCGTTCCAGTCTGACTTGAAGTGGGGCGAGCTACGCGTGCCATTGGTGCTGATCTTGTCCTCATCGGAGTAGATAAGCCCCGCATCAGGATTTTCACGAATCGTTCGCGCCACCCAGTAAAGCGCATGTCTGGGCAACAAATCATCGTTATCCATCAGCGCGACAAATTCGCCTGTAGCCACGTCGAGCGCTGAGTTGCTGGCCGCTGAGATATGCCCGTTGTGCTCACGGAAGATCACCTTGATCCGCTCATCCAGCGTATTCAAAGACCTCAGGTAATCAATGACGGTTTGATCAGTTGACGCGTCGTCGGCCAGGCAAAGCTCCCACTGTGGGTAGAGCTGCGCGCGAACGCTTTCTACTGCTTCACGCAGCAAATCCAGCGGCGGGTTGTAGACCGGCATGATGATGGAAATGACCGGGCCATTGCCCCAGTCACGGATATCATCGTTAATACGATCAATCTTCTCATCGTCGAGAGTGTCGTACTTCTGCACCCACAGCGCGTAGTCATGCCTGTTTCCATCCAGTGCATGCGCGGCGTTGCCTTTGGCCCATCGAGCTTGAGCGATGACACCAGCAACGCCCCTCACCTGCCATACCCGGTATGCTTTTCCGGCTGTGCTGAAGAGACCGCCTCCGCGGCGAATGATCATAGGCAACGAAGCGACGTTACTTTTTAGCCTGTAGAGCGCCCTGGTCACTTTCCGGAGGGGGGCTGTCACCCACCAGCTATAGGAGGACTGCATCGAGATGATATTCAGATTCAGGTTATGAATATGAGTATCTTTGGCCTCCAGCTCGAGGCGCTGATTTTCCATCAACGTCAGGTTTTTGCTTTCAAGCCCGGTCACTTCACGGCGCTGATTTTGTTTCAGAACGAGCGTTTCGGCCTCAAGGCTGGTCAGTGCCAGATGATGACTTTCTTTCAAGGACAGATTATCGGTTTCAAGACTTCTTAGCGCGGCGCGGTGGGATTCCAAGGCTGCCAGATGCTCACTTTCAGCTTCCATCAACTTAAGCCGATGACGTTCCTGAATGGCGAGGTTCTGAGCTTCAAGCTCCTCCCGCTCTTGCTGGTGGATTTCTTGCATCGCCCGCTTTTCAGCTTCAAGACCCGCCAATACATGGCTGTGGTTTTCCTGAAGCGTCGCGTTTGCAGCTTCGAGTTCCATCAGTGCCAAGTGATGGCTTTCCTGAAGGGAAAGGTTTTCGATTTCTATGTTGGCCAACGCCTGGCGATGATTCTCTTGCTCCGCCAGAGTGGCCGCCTCGATAGCCTCAAGAGCAGAGTGCTCTTTAAGGCTCTGATCTGAGGTCGTTTCAAGTGCCTGTTTGAGTTCTTCTTCTTGTTGAAGAAGTCGTTCAGCGACCTGAGCTTCGGTAAGCAGGGTAAACGAGATCTGGACTTTGAATGATTTACCGGTGATCAGCGTATTGAGGTCCGCAGGTAACATCACGTGCGGATCATCATTGAGTGCCATGAACAATGTGCCGTTGGCATCGCTGGAAAATGCTGTGACCCCTGCGGCTGCCAGTGGAGCATCCGTACTGTCGTGCCACGCCCACAGCTCTGCGTTTGCGCTGTAAACTTTGATGGCTCTTATCGAAAATGATTGCCTGACGTTCGTTGGATCGAAACGTAGCGATGCGCATCGGGCTGACGTTGGGACGTCAAAAATGACTGTCTGAAAACCGTCATGGACACGCTGGTTTTTTGTCCGGTCTTCAGCGAATCCGCCTTCTGCATCGCCAAGATAGAGCGTCGCCAGTTTAGGTGCTTCGTTCAGTACGTGTGAGCCTGTTTTCTGAATCGTTGCGTCGGGCGCCCAGTTCAAAAAGCTGGCGGCTTCACGGCCGGTGACTCTTTCCTGGAACATTGCCTCGAGCACGGCAAAGCGATTCAGCTCTTGATCGGTGACTGTCAAGCCGACGCTGGCCATCAGCTGGATAATGAAATCGCGTCTGCTGATCATGGTAGCGGTGGGATGGAAAGGCACTGCGCTGGCAATCAGCAGCAATAACCCACGCATCAACAAATGACCCAGCTCGACACCTTCGAGCATTTCCCATTCGATGTCGATAAGGTGTGGCCGGCCATCACTGTCCAGGATGATGTTCTGCGCGATTGCGTCAATGTAGTGCCCCGGCAGGCGTGCTTCCACGTGATCAAGCGCAGTGGTATGACCTTCCGACGCGAGAAGTTGTTTCAGGCTGTCCAGGTACAGTGACAGAAACGGCGTGAAGGTTTCGACTTTCCAGTCCTGGGTAGTCGCAGCTTCATGGAACTTCAGGCTGAGCAGCGAGCCTTTGGCATAACCATGAGCGTCTGGAAGAATGAACCTGTGCGCATCGCCCAGGCTTTGCGGAACGGCAGCGTCGCTGAGGCGGTGGTAGCGAACCTCAATGCCCTCGGGCGTTTCGACGAAAACAGATGCCTTGCAATACTCGGCATTGCGCCCTGTGCTGTAGTGATACGCAAGTATATCCGACGGCACCACCTGTTCCGTTTGGCATGAGGCGACCACGAGGAAAGAGTTGGCAAGCTCCATACCCAGGTGGTTATCGATGACGACAGGCCAGGCTCTTTCCAGATTGAATGTGGTGTTCGCAGGCAGCTGTGGATCTTTGCGCGTATTTTGACAGGCCAGAGCAGCGGCATCGAAGTCTTTGGACCTGAAGCCGTTTTCAGTGATGATTGAATTCGGGATCTTGTAATCGGGATAAGGTGACAAAAAGTCTGATGCCATGAAACCTGCACGAGCAATGAGCGCCTGCAGTTCTTTTCGACCGAATGTCTTTGGTTGACGATCGACATAGCGCCCTTCAATGCCATACATCGCCACGCCGACATGATCTTCAGGCGCGCCTGCAAAATATTTGAGGCCCAATTGATTTTCGATGGCGATAAACAAGTGGCCGTCAGGTTTTAACAGTTTGCGGACCCGACTCAGCATGCCGAACGCCGGATCTTGATCGGCACTGAACATGCTGGCGTATTCAAGAACCCCAATCAGCGTCACCACGTCGTACTGTTTGTCGACGTTGAAGTCGTCGAATCGTTCAGCAAGTACGGTGACGTTATCAAGATCTCGGGTTCTGCTCGCGGCGATCGCGGCGCGGCGAGGGCTGCCTTCCAGAGACAGCACGCTGGCTCCAACCTCGCCAAGATAGCGGCTTATCGCACCACACCCTGCACCTATCTCGAGGACTGATTTGCCTTCAAGCAAACCCTCGAACGGACGGAATATATTTCCACGACTGGAGGTCAGGTGGTAGAGCTTGGGCCAATCAGTGCAATATTGCGGAAGCTCGTTGGACAGTACGGATACGTCCTTCGCCTCACGCACGATTCTGGCCAATTCATTTTCAGAATTGTCGCCGTCGCTGTAGGCGATGCCTTGATAATCCGAACGCACCCACACGCCTGTGTCTGCATCAAGGTTATAGCCGTATTTATCAAGTTCAAACATCAACAGGTACCGGTTCAATTTCCATGGAGGCACCCAGGTCTATCAAGCCCAGAAGCTTCGGAGTAGGTTCTACGACGAAATGGATGGAATCATAGCGTCTGTCGTGGGGCACGATGTCTTCGCTTTGCCGGGAGGCAATGCCTATGGAGATGAAGTAATCACCGGTTGCCAGCGCGTTTCTGAATTTGACACGAGCCTTCGCTTGGTTGCCAGCATGGCCTATCAAGCCTGTGCCTTCGCAATCCTGCATGTACGAGTTAGTACCGTACACGGTCACGCCTTCTTTGGTCTTGATCGTAAAGCCAATAATCGGGTTGACCACCGTACGGTTGAACTGCAACGCCAGATCAAGGGCTATTTCCTCACCGGACTCGACACTGTTGGGGAATTCTCGCCCCGAAGCACTCATATGGAAGTCGAGTAATGTTGCTGCGCCGTCCCCCCAGCGGTATTCATGAGGGTTGTAGCCGGGCCTGCTGGCGTACACGTCTTCGTCGAAACGCAACGCAATCTTGTCGGCTTCGGCGGGGGGCGTTTCCACTCGCTCTGCTTCAGCGAGGTCCAGGCTCTTGTCGGTGATAGGGCTCTTGTCGCGTCCGAACAAAAGGTCGGTGTAGCGATTGATGACGGGCCGCGATTCGCCAATCATCTCGATCCTGCTCTTCTCGAGCAAAATCGCGCGACTGCAATGAGTGACGACCTGTTCGCTGGAGTGAGTGACCAGCAGAATGCTTGTGCCGTTTTCCTTTAATTGCCTCAGGCGCTCGAAGCACTTTGCCTGAAACCGTGCATCTCCGACAGAGAGGGCCTCATCCACAACGAGGATTTCTGGATCGACCTGGGCTTGGACTGCAAATGCCAAGCGGACAGCCATGCCGCTCGAGTATGACTTGACCGGCTGATCAAGGAATTCGCCGATGTCGGCAAAGCCGGCGATCGCGTCAAAGCGTTCGTCCACTTCGTCACGCGTCAGGCCCAGCACGGCCGCGTTCAGGTAAACGTTTTCACGACCTGAGAACTCGGGATTGAAGCCAGATCCGAGTTCCAGCAATGCAGCCACTCGTCCACGGGTCTGAATTTCGCCGACGGTAGGGCTCAGCGTGCCGCAGATGATTTGCAGCAAGGTGGACTTGCCGGAGCCGTTGCGGCCGACGATACCGACCGTTTCACCTTTACCGACCTCGAAGTTGATGTCGCGTAACGCCCAGAACTCCTTGCCATAAGTGGTCGTGGTTTCCTGGCCAGACCAGCGCTGTAGCCTAGGGACCAACGCTTGCTTCAAGCGGTCATGGGGCTTGTCGTAGGTGTAAAAACACTTGGAGACGTTTTGTACGCTGATAACCGGTTGATCAGATGACATCAGCGAATCCTTTACGTGTCTTTTGGAAGAACCAGAACCCTGCGGCAGCAATGACTGCGCCAATGGCAATGGCAATGCCCAGGCTGCCCCAATGAGGGAGGTTGCCGAACAGCAGTACGCTCCGGCTCTCTTCGATAATGTAGGTGAGCGGGTTCATTTGTAGCCACGGGCGATAAACTTCGGGAAGCGCCGCCACCGGATAAAGAACCGGCGAGAGAAACAATAGAACTGTCGTCAGTACCGTGATCACGTGGCCGACATCGCGCAAGTACACGCCCAGTGATGCAAGAAACCAGCTGATACCCAGCGTGCCCAGGATGAGCGGCACGAGAATCAGCGGAAACAGCAGCGCTGTCCAGAAAAGTGTGTGTGAGATCAACAGTTGTGCAATAACGAGTACGATCAGGCTGATGCAACTGTGGAAGAGCGCAGACCCCAAGGTGATAACCGGCAGGATCTCCAGCGGGAAAACCACTTTCTTGACGTAATTGCTGTTGCTCATCACCAGAGACGGTGCTCTGTTGGCGCACTCCGCGAACAGACCATGCACGATCATCCCGACGAACAGGAGGATGGCAAATCCACCTTTGCCGGTGTCTACGCCGACCCAGCGTGCGCTGAAAATTTCAGAAAAGACGAAGGTGTAAACTGCCAGCATCAAGACCGGATTGAAGAATGACCAGGCCAGGCCCATTACCGAGCCGCGGTACCGGCCGATGACTTCCCGTTTGGTCATCTGCGAAATCAACGACCGGTTCGTCCACAGGCTGGTGACCAGTCGCACAGGACCTGCCGAAGGGGTTTGATGAGGGTTCATTAAGCGAACACCTCAGCGTCTTCGAGCACGACGGCTTTCTGATCTTTGGCGGACAGGGAAGGTGCTTCGCTGAATGGCCACTCGATACCTACCGTCGCGTCATTCCAGGCAAGGCTGCGCTCATGTTCCGGCGCCCAGTAGTCAGTGGTCTTGTAAAGAAATTCGGCGCTTTCGGACAGCACGACGAAGCCGTGAGCAAAACCTTCCGGGATCCATAGCTGCTTTTTGTTTTCGGCGGTGAGGTGCAGGCCCACCCATTGGCCGAAGGTCTGTGAGCTTTTGCGCAGGTCGACTGCGACGTCAAACACTTCACCCACAGTCACCCGGACCAGCTTGCCCTGCGGCTGCTGAATTTGATAATGCAAACCCCGAAGCACGCCTTTTACCGAGCGAGAGTGGTTGTCCTGAACAAACTTCACAGGCCGGCCAACGACCTCTTCGAATGCCTTCTGGTTAAAGCTTTCAAAGAAAAAACCGCGATCGTCGCCGAAGATTTGAGGCTCGAATACGATGACGTCTGGTATGGCGAGGCGTGTTGCATTCATAGGTAACGTATCTCCGAAATGCTCATCAGGACCTGCTTGTGCGGTCCTGGCTGGGGCAGGCGTATGTTGGAAAACGCCTGTGCCATGGAATTTGAGTGCGCCAGTAAAAGGCGTTTTACGATATCGACGTTCATCCGCGTCGGTTGCGCCATAGACTGTCCACCTGAGCGGAGTGTCTCTGCGCTGGATAAGAGGGTAGGTCTGTCACTGAGGGGCGCGGAGCAGGCATCGTCTATTTGTGATTTTCCGACGTAGGTTCCGACGATGAGTAACACGAGGTCTTCATTGCAGGACGGTTTTACGAAATAAAGCGCATCCGGCATCTGAACTCATTGCCGTAAAGGCGACTGGGGGCCTGTCATCCTTGGGCGGGCAGTATAAGTGACCCTGCCTTTGGACTCTGGTTCCGCTCACCCCGGCTGCCGGCTTTGTGGAGCTTCTGATACCGAAAACAAAGGCCTGCACATTAACATAAGCCGCTGCTGGAGAACATTCAGTGGCCTGTGAAATTAAGCGATTACAGCGCGCCGCCCGATCCCCGGACGTGCGTATGCTCATGCTGCTGCCATCGTCAGGCCAGGAGCGTGAAAGCGAGTCTTTTCAATGGGTTGCGATATCAGTTTTGCGGGCGTCATGAGTCACATGGCTCTGAAGAGACCCCATGCACTGCTTACTGATTATTTCGCTGCTCAGGCTTGTTCAGCATCGCTGCCAGGCAGGCGACAATGAAGAAAATCTTGTCTCGGGGTCTTCTGCGACATTGTCCGGCCTTGAAGGCGAGCCGAAAAAATAACCAGCGTGTACCGTTTGCCTTTCTTGAAAATGGCGTCTCATTACCCCCGATCAGTTGGCTGATCAGCAGCACCTGTCCCGCCCACCAGCCATCGGCAATCTTTTTCAAGCGTGTGATGAGTGATGCGAGTCCGGTATTGGCGCCGACCTGATTATCGGCATGCTGACGATAATCCAGGCTGTAAGCAGGGTCGATAAACCACCG
The DNA here is from genome assembly GCF_002157375.1 of Pseudomonas syringae. Taxonomy (GTDB): domain Bacteria; phylum Pseudomonadota; class Gammaproteobacteria; order Pseudomonadales; family Pseudomonadaceae; genus Aquipseudomonas; species Aquipseudomonas syringae_T. Next base: position 88,185 of record NZ_MTSA01000007.1, read on the forward strand.
ATAGCCGTGACTGCGCGCAAATGCATAGCAATACCAGTCATGCAGGCTGACAGCCTGAGCCTCGTTCCAGTGTGACGTGAGCGATGCCTTGAACGCATCCGCGAGTGGGCGATTTAGTACATAGGTGCAGCCTGGACCGGCGGCTTCAAAAAAATGGTCCCACCGGGTTTGAGGCTGTGCCTTGTCCAGTAATACTCGCCTGCCATCCGGCCAGAAGGCGATGACATTACTGGAATAGGCTTGATGGGTGCCGTACTGCAAAATCGATACGGCGCGCTCCAGCTTGTCGGGGTGCCAGATATCGTCCTGATCGGAGAAGGCTACGTAATCAAACGATGAGAAGTCGACATCTCGAATCAAGCGAAAGAAATTGCGCGATGCTCCGCCAAATCGTCCGGCGGGCGGTAGCAGGATTATGTTTGCGCGGTGCTGTGCATAGTCGGCACACCACGCTTCAGTGCCGTCCGTGGAGGTATCGACACTGATGAACACGCTTACGCAGACATTGGCCTGCTTCAGAATGGAATCAAGTTGCGCCTCTATCCACGCCATACCGTTATAGGCCGCCAGCAGCACGGCTACCTTCGGAAAAACAGATGACATACTGTTCGCAGCCTTGCGGTAGGGGAATAGAGGTTTGCGGCCTTAGAACGAGCCCAGATCAAGCAGCTTCTGCAGGTACTGCCCGTAACCGGTCTTCTTCAGCTTTTGAGCTTGCTCACCCAACTGCGCGGAAGTAATCCAGCCGTTGGTGTAGGCAATTTCTTCCAGGCAGGCCACTTTCCAGCCCTGACGTTGCTCGATGGTATGCACAAAATGGCTCGCCTCCAGCAGCGACTCATGAGTGCCGGTGTCGAGCCAGGCGAACCCGCGCCCCAGAATCTCTACGGTCAGGCTCTTCTGTTCAAGATACGCACGGTTCACATCGGTGATTTCCAGCTCGCCACGCGCCGAAGGCTTTATGTTCTTCGCGATTTCGACAACCTGATTGTCGTAGAAGTACAGACCTGTTACCGCGTAGCTCGACTTTGGCGCTGCAGGCTTTTCTTCGATGCTCAGGGCGCGACCGGTGTCGTCGAACTCGACAACGCCAAAGCGCTCCGGATCGGAAACGTGATAACCGAAAACGGTGGCACCGCTGGTCTGCTGGCTGGCGGAGCGCAGGTTGTCGGAGAAGTGCTGACCATAGAAGATGTTGTCGCCCAGGATCAGGCAGCAAGGATCTTTGCCAATGAACTCTTCGCCAATGATGAAGGCTTGTGCCAGGCCGTCAGGTGTAGGCTGTTCGGCATAGGTAAGCTGAATGCCGTACTGGCTGCCGTCGCCCAGCAGCTTGCGGAAGCTCGGCAAGTCTTCCGGCGTGGAGATGATCAGCACTTCACGCATACCCGCCAGCATCAGCACCGAAAGAGGGTAGAAAATCATCGGCTTGTCGTAGATAGGCAGCATCTGCTTGGACACGCCAAGGGTGAGCGGGTGAAGACGAGTGCCCGAGCCGCCGGCCAGGATGATGCCTTTACGATTAATGGTGGTCATTTATTCAGGGATTCCATGAGCATTCGGGCCACACCACTTTGCCATTCAGGCAGGTGCAGAGAAAAATTGTGGCGCAGCTTGTCTGTGTTCAAACGCGAATTCAGAGGGCGTTGCGCGGGTGTCGGGTATTCAATCGTACCGATTGGGTTGATTGTTTCCACCGCCAGGGGTTCCCCATTGGCGCGGGCAAAATCAATTACGTATTGCGCATAGGCATGCCATGACACTTCACCAGCAGGCGCCAGGTGGTAGATGCCACACAGCTCAGGCCTTGCAAGTGTTTGCTGCAAGGCCGCTGTCGCTATGTCGGCCAGCAGTTCTGCACCGGTCGGTGCGCCTATCTGATCGGCGATCACACTCAGTGTCGGACGATCTTTTGCAAGCCGCAGCATGGTCTTGGCAAAGTTGTTGCCGCGTGCCGCGTATACCCAACTGGTGCGGAATATCAGGTGTTTGCAACCTGAGGCAATAATCAGTTGCTCGCCTTCAAGCTTGGTTGCGCCGTAGTAATTGACCGGCGACACCGCATCGCTTTCTTTCCAGGCGGTGGTTCCCGTGCCGTCGAACACGTAGTCCGTCGAGTAATGAACCAGAAGCGCGTCCAGCGCGTGAGCTTCTTCTGCCAGGACCTGGCTTGCCAGAGCATTGACCGTGTGCGCGAGTTCTTGCTCGGTCTCTGCTTTATCAACGGCGGTATAGGCTGCGGCGTTGACGATGACCTGAGGTTTAACGCTTCGAATCGTGTCCCGCAACCCGTCCAGGTTCGACAGGTCGCCAGAAAGGTCACCGTAGGCCGTCGAAACGCTATGCCGATCAAGAGCGACTACTTCACCCAATACCGCTAACGAGCGCTGCAGCTCCCAACCGACCTGGCCGTTTTTTCCCAGCAGAAGAATTTTCATCATTTATCGGCGCGTGCTGTGTAGTTTTTGTCGATCCATTGCTGGTAGCTACCGCTCTTGACGTGAGCAACCCACTCAGGATTATCGAGGTACCACTGAACGGTCTTGCGAATCCCGGACTCGAAGCTTTCTTCCGGCACCCAGCCCAGCTCACGCTGGATCTTGCTGGCGTCGATAGCGTAGCGCAGGTCATGGCCTGGACGGTCCTGAACGTAAGTGATCAGGCTGGCATGCGGGCGATGAGCCGAATCAGGGCGCAACTGGTCGAGCAGGGCGCAGACAGTGTTGACCACTTCGAGGTTCTGCTTCTCGTTGTGGCCACCAATGTTATAGGTTTCGCCGATCTCGCCTTCCGTCACGACTTTGTACAGTGCGCGGGCATGGTCTTCTACATAGAGCCAGTCACGGACCTGATCGCCTTTCCCGTAAATGGGCAGTGGCTTGCCTTCCAGCGCGTTGAGGATGATCAGCGGGATCAGTTTCTCGGGGAAATGGCACGGGCCGTAATTGTTGGAGCAATTGGTGACCAGGGTAGGCAGGCCGTAGGTACGGCTCCAGGCACGCACCAGGTGGTCGGAACTGGCCTTGCTGGCCGAGTAGGGCGAGCTTGGCTGGTAAGGGGTCGTCTCGGTGAAGAGGTCTTCCGGGCCTTCCAGGTCGCCATACACTTCATCGGTCGAAATGTGATGGAAACGGAAATTGGCTTTACGGGCTTCGTCCAGCTGGCTCCAGTAGCCGCGTGCAGCTTCGAGCAGCGTGTAGGTACCGATGATATTGGTCTGGATGAATTCCGACGGGCCCGTGATGGAGCGATCGACGTGGGATTCAGCTGCCAGGTGCATCACGGCATCAGGCTGATGCTCCTTGAAAACCCGATCCAGGTCTTCGCGGTTGCAGATATCGACGTGCTCAAAGGCGTAGCGCTCGCTTTGATCGGCCGACTGAAGTGACTCGAGATTGCCTGCATAGGTGAGCTTGTCGACGTTGACGACGGAGTCCGTTGTGTTGGCAATGATATGCCGAATGACCGCCGAACCGATAAAGCCAGCACCGCCTGTTACTAAGATCTTCAAAAGAGTATCTACCTAGGGTTGTGACAAGGCTCTGCCCGGTCCGTGGAAACAATCGCTGATCGGTCGCCGTTTTCGAGACATCTGCCTGTATTAAACATGAGTGTTTAAAATGACGTGGATGAGCGACGATTAAAGAACGATATTTTACATAGAAAAATAGACATCCCCAGCAAATAATTTAAGAGGGGCTGTATTGGGTTGGCAGGGTTCATCCGGCCCATGCGTGAAAACGCAAAAGCCCCAGCTAATGGGGCTTCTGCACAGGGATGTATGTAAACCGCCTGTTGCTTACACGTTGAACCGGAAATGCATCACATCACCGTCCTTGACGATGTATTCCTTGCCTTCCAGGCGCCATTTGCCCGCTTCCTTGGCACCGGCTTCGCCTTTGTACTGGATGAAGTCGTCGTAGGCCACGACTTCGGCGCGGATGAAGCCTTTTTCGAAGTCGGTGTGGATAACGCCTGCGGCCTGGGGGGCGGTGGCGCCGACGCGAACGGTCCAGGCGCGGACTTCTTCAACGCCTGCGGTGAAGTAGGTCTGCAGGTGAAGCATTTCGTAGCCGGCGCGGATCACGCGGTTCAGGCCGGGTTCTTCGAGGCCCAGGGCTTCGAGGAACATGTCTTTCTCTTCGCCGTCATCCAGTTCGGCGATTTCCGCTTCGATCTTGTTGCAGACCGGCACCAGCATCGCGCCTTCTTCTTCGGCGATGGCGCGGACCACGTCCAGCAGCGGGTTGTTCTCGAAGCCGTCTTCGGCGACGTTGGCGATGTACATGACCGGCTTGGTGGTCAGCAGGTGGAAGCCGCGAATGACGACTTTTTCGTCAGCGCTCATGCTCTTCATCAGGCTGCGAGCCGGCTTGCCTTCGCTGAAGTGTGCAATCAGTTGCTCGAGCAGGCCTTTCTGGACCACTGCATCCTTATCGCCGCCTTTGGCGTTGCGTGCGACTTTTTGCAGCTGCTTTTCGCAACTGTCGAGGTCGGCGAAGATCAGTTCCAGGTCGATGATCTCGATGTCACGCTTGGGGTCGACGCTGTTGGAGACGTGAATCACGTTCTCGTCTTCAAAGCAGCGCACCACGTGAGCAATGGCGTCGGTCTCGCGGATGTTGGCGAGAAACTTGTTGCCCAGGCCTTCACCTTTGGAGGCGCCTGCCACAAGGCCGGCGATGTCGACGAATTCCATCGTGGTCGGCAGGATGCGTTTCGGGTTGACGATGGCCGCCAGCGCCGCCAGGCGCGGATCGGGCATAGGCACGATGCCGCTGTTCGGTTCGATGGTGCAGAAGGGGAAGTTCTCGGCCGCGATACCTGATTTGGTCAGCGCGTTGAACAGGGTGGACTTGCCGACGTTAGGCAGGCCGACGATGCCGCAATTGAATCCCATGGTGTTTCCCCTCGAGTGATGTCAGGCCTTCTGGCTGTGCAGGTTTTTCATCGCCCGGTTCCATTCACCGGCGAAGATATCCGGCAGCACGCCGAGGGCAAAGTCGATACTGGCGTCCAGTTTTTCCTGTTCGGCGCGTGGCGCTCGTCCCAGGACAAAACCGGACACCTTGCTGGCATCGCCCGGGTGGCCGATGCCAAGCCGCAAGCGATGAAATGTGTTCTGGTTGCCGAGCTGCGCGATGATGTCGCGCAGGCCGTTATGACCGCCGTGGCCGCCGCCCACTTTGAGTTTGGCAACGCCCGGAGGCAGGTCAAGTTCGTCATGCGCCACCAGTATCGACTCGACCGGAATACGGTAGAAACCGGCAAGTGCCGCGACAGCCTGGCCGCTGCGGTTCATGTAGGTGGTGGGAATCAGCAGACGAACATCCTGACCCTGATGCGTAAAGCGTCCGGTCAGGCCAAAGAATTTGCGCTCGGGAACGAGATTGACTCGCTGCGCCGCAGCAATACGCTCAACAAAAAAAGCCCCTGCGTTATGCCGGGTCTGTTCGTATTCAGCGCCTGGATTTCCCAGGCCCACGATCAGTTGTATGGCGGTCACGACAGGGGCTCTTCCTTTGGAGTTGAGGGTTAAACCGCTGGCGACAGCGGCAATACAGGCGAAAAGTGCTCATTTACCATGATGTAAACTCCGCGATCTCGCCCGCTTTGCCTGCTATCGCTCGCGGTGTTTCCTGAGCAACTCCGACGTTACCAATTACTCGGCAGCGCCTTCTTCACCTTCGCCTTCTTCTTCATCTTTGACGATGCGCGGTGCATGGACGTTGGCGATTGCCAGGTCATTACCGTGTGCCAAAGCAACGAACTCGACGCCTTTAGGTGCTTTCAGCTCGGACAGGTGAACGTTGTCACCGATTTCCAGCGTGCCCAGATCAACTTCGATGAACTCAGGCAGGTCTTTCGGCAGGCAGGTCACTTCCAGTTCAGTGGTAGTGTGCGAGATCTCGCCGCCTTTCTTGACCGGAGCTTCTTCGTTCAGGAAGTGGATCGGCACGATAGCGGTCAGTTTCTGACCGGCTACAACGCGCACGAAGTCGGCGTGCAGCACGTGGCCTTTGGCCGGGTGACGTTGCAGTGCCTTGATGATGACGTTTTGCTTCTTGCCACCAACGTTCAGCTCGATGATGTGGCTGTAAGCCGCGTCGTTTTCGAGCAGTTTGGCAACTTCTTTGGCCAGCATGCTGATGGACTCAGGGGCTTTGTCGCCACCGTAGACGACAGCTGGAACCAGGCTAGCGAGACGACGCAGGCGGCGGCTCGCACCTTTCCCCAGGTCGGAACGCTGTTCTGCATTCAGGGTAAATTCGTTCATGTTGTATCTCCAAATTAACCACATCCGCCGTTGCGTTTGCGACCAGCGCTCGGGCGGTATGGGCAAAAAAGCCCCGCCCTGACCGGATGTCAGGGCGGGGCGCTTTTCGTCAACGGAATGCAGGCTTAGGGAGAACCCTTAGCGGAACATTGCGCTGATCGATTCTTCGTTGCTGATGCGGCGAACCGCTTCGGCGACAACCGGGGCAATATCCAGTTGGCGGATACGACCACAGGCTTGAGCTGCGGCAGACAACGGGATGGTGTTGGTCACCACCAGTTCGTCCAGCACGGAATTTTCAATGTTTTCGATCGCCCGACCCGACAGCACAGGGTGTGTGCAGTAGGCAAATACCTTGGCAGCGCCATGCTCTTTCAAGGCTTTGGCCGCGTGGCACAGGGTGCCGGCGGTATCGACCATGTCATCAACCAGAATGCAGGTACGCCCTTCGACATCACCGATGATATGCATCACTTCGGAGTGATTGGCTTTCTCACGGCGTTTGTCGATGATACCGAGATCGACGCCCAGGGATTTGGCAACAGCACGTGCGCGCACGACGCCACCGATATCCGGGGAAACGATCATCAGGTTTTCAAAGCGCTGATCTTCGATGTCATCCACCAGAACGGGGGAGCCGTAGATGTTATCTACCGGGATATCGAAGAAGCCCTGGATCTGGTCAGCATGAAGATCAACCGTGAGGACACGGTCGATTCCCACCACGGTCAGCATATCTGCAACGACTTTTGCGCTGATAGCAACACGTGCGGAACGCGGACGGCGGTCCTGGCGAGCATAACCAAAGTAGGGAATCACAGCAGTGATTCGGGACGCTGAGGAGCGGCGGAAGGCATCAGCCATCACGACGAGTTCCATCAGGTTATCGTTCGTTGGTGCGCAGGTCGGCTGAATGATGAAGACGTCTTTACCGCGGACGTTTTCATTAATCTCAGTGCTGATTTCACCGTCGGAAAATTTTCCAACAGAAACATCACCCAGTGGGATATGCAGCTGACGTACTACACGCCGAGCGAGATCGGGGTTGGCATTCCCCGTAAAGACCATCATCTTGGACACGCGCAGTACCTAGAGGCTGAGGGTAACCTGGATGAGTATAGAAAATGGCAGGGGCGGCTGGATTCGAACCAACGCATGGCAGGATCAAAACCTGCTGCCTTACCGCTTGGCGACGCCCCTGTATTGAATCATTCGAGTGTTTTGCACTCGATTCCTGTTACAGAATCTGTAGCTTACGATGCAACATCGAAATGTTGCTTCCTTTCGCTACGAACCCCGTAAGGGTCTCTGCAAGAAGGGCCGAGACTTTATCAGCTTCAGCTTTGTTTGGGAAGGCCCCAAACACACAACTTCCAGTTCCGGTTAATTTTGCTTCGGTAAAATTACCTAACAAATTCAAAGCGTTACGTACTTCTGGGTAACGCCTCTCTACAACCGCTTTACAGTCATTTCGACTGTTTCCCTTGGGAACGGGGCGCACTTTAATGGGCGGCGTGTCGCGTGTCAACAACGGATCTGAAAAAATTTCTGCTGTACTTACAGCGACTTGCGGAACAAGCACCAAATACCAGGGTTCTTCCGGGTTTTCCGGGGTCAGGATTTCGCCGATACCTTCAGCAAACGCTGCGCGGCCGCGCACAAAAACCGGAACATCGGCGCCCAGTGTCAGGCCTAAAGCGGCGAGACGATCTTCATCCCAACCCAGCTGCCATAAGTGATTGAGGCCGAGCAACGTGGTGGCCGCGTCCGAGCTGCCGCCGCCGATGCCGCCGCCCATCGGCAGGCGTTTATCCAGCCAGATGTTCATGCCCAGCGTACAGCCCGATTGTTGCTGCAGCGCGCGGGCGGCTTTGACGATCAGGTTGCTGTCATGCGCAACGCCGGAGACGTCGGTCTGCAAGCGAATCTCGCCGTCCTCGCGAACGGCAAAACCCAGCTCGTCGCCGTAGTCCAGAAACTGAAACAGGGTTTGCAGCTCGTGGTAGCCGTCAGGACGGCGTCCCAGGATGTGCAGCATCAGGTTGAGTTTTGCCGGAGCAGGCAGAACCAGTTGTGGCGTGTGCATGCTCATTGCCCCAATTTGCGAGGCTGCCAGTCCTTGATGACCAGCGTGACATCGAGGTCCTGGCCGTGAAGCTTGACGCGCTCCGGCAGCCAGTAGCCGTTTTGCTCGACATAACTGAGGTATTCCACCTGCCAGCCGTCCTGATCGAGACTCGCCAGGCGGCTGTCGCCATCAAGCGTCACGCTGCTTTTGCTGTCAGGGGCGGGCAGGCCGCGTACCCACCAGACAAGGTGCGAGACCGGCAATTTCCAGCCCAGTTGATCCTGCAGAAGGGTCTCTGGCGTAGGCGCTTCATAGCGGCCCTGATTGGCCACTTCGAGCACGACAGCACCCGGCCTGCCGGTGAGGCGTGCAGCGCCTCTGCCCAGCGGGCCAGACAGGCGGATGTCGTAATAATCCTGCCGTTGCAGCCAGAACAGCGTGCCACTGCCGGAGTCCTTGGGTGCCCGGATGCCGACCTTGCCGTTGATCTGCCAGCCATCAAGGCTGCTCAGCTGTTGTTTATGTTCGCGCCATTGCGCAGGGTCGCCCTTGCCTTGGACAGATTCGCGGGAGGTGAGCCCGGCGCAGCCAGTGAGCAGGGCGATGAAGCTGAATACGATTACGTGGCGCAAAAACATGACGTTAAAGGTTCTCTGATCCGGTCAGGCGCCGCAAAGTGCTGCGCAGGACGGTGCTGTCGGGTTGTTGTTCCAGGGCCTTGGCCCACACTTTTCGGGCTTCGCGCTGTTCGCCTTTGGCCCACAATACTTCGCCCAGGTGCGCTGCCACTTCGTGATCCGGGAAGCGCTCGAGTGCCTGACGCAAGTAGCGCTCGGCATCGTCCAGGTTGCCCATGCGGTAATTCACCCAGCCGAGGCTGTCGAGAACAGCCGGGTCGTCGGGGCTGATCTGGTGCGCTTTCTCGATCAGTTGCCGGGCTTCGGCGTAGCGCGTGGTGCGGTCGGAAAGGGTATAGCCCAGCGCATTCAGCGCCATTGCGTTTTCTGGCTCGCGCTTGATGATGGTGCGCAGATCCTTTTCCATCTGCGCCAGGTCATTGCGCTTTTCAGCCAGCATGGCACGGGTATAGAGCAGGTTGACGTCGTCCGGGTATTGCTTGAGCGCCTGGCTCAGGACCTGCCAGCCGCGATCCAGTTGGTCGTTGCTGGTCAGGGTCTCGGCTTCGATCAGGTAAAGCTGTATCGCGTAGTCGGGCTCTTCGGCACGCGCTTCGGCCAGGCGCCTGGCGGCTTCGGCACCGTTGCCGTTACTGACCAGAATATCGGCCTGGCGCAACTGAGCGGCGAGGAAGTCCGGGCCGGGGCCGACCTGGGCGTATTCGTTGAGTGCGCTTTGCGGGTCTTCGCGTTCTTCGTGAATGCGGCCCAGGTTCAAATGCGCCGAATCCACGTGAGCGCCACGTGCGATCAACTCTTCCAGATAGCCCGCCGCCTCATCCCAGGCCTTGGCTTCAAGGCAGACCAGCGCCAGAGAGAAACGCAGCTCGTCATCATCGGGGTATTGCTGCAACAGGGCGGCAAACTGCACTTTGGCGTCTTCCATGCGGTTCTGCTCGACCAGCATGCGCGCGTACGTCAGGCGCAAACGCTTGTCGTCCGGGTATTTCTTGATGCTTTTTTCCAGCAGCGGGACCGCTTCCTTGCCTCGGTTCATGCTTTGCAGCAGGCGGGCATGGAGCAGAATCGGTGCGACTTCACCTTCTTTGGGCGGGTTGTCTTCCAGCAGTTTGAGCGACTGTTCGGAATCGCCATTCTGCTGGAGCAGCAGCGCCTTGCCGAAAATCAACTGGCTGTTATTCGGGTATTTGCCCAGCAGCCGGTCGAAACTCTTGAGCAGGCCGTTGCGAGTGTCCGAGTCGGTTTCAGCCGCAGACAGCGCCAGAAAATCGAAGTGTGTATCGCCCTGACCCTGCAGAACCCGCTCCATGTAAACCAAAGAGTCGTCGTAGCGACCGGCGCGCGCCAGTTGAATGGCTGCGGCGCGCTGTGCTTCGAGGTCGGTCGGCGCGTTTCTCGCCCAGATCAGCGCGGTTTCAAGCGCCGATTGATCGGCGCCCATGTACTCGGCGATCTGATACGCGCGCTCGGAGACTCCCGGGTCCTGGGTCTTGATCGCCTGGGTCACATAGTTATCCAGGGCGATGTCGAAACGGTTGCGCTGGCCAGCCAGCTCCGCGCTCAGCAGGCTGACCAGCGTGTCCTGAGTGAACGAGCCATAGACTTGCGGCTTGGGTTCAGGCGCTGGAGGTGCGTCTTTCTGGGCGGGCACGGGCTGCGACGAGGCGGGGGCCATAGACTGGCAGCCACCAAGAAAAGCAAGAGCAAGGAACAACGCGGAGGATCTATTCATATATAAGAAGGGCGGCTTACCTGCGGTGGGAGCATCATGACACAAGGCTGTCGGCAAAACCCACAGCCGTCGGAAAAACTGATGCAATGCTTGTGTTTGCGGCGTTGCGGACCCCAAACCAAGGTCTGCAACGAGCGATTGTAGTGGGACAATAATATGCGGTGGTTGTTCTGAGCTTATCGAAGTAGGACAATTACCGGCTTCACGTCACCACCTGCGACCCTGAATGGCCTTCCTTGCACTCGGCATCAACCATAAGACCGCCTCGGTCGACGTTCGCGAGCGCGTGGCATTTACCCCCGAGCAACTGGTTGAGGCGCTGCAGCAGCTCTGCCGCCTGACCGAAAGCCGCGAGGCGGCGATTCTGTCGACGTGCAACCGCAGCGAGCTGTATATCGAACATGATCACCTCGCGGCCGACAGCATCCTGGCCTGGCTCGCCGATTATCATCACCTCAGTCTCGAGGAGCTGCGCGCCAGCGCCTATGTCCACGAGGATGACGCGGCCGTGCGCCACATGATGCGCGTGGCATCAGGGCTGGACTCGCTGGTACTGGGCGAACCGCAGATTCTCGGTCAGATGAAGTCCGCGTACGCCGTTGCCCGCGAAGCCGGCACCGTCGGGCCGCTGCTGGGTCGCCTGTTTCAGGCCACGTTCAGCGCCGCCAAGCAAGTGCGCACCGACACCGCAATCGGTGAAAACCCGGTCTCGGTGGCTTTTGCTGCCGTCAGTCTGGCAAAACAGATTTTCAGTGACCTGCAACGCAGTCAGGCCTTGTTGATCGGTGCGGGCGAGACCATTACTCTGGTCGCCCGGCACCTGCATGACCTGGGCGTCAAGCGTATCGTGGTTGCCAACCGTACGCTGGAGCGTGCCAGCATGCTGGCCGCCGAGTTCGGTGCCCACGCCGTGCTGTTGTCGGACATACCGGCAGAGCTGGTTAACAGCGATATTGTGATCAGTTCGACGGCCAGCCAGTTGCCGATTCTGGGCAAAGGCGCTGTGGAAAGTGCGCTGAAACTGCGCAAGCACAAACCGATCTTCATGGTCGATATCGCCGTACCCCGGGATATCGAGCCTGAAGTGGGCGAGCTGGACGACGTTTACCTCTACAGCGTCGATGACCTGCACGAAGTGGTGGCAGAGAATCTCAAAAGTCGCCAGGGTGCAGCGCTGGCTGCCGAGCAACTGGTCAGCCTCGGCGCCGACGATTTCATGTCGCGCCTGCGCGAACTGGCGGCAGTCGATGTGTTGCGCGCCTATCGTCAGCAAAGCGAACGGCTGCGTGACGAAGAACTGAGCAAGGCACAACGGATGCTGGCCAACGGCAGCAATGCCGAGGATGTGCTGGTCCAGCTGGCGCGTGGCCTGACTAACAAATTGCTGCATGCGCCCAGCGTGCAACTCAAGAAGCTGTCTGCCGAAGGCCGCGTCGATGCGCTGGCTATGGCTCAGGAACTATTTGCCCTCGGTGAGGGCTCGACGGATAAAACCCCGCAATGAAAGCTTCACTGCTCAATAAGCTGGATGTCCTCAGCGACCGTTTCGAGGAACTGACCGCGCTGCTCGGCGACGCCGAAGTCATCAGCGATCAGACACGCTTTCGCGCCTATTCCCGTGAATACGCCGAAGTGGAGCCGGTCGTTGCGCTCTATAAACAGCTGATCAAGGTGCAAGGCGATCTTGAAGGGGCGCAGGCTCTGCTGAAGGACAGCGACCCCGACATGCGTGAAATGGCTGTCGAGGAAGTCCGCGAGACCAAACAGCAGCTGGTCGATCTGGAGGCGCAGCTACAACGCATGCTGTTGCCCAAGGACCCGAATGACGGTCGTAACGTGTTCCTCGAAATTCGCGCCGGCACCGGCGGCGACGAGGCCGCGATTTTCTCCGGCGACCTGTTCCGCATGTATTCGCGCTACGCCGAGCGACGTGGCTGGCGGGTTGAAATATTGTCCGAAAACGAAGGCGAGCATGGCGGTTACAAAGAAGTCATTGCCCGGGTCGAAGGCGAAAGTGTCTACGGCAAGCTGAAATTCGAGTCCGGCGCACACCGTGTACAGCGCGTGCCGGAGACCGAATCCCAAGGCCGCATTCACACGTCGGCCTGCACCGTAGCGGTGTTGCCCGAGCCCGATGAGCAACAGGCTATCGAGATCAACCCGGCTGACCTGCGCGTCGACACCTACCGTTCTTCAGGTGCCGGTGGCCAGCACGTCAACAAAACCGACTCGGCCATCCGCATTACCCACTTGCCGTCGGGTATTGTCGTCGAGTGTCAGGAAGAGCGCTCGCAGCACAAGAACAGAGCCCGGGCGATGTCCTGGTTGTCTGCCAAGCTGAATGATCAGCAGACCAGCGCGGCGGCCAATGCCATCGCCAGCGAGCGCAAGCTGCTGGTGGGGTCCGGTGATCGTTCGGAGCGCATACGGACCTACAATTTTCCTCAGGGGCGCGTAACGGATCACCGCGTCAATCTGACCCTGTACTCGCTGGATGAAGTTCTGGCGGGCGGGGTCGATGCAGTGATAGAGCCGCTACTCGCTGAATATCAGGCTGACCAACTTGCGGCATTGGGTGAGTAAATGACCATTATCGCCAGTTTGTTGAGAAGCACCGAGCTTCCCGAATCACCGACTGCACGGCTCGATATCGAGTTGTTGCTTGCGGCTGCCCTGGGCAAGCCGCGCAGTTTTCTGCACACATGGCCCGAGCGCATTGTCAGCACCGAAGCGGCACTGGCGTTTGCGGGTTACCTGGCGCGGCGACGCGCAGGTGAGCCGGTGGCGTACATTCTCGGTCAGCAAGGGTTCTGGAAGCTTGATCTGGAAGTCGCGCCGCACACCTTGATCCCGCGCCCCGAGACTGAAATGCTGGTCGAAGCGGCATTGGAGCTGGTGCCTGCCTTTGCCCCTGCGCAGGTTCTGGATCTGGGCACCGGCACTGGCGCGATTGCGCTTGCCCTGGCCAACGAGCGTCAGCACTGGAAGGTCACGGCGGTTGATCGCGTGCCTGATGCGGTCGCGCTGGCCGAACGCAATCGCAAGCGGTTGCAACTGGACAACGCCGAAGTGCTCGACAGCCATTGGTTCAGCGCGCTGGAAGGGCGGCAGTTCGATTTGATCATCAGTAACCCGCCGTACATTGCCGATGCTGACCCGCATCTGGCCGCCGGTGATGTGCGTTTCGAACCCAGCAGTGCGCTGGTGTCCGGTTCCGACGGGCTCGATGACTTGCGTGAGATCATCAAACAGGCCCCGGCGCATCTCAATGCGGACGGCTGGTTGCTGCTGGAGCACGGCTACGACCAGGGTCCTGCGGTGCGCGAATTGCTGATTCGTGAGGGCTTCGAGCGCATCCAGACCCGCCGTGATCTGGGCGAGCACGAGCGCATCACATTCGGCTGCAAGCCGTGCTGAGTGATCAGGAGCTGCTGCGCTATAGCCGGCAGATTCTATTGCAGCCTGTTGATATCGACGGTCAGTTGCGGCTCAAACACAGTCGCGCGCTGATCGTGGGGGTCGGCGGACTTGGTTCGCCGGTCGCCCTCTATCTGGCTGCGGCAGGCGTGGGTGAGCTGCATCTGGCAGACTACGACCATGTCGACCTGACGAACCTGCAACGCCAGATCATTCATGACACTCAGAGCATCGGGCTGGCCAAGGTTGATTCGGCCCTGGCGCGGCTCGCTGCGATCAACCCGGAAATAAAACTGATTGCTCATCGTGCGGCGCTTGATGTCGATTCATTGAGTGTGGCGGTGCAGGCAGTCGATCTGGTGCTCGACTGTTCGGATAATTTCGCCACCCGCGAAGCGGTCAATGCCGCCTGCTTCGCGGCGGGCAAGCCGCTGGTCAGCGGCGCAGCGATTCGGCTGGAAGGTCAGTTATCGGTGTTTGACCCGCGTCGCGCCGAAAGCCCCTGTTATCACTGCCTGTATGGCCACGGCAGCGAAGCGGAACTGACCTGCAGCGAAGCGGGCGTGATCGGGCCGCTGGTGGGCCTGGTGGGCAGTCTGCAGGCGCTTGAAGCCCTGAAACTGCTGGCCGGGTTTGGCGAGCCTATGGTCGGGCGGCTGCTGCTGATCGATGCCCTCACCAGCCGTTTTCGTGAGTTGAAAGTCAGGCGTGATCCGGCCTGTGCCGTGTGCGGTCCAGCGAGCGGGCAGGGCGAGCATGCCTGACATTTCGGTGAGCAAGGGTTGCGATGCGCCGGTAGGCATTTTCGATTCCGGCGTCGGCGGTTTGTCGGTGCTCAATGAAATCCGCCTGGCGTTGCCCGACGAGTCGCTGCTGTATGTGGCGGATTGCGGGCATATTCCCTACGGTGAGAAAACCCCTGAATTCATCATAGAGCGCTGCCTGACGATTGCCGGTTTTTTCCGCGAGCAAGGTGCCAAGGCGTTGGTCGTGGCCTGCAATACCGCAACGGCTGCAGGCGTCGCGCACCTGCGTCAACGTTACCCGGACTGGCCGATTGTGGGCATGGAGCCAGCGGTCAAACCTGCTGCCGAGGCCACGCGCAGCGGCGTGGTGGGCGTGCTGGCAACGACGGGGACCCTGCAAAGCGCCCGGTTCGCCGCCTTGCTGGACCGGTTTGCCAGTGACGTACGCGTGGTGACGCAGCCGTGCCCCGGTCTGGTCGAACTGATCGAAACCGGCGATCTGGTCAGCCCGCAGATTCGCCAATTGTTGCAGCACTACGTAGAGCCGTTGCTGGCAGCGCAGTGCGACACGATCATTCTGGGCTGCACGCACTATCCCTTTCTCAAGCCTTTGTTGCGGGACATGCTGCCCGAGTCGGTCACTCTGATTGACACCGGGGCCGCCGTAGCGCGGCAGTTACAGCGACTTTTGTCTCGCTCCGCGCTGCTGGCCAGCGGCCCTGCGCGCGACACCTTGTATTGGTCTAGTGACATACCGGACAATTTCAGAAAAATCCTACCTTTTCTGTCGCAAGACTCCTGCAATGTGAGAAGCTTCCGTTTGTAAAAAAAACGTGAAAAAAAGCGTTTGGGGGCTGAACTAACCTCGTCTCGCTGGCTTCTATACGTGCGACTGAACGAATTCCAACACTTTCTTACAACTTCATACAATTTAGGACGTTTCTCATGAAGAGACTCTTTTGCCTGGCCGTGCTCTCGGCCCTTATGGCAGGCCAGGCTTCACTGGCGCAGGCCGACGGCGTTGAATTTTCGGTTGGGCAGACCGGCGAGTCCACTATGGCTTATCGCCTGGGTGTGCAATTCGACTGGGACAAGACCTGGTTGCAAAGCGACATTGGCCGTCTGACCGGTTACTGGGACGGCGCTTACACGTACTGGGATGGCAAGGACTACAAGGATAACCACAGCCTGTCGTTCTCCCCGGTTCTGGTTTATGAATTCGGCAACGGCAACGTCAAGCCTTACGTAGAAGCCGGTATCGGCGTCTCGGTGTTTTCGAACACGCAGGTTGAAGATCGCAAGTTCGGTTCAGCGTTCAACTTCGAAGACCGTATCGGTTTCGGTCTGCGCTTCGCAGGCGGACACGAAGTCGGCATTCGTGCCACTCACTATTCCAACGCCGGTATCAAAGAGCCGAACGACGGTATAGAAAGCTACGCACTGCACTACAAGATGCCGTTCTGATACAGCCAGTTGAGTCTCGTGCCAATGCTCCGCGTTGGCATGCATTTCGTGATGCTCCGCGTCACATTTCTGCGCTGCACCGCACGCTCAAAGTCGCGCGCAGCGCGTCCTGAAATGCATCCCCACGCAGCGCGTGGGGACGACAGTGACGAGCGTCAAGCCAGCAACACTGATCAAAGATAAGCCGTCGCAATCCCTTTGCGTTCATTCAGGCAATCTTCCGCCCCCGCTTCGAATTCGCGACAAATCAACGGCCGACGTTCGTAGATGGTACACATCATGGTGTTGCGATCCAGTGCGGCGCACCATCCGTCGTCCAGCCGTAACATGACTTCGCCACCCCATTCATCGTTATCGATATAACGTTCAGGCACACCGGTGTCGGTGATGAGCATCACTTCCAGTTGGCAGCAACAGGCCGCGCAGGTCGAGCAGGTGACTTCCGTTTCGCCGGGAATCTCTGCGAGCGGAATAAGCGTGGCGTTCAGGGCGTGTCTCCCGAGTGTCTGGCTGAAGGGCGGGTCGTACGGGCGGCCAGCCATTGAAGCAGGGGGAACACACCCGCCCAGACCAGCGCCAGCACTGTCATGCTCGGCCACATCCCGAGGGGAAGGTGGACTTGCGCCAGTTGCGAGCCGGCATAGTACGACATCGGGCCGCCAATAGCGCCCAGCACGGCGGCTCGCCACCGGGGCTTGGCGGTCCACGCCAGGCAATGATTGAGCGTGGTGCCCATGACGGCCCACAACACGGCCAGCCACAGGGGGAGCAGATAACCCTCGACGCCGAAGTCGAAAACCCCGAGCGCCATCAGCGCACTGTCGATCACGACGCCGACCAGCGTCACGGCCAGGATCAGTCGCCCTTCGGCGGCCCACGAGCTGGTCCACAGAACATGCACGGCCAGTACGCCTACGGCAATCAACAGCCAGTAGCTGTTGCCGCCCAGTACGCAGGCAAACCAGCCAACCTGGAACAACAGCGCATTGGCGAGTGTTTTAAGCATTGAAGCGACCCAGCAGTGGTTCGCGCAGTGCCTCCGGTTTGGCCAGCAACAATTGCGCGGTGCCGATCGTTCGCTCCAGAAAGCCACCCTCGCAATAACACAGGTAGAACTCCCAGAGGCGCAGGAAGTATTCGTCGTAACCCAGTTCGGTCAGTTTGCCGTGCGCGTGTTTGAAGTTGTCGTGCCACAGGCGCAACGTGCGCGCGTAGTGCAGGCCGAAGTCTTCCATGTGCAACAGGTTCATGTCGGTGTCGCTGCCGACGATGTCGAGCATCTTCGCCACCGAAGGCAGGGCGCCACCGGGGAAGATATAGCGCTGAATGAAGTCCACGTTACGTTTGGCCTGCGCGTAACGCTGCTCGCGAATGGTGATCGCCTGCAGCAACATCATGCCGTTGCTCTTGAGCAGGTTCGCACACTGTTTGAAGTAGGTCGGCAGAAAACGATGACCGACCGCTTCGATCATTTCGATGGACACCAGCTTGTCGTATTCACCGGTCAGGTCGCGGTAGTCGGTCAGCAGCAGCGTGACGCGATCCTGCAAGCCCAGCTTGATCAACTGTTGCTCGGTGTAAGCGAACTGTTCCCTGGACAGCGTCGTGGTGGTCACACGGCAGCCATAATGCTGCGCCGCGTAAATGGCCATGCTGCCCCAGCCGGTGCCGATTTCCAGCAAGTGATCGTCGGGTTTCAGGGCCAGCTTCTGGCAGATGCGCTCCAGCTTGTTCAACTGGGCCTGTTCCAGCGTGTCGTTGTCGTCGAGAAACTGCGCTGCCGAATACATCATCGTCGGGTCGAGAAACTGCTCGAACAACGTGTTGCCCAGGTCGTAATGGGCCGCAATATTCTTCTGTGAGCCTTTGCGGGTGTTGCGATTGAGCCAGTGCAGCCCGTGAATCAGTGGCCGGGCCAGACGCGCCATGCCGCCTTCCATCGCATCCAGCACATCGAGATTGCTGACGAACACCCGAACCACAGCGGTGAGGTCCGGCGTGGTCCAGTAGCCGTGGATAAAGGCCTCACCTGCGCCGATGGAGCCGGTGCTGGCGATCATGCCCCAGGCCGCGGAATCCAGAATATGCACTTCGGCCTGAATCAGCGCGCCCGTCTTGCCGAACACATGGCGCTCACCCCGTTCAATGACCACCAACTGGCCATTGCGCAGGCTGGCGAGCTGACGTAACACGCCGCGTCGCAGAATGTTTGCCGTCAGACCATTGGTACCCAGATTGGCAGAAAAACTACTGCTACTGCTTTTCATGGCGTTGATCCTTGGATTGCGCGGCGGCTGCACGGTATTCGCCGTCGGCGGCCTGATGAGAAAAAATGGGAATGCGCTTTACGAGCAAGCGCATCGCCTGCCAATAAATCGCCAGACAGGTTTTTGCAGTCATCCACGGATACGTGATCAGGTAGCGGTGCAGCGTCTGGCGGCTGAGGTTCTCGCGTGTGAGGTTGAGCGTCGCGTCGAACATCTTCAGCTCGCCTTGCCAGTCAGCCATGTGGACACCGATCCGCTCGGCGGGCTGGCTGAAACTCATGCGGTATTCGAGATCTCGCGGCAGGAACGGGGACACATGAAAGGCTTTGGCCACGGCAAAGTATTGATGGCCGGTTTCATTGGCAGGCAGGACGTAACTGTAGCGCTCGCCCCAGGGCGTGTTGGTGACTTCGCACAGAATCGCCGCCAGCGTCCCGTCCGCCTCGTGGCAGTAGAAGAAACTGACCGGGTTGAATGACAGGCCCCAACTGCGCGCCTGAGTCAGCAGGCAGACACGACCCGACGGCGTGCGTCCCAACGCGTTGCCGACCCGCTCGCGCACGGCGTCTATCAGCGGCGTGCCCTTCCCGGTCAGTTCTGGCAGGTAGTCGCGTTCCCGAAACGAGAACGGCGCGAAGCGCTTGCGCCCCGCCAGCGGTGAAAGCCCCAGCACGGTGTCCTGTTCGTCCAGATCCAGATAGAGCAGACCTATCCGGTAGGTAAACTCATGGGAGCGGGGCGAAAACCGCCGGTGGCTGATCCAGCCACTGTAGAGCGCGCTGTTCACAGCGATTCACCAAAGGCTTCGGCCACTCGCAACCCGCTGACCACGCCGTCTTCATGAAAACCGTTTGCCCAATAAGCGCCGCAATACCAGGTGTGGCTGACGCCGCTGATGTCCTGCCAGCGCGCCTGTGCCGCGATGGCCTCAAGGCTGTATTGCGGGTGCGCGTACTGATAGCGGCCGAGTATTTTTGTCGGGTCGATGGCCGCCGTCTGGTTCAGGCTGACGCAGAACGTGGTATCGCTCTCGATGCCTTGCAGGATGTTCATGTCATACGTGACAGCCGCCAACTGCTGTTCGCCGCCGCCAAGACGGTAATTCCAGCTGGCCCAGGCCAGGCGACGGTCTGGCAACAGGCGGGTATCGGTGTGCAGCACCACATCGTTCTCGGCATAGCGCAAGGCGCCGAGAATCGACTGTTCGGCGCTGGACGGATCACTCAGCAGGGCCAGCGCCTGATCGCTGTGGCAGGCGAACACCACCTTGTCGAAACGCTCGCTGCCTTGGGCGCTGTGTACGGTCACCCCGTCACTGTCGCGCTCTACGCGACTGACCGGGCATGACAGGCGGATACGGTCCCGGAAGGATGCCGTCAGCGGTTCGATATAGCTACGGGACCCGCCTTCGATCACGCACCACTGCGGTCGGTGTGTCACCGACAGCAAACCGTGGTTTTTGAAGAAGCGCACGAAGAATTGCAGCGGGAAACCGAGCATGTCAGCCAGTGACATTGACCAGATCGCGGCGCCCATCGGCACGATGTAATGATCGATGAAGCGCTGGCCGTAGCCGCCGTTCTTCAGGTAATCGCCCAGTGTGGTGTCTGCCGCAATGCGCTGGTTTTCAAGGTCGTCTACCGATTGACGGTTGAAACGCAGAATGTCGCGCAGCATGCCCCAGAACCGTGGCGACAACAGGTTGCTGCGCTGGGCAAACAGGCTGTTGAGGTTGTTGCCGTTATATTCCACACCCGTGCGCGGATCGTGGACAGAGAAACTCATTTCGGCGGGCTTGAAACCGACGCCCAATTGCCCGAGCAGGCGAATGAAGTTCGGGTAGGTCCAGTCGTTGAAGACAATGAAACCGGTGTCGATGGCATAGGAGCGGCTTTCGACCTGCACGTCGACCGTGTGGGTGTGCCCGCCAATCCAGTCGGAAGACTCGAACACCGTCACTTCGTGAGCGCGATTGAGCAGGTAGGCACTGGTCAACCCGGCGATGCCGCTGCCGATGACTGCGATTTTCATTGAGTGTCCTTATGGCCTGTCTCGCTGCGGGCCATGCGTTTGCCGAGGGCGAATCTGAGACGCGCCGGAAGCAGGGCCAGCAGTTTCATGCTGAGGATGAACGCCATGGGAAAGTCGATTTCAAGCGGTCGCCGTCCGCGCTTGAGGCGGTCGGCGATGTACCTGGCCGCTTTATTGACCGGCCAGCGCATAGGCATCGGGAAATCGTTTTTTTGCGTCAGCGGAGTGTCGACAAAGCCAGGGCTGACAATCGTGACGTCGATATTTTCACTGGCCAGATCGATGCGCAACGCTTCGTACAAGTAGCGCAGGCCGGCCTTTGAAGCGCCGTAGGCTTCGGCCCGCGGCAGCGCGAGGAACGTGACCGCGCTGGCGACACCCACCAGATGGGGCTGGTTGCCCTTGCGCAACAGAGGCAGCGCCTCCTCAATGCAATAACTGCTGGCGAGCAGGTTGGTGCGCACGACGCGCTCGACCATCGCGGCCTCGAAATGACGGGCGTCGATGTATT
This sequence comes from Pseudomonas syringae, assembly GCF_002157375.1. Classification (GTDB taxonomy): domain Bacteria; phylum Pseudomonadota; class Gammaproteobacteria; order Pseudomonadales; family Pseudomonadaceae; genus Aquipseudomonas; species Aquipseudomonas syringae_T. The sequence continues at coordinate 109,336 of NZ_MTSA01000007.1, forward strand.
CGCACGTGCCGGCATTGAAAATCGCCGTATCCAGCGCGCCCCATTCCTGAGTGATACGGTCGGCCATCGCCTTCACTTGCAAACCGTCGGTGATGTCGCCAGTGACCAGCAAGACCTGCTGTGGATAGACCGTCGCCAGATTCTGTAAAGGCTCCAGCGTTCTTGCCGTCAATGCCAGTCGATGCCCGGCGTCGAGCAATTCCTTGGCCAGCGCCAGCCCTATGCCGCTGCTTGCGCCAGTCAACCAGATGCGTCGTGCAACAGAAGTGCTCATCCCAACCTCTTCTTCAACCAATTGATCACTCGGCCCATCACGGGAAGGTGTTCGTAGAGCAATGCGCCAGCATCGAAGTAGTCGCGATGGCGGTAGACCTTGTCGCGCCATTTCAGGTGCGAACAGCCCTCGACCTTTATCGTTCTGCCACCGGCCAGTCGCGGGTGCGAATAGCTCATGGTCCAGACCAGGTAGCCCTCTCCCGGGCGGACTTCATCGAACGCATGGAAGTCGAAATTCAGGTCATGGACGTTGGCATACAACTGGGCGAAATAACGCTGCATCGCGTCAAGGCCATGAATATCGTGCATCGGGTCGCTGAATGACACGTCCTCGCTGTAAAGCTCGGCCACCCGCTCAAGGTTGTCCTTGTTCAGGGCGGCAAAGCCTTGGGCGAAGCTATGCAGGAACTCAGCCATTGTCGGGACCCGAAGCGGGCTGGCGGGCCGGGAGTGCCTTGAAGGCGGCCAGGGCGCGGGCGCGACTTTTGCTCAGATCGACGATGGGCTTAGGGTAGTCGGCAACGCCAAACAAGCCACCGATGGAGGCGGGGTCGTGGATCTGTTTTTTGTTCAGATCGGCCAGTTCCGGCAACCAGCGTTTGATGAATACGCCCTCAGGGTCGAACCTTTCCGATTGCGACAACGGATTGAAGATACGGAAATACGGGGCCGAGTCGGTGCCTGTGGATGAACTCCACTGCCAGCCGCCGTTGTTCGAGGCCAGATCGCCGTCGATCAGGTGGCGCATGAAGAAGCGCTCGCCTTCGCGCCAGTCGATCAGCAGGTTTTTAGTGAGAAACATCGCAACGACCATCCTTAGCCGATTGTGCATCCATCCGGTGTCCAGCAACTGACGCATCGCAGCATCAATGATCGGCAGCCCGGTACGTGCTTCCTGCCAGGCCAGCAGTTCGTCGGGGGCGTCGCGCCATTTGAGTGCTTCGGTTTCCGGCCTGAAGGCGCGATGACGAGACACTCGCGGATAACCCACCAGCGTGTGTTTATAGAACTCCCGCCAGAGTAGCTCGTTGATCCAGGTCACGGTGCCGACATCGCCGGTTTCAAACTCACCCTGATTGCTGGCCAGCGCGGCGTGCAGGCACTGACGTGGCGAAATCACCCCGGCCGCGAGATAGGCCGACAGCTGGCTGGTGCCTGGCTTGGCCGGGAAGTCGCGGTCGGTCTTGTAATAGCCGATCTGCTCGTCTGCGAAGGCTGCCATCCGGCGACTGGCTTCGGCTTCGCCTGCAGGCCACAGCTCACGCAGCGTTGTCGATGGCGGGGAAAAACCCTTCACCTGATCAGGAACCGTATCGCTGTTTATCGACAGCGGTTGCTGCGCTGAAGGCGCACGCACCAAGCGCGGCATGGCCTCGTGCAGGCGGGAATAGCAGACCTTCTTGAACTGGGTGAATACCTGAAAATAATTGCCGGTCTTGGTCAGAACGCTGCCCGGTTTGAACAACAGTTGGTCCAGGTACTGAGCGACGTGAATACCGGCTTTTTCCAGCGCCTGCTGTACGGCCTGATCACGACGGGTTTCGTGAATGCCGTATTCCTGATTGAGATGCACGCCCTCGACCTTGAACTGTTCGCACAGTGTCGACAGCACTTCAGGCGCCTGGTCCCAGGTGTCGGCTTCGCGAATCAGCAGCGGCACGTTCAGTTTGCCCAGCGCCTGTTGCAGTTCCACCAGGTTGCGCAGCCAGAAATCCACTTTGCAATCGGCGTCGTCATGGCTGCGCCACTGCGCTGGACTGAGCAGGTACACCGCCAGTGTCGGACCGCGTTCCATCGCTGCGGTCAGGGCCGTATTGTCGTGAACGCGCAGGTCGCTGCGTAGCCAAATCAGTTGCATGGGAAGTCCTTAGATAAGTCCGAGCCTGCCTAGCTCGATCTGAGCGCTGAGCGCGTCATGGGCGAGGGTCAGCCCCGTTATCTCGTCTGCATGTACGAGCAATTCGGCATGATGGATCTGCACCGTTGGTCCGCCGAGCACCACAGGGCAGGTGATGTTGGCCAGCAGCCGTGGCAGTTGGGCGATGTTCAGTGCCTTGCTGGAGTACAGCAGGATGCCGCGCGGCTTCAGGTATTCGGCGGCCAGTGCCAGTTCACCGACAGGCAGCGGCCAGTCGAACACTTCCACCGGGCAATCGGCGCTGCTCACGAGCCAGGCCGCGAGCCACAAATGGGGTTCGAGTGGCAGATCGGACTGGTTGACCAGCAACAACGGGCTGCCGCTGAGCTGGCGATTGTTGTGATAGATCCGCGCACCGAATTTGCTGCGCAGCCACGAGTAGAAAAAGGTGCGTTCCAGCCGTGCGCCGAACTTGCCTTGCCAGCGCTGTTCCAGTTCGGCCAGCAGTGGCAACAGCAGTTGTTCGCACAACGTGCGCGGCGGGTACAGCGCCATCGCCTGATTGAACACGTCATCGACACGGCGTTCGGCCAGTTCGCCGATTGCGATCAGCAGCGTCTGACGCAGGGCGTCCCAATCGTTGGTAGGGGGCAGGGCATCCTGAAGGTTGTCATCGATCAGGCCTTTGACCTGGCTGACGGACACGCCACGGTTCAGCCACGTCAGGATCTTCATGACCCTCTGGACGTGGTCGTCCGAATACAGTCGATGACCTTTGGCCGTGCGGTGCGGGACGATCAGGCCGTAACGCCGCTCCCAGGCACGCAAGGTGACCGCGTTGACGCCGGTCTGCCGTGCGACTTCCCGAATCGGCAGCCAGTCGCCCGGCAGCTCGGTGTCTGTTTCTGCTTCATTCATGAGTGTCAAATCGCATTTCGCAGGCTGAGGTTTTCCGGGTGAGGTTGCATGTACACCTGTAGCGCCACGTAGGGGTCAGGGTGTTGGCGAAAATGATGTTTGAGCAGGGTCAGCGGCACGATCAACGGCACGATGCCTTGATGGTATTGGCTGATCACCTGCTGGATTTCCTGCTTGTCCTCGCTGCTGATGGTCTGTTTGAGGTAGCCGCACAGGTGTTGCAGGACATTGGTGTGGGTGCTGCGGGTGGCGCACTTTTTCAGTGCTGACATCAGTTCGCTGAAGTAGAGCGGGGCGATGTCGTTTGGATCGCTGCGGCCCATACTGCCCAGCATCTTGCCCAGCGCCTTGTATTGCACCGGGTCATTGGCCATCAGTTGGTACTTGTAGCGTGAGTGAAATTCGGTCAGCGCCCGACGAGTGATGCCGTTTTTCAGCAATTGCTGCCAGGCGGCGTAGGCAAACACACGGGTCACGAAGTTTTCGCGCAGCACGGCGTCGTTGAGACGTCCGTCTTCCTCGACCGGCAGGTTGGGATGACGCTCGCAAAAAGCCTGCGCATAGATCCCACGACCGCCGCCATCGACCGGCGCACCGTTTTCACGGTAAACCTTGACCCGCTCAAGGCCGCAAGACGGGGATTTCTGCATGAAGATGTAACCACAGATATCGCCCAGCTCTTCGGCCATCTGTATGCCGTAATCCGCGAGGGCTTCGGTGACATCCAGTTCGCGGTTGACCGTGCCGAGCGCTTTGGGGTTCTCGGCATCGCCCACCAGCCTGATCGGCTCACGCGGGATGCCCATGCCGATAGCGACTTCAGGGCAGGCCTGAACAAAATCGAAGTACTTGCTTAGCGCCTGCGTACACAGATGAGATTCCTTGTGCCCGCCATTGAAACGAACCTCGGCGCCCATCAGGCAGGCACTGATGCCAAGTTTGGGTTTTTCCATTGCAGGCATGGGCATCGATCACCTCTACAGAAGACTTGTACAGATGAGTGGTTCTGTACAACTTGTCCTCATCATAGGGGGATAGGTATACAAGTCAAATTCTTTGTAGAGGGTTTTGAAGACTGCTTCCAACTGGCTGGAGCCAATGCCTCTGCGCTGGAATCGTCACGAACTGCATGCGGAGGCGGAGCATCGACACGATAATCATCTGAATCCACGCAAACCGGCTACTTCCAGCCCATCCGCCATGTATCCGCCTGTTGTAACACCTGCCACGGCATGCGCTCGCTGCGTTGGGTGAGTACGGCCTGCAACTCGATCTCCAGCACCGTGCCTTCTTCGTCCTTGAACAGCTCGGTCACCAGAAAGTGTTTTTCCCGGTTGACGGGTGTTGCCGCCGTCCATTTCGACAGCAGCAGTTTGCGCGGATTTATCTGATTCATTGCAGGTGTTCCAGCAGGCGTCGCGCGGCTTCCTGGCCACTCAGCCATGCACCTTCCACACGTCCCGAGAGGCACCAGTCGCCGCAGACATAAATGCCCAGATCGGCATCCGACAACGCGCCCCATTCATGTGAGCCGGCAGGGCGAGCGTAGAGCCAGCGATGCGCCAGGCTGAACACCGGGGCGGGCACCGTGCAGTCGATCAATTCCGCGAAAGCGCCGTGCAGGTGTTCGATGACCTGTTCTCGTGATGCGTCGAGGTTTTGCCTGCTCCATTGGCTGGTGGCGTGCAGAACCCAGGTGTCGAGGGTGTCGTCGCGTTCAGGTTTGCTGCGGTTGCGGGCCAGCCAGTCAAGCGGGCTGTCTTGTACGAAACAACCCTGCATCGGCGTTTGCAACGGCGCTTCGAACGCCAGCGCGACCGCCCAGGTCGGTTCCATTTTGACGCCTGCCACCACGCTTGCCAGCTTGGGAGCGGCAGCCAGCAACGCGGTGGTCTGAGGGGCCGGCGTTGCGATGATTACATGGCTGAACGGGCCGTGATTATTGCCCTCGGCGTCCAGCAGGCTCCAGTGTTCTTCTCCACGAAACACATCGGTGATACGGCACGAGAACGACACCGGCAAATCACCAAGCATGGCGCGGGTAATAGCGCTCATGCCCGGTTTGCCAACCCAGCGCACTTGTTCGTCAGGGGAGGGGCTGAGCCTGCCGCCGTGGAAGTTGTAGAGCAGGGGCGTCCACTCGGCGACATGACCCTGCGCTTGCCATTGCTTTACGGCAGCAGCAAAGCGCCGGTCACGGGCGGTGAAATACTGCGCACCCATGTCCAGCGAGCCGGCGTCACTGCGCTTGCTGGACATCCGGCCGCCACTGCCGCGGCTTTTGTCGAACAGGTGTACATGATGCCCGGCAGATGTCAGTGCCTGGGCGGCTGAAAGTCCGGCGATACCGGTACCGATGATTGCGATAGGGACAGTCATAGGGGCCTCGTTACCTTGTCTGTACAGACTACGCCGTAGTTAAAACCTGTACAATCTTCTTGTTTGGTATAAGTTGCAGTGGTTTTAGACGCTGCGCGTTGAGTCACATTGCACCCCGCGGGGTCGAACCGTTCAGTCAATCGGGCAGGCCTGCCGCCAAGGCTGCGATCCCTCCCGGTGTGGCCTATCTTTAGCTGACAGTGTCGTCATCCGGACGCGCGTCACGGGTAGCGTCATGGATAAAGATAAGACTACTCAATCGTCACGTACGCCACGCGAGGTTATCTGCCATGCACATATTGCTGACCGGTGGTACTGGTCTGATAGGACGGGCGCTCTGCCGTTTCTGGTCCGCTCAGGGGCACGAACTGACAGTGTGGAGCCGAAAGCCTGCTGACGTTGCCGAGTTGTGCGGTCCCTCGGTCCGGGGCATCGCCCGGTTTGATGAGCTGGGCGCTCAGCAGGTGGATGCAATCATCAACCTGGCGGGCGCGCCGATTGCTGATCGCCCCTGGACCCGCAAACGCCGTCTGCTGTTGTGGGAAAGTCGTATCGGCCTGACCGAGCAGTTGCTGACATGGCTGGGCACCCGCGCGCAAAAGCCGGCAGTGATGATTTCCGGTTCTGCCGTCGGGTGGTATGGCAACTGTGGCGAGCGCGAAATCGACGAAACCTCGCCGCCTGCCAAAGAAGACTTTGCCAGCCAGTTGTGCAACGCCTGGGAAGAAACCGCATTGCGTGCCGAGTCACAGGGCGTGCGTGTGGTGCTGATACGCACCGGTCTGGTGTTGTCGGATCGCGCCGGCTTCCTGCAACGCCTGTTGCCGCCTTTCAGGTTCGGCATGGGCGGGCCTATCGGCAACGGCAGGCAGTGGATGCCGTGGGTTCACATCGATGATCAAATTGCGGCGATCGATTTTCTGTTGAATCTGAATGAAGCAAAAGGTCCCTATAATGTGTGTGCGCCATCACCGGTGCGCAATCATCAGTTTGCCAAGACACTGGCCGGTATTCTGCACCGACCCGCGTTCATGCCCATGCCTGCGCTGGCCCTGAAAGTATTGCTGGGTGAGCTTTCGGTATTGCTCCTCGGCGGTCAACGCGCCCGGCCGGAGCGTTTGCAGGAAGCCGGTTTCACGTTTAGATACACCGAACTCGACACTGCCCTGCAGGAATTGCTGGGCCGCCACTGAAAGCCTTTGAAATAGGATGTTGCATGACCGATCACGCTTTGTTGCTGGTCAATCTGGGTTCGCCTGCTTCTACTCAAGTGGCCGACGTGCGCAGTTATTTGAACCAGTTCCTGATGGACCCGTATGTGATCGACCTGCCGTGGCCTGTGCGCAGGCTGCTGGTGTCGCTGATTCTGGTCAAGCGGCCGGAGCAATCGGCACATGCCTATGCCTCCATCTGGTGGGACGAAGGCTCGCCGCTGGTGGTGTTGAGCAAGCGTTTGCAGGCGGCGATGAAAAAAGAATGGTCGCACGGGCCGGTCGAGCTGGCGATGCGTTACGGCGAGCCGTCCATTGAAACCGTGCTGACGCGTTTGTCAGAGCAAGGCTTCAAGAAAGTGACGCTTGCTCCGCTTTACCCGCAGTTCGCTGACAGCACCGTGACCACTGTTATCGAAGAAGCCAAGCGTGTGGTGCGTGCCAAATCGCTGAAGGTGCAGTTCTCGGTGTTGCAACCGTTCTACGACCAGCCCGAATACCTGAGTGCGCTGGTAGAAAGTGTACGTCCGCATCTGGAGCAGGCTTACGACCATCTGTTGCTGAGTTTTCACGGCTTGCCTGAGCGGCACCTGCACAAGCTCGACCCGACCGGCAAGCACTGCCTGAAGGACGATTGCTGCATGACCGCGCCTGCCGAGGTGCTCGCCACCTGCTACCGCGCGCAGTGCATACAGTCGGCTGCGGCGTTCGCCAAACGCATGGGCATTCCCGATGGCAAATGGTCGGTGTCGTTCCAGTCACGTCTCGGACGCGCCAAGTGGATCGAACCCTACACTGAAGCGCACCTCGACGAGCTGGCGGCGCAAGGCGTGAAAAAGCTGCTGGTCATGTGCCCGGCCTTTGTGGCTGATTGCATCGAGACGCTGGAAGAGATCGGCGACCGTGGTGCCGAGCAGTTCAAGGAAGCGGGCGGCGAGGAACTGATACTGATTCCCTGCCTGAACGACGACCCGAACTGGGCGAAAGAGCTGAACCGACTGTGCGAGCGCGCGCCGTTGATGCTGTAACACGCCGCACATCCGGCGCGGACGCAGAGCGTCCGGAACGGCATGCCTAAACGGAGCGGAGGCACGAGAACCGACACTTCTCGTTCCTCACGCACCCGTCATCACAGCAACTGATCATCCGGCTTGTTGTTTTTCCAGCTGTCGTGCCCCGGCAGGATCAGGTTCAGGATGATCGCGGTGATGGCGCACAGGGCAATGCCTTTCAGGCCGAAATCGTTCGGGCCGTTGCCGGTGCCGATCAGCACGCCGCCGATGCCGAATACCAGCGTCACCGAAACAATCACCAGATTGCGTGCCTCGGCCAGGTCGATCTTGTGGCGGATCAGCGTGTTCATGCCCACCGCAGCGATCGAACCGAACAGCAGGCACAGAATGCCGCCCATCACCGGCACCGGAATGCTTTGCAGCAGCGCGCCGAACTTGCCGATAAAGGCCAGGGTGATTGCGAAGAACGACGCCCAGATCATGATTTGCGGGTTGTAGTTCTTGGTCAGCATCACGGCGCCCGTCACTTCGGCGTACGTGGTGTTGGGCGGGCCGCCGAACAGGCCGGCAACCGTGGTGGCAACGCCGTCACCGAACAGCGTGCGATGCAGGCCCGGTTTTTTCAGGTAATCGCGCCCGGTCACGCTACCGACCGCAATCACGCCGCCAATGTGTTCGATGGCCGGGGCCAGTGCCACCGGGACGATGAACAGAATCGCCTGCCAGTTGAATTCAGGTGCGGTGAAGTGCGGCAGGGCCAGCCAGGCCGCGTCGGCAATCTTCTTTGTGTCGACCACGCCGAAGTAGAACGACAGCGCGAAACCCACCAGCACGCCGGAGATGATCGGCACCAGACGGAAAATGCCTTTGCCGAACACCGCCACGATCAACGTCGTCAGCAGTGCAGGCATCGAAATCAGCATGGCGGTCTGGTACGGAATCAGCACGACGCCATCCCCGGTCTTGCCCATCGCCATGTTGGCCGCAATCGGCGCCATCGCCAGACCGATCGAAATGATCACCGGCCCGATGACCACGGGCGGCAGCAGTCGGTCGATGAACCCGGTGCCTTTGATTTTGACCGCCAGGCCCAGAAACGTATAAACAAAGCCTGCCGCCATGACGCCGCCCATGGTCGCCGCCAGACCGAACTGGCCCTTGGCGAGGATGATCGGGGTGATGAACGCGAAGCTCGATGCCAGGAAGACCGGCACCTGACGTCCTGTGACGATCTGAAACAACAGCGTGCCCAGACCCGCCGTGAACAGCGCCACGTTAGGATCAAGCCCGGTAATCAGCGGCATCAGCACCAGCGCGCCGAATGCCACGAACAGCATTTGCGCCCCGGAAAGGATCGTGCGCCACAGTGGATCGTTGAACTCCTGCTGCGTCATCGGGTTACGCGTCCTTCTGTTTGGTGCCGAAAATCTTGTCACCGGCATCGCCCAGGCCCGGAATGATATAGCCGTGTTCGTTAAGGCGTTCATCGATAGACGCGGTGTAGATCATCACGTCCGGGTGGGCCTTTTCTACCACCGCAATGCCTTCCGGCGCAGCGACCAGCACCATCGCACGGATTTCCTTGCAACCGGCCTTCTTGAGCAGGTCAATGGTCGCAACCATCGAGCTGCCCGTGGCCAGCATCGGGTCGATGATCATGGCCAGACGCTCGTCGATTTCCGGCACCAGTTTTTCCAGGTATGTATGGGCCTGCAGGGTTTCTTCGTTGCGGGCAACGCCCACCGCGCTGACCTTGGCGCCCGGAATCAGGCTGAGTACGCCATCGAGCATGCCGATGCCTGCACGCAAGATGGGCACGACAGTGATTTTCTTGCCGGCGATTTTCTCGACCGATACCGTACCGGCCCAGCCCTGAATATCGTAGTTTTCAAGGGTAAGGTCGGCCGTTGCTTCATAAGTAAGCAACGCGCCCACTTCCTGAGCCAGCTCACGGAAATTCTTGGTGCTGATGTCGGCGCGGCGCATTAGGCCGAGCTTGTGGCGGATCAGCGGGTGACGGATTTCACGAATGGGCATGGGGAAAAGCTCCAGCGGGGCAAAAAATCGGTCTAGATTAATCTATTCAGCTGTTACTGTCTTACGGCACGTGCAGTATTGTCTCGAAGCCTGGACGTTCGCAGCTTTTAGAAGACACTCGCAACGTTAGTCCAGAATCGCTTGCTCTGGCTTGAACGGATGCGTACCTTTGCCCGCTTTTCTTGAACCGCCTTACCTGGAGAGCGTCATGTCCGCTGATCTCGAGCATATCCGTCAAATCATGCGCGAGGCTGACTGCCTGTACACCGAGGCTGAAGTCGATGCTGCCATTGCCCGTGTCGGCGCGCAGATCAATGCCGAACTGGCAGACCGCAACCCGGTTGTGTTCTGTGTCATGAATGGCGGCCTGATTTTTTCCGGCAAGCTGCTCACTCATCTGAACTTTCCGCTGGAAGCGTCCTACCTGCACGCGACGCGTTATCGCAACGAAACCACGGGAGGCGACCTGTTCTGGAAAGCCAAGCCGGAAGTCTCGTTCATCGACCGTGACGTGCTGATCATCGACGACATCCTCGATGAAGGGCACACCCTGGGCGCGATCATCGACTTCTGCAAACACGCCGGTGCCCGTGCTGTACACACCGCTGTGCTGATCGACAAAGACCACGACCGCAAGGCCCGCCCGGACCTGAAAGCCGATTACGTGGGGCTGCCGTGCATTGACCGTTACATCTTCGGTTTCGGCATGGACTACAAAGGCTACTGGCGCAATGCTGCCGGTATCTATGCGGTCAAGGGGATGTAAGGCATTCTGACGGCCGCCTCCTTGAAGAGCCTCTTCGAAAAGAGCGCGGTCGTCGATTCGCAATTACCTGGAAGTCCTTAATGAAGCTCCTGATTCCCGGCGCTGTGGCGTTGGTGCTGTTCTCTGGTCTGACAGTTGCAGCGCCTGCTGCGCCGGCATCGGCCAGCCCCCTGCATGACCAATACCTGCCACCGGATGACCTGAGCCTGCGCGAGGGCGCGCCGGAACAGCAACAACTGATGCAGGTCACCGAATACACGATTGTTGCCGGCAACCAGCGGCAATCCAGTCAGCAGCCCATTCCGGTGACGTCGCCATTATCGCTGCGCCTCAAGGGGAAGTCGCTGAACAAGGGGGCGTCGATCTCTCAGGTGCTGGTGCATTTTGACGGCGGCGAAAGTAAAAGCCTGAAAAAGCCCACCTATGACGAGCCGTCCCGCACCCTGACACTTTATTACCCGTTGTCTCAGTATCGTGTGCTGGTGGACCTGCTGCGTAATGAAAAGGTGTATTGCCAGTACCTGAGCTACGCCAACGGCCATATCTGGGCCGATCTGCACACCACATCAGCACGTACGCGTTGAGCCGCCCGCTCGCAGGGGGGTAAACTGCCCGCCCGTGAAAGTGTCTGCGACCCGCTGGAGCCTGCAATGCGTAAAGATAAAAAACAGTTGATTGGGGATGAGATCGGCGACGAGCAGATCAAGTTGTTCCTGAACTTCGAACCGTACGATGCTACCTCGCCGTCGCTGCACAAACTGATCAAGGCCTATCGCGGGCTGCGTATCAATGATTTCGAGCGCTTTCTGGTGTTCTTCAAGGAAGCGGGCCATGACTTCGAGGGCAAGGACGAGCAGGGCAACGACTTTATCGCCCTGATCAAGGATCAGCGCAATGCCGACGAATACATCGAACTGATCGAAAAAGCCCGTAAGTAATCTCGTGCCAATACACCGCATTGCCAGGGCTGGACGCAGAGCGTCCGGAACTGCATTCCCACGCGGAGCGTGAGGAACGAGAGGTGTGCAAGAGGATGCCTATCGTGCCAATGCTCTGCGTTGGCAAAACTGGACGCAGAGCGTCCGGAACTGCATTCCCACGCGGAGCGTGAGGAACGAGAGGTGTGCAAGAGGATGCCTATCGTGCCAATGCTCTGCGTTGGCAAAACTGGACGCAGAGCGTCCGGAACTGCATTCCCACGCGGAGCGTGAGGAACGAGAGGTGCGTAAGAGGATGCCTATCGTGCCAATGCTCCGCGTTGGCATGCCGTTCGTGACGCTATTCCCATCAGAGCGTGGGGACGATAGTTGCAGCTATTTCCGCGCCTGATACGCCTTGCCGTAATGCTTTTCCAGCCGCGACTGCAACAGCTCCAGTCCGATCGACATGATCCAGTACAGCACCGCTGCGGTGGTCAACATTTCGATGTATCGGTAGCTGGAACGGCCATAGGACTGTGCCAGAAACATCACTTCCCAGACGCCCATCACCGAGATCAGTGACGAATCCTTGAGCATGGAGATGAACTGATTGGTCGTCGGCGGGATAATCGTGCGCATCGCCTGGGGCAGGGTGACGCGCCAGAAGATTTGCGCCGGGCGCAGTGCCAGGGCCAGCGCAGCTTCACGCTGCCCGGCCGCAACGCCGATGATACCGGCCCGGAAAATCTCGCTCAGGTAAGCCCCGTAGTTGAGCGACAGGGCAATAACCCCCGCCATGATCGCGCCGGGCACGATCCCCACCTGCGGCAAACCCAGGTAAATCAGCAGAATCTGGATCAGCAACGGCGTACCGCGAAAGAACGATGCGTAAAAGCTGGCGATGCCGAAGGCCACCGCGCTGCTGGACAGCCTCGCCAGCGCGGTGACAAAGCCCAGCACCACCGACACGATGATCGAACACAGCGACACGAACAGCGTCAGCGCCGCACCCTGAAGAAACCCGTTAGGCGCCAGGTGCAGGCCGATCAGGTTCGGCAGCTTGTCGAGAATGACCGACAGTTTCAGGTCGAAACTCAGGAAGAAACCGGCGAACAGCACAAACATGACCAGCCAAGTCAGGTAGAGCCGCGTGCGGAAACCGAAGATGCGCTTGAGCAGGCCCTGATCAGCCTGCTCGGGTGGGCGTTGGGGCTCGAAAGAAGTCATTTGCTGATGTCAGCACCGATCCATTTTTGTGACAGCTTGCTCAGGGTGCCGTCCTTCTTGAGTTCAGCAAAGACTTCGCGCACCTTCGCATCCCACTCCAGATCATCTTTCTCGATGGCCACAGCGTTGGGCTCTTCGTACAGCGTTTCGCCGGCCAGCTTGAAACGTTTGTCCTGATCCAGACGCGGTTTTGCCGTCACCAGGTTGGTGAGTATCGCGTCCAGCCGCTTGCCAGCACCTAGACCGAGGTCCTGAAACGCGACATTGTCGTTGTCGTACGGCGCGATCTGCACATCTTCGAACGGGTATTGCAGCGGCTTGTCTTCCGCGCCGTCGATGACCAGGTTCTTGTTCAGGTAGCTTTCGTAGCTCGACGCGCTGGTCAGCCCGACTTTCTTGCCGCTCAGGTCTTTGGCCGAATGAATGCGGTCATCCGTAGCGTTGACCACGATCACCGCAGGCGATGCGTAATACTCGACCGGGAAGTTGAAGACTTCGGCGCGGGCCTTGCTCGGGGTCATCGAGCAGACGCAGATGTCATAACGACCGCTCCAATGGCCTGCCGCGATCACATCCCAGGAAGGCGTTTCGAGACGTAACTTGACGCCCAGCTTTTGCGCAACGGCTTTGGCAACGTCCACATCGAAGCCGTCCAGTTCGTTCTTGTCATTCAGGAAAGAGAAGGGCGGGTAACTTTCCATCAGGACGTTGACCAGCTCTTTGTTTTTCTGCACGCGATCCAGCGTAGCGCCCGCCAGGGCTTGAGTAGAGGCAGCCAGAGTCACCAGGCCAATGCCCAATAGAGCGCGATATTTCACAGATATCCCCTGAAAAAGTGTTTGTAGTTTGATGAGAGGGACGTATTAAATACGTTATACAAGACTGACTCATAATGAGTTTTTTTCATATACATATAAGCAGATCACCTATGACCCAAGGCACAACTGTAATTCTCGATGGCGGCATGGGCCGCGAACTACAGCGTCGCGGCGCACCGTTTCGCCAGCCGGAATGGTCGGCGCTGGCGTTGAGCGAAGCGCCTGAGGCGGTCAGTGCGGTACACACCGCTTACATCGAAAGTGGCGCTCAGGTCATTACCAGTAACAGCTACGCGGTTGTCCCGTTTCATATCGGTGAAGCGCGTTTTGCCCGCGAAGGTCAGGCGCTGGCTGCGCTGGCCGGGCGACTGGCGCGCGAGTGTGCCGATGCTTCTGGCGGGCGCGCCCTTGTCGCCGGTTCCATCCCGCCGTTGTTCGGTTCTTATCGGCCCGACCTGTACAAGCCGGAACTGGCCACCGATGTACTGAAGCCACTGGTTGCTGGTCTTCTGCCCTATGTGGATCTGTGGCTGGCCGAGACGCAGAGCTGCATCCTCGAAGCGCAGACCATCCGCGCCGGTCTGCCAGCCGATGGCAAGCCGTTCTGGCTGTCATTCACGCTTCAGGATGAAGACACCGACGAAGTCCCGCGCCTGCGTTCCGGTGAGCCGGTTGCCGACGCGGCAAAAGCGGCCGTCGAGATGGGCGTTGCGACGCTGCTGTTCAACTGCAGCCAGCCGGAAGCGATCGGCGGTGCGATTGATGCGGCGCGTGAAGTGTTCGAATCGGCAGGCGTCAGCATTGCCATCGGCGCTTACGCCAATGCGTTTCCGCCGCAGCCCAAGGACGCCAAGGCCAACGATGGTCTGGATGAGTTGCGCGAAGATCTTGACCCGCAGGGTTATCAGCAATGGGCGGCGGATTGGGTCAAGCGCGGCGCCACGCACATCGGCGGTTGCTGCGGGATTGGTCCGGAGCACATTGCGGTGCTGTCGAAAAGCCTCTGACCGGCACGCATTAAAAAGCCCCGTGGCGCGCAAGCGTCCACGGGGCTTTTTGGTCTTACAGGGTGGGGCAGCGCGTTGACGCCGCCACCAACAGGTCAGGCGAACGTCTGCTCCTGACTGCTTTTCTCGACCAGCTCCAGCGCCTCGTCGTTCTGGGCGCTGACGCGCTCGTACAGCTGCGCGTCGGTTTCCAGAATCTTCTCCCGGGCCGGAAAGATCTCGTTGAGCCTGTCAGCCCACTCGGTGCGGGTTTTTTCCGGGAAGCAACGCTCAATCAGTTCCAGCATGATCGATACCGTGACCGAGGCACCGGGCGACGCGCCAAGCAGGGCGGCCAGCGAACCGTCACTCGCCGACACCAGCTCGGTGCCGAATTGCAGCACACCGCCTTTTTTCGGGTCTTTCTTGATGATCTGCACCCGTTGGCCTGCCACTTCCAGGCGCCAGTCTTCAGCTTTTGCCTGCGGATAGAAACGGCGCAGGGATTCAAGCCGTTGCTCCATCGATTGCATCACTTCGCTGACCAGGTACTTGGTCAGGTCCATGTTGTCCCGGGCGACCGCCAGCATCGGTTTGATGTTGGCGATGCGTACCGAGAGCGGCAGGTCGAGGTACGAGCCGTGCTTGAGGAACTTGGTGGTGAAGCCGGCGTAAGGCCCGAACAGCAGGGATTTCTTGCCATCGACCACGCGGGTGTCGAGGTGCGGAACCGACATCGGCGGCGAACCCACGGCGGCCTGGCTGTAGACTTTGGCCTGGTGATGCCTGACCACTTCCGGGTTGTCACAACGCAGCCACTGGCCGCTGACCGGGAAGCCGCCAAAGCCTTTGCTCTCTTCGATGCCCGACATTTGCAGCAAGGGCAGTGCTGCACCGCCTGCGCCGAGAAACACGAATTTGGCGTCGATCTCACGCGTGCCGCCGTTGTTCACGTCCTTGACGCTGACGGTCCAGCCAGCGCCCTTGCGGGTCAGGCCGGTCACGCGGCTGCGGTACTTGATCTGCGCGTCCGGCGCGCACGCGAGGTGGTTGAGCAACTGATTGGTCAGCGCGCCAAAATTGACGTCGGTGCCGTTCAGCATGCGCGTGGCGGCGATTTTTTCGTCCGCAGGGCGGCCCGGCATCATCAGTGGCATCCACTCGGCCAGTCTGGCCTTGTCTTCGGTGTATTCCATCGAAGAGAACGCGTGGTGCTTGCTCATCGCTTCAAAGCGGGTCTTGAGAAACGAGATGCCTTTTTCGCCCTGAACGAAGCTCAGGTGAGGGACCGGGTTGATGAACGACCTTGCCGAACCGAAGGTGCCTTTGCGCGCCAGGTAAGCCCAGAACTGCTTTGACACCTCGAACTGGGTATTGATGTGGACCGCTTTCTTGATGTCGATGGAGCCATCCGCCGCAGGCGGCGTGTAGTTCAGCTCACACAGGCCGGCGTGACCGGTGCCGGCGTTGTTCCACGGGTTGGAACTCTCCGCGGCACCGGAATCCATCAGCTCAACGACTTCCAGCTTGAGGCCGGGGTCGAGCTCTTTGAGCAGTACTGCCAGCGTGGCACTCATGATGCCCGCTCCGACCAGTACCACATCGACTGCTTCGTTATGCGCCATTAACGCGTCTCCAAAATCTGCAGCACCAAATTGACGGCATACGATCCTGAGGCTGTTTGCCAGGTTGTCGGGGCTGAATCAAGGTAGTGCCCTCGTTTTCCTGGCCAGGATCGCCTGACCGATTCTTCGCAATTTTTCGCATCTAAAGCGCAGGTCCCGGTCAGGTTCGTTGATGGTTCATCATTGACCCATGAACGCATTTTCAAACCTGCAAGGCCATTCGACCAACGTCAGGGAGCCTGTCGCAGGACCGGCTCGTGACAAGGTCGTCAGGCGCCGGTCATGGAGGCGCAGTCGCGGTCGGTCCTGTTCAAGAAGGACGGTTCAGATGCTGATGGTGCATGTACAAACGCATACCTATTCATTTGCTCGCCACACTCTTGTGAAGTAGTGAAACCCGTTTTTCACGCCCTTTTGGGAACGTGAACCAAACCTCAAAATGGCTGCGATGACAGCGCTGGCAAGTCAGGTGCATAAAGAGTGAGGCGCTGGCGGGCAAGAAAGGTTCGATATGATTCGAGCATTCTTCACCTTTCATCGAGCACACTCGTGCGCAAATGACCTGTGTGGGCGGCTCTCTGTGGGCGGTACGGAGGTGCTAATACGGTGATTAGCGATGCTGCGAGGCCCGATCAGGAGACGTCCTTATAATCGGGGGGAGATTATAGCGATGAAATGACAGGAATTGATCGGTTTAAATGACTTTTATTCGCTGTCGGGTCAGGCGGTGAGCAACTGACCGCGTGTTGAACGTACGCTACGCTGCGCCACGCGTGCGCTGGCGGGCAATGGCTGATTCAACCAGCCCAGTCTCTGTTCGGTCACTTCGACCCACTCGACGCCGGATGGACGTTGGGTGCAGTGCTTGAACGCGCGGCAGATACCCGCCTGGTCAACGCGGGCATAGTGGCGATGCTGACGGTGTGCAGTGAACAGCGAACGGAACAGATTCATGGCGCAGCTCCTTTGACGTGAATGAGCGTCTGGGCGATGTGGGCGAGTCTGCCGCGCGGATGTTACGCCCTGATTACATCGCACTGCCTTGACCGGCGGCTTTCAGGAATCCGGGCTAACCCGTAGCGGCCACTGGTGAGCGCATGGCGCACGCCGCTATACTGCTGCACATTCAGTGTCTGCCCCATGGAGAAATGAGCATGCTGCGTCGCATTTTGTTCGGTTTGCTGGCTGTAAGCAGTTTGACCCTGGCGGGCTGTGCCCACAGCCCGCAACAACTCAGTCCCACGCCCAAGCTCAATGCGCAGCTTGCGGCAGTAGGCCGTGGTCAGCCTGTGGTGGTGCGCGTGGTCGATGGCCGCCCCGGCCCGACACTGGGTACCCGCGGCGGGATGTACCCGGAAACCAGCGCCATCAGCGTCACCGGTGCCGACATCGTGCCAAAGCTGCAGGCCCAGGCCGAAGCAGCAGTGCGCCTGTTGGGCTTCACGCCTACCCAAAGCGGCAATGCCCCGCAACTGACCGTGACCCTGGCGGATTTGAAGTATCAGTCGCCTAAAGAGGGGCTGTACGTGACCGAGGCAACGATCAGCTCGACATTCCGTGCTGACGTGCGCAACAACGGTCGTACCTACAGCGGTCGCTATGCAGCGTCTCTGGACCAGCGTTTCGGCATGGCGCCGAATCAGGAAACCAACACCAAGCTGGTCAGTGACGTGTTGAGCGACGCACTGACACGCGTTTTCCAGGACCAGACCATCGGTTCTACCCTGGCGCAGTAACCCTCGCAGCATCAAAAAAGCCCGGCCTCTGTTGAAGAGGTCGGGCTTTTTGTTTTTCTGATGTCCGGCTCAGGCTGCTTGTTGGTAGAAACTCAGAAAACTGAAACCGGTGTCCTGATCCAGGTCTGGCAGGTCGTGATGAACATGGCCGCCCAAAGCGCAATAGACCAGCCAGTGGCGGTCCTGAACGTTGAAGGCCAGACCGTCGATCAACTCCTGCTGCTCATCGCTTTGGGCAATGAGGTAGAGGCGATCCTGATTTTTTGCATGCAGCATGACAAGCTCCAAAAAGAGGGAAGTCCGTTTCTCGAGGAGCCACACAATGCAGGTGCCGCATGACGCTTGGGTGACAGCGGCAAGGTATTTTTGTGCAGGATGTTTCCGGGGCTCACGCCCACGCAGAGCGTTCATCGCGATACACGCGTCTGCTCTTGATGCTGGCAGAAGGCTGTGGGAGCAGACCGGGCGACGCTCCCACGCCCTGCGGGCAGAAGCCTGAAATCCCGATTTCGGGGGCTCAGGGCTCATGTATAACGATGAGCACGGGAGCATGGGCGCGACCGGTGTTCTCCCGGACACTCTAAAGCGCCAGGCCCGCCTTGACCCGGTACTGGTTGCGAACCGGCGTAGCGTATTGCTGAATCAGATAAGGACGGTGCTCCGCAGGTGCGCCTGCAAGGCGGCTTTCCCATTCGTCCCTGGCGCGCTCCAGTTCATCGGACGGGAACAGGGCTTCAGCTTTCGGCACTTCTACTGCGGGGTCGGCATCGCTCCACTGTGCGTAGGCGAGGTAATGCACCGGGAACAGTCGATAGCCTCCGAGAATCTGCCGGTCCATCTCGATAGCCAGTTGCTTGGTGTCCTCGAAATGCTCGGTGATCGGTGGCGCGAAGTTCACGTGTACGCGGCCTTTGTAGCCCGTGATCCCCAGCGCGATGCTGACATCGTCTTCACCGGGCGTTTTGGTGTAGGAGCCTGTCGTCGCCCGGATGTAAAGCTCGCGGGCCTTGGCGCTGTCGCACGGGTCGTACTCATAGCTGATCGATACCGGGATCAGGTTCAGCGAGCGAATCACGTCGCCAAACGGCTCATCCTTGCGGCTCATGTGGAACATCTTGAGGATGGCTGATTCTGTACGGTCGTCACCGTCCTTGGCCCGGCCTTCGGCCTGAGCGATCCAGATCGACTGACAGTCCTTGGTGATCGAGTGATTGATGTACGCCGACAACAGCTGGTAAGCCGCCATTTTTTCGCGACGCCCGATGATCGAGCGATGCACGATGAAGCTCTTGTTCAGGCGCATCAGGTCGCTGACAAACGGCTTCTGCAACAGGTTGTCGCCGATGGCAATGCGCGGTGTAGGCAAACCTGCGTGGTACACGGCATAGTTGACGAATGCCGGGTCCATCACGATATCGCGGTGGTTGGCCAGAAACAGGTAGGCGCAACCGGACTTGAGCTGCTCCACGCCGGTGTAGGTCACGCCGTCGGTAGCCCGCTCGATGGTGTGGTCGACATAATATTCGACCTTGTCCTGCAGGGACGCGACCGAGTCGATGCCTGCGAATTCACGGCGCAGCTTGCGCGCCAGGGTAGGCTGCAGGATCCAGCCGAGTGCGCCCGCGAGGCGGGGAAAGCGGAATCGGGTCAGAATGGCGAGAAAGGCTTTGTCGCTCAGCAGGCGTGCCAAGACGGCGGGGACTTCTGCGTCGTTGTAAGGTCGAATGGCATCGAATTCGCCCATCATGCTCTCTTGTCGGAAACGTATAGGGTAAAAGAAGACCGTTTTGTTAAAACAGCCTTCTGAAGAATAGGGCAATTATACGCATAACTGATCCCGGAGACCCTGATGCAGGAATTACACAGCTACGACTGCCCCTATTGTGGCGAACCTGTCGAAGCGCTGCTGGACTTGTCCGGTGGCGATCAGCAGTACATCGAGGACTGCCAGGTCTGCTGCCGCCCGATCATTTTCGATCTGCAGACCGACGGTGAAGACTGGAGTCTGGACGTTCGCAGCGAGAACGAATGATGCAAAAAGTCTACGAGCCCGAAAACCTGATGGAAGCCGAACTCTTGCAGGCGATGCTCGCCAGCGAGGGTATCAAGGCACATCTGGCCGGTCGCGACCTGCTCGGCGCGATGGGCGAGCTGCCGGGGCTGGGGCTTCTGGCTATCAAGGTGGAAGATGCGCAGGTCGCACGGGCACGTGAGCTGATCACTGCGTACAATAGCGCCTTGCCCTTGTTCGGTGATGAGCCGGATGACTTTCCCGATGTACTCGTGTGCTGAGCACGATCAAAAGAGTCTGATTAACCCCCATGTGTGGACGCTACGCCCTGTTTCGCTGGACCCCAGCCTTTGCCGCTTTGCCCGGTTTTCCTGCCGATCAGCAGGCGCAATGGAACATCTCGCCAGCCGATTGGGTGTTGATCATGCGTGCCGCCGAAAACAAGGACGGTATCGAACTGGTGCGTGCCCGCTGGGGGCTGACCCCTGCGTGGCTGACCGACCTGTCGAAAACACCCGCTCACGCGCGGGCCGAAACCGTTGCCGAGCAACCGATGTTTCGCGATGCGTTTGCCCATCGTCGTTGCCTGCTTCCCGCCAATGGCTTCTATGAATGGCGTGGCAACGTGCGCAAACGCCCGTTCTGGTTAACGCCGGGGGAGGGCGCAGCGCTGTTTTTCGCCGCGATATGGGAAGCGTATCCGGTGCAGGGGCATACGTACCTGAGCGTGGCGGTGGTCACGCAAGCGGCAGCGACGCAACGTCGGCCGTTGATTCTGGATGCGCAGGGCCAGAAAGACTGGCTGGCAGCCGATACACCACTGCCGACCCTGCAAGCCTTGCTGGCTGCGCCGCAAATTGCGCTGAGGGAGCGTCCGCTGGCCAACCTGGTCAACGATCCGAAACTCAACGCGCCAGAGTGTCTTACGCCGTCAAGTTAGGCCGGCAGGGCTAAAAACGGCTAATCAGACGAATCCGATATCCGGTTTGAAGTACATCTGATACAAACTCGACACACCTCCGGGAACCATCCCTCTCTCTCAAAGCCCAAGCTGCCGGTTGGCGGTTATCTGGCGCAGAGAGCTGCCCCCGAGAATGATCGCTTTACACACAAGGAGATTCACCATGCGTCAGTCATTTGCCCTCTGTGCCTTGAGCGCCGCGTTGCTGCTCGGCGGGTGTCAGGCCGTCAATACCACGAGCGGCGACTCGGTCGGTGTCGAGCGCAAGCAGTACATGTTCAGCATGCTCTCCACCGATGAAGTCAACAAAATGTACGCCCAGTCCTATCAGCAGACGGTCAGTGAAGCGACCAGCAAAGGCGTCCTGGATACCACCAGTGCCAACGCCAGGCGAGTGCATGCAATCGCGGACCGGCTGATTGCCCAGGCCCCGAAACTGCGGCCCGATTCGGCGCAGTGGCAGTGGGAAGTCAACCTGATCAAAAGCGATGAGCTGAACGCCAATTGCGGCCCTGGCGGCAAGATATTCGTGTACACCGGCCTGATCGATACCCTCAAACTGACCGACGATGAACTCGCTGCGGTCATGGGCCACGAGATTGCCCACGCCCTGCGCGAACACGGGCGTGAAGCGATGTCCAAGGCGTACGGCGTGGCGATGGCCAAGCAGGGCGCTGGCGCGTTGTTGGGGCTCGGGCAGGACAGCCTGGCGATGGCCGATACGGTGGTGAACTACAGCCTGACGCTGCCCAACAGCCGCAGCAACGAAAATGAAGCCGATCTGTTAGGTCTGGAGCTGGCCGCACGCGCCGGTTACAACCCTAATGCAGCCATTACCCTGTGGCAGAAAATGACTCAGAACTCAGGCGGGTCGCAGCCTGAGTTCATGAGTACTCACCCGGCCTCGGAAAGCCGCATCGCTTCGCTGCAGGCGGCCATTCCTAAAGTCATGCCGCTTTACCAGCAAGCGCCGAAATCCTGATCGAATGATTGCCGGAGCGCTGCGGCATTCACCGTAGCGCGCCGGCGGTTTTGATCAGACCCAGCCGCTGACCTGCATCGCCTTGTAGACCGCCACCAGGGCCAGCACGAAAAACGCGCAGGCTGCCAGACGGCGGATCAACGTCAGTGGCAATTTGTCTGCCGCAAAATTTCCTGCCAGCACCACCGGTACGTTGGCCAGCAACATGCCGATAGTGGTGCCGAGAATCACCAGCCACAGGTGCGAATACTGCGCGGCCAGCATGACCGTGGCGATTTGCGTCTTGTCGCCGATTTCAGCGATGAAGAAGGTGATCAGCGTGGTCATGAACGGGCCGAATTTTCGCGCGGTGCTGGCCTCGTCATCGTCCATTTTGTCCGGAACCAGTGTCCACAGCGCCGTGGCCGTGAAGCTGGCGGCAAGGATCCAGTGCAACACCGCATCCGAAAGGAACGTGCTGAACCAGGCGCCGACAGCACCGGCTGCCGCATGATTGGCCAGTGTCGCGGCGACGATACCCGCGATGATCGGCCAGGGTTTGCGAAAGCGTGCGGCGAGAATGAGCGCGAGCAATTGCGTTTTGTCACCGATTTCGGCGAGGGCAACGACGGCGGTAGGGACTAAGAATGATTCCAGCATCAGGGTTCCTGGGGGCGGGTCGACACGGCTATGACACGTACAGCCTTCCCGCCCCGGGTAAGGTGTTCGTGTCATAGGTCTTGTCAAACCACCGATCCGTCTGAGCGGATTCCGGGTCGCACGTACCATGGTCTGAGGACCAAGTATGTTGATACGTGCCGGACGAGCATGGCGCTCGTGGGAGACTACTCCCCTAGGACGGAGCGGATTCTGCCTTCGTGGAATTGTTTCGGCAAGTGCTTATTTTCAAGAGCGTTTGGCACTGTAGATTTTGAAACCGTTGCCCTGAGCCTTGACGTGGCAGTACCCGACATGTTCTTCAATCAGCGGTTGATAGCGCAGGAAGTTGTTCGCAACCAGCCGCAGTTCGCCGCCTGATTTCAGATGTTGGCGTGCTTTTCTTAGCAAGTTTTCTGTCGCCATGTAGTCGGTATGAACCCCGACATGGAACGGCGGATTGCTCAGAATGGTGTTCAAACCCATCGGTGCGGCGTCGATTCCGTCGCCGGTCAGAACCTGTGCTTCGAGACCGTTTGCGGCCAGGGTCAGGCGGGAACTGGCTGTGGCGAAGGCATCCACATCGAGCATGATCACGTCGTTGTGCGGGTAGCGACGCTTGACCGCTGCGCCAAGCACACCGGCACCACAGCCGAAATCGAGCAGGTTGCCACTCGGCAGTTTGTCGATGTTTTCCAGCAGTAAAGCAGAGCCGCGATCAAGGCGGCCATGACTGAACACGCCCGGCAGGCTGACAACCGTCAACGGGCCATCCTGCAACTCGATCTGATAGGGCTTGGCGAGGCTTTCCAGCGTAACGGCGTGCGGAGCGTTCTCGACGGTGACCTGCCAGAGCTGACAATGTCGGGCGCTGTCGAGTTTGCGCGCACGTCCGAAGGGGCTGAGTTGCTTTGCAGCCGCTTCGATGCCGCCACGCTTTTCGCCGACCAGAAACAACTCGCGTCCGGCCAGGCGAGAGGCCAGCGCATTGAGCAGGTAATCGGTCAGGTCGCGTGCCTTGGGCAGGAACAGCACGGCGGCGTCGAAGGCAGCCTCAGGCGCTTCAACGCCGAAGTCCACACGCCCTTCAAAACGAGCATCCAGCGCCGCCTGATCACCCGCATGCCAGCACCAGCCACGTGCCTTCGGCAGTTTTCCGAGCAGGTCATCGGCAGGCAGCCCGACCAACAGCAGCGAGCCTTGAAACAGCTCGGCCTGACGGAGTAACACTTCACTGCGCGGGTCCATGGGATGGCTCCTGAAAAAGCGCGCAGTCTAACAGGATATGGGTCAGGAGGACGCGGAGCGTCCGGAACGGCATGCGACGCGGAGCGTCGCACGATAGTTGAGGTATCGTTCCGCACGCTCCAGCGTGGGAATGCAGTTCTCGACGCTCTGCGTCGTCAGGAGGACGCGGGGAGTCGCACGATAGGTGAGGTATCGTTCCGCACGCTCCGCGTGGGAATGCAGTTCTCGACGCTCTGCGTCGTCAGGAGGACGCGGGGAGTCGCACGATAGGTGAGGTATCGTTCCGCACGCTCCGCGTGGGAATGCAGTTCTCGACGCTCTGCGTCGCCAGGAGGGCGCGGAGCGTCCGGAAAGGCATGCGACGCGGAGCGTCGCACGATAGTCAAATACCTCGTTCCGCACTCCCTGCCTCACAAAAACGCCAGCACCTTTTGCGAACACGTCAGAGGGCGTAGTCTGGCAAGCCTGACGTCAACCCTCCACGAGGTCCCTCATGTACTGGCCAGAATTTCTTACCGTTGCGCTGATCCACCTGCTGGCCGTTGCCAGTCCCGGCCCTGATTTCGCCGTGGTGGTGCGGGAAAGCGTGACCCACGGGCGCAAGGCGGGTACCTGGTCGGCCTTGGGTGTCGGCTCGGCCATTTTCCTTCACGTGGGTTATTCGCTGCTGGGTATCGGAATCATCGTTTCTCAGTCCATCGTGCTGTTCAACGCGCTGAAATGGGCCGCCGCCGCGTACCTGCTTTACATCGGCATCAAAGCCTTGCGCGCCAAGCCGGCTGCGGCAGGCGACGAGGCGTCGATCAAGACGACGCCTGGCGAGCGCAGCGCTCGGAGTGCATACATCAGCGGCTTTGTCACCAACGGCCTGAACCCCAAGGCCACGCTGTTTTTCCTGTCGCTGTTCACTGTGGTGATCAACCCGCACACGCCGCTGCTGGTGCAGGGCGGTTACGGTGTTTATCTCGCGGTCGCGACGGCGGTCTGGTTCTGCCTGGTGGCAAGGCTGTTCAGCCAGGCGCGGGTGCGCGCCGGGTTCGCGCGCATGGGGCACTGGTTTGATCGCGCAATGGGCGGTGTGCTGGTCGCGCTGGGCATCAAGCTGGCGCTGACCGAAGTTCGCTGAAAGGCGCGGGTGAACCCAGGCTTTCACCCGTCCGGCGAGCTGGGCCGATGCACGTCGACAAATCATTCCTTTGACCGATTTCACTGGCAGCCGGAGGCTCTAGAGTCCATATTTCCAGCCTCGCCTGTGGACTTTGAAAGGGACTCCTATGTTACAGACTCGCGTTCTTCCGCCAGCCGATGGCGCTTACCAGTACCCTCTGTTGATCAAACGCCTGCTGCTGTCTGGCGGTCGTTATGAAAAGACGCGTGAAATTGTCTACCGTGATGCTGTCCGTTACACCTACGCGACGCTCAATGAGCGTATCTGCCGTCTGGCCAACGTCTTGACGGCGGCAGGCGTGAAAGCCGGGGACACCGTGGCCGTCATGGACTGGGACAGCCACCGCTACCTGGAATGCATGTTCGCGATTCCGATGATCGGTGCGGTGATCCACACCGTCAATGTCCGGCTTTCCCCGGAGCAGATTGCCTACACCATCAATCACGCCGATGACCGGCTGGTGCTGGTGAACAGCGAATTTGTAGACCTGTACAAGGCCATGTCGGGTCATCTGAGCACGGTCGAAAAGACCTTGCTGTTGACCGATCTGCCGGACAAGACCGCCGATTTACCCCACCTGGTGGGCGAGTATGAAACGCTGCTGTCGGCCGCCAGCCCCCGTTATGAATTCGAGGATTTCGTCAAAGACTCGGCGGCCACCAAGTTCTACACCACTGGCACCACCGGCAACCCCAAGGGCGTCTACTTCACCCACCGTCAGTTGGTCCTGCACACGCTGGGCGTGGCAACCATCATGGGGTGCGTCGACAGCACCCGGCTGCTCGGCACCGATGACGCGTACATGCCTATCACGCCGATGTTTCACGTGCATGCCTGGGGTATTCCGTATGCGGCGACCATGCTGGGCCTCAAGCAGGTCTACCCCGGCCGTTACGATCCCGAGCTGCTGGTGGAATTGTGGCGCAAGGAAAAAGTGACGTTCTCCCATTGCGTGCCGACCATTCTGCAAATGCTGCTGAATGCCAAGGGCGCCCAGAACGCAGATTTCGGCGGCTGGAAAATCATCATTGGCGGCAGTGCCCTGACCCGCAGTCTGTATCAGGCCGCCAAGGCCAGGGGCATCCAGCTGACTGCCGCTTACGGCATGTCTGAAACCGGGCCGCTGATCTCAGTGGCGCACATCAATGAAGAGCTGAAAGCCGGCAGCGAAGACGAGCGTATTACCTATCGCATCAAGGCCGGGGTGCCCGGCATGCTGGTAGAGGCGGCGATCATCGATCAGCAGGGCCATTTTCTGCCGGCCGATGGCGAAACCCAGGGCGAGCTGGTGTTGCGCGCGCCCTGGCTGACCGAAAGCTATTTTCGCGAACCCGAGAAAGGCGCCGAACTGTGGGCCGGCGGCTGGTTGCGCACGGGCGATGTGGCCACACTGGACGGTATGGGGTTCATCGATATTCGCGATCGGATCAAGGACGTGATCAAGACCGGAGGAGAATGGATCTCTTCGCTGGAGCTCGAAGACCTGTGCAGCCGGCATCCGGCCGTGCGCGAAGTGGCGGTGGTCGGAATCGCCGATCCGCAATGGGGCGAGCGACCGTTTGCTCTGCTGGTGATTCGTGAGGGGCATCAGCTTGATGCGAAGGGCCTGAAAGAACACCTCAAGCCATTTGTCGAGCAAGGTCACATCAACAAGTGGGCCATTCCCAGCCAGATCGCGCTTGTTACGGAAATTCCCAAGACCAGCGTCGGCAAGCTCGACAAAAAGCGCATGCGTCTGGACATCGCGGAATGGCAAAACAGTAACAGCGCGTTTCTGTCCACCCTCTGACACCGGTTGCTGGCCGTGCCCGTCGGGTGCGGCGAGTGTCTGGGTCGCAGGTTCTGATTGGCGACTTGCCAAATTTCCAATTTAAGCCATCCTCCCCGCCATGCGTTTTTGCGTGCCCTCCCGGAAACGGGCGGGCCAGACGCGTTGGTCCTGCAAATCACACTTTAGAGTGATCTAGCGGCGTAGCCTGCTGGCTATAGTCGGCACAGGGAATGAGCAAGAGCGGACCTGGCTGCGTGAGTGGACTCAATGACTGAGTCGGTTTTGAGTTCCCCACCGCCATAACAATAAAACACACGGAGTAGCGTCGATGACAACCACATACCCATTCTGGCGCCGGGCCAAGTTGCCGCTGGCCGTCAGCCTTGCTTCGTCACTGGCCGGCCCGGCGTTCGGCGTGACGTTCAACGTTGGCGAGATCGAAGGCAGCTTTGACTCATCGCTGTCGGTGGGCGCGAGCTGGTCGACTGAAAATGCCAACAAAAACCTGATCGGGGCCAACAACGGCGGGCGTGGGTTGTCGCAGACTTCCGATGATGGCCACTTGAACTTCAAGCGTGGGGAGACGTTTTCGAAGATATTCAAGGGCATTCATGATCTGGAACTGAAGTACGGCGATACCGGCGTCTTCATGCGCGGCAAATACTGGTACGACTTCGAACTCAAGGACGAAAACCGCGAGTTCAAGGACATCAGCGATTCTGGCCGCAAAGAGGGCGCCAAGTCCTCCGGTTTCCAGTTGCTCGACGCCTTTGTCTACCACAACTACTCGATTGCCGATCAGCCGGGTGCCGTGCGCTTCGGCAAGCAGGTCATCAGTTGGGGCGAAAGTACCTTCATCCAGGGCGGTATCAACAGCGTCAACCCGGTCGATGTCTCGGCCTTTCGGCGTCCAGGTTCGGAAATCAAGGAAGGCCTGATTCCGGTCAACATGTTCTACCTGTCGCAAAGCCTGACCGATAACCTGTCTGCCGAAGGTTTCTATCAGCTTGAATGGGACCAGACCGTCGTCGACAACTGCGGCACCTTCTTCTCGCAACCGGACGTGATTGCCGACGGCTGCAACAATAATCTGGCCGTACTGCGCAGTCGCAGCGGCCTGAACAGCTCGTTGACGGCGGCCGGTTTGCCGGCGGGTGCGCGTGGCGCGGTGTTCAATTCGCTGTCGCAGCAGGGCGTGGTGTTCGGCAACCCGGATGAGGGTGCCGTCGTGCGCCGAGGCCCTGACCGCGACGCGCGCGACAGCGGCCAGTTCGGGTTTGCCTTGCGTTACAACTACGAACCGCTGGACACCGAGTTCGGCGCATACATGATGAATTACCATAGCCGTGCGCCGATTTTCAGTGGCCGCGGTGGTTCGGCTGCGTCGTTCAGTCCGCAAGGGCTGGTCGGCTCGCTGGTTCGCAACGGTATTCCTGCCGCAACCGCGGCCCGACTGGCACCGACGTTGTTGCCGGTGGTGGTGGCAGGCAACTCCAGCTATTACGTCGAATACCCCGAAGACATTCGCCTGTACGGTTTGAGCTTCTCGACCACATTGCCCACCGGCACTGCGTGGAGCGGCGAGATCAGCTACCGCCCTAACGCGCCGATTCAGGTCAACACCACCGACATCCTGTATTCCGGCATATCCCCGCTCAACCCCAACGTATCGCTGCTGAGCGGGCAACCGAATACCGATCAGCCCGGTTACCGCCGCAAGGAAATCACTCAGCTGCAAACAACCTTCACCCAGTTCTTCGATCAGGTCATGGGGGCGGAACGCCTGACCCTGGTCGGCGAAGTGGGCTGGACCCACGTGGGTGGCCTGGAAAGTACCTCGAAAATCCGTTACGGCCGCGACCCTGTCTATGGGCCTGGCCCGCTGCCGGGCGGTCAGTGCGCGACGTTGAACGCAGGCACGCTGACCGGCGCCGAGCAGAACAACCTGACCCGGTATTGCGAGGACGACGGTTTCACTACCGCCAACTCGTGGGGTTATCGCGGTCGTGCCATCTGGGATTACAACAGTGTTTTTGCCGGGGTCAACCTCAGGCCGAGTGTCGCCTGGTCGCATGACGTGAAGGGCTATTCGCCGGGACCTGGCGGCAACTTCGAGGAAGGGCGCAAGGCCGTCAGCCTGGGGCTGGACGCCGAGTACCAGAACACCTACACCGCGAACCTTTCCTACACCAACTTCTTTGACGGCAAATACACCACCGTCGATGACCGGGACTTCGTGGCGCTCAGCTTTGGCATGAACTTCTAAGCACATGGTTTTCAGGATGACGATGAACATGAAAATAACAAAAAGTCTGTTGCAAGCCGGTGTACTGGGCCTGTCGCTGCTGGCCACTGGAGTGATGGCTGCGGTGTCCGAATCCGAAGCGGCAAAGCTGGGGACGACCCTGACGCCAATGGGCGCGGAGAAGGCCGGCAACGCCGCGAATACGATTCCGGCCTGGAGCCCGATGCCGAAAAACGCCGGGGCGGTCGACAGCAAGGGCTTCCTTGCCAACCCGTACGCCAGTGAAAAGCCGTTGTTCATCATCACAGCGGCCAACGTCGAGCAGTACAAGGACAAGCTCGCGCCCGGGCAATACGCGATGTTCAAGCGCTACCCGGACAGCTACCGCATTCCGGTTTACCCGACTCACCGTGGCGCCACCGTGCCGGATGACGTGTTCGCCGCAATCAAGAAAAACGCCACCACCAGCAAGCTGGTCGGTGGCGGCAGTGGGCTGGAAAACTTCGATACCGCCATTCCGTTCCCGATTCCGGCCAGCGGTGTCGAGGTCATCTGGAACCACATTACCCGCTACCGTGGCGGCAGCGTGAAACGTCTGGTGACTCAGGCCACGCCGCAGCCCAACGGCTCCTACAGCCTGGTGTACTTCTCTGATCAGTTCGTGTTCCGCGACAAGATGAGGGATTTCGACCCGAAAAATCCGGGTAACGTGCTGTTCTACTTCAAGCAGGAAGTCACCGCTCCGGCGCGTCTGGCCGGTGGTGTGCTGCTGGTACACGAAACCCTGGATCAGGTGGCCGAACCGCGCTCGGCCTGGTTGTACAACGCCGGCCAGCGACGTGTGCGTCGTGCGCCACAGGTGTCTTATGACGGGCCGGGTACGGCGTCCGACGGGTTGCGGACCTCCGATAACCTGGACATGTACAACGGTGCGCCCGACCGCTACGACTGGAAACTGATCGGCAAGCAGGAAATGTACATCGCGTCCAACAGCCATAAGCTCGATGACCCGACACTCAAGTATGCCGACATCATCAAGGCCGGCCATATCAATCAGGACCTGACTCGCTACGAACTGCGCCGTGTCTGGCACGTGACCGCCACCCTCAAGGAAGGCCAGCGGCATATTTACGCCAAGCGCGACTTCTTCATCGATGAAGACACCTGGCAAGCCGCTGTCATCGATCATTACGACGGTCGCGGCCAGCTGTGGCGTGTGGCCGAGGCGCACTCCGAGAACTACTACGACAAGCAAGTACCGTGGTATGCGATCGAAACCCTGTATGACCTGCAATCCGGTCGCTATGTGGCGCTGGGCATGAAAAACGAGGAAAAGAAAGCCTACGAGTTCGGCTTCACGGCAGGCACCAGCGACTTCACTCCGAACGCATTGCGTCAGGAGGGCGTACGCTGACCGAAGGCGTGTAACACGGGCTGATACAGGCCGCACGCCGACAAGCAGCCAGTTCGCAGAAAAGCCCCATGAATGGGGCTTTTCTGCGTCTGTGTATCGGTCTTATAAGCTGTAGGAATTTTGTTACAGTCTTTTCGGTGATGAACTTTCAAAAGTGGAGATTTACCCGCTAGTCTCCGAACACCGCGATGGCGAAACACACGATTCCCACATGAGCCGCCCATGACTGATCTGTCCCGAATGCAAGGGTTCACAGACAGCGCGATTCCTGCGTTGGAAGGGCGATTTTTCCGTCCACCACTTCCCGAGGGTTATGTTCCTCGTTCCCGCCTGTGTCAGCGCCTCGATGAGGGGCTGGGCGGGCGGCTGCTGCTGGTGTGCGCGCCAGCCGGGTTTGGCAAGAGCTCGCTGGCGGTCGAGTTCTGCCAGGGCTTGCCGGACAAATGGCAGAACGTGTGGCTGGGGCTGAGTGCGCGAGACAGTGATCCGGGCCGCTTTCTGGAGCGCCTGCTGTCCAGCCTGCAACAGTTTTTCCCGCAATTGGGCACCCAGGCGATGGGCCTGTTGAAGATGCGTCAGCGTCATCAACCGTTCGCGTTCGAAGAATGGCTCGACAGCCTGCTCGACGAGCTGGCCATGCACCTGATGTTGAGCAAACCGCTGTTGCTGGTGCTGGATGACTACCATCTGGCGCAAGGCCCGGTGCTGGACCGCTGCCTGCAATTTTTCCTCAACCATCTGCCGGTCGGGCTGGTGGTCATGGTCACCAGCCGGCAACGTCCTGACTGGCACCTGGCGCGCTTGCGTCTGACCCGGCAGTTGCTTGAAATCAACGAACAGGACCTGCGCCTGACCCATGCCGAATCCGTTGCGGTGCTGGCCCAACCGGGACGCCTGCTCGACAGCGAAACGCTGCAGAGCCTGATTCAGCGCAGCGAAGGCTGGGTCGCCGGTTTAAGATTCTGGCTGCTGGCGGCGTCCGAAGCCGGTGAGGAGTGCGCGTTGCCGCAGGCGTTGCGGGGCAGCGAAGTGCTGATCCGCGAGTACCTGCTCGAAGAAGTGATTGACTGCCTGCCGGCCGATGTTCAAGCGTTTCTGTACGACACCGCCTGCCTGGAGCGGTTTTGCGCCGAGCTGTGCAATGCCGCGCGGGACACCCATGACAGCGCCGAAATGCTTCGTTATTTGCAGGCGCATCAGGTCTTTCTGGTGCCGCTGGACGAACAGGGCCACTGGTTTCGTTATCACCATCTGTTTTCCGATCTGCTGCGCGCCCGTCAGGCGGCGGGGCCGCAGCCCACCCGACTGCACCTCAACGCCTGCCGCTGGTTCAGTGCCCAGGGTCTGCTGGACGAAGCGGTCGAGCAGGCCCTGCGCGCAGGGCACCTGGATGTAGCCGCCAATCTGGTGCAGAACCTGTCCGAAGAACAACTGCTGGCCGAGCAGAACGTCGGCATGCTGCTGCGCTGGAAAATGGACCTCCCGGATGACCTGCTGACCAGCACGCCACGTTTGATCGTCCTGTACGCCTGGGCACTGGGGCTGGCCTGTCAGTTGGACGCCGCCGAGGAGCTGGCCAATCAACTGAGCCGGTTCCTGCCTGCGCCTTCGGCGACGGCGCAGAAATCCATGCTCGCCCAGTGGCTGGCGCTCAGTGGCATCATTGCGCGCGGACGCGGCGACAGTGAAAAGACCGAGCGTTATTGCGCTGAAGCCCTGTTGACCTTGCCTCAAAAGCGTTACGGCCAACGGCTGGTGTGCCTTTCGACGCTGGCCAACCTGGCGATTGCCGACGGTGATCTGTGGCGGGCGAGGGTGCTGAACCGCGACGCGCTGGAGCTGGCGCAGCGGGTCGCCAATCCGCTGTTCGAAGCCTTGGCGCATTACGACCGCGCCAGGGTCTTGCAGGCTCGAGGCGAAGTGGTTCGCGCACTTGAAGAGGTGCGGCGCGGTCTGCAGCGCCTCAAGGGGCTGTCTGCCGTAAGGCTGTATGCCGTGCGCGCACGCCTGACGCTGTATGAAGGTTACTTGCTGACCTTGCGTCTGCAGGTGGACGAAGGCCGGGTCCTGTTGCTGGCCGGACTGGCCGAGGCGCGCGCCTGTCGGGACATCAGCGTGCTGATCGGGCATTGTGTGATTGCCACGATGGAGGGCTGTGCCGGCCGGTTTTCCGAGGCGTTCGCCGAACTGGCCGAGGCCGAGCGCTTGATGCACATCTGGGACGTGCCGCCGATCTACTACCTGGCCATGATCACGCTGGTCAAATGCGAGCTGTGGCTGTTGCAGGGGCGCATTGACCTGGCCGAGGCCTGGTTGCTGCGCCTGACCCAGACGTACAACGCAGGCCTCGGCGCAGCCGCTCCCGAGTGCCATCCGCAATTGCCGCAGCACATCGAACTGCAGCGTGCCGTGCTAGAGCGCATACAGGGCGACGCTATCGCCAGTGAGCAACGCCTGCGGGCACTTGAGCAACGTGCCCGTGACGTCGGTGCGCAATTGCTCGAGCTGATCGCCATGACCCAACAGATCAGCCTTCTACTGACTCAGGCACGCCATGACGAAGCCCGTCATCTGTTGCTGCGCTGCCTGCGCGTGGCTGCCGGAGGCGCGCTGCTGCCTTTCAGGATTCTCCTGGGCGAACAGGCGCAGTGGCTGCACGAGCAGTTGCTCCAGGCGCCACCTTGCAAGGTGCGTAACGCGCTGCTGGAAACATTTCCCGCGTGCTTCGTACCGCAGGCGCCCGAGCCTGCGCATGGCAGCGACTGCCTGAGTGTGCGCGAACTGGGCGTGCTGCACCTGATTGCACAGGGTTGCTCCAATCAGGAAATCAGCGAGCAACTGTTCATTTCCCTGCACACCGTCAAGACCCACGCCAGCCACATCAACAGCAAACTGGGGGTCGAGCGGCGTACGCAAGCGGTGGCGAGGGCGAAGGTGCTGGGCTTGTTGGGGTGACGGGCGGGCGCGGATCAGCTCGGGCTTCCTGCCCACAGCGCGTCAACGTTCTCCAGCCCCCAATCGTCAGGCGACTCGATTTTCACAATCGCGTCGCATTCTGCAGCGTCCTCCAGATCGAGTATCTGGGCCGCGAAGGTCTTGCCGGTATGAGCTGACATGAACACCTTCACCTTCGGCTTCAGCAAGGACTGTTCACTCTGGTCAACCACAATGCCCAACCGTCCGCTTTCCAGCCTTACCAGCGTGCCGACAGGGTAGATGCCCACCGTCTTGACGAAGCTTTGAAACACGCCGTCGTCGAAGTGACCTTTCCACGACGCCATCTGACGAATCGAATGGGCAACGCCCCAACCCTTTTTGTAAGGCCGGTCGGAGGTGATGGCGTCATACACGTCGCAGACCGCGCCCATGCGGGCAAAGAGGCTGATCTGATCGCCCTGCAAGCCATGCGGGTAGCCCGAGCCGTCGACTTTTTCATGGTGATGCAGGCAAACATCCATGATCACGTTCGCCACCGGCTGGCTGTTTCTCAGGATATTCACGCCCAGTTCGGGGTGGGCCTTGATCATCTCGAATTCTTCATGGGTCAGCCGTCCGGGTTTGTTGAGCACTTCCGGGTCGATCATCATTTTGCCGACATCGTGCATCAGCCCCGCCACGCCTGCCTGACGTATCTGTTCGTCCGGCATGCCCATGCGCCTGGCCAAGGCGACCATCAGTGCGCAGACGGCCACCGAATGCATATAGGTGTATTCGTCGGCCGTCTTCAGGCGCGACAGGCTGATCAGTGCATGGGGGTGACGCAGAATCGAGCTGGAGATTTCTTCGACCAGCAATTGCACGTTTTCGGCGTTCATCGCCTTGCCCATGCGCGCTTCGGTGAACATGTTCATGACCGCGTTCCTGGCCCTGGCGCAGATGGCCCGAGCACGCAGCACTTCCTTGTCGAGGCTGACCGGAGCGGTATCAGACACAGACGTTTCAGGCCCGGAAGAGGCAGGGGCCGCCACCGGCTCGATCACGCGGCATTTTCCGGTTTCGATCCAGACTTCTTTGGTGCCCGATCTCTGAATGCGCTTCAGCACGTCGGCGTCATCGAGCATGACTTCGACCAGGCTGGTCCAGAACGGATCATTGGTCCAGCGGCGGCAGAATTTATGAATATGCATGCCCAGAGCAAGCTGGGTAACGGGTATTTTTTTCAGCATATCCAGATACCCATGTGCAGGGACATGGGCGATGAGAAAGGGAAACTGCGCGTCTTTGATCGACTGCCAGGGTGGGCCAGCAGCGGGTGTTTGTGATTGATCGACATGATTTCACCTCGTTGACTTCAAGGATCGTCCTGATCTCAATATGCCAGTATACGGGGCTGACAGGGAAAAAATCATGTCTATTTATTGTGCGTCAACAACTCGTAGAAGGCCTCTGCCTGCGTGAAGCGAAACACACAATGCGCGGGTTTTCTGACGTTGCCATGCAATGAAACACCGTCCTCAGAGCGTGGCGGCTGTGCCCGGCAGGTGATGGTATCGGCGGCCGAAATACACAAGCGCGTCAGATTCGCTTTGATGCCTGATATCCAGTACTTCACAAAAAAGAATGTCATGAGTGCCGACGCTGACTGATTGAGTCACCTTGCAGTCGAGCGCCAGTCTGGCACCGTCCAGTATGGGCGCGCCGCTCACTCCGCTTTCCCAACGGCCCGCGGCAAAACGTTCCGGCTGTGAGGTTTTGCCGCCAAACAGGTTGGACAATTCCTGCTGACTGTTCCCCAAGGTGTTGACGCACAGCGTGCCGTTACCGATGAAGGTGTCATAAACCGACGCACTTCGATTGATGCAGACCAACAGTGTCGGTGGCTGGTCCGTCACGCTGCACACCGCCGTAGCAGTAAAGCCGGCTCGTCCGCCAGGGCCGTCGGTGGTGATGATATTGACCGCTGCGGCAAGGCCGGACATGGCCTCGCGAAAGGCCGACTGGCTTACCGCTGCGCGGTCGGCGGGCAGGATCGGACTGGTTTGATCTGGATGGGCGGGCATGGCGAGATTCCTTTCAGAAAGGGCATTCAGACTTCGTGCGTAAAGTGGCTGCGCTCGCCGACTTTTCGGACCGAGCCCAGAAAATCGAGAACAGCCCGTTGAAAAGGCGGCGGGTCGCTGATGCTTGAGGCGTGGCCGCCATATTCCAGCAGCACCAGCCTGGCATCCGGCAGCGTTTCGGCCATATGCCGGGATTGTTGCCAGGGCACCAACATGTCGTCGCGGTTGGCAATCAGCAGGGTCGGGACGTGAATATCAGCCAGGTCGGTTTCGACGTTGAACGTCTCCAGTGCATTGATGCGGCGCAGAAGGTTCTCGGTGTCGGGAAAATGCGCCAGCGCGTGAGCTTCGTCATCGGCCAGCCGGGTGCTGTTGGCGGCAATCCAGTCGGCCGGGTACAGAAACAGCGCCTGTGCCTGCACATAGGCGTGCGGCCCGCTGTCCAGCAGCAGTTTCTTGCGGATGGAAAAACAGCGTGCGCTGTGCGGGTTCGGACGGCTCCAGGCATTGATCAGCACCTGGCTTTGCAATAATTTCGGGCGTAACAGGGCCAGTTCGAGACCGACCAGCCCACCCAGCGCATGGCCCATGAAGTGGAAGTGCCGGATGCCGAGCGAGTCGAGCAGGGTCAGCAATTCGACCGCCATGTGGCGGATCGAGTATTCAGGCGACAGGACCGCAGGGCTGCGCCCGGTGCCCGCGTGATCGTAAACCAGAACATCATGGTCGCGGGTCAGCACCGCCAGGTCGTCCGCCCAATAACGGCTGGACCCGCCCAGCCCGGAGCTGAGCACCAGCAGCGGCGCGTCGGCGTGCTGGCAACGGTGAATTTCATGGTACATGCGCGTTCTCCCGGGCGGGCTTAAGGTCGGTTTTAGGGGCGGCTTTTTGATAGGCGTGTTCAGCCGATGTGGGCAATGCTGGCGATTTCGATCAGGGCTTCGGGTTTCACCAGTCCGCACTGGATGCAGTAACGGGCCGGCTTCTCGCCTGCGAAGTATTCGGCGTACACCTCGTTG
This sequence comes from Pseudomonas syringae, assembly GCF_002157375.1. Taxonomy (GTDB): domain Bacteria; phylum Pseudomonadota; class Gammaproteobacteria; order Pseudomonadales; family Pseudomonadaceae; genus Aquipseudomonas; species Aquipseudomonas syringae_T. Next base: position 145,561 of record NZ_MTSA01000007.1, read on the forward strand.
ACCTTGGCGTAGTCGGCCCAGTCGCGGATCATGATCATGTTGAAGGTGACGTCGTCCATCGTGCCGCCGGCGGTTTCGACCACGCTTTTGATGGTTTCCAGCACATGACGGGTCTGCGCGGTCGCGTCGCCGACATGCACCACGTTGTTGTCCTTGTCGAACGGCAAGGTGCCCGAGACATACAGCACGCCATCGGCCATCGAACCCGGCACAAACGGGGCAATGGGCTTGGTGGTACCGGCAGGGATAATCGCTTTCTTGGTCATGCAGAGGTCCTCACGAAGGTTACCCGACAGGGCTGAAAGTGGTGCAGAAGTCGTCGACGCTGGATACCCAGCCGAAGAAGGTTTCGATGTTGAACAGCGCGGCCTGCTGAGCGAATTCCGGACCTGCCTGATGGGTGGCATCCGCCAGTACCACGCCGAAATACTCCAGATGGAAGCCGTCGCGCAGGGTCGATTCGACGCAGACATTGGTCGCGATGCCGGTAAACACCAGGTTGCGGATGCCTCGGCTGCGCAACACGCTGTCGAAGCTGGAGTTGAAGAAGCCGCTGTAACGGATCTTCGGCACCACAATGTCGCCGGGTTGGGGTGTCAGTTCATCGACCAGTTGATAGTCCCAGCCGCCCTTGGCCAGCAATTGCCCCTCGAGCTCAGGGCGCTTGCGCATGGTTTTCAGTGCGTTGGACTTGTGCCAGTTCGGCGAACCGGGGCCGCCGGCCTCGACATACGCCGGGTCCCAGCCGTTCTGGAAAAAGATCACCGGAATGCCGACGGCCCGTGCCGCAGCGCAGGCCTTTTTGATATTGGCGATGACCGGTCCGGTGCTGCTCACGTCGAAACCGGCCAGGTCCAGGTAGCCGCCGAGCGAGGCGTAGGCATTCTGCATGTCGACCACCACCAGCGCTGTTTCCCCGAGCTTCATGCGCAGTGCCTCGGGGCGGGCGGGCAGCACGCGGGCGGGGTGCGGGTCCAGCGGCAGGTCGACGCCTGCGACCGTTGCCGGAGCGTTCATCACACCACCTCCTTGAGCTGGGTGATGTGCTTGCGGCTGGTCATCAGCGGCTGGATCTTCTGCCCGAAATCTTCGACGCCTTTCACGAAATCATCGAAGGTCAGCATCACGCCCTGAGTGCCCGGCACGTTGGCGACCTCGTCGAGCATCTTCGCCACAGTGGCCCAGGACCCCACCAGCGTGCCCATGTTGATGTTGACCGCCGACGTCGGGTCGGCCATCTGCCGCAGGTTCGAGCCTGCGCTTTTGTCCGCTGCGCCTTTTTCGCTCAGCCAGGCAATGGCTTCTTCGTCGGCGCCGGCCTTGATGTGTTCCCAGCGAGCGCGTGCGGCCTCATCGGTGTCGTCGGCAATGATCATGAACAGCACGCACGAGGTGACGTTGCGACCGGTCTGCGCGTTGGCTTCGATCAGTTTCTGTGCGGTCGGCGCAAACGCGGTGGGGGTGTTCACGCCTTTGCCGAAGCAGAAGTTGTAGTCGGCGTATTGCGCCGAAAACGCCATGCCGGCTTCGCTCTGGCCGGCGCAGATCAGCTTCATATCGGCCTGTGGGCGCGGGCTGACGCGGCAGTCCTGCATGCTGAAATGCTCGCCTTTGAAGTCGCTGCGGCCGTTGGCCCACAGGTCGCGCAACACCTGGGCGTATTCGGCGAGGTACTCGTAACGGGTGTGGAAAAACTCGTCACCGGGCCAAAGGCCCATCTGCTCGTACTCAGGCTTTTGCCAGCCGGTGACCAGGTTGATCCCGAAGCGACCGTTGGAGATCGAGTCAATGGTCGAGGCCATGCGCGCGGCGATGGCAGGCGGAATGGTCAGGGTGGCGACGGTGGCGAACAGCTGGATCTTGCTGGTCACGGCCGCCAGCCCGGCCATCAGCGTGAACGATTCCAGGTTGTGCTCCCAGAACGCTGTCTTGCCGCCAAAACCACGCAGTTTGATCATCGATAACGCAAAGTCGAAACCGTAGCCTTCGGCCTTCTGCACGATCTGTTTGTTCAGCTCGAACGTCGGCATGTACTGCGGTGCATGGCTTGAAATCAGCCAGCCGTTGTTGCCGATAGGGATGAAGATACCAATGTCCATATGAGGCCTCTCTGCGTGGGTCGATGCGTGCCAAGGCACTTGAATCGTCGTTTGCATTAAGCGGGCCAGAATTTTTTAGCGTTTTTATTCAACACGTTACGAATTCATGCTGCTTGTTTCAGACCATTTGGTCTGAATCAGAGCACTTGGTTTGTGCGGCGCGCACGCAGATGGGGCAGCGCTTGCCGGACGGTCGGGTCGTATCGACAAAACGGCTGCGCCCGTTAAGATGCCCGCTCATTTCGGCATCACTGGATGGATGTGCGTGAACAGAAAACCTCCCGTGACGGAGTCCGCGAGCAAGCGCGTAGGCAAGGTCAAGCCTGATACGGTGGTCAAGGCCACCCGTGAACCCAGCGCCACGTCGCTGAAACGGCGCATGCGTCTGATGGAAGGCAAGCGCACGCAGATTCTCGATGCGGCGCTGGAGGTCTTTTCCCGCTACGGCGTACATGGCAGCAGCCTGGATCAAGTGGCGAGCCTGGCGGACGTGTCCAAGACCAACCTGCTGTATTACTTCAGCAGCAAGGACGACCTGTACCTGAATGTGTTGCGTCAGTTACTGGAGGTCTGGCTCCGCCCGCTGATGAACTTCACCGCCGATAAAGACCCGGTGCAGGCCATCGGAACCTATATCCGGACCAAGCTGGAGATGTCCCGTGATCATCCGGCCGAATCACGGTTGTTCTGCATGGAGGTGATGCAGGGCGCCCCGCTGATTCACGGCGAGTTGCAGCACCCGTTGCGCGATGCAGTGCAGGCCAAGGTGGCGGTGATCCAGCACTGGATCGACAGCGGCCAGTTGGCGCCGATCAACCCGCATCACCTGATTTTCTCCCTGTGGGCGACCACCCAGCATTACGCCGATTTCCGCACTCAGGTCGAGGCCGTTACCGGAAGGACACTGGATGATCCGGCGTTTTTCGAGGAAGTGCTGGCGAGCCTGCGCAGCATGATCCTGGACGGAATCCTGCCGCGTACGCCCTGAAAACAGCGCTTGCTCCGGCGCACGCACTTCGGACGCGCAGCGAATGGGCGGCATGCACAAACCAAGTGCTCTGATTCGGACCATTTGATCTGTTTTTGGTGGCGCATTCGAGTCAGGTCGCTGTTCCAGAGCGTTTTCCCGGGTAGTGGCATGGATGCTGCTAATGCCCTGTGTGCCCAGACCGGGCGCTCATCGGCCATTACCCTCAGGAAACGTCTATGTACAAGAAACTGTTGCCCGGGACATTGTGTGCGGCGGTAGCGTTCGGGGCCGCTGGCTTCGCTCAGGCCGAGGGCTTGACCCTCAAGGGGCCTGCGAAAATCGCCATGGTCTACATCAGCCCGCGCAATGACGGCGGCTGGACTCAGGCATTCGATGAGGCGCGCCTCAAGCTGGAAAAGGATCTGGACACAAAAATCCAGTTCGTGGAAAGCGTGCCCGAAAATGCCGCAGCCATCACGCCGGTGGTCGACCGACTCATCGCGCGCGGCGCCAATGTCATCGTGGGCACCGCGTTCGGCTACTCCGACACCTTCCTCACGCTGGCGAAAAAATACCCTGACGTGGCGTTTCTGAACGGCTCGGGCACCACCAATGCGCCCAATCTCGAATCGTTTTACGGACGCACCTACGAGAGCCAGTACCTGTGCGGCATGGCGGCAGGCGCTGCGTCGAAGACCGGCAAGCTGGGTTTCGTTGCCGCCAACCCGTTTGGCCAGGTCAACTGGACCATCAACGCGTATGAAATGGGCGCGAAGCAGATCAACCCGCAAGCCACCGTCACGGTGGTCTATACCGGCGCCTGGAACGACCCGGTCAAAGAGCGCGCCGCGACCATGGCGTTGATCGACAACGGCGTCGATGTGGTCGGCCAGCACGTCGACAGCCCGACCCCACAGATCGTCGCTCAGGAGCGTGGCATTCATGGCACCGGTCACCATCGCGACCTGAGTGAGTTCGCCCCCAAAGCGACCGTTTGCTCATCGGTCTGGGTCTGGGACCGGTTTCTCGGGCCGGAGCTGAAGAAAATCATCGCCGGCAACTGGGTCCCGGCCGCCAATGGCGCGCTGCTGTCGATGCAGCAGGGCGGCACCGACATCACCTTGACCAACGACTCGATCATTTCCGCGGATAACCGCAAGCAGATCGAGGCCGAACGCGCTGAACTGCTGGCAGGCAAGAAAATCGTCTACAGCGGGCCGCTGGCGGATCGCGACGGCAAGGAGCGTGTGGCGGCCGGTCAGCAGTTGTCCGACCCGGACCTCTGGAAAATGGACTGGTTTGTCGAAGGCGTGAAGACTCAGCAATGAGTCAGGTCAACGCGCTGCAACTCACCGGTATCAGCAAGTCGTTCGATGGTTTCAAGGCGCTGATCGATGCCGATTTCACTGCGTGTTGGGGCGAAGTGCATGCGCTGCTGGGCGAGAATGGTGCAGGCAAGTCTTCGCTGATGAATATTGCAGCGGGCCTTTATGCGCCGGAAACCGGCACGCTGATGCTGGACGACAACCCGGTTCAGCTTCAAGGCCCGAAAGACGCCAGCCGTTACCGGATTGGCATGGTTCACCAGCACTTCAAACTGGTGAAGCCCTTTACGGTGGCGCAGAACATCCTGTTGGCATTGCCCGAGCAACCCGGCGAAGGCAGTTATCGCAAGCGTCTGCGCGCGCTGGAGCAGGACATTGTCGGCAAGGCTGAAGCGCTGGGTTTCGTGATCGACCCGACCCGGACCGTCGACAGCCTGTCGGTGGCTGAACAGCAGCGCGTCGAGATTCTCAAAGTACTGCTGGCCGGTGCCCGCATTCTGATTCTCGATGAGCCGACCGCGGTGCTGACCGATCAGGAAGCCGAACGCTTGCTGCTTACCGTGCAGGCCTTTGCACGGCAAGGCGCTGCGGTGATTCTGGTGACGCACAAGATGGCCGACGTCAAACGCTACGCCGACCGTGTGACCGTGATGCGGGGCGGGCGCACGATACAAACGCTTGATCCGCAGGGCGTCAGCGTCGAGCAACTGGTGCAGTTGACGGTGGGCGAATCGGTGCCGGTCGGCGAGCATCATCCTGCAACGCCGGGCGAAGTCCGGTTGCAGGTGAAGGATTTGCACAGCATCGGCAACCGTGCGCTCAACGGCGTGAACATGACCTTGCGTGCCGGGCAGATCTACGGCCTTGCAGGCGTCGGCGGCAACGGTCAGGCGGAACTGGCCAATGCGCTGATGGGGCTGCCGCAACCCACCGAGGGTGACATTCAGCTGACGTCCTTTGGCGACCTGCGCACCGCCTCGGCCGAGCAGCGTCGGCAACTGCGCATTGCTTCGATCCCGGCGGATCGTTACGGCGCAGCGCTGGCGGGTTCGCTGTCGGTGGCGGAGAACTTCGGCATCGGCAACCTTCACAGCGGCCAGTACGGCTCGTTCTGGCGGCTGGGTTACAAACGTTTGAAGCAGGACGCACAGCGTGCTGTGGATGCGTTCGACGTGCAGGGCGTGCGCTCTCTCGACCAGAAAGCCGCCCTGTTGTCGGGCGGCAACGCACAGAAGCTGGTGATCGCACGGGAGTTCAGCCGTGATCCACAATTGGTGCTGGTTCACAGCCCGAGTCGCGGCCTGGATGTACGCGCCACCCACGCGGTGCATGGCCGGTTGCGAGCCGCACGGGATGCGGGCGCTGCGGTGCTGGTGATCAGCGAAGACCTTGATGAAGTATTGGCCCTGGCTGACCGTATCGGCGTGATGAATGGCGGGCGAATCGTCGCCGAATTCGATCATCCTGCCGACCGTCAGGCCATTGGCAAAGCGATGGTGAGCCATGACTGAATCAATGCAATCTCCGACCGCTGCACGGCAGCCTTTGCTGGCGCGACGTTACACGCTGGAACTTCGTCAGCAGACCGGCTGGCCGTTGCAGGCGTCGATCATTGGAGTGGCATTGCTGATCGGATTGGCGATCTGCACCGCGATCCTGATTCTCGCCGGCGTGCCTGCGGACGAATTACTCAACGAGTTCGTTGTTCAGACAGTGTTCGATGCGCAGAACATCAAGGCGGTGCTGTTTCAGGCTTCGCCGATGATCATGGTGGGGCTGGCCGGTTGCATGGCGTTTCGTGCGCGTTTCTGGAACCTGGGCCTGGAAGGCCAGATGATCTGGGGCGCAATCGGTGCCACGGCGATCTCGTTGTTTCAGGTGGGACCAGAGTCTTTGCGCCTGCCGCTGATGATGATTACAGCGGTGATCTGCGGGTTACTGTGGAGCCTGGGGCCGGTGCTGTTGAAGCTTAAGTGGCAGGTCAACGAGATCATCTCGACCCTGATGCTCAATTACATCGCCGCCAACTTCCTGCTGCATCTGGTGTACGGCAGTTGGAAAGACCCGCGAGACAATTTTCCTTACTCGCCTGCATTCCAGAGCTTCGAGCGTCTGCCCGACCTGTTTGCCGGGTACAACGCAGCGATTCTCCTGGCGTGGCTGGTCACCGGTCTGACCCTGTGGTTTGTCGGCATCTCGCGCGCCGGCCTGTACCTGCGCTTCGTTGATGCCAACCCGAAAGTCGCTGCCGCCGTGGGCGTGCCTGTGCGCAAAATGATCATTGGCACCGTGCTGCTGTCCGGCGGCCTGGCGGGTTTGGCAGGTTTTGTTGTGACCTCGGGGCAGGAAGGCCGCCTGACTCAGTCGTTCTATCAGGGCTACGGCTTTTCCGGGATTCTCATCGCCTTTCTGGCTCGCAACAATCCGGTCGCCGCCACTGTTGTCGCGCTGCTGATTGCCATGCTGTTTGTCGCCGGGCGCAACTTGCAGGTGTTCTATCAGATCCCGTTTTCGATGGTGCAACTGATTCAGGCCATCCTGGTGATCTGCGTTGCGTCGTCCGACTTTTTCATCCGCCATCGGCTGCGGCGCATTCAGGCAGGGGAACGTTGATGGAGCTTATTTCCCATTGGCTGGGCAGCGCGCCGGATTTCGCCGTGCCGTTTGCGCTGGCGGCGTTGGGCCTGATCCTCATCGAACGCAGCGGTGTACTGGCGCTGGGTGTCGAAGGGCTGATGCTGGTCGGCGCACTCGCGGGCATTGGCATGCAGTTGAGTCTGGGGTCGCCAGGGCTGTCCCTGCTGGCGTCGATGACAGCGGCCGGTGGCGTGTCGCTGCTGTTTGCGCTGATGGTGCTGGTGCTGCGGATCAATCAGGTGATTGCCGGGCTGGCGCTGGTGTTCTTCTGTCAGGGGTTGACCGGGTTGCTGGGCACGCTGCTTGGCTGGACCAATCGCCCGGTCAGCGGCTTGCAGGCGGTCGAGCTGTGGCCGTTGTCCGAGTTGCCGGTGGTGGGCAAGGTCTTCGTCCAGAATCCGTTGGTTTACCTGACGGTAGTGATCTTCATCGCTGTGGTCTGGCTGCTTGACCGCACCCGCACCGGGTTGCGCTTGCGGGCGGTTGGCGAGAACCCTCAGGCCGCCGACGCGGCGGGTATTTCGGTGTTGGGGTATCGCCTGGCAGCGATTGTTGCGGGGGCGGCGCTGATGGGGCTGGCCGGCGGCTTCATCGCCGTACTCAGCACCAAGATGTGGATTGCGGACATGACCGGTGGGCGCGGCTGGATCGCGGTGTCGCTGGTGATCTTCGCGCGCTGGTCGCCGTGGCGCGCACTGGCCGGAGCCCTGTTGTTCGGTGGTATCGAAGCCTTGATTCCGCAACTGGCTGCGATGGGCGTGCGTCTTCCTCAGTACTTCGTCTTGATGACGCCGTATGCGGTCACGTTGCTGGTGATGGTCTGGGTGGCCAGTGGCAAGCGCCAATCGATGAGTCAGCCAGGCGCCTTGGGTGAGCCATTCATTCGTGAAGAACGACGCTGACCAAAAGGCCCGCAAGCCCGTACGGCGGGCGGTTCAGCCTGGGTTAAGGAATTTTTGACAGCCGGCATGCTCTAATCCGGTTATTAGCGTTCGTCAAAACCAGGAGCTCCTGAATGTTTACCTCGCGTCGTTTGATCATTGTTGCCACTGCCGTCGCCCTGCTGTCTGGCTGTGCGACCTCCAATCCTTATGACAATCAAGGCCAGGCGCAAAGCTCCGGAGGGATGAGCAAAACGGCCAAATACGGCGGACTCGGCGCACTGGCCGGTGCTGTGGCGGGCGCGGCCATTGACCACAACCATCGTGGCAAGGGCGCATTGATCGGCGCTGCCGTTGCGGGCGCGGCCTCGGCAGGCTACGGCTACTACGCCGACAAACAGGAAGCAGCATTGCGCGCGAGCATGGCCAACACCGGCGTCGAGGTGCAGCGTCAGGGTGACCAGATCAAGCTGATCATGCCAGGCAACATCACCTTCGCGACCGATTCTTCGGCCATCGCCAGCAGCTTCTATTCGCCGCTGAACAACCTGGCGAGTTCGCTCAAGCAGTTCAACCAGAACAACATTGAAATCGTCGGTTACACCGATAGCACCGGCAGCCGTCAGCACAACATGGACCTGTCGCAGCAACGCGCCCAAAGCGTTGCGACCTACCTGACTTCCCAAGGTGTCGATCAGTCGCACTTGTCAGTCCGTGGCGCAGGTCCCGACCAGCCCATCGCCAGCAACGCCGACGTCAACGGCCGCGCCCAGAACCGCCGCGTAGAGGTCAACCTCAAACCGATTCCAGGTCAGCAGTACTGATCAACACCGTTGCGCCGTGGACTGGTTGAATGCGGGGCAAAGTGGGAGCGAGCTTGCTCGCGAAGGCGATGGTTCAAACGCGAAGTTTGCGGCGGCCTTGATGGCCTCTTCGCGAGCAAGCTCGCTCCCACAAGTCACTGTTGAGGTCAACCTTAAGCCGATTCCGGGTCAGCAATACTGATCAACACCGCTGCGCCGTGGACTGGTTGAATGCGGGGCAAAGTGGGAGCGAGCTTGCTCGCGAAGGCGATGGTTCAAACGCGAAGTTTGCGGCGGCCTTGATGGCCTCTTCGCGAGCAAGCTCGCTCCCACAAGTCACTGTTGAGGTCAACCTTAAGCCGATTCCGGGTCAGCAATACTGATCAACACCGCTGCGCCGTGGACTGGTTGAATGCGGGGCAAAGTGGGAGCGAGCTTGCTCGCGAAGGCGATGGTTCAAACGCGAAGTTTGCGGCGGCCTTGATGGCCTCTTCGCGAGCAAGCTCGCTCCCACAAGTCACTCAAGCTCGCTCTCACCTCCCACACGTCAATATCAATGCTGCGCTGGGTACTGCTCATGCATCGCGTCCAGCAGCCGGTCTTTTTCTTCCCATAGCGCATTGATCCACTGCTGGAATTCCAGGCGGTATTCGCCGTCCTGGTCGTAGTTCTTGCCGAGGAACTGTGGCGGGATTCTGATCTCTTCGAAGTGGGCGACCACTTCCTTCACGTTGCCGCACAGCAGGTCCCAGTAGCCGGGCTGACCGCCCGGGTAATGGATGGTCACGTTGATGATCGACTCCAGCTGTTCACCCATCGCGTCCAGCACGAAGGCGATGCCGCCGGCCTTGGGTTTGAGCAAGTGGCGGAAGGGCGAGTTCTGTTGGGCGTGTTTGCCGGCTGTAAAGCGCGTGCCCTCGGCGAAGTTGAAAATCCCCACCGGGTTGTGGCGAAACTTTGCGCAGGTGCGGCGGGTGGTTTCCAGGTCCTTGCCTTTCTTCTCCGGGTGTTTTGCCAGATAAGCCTTGGAGTAGCGCTTCATGAAGGGGAAGCCCAACGCCCACCACGCCACGCCGATCACCGGGACCCAGATCAGCTCCTGCTTGAGAAAAAACTTCAACGGACGGATGCGCCGGTTGAGTACGTATTGCAGCACCATGATGTCCACCCAGCTCTGATGGTTGCTGGTGACCAGGTACGAGTGTTGGTAGTCCAGCCGTTCCAGACCGCTCAGGTGCCAGCGGGTGTGGCACAGCAGTCTGATCCACGCGTTGTTGGTGCCGATCCAGGTTTCGTGGATGTGGCTCATCAGCCAGTCGGTGAAACGCTGGGCGGCAGAAAAGGGCAGGCAGAGTTTGAAGAGTGCGACCACGAACAGCACCGAGCAACAGACGATGGTGTTCAGCGCCAACAGCAGCGAAGCGATGACGCCGCGCAGTGGGGCAGGCAGGAAATCCATGACGGACAATGCTCCGGAAGTTATCGGACGCCGCAGGCTGTCCTGCGGCGTCTTGAGTGTGTATCAGGACAGTGTATCGGCCTGTATGGCTGTCAGTGCGATGGTGTAGACGATGTCATCCACCTGCGCCCCCCGCGGCAGATCGTTCACCGGCTTGCGCAGGCCTTGCAGCATCGGGCCCAGGCTTACACAGTCGGCACTGCGTTGAACTGCCTTGTAGGTGGTGTTGCCGGTGTTCAGGTCCGGAAACACAAACACGTTTGCGCGCCCTGCGACCGGGCTGTCAGGGGCCAGTTGCCGGGCAACGTTTTCATTGGCTGCGGCATCATACTGCAGCGGTCCGTCGATCAATAGATCACGCCGGGTTTCCCGTGCCAGCTGGGTCGCCTCGCGGACTTTTTCGACTTCTTCGCCACTGGCCGAGTTACCGCTGGAATAACTGATCATCGCCACCCGTGGCGAGAGTCCGAACGCGGTCGCCGAGTCGGCACTTTGCAGGGCGATCTCGGCCAGTTCGCTGGCGCTCGGGTGCGGGTTCATGATGCAGTCGCCGTACATCAGCACCTGCTCGGGAAACAGCATGAAGAACACCGATGACACCAGCGTGCAGCCCGGCGCGGTCTTGATCAGTTGCAGGGCAGGGCGGATGGTGTTGGCGGTGGAGTGAACGACGCCCGACACCAGCCCGTCGACCTCGTCCAGCGCCAGCATCACCGTGCCGATCACCACCGGGTCTTCAAGTTGTTGCTCGGCCATCGGCGCGTTCAGGCTCTTGCTTTTGCGCAGTTCCACCATTGGCGTCACGTAGCGCTCGCGAATCACTTCGGGGTCCAGAATTTCAAGCCCCGGCGGCAACTCGATACCGTGCGCCTGAGCCACCGCTTGCACTTCCTCTGGCCTGGCCAGCAACACGCAACGCGCGATACCGCGTGCCTGGCAGATAGCCGCCGCCTGAATGGTCAGCGGTTCGTTGCCTTCCGGCAGGACGATGCGCTTGTTGGCTGCCTGCGCACGCTGGATCAGCTGATAGCGGAACACGGCAGGTGACAGGCGCAGCTCGCGAGGGGTGCCGCAGCGCTGATGCAGCCAGTTGGCATCCAGATGGCTGGCGACGAAGTCGGTGATGATCTCCGCGCGCTCGCGGTCATCGATGGGGATTTCCTTGTTCAGCTGATTGAGACGGTTAGCCGTGTCATAAGAGCCGGTGCTGACCGACAGCACCGGCAGACCGGCCTGAAGTGCGCCCCGGCACAGTTCCAGAATGCGCGGATCGGGCACGGTGTCGCTGGTCAGCAGCAGGCCCGCCAGCGGGACACCGTTAATGGCTGCCAGGCTCACGGCCAGAATAATGTCGTCACGGTCGCCTGGCGTCACGACCAGTACGCCGGGCTTGAGCAGCGGAACGGTATTGAGCACCGTGCGGGCACAGATGATGATTCTGGACATGCGGCGCTGGTCGTAGTCACCCGCATTCAGCACGTTTGCGCCGAGCAGTTCGGCGACGTCGCGGGTGCGCGGCGCGTTCAGTTCGGCGCGGTAGGGAATGCAGCCCAGCAGCCTGAAATCGCCATTGCGCAGCAGCGGCGAGTGATCTTTCAGGCGCGCCGCGAAAACTTCCATACTTTCGTCCGTGCGGACCTTGTTAAGGATCACGCCCAAGACCTTCGGGTCCTTGGGGCCGCCGAACAGTTGAGCCTGCAGCTCGACCCGGCCCGACAGTTCGGTCAGCACTTCGTTTTCCGGCGCCGACACCAGAATGACTTCGGCATCCAGGCTCTTGGCCAGGTGCAGATTGACCCGTGCGGCGTAGCTCGCGCTGCGGGTCGGCACCATGCCTTCAACCACCAGCACATCCTTGTCGACGGCTGCCTGTTGATAAAGGTCGATGATTTCTTCGAGCAGTTCGTCCAGTTGACCATCGCCCAGCATGCGCTCGACGTGCGACAGCGCCAGAGGCTTGGGCGGCTTGAGGCCGTGAGTTCGGGCCATCAGTTCGGTCGAACGCTCAGGGCCGAGGTCGCCGGGATGCGGCTGGGCAATCGGCTTGAAAAAGCCCACTTTCAGGCCTGCGCGCTCAAGGGTGCGCACCAGGCCCAGGCTGATGGAGGTCAACCCCACACCAAAATCCGTGGGGGCAATAAAAAACGTCTGCATACGGGCTTCTCGATTGAGCAGTGCAAGGGGCGCAGCAGATATGGAACAGCGGCTGGCCAAAAAAGTCTGGAAATCGTCTGGCGCGAATTCTCACCGGCAAGATTATCGTTATCTGTGGATTCGCACACCTGCCGTAACGAAAGGCCTGACCTGCCAGCGCATCCTGTGCCGAATCCCGCCACATGAGGCCAGGAGCGCGGCGGGCGTGGTGGCTGAATGGGGCAGCAGAACAGTAGCGTATTTCAACAGGCTTGCTCGTCCTGTCTCGAATCGACAACAGTTGAACTCTCCAATCCGGGCCGTCCGTCAGAGTTGCGTTCGCTTTCGGGCGATGGCTTGGTTAAACTTGCTCGTTCTTCAATCTTAAGCAAAGGTTCTGTCCCCATGCCGATCGCCGCCAATAAGGCTGTCTCCATTGACTATACCCTGACCAACGACGCTGGTGAGGTCATCGACAGCTCTGCCGGTGGCGCGCCGCTGGTTTACCTGCAAGGTGCCGGCAACATCATTCCGGGCCTGGAAAAAGCCCTTGAAGGCAAAGACGTCGGTGACGAATTGAAAGTTGCCGTCGAGCCGGAAGATGCCTACGGTGAATACTCCGCCGAGCTGGTCAGCACCCTGAGCGCCAGCATGTTCGAAGGTGTCGACACGCTTGAAGTCGGCATGCAGTTCCATGCTTCGGGTCCGGACGGCAGCATGCAGATCGTGACCATTCGCGATCTGGATGGCGATGATGTTACCGTTGACGGCAACCACCCGCTCGCGGGTCAGCGTCTGAACTTCGACGTGAAGGTCGTGGCTATTCGCGACGCCAGTGAAGAAGAAGTGGCGCATGGCCACGTTCACGGCGAAGGCGGCCATCAGCACTGATTCGTGCTGTCAGGCTCAGGTCACTGAAAAGGCGCTCTGGCTGTTCGGCGATGATGATTCTGTCACGCGTTCGGTCAGGGTGCCTTTTGAAGTTGTGGCCGAGGGCTACTTGTTTCAAAAGGGGTTCTCATGAGTGCTTTTCACGACATCAAATTGAAAGCGCTGGGTGGTCAGGAACTGCCACTGGCTGATTTCAAGAACAAGGTTGTTCTGGTGGTCAACGTTGCTTCCAAGTGCGGGCTGACACCGCAGTACGCGGCGCTTGAAAACCTGTATCAGCAATACAAGGACAAAGGCCTGGTGATATTGGGGCTGCCGTGCAATCAGTTTGCCGGGCAGGAACCAGGCACCGAGCAGGAAATTGCCGAGTTTTGCCAGCTCAATTACGGTGTGACCTTTCCGCTGGGTGAAAAGCTCGACGTCAACGGGCCGAACCGTCATTCGCTCTACCGTCTGCTGGCGGGCGAGGGGGCCGAGTTTCCAGGCGACATCACCTGGAACTTCGAAAAATTCCTGGTGGGCAAGAATGGTGGCGTCAGCGCACGTTTTTCACCACGCACTCCGCCAGACGATGCTGCCGTCATCCAGGCTATCGAAAAGGCCTTGGCGCACAGCTGAGCGCTTGGCCGGGAAGCGATCCTGCTCGCCCGGCTGACTTCCGCATTCGCGGCTTCTTGACTCAAATCAACCCGATCAATAGTACTGGGCCGCCGCAGACGCCCGGCGATATTCTGCGCGTCTGATCTGGCGCCCGGCGCCGTATAGCCATCGACTATTTTTCCTCGGAGTTCCGCATGCCGGCACAAGCCTTGTTCACACCTTTTCGTCTGGGCAGTCTGGAGTTGTCATCACGGGTGGTCATGGCGCCCATGACCCGGTCGTTCTCGCCGGGGCATGTGCCCAACGCCAAGGTGGTCGAATACTACCGGCGTCGAGCGGCGGCCGGTGTCGGGCTGATCGTGACTGAAGGCACCACGGTCAACCACAAGGCGTCCAACGGCTACCCGAACGTTCCGCAGTTTTTTGGCGAAGCGCCGCTGGCCGGCTGGAAAAAAGTGGTCGATGCGGTCCATGCAGAAGGCGGCAAGATCGTGCCACAGCTCTGGCACGTGGGCGCGGTTCGTCGTCCAGGCACCGAGCCTGACGGCAGCGTACCCGCTTACGGCCCGATGGAGAAAATCAAGGACGGTCAGGTGCTGGTGCATGGCATGAGCAAGCAGGACATCGACGACGTCGTTGCCGCCTTCGCCCAGGCAGCTGTCGATGCCAAGGCGATAGGCATGGACGGCGTCGAGATCCACGGCGCGCACGGTTATCTGGTGGACCAGTTTTTCTGGGAAGGCAGTAATCAGCGCACCGACGAGTACGGCGGCAGCCTTGCCAATCGCTCGCGGTTTGCCATCGAATTGATCAAAGCCGTGCGTGCGGCGGTAGGGCCGGATTATCCGATCATCTTCCGCTTCTCACAATGGAAACAGCAGGATTACACCGCACGTCTGGTGCAAACACCCGAAGCGTTGGGTGAATTCCTTCAGCCATTGTCTGACGCAGGCGTGGACATCTTCCATTGTTCTACGCGGCGTTTCTGGGAGCCCGAATTCGAAGGCTCCGAATTGAACCTGGCAGGCTGGACACGCCAGCTCACCGGCAAACCAACGATTACCGTTGGCAGCGTCGGGCTGGACGGCGAGTTTCTGCAGTTCATGGTCAATACCGACAAGGTCGCGCAACCCGCCAGCCTGGAAAACCTGCTTGAACGGCTGGGTAACGAGGAGTTCGACCTGGTGGCCGTGGGGCGCGCGCTGCTGGTCGACCCGGACTGGGCCGTGAAAGTGCGCGAAGGGCGCGAGCAGGACATTCTGCCGTTCAGTCGAGAGGCACTGACGACACTGGTCTGATGGTTTTTTCGCGCACCGGCCTGGCTTCTTTGACAGACCCGCTCGGGCACGCCTCACGCAACTGCCGCTCGAACTGATCGATGATAGCCGTCCAGCCGTGGCGGCTGGCATGTTGTCTGGCATTCAGGCGCACCCGACGCAATGTTTCGCTGTCTTCAAGCATCCAGCGGGCGGCGTCGATGAATGCGGCTTCGTCGCCCGGCATCGCCAACGCGCCGTTATGGCCATGACGGATATGCTGCCCGGCAGCCGCTTCGTCATAGGCCACGACACCCAACCCTGAAGCCAGGGCTTCAAGCACCACATTGCCGAATGTCTCGGTCAGGCTCGGGAACAGGAACATGTCTCCCGAGGCGTAGTGTGTCGCCAATACTTCCCCGCGTTGAGTACCGCAGAAAATAGCGTCGGGTATTTGTTGCTCAAGCTGGGTACGCTGTGGCCCGTCGCCGACCACGATCAGTTTGAGCGTGCGCTGTGGGTAACTTTCCTTGAGTGCTTCGAAGCTGGCCTTGAGCAGGCCCAGGTTTTTCTCCGGCGCAAGACGTCCAACGTGCATGACGCCTACATCACCGGCTTGCAGGCCCCAACTGTCGCGCAACGTCTGTGAACGTCTGGACGGGCTGAACAGCTGGCTGTCGACGCCGCGAGACAGCAGCTCGATCCGTTCAAAGCCGCGGCGTTCCAGTTCCACCTTCTGACTGATGCTCGGCACCAGGGTGACGCGCGAACGGTTGTGAAACCAGCGCAGGTAGTGCGTCAGCAGCCGGGTAATGAACCCCATGCCGTACTGTTGTGTGTATTGCGGAAAGTTGGTGTGAAAACCGCTGATCACCGCAATGCCCAGCCGTCTTGCTGCCCGCAATGCCGACAGCCCCAACGGGCCTTCCGTGGCGATATACAGCACATCAGGGCGACGCCGCTGCCAGCGTCGCAGCAGTTTGTGCATCGAAGACTGACCCCACTGCAAACCCGGATAACCCGGTATTGGCCAGCCCCGGCACAACATCAGGTCATCGGCCGCGCCGGAAAGAAGCTCTTCACTCTGGCGGGGGCGGACCAGTTCTACCCGATGCCCACGCATTCGCAGCCCGTCACAAAGCCGCCCCAGGGTATTGGCAACGCCGTTGATCTCGGGAGTGAAGGTTTCAGTGATCAGGGTGACATTAAGAATTTGGCTCATGGGAGCAGTTTCGGCTGGTTACATTTCGGTTATGTGGCGGTTGTGTGAACTTCAGTGGCTTCACATCAACCGCGCGGGTTTATTTCAATGGCGATGTTGAGGGGCGGCGATGCTCTCCATTGCAGCGGGTTTTGGCAGAAAGCCCTTCTCGTCGATCACAGACTTGCGTTGCTCGAGGCTCATGCTGTTCATGAAAAAGGTCGAGCGGGGCTGGGTCTGTTTGCCTGGCGTCGCGGACGCGACCGGTGCAGGCTTGTCGGCCACCTGAGTAGTCATTTGGTTCAATATCTGGCTAAAGCGACCTGAGCGCGATTCCGGGAGAGTCTCCAGGCTGGCAGATCGTGGGGTGGTGACTGCTTTGGTTGTTGCGGTATTGACGATGTTTTCCATTGCTTTACTGCTCCTGTTGTTTAGAGGCAACAGGAGCAAACGCAATGCCAATGTAGATGATTGGTGTAGTCCTACAGGCTTGAATCAATCGGGCGGGGCGGTGATTTGTTTGACCTACAGAGACTGCCTACATGACACTTTTTGAAATGCTGGCAACGTTTGGTCTTTGGCGGCAACGGTTTGCCAGCGGTCAGTTAGACGCTTTTGGCGCTGATTGTAAGGCTGGGACTTTTCTTCTGTAGGAGATGTCTTTATGTTTATCTTTTTTGCCGGGTTTATGTCGGTCTGATAGTATCAACTCCTTTTCAGAAGGATATGAAATGTCAGATCTAATATATGCGCCACCCAAAGCCAGTCTTGATAAGGAAGCGTCGGCCAGTGGAGGCCCAGAGTTTTATGTCGTGTCCCTGCAGAAGTTTTTTATTCTGTATTTTTTGACGTCGGGGTTCTTTTCAATTTACTGGTTCTATCGAAACTGGGCGTTGAACAAGAAGTTTTCGGGCAGTAACGTGTGGCCTGTCGCGCGGGTGGTGTTCTCCTTTATCTACGCTTTTGCATTGTTTCGTACAGTGGACAAGAGCCTGCGGCGGCAAGGGAGCGGCCACCTGGCGTATTGGGCGCTCGTCGCCTCGGTGTCGCTGGCGTTGACGATTGCAGGGACGCTGCTGGCGCAAGGGGCTTCAGGGAATCTGCGATTTGAAATGCCCGGAGGCTGGCTGGTGTGGGCCGTTCTGCTGGCAACAGCGCAGACGCTTAATATGATGCTGGTGCAGTCAAAGATGAATGTCGCGGCGCTTGATCCCGACGGGAGCAGCAACTCAAGGTTAACGCTGGCCAATGGTTTCTGGATTGTTGCCGGGTGTGCCATGTGGTTGATGAGTATGCCGACCTATCTCTCCGGGTCTGCCTTGGGGTAGAAAGCCCGTCAAAGTGCCGAACAGATTATCCATCCTCCGTTCGGCACCTTTATCAGCTTGTATTGACTGAGCCAGTCAATCAGCGCTATCAGCCCAGGTCATTAACCAGCTGGCCAATCACTTCACTGATTTTTGCCAGGTCCGGTGCTGCCAGGCGATGTTCATCGGCATACGAATACGCCACAGTGAACAGGCCGGCGGTACGAGGGGAGTAAGACGGAGCATCGTTTTCGTAAACACGATTCCAGGCGTCTTCAGCAAGCGAGGCAGAGAAAATAACGATGCCTTCTTCCGGGTCGTTCACGGCGTTGATATAAACCTGGTCCGGATCGATGGACCACTCGGACAGTTCGCTGACCAGAAAAGCCTGAATTTTTTCTTTGATCTCTGCAGCGTTTTCTTGCTTGGCGATGGCGCTAGGGGTTGCATGGTTATTCATGATTTAACTTCCTTGTTAAGTTCATGTGTCGTCATGTTCGATAGAAGCGGGCTTCACATGAACGGGTTGGTTGAGGCCCTATTTAACCTTGGTCGTCAGTGCCGAGTGCGGTAAATAATTATAGTGTTTGGGTTTTTTTTCTTTCAGGTGTGCCGGGTGCGTATTGCACGCCCCGGCATTTCTGCATTCAGCCGCGTGCGTGGGTCACCGGTAACGCGTCTGCTCCGCGCTCGCGTACCCAGAACAGCGTCGCAGCCGCTACGGCGGCAGGCATCATCAGCAAGTTGACCACCGGGATCAGCAGCGCCACGTAGACGATGCCGCCGAAGCTCAGGCTCTGCCAGCGTTTGCTTTTCAGCCAGCCGAGCATTTCGTTCCAGCCAAGCTTGTGGTTATCGGCGGGGTAGTCGATGTACTGGATTGCCATCATCCACACGCCAAACAGCAGCCACAGCGGCGCGGCAATGATGTTGGCCACCGGGATGAAGGACAGAATGAACAACCCGAGCATGCGCGGCAGCATATAGCCCAGCTTGCGTGCCTCGCGTGCCAGGGTGCGCGGAACCATTGCGAACAGCTCGGCCCAGCTGAACGCAGGCGATTCGTCCACGCCGCGAATCACGGCTTCTACCTTTTCAGACAGAAAGCCATTGAACGGCGCGGCAATGATGTTGGCGACCACTGTGAAAGTGAAAAACACCATCAACAGCACCAGGGCCACGAACAGCGGCCAGAGGATGTAGCTGAGAAAGCTCAGCCAGTGGGGCAGCGTGGGCATGAATGTATCGACCCACAACTCGAACTGATGCACCGCCAGATAGATCAAGCCGCAGAACAGCACCACATTGATGCTCAGCGGCAGCAAAACAAACAGGCGCAAGCCAGGGCTGAGGACCAGTTTCAGGCCTTCTCTGAGGTATTGCGGGCCGGTAAGGGCGGGAGCGGGCATGGCAGCCTCCGAGTACTCGAAAGGCGTGACCTTACCGGCTTTGCAATGGCCATGAAAGCCCATGAGTGCATTGTGCAGAGGACATTGCTGGCGGGCAGGTCAACGTGACCACGCAAGGGCGTTTGCACCGACTGTTGCAAGGGGGGGCATATGCCATGCTCGCGGCGAAATATGCGTTGATAACGCTACAGATGGAGGGGCATCGGACGAGCAGGCTATAGAGGTGACCTATAGAGTGGATTGTGAAACGATATTTCCTTAACCTTTGTCACCCCGATAGGCTTGGCAGCAATTTCAGGGCCTGTCCTTCAAATTTTCATGGAGTTATCAATGAGCGTACTGGTAAACAAGCTTGCCCCGGATTTCGATGCAGCGGCAGTGCTGGGCGACGGGTCCATCGTCGACAGTTTCAAGTTGTCCTCGCTGCGCGGTAAATACGTGGTCTTGTTCTTCTGGCCGCTGGATTTCACGTTCGTATGCCCTTCGGAAATCATTGCCCACAACAACCGTATCGCCAGGTTTCGTGAGCTGGGTGTCGAAGTGGTCGGCGTTTCCATCGATTCGCAATTCACCCACTTCGCATGGCGCAGCACGCCGGTCGAGAAGGGTGGCATCGGCGAAGTCGAGTTCACGATGGTGGCTGACGTCAAGCACGAGATCACTCGCGCTTACGGTATCGAACACGATGACGGCGTTGCGTTGCGCGCTTCTTTCCTGATCGACAAGGAAGGCGTGGTGCAGCACCAGGTGGTGAACAACCTGCCACTGGGTCGCGACGTGGACGACATGGTACGTCTGGTCGAAGCGCTGCAATTTACCGAAGAGCACGGTGAAGTCTGCCCTGCCGGCTGGCGTCCAGGTCAGAAAGGCATGAAAGCCGACGCCCAGGGCGTGGCTGACTACCTGGCCTCGAACGCAAAAAATCTGTAATCGACGGCTGCGGACCGGCACGCAAGCCGGTTCGCAGTGTCAGAACTTTCAGGACCTGCCGAGTGTAATGACACTTCCCCAAGTGTTTCGGCGGTCCTTTTTTATTCAGCGGCCCGACTGCGGCGTCCTGCAGTCGGTCGACAGGAGTGTGTCATGTCAGACGTACGTCATTCCCGAGTGATTATTCTCGGCTCCGGCCCTGCCGGTTACAGCGCGGCGGTCTATGCTGCACGCGCCAATTTGAAGCCACTGCTGATCACCGGCATGCAGGCTGGCGGTCAGTTGACCACGACCACCGAAGTCGACAACTGGCCGGGTGATCCCCACGGGCTGACCGGTCCTGCGCTGATGGAGCGTATGCGCGAGCACGCCGAGCGTTTCGAGACCGAAATCGTCTTCGACCACATCAACTCTGTGGACCTGGCCGGCAAGCCGTTCAGCCTGCAAGGTGACAGCGCGACCTATACCTGCGATGCGTTGATCATCGCCACAGGCGCCAGTGCCCGTTATCTGGGTCTGCCTTCGGAAGAAGCGTTCATGGGCAAAGGCGTTTCTGCCTGTGCGACGTGCGACGGTTTCTTCTATCGCAACCGTGAAGTTGCAGTTGTCGGCGGTGGTAACACGGCAGTGGAAGAGGCGCTGTACCTGGCTAACATCGCCAGCAAGGTCACGCTGGTTCACCGCCGCGAGACGTTCCGCGCCGAGAAGATCCTGATCGACAAGCTGCACGCACGTGTGGCTGAAGGCAAGATCGAACTCAAGCTCAACGCCACGCTGGACGAGGTGCTGGGTGACAACATGGGCGTGACGGGTGCGCGTCTGAAAAACAACGACGGCAGCAGCGACGAGCTGAAAGTCGACGGCGTATTCATCGCCATCGGGCACACGCCGAACACGTCGTTGTTCGAAGGTCAGTTGGCCTTGAAAGACGGCTACATGGTTGTGCAGGGCGGTCGTGAAGGCAATGCAACTGCCACCAGCGTGGAAGGTGTGTTCGCCGCCGGTGACGTGGCTGACCACGTTTATCGCCAGGCAATCACCTCGGCAGGTGCCGGCTGCATGGCTGCGCTGGACGTCGAGCGTTACCTCGACGGGCTGGCCGACGTTTCGTTCTGATGAGCGTCGCCTGACTCTCGTGCCAGCCCTGGTACGAGAGTCACTCTGATTTCATCCCGACTGGTCAAGCCTTGCGCTTGAGCGGTTCGCTTTCAAACTGCACGCCCGCCAGACCGTTCTCGATCAGTGCGCGGATGTTGCCGTGATCGCTGCCTTCCGGCGTGGCTTGTACCGAGCGGTAATGCTCGCCAAATGCCAGCAACGCCTCTTCATCAGTCAAGCCTTCGAGCAACGCCAGGCCAAGTGTCTTGCATGAACCCTCGTTCTGCCCGGCGGCGTTGTCGACGTTGCCGTTTTTGAATGGTTGGGGCTGGTAGTCGTAACCTTCTGCAATAAAAGCCAGCGTGTCGGCGAACAGGTGTTCGCCGCTGTTCAGGCTGACACGCAGCGCGTTCAGATCAGTCATGTCTGGTTTCCTTGGCAAACGCCGCCTGTTGCTCGGCGCTGGCTTCTTTCTGGTACTGGGCTTTCCACTCGCTGTACGGCATGCCGTAGACCACTTCGCGGGCATCATCGAGGCTGATGTCGATGTGTTTTTCGTCGGCAGCGGCCTTGTACCATTTGGACAGGCAGTTGCGGCAGAAACCGGACAGGTTCATCAGGTCGATGTTCTGGACATCCTTGCGGCTGTCCAGATGCGCGACCAGTCGGCGAAAGGCTGCGGCTTCGAGTTCGAGGCGTTCTTGTTCGGTCATGACGGGCTCTGTTCAGTCGTTGAGTCGCGTCATGATAAGAGGTTCAGCGCTGACCGGCGAGCGTGATCGACACCGATTCCGCGAAACGCAGCGCGTGCGGCTTGTCGACTTCTACTTCGGCGTAGGTGACCGCCTCATGAGTCATGACCAGGTCGAGCACTTCTTGTGTCAGCCGTTCCAGCAACGCAAAGCGATTGCCTTCGACATGCTGAATGATGGCTTTGGTGATGGTGCGGTAGTTGAGCGCGTGTTCGATGTCGTTATCGCGAACGGCTTCCTGCGCGGCGTAAAGAATCGTCAGGTTGATCAGCACGTCCTGCTTGTTGAGGATTTCGTCTTCGTTGATACCGATATAGGTGCGCAGGCGCAGGTCCTTGACACGTATGCGGGCAGTCCCGGGTTCGAGTCTTGCCATTATTGTCTGCTCCGTCCGATCAATTGCAGAAACTCCATGCGGGTGGTGCTCGACTCTCTGAAAGCGCCCAGCATGACCGAGGTGTTCATGGTCGAATTCTGTTTCTCCACGCCGCGCATCATCATGCACATGTGTTGAGCTTCAATGACCACTGCCACACCCGAAGCGCCTGTGACACCCTGGATGGCATCGGCAATCTGTTTGGTGAGGTTTTCCTGAATCTGCAGGCGCCTTGCAAACATGTCCACGATGCGGGCGATCTTCGACAGGCCCAGTACCTTGCCGGTCGGAATGTAGGCCACGTGTGCCTTGCCTATGAAGGGCAGCAGGTGGTGCTCGCAAAGCGAGTACAGCTCGATGTTCTGGACGATGACCATTTCATCATTGTCGGAAGCGAACAGGGCGCCGTTGACGATCTCTTCGACGCTCTGGGTGTAGCCGTGACACAGGTACTGCATCGCTTTGGATGCGCGCTTCGGGGTGTCCAGCAGACCTTCGCGGTCGGGGTTTTCGCCCAGTCCGAGCAGAATGTCTCGGTAGTGCTGTGGCAGGGATGAACTCATCAGATGGTCCTCGGGGCGGCTTACTTGACGTGCCGTCCGCCGTTTACGGTCAGTGTTGTGCCGGTGACATAAGTGCTGTCCAGAAGGTAGCGCAGGCTCTGGTAGATCACTTCTGCACCTGGCTCTATGCCCATGGCCGACTTGGCCAGGGCGTTGGCGCGGTAGGCCGCATCGTCCTTGGGTTGGAACATCAACAGCGCCGGGGCTATGCCGTTGACTTTGACAAGCGGGGCAAACCGGGCCGCGAAAGACAGCGTCAGGTTTTCCAGTCCTGCCTTGGTTGCGCAATAAGCGATGTGTTTGCTGCTGCCTTTGCGGGTCACGTCATCGCTGATATGCACGATGTCAGCGACCTCGCTCGCGGTGAGCAGGTGTTCGCAATGCAGGTTGATCAGGTAGGGCGCCAGCATGTGGACACTGAACATCCGGGTGAAATTGTCGGCTTCGTCGCCTGGCACTTCAGCCAGCCACTCGGACGCGTTGTGTACGATCGCGCGCAGGCTCGAGGTCTGGGCTTTCAACCGCTCGATGAATGCCATGATCCCGGCTTCGCTCGAAAAATCACCGTGTATCGCCACCGCACCGGCCTGACGCAGCTCGGTCACGCTTGCGTGTTCCGTGCGATAACTGATGATGACCCGATGCCCATGCTCCAGCAGTCGCAGCGCACAGTGCAGGCCGACGCGTTGGCTGGCGCCGGTAATCAGGATCGGTGCAGAAGATAATGCCATCGACAGCTCACGTATCAAATGTCCGGAGTGGACGTGGATTCTACGGTCGATTGTGTCTTCCGGTTTACAGGCAAAGTTATACCAGAGAATTTCTTTGTACAACCCTGGCCAGCATTAAACTCACTCACCCCGCTGAAGCGAGGCGCGTGTCGATGATTTATTCGGCCGGGACGGTGGCTCTGAGCAGATCAAGACCTGTACCTGAACGCGCAGTGTGTACAGGTCTTGAAGGGCGTTACCGAGGCGAAGGCGACTGGGTCGGGCGTGCCGAGGGGGCTGGCGGGGTTTGCAGCCATGAAGCGAGCAGGCGTGTGGACAGTGGAATGAACAGGTAAACCATCAGCGGGGTGAGTGCCGCTGTACTGACCATGATGCGTGGCAACAGATCCAGAGGGCTGAGCAGCGGACCCAGCAGGAAGTTGAACATCAACGACACCGGAAAGAAGGCCAGCCAGATGGCCACGGCCTGTTTCCAGCGGGGCGGGCGCTGATCGACTGCGCCAAACCAGCCGTCGATCCCGCTGACACGGTGTTCAGAGGGCTGGGCAAAAAGACCGCCGCCGCGCACCAGCCAGGAGCGCCGAGACGCGGAATGCTCCCAGGCGTGCATCGTGTGCTCATCGGTAAAGCGGAAAATGATCTGGAATTCGTCACCCCCGGGCGGGGGAGCCAGTACGCCGGAACCCAGATAACCCGGAAAGTCCGTGGCCAGCAGCTCGCCTTCATGCAGCCAGGTCATCATTTCCTGGTAGCGACCCTGCGCAACGCGGCGGGCAACCATCAAGGTGACGGGTGAGGTAGACATTGTGTATCTCCGGTAGAGGCGTGAGATTCCCGGGTAGGGAGGTCACATGCCGCGATCCGGGGTGGTGGGTCGCGACAGCTTCACTGAAAAGCAAGCAAGGATTATTCCTGAAACGGCGCCCGACCGGTAGGGCTTCGGTGCGTTGACGACTACTTGTGCAACGAAGGGTGTTTGCGACGGTGCTCTTGCAGGATGTACTGACGCAGGCGCTCGCCGTCTTCCTTGCCGTGCTTGCTGAAATGATACGCACCGAAGTTGGTGTCGATCATGCGTTCCAGCTTGCCGCGCATCGGAATGGGGGACTGACCCACAGGGCTGAACCAGGCTGAAAAGCTCCTCGGCAGCTTGCCCTCCTTGCGGTATTCGAGCAGCACGCCTTTGAACGACAGCTCGTGAACCCAAAGTGCAGTCAGTGAGCCTTTTTCCGTCTCGAGCGGGATGGGCTCGGGCAGCACAAGACGCCAGGGGCGAATCTTGGGGCCTTCTTCAAAGATGCTCGGCGCACCCAGTTCCAGATGCAGCGCATGGAACTCGTCTTCCACCAGATGCAGCGGAAAATTCATCTGCTGGTTTTCGAATTGCGCGTGGATCGTGACTTGTTCATGTGCAGCGAGTCGGGTCAGCAAATCCTGGATCTGAACCCCGCCATTGACCAGCAGGCTGCGGGTGCTGTCTCGCACATTCAGCTTCGGGTTGCGCTGCATGCTCTGGATGAAATCCAGTTCAGCCTGTGTGAGGAGTGAATCAGGTTGCATGACGGGGCTCGGTCTAACCGGTTATTGAGAACAAAGACCATTGATTCCGCAAAGTGTTCCGACCATTGATCATATTTTTCCAGATCAGTGTTTCAGCCTGACTGCCGATGGCTCAGGAGGCAGTCAAAAAATCAGACGGTATTCTAAGGCATAATGTTTCACTTTTTTAAGCTGCTGCAGGGAGAGTCATGAAAGTCGCCATTGTGTGCGGATCGGTCTACGGATCGGCCGAAGAAGTTGCCAGACACGCTTCAACGTTGCTGCGTGCCGCCGGTCACGAGACGCTCATCAACCCTCGGCTTGCATTGCCCGACCTGCTGGCGTTCGAGCCGCAGGCGATCCTTGCGGTGACATCGACTACCGGCATGGGCGAATTGCCCGACAATGTCATGCCTCTGTATTCTCAACTGCGTGACCTCCTGCCCGCCGCCTTGCGGGGCGTGCCCGGTGGTGTGATTGCATTGGGTGATGCCAGCTATGGCGACACCTTCTGTGCCGGTGGCGAGCAGATGCGTGAACTGTTTGCCGAGCTGGGCGTTGTCGAGTTGCAGGGCATGCTGCGTCTGGACGGCAGCGAGAGCGTCACCCCTGAAACCGACGCCGAACCCTGGCTGGCGGAATTCATCCAGCACCTTGGGTGAAACCATCCCGCTTCGTTATCGGACATGATTCAGCGCAGCCGGTGTTGATTGTGGCCGGCGCGTGCCTGGCCGACACTCACGGCCATGTGTCCTCTGAGCATGGAGCCAGCAATGAACGAGTCGGTGCGTTTTGAAGATAAAGTCGTGATCGTGACGGGCGCCGGTGGAGGGCTCGGACGAGCTCATGCACTGCTGTTTGCGAAGCACGGCGCGCGGGTGGTGGTCAATGATCTGGGCGGCTCGGCCAGCGGCGAGGGGGCCAGTGCTTCTGCTGCCGACCGCGTTGTGGCCGAGATCCGCGAAGCCGGTGGCAATGCCGTTGCCAATCACGATTCGGTGACCGAGGGCGGGCGGATCGTGCAGCACGCGATGGACGCCTTCGGTCGTGTCGATGTCGTGGTCAATAATGCCGGCATCCTGCGCGACAGGACCTTCGCCAAAATGGAGGATGACGACTGGGATCTTGTCTACCGTGTCCACGTGGAAGGCGCCTATAAAGTGACCCACGCCGCCTGGCCGTACATGCGCGAGCAGAACTACGGGCGTGTGATCTTCACGTCATCGACATCCGGCATCTACGGCAATTTTGGACAGTCCAATTACGCAACGGCCAAACTCGGGCTTTATGGGTTGACCCGCACGCTGGCACTGGAAGGGCGCAAGAACCGGATTTTCGTCAACGCCATCGCGCCGACAGGTGGCACGCGCATGACCGAGGGGCTGATCCCGGCCAATGTATTCGAGTTGCTCAAGCCCGAGTGTGTCAGCCCGCTGGTGGTGTACCTGGGAAGCGAGCAGTGCCAGGACAGCGGCGAGCTGTTTGAAGTGGGTGGCGGATGGATCGGCAAGGTTCGCTGGGAGCGCAGTGCGGGCGCAAACTTTGACCCGCAGGCCGGCTTCACCCCTGAAGATGTCGCTGCGCAATGGCAGACCATCAGTGATTTTGAAGGGGCTGTGCATCCTGCTGACAATATCGAGGCCTTGAAGGAGATGATGGCCAACCTGCAGAAGTTCGTCAGGTAACATCGTTTGCTGCAGTCAACGGGTTGGGCAGCCAGTACCTGTCCGGCCCGAAGCCTGTCGGAAGAATCGGTGTTTATAAATATATATAGGACGCTTTACTGTTTTATGTAAGAAGTGTCTGATGGCTATGTAGTGCAAGTATTGATTTTCACGATGCCGTTAATTCATTCATTTCAGCTCCGATATGAAGTTTGAACCCATTCATATCTGGAGTATCACATGGCAAGATCAATTTGGGGCGACTTTCCACCATTAACCTTCGCGGAGCCGCCTCCAAGAATCAGCATAAAAAAAGCCGCAGCACAGGTGGGGCATGTGCTGCAAGAGGTGGGCGAGAACGCGCTCGCGCTCAACGCTCTGGCGATGGAGAAACGCAAGATGAAGCCGCTGTTCAAGGGCTTCAACCCCGCGCAGATAACCCCGAAAGACCTGAACAGGGCAGGCATGATCCTGTACAAGTTTGGCATGATCGACAACCATACCGCTGAACTCATGAGCCGAACAGGCGATGAGTTCGACAAGAAAGGCAATCTGGTCGACCCCAGTAAAGAAATCAATGCGCTGGAGTTCTTTGCCAAGCGGATCATCGACATGAAAGAGAAGGCACTGAGCGGAGATCCTTACGCCAAGATATTATTGCCTGACTACATCAAGACCATTCATATCATGCAAAATCTTCAGACCTTCGCAGAGTCGGGGGACAGTTACGACATGCGCAAGATCAAAGACATGGAAAGAAAAGGGCTGGTGAAAAGAACGCCTGATGCCAAGGCGTGAGTCAATAATCAACTACAGGCGGCGATAAAAAAGGCCGCTGCGCAGACAGGCAGCGGCCAAACAAAACGCAGGATCAAGGGAGCTTGCAAATCCACGTCTATTTCAGCGCGCGCAGGTTAAACGTCGGCACGGTTCTGAAACATCCCTGTACGGGATAGGGAGCGTTACAGTGCAGGTAACAATCCTCTAGTGGACGCTGCGGCTCGTCGGCAGGTGACTCAGGCGTTCCGTGAGTCTGAGGCGCTGGATCGGGTCGTCGCTGAGCAGCAGGGCGTGTTCCAGATCAAAACGCTCGGCATGCGGGCATTCGAGAAGCTGATACAGCGTGGCGCGGGCCAGGTGATCGCTGCTGGTGGCCTGGCCCAGTTCGACGATTCTGTCAGCGTCCTTGAGCGCGGCGATAGGGTTGTCGTTGATCTGATGCAAGTGCCGCAGATTGCGCGACAGCCGTTGCAGCATGCTGGTCGGTGTGGCACGGACCATGTGCTCGGCGCGCAGTTGCAGGGTCGGGCCGAATTGCCGGATCAGCAATTCGCGACAGTCTCTGGGGTAAAGCCTGCGCCCGCCACACGGATCAAGCAGGTGATCGGCACCGGGTACGCGTAGCAGGAAGTGGCCTGGAAAGTTGACGCCCTCCAGCGGGACCTCAAGCCTTCGCGCGATCTCCAGTGCGATCAGTGCGAGCCCCAGGGGTTGGCCTCGTTTGCGCAGCACGATTGAATGCAGCAACGCGGATTCGGGCTTTGGCGGGTTCCAGTCATCCTGCTGAAAACCCAGTGCAGCCAGTTGTCGCAACAGCGGTTGCGCGAGCTCGGATGGCGGCAGGACCGGCAGTGCGGCAGCGGCCTGGCGCTGCAACTGATCCACCTCGCTCATCACCTCCTGCCGCGCAAACTGCGTGTCATGCTCGGCGCTAACCCACAGCGCGGC
Organism: Pseudomonas syringae; assembly: GCF_002157375.1. Lineage (GTDB taxonomy): Bacteria > Pseudomonadota > Gammaproteobacteria > Pseudomonadales > Pseudomonadaceae > Aquipseudomonas > Aquipseudomonas syringae_T. The sequence goes on from NZ_MTSA01000007.1 coordinate 173,913, forward strand.
TTCAAACACCGCAGGCGGCGTATGTTGCAGACAAGCCAGGCAATGCTGACGTGGAGTCATCGACCACTCCGTGAACCGACGTTCAGGCGTTGAGTACAAAGACTCTTTTTAGCCCCGCACGGAGGTTTCGTCCAGCGCCACATGTATCTACTTGTTGAGTGCTTCCACCAGCTCGGGCGTCACGTAATGCGGGCCGTCGAACAGGTACAGGGGGTAGCCGTCATAGGCGTCGATCTGCGGTCGCAATTCGTCGGCAGTGGCCGAGCGGAAACCGCCACCCACTTGAGGGCGAAACGCTTCCACGATGATCCTCACGCGGTTCTTGCCCAGCCGTTTGCGCAAGGCATCAGCGTACGTGCGGGCGACGGGGGCGGTGCGGGCATAAACGCCGACACCGTCCTGAAAGAACACCCCGATGTCATCCGGCAGCCAGGTTTTCAGCCAGTCTGCGGTGGCAGCCGGGCCGATATTCGCGCCGTCGTAAACGCTGATCCACAGCGGCCGTGGCAGCCTGGCCAGCAGGGCAGGCAATTCCTTGGCGCGGCTCCAGCTCGGGTCGACTTCAGCCGGGAAATACCAGCCTGTGACATTGAGCGGAGTTTTGGCCTTGGCCATCTGCGCGGAAAGCACGGCCAGTTGTTCGATGTTGTCGCGCGAGCGGTTTTCGCTGAAGTACCCGGCCAGCCCGAGAATCACTTCCTGCGCCCAGGGTTGCTTGCCGATGCGCGTCCAGTCCGGCAGCACCGGCACGTTCTGCAACGGGGTGCCCGGTATGAACGACTGGTCATCGACCGCCGTCCACTGCACGAGCAATTGCCGTGCGCCGAGTTTGTCCCAGTTGCCGCTGATACCGACCGTTGCATTATCCGGTTGCCAGACAATGCCGACGATTCCCGGCCCTTTGGGCTGTATCAATAGATACAGTTCGCTGGAAGCGAAGGTCAGCGCGGCGACCAGCATGGCCGCCAGCGAAGTCTTGACCAGCGTTGTCTGTCGTAGCAGTGCGGCCAAAGCCTTCAAACATTACTCCCAGGTGGGTGATTCGCGACGGTTACCACGAGAAGGTCATGCGTGCGAATACGCCTTCTGCGCGGTCATCGCCAAATACCTTCTCGCGATATTGCAACGAGAGGTCGACATACGACTGAGGTGCCTTGTACTTATCCTCGCGGAACCAGTAGCGCATACCTGTACCAACGCCCAGACCGCCTGCGTTGCCGGAAGACGTGCTGCTGCGACCGAGGCTATCGACCTCGCTGCGCATTTTCGAATCGTAGTCCACGGCGGCGACGACATGCGGAAACACCACCAGTCGCGGGCTGATGCTGTCAAGGCGGAAGCTGCGACCGACCTGCCATTCGCTGTTGAAGTAGTTGCGCTTGTCCTGGAGGTAACGCCCGCCCTCGGCATACAACTGCGAGGTCCACCAGCTTGGCACGTCGACCCGCAGGTCGGTGCCGATGCTGGAACCATAACCCAGACGCACCAGCCAGTCGCCGTCGGCATTGGAATTGCCCAGAGGGAACGTGCGTTCGAAGGCCCCGATGATGTTGACTTCGCTGAACGGCTTGGCGCGAATGCCGAGCGCGCCTTGCAGCGCGTCCGCTCCTGTGTCGGACTCACCGTCCTTGCTCCACAGGGTGTCAGTAACCCGCCCGTACAGTTCGACGAAGCGCGCGTTGCGGTAACCGAACGGGCGCCAGAACACTTCGGTGCTGTTTTGCACACTGTCAGTGGTGCCGCCGGGTGCTCCGCTCAGGCCGTTGCTGGTGCTGGCACCGCGATAAGTCGTGGTGTTGGTCAGGCCCCAGACGCGGGACAGATCGGAGACAGCGCGTCGGGTCTCGAACACTTGTTGAGCAGGCATTTGCAAGTCGCCGGCCTGCTGATAGTCGAGCACCCGCTTGAAGTAGGCGATGGCCTGGGCATCTTCCGATGTACGCATGGCGCTGTAGGCAGCGTCCTGGACTTCGCGGGGTTTCAGGCCGTTTTGGCGATCAACGCGTTTGAAGGTGTCCAGCGCGCCTTGATCATCGCCTGCCTGGCTGAGGAAGTAGGCGATCTGCACCTCATCGCCCGGTTGCAGCTCCCCGGCATCGCGGGCTTGCTGCAGACGCTGCAGTGCTTCTTTCGGCTGACCCATCGCGGCGTACAGTGACGCTTGCTCGCGCAGCGGCAGGTTGCCGACGGCCAGTGCCTGGGCGAAGTCCTGACGCGCGCCGTTCTGATCGCCGAGGCGTTGACGCAATTGCCCGCGCTGGGCGAGCAGGGTGGCATCGTTGCCGTTGAGTGCCAGGGCTTCGGTGGCTGCGGAACGCGCCTCTTCATATTGCCCTTGCGCCATCAGCGCACTGACCAGCAGTTTCCGGTAAGCCATTTGTTTCGGGAAGCTGCGGACCGCCTCACGTGCTTCGCTGACAGCGGTGTCGTTGTCGCCGCGCGCCAACGCCTTGTAGCCTCTGGCCGCCTTGTCGACCGCGACCTGCTCCTGAATGGCTTGCAGTCGCCGGGTCAACACCGGTTGCGGACCAAGGGCCTGTTCTGTCTCTTTGATGGCCGCCTGCGCCTCGTCCAGACGCTGCTGACGTTGCAGGGCCTCGATCAGCATCATGCGGTAATCCAGGTTTTTCGGCGCTTGCGCAATGGCGTTGCGAGCATGCCTGGCCGAGCCATCGTAGTCATGGCTGGCGTAAGCACGCAGCGCCTGATTGCCTTCCAGGTAACCGGGTTTCGGGCGTGTCTTGAAGGCGCGTTGCGGGTGGTCGCGACGGTATTTGTCGCGTTCGGCCAGCGCTATCAGGTCGCGCAACTGGGCAGCATCGGCCCGTTGACGCAACGCTTCGTTCGCCTTGGCGATAGCAAGGTCGTAGTCCTTGCGGTTGTAGGCCATGTAGGCTTCGTTGGCGATGGCATACGCAGGGCCGGTCAACGGCAACGGCAGGGTTTCTGCCTGGCTGAACGGTGAGGAAAGACTCAGACCGGTCACCAGCAGCGACAGGATGAAGGGGCGCTTCATAGTGGCTGCTCCGTTTGATCTGCTGATCGGTAATGGTTGTGCTGACGCGCCACAGCCTCTTCGATGGTCTCTCGTGGCAGCACGCCGATATCGACCAGGTAGTCGCCGATCCGGCCATGCACTTGCGGGCGATAACCCAGCATGGCCTTGCGGAACACTTCGCGGTCCAGCAAACCCTGTTCGACCAGCAGATCGCCCAGCAAGGGAGCCGCAGCCGGTAATGGCTGGCCGCCGACGGCTTGCAGTTGACGCAACTGCGCAACGATCTCGCTTTCACGCGCAACCAGTTGCACCGGCTCTGCGCCGAGCTGGTCGGTAATCTGCTTCAAACCTTCTTCCGGAAGCGGGCTGGCCACTGCGATTTCCGTGCGCCCCTGAACATTGATGGTCAGCGGCACCACGCGCCAGCGCAGGCAGAATTCGTCGGCCAGCACGCTGCTGTCGGCACGTTTGCTGGCGATGTCGAACACGCGCGGCAGGTCATTCTGGAAAGCGATGGCTTCAGCGAGGGTTTCATCGTCGAGCCAGCCGTGACTGAGCAGAATGCGGCCCAATGGCACTTGGCGAGTCTGTTGTTCGGCCAGCGCGGTCTGGAGTTTTTCGTCGTTGATGGCCTGCCAGGACAACAGCACGCTGCCCAGACGGCGCGGTGCGGCGGCGACCAGATCCGTGGACGGGAAGTCGTGCATGGTCTTGTCCCAGACCAGTTTGCGATTGAGCAGTTTGCCTACCAGAAACATCCGCCAGGCCCGTGCCGCAGCCATGAAGTTGACGAAGTTGCCGACCACCATGCGCGGTATAGACAGCAAGCCATGCTGCCAGCCATACAAAACGGTCGTGAAGTAGCAACGATGGGCAATCCGCCATAGCAATGCGATGCCGTTGGCCACCAGCAGGTACTGAATCAGCCCGGTGGTTTCAAAGGGTGTGGGGAAGCTGGTGTTCCATACGCCGCTGGAGCGCAGGACGATCAACGCCAGTAACTGGATGAGAATCAGGTAAGCGATGATGCTGACAAACGAAGTCACCACGCCCTTGCGGTCGCGAAACAGCAGGTAGCGGTTTGCCAGCGAGCCGGTCCAGCCCATCTGCTCCCAGCCTTGCAGGCCGATGCCGAGGGTCCAGCGGGCTTTCTGGCGAAACGCGGTGCGGAACGTGTCCGGGAAGAACTCGCGCACACACAGCGGCATTTCCAGTGTGGATTCATACTGCTTGCGGAACCAGGATTTGCGCAGCACACGGAATTGCACCGGAAAACGCACAAAAATCGCCTGCATGCCGTACTTCGCCAGGCGTGCGCCGACGTCGTAGTCCTCGGTCAGGCTTTCAGTGTTGAACGGCTGGTTCTGGTTTTCATCGGCCAGCACCATCAAGGCTCGCCGAGAGAAGCAGGTGCCGACACCGGCCGACGGCACGGTGTCGGTCATGCTTTCGCGAACCACCAGGTCTTTGCCGTGCCATTCGGCAAACTCGTCCATGTAAGTCCCGGCCACCCACTCGTACCAGTTGCGTTCAAGCGAGACGACCGGAAGCTGGATCATGTCCTTGCGCGGCAACAGGTAATTGAACAGGCGCAACTCAAGGGGATGCAGCACGTCTTCGCTGTCATGCAGGATGGTCCCGGCGAACTGCACGGCATGCGTCTTTTCGTACAGGAAAATCGCCTGGATCACCCAGTTCAGGCAGTCAGCCTTGCAGGTCGGACCGGCATGCGGCACTTCCACGCGATGCAACTGCTTGTAGCGACGGCGCATGCGCTCCACTTCATCGATGGTGCGCTGATCGTTGATGTAGGTGCCGACGAAAACCACGTAGTTCTGGTAGTCGAGCGTTGACACCATGTTCTCGATCATCGGCGCGATGACGTCGTATTCGAGCCACGCCGGGACCATGATCGCCAGCGGCTGTTCGTCGCGGGCGATCAGTTGCTCGGCGGTCAGTGGCCGGTAGCGGCGTTCGGCGGTGAACTTGCGGTACAGCCGCCTGACCCAGTACCAGATGTCGATGATCAGGTCGTCAATACTCGAGACGAGAATGATCAGCCCGACGATGATCGTCGCGACTTCCAGCGCGCTGTAGTAATGGGCCAGCCAGTAAGGCCAATAAAGCGACGTCATTGCGGCGATCCGTTACGAGCGATTGCGACGGGCGCGACGGCCAGCCAGCAACAGAATGAGAAAGAGCACGATACCGGCCGGAATCAGCCACAGCAGCGAAGGTGTGCGCCAGGCGTCGATGCCGGTGGTTTCTTCGTCCTCGATCATCTGGCTGCCCGTCGGGTCCTTGGCGTCAAAGGTGGCAATCGGCCCGCTGTCGGCCAACAGTGCGGCGTTGCCGCGTTCCAGCAATACCGGACGTTCGAAGACCGGAGCCTGACCGCCCAGTGTGCGATAGACCATGCCGTGCTGACCGCCAGCGTCGATCACTTGCAACGACGCCACGTGATTGAGGGACTTGAGGTCGAGCAGCGTCTGCTCTTTGTGATTGATCAGCAGATGGCCATCGTTGCTTGCCTTGACGGATTCGGCGCCGTCCTTGATCGGCAATTCGAAGGCCAGGAAGGATTTGGCCGGTGTCACGGCGACGCTGGCGTCGTCACTGACGCTGAGCTGCGCGCGCAACGGAGAGACACCAGAGGCGCTGGCGATGCGAATGACTTGCGGCAAGCTGCTGGCCGGACGTTCAAGGTAGCCCTTCGGCACCATGATCTGCGTGTCGGTGGCAAACCGTGCTGCCATGCCCGAGAAGTTTTCATCGGGGGTAACCTTGTCCAGCACCACATGGCTGGTCGGCAGTACCGAGATCGGGAAGGCTTGTGGCGTTTCCAGGCATTGGTTGCTGACCGGCTGACGCTGGAAGGAGACCCGCAAGGTGTTCTGCGCCGCCAGTGCGTACTGTGGAATTCTGGCTTCGATGCGTTCTTTCTTGCCATCGGCAGTCAGTTGCATGGCGCCGATCAGGTAATCGTTGAGGAACAGCGTGGCAACCGGTGGCGTTCCCGAGGCGCCGGGTGCTGCGGCGACGTCGATCATCGCCGTCACCGGTACGCGGCCGTCATAGGCAACGCTGCCCAACGGGAACGAAGCGCTCCAGTCGGTTTTTGCCAGCACATCCACCGTGCCGGGTTTGCCACCGAGACGTGTCAGCGCAACGCGACCGTCTTCGCTGAGCGGCATGGCGGTTTCTTCACCGATGGTCAACTGGCGATTGCGCGCCAGCTTGTTCCAGGCCGAGCTGAACAGACCGATGGCCTTGCTGGCCGATTCCGGCTTGATCATCAGCAGCGCACGGTTGCCCAGCAAGGCCAGGCTGACGTCCTCGGTGCTGTTGGCGAGCGGTTGCTTGATGTGACGCTCACGCCACTGGCCCAGTGCGCTAGCGGCCGATGCATCAAGGCCTTGCACCTGTGCCTGAAGGGCATTCAGGGAGTCGTCGATTGCCTTGAGCAGTTGCGGATCGCTGACGGCCATGTCTGCCTGCAAGGCAGGTGTCTGGCCAAGCATCAACAATGCGCCGATTTCCGCCGGGTCGCGCAGCGTGTACTGGCCTTTGCCGTCGAGGCTGGCGAAGGCCGGGATCTGCTTGAGTTCTGCCGGGATGTTCAGGTTGCTCAGGTCAACGCTGTCCTGAACGGCTGGAAAGGGCAGGATACGCGCCTGCTTGCCGATTCTTTCCAGTGCCACGCCCAGACGCCAGGCCGCGTCATAGCTGGCGCTGGACAACGTGCCGGGCGCAACCAGCAGGCCGGGTTTGCCCGGCAGTGCATTCCACGCAGCACCCACGTCCTGCAACTGACTCGCGTCATAGCTGTACGTCAGGCGTGTGTGCGGATCAATGCGCAGTACGTTGCCGATCGCGCGCTGATCTTCGCACAGCACCTTCGAAATGACCGACGACCAGGCAATGCCCAGGCGCACCGAGCCGTTTTCCCGCGCAGCCTTGTCGACACCCAGAACGGTGCTGGCATTGCCCTGTTCTTCGTTGAGGCCCAGCGCGCGCACCGGGTAACCATCCAGCGACAGCAGCAGCGTATTGCGACCTGCCTCGCCGTTCAGGTAACTGGCGTCAAAGTTCAGCGTCGCATCGGTCAACGGCACATTGGCCGGCACCGGCAGGTACAGCTCCCGGCGCGCATCTGTGGCGCTCAGAATGATAGGGCGATCAATACCCAGCTCACTCAGCTCGATCACTCGTTCCTGACGACTGTCGGCGGTGATCCTGTTGATCGCCTGGGTCAACGGGCTTTCTGCAGCCAGGGCGAATGCAGGCATCAGCGCCAGCAGGGTCATCCCGCAGGCAAGGACGTTAAACGCGCCCGTGTTTACGGTAACGGAAGATTTCATCGGACAGATCTCGCTAAGGGCTCAAGGCCACTGGGTCTTGATGCAGGTTGCAGGTCGGCTTAAACGGTTGCGGGTACTTGGCCTGAACCAAGTACCCGTATCGTTTGCCGACTGCCTCCTGCGAATTCGTTAAGGTGTTGGTGTGCGCTGTCTGCGCACCTTTTTCGCTAACCGGCCATCGAGCGCAACGGGGTGTGTTGGTGCTGAGGCTTGATCCGGGTGTCAGGCAACGCGTCCGTCGGGTCAAGACGCTGGCGTGGCAATTCAGCGACAAATTCATCGACCGGACGGCCCATCAGCGCGTCGACGATACGTGCGCTGGCCTTGCCGTCACCGTAGGGGTTGGCCGCACGGGAGGCGTTCTGCCAGAGAATCTGATCATCGAACAGCGCACTCACACCGCGAATGATGGCGTCCGTCTCGGTGCCTACCAAACGCACGGTGCCGGCAGCCACGGCTTCCGGGCGCTCGGTGACGTCGCGCATGACCAGCACCGGCTTGCCCAGCGACGGGGCTTCTTCCTGCACGCCGCCCGAATCGGTAAGGATGACGTGGGCGCGCTGCATCAGTCGCACGAAGGACAGGTAATCCAGCGGCTTGATCAGATGCACGTTGGGCAGATCACCCAGATGCTCGGTCACCGGCCCCAGCACATTGGGGTTCAGGTGTACCGGGTAAACGATTTGCATATCGTCACGGCGGGCGAGTTCACCCAGGGCCTTGCAGATGTTCAGGAAACCGTCGCCGAAGTTTTCGCGACGGTGGCCGGTTACCACCAGCACCTTGCGCTCCGGCACCAGAAACGCGAACTGGCGATCAAGGGCGTGGCGCAGCTGGCGATTGCAATCGATTCGCTGAGCCGTCAACTGGAGGGCGTCGATCACGGTGTTGCCGGTCACGAACGACACGCCTTGCAGGCGCTCACCCAGCACGTTACGGCGCGATTCCGCGGTCGGCGTAAACAGATGATCTGAGATCAGGTCGATGCAACGACGATTCATCTCCTCGGGCCACGGCTGGCGAATGTCACCCGTGCGCAAACCGGCTTCGACGTGGCCGATGGGAATGCGGCGGTGAAAAGCCGACATGGCGGCCACCATCGCTGAAGTGGTATCGCCGTGTACCAGCACCTTGTCCGGCTTCATCTCGTCCAGAATCGGATCGATGGCCGCGTAGAGCGCAGCGGTCAGGGAATTCAGAGTCTGTTCAGGGCGCATCACATCAAGGCTGTAGTCGGCCTTGAGCTCGAACATGTCCAGCACCTGTTGCAGCATGCTCTGATGCTGCCCGGTGATACAGATTCTCGAATCGATACCTGGCTCGGCGGCCAGAGCTCTGACCAGCGGGGCCATCTTGATGGCCTCCGGGCGAGTGCCGAAGATTGAAAGGACCTTCATTCTGGGTTGTTGACCAGCCATTGATTTCCTCCCGCGCTATCAAGCGCTCCGCACAGCAATGAACCCGGGCTGCAGGCAGCTCGGTGAGTATGCGAGTTAATGAGTTTGTCGGGCGGGAAAGATCGGAATGACGACTCGATGTTCACTTCAGTGTGATGTAGCCAATTGCCTTGTTACCCGAATTTGGTCGGATTATTAGCAGAAGAAATTAACAAAGCCAAACTTTTTATTCACTATTTTACAATGCGTTGATTAGTCTGAACTTTCATTTTTTAACACGGTCAGGGAAAGGTTAGGTTTTTTGTAGATCAGGTTTGGGCCAATGATTGCAGGGGGTTGGGGGCTGATCGTAGCGCCATTCTGGCTGTTTTCAAAGTATGGATGCGTACCGTGAATTATCAAGGGTGGCAAAAAGTTCAAATAAAAAACACTGCACTGTGAAGGCGCTCACTACAGCAAAATCCTGACGCCTGTTTAATGACATTAAGAGAGACGCTGTTCACAAAAATGGCGCTGCTATTATGGCGGAGGGGAACTTTAGTATGTATCGAGATTGTGACGAGGTCATCGGGCGGGTGTCGCGTTACATGCTGTTCAAGTAAAACCATTCATTTGAATACCGACGGCCATTGAGTTGTAACAGGCGTGTGGCGTCAGGGCAAACATTAAATGAGAATGGTTTGCGGCCCTTCGGCAAAAAGGGACGCTCACCATCAGGGCGACGCGATCAGCTTTCTGCGGCGACAGGCTCCGACAGCTCGTTGAGGGCCGAGGCGTTGTTTTTGAAAGCGGCTGCAAACACGGCCCGGTTCTTCGCCATGTAAATGCTCGCGTCCTCTGCGTGCTTCTCGGAAATCCCCGGCACATTCTTGACCAGAACGTCGGTGAGAAGCTCGGCCAGCTCGAGCATTTGATCGTGCGCATCGGCGAGTTTACGGTCCACGAAAGTAGTCTCCAGATCGCGGGTACTGCGGTAAAGGGTTTCAACAGCCATTTTGGCCTCGTCGTCTTATCCAGTGTTGAAAGGGCTAGACCCGGACGTTCAGCGCTTCACGCTCTGACCAGCGGGTGATGCAACAGCAGTGATCGTGCATGACCAGCGTGCCGGTCAGGTAGAGCGGGGCGGCACATGAAGGCCGTTCACCGACGCATCTGCGTTTGAAGGTGATTGCCTGATTACTGTGTTTTTATACAGTAAAAGGCATATCGCAATCAACCCCTGTCTGAGTGATGGCCTTTAACTATCTTTTTTGCCGTGCAAATGTGCCTTGCGACATCCGGTCGCGCTCTCAACCATAGCCTATGGCCCTGTTCCTGCTTTAAAAAGCAGGCCACAACGGGTGTCACGAGTACCCGGCACCATCCGGTCGGCATAAATGAAGGTTCAGAGGTAGCGCGTCATGGGAAACAAATGGGCAGTAAAGATAAGGCACCGCGTGCATGCGCAGGCAGAGTCGCTGGGCAACCTCTGCGTGGAGAGCTTTCACTTTCTCGCGCTGTTCGCGATTGGCGCAATCACCGCCTGGGCGTCAGTGGTCGCCTTTCTGGGGATGGTCGAAAAAGGCAACGTCACCGTCGATGACATTCTGCTGCTGTTTATCTACCTGGAATTGGGGGCGATGACCGGGATTTATTTCAAAACCAACCACATGCCTGTGCGCTTTCTGATCTACGTCGCGATCACCGCGCTCACCCGCTTGCTGATCTCCGACGTGTCTCACCACAACCCGCCCGACATCGGCATCATTTACCTGTGCGGCGGCATTCTGTTGCTGGCGTTCGCGATTCTGGTCGTGCGCTATGCATCGTACAAATACCCGTCAGCGAAGATTCCCGATTCATCCAGTGCGGTCAAAGGCGCTGTGACAGAAGAGAAAGGCGAGGTCTGATGTGACAATGGCGGCATCCGGGACAGATGCCGCTCTGTACGAAAAGTGGCTTCGCTCGCCGACTTTTCGTACAGAACCTAAGACGAGCGTTGTTGCAAGCGCATCAGTTAGCCCAGACCCCGGCATGCCAGTGCCAGCCATCACCCGCGCTTTCCCAGTGCGGATGCACGTAGCGATAGCCAGGTCGCTCCGCTTCCCAATGGCCGTGAACCGGCACAAAACGCTGACCGTTCCAGTGCCAGTAGCCGCGTGCCCATACGTAGCCAGGCCGAGGGGCCGGTTCCACTTCTATGACACGCTCAGGCGGCGCCTGCGGTGCGATGACTTCTTCGACGTATTCGTGATGTACGTGCGGCCGCTCATGCACCACCCGCTCCTCGACACAGCCTGACGCTATCGCAAGTGATGCGATCAATAACCCGTAACGTAAGAACATGTTGCCTCCTCGGACTCATCCGCAAGTGCAGTGGCGCTGGACTCAATGCCCAGTCGCTCGAATGTTTCTGCGCAAGGATGTTGTAGCAGGTTGTATCTGTACTTTTGCTGAACCTGAGGGAGGGCGAATGATGGCGTATTGCCGGAAGGGCCAGTGTTCTAAGCATGACGGCTGCTTAGAGCGCAGGTGTCGGATATAGGACTTTTCTGACAGTCGTATCCCTATCACCCCGTATGACATTGCTGAAGATATCAGTCATGTCCCTGTGCCTGGGTATTCATCGTTAATGTCCTTCCCTTAGGCTTTCGGTCTTCATGATCTTGGGCGCAGGGAGCCAATATGTCATTTGACGCATTTATGCAAATAGACGGTGTAGAGGGCGAGTCGCTGGACGCTGACCATAAAGGTTGGGTTGAATTGTTGTCCTATCACTACGATGCCATTCAGTCGATCAGCACGTCTGCAAGTTCCAGCGGTGGCGCCTCTGCGGGTGGCGTCGCGCTGGGTGATTTCCAGATCAGTAAATATGTCGACCAAGCCACCCCGAAACTGTTCGAACTGTGCTGCCGTGGGGCGCACTTCAAGAACGTCACTGTGCGTATACACCGCGCCGGTACCGAAAAATTCAAGTACATGGACATCGTTCTTGAAGACGTGCTGATCTCGACGGTGAGCGGACAAGGCGCAGAGCGGGGTGGCTTTCCGGTAGAGATCATCACCCTTAATTATGGCCGTATAAAGTTCGAATACTCCCGGCAACGCCGGGCTGACGGTGGCAGCGCGGGCACCGTGTCGGGTGGCTGGGACCGTATTGCAAACAAGCCGTTTGCGTAAGGATGCGCGCAATGGATAACGATGGAGCGTTTCGCGTTACGCTGAGTTTCGCGCAGATGGCCGCTGTGTTGACCCAAGAGTCACTGTCGCCCGCAGAGATATTCTCGAATCGGGTCTTTGGCAGCGTTCGTCTGGTGGAAGGGATTGTCGAACTGGCGGGAGCGGGAGTGCTTTGTGCTGCCCCTGATCCGACAATGATAAGCAAGCTCGGATGCGTGGCGATGGGCTTTCATGCGTCCGATCAGCTTTCGGCGGGAATGACGCAACTGGTGACGGGCAAGGAAACAGATTCCTTTTCTTTCAAGGCCGGTGCTGTTGCCGCTGAAGCGCTGGGGGCATCAAGGGCGACAGGTCGAATGGTTGGATTGGCAACAGAGTTTGCGCTGCCTGTTTCAATCGCTTCGCTGCATAATGCGTTTAGGGTGTCTTCGGTAAGGGCGGGTCGGATATCAGTCATCACCAGTGAGAAGCCCCTTCACGCGCCCAGGAAAATGGGAGGTGGGCATACTGTATTCAAACACGTCGACAAAAGTATCGAGTTCCTGAAAACCAGGTTTGCTTCAAAAAATGTTCATGTCGCCTCTACTTTTTACGATCTTGACATCGCAGAGTGGGCGGTCAGTCAGGCACTTCAAAGAAATCGACTTAACATATTGATGCGGTCCAAGATGACGGTTTTTTATCCGGATAAGCGGTATGAGTTTTCGACCGTCTTAGAAAAATCAGTGGGGTGGGGGATAGTCAGGCGTTCCCCTGATACCGTAGTGCATATGTCGAAGGTCACCGTGGTTGTTAAGTTTGTTGAGTATAATCATATGCCTTATTATATAGTAACTGCTTTTCCTTCCCTGTAAGGGAGTGCTGTAATGGCTTACGGATCAATTACGGATTTCATGCATGATGTCGGCGATGGCGTTGGTGAGTTTTTGCGTGACGAAGAAAAACAAGATTTCACCCCTTTGAGGCTGGATGAGATTGTTAAAAACTATATTGATGAGCGCGGTTTTTTAAGTATTTTTATTTTAAGTCGTCAGGTAAACGCCTACATAAAAAAGAATGTGACCGCTCAGGGGCTTGCCTATGTTGACCCGCCCTTCGGCCAGGAAACCTCTTTTCCTGAAGATTATTTCGAGGGCGACTTATACGTGTTTTTAACAAACGTATTGACGCTGCTTGATCTCGAGACAAAACGCCGAGTGCGTGAGTTTTTCAGATTGAATCGAACCGTTTAGCGTCGATCTGGTTTCAGACGCGGGGCGCGATGCCGTTGATCTGGCGTATTCAAGCTATGGATCCAGCCCCTTTGAAGGCGCTGGATTCGGGAGAATACGCGTCAGTGTCAAACCCCGGCATTCACCGTCGCCTGATCCCGCAGCCAAGGACCATTGGCAGGTCCAGGCGCTTTTTGCAGCGTGACACCATCGGTCATCGCCGCAAGAATCTTGATGGCGCTCTCGCCATGTTCTATCGCAATGCCGAATTGCACGCTTTCGATAAGCTTGCGCAGGCGTTGCGGGTCATTTCGCTGGGCGGCGCTGATCAGGCGCTTGGCAACGACTCCACTTTCATTGGAAAGGGTCAGCATGATGCTGCCGTCCAGCCCCTGAATGCTCAGATTCACCCGATAGTCGGGGTGGAATGTGTCCGTGATCATCTGAAAAGGATTGTCCATATCATTCACCTGCTCAATGGTTCTGCGTAAGTTGACCGGGTATTCGTCCTTTTGGTTCTCGATGACTGATCAGCGGTTGCGTTACTCCTGCGCTTGCTGCTGACAGGTTTTGATGTCATCTTTCGCTAATGATAATTTTTCGTGTTTGAGAAGCGTTGACGCATGCGAGACTTTTCCGCCGTTGATGACGATTTGCGTCGTCGCCAGCAAATGACCCGGCTCTACAGCGACCACCATGCGTGGTTGCACGGCTGGCTGCGGAAAAAACTGGGTTGTTCGCACCGTGCTGCAGACCTCGCGCATGATGCGTTCGTGCGGATTCTTACCCTGACCGAACCGCTCAACCTCAAGGAACCGCGCGCATTCCTGGCGACGACGGCGACACGGCTGCTGATAGATGGCGCGCGGCGACGCAAGGTCGAGCGTGCTTACCTTGACGCGTTGGCCCTGCATGCCGATGAAGCCGGTACGCCCAGCCCGGAAGCGATTCACGCTGCACTGCAGATACTGGAACGCATCGCCCGGTTGCTTGAAGGCCTGCCCGAGAAGCCGCGTCAGGCGTTCTTGCTCCATCGTCTTGATGGTCTGACGTACAGCGAAATCGCCACTCACTTGGGTGTGTCCTCCAGCATGGTGAAACAGTACATGGCGAGCGTCATGGTGCATTGCTACAAGACACTGCACGGTTCGGGCCATTTTGCATGAGCGACACGCGTGAGCCGTCCGGGCAGATGATCACTGAGGCCGCTTCCTGGCTGGCCCTGATGCACGATGAGCCGGTCAGTGCGGCTGACAGAAATGCCTTCGAAGCCTGGCGTCAGGCTGACCCCGGACACGAGTTGGCCTTGTCGCGGATGCAGTCGTTGTGGGGCAGTTTTGATGAGCTGTCCGACACGCCGACGCGCGCTTCCCTTCGTCAGACTTTCGTGCCTGCGGGGTCAAAACCGGCCTCGCGCACTGTGCAGGCGCTGGCATTGATCGGCGTTCTTGCCTGCGGCTGGATGAGTGCCGAACGGATGCCGGTGTGGATGGCCGATCAACACACTGCGGTTGGCGAGCGGCGGCAATTCGCTCTCGCCGATGGCAGTCAGGTGCAGCTCAATAGCGGCTCGGCACTGGATGTTAAATTCGATGGACGGCAACGTGAGGTCGAGTTGCTGCAAGGCGAATTGTGGGTTGAGGTGGCCAAAGATGTGCAGCGACCGTTTGTGGTGCGTACCGATCAGGGCACGATCACCGCATTGGGCACACGTTTTCTGGTTCATCGGGGTGAGGGGGGCACCACCGTCAGCGTACTGGAGTCGGCCATTGCCGCGCAGGCCAACACTGCCGACGTGGTGAAGGTGGCGACCGGTCAGCAGGCGCTGCTCAAGGATGGGCGGGTGCAGACACCGCACCCGCTGGACAACGATGACCCTGCTGCCTGGACGCGTGGCGTGCTGAAGGTCGATGACCGGCCTCTGGTCGAGGTGCTGCGAACCCTTGCGACTTATCGCCACGGCGTGTTGCGCTTCGACCCGCAGGCGCTGTCAGGCATGCGGGTGTCTGGCGTGTTCCGTCTCGATGACACCGATGCGGCGCTGGCCACGCTGGCTGACAATCTGCCGATCAGAATCGAGCGTTTTACGGATTTGCTGGTGATCGTCAAACCGACGGATCGATGAACGGCACCGGTAACGAAAAAGGGCGAACCCTTGCAGGTTCGCCCTTTTTTTGCAAAACGTGTCAGCGATACATCAGCTCAGACGAGCGGCTTCTTTCTCCTGCTCTTTTTCCAGAAATTCTTCTTCGAGCAATGCGTCCGGGCTGACCGGATCGTCGTCCTGCTCGGCCAGCGCCGGCGCTGCACTGCGCTTGCCACGCAGCTTGCCGAACAGGTGCTCAAGGGCGTGATCAAGTTTCACGGCAGCGCCGTCCACAGCCTGATCGACCGTATCGGCCTTGTGGGAAACAGAAATGGGTTGATGCCCTTTTGGCCGGGCTTCCATCTGGCACTTGATGTCGTGCGGGCCGGGCTTGTCGCCGTTTTCATCGCGGATATGGACTTCAACGCGAGTCAGGTTTTCATCGTAGTGTTCGAGCGTGCTTTCAACGGTGGTACGAACCCACTCCTCCAGTCGGATACTGCTTTCGATGTGATTATCGCTATTGACCTGGATTTGCATAGTTAATCCTTATTAGGGCTTGCTCGTGTGAGGCTGGACAGTGCGATCCCGTGCGGAATCGATTTCGTTTGCGCTCAGTCACAGTGTTGGCGGCAATGGCCTGACAATTCAACCCCAATGTGTAAGAAATATTTCGCAGTAAAATTTCCGATCAAAAATTGAATGTAAATCCCTCTCATTCGCTGTCTGTTTTGCGAGCGTGTACGTCATGGCTATGGAAACCCAATCAATACCAAGGATCTGTCATGCCCCGTCCCGCCAGTTCGCTGCACCCCTTGGCACTTGCCGTTCTCATGGCATGTGCAGCGATGCCCTTGAGCGCCGCCGAATCTTCCGTGCCCGGCACGGAGGTAGGTGCCGCACGCAGTTTTTCGATACCGGCCGGGGATTTGAGCCAGGTGCTCAATACCTTTTCGGAGCAGGCGGGTCTGGCGCTGGCGTTCGATCCGGCACTCACTCGGGGCAAACGCAGCAACGGTCTGCAAGGGCAGTACAGCGCTGACGAGGCGATTGCCCGTTTGCTCGGAGGCAGCGGTCTGCGCGCAACCGCATTGTCGGCCAATCGTTATCGCATCGAAACGGCCCCCGAGGCCGTCGACGGCTCTCTGGAGTTGCAGGCCACCAACATCAGCGGCGCGTCGCACTTCGAAACCGCCACCGGGCCTGTCACAGGCTATGTGGCGACGCGCGGGTTGTCGGCGACCAAGACAGACACGGCGCTGATCGAAACGCCGCAATCGATTTCAGTGGTGACCAAGGACCAGATGAAAGCCCAGGGCGCGGAGAATCTCAGCCAGATGTTGCGTTACAGCGCTGCGGTGGTGCCCGAGACGCGGGGTTCCACCGCTTCGCGTCTGGACATGCTGAGCATTCGGGGCTTCTCGCCCGCGCTGTATCTGGACGGGCTGCGCATGCCGGACAACCGGGACGCCGCGCCGCAGAAAGATGCGTTCGATCTGGAGCGTGTCGAAGTGCTGCGCGGTCCTGCGTCGGTGCTGTACGGCCAGGCCAGCCCCAGTGGCGTGGTGAACATGGTCAGCAAGTTGCCGACCGAGACGCCGTTCCATGAGATCGGTCTGACGTACGGCACCTTCAACAAGAAGCGCACCACGTTCGATTTCGGTGGCCCTATCGATGATCAGGGTGTCTATTCCTATCGCCTGTCCGGGCTTTATGACGATGCCGACGGGCAGATCGAACACACCGAAACCCGTCGCCAGTCACTGGCTTCGGCGTTCACCTGGCGGCCCGATGAGGACACGTCGCTGACGTTGCTGGCCAATCTGCAGAGCGATCCCAAAGGGGCCTCCTACGGGTCGATGCCAGCTTATGGTTCGGTGGTGAGCAGCCCGACCGGGCGGCATATCGATTTCGATTTCTATGATGGCGAGAAGAATTTCGAAAAGAGCGACCGTGAATATCACGCCGTCGGCTATCTGTTCGAACACCGTCTGAACGACGTCTGGACCTTCCGCCAGAACGCTCGCTACCTGCGCAGCGAAGGGCTTTACCGAAGCATCTACAACGGTTGGGGCACCTTGCAGCCTGACTATCGCACCTCTGAACGCGCCACCATCGCCACTGACGTGAACCTGGATTCGTACACGTTCGATAATCAGATGCAGGCCAGTTTCGACACCGGCCCGTTGCAGCACACCTTGTTGCTGGGCGCGGATTACCAGAACACCAGCACCGGCACCAAAGCCGGCTATGGCCTGGGCCCGACACTGGATATCTTCGACCCGGTGTATGGATCGCCCGTTGACGTTCCCGCCTATACCGAGTCCAGCACCCAGCGTGATCAGCAAAAGGGTTTGTACCTCCAGGAGCAGTTGAAGTGGGACAAGTGGGTGCTGTTGATGGGCGGTCGCTACGATTGGGCCGAGAGCAGCAACAGCTCCACTGACCTGACGTCCGGGGGCCAAAACCCGCTCCTCTGCCGACAGCGAAGCGTTTACCGGGCGTCTTGGGTTGGTTTACCTGTTCGATAACGGGCTGGCACCGTACATCAGCTATTCCGAATCCTTCGAGCCACAAAGCGGCACGGGGCTGGGCGGCGCGCTGTTTGATCCCACCGAAGGCACGCAATACGAGCTGGGTATCAAATATCAGCCGCCCGGCAGCAACAGCTTCATCACGGCCGCGATTTTTGACCTGCGTCGATCCAACGTGTTGACTCAAGACCCGAACGGCAACCTGTGCAACGGCTCGGTGTGCCAGGTGCAGACCGGCGAGGTGCAGTCGCGTGGTTTCGAACTGGAAGGCAAGGCCAGCCTGAACGACAACCTGGACATCACCGCGGCGTACGCCTATCTGGACAACCGGGTGACCCAGTCCAACAGCGTGGTCAATGTGACATCCGGCATCATCAATGACGCGCCAGGTCCTGAAGTCGCGGTAAAGGGCACCACAGCCCCGGCCATTCCGCGGCACACGGCGTCGGCGTGGGTCGATTACACGTTTCATGACGGGCAACTGAAAGGTGCTGGCGTGGGGGGCGGTGCGCGTTATGTGGGGGCAAGTTGGGGCGATGAAGCCAACACCCTGAAAGTGCCGGGTTACACCCTTTTCGATGCCGCCGTGCATTACGACATTCCGAACATCAGCAACACGACGGACAACCTGCGCCTGGCGCTGAACGTCACCAACCTGACCAACAAGGAATACGTTGCGTCGTGCTACACCTACTCATGGTGCTGGTACGGCTCGCAACGCACCGTGCAGGCCAGTGCTACGTATCGGTGGTGACAGGCTGAGAAGCCTGAGCTTCAGCCATGCCTGACTTCACGCATGGCTGTAGACAGGTGACGCGGAGCGTCCCGAGCGGCCTACCGACGCGTAGCATCGACACTCTGAGTGTTTCTCCGAAAACTAGAAAGCAACCGACGTCTGCACATACACCGTGCGCGGTTCGCCGACGTATTTGCCGCGGTTGTTGTCGTCGAACGAGCGGGTGTAGTACTGGCGGTTAAAGATGTTCTTCATCCCCACGGCAACGTTGAGGTCCGACAATTGCGGGCCGAAATCGTAGTTGGCGCGGGTGCTAAACAGCATGTAGCCAGGGATCTTGCCGGTGCTGCCGTCTGCGCTTTCCGCTGCCGTGTTGGCGTTGTCGGCAAACTGGTCGCTCTGGAATGAACTGTCGACATTCAGTTTCCACGGCCCTTCGGTGTAGCTGACGCCCATCGTCCCTTTATGCTTTGACGAGAACGGCACACGGTTGCCTTTGTTCGGGCCGTCTTCGCGGATCTTGGCGTCAACGAACGCGTAGCTTGCGTACACGTCGTAACCCGCCAGCGCCGGGTTCAAGCCTTCCAGTGCGTAATTGACGCTGGTTTCGATCCCTTGATGGCGTGTTTCGCCGCGTGCGATGACCGTGTCATTGGTCTGGTTGCTGTCGTACTGGTTATCGAAGTTGATCAGAAACGCCCCGATCTCGGCCCGCAGGTTGCCGTTGTCGTAACGAGTGCCCAGTTCCCAGGTGCGTGCCTTTTCCGGTTTGACTTCATCCCCGGTCACGCGGTTGGGCATCTGGCTGTATTGCACGCTGCCGAACGAACCCTCGGTGTTGGCGTACAGGTTCCAGGTGTCGGTCAGGTGATAAAGCACATTCAGTGCCGGCAGCGCGGTGCTGTAGTCGCCCTGATACCGGGCATTGGTCAGGTTGTTGTTCTGCGCGGTGTCGATCATTTCGTAGCGAACGCCGGGCGTGATGGTCCACTTGCCGATGTCGATACGATCATCGATATAGAACGCATGTGCTTCGGTGGCGCCACGCGTGTCGCGGTCGTTGCGGCTGGCCGTGGTTGGCAGGTTGCCTGTTACCGGCTCGCGATAGCGCAATTCATGCCCGGCCTCGTTGACGTAACGGTAGCCGACGCCCACTTCATGCCAGGCTTCGCCCAGCGCAACGCCCTGCGAGAAACGCGTTTCCAGGCCCCGCACCCAGTATTCACGAGGTGACAGAGAAACAAAGCTGCCTTGGTCGAGATAGCCGCTGCGCAAGGTTTTGGTGAAGAACGTGTTGGCGGTGAACACGCGCGCATCCTGTTCATAGCGGTAGCCGAAGTTGAACATCGTGCGTCGGCCCCAGAATTTGTCTTTCAGGCGCGTCGATTGATACGGATCGGCATCGTAGTCTGCAACACTCAGGCCGCCGGGCATCTGCGCTTCGCCGTCGTAATACTGCGCCATCGCGTTGAGGCTGTTGGCCTCGTCGATCTGGTATTTGCCTTTGAGAATCAGGTCGTCGATTTCAGTGTCGCTGTGTTCACGCCAATCGCCGCCGCGCACACCCGAATACAGAATCGCGCCGCCCAGGCCGTTGTCTGCGGTGCCGCCCGCCAGCAGATTGCCCGTGGTCTTGAAGCCGTCATGGCTGGACGACGGGCTGGTTTCGGTCTGGATACCGCCTTTGAGCGTTGGCGCATCGGGGATCGCGCGGGTCACGAAGTTGACAATGCCACCCACGTTCTGCGGACCGTAGCGCACTGCGCCGCCGCCACGTACTACGTCTACGGCGTCCATGTTGCCCATGCTGATCGGCGCAAAAGACAATTGCGGCTGACCGTAAGGCGCGAACGGCACCGGAATGCCGTCCATCAGCACCGTGGAGCGCGACGCCAGGCGCGGGTTGAGGCCGCGAATGCCGAAGTTCAGCGCCATGTCGTGGCTGCCGGTGCCGTTATTGTCCGGGGCATTGACGCCGGGGATGCGATTGAGCACCTCGCGTGCCGAGGTTGCGCCGACGCGCTCGAATTCCTCGCGGCGGATCACGTCACGGGCACCGGGGTGTTCGAAAACGTTGGTCTGCTGCGCTTCACCCAGCCAGTCGCCGACCACCGTAGAGACACCCAGCTCGATCGGCGCCCCAGCCACACTGGCCGATTGCAGGGTAAATCCGTTGGCGCCGTTCGCCACAGCCTGCAAACCCGTGCCTTCGAGCAGGGCGTTGAGGCCTTGTTCGGGTGTGTATTGACCTTCCAGCCCTCGGCTTTTCAAGCCGCTGGTGATCTGTGACCCGTAGGAAATCAGCACGCCCGACTCCCGCCCGAACTGATTCAGCGCCGCTTCAAGCTCGCTCGGTGCGATGTGATACACCTTGGGCGCCACATCAGCGGCGTACGCCATCGACAGGCTGCCGACCGAGAGGCTGGCGCCAAAAATGACGTGGCGCAATGTGCGTACCAGCGGTGAAAGTTGGGTAAGGCGGGCTGACATGCAGGAGTCCTTTGACCGGAAGGTTGAGAGATGCTTTCCCTGTCTGTCACGCGAGCAGCAGAAAACGGCTCACGGTTTTTGAACATTTTGGCCGACCAGCGCACATCCAGCTCACTAACGTGCCGACGCTCTGCGTGGGAACGATAATCACGCTGACTGCGGTTTATTGGAACGAGCCCTCTCTATCAAACCCGCGCCTGCACGTTTACCCAATACCGGGTGAAACGCTGCACGCGCACGGGAAGGGCGAGTTCCAGCATGTCGAGGATGCGCTCGCTGTCCGCCAAGGGGTAACTGCCGGAAATCAGCAGGTTGGCCACGGTTGCGTCGCAGTTCAAGCGACCGCGTCGGTAACGGCCCAGCTCGGCCAGAAAGTCCGACAGCTTCATGCGCGACGCCACCAGCATGCCATCCGCCCATGCGCCAGTGCCGGCGTCTAGCGGACGCACGTTGCCCCAGGCATCGCCGCTGAACGAGAGTTGCTGGCCCGCCTGGAGCAGCAAGCCCGAACCGGCCCTGCCGGTCGGGGTTATCTCGACGGCACCGGCGAATACTGCCATGTGCGTCTGTCCGCTCAACTGGCGCAGGTTGACGCGGCTTGCGCGGTCTGAGGCCTTAACGGTGCCTTCGGCAGTCAACAGGCTCAATGGCCGCGCATCCGCCGACGCCGTGATGAGGATTTCGCCTTGCAGCAACCGGATCAGCCGCTGATGTGTGTCAAAGCGTACATCGACGGCGCTGGCCGTATTCAGTTGCACCTGACTGCCATCGCTCAACGCCACCTTGCGTTGTTCGCCCACGCCGCTGTTGTAGTCGGCCAGCAACGGTTGCAAGGCAATCTGTTCACGCAGGCTCCAGCCCGCTGCCGAGCCTGCGCCCAGCAACAACAACAGTTTCAAGGCATGCCGACGGCCGGCGGACTTCGGTGCGTTGAGGGCCGCGTGTGCGAGGGGAGAAGAAAGCCCGCTCAGGCGCTGATTGACCCGTTGCATGTGCGCCCAGGCCCGCTGATGCTCGGAATTGCCGTTAAGCCACAACTGCCAGGCGTGCTGTCGGCGGGCGTCGAGCGCGCCTTCCTGCATTTCCAGCAGCCAGTCCACCGCCTGTTGCGCCACGGCGGGCGAAATGTCGGATTTGTTCAGGGTGTCGCTGCCGGAATTCATAAGGCGAAGTAGCAGCGCAAGGCAGCCTTGTTGAGGTGACGCTTGACCGTTGCAATCGAAATATTCAGCTCGGCAGCGATCTGGCCGTGGCTCAGGCCATCGACCTGGGACATCAGAAACGCGCGCTTGACCACCACCGGCAGGCCATCCAGCAATTGGTCCAGTTCCACCAGGGTTTCAAGGATGATTGCCCGCTCTTCTTCTGAAGGTGCCACGCTTTCCGGCAGTTCCGACAACGCCTGATAATAAGCGCGTTCCAGGTCCTGACGACGGTAGTGATTGCTCAATACACGTTTGGCAATGGTGGTCAGAAAGGCGCGGGGTTCGATGATCTGCGCCGTATCGCGCGCGCCCAGCACCTTGACGAAGGTGTCCTGCGCCAGGTCTGCTGCGCTGTGAGGGCAGCCGAGTCTGCGCCGTAACCAGGTCGTCAGCCAGGCGTTGTGCGCCTGATAAAGACCTTCGACAGTATGATTGAGGGCGGAGTGGGCGATGGGCATCACGAAGAACAATCCACGGGGACTCATTGATGGCGTGGATTCTGGCAGAGTCTTTTGCGTATGAGAATATTTATCATTAATATTGCGCTTTAATTGCCCGTTCAGCGATGAACAGCCCCCAGTGCCTGCCGGTACTCGCCGGGTGTGGCGCCTACAGCCTGACGAAAACGGTTGCTGAAGTGGCTGGCGCTGGCGAAACCGCAGGCCAGCGCAATCTCGCCGAGGGGCTTGGCGGTCTGACGCAGCAAGTGGCGAGCCTGGCCGATCCGGCGGGCCAGCAGGTATTGATGCGGCGGCAAGCCGAAGCTTTCGCGAAACATGCGGGCAAAGTGGTATTCCGACAGCGCGCACATGGCCGCCAGTTGACCGAGGCTCAGCGGGTCAGCCAGATGCATTTCGATGAAATCGGTTAAATGACGCCGCACGTGCGGTGCCAGGCCGCCTTTCAACCGCAGGCCCTCACGCATTCCCGCCTGACGAAGCAGCGCGTGGCTGACCATTTCGTGAGCCAGACTGCTGGTCAGCAGGCGCTCGCCAGGCTCTGCCCAGTTCAGACGAATCAACTGCTGGAACCGCTGCGCCTGTACAGCATCGTCGAGAAACGTGTGCTCGCGCAGCTGCATTTCCCGAGGCTCGCGATCCAGCAACGTCACGCAGCCCAGTGCGAAGTGTTCCTGGCTGAAATACAAATGCGCCAGACGGATCTCACCATTCACCACCCAGGCCGACTCGTGGCCTGCGGGCAGCACACAAAGCTTGCCCGGCGAGCCTTTCTGATCAGGCTGGCCACGCCGGAACGTACCGGTGCCGTCGGCGACGTAACACGACAGCGTGTGATGAGTCGGCGCGTGATACTCCTGTGAGTCGTGCCGATTGTTCCACTGCGCGGCCATCAACCCGTCGCCCAGCGGCGCGCTTTGCTCAAGGCGGGCATGGGGGGAGCTGCTCAAGGCCTGGAAGACCTGAATGGAGTCGATGGCTGACATGGTGAATCCTCTAGGCTTCGTATCCTACCTGCAGCCCGCGCCGCTGCCATTACCTGTTCAATCAAAAGCGCAAGATTGTGCAAGCGGGCGCGCGGCAGGACGCAGCAGACTGATGGCTCATTGAGGAGCCGCACCATGAACCTTTCGCTTTATCTGCTGACCGTGCTGATCTGGGGCACCACCTGGATCGCCCTGAAACTCCAGCTCGGCGACGTCGCCATCCCGGTCTCCATCGTGTATCGCTTTGCATTGGCGGCACTGGTGCTGTTTGCATTCCTGCTGCTGACCAAGCGTCTGCAACCCGTCAACCGTCGCGGTCAGTTGATCTGTCTGGCGCAAGGCGTGTGCCTGTTCTGCGTCAATTTCATGTGCTTCTACACGGCCAGCCAATGGATACCCAGCGGCCTGATCGCCGTGGTGTTCTCGACCTCCACCTTATGGAATGCGTTGAATGCGCGGGTGTTCTTTCGCCAGAAGATCGCCGGCAACGTCATGGCCGGTGGCGCAATGGGCCTGCTGGGGCTGGCGTGCCTGTTCTGGCCTGAACTGTCCGGGCACAGCGCAAGCCGCGAAACCCTGATCGGCCTGGGGCTGGCGCTGCTCGGCACCCTGTGTTTTTCAGCGGGCAATATGCTCTCGAGCCTGCAACAGAAATCAGGGTTGCGGCCGCTGACCACCAACGCCTGGGGCATGTTCTACGGCGCAAGCATTCTCGCCCTTTACTGTCTGCTCAGCGGCACGCCGTTCACCTTCGAATGGAACAGCCGTTATATCGGTTCGCTGCTGTTTCTGGTCATCCCCGGCTCGGTGATCGCTTTCACCGCGTACCTGACCCTGGTCGGCCGCATGGGGCCGGAACGCGCGGCTTACTGCACTGTGTTGTTCCCGATTGTGGCGCTGAACATCTCGACATGGCTCGAGGGCTATCAGTGGACGGCAGCGGCGCTGGTGGGGCTCGTGCTGGTGATGGCGGGGAATGTGCTGGTGTTCAGGAAGGCCAGGCCGGTGGCCGTTGTTGCCGGCGCCAGGCTGGCCTGAGCCCGAAAGGATCGTTCCCCGGCCGGGGAACGATCACAAAAATGCTTTCAGCCTTTCCACACTTGCGGGTTGACCAGGTCCTGCGGCCGCTCGCCCAGCAGCGCGCTGCGCAGGTTGCGGTAGGCGCGGTCGGCCATTGCCTCGCGGGTTTCAGTGGTGGCCGAGCCGACGTGGGGCAGGGTCACTGCATTCTTGAGCTGGAACAGCGGTGATTCGCTCAGCGGCTCTTTTTCGTAAACATCCAGACCTGCGCCGCGAATCGTGCCGTTTTGCAAGGCTTCGATCAGTGCGGGCTCGTCGACAATCGGGCCACGCGCGATGTTGATCAGGATGGCGCCGGGCTTCATCAGGCCCAGTTCGCGACGGCCTATCAGGTGTTTGGTCTTTTCGCTCAACGGCACGACCAGGCAGACGAAATCCGCTTCGGCCAGCAGTTGGTCCAGGCTGCGAAACTGCGCACCCAGTTCCTGTTCCAGTTCAGTCTTGCGGCTGTTACCGCTGTACAGGATCGGCATGTTGAAGCCCAGACGACCACGTCGCGCAATGGCCGCGCCGATATTGCCCATGCCGACGATGCCCAGCGTCTTGCCATACACGTCGGTGCCGAAATGCGGCGCTTCAATGCTGCGGGTCCATTGCCCCGCCTTGGTGTAGGCGTCCAGCTCGGCGACACGACGGGCGCTGCTCATGATCAGCGAAAAACCGAGGTCAGCGGTGGTTTCGGTCAATACGTCCGGGGTGTTGGTGAGCAGAATGCCGCGCTCGCTGAGGTAGCCGACATCGTAGTTGTCGTAACCCACCGAAATGCTGGAAACCACCTCCAGTTTTGCCGCGTTCTGCAGCTGTTCGCGGCCCAGTTTACGGCCCGCGCCGATCAGCCCGTGGGACTCTGGCAATGCCTCTTCGAACTGAGCGTTTATGTCGCCCTTTTTGGAGTTGGGCACGATCACATTGAAGTCTTGCGCGAGGCGCTCGGCCATTTCCGGGGAGACACGGCTGAAGGCGAGTACGGTTTTTTTCATTGGGCAGTCACTCTTGAGCGGTTGAATGAGTAGCACGCTAACATTCCTGCCCGCTCTTTGGCAGCCGCTTTTTTCGGTTGTACGATGTCAGGACGATGCCTTCAGTGCCTGCACATGCAGGTCGGCTTCGTCGGCCGCGAGAATTTCCGGCAGCGAGCCACGCAGGTATTCGACCCAGGTCCTGATCTTCGCATCCAGGTACTGGCGCGACGGGTAGATGGCGTAAAGGTTGAGTTCTTGCGAGCGGTAGTCAGACAGCACGCGCACCAGTGTGCCGTTGCGCAGGCCGTCGATGGCCGAGTAGATCGGCAGAATGCCGACTCCCATGCCGCTGGAAATAGCGGTTTTCATTGCATCGGCCGAGTTGACCAGCAAGGGCGAGCTGTTGATGGTGACCATCTCCTGGCCGTCAGGGCCGTCGAACAGCCATTTCTCCAGCGGGAACACCGGGCTGACCAGACGCAGGCACGCATGATTCAGCAGGTCTGCAGGCTTGTGCGCCATGCCGAATGTCTTGACGTACTCGGGGGACGCACAAACGATGCTGTAGGTGATCCCCAGGCGTTGCGACACAAAACCCGAGTCTGCCAGCTCGCTGGCCAGTACGATTGATACGTCATAGCCTTCTTCGAGCAAATCCGGCACCCGATGAGTCATGGTCAGGTCGAACGCGACGTCAGGATGGCTGCGGCGGTAGCGGGCAATGGCGTCGATCACATAATGCTGGCCGACGCCGGGCATCGAATGCACCTTGAGCTGGCCGGCGGGGCGGGCATGGGCGTCGCTGGCTTCGGCTTCGGCTTCTTCGACCGAGGCGAGAATCTGTTCGCAACGCAGCAAGTAGCGTTTGCCGGCCTCGG
This sequence comes from Pseudomonas syringae, assembly GCF_002157375.1. Lineage (GTDB taxonomy): Bacteria > Pseudomonadota > Gammaproteobacteria > Pseudomonadales > Pseudomonadaceae > Aquipseudomonas > Aquipseudomonas syringae_T. The sequence goes on from NZ_MTSA01000007.1 coordinate 200,454, forward strand.
TGAGGGCGATGCGGCGGGTCGTGCGGTTGAGCAGGCGGGTCTGCAGGTGCGCTTCAAGGTTGGAGACTGCGCGCGAGACGTTGGCTGTTGTGGTGTCCAGCACTGCAGCGGCGGCTGTGAAGCTACCCGCCTGGGCCACGCAGCTAAAGGCACGCATGTTTTGCAGGGTGTCCATGAGTACTTCTCTAAGTGGGTACTTCTCTGAAGTGATAGCAAATTGTGACATGAAGTAACGCGCGCATGTCATCCTGCCAACGCATTATCACCGTTTCTGTAACAAAGCTTCAGGCGCCCGCGCTTGTTGCACACGCTCTCGCGTGGAAGTGCCTGTCATGATGGGCTGCATCACAGATCAGTGTTCAGTCCAAACCGCTTTCTCAAGCCTTTTTCCAACAGCCCCTTGGGCAACAACCACGCCATCAGCGGCAGCAGGCGCGAGCCGTTGCCTATGCGCAGCAAACGTGGCGGGTTGGCCTGTTGCACCGCCTTGAGCAGTTCGCGGGCCAGGACCGTGGCGGGTGTCGGGTTGTCCAGCGAAGCCTTGGCGCGGGCGCGGATACCCTCGCGGATCGGCCACCAGGGCGACTGTTCGCTGATCAACTGTTCGGCTTCGTGACTGGCATTTTTGGCGAAACTGGATGCAATTGCGCCGGGTTGTACTTCCATGACTTGAACACCAAACGGAGCCAGCTCAAGACGCAGGGCATCGCTGAGGGCATGGACTGCCGCTTTTGATGCGCAATAGGCGCCTGCGAACGGCGTGACCAGCACACCTGAAACGCTGCCGATATTCACCACCAGGCCTTTGTTGCGGCGCAGCGCCGGGAACAGCGCGCGGGTCACGCCAACCACTGAAAACACATTGGTTTCAAACTGCCGCTGCAGCGCATCGACGCCGCCGTCCAGCAGCGGCCCCATCGCGCCATAGCCCGCGTTATTGATCAGCACGTCCAGCCCGCCATGTTCCAGCCCGGCGTCGAGTTGCTCCAGCGCCGGCCCGTCATTGACGTCAAGCTGTATGGCAATGAACCCGGCAGCGCTCAGCGCCGCGACATCTTCTTCCTTGCGCGCGGTGGCCCAGACTTCATAGCCTGTGGCTTTGAAGGCATCAGCCAGGGCACGGCCTATTCCGCTGGAACAGCCTGTTATGAGCGCGATGGGCATAGGTAGGGTCCTTGTGGATCAGTCCGAAAAGCTGCCTTGCAAATGCTCTGCGCGAAATTCGAGGGTTTGCGGGCGATAGCCTTTGCGCAATACGGGCAGCGGCACACAGTCCTGCCATGTGTCTTTGGCCTGAAGCTCGCCAGGGCCACGGTAGCGGGCAGACAGGTAAGTGTTATCCGTCAGATTCGCTGTGTCACCGGGTGCGTAGGCAGCAACGCGCCAGTGCAATTCCTGCAAGGCGACTTGATTGGCGTTGGTGATTGTCACGCTCAGAGGACGATCGGCAGGGCAGCGTTGCGGATCGTAGCTGAGGCGGATATCCAGATGCTCCAGTTGACGCGTTTCCCGATGGTCTTGCCAGATCACTATCGCCGCCACGATCCCGAGGCCGGCAGCCGCTGCCAGCGAGACCGGCAAGGCCTTGGCCGGGTAGCGCAGTAACAGAATAAGCCAGGTCAGGATCAACAAAGTGCCGATAATCATGCGCGTCTCCAGCGGGGGCAGTGCTGGACATCCTACAGACATTGGTGAGGCGTTGACCAATGGGGAGGCATGGGCTGTACAGCAAGAAACAACGCTTGGAAAAGCACCATTGGAGCAGGTGAAGCGCTGCGCTGAAAGGATAAAAGCTCGGTGACATGCTTTCCGGCTGTCACCGAGCAATCAGATCCGATCAGGACGTGAATGTATAGACATCGGATTCCTGTACGCGCACCCATACGCCCGCTACGGTGTGTTGTATGAACGCGATAATAATCGCTTCGTGATACGGCTCGAAGGCTGGATCAAGCTGAGTGTTGTCAATCACATGTTTTGTGTCCTCGCCAGGCTTCAGAGTAATGAAGCCTGTTGATTGAGGATGAAAGGTTCCGTCTTTGTTTAAAAACGAGAGGGCTGCCATGCCAAAAGTGTCACCCTCAAGTTTTGGCAATACCACAGTGAAAGGCTTGCCCAAATCAATCACGCCGTTTTGTGCTTCGGCTATGTAAGGCTTTAACAGAGGAGAAATATTATCTTCGGTCGTGTGGATGCCTGCTTCTTTAAACAGTTTCAACAGATCGCCGTTGGTATGTTTCATGGTGTCGAGCTCCTTGGTGGATGACGCGGTTCAGTGGGTTGCATCACCTCGGCACTGATAGTAGGCGTACGTTATTCCGGTCTCTACTGACAAAAATAACAGTGTTTTTCACCTGTTCAGTGTGTGTGACACGAACCCGAAGGTCAGGCACCTGATTGTAATGTTCGTGAGCGATTTCCACGGAGCGGTTACTGTCAGATCTGCCAGTAGGCACTGCCTGCCTGCGTGGTTACATTAAACAATCGAAACTTGATTTTTCCCGCGCCGGCCATGTTGTTCAAGCCCTGTTAAACAGGCTCATCCGGTGTCGGGCTTTACGCAGGTCATCACGATGGTTGAGACGTTACTTGCCTTACACGCGCGTACTCCCTCTCTGCATGCGATGGACCCGCGTCAACGGCTCATCCACTCCATTGCTTTCTGTCGTCTGACACCCGACGACGAGCCGGAAGTGCGGATCAGTCACACGGTTTTTGATGTCGCAGGCCGACCGTCAATGAGTTGGGATGCCCGTCTGTGGGCCGACCGGGCACCCGCCAATGTGACGAATATTCATACCCTCAGCGGGCAGGTTGTTGCCTCCGAGAGTGTGGATGCCGGCTGGCGTGTGTCGTTGGCAGGTGACGCCGGGCAGGAGGTGAGCGCCTGGGATGGTCGGGGTGTTGCGCGACGCACTCGATACGACGCACAGCTCAGACCCACTCATGTTTTTGAGGACCAACACTGTGTCGAACGTCTGCTTTATGGCGGTGCTGAGTCGGCGTCTCGTAATCAGTGCGGTCAATTGATTCGTCATGACGATCCGGCAGGGACGCAGCTTGAGGATGAATACAGTCTTTCGGGGCATGTGCTCAGTCAAACGCGGCGCTTCCTGAAAAATCACGACAGGCCTAACTGGCCCGAGTCGTTGGCCGCACGTGATGCCTTGCTGGAAATCGGTGCCGGTGCAACCACTTGCTGGCACTGCAACCCGTTGAGCGAAACCCTCCGGCAAACTGATGCTCAGGGTAATGTCCAGTCTTTGGACTACACCCTTGCGGGTCAATTGAAAAGCAGCCGTTTGCGGCTGCACGGTCAGGCTGAAAAGGTCTTGGTCAGCCAGCTCCAGTACGACGCGCAGCAGCGGGTGGTGTCGGAGACGGCTGGTAATGGAGTGATCAGCACAGCGAGGTACGGCACTGAAGACGGTCGTCTGCTGGAACTGAAAGCCAGGCGTGGCAATGGCGAGGTTTTACAGGATTTGCTCTACGACTACGATCCGGTCGGCAATGTGATCCGTATCGAGGACCGTGCTCAGCCAACCGCCTACAACGGCATTCAGCGCATCGACCCTGTTTCGACGTATCGCTACGACACGCTTTATCAGCTGGTCGAAGCCTCGGGCAGGGAATCAGCGGTCGTTAATCAAGGCCCGGTGTCTGCCGGTTTTCAAAGGCTTGCCGACCCAGCGAAACTGTCCCGTTACACGCAGATCTACCGCTATGACGCGGGCGGTAATCTTCAGCAACTGACCCATCACGGCGCGCAGCCCCGCTCAAGCAAACGGGTCACCGCTCGCTACAGCAATCGCAGCCTGCCGGTGATCAATGACCGGATACCCGACGAAACAGAGATCGCCGCCGCATTTGACTCCAACGGTAATCTGCTTGCCTTGCAAGCCGGACAAGACGTGAACTGGGACCCACGCAACCAGTTGCAGAAAGTGCGCCCCGTGATTCGCGAAAACGCGATGGACGACAGCGAGTGCTATGTCTACGACGCCAGCGGCCAGCGCCTGCGCAAGGTGCGCATGACGCAGGCCAAAACCGTCGTCCACAGCGCTGAAGTGCGTTATCTGCCAGGCCTCGAAGTGCGCACTGACAGCGCGACGGGTGAAACCCTGCACGTCGTGGTTGCCCAAGGCGGACGCAATAACGTGCGCGTGCTGCACTGGCAGGCCGGCAAGCCTGACACGCTTGAAAATGACTCGATTCGCTACACGCTGAATGACCATCTGGGCTCCAGCGCCCTAGAGCTGGACGCGCAGGCACAACTCATCAGTCAGGAAAGTTACTACCCGTTCGGTGGTACGTCATGGTGGGCGGGCCGCAGTGCCATCGAAGCGAACTACAAGACCGTGCGCTACTCGGGCAAGGAGCGTGACGCGACGGGGCTTTATTACTACGGGCTACGGTATTACGCGCCGTGGTTGCAGCGGTGGATCAATCCGGACCCGGCGGGGGAAGGGTTGAACCTGTACGGAATGTTGAGCAATAACCCGCTCACGTTCATCGACGCTCAGGGGGGAGTCGCTGAAATTCCCGAGCATATTCACTACATCTGGTTGGGCAAGGCCGCGCCACTGATGAAACATTTGAGCGGGATTAGACGCAACGCTGTGGTGAATCCTGATTATCAATTGACGCTGCATTTACACCTGCGCTCGGGTAACGAATCACGCATTGCGTCAGCGTTGCACGAGGAAAAAAACGTCAAGATTTCGGATCTCAGAGAAGAAGCGTTTTTTAAGAGATTCAAAGAAACAGCGTCCTACAATATTTATACGGATTTATATGGGGATGACCCTCGACACTATGCGGCGGCCAGTGATGTGCTTCGATACAGCCTGATCAACTATTATGGTGGTATTTATTCGGACACCGATGACACGTTCATGCGCGGGTTCAGGAAGACTGATTTCAAAACCAAACCTAAAAGGGTTTTCACGCTGGATGCTATGGCTACACCTTGGAACAGCAGTGAAATCGTGATTCCCAATAGCACGTTTGCGTCGCATGCTAAAAATCCGGTGCTGAGCGCCTTGGAAAATGAGGTCGTCAGTCGGTACAGTGATTATCGTGAGACGGGGCTCGGTCATATTTTAAGCAGCACCGCTGATGTTGGCGACAGGATGAAAATTGTCTCGGACGTGACGGGCCCCAAGGTATTCACAGAGGTGTTGCTGAAAGAGGGACGTGGTTTGAGAAAGCTTTTTTCATTAATGGTCAACCACAACATCCATCATGAAAAATTAAGCAGTCCGAAAAGTTATCAGAAAGAAATTAAAAAAAGAATGCCCTTTTCATACATCGTAGAAATAGGAAACAGCCATTCCTGGCGATAGGCGTGCAGTCGGATACACAAGCAGCCTGAAGGCGAGCGCAAAACTTTGCACGGCAGCGATAGGTTGAACAGAGACGTAAAAAGCCCTCGACACCTCGTTGCGTAGAAGATACGCCGAGCATTGCCGAGGGCTGTCGTACGTGCAGCTAAACGCCTGTTAACGAGCGATCGTCTGCGTCTTCACACCCGCTTCCAGCGCATTCGAACGACCGTAGATGTCTTCGAAACGCTCGATATCGTCTTCGCCCAGGTAGCTACCCGACTGCACTTCGATGATTTCCAACGGGATCTTGCCCGGGTTTTTCAGGCGATGGACCGAGGCGATCGGGATGTAGGTGGACTGGTTCTCGGTGAGCAGGAACACGTTGTCGTCGCAGGTCACTTGAGCCGTGCCCGAGACCACGATCCAGTGCTCGGCGCGGTGGTGGTGCATCTGCAGCGACAGGCAGGCGCCTGGCTTGACCGAGATGCGCTTGACCTGGAAGCGGCCGCCCATGTCGACCGAATCGTAGGAACCCCACGGACGATACACTTCGAGGTGGTTCTGGGTTTCGCTACGGCCACGCTCGTTCAGGGTGGCAACCATCTGCTTGACGCCCTGGACCTTGTCCTTGTGGGCAATCATCATGGCGTCCTTGGTTTCGACAACGACGATGTTGTCCAGACCGATGACCGAGACCAGTTTGCCGTTGCCGTGGATCATGCAGTTGCGGCTGTCCTGAATCACGACGTCGCCTTTGGTGACGTTGCCGTTGGCGTCTTTGGCATTGACTTCCCACAGCGACGACCAGCAGCCGACATCGCTCCAGCCAGCCGACAGCGGCACAACGCAGGCACGCTGGGTTTTTTCCATGACCGCGTAGTCGATGGAGTTGTCCGGGCAGCAAGCGAAGGTGGAAGCGTCGACTTCCAGCGCATCGTCATCCAGCACGCTGCGCTCGAGGGTCAGCAAGCAGGTGTCGTAAATGTCCGGATCGTGCTTTTTCAGTTCTTCCAGGAAGCGGCTGGCGCGGAACAGGAACATACCGCTGTTCCAGTAGTAACCACCGGCTTCGACGAATTCCTTGGCGCGTTTTTCGTCAGGCTTCTCGACGAATTGCGACACGCGGCTGACGCCTTCCGGCAGCAGAGCATCAGCGGTCGACTTGATATAGCCGTAGCCGGTTTCCGGCTTGTTGGCCGGTACACCGAATAGCACCATTTCGCCACGTTCTGCCGCAACAGTGGCCAGGGCCAGAGCGCGTTGCAGGGCTTTCTGATCTTCGATGACGTGGTCGGCAGGCAGAACCAGCATCAGACCGTCGTTGCCTTCGTTGACCAGTTTCATGGCAGTCAGCGCCACGGCCGGGGCCGTGTTGCGGCCGAACGGCTCCAGCAGGATGGACTGGGTTTTCAGGTTCAGTGCGGCCAGTTGCTCGTTGACGATGAAACGGTGGTCCTTGTTGCAGACCACGATAGGCTCCTGCATGCCCTCGAACACCAGACGCTCCAGGGTTTGCTGGAACAGAGTGTGGTCGCCGGTCAACGCCAGAAATTGCTTGGGAAACTGTTTACGCGAAAGCGGCCAGAGTCGTGAACCGCTACCGCCTGACAAGATCACTGGAATCATTTTATTTCTCCAATAGCATTCAATTTGGGCTGTACGAGATGTCTGTCGTTTCTGTCTTTTTCTTGTGCCGCGCCGGTCGGTTCATGGCCCATGCCTTGAACCGACCGTCATAATCCGTTTTAGCGGGTTGCAACCGGTGGCTTGACCCACACTGGCGAGAGGCTGCTGCCACTGCCGGTGATGTAGAGCACAGCGGCTTCGCCACGCTCCAGCGCCACAGGTTTCACATCGGTGACTTTCTTGTCGCCGTCGTACAGCGCCAGGCTGACCTTGACCGGGTTGATTTCACGCTCGCCGGTGCCCTTGGCCGCTACAGCCTTGACCACATCGGTCTTGCCATCAGCGGTTTTCAGGGTCAGTGCCTTGTCGCTCAGGTTCTGAACGCGAACCAGGGATTTCTGCTTGTTCTTGAACGGTGGTTCTTCGACCAGTTGCGGCTTGCCGCTGGCGTTGTTGACCAGGGTGTAATAGTGATCGCCTGCCAGTTTCACCGGCACGCTCTGGCTGCCCAGCTTGGCGGTGTAGTCGCCCTGTGGCATGAAGCTGAACGCCGTGCTGCCCAGTGGCGCCACTTCGTTGAGGTTGGTGTTGCCGACGCTGGCGCTGATTTCGCTGCTGCTGGCGTTGTAGACGCGAACAAACGTCGAGCCTTTCGGTGCAGTCGGGCCATACAGGGCGGAGTCACCGGCGAAAGCTTGCAGGGACATCAGGCCCAGGCCGGCGGCCAGTGCGCAGGTTTTGAACAGACGCTTGGTGGCAGAACGGTTAGCAGTCGTGTTGAAAGTCATGAGTCAGTCCTCTCAGTTTTGCGCCCGGTTGGGCGACTCGGATTGTTTGGCGTTGAGCGCCACATTTTCTTGGGTGTCACGCGACTTCTTCAGCTCGGCGATCCACTTGGGATCGAACTCGCCAAGGTCGTTGTGGGCCGGCAGGTAGCGCTCCGGGAATTCCCAGATCACCACTTGCGGCGGGGTGTTCTTGAACGCATCGGTCTGCAGGTACTTGAGCATCGGCAGGATCGGGCCGTGGCCGTCTTCCGCGTAGTTGACGACGTCACTGCGCAGCGCCTGCTTCAGGGCACCGACGAAGTTCCAGTTCGGGTTGGCGCTGTAGCTGGTGCCGACCAGACCCACCGGGATGTCGCTGTCCGCGAACAGCGCGTCATCGCCTGCGGCTGCGCCTGCTACCGGATCAGTGCTGCGTTTCTGCAACTCGTCAGGCTTGGGCAGCATGTTGCTGAACAGCGGGTCCAGTGGCAGGAAGGTCGTCAGGTCACCTTTGTAGGCTTCAGTGCCCTTGGCTTGTGTGACGAACTGCTCAGGTTCACCTTCCAGCGGCGTTTTCTGGGCAATCGCGGTGCTCAGTTGCTGCGCGGCTACTTCGGCGCCCATCGGCGTCCAGTGGGTGTCGGTGCGCAGGAACACCTGGCCTTGCTGCTTGGCCGCTTGCAGCGGGGCCAGCAGGTCCGGAGCAAAGATGCCGGCCTTGGCCACCTGCTCGTGGAACTGCTTATACAGGTCGACATGCAGGCTGGCAGGCTTGGTATCACCGATGTGTTCCGGGTACAGACGGGTTTTCGCCGGCACGATCGCCAGGACCAGTTTGGTGCCCTGTTTTTCCAGTGCGTCACGCACGCCCTGAATCAAGGCCAGGTTGTCCGCTTCGTTCTGTTCGCCATTGGCAACAGCGTCGAACTCTTCATCGGTGTACAACCACTGGTCTTTGCCCAGCACAACGCCTGGACGACCTTCGTTGAACAGTTTGAAGTCCAGTGCCGCCCAGAGGTTGGTGCCCAGACGCTTGATCGGGAACTCATCGTCATAATGAGTCTCCGCCGCCTTGGTCCACTTGCCGTTGAGCACGGTGGTCTCGGCCGATGTCGAGAAGTTGCTGAAACTGCGCAACGACCAGACGCCAAGGACCAACAGAATGCCCAGGAAGATGGCGATGTAGAGGATTCGTAATGAACGGGTCATGTCAGGCTCCTCAGAACTGGAAGTAAAGGAACGGCGAGAAGCTTTGCGCCGAAAGTTTGAGAATCGAAGCCACGAACAGCAGCAGGATCAGTGCGCGCATGGCGTAACGTGGCCAGTCAGCTTCCCAGTAAGCCGGTTGCACCTGGGCTTCGCTGCCCACGGTGTAGCCAGGAAGGTGCAGGCTGCCAGGCGCATCGCCAGGCACGGCTTTGATGGTGCCCGGCTGTGCAGTGGCAGGACCGTCGGCCTTGGCGCTCTTGCCAGTGTCTTTTTCGCGGTTCTGGTAGAAGTCACGCAGACCGAAGAACGCCAGTGTCAGGTAAGCCACCACCAGGGTTGCCACTTGCAGACCGGTCAGGCTGGCACGGTTGAGTTCGGACAGCTGCCATTCGCCGAAGCTGAACATGGCGCTGTACATGCGACCGGCCACGTGCAGGTTCTCGGCGCGGAAGATCACCCAGCCTACGACCACCAGCAGGAAGGTCAGTGCCCAGCGAATCGGGTTGAAGCTGTAAGGCTTGGTGTTGATGCCCACCGCTTTCTCGATGGCCAGCCACATGCCGTGCCATGCACCCCAGATGATGTAGGTGACGTTGGCGCCATGCCACAGACCGCCCAGCAGCATGGTCAGGAACAGGTTGCGATAAGTCGCGAACTTGCCGCCACGGTTGCCGCCCAGCGTGATGTACAGGTAGTCACGCAGCCAGGTAGACAGGCTGATGTGCCAGCGACGCCAGAACTCGGTGATCGACTGGCTGATGTAAGGCTGTTTGAAGTTTTCCATGAAGCGGAAACCCATCATCAAGCCCAGACCGATGGCCATGTCGCTGTAACCCGAAAAGTCGAAGTACAGCTGAGCGGTGTACGCCAGCGCGCCAAGCCAGGCATCGCCGGTGGTCGGGTTTTGCAGGGCGAAGCAGTGATCGGCAACCACTGCCAGGGTGTCGGCAATGAACACTTTCTTGATGAAGCCCTGCATGAATCGCGTGGCGCCCTCAGAGAACTTGTCCAGTGTGTGTGTGCGGTTGTTGAACTGATCGGCCAGGTCACGGAAACGCAACACCGGTCCTGCGATCAAGTGCGGGAAGATCGCCACGAAGGCCGCAAAGTCGATCAGGTTGCGGGTCGCTGGCGTGTCACCGCGATACACGTCGATGATGTAGCTGATGGACTCGAAGACATAGAACGAGATGCCGATCGGCAGCAGCACGTGAGTCAGGATGAACGGTTCCAGACCCATCGAGGTCATGGCCGCGTTGATGCTGTCCACACCGAAGTTGGCGTATTTGAAGTAGCCCAGAATGCACAGGTCCACAATCACGCCAAGCAGCAACCATTTCTGTGCCGGTTTGGTTCGTACACCGGCCGCGCCTACCTTGAGGCCGATCCAGTAGTTCCAGACCGTCACACCGATGAACAGCGCCAGAAAGTCCACACGCCACCAGGCGTAGAAGATATAGCTGGCAATCAGCAGCAGCAGATTGCGATAGCGTTGCCCGCTCAGGTAGTACAAGCCGAGAAAGATCGGCAAGAACAGGAACAGGAACACGTTGGATGAGAAAACCATCCTTATCTCTCCGTTGGTCCAACATTCAAGGGCTCAAAGCCCCCCCAAACCCCCCGTTGAAAAGGGGGGGTGAATCAGTTCACAGCGTGTTCGCGACGTTGATCAGACCAGATCCGGCTTTATGGATGCATTGCCTGGATGTGCGCCTTCGCGAGCACGCTCGCTCCCACAAAAAAACTCGGCGAATCACGAACCGTCGTTATCGCCCTTGTCGCCTTTTTCATGCGCAGGGTCGTAGACCTTGGTCAGGTCACCGCCCAGGCGGAATGTCTTGAAAGGCTGCTTTTCGTGTTTCTCTTCCAGGACATCCGGGCTGCACGAGTAGAGCGAGCAGTACGGTTCGAGCCAGGCGAATTTCGGGTCTTTCTTGAGGTCCGTCATGTCCTGTTTTTCGCCATTGTGCTCAGCGAATATCGAAGGATCCTTGACGCCGGCCAGAACCCGGTCACCCAGACGCTTCAAGGCACCGTTGTTTTCTGGACGCAAGTCCACACCGTTGGCCTGAGCGAAACTGGCGATCATTGCCAGCGGTGGCAGGGCGTAGTTGTGGTAAGACAAGGCACGTTGACGGCGCTTCATTTCGTTGGGCAGGAAGCCGTCCTTGTCCACCTGATTGGCGGCGACCTTGAACTCTTTGACTGCCCAGTCGAACAGGTCCTGGCGGTTGGTCGCGACGGCGGTTGCCATCACCGACCAGGCGGCCCAGTACGAGTGGTTGTTGATTTTTTCCAGCGGCAGATTGCTCCAGTCGCTGACCACCTGATCGGCCAGTTTGCTGAACCAGGTTTCGATGATCTTCGCTTCCTGCTGACGATTGGCCAGCGGATGCGAATCGGAGAACTTCAGGCGCAGGTAAGCGGAGGACATGCTGCCCAACGCCCATTTACGCATGGACTTGCCAGTGTGGTTGAACTCGCGGGACTCCAGCGCATCGGCCTTGGCCCAGGTGGTCATCATGTTCAGCGCGCAATCGAGCTGCTCGGGACGACCGTCGCGCATGTACTGCATCACGACTTTGCTGACGCCACGTTCAAGGTCGGTGATGTCCTTGGTCGCATCACGAAAGGCTTCTTCAGACACCGCATTGAGCGTCGCCCGCGCCTTGTCCGACCCTTCGTATTTGCTGCGGAAAACCAGCTTGTCGGTGTACGGTTTTGGAATGGCTTCACAGGTAAAGTTGTGATCGCCAGTCTTCATTTTCTCGATGGGCGCGTCATAGCCCTTGGGTGGAACCAGTGCTGCGGATGCGCCTGTGGCCCAGGCCATCGATGACAGGATTGCCATCGACAGCAGGGTAGGGCGGATCAGTTTAGGAGTCTGCATAAATCACCTCATAGTCCAGCTTGAGCGTTGTTTTTCGCATCGCTCGGGAACACGTTGCGTTTGCATACTTTGGCTTCGACTTTCTGTGGTGCTGCGCCTGCTTCCGGTCCCTGGATTTCCAGTGCCAGCAGCTGCTGGTCTGCCCAGTCCTCGTCTTCGCGTAGTTCGAAGGCAAAGCGTCCATCTGTGTCAGACGTTTCCGGTTTCTCGATCTTCAGGTCCTCGTGGCGACCGTTCATGTACCAGAGTCTGGCCTGAAGGGTTTTCACCGAGGTGTCATCGAAACGTATATCGATCTGGTTGCTGCCGTTACGGATGTTCTTGATGCCGTTCTTGCCGTTGACCAGAACTTCATTGGTGCCCGGCTTCAGGGTGGTGCTGGCGCTCATCACCGCAGGTTTGCCTTCGCAACCGTTGTCCAGCAGGGACATCATCTGGCGGTAGATGGTTTCCTGGTCCAGGCGATACAGCGGCGAGAATTCCCAGATGAGGATCTTCGGTGGACGCTTCTGGAAGTCTTCGCTGCCCAGGTACTGCAGCATCGAACCTTCCAGACCACCACCGGGGAAGGCCACGTTCAGCACATCGGCGCTGAGGTCTTCTTGCAGGAAGCCGCCGAAGTTGTAGTTCTTGCCACTGTGGCTGGTACCGACCAGGGTGATTTCCGGGTTGCCGGAATCGCCGAACAGGTCGCCGTCGCCGGCTTCACCTTTAGGCTCGGTGCTGAACTGGTCCATGTACTGCACGGCGTAGCTGGTGCCACACAGCTGGCCAGCCATGTTGTGCAGCGTACCGTTCTTGCCCATGCGTCCGGAGATGTGGCTTTCGAATTCACGCTTTGGAATGCTGGAATACGCCGGGATTTTCTTGACCGTCTCGGCCACGATTTTCGCGGTGCGTTGAGCGCCATACGGCGTCCAGTGCTGGTCACCGCGGAAATAGAAATCGTGTGCCTGCTGTTCGTTGGTCAGCGGCGCCAGGTCCGGAACCCAATAGCCCATCTTGCTGAAACGACCGAGCATGGCCTGATAGTTTTTCAGTGCCTTGTCGTAATCGAATTTGTCGCGATCAGCCGGGAACAATTTGTTGCGATCCACCAGACCGCGGGTCGGCTGATAGACCACGACCAGCTCGACGCCTTTGCTCTTGAACGCATCGTGCAGTTCTTTCATGCGGCGGTAGCCGGCAGGTGTTGTGTCGAACTCGGTACGCAGGTCTTCCTGAGTACGGAACAGCCAGTCGCCCTGAGCCTGAATCAGCGTGGTGAAGTTCTGCTGATAGCGCGTGGTGTAGTTTTTCGCGTCGTGCGCGGCCGGGCACAGGCTGCAGCAAGGCTCGGCCTTGAACACCGGCGCTTGCGAGTCGTCCGCGCGAGCAACACCGGCGGCGGCCATCAGCGCGGCGGTGAGGCTGGACAGGCTCAACAGCTTGATCAGATGTGCGTGCATAACAATACCCTTCCTCATTCCCGCAGCTCGGTCTGGCTTTCGACGGGGTCGATCAATACGGCTTTTTTCTGGCGTACCAACAGGTCGAGGATTTCGTCCTGGCGATCACCGAGGACGCCGTTGAGGCTGATACCGACTTCTTTGGTCGGCATCAGCATCGAGACGCGATACAGCTCGACGCTGAGCGGCGAGTCGATGGACAGCGGGCCAGAGCCGTTACCGGCCAGTTCGCCGCCGACCATGATCAGCGAAACCTGAGCGTCGAACGGGTCGAGCTCGATGTCGCGGTCGGTGTCGCTCAAGTCCTTGATGTGGCCGTAAACGCCCATCAGTCCGTTGGCGGTGGCCACGTTTTCATACAGTTTGATATTCACGCTGTTACGCACGCGGATACCGTGGCGGCGGTTGGCAATGACGCGATTGCCCCACAGCAGGTTGTTACCGCTTTCGTACAGGGTGATGCCGTCGGTATGGTTCTGATAGATCTCGTTGTACGCGACGATGTTGCCGACGCTGTTACGGTCAAGCACCACGCCGGACAGCTTGTTGTTGTGGCTCTTGTTGCGGAAGATGAAGCTGTTGTCCACTTCCCGGGAAATAATGATCCCGTGCTTCTTCTTGGTCCCGTAAACGTCGTTCTCGGCGATGATCAGACCGTGTGAACGGTCGTGCGGGTCAATGCCGTAAACGATGTTGTCGCGATAGGTATTGCCCTTGACCACGAAATCGCGGGTTTCATAGCAGTAGAAGCCGTACCACATGTCCGAGAACTCGGAATCGATGATCCAGCCGGTCGGTTCGGGACGCTTGAGCACTTTCGCGGTGTTAGGCGTGTACTGGGAAATACTGATCCCGTACGACTTGCTCTGGTCGTAGCCCATGCTTGCCATTTTGGTGTTGGCGATCCAGGTTTCCGAGCCGCCCCAGGTCAGCAGGAACGGGCGAAATTCATCAGGCTTGCGATAGGTCGCCAGGCTGTTGCGGGTTTCGCTCCAGGCGTTCACCTGAGTGTGGGTGATCAGCATCTTGCCTTCGCTGACGATGAACGAGCCTTTCTCCTGAGAAAGGCGCAATTCCTTGGTCTTGCTGTCGATCTCGAAGATCCCGGTCTCTTTGACCAGAATCGGCAGGCGCGCCACGTAGACACCCGGCGACACTTCGTTCAGGTACTGTTTCGGGACCTTTTTGGCCAGGTCCTGCAGGTTCACGTAGCCGTCGGAGATCATGATGGCTTCCGGGATACCCTTTTGCCGGGCAACCCATTCAGCCATCTTGTTGTCACCGCCGATGAATTCCTTCAGGCCGGTTTCTTCCATCATCCGCGAGACCGTGATCTTGCCCGGTTTGTTGCGCACGATCTTCTTCAGCGCCGCGTCTGCGGTGTAGCCGCTGAGGTCCGGGAGCACCGGCTTGGCCATTTCCAGCGGCTCGGTCGGCGGGCTGGTGATGGTGTAGGTCTTGGCCTGTTGCAATTCCTTGACCAAGTTTTTCGAGGACTCGGGTACGACAGGCGCATTGGCCAGCGCAACGCTGCTGGCCATCAGCAGGGCGCTGGTCAGCACTGCACTTTCGAGCAGGGCATGTGACCAGTTGCGACTGCGCCCGTTGCTAGCTTGACTGTTCATCTCTCGCACTCCTATGACGGTTCGCATCAGAAGCGCCAGATGACGTCGACAACAGCGCGGTGCATGTAGCTGTCCACGTTGCTCTGATACGCGTCGCCGGGCTTGAAGACACCTGCGCGCAAGCGCACCAGTGCCGAAGGTTCATCGAACGACTGGCTGAGCGAGGCAGGCAGCAGGCCTTGCTTGAAGTACTTGGTCACGACCAGGTCCATTTCCTGACCCAGGTCCTTGCTTCCGTCTTCCAGCGGCAGTGAGCTGAACGTACCGTTGTTGTTTTCGTTGACCGCGTTGATGCCCGAGCCGCCGATACCGGTGTTGCCGTCCACACGACGGAACTTGTGGTAGATCAGCGACGCGTCGTATTCCTCGTTCATCTGCCATGAGGCGAACAGCGAGCCGGTTTCCACGTTGGCCATTTCGCCCTGGAAGGCTTCACCGAAGCGATGGATACGCGAGCGGGTGCCGGTCCAGTTGGAACGGTTACTTTCCAGACCGTTTTGCACGTAGTCCTTGCTGGCGCGCGAGTAGGCCGCGCCCACTTGCCATTGCGGGTCAAGACGCAGGCGCAGGCCCAGGTCGGTGGCCCAGCCATTCATGTCACGGCTGTTCTTTTCACCGGCGATGAACTGGTCGTTGCCTGGCGAGGTGACGCCGATTTCGTCGCGCGTTCCGTCCAGCCAGGTCAGGCTGCCCCAGTAGTTGAGCTGATTGGCGTTGCTGCGATAGTTGTACGCATCGCTGTCGGCCTGCAGGCCCACCCAGGTCAGGTCGCCATTGGACGTCTTGTCCAGGTCATCAAGCACCTGGCCCTGCGACTTGAGCTTGCCGTCGTCAGCACTGTGGTGAGCGCGGATACCGGCCCAATGGCCAGGTGTCCACTGGTAGCTCACCGAACCGAACAGGTGCTTGCGGTCTTCGTCGTCAGGCGCCAGTTCGGTCAGGTCCGTGCGGTATTCGCTGAAACGCTGGGCAGCACCCAGTTCGGCGCGCAGCAGTGTGGTGTCGAACGACCAGTTGATCGCTTCGATGTTGGTGTCGTGCCATTGACCGTCGTCATTGCGCAGGCGCTGACGACCGACTTTCAGGATCTCGCCGGGGTAGGGCGTGAAACCGCTGTAGCCGATCCAGAATTCACGCAATGCCGCGTAGGTTTTCTTGGTCTCGCGCTCGCTGGCCGTGCCACGCGAGGTCTGGGTGCCGCTGCCGTCGCTGTTGCTCTGCTCCAGCGGGTCGGTCTGGATGATGTCGGTGGCGGTGACCACCTGGCCCATGGCGTAACCACTCCAGTCGCCACGCTCGCCGTACACCCAAGGGCGCAAGTCCAGGCCCACGCCGTTGACGTCGCCGCCTGAACGGGTGCCCAGATCGCGGTCATCCTCGGTCTGCGCCGTGGCCTTGATCTCGATGCCGAAATTCTGTTGCTCGGTCAGCGCTGCCAGCGTCGGGCAGGCCCACAACAGGGTGAAGCCAAGGCCCATGCCGGCGGCCATCAGGGGATTCAACTTCATAATGCTTCCTCACCGTCTTTTTCTTCTTGCAGGGCTTGTGTGGCCATCGCGTTCTGAGTGGCGGTAGCGCCCCGGACTTTTTGCTCGCGTGCCAACAGGTCTTTGGCGGTGGCGAGCTTTTCAGGCGGCAGTTGTGTGTTGAGGGCCTCGGCCAGCTCGGTGGCTTGCGGGGTCTGGCTGGTCAGCGCCAGTTGGGCAAATACCCAGGCGTTGACCGGATCCGGCATCGTGCCTTTGCCTTGGGAGAACAGTTGCGCGAGGGCGAAGTCGGCGCTGTTCTGGCCACCACGGGCGGCTGTCAGCAATTCGTCCACGGCTTTCTGTGAGTAGACCTGACCCAGGTAACCGCGACGGTAGATCTGGCCCAGGTAGTAATGGGCGGAGATTTCCGTTGCAGTGGCTTTCTTGAGGTGTTCCTCGGCCTTGGCTGCATCCGGCGTCACCCATTTGCCTTCGTAATAAAGGCGGCCCAACAGCAGCTCGGCGCGTGGCTGATCAGCCGCACGCCCGTTGTTCAGGTATTCCATCATCTTGTCGACGTCGCCCAGTTCGGGGAAGTCGTACAGCAGTTTGGCCAGTGTGACCCAGGAAATCGGGTAACCCGGCGCGATGCCTTCCAGCAGTTGTTGAGCGGTTTTTTCATCCGGCGTACCGATGGTGGAATCACCCAGTACACGCGCGACGCTGTCCACTCGCTGGGCGCTGACGCGACCGGCGGCGTGTTCGCTCTTGAGTTTTTCGATCAGTGCTGCCTGTTGCTCGGCCTGGCCGCGGGTCTGATAGACCGTGGCCAGTTCGACGTAGCAGATGTCAGTGGCCGACAGGGCCTGTTTGCAGATGCTCTCGACTTCGTCGAGGTGCTGAGCGTAGGTGCCTTGAGTGCGATACAGCAGCACCTGCGCCAGACCGGCTTCCGGATAACCGGCTGAACGCCATTCGCTGATCTTCTGTTGCGCGTTCACTTCAGGAAACGTGTGCGGGTATTGCAGGTACAGCATGGCCAGCGGTATCAGCGTGCCCGATTCGCCGTTGGCGAAGGCTTTTTTCAGCAGCGCTTCGGCTTCACGGTGTTCGGCTTCTGTGGCGTCGGGCTTGGCAGCCAGTAGACGACCCAGGCGCGATTGCGCCCGGGGAGAGGTCTGTGCAGCGGCACGGTAGGTGGCCTCGGCCTGCTTGAGCAGTGCCGGGTCGCGTGTGCTCACCTGAATGTCGGCCAGGCCGACCTGTGCATCGCTGTAGCCCAGGTCCGCCAGCTGCCGATAGTTCTGCTCCGCCAATGCAGTGTCGCCGTTTTTCAAGGCTTCATTGGCAAGGCGTTGATCAGGCAGGCCGGCACAGCCGCTGAGGCCGAGCGCGACGGCGAGGCTCAATAGCGTGGGGGTCGACAGGCGTCGTAGTGGGCTGTTCATGATTACAGGCCCGCAGCCATTGCTTTGTCGAGCAGCCAGTTCACGGAAGGACCGCGATCGCTGACCACTTCAACAGGACGGCCGGCCAGCGAGCTGCTCAGGGTTTCGTCAGGCTGGATCTGCACACGGATGTCAGTGGACAGGTCGGCATCGCTCAGGTTGGTGCTGCTGATGATCTTGCCGGTACGAAGCTTGTCTTCGCCTGCGATCTGGAAGCTGACACGGGTGCCTGGCTTGACGTCGTTGAACTGGCGGTAGGTGAAGCGTGCTTCAACGGTGGCCGGCGCGTTGCGCGGTACCAGCTGGAAGATCACTTGACCCTTGGACGCGAATTGACCGTCGGCAACCAGCTGACGACCGACAACGCAGTCACATGGGCTGGTGAGGGTGCCGCTCATTTGCTTGCCGTACAGCTCTTCGATCTTGGCCGGCTGCAGGTCTTCACCGGTCAGGCTGCCCTTGAGCATTTCCAGCATGCTGGTGTTGAAGGTTGCCAACGGTGCGCCTTTGGTGGCTTCGCCGTTCGGGCCGACCAGGCTCTGCACGGTGCCTTCGCGTGGCATGGTCACATCCATGCTCGGAATCGACACCAGACCGGCCGAAGCGTGGCTGACGAAATACAGACCGTAGACAGTCTTGAAGATGAAACCGAACGCAGCCAGGCCGACAATGAACACGCCGAGGCTGAAGGTCACAGCGCGCAGACGACCCATTGTCGACATGCCGCCGTCCTTGCCCTTGACCTTGCGTGCCTTGGTGAAGTTGTCACGTTGCAGCGTCGCAAGCACTTCGCCCAGGGTGACGACTTCGCCCGACAGGTGCGAGGTGATCAAGTGGCGCAGGGTGGCAATGTCCTGAGGCTCCAGATTCTGGAACTGGCAACCGATGCGGTTGCTGGCATTGTCGATGGAGCGCACTTGCAGATCGACGTCCATGGCCAGGCCAAGGTTGTCGATGATGAACTGCAGGCGTCCTTTTACAATTTGCCCTTCGGTGAATTTCTGCCCTGCCGGAGCAACGAAGCTCAGACCACCGGCCGACAGGTCTTCAATACGCACCAGCGGCGCGTTGGGCTGATCATTCAGCAGGCGCAGCTTGGCAGGAATCTTGATCCGGGCGTGTTGGCGCTGGGCTTCGGATTCATGTACGACGTTCGCATTCACGGCTGTATTCATGGCTATTTTTCCTACTTAAGCAATTAATCCGTTGGTCCGGTCAAACCATCGTCAACAGCACGGCGACGAAGATGGTGCCAGCCGAGAAAGTCATGGTTCGGGACGACCACGTGTTGAACCAGCCCTGAAAGCTGGCCATGTCGCGGCTGAGTTTTGTGTCCTGGCGCGTCCAGGACTGGCGGTCCAGGCGGAAGAAGACGTAAATCTTCATCAGGGCGCCGACGATCTGGTTGTAATAAAGAATCATCGGGTAGGCAGGCCCGATCCTGTGCCCCGAGAGGGACAGCAGCAGGGTCAGGATCAGACGGGTCATGCCGATCCAGAGCAGGTACATCAGCAAGAACGCGCCGCCATACTTGAAGCTGGCGATGAGGGCGACGGTCAGGCCGAGAATGGAGGTCCACATCGACACACGCTGATCGAACAGCACGATGCTGGTGAAAATCCCCAGACGACGAACGCCCAGGCCCAGTGCGCGCGAGTTCTGACGCAGGTTGTTGCCGTACCAGCGATACATCAGCTTGCGGCTGGCTTTCAGGAAGCTCTTCTCGGGCGGATGCTCGACGGTGTTGATCGCCGCATCCGGCACGTAGAACGTGTCGTAGCCCAGACGCATCAGGCTGAACCAGCTGGACTTGTCGTCACCGGTCAGAAACCTGAACGTGCCCAGACGCCAGTGGTTGAGCGAATCGCTTTCAACGTCTGCGATGAACTCGGGGTCGGTGACCACAGTGGCGCGGAACACCGACATGCGACCGGTCATGGTCAACACGCGCTTGGACAACGCCATCGAGCACATGTTGATGTGACGCTGAGCGAATCGCAGTTTGTGCCATTCGCTCATGATGTAGCCGCCGCGCACTTCGCAGAACTCGTTGGTGGTCAGGCCGCCAACGTTGTCGAACAGCTGGAACCAGGGCACGGTCTTGGCGACCACGCCTTCGTTGAGCACGGTGTCACCGTCAATCACGGCAACCACGGCGCGGCTGTCGGGCAGGTGACGTGAAATGGCGCGGAAGCCATACGCCAGGCCATCGCGCTTGCCGGTGCCCGGAATCCGCACGAAGTCCAGCTTGACGCGTTCAGGCGGATTGAACTTCGCCCACATGCTCTTGACCAGCAGCTCATCGGACATTTCCACCAGCGAGCAGACGATGGTAGTCGGCAGGCCGCAGTCGATGGCTTCGCGGATAACCGAGTTGTACACCTGAGCGGTGGTCAGTGCATCGATACGAAAGCTGGTGACCATCAGGAAGACATGGGATGGGTCTGCAGCGCTGCCCAGCTTGCGAACCTTGCGGCGCAAGTGCGGGTAAACGATGTACAGGAAAATCATCCCGCGCACGAAGTGCGTGATCCCCATCGAGTAACGCCAGATGCCGACGGCGCCAATCAGGAAGATAAAGTTCTTCGACTGTGAGTCGAAGATACTGGTGGGCAATGCGGTTGCAATGCCCATTAATAAACTCAGATAGAACAGCCAACCGGCGGCCTGTAACAGGCCGTGCTTGAGCCTCTGCATAATCTGTATCCCTAAGTCAGTTGCAAGCCTCAAGCCCCAGGCTGCAAGCAGTTGGCTTGAGCTTGTGGCCTGGAGCTTGGCGCTTGTGGCTTGCGGCTGATTTACCAGCAGATACCTTCGGCACGACCGTCTTCGGTGGTGGCATTGGACATGAAGCCCACCAGGTCGATCACGCGCTTGCCTTCAGGGGTCTTGTTGGCGAGGGCGCGGAAACGCTCGTCGCGGTTGCCCAGGATGATCACGTCAGAGTCATTGATGACTTGGTCGAAGTCCGAATTCAGCAGCGACGATACGTGCGGAATCTTGGATTCGATGTAGTCCTTGTTGGCACCGTGAACGCGTGCATATTCAACGTTGCTGTCGAAGATGCTCAGGTCAAAGCCCTTGCCGATCAGCATTTCGGCCAGCTCTACCAGCGGGCTTTCGCGCAGGTCGTCAGTACCGGCCTTGAAGCTCAGGCCCAGCAGGGCAACCTTGCGGCTGTCGTGGCTGGCAACCATGTCGAATGCGTTCTGCACTTGCGACGTGTTGCTGCGCATCAGCGAGTTGAGCAGAGGGGCTTCAACGTCCAGCGCACCGGCACGGTAGGTCAGGGCGCGAACGTCTTTCGGCAGGCAGGAACCGCCGAATGCGAAACCTGGGCGCATGTAGTACTGGGACAGGTTCAGTGCCTTGTCCTGGCAAACCACGTCCATCACTTCACGGCCATCGACGCCGACTGCTTTGGCGATGTTGCCGATTTCGTTGGCGAAGGTCACTTTGGTGGCGTGCCACACGTTGCAGGTGTACTTGATCATTTCGGCAACGGCGATGTCCTTGCGGATGATCGGTGCGTCAAGCTCTTCGTACAGCGATTGCAGAACGTCGCCAGACGCTTTGTCGAATTCGCCGATGACGGTCATCGGTGGCAGGTCGTAGTCCTTGATCGCGGTGCTTTCACGTAGGAACTCAGGGTTTACGGCAACGCCGAAGTCAACACCGGCTTTCTTGCCGGAGCAGTCTTCCAGGATCGGGATAACGACATTGGCCACCGTGCCCGGCAGAACGGTACTGCGAACAACGATGGTGTGGCGGGTGGTTTTGTCGCGCAGAACATAACCGATTTCGCGGCAAACGGATTCAATGTAATCCAGTTCCAGGTCGCCGTTTTTCTTGCTGGGCGTACCGACACAGATCATCGACAGGTCCGTGGCGCGAATGGCTTCTGCGAAGTCGGTAGTGCCGCGCAGTTTGCCGGTGGCGAGGCCTTTTTGCAGCAGTTCTTCCAGACCCGGTTCAACAATAGGCGACTTGCCGTTATTGATCAGATCGATCTTGGTACTGGAAATATCCACGCCCACTACGTCGTGGCCACGTGCAGACAGGCAACCGGCACAAACGGCACCGACATAACCCAAACCAAATATGCTGATACGCATCGTATTCTCCTCGATTTTTCACGCCATAAAGTGGCTGGATATAAATTTTTGCCAGCAGGTATCACACGTCAGCGAAGACGGCTTAATAAGCCGTTCAACTAACGCAGGCAGAGTTAATGAGTGAGTGCCCAAACAAGCGAGGCGAACTCAAATGACACTAAGTGCAAGCGGCAAGTGTCCTGTCCGGCGGGCAGGGCCCTGCTCTCCTTGGATGTAGTAAACCACTCCTTGTCTGACGATCGATGGCGGACCTCGGTCGGAAAGCCTCTGGCCAGAGCCGTGGCGTCCCCTGTCGAATCCTGCGCATCCCGCCTGCTCGGCGTTTCGTCTGTCTACCAACATCAACTAGTGATGTGAGTCTGATTCCGTGTACCGGGGCCGACAAGGCTCAAGCTTCCTGGTCGGTAAGTCCCCGATTTACCTGGCACCCTGTAAGTGATCTCTTACAAGGCAGCCCTGAATTGTTACGGGATGTAGGAGCGTATGAATTCCTATTTAGTTCCTGGCCGCTCGTCCTGATTTACACATTTTGATGTGTCAGCGCTGTGACAAAGGCTTGGGCGCTAGGTTGGAACTTTTCCTGAGGGCCTTGTTTTACAAGGGGTGCATGGGGGGAGGTGTGGAAGTGCTACTACACTGAAAAACCAAAAGGCCACTACTTAAAAAAATTGATTATTTTTTGAAGAAAAAATCCTCGGCCGCGGGACGGTTTTATTTTGACGATTCCTTGGCGTCACGAAGTTGTCATTGCGGGTTCGTTACAGCGGATTGAGGGTGTGTAACAGTCGCCTGTTACACAATCTTGACGCCCTTAGTGCTCGGGGGTATCGCGCAGAAACACCAACTTGTCAGGTGTCGACTGTTCGCGGTTGTAACGATAGCCCTGCACGTCGAACTCCGTTAACGCTGCGGGCGTGTTGATCTGCTCTTCGATAACAAAGCGGCTCATCATGCCGCGCGCTTTCTTGGCATAGAAGCTGATGATCTTGTACTGACCGTTCTTCAGGTCCTTGAACTCGGTGTCAATGATCCGGGCCTTGAGTGCCGAACGCTTGACCGCCGAGAAATACTCGGTAGACGCCAGGTTCAGCAGCAGGTCGTCGCCCTGGTCTGCCAGTGCCTCATTAAGCCATTCGCTGATCCGTGTGCCCCAGAACGCATACAGGTCCTTGCCGCGGGCATTGGCCAGCCGCGTGCCCATCTCCAGACGATAAGGCTGCATCAGGTCCAGCGGGCGCAACAGGCCGTAAAGGCCGGACAGCATCCGCAGATGATTCTGGGCATAGTCCAGTTGCGCATCGCTCAGCGTCTCGGCCTGCAGGCCGGTGTAAACATCGCCCTTGAATGCCAGCAGCGCCTGTTTGGCGTTGTCGGGCGTGAAGGCCGGGTCCCAACTGCCAAAGCGTGCCGCGTTCAGCCCGGAAAGCTTGTCGGACAGGTGCATCAGTTGTCCGATCTGCGCAGGTGTCAGCTCCCGCAACTGAGTGATCAGTTCCTGAGAGTGGTCCAGATACTGCGGCTGAGTGAAGCGCGCGGTGGTGGGTGGCGTCTCGAAATCGAGTGTTTTCGCTGGGGAAATCACCATCAGCATGAAGTCGTCTCCTTTGATCGTTGTGCGATTCTAGGGGTTGATGCGCGCTGACTCCAACTATCATGGCCATAGAAAGCGGTGCCTTTGCTGACGCAGTACGGATGGGCGGTTGTCTGCATGTCGACATAAGAAGCCGTGGCCATATCAGCTATAGTGGCGCGCCGGTCATCGGCCAGGGTTGATCAAGAGGGCGTCGGGTTTGCGTATCGTTTTAGCAGTGTGTGCGAGTCTGCTGTGGCTTCAGGCTCAGGCGGCAGCGCCGGTCATCGCCACCATCGACCGTAGCGTATGGCCTGAGCGTCTGGAAACACCGGGTTTGTTCGACGTGGCGTCGCGTGCGGAAATTCTCGCGTTCGCCCATGAACTGTACTTGAGTGAAAAGCTGGGCGAGGAGGGGCTCAAACAGCGCCTCGGGCTGCGGTTCGTCAACGTGCCATCCCTGAACGTCGTGCGTCATCGCCTGTGGCTGCGTCTGCTCGAGAACTACCAGGCCGCACAGAAGAGCTGTGAGGAAGATGCCAACTTCTGCGTACTGGTCGAGGACATGGATCAGCTTCGCCAGCGTGCCGAGGAATACCAGGTGTCGAACGACTCGTTCTACGCCAACTGGGCCGGCCCCGGCGCGTTGTTTCACCGTCGCTACCTCGATGAGCTGTTGTTCATGGCTGCGCTGTTCCCGCAGACCAGCAGTGAGATCGAGCGTTACAACTCCGATGAGATGAGCGGCGACGAGATGCCTGATCGTACGTTCATGCTCAATTTCGAAAGCGGCCCCAGCCCGGCGGATGGCGGGACGGACTGGCTGGCCGACTTCATGCGGCAACAGAAAATGACCGCCACCTTCTTTGTACTGGGCAAGAGCCTTCAGGAGCGCCTCGACAGCAGCTCGGCTGCCGGCCTTCAAGCGCTTTACCGCCAGCAGTGCGTCGGCATTCAAGGCTGGGAGTATCGCTCGCACAGCCAGTGGCTGGACTGGCAGGATTCCATTCTGCGTAGCGCTGCACTGGTGCAGCGTGTGCTGCCGGATAACGTCGTGCCGTTGTTTCGCCCGCCTTACGGCCACCGTCGTGCCGACAGCGGCGACTTCTTCCGCGCCCAGCATTTGCGGGTGTCGTTATGGAATATCGATGCGCAGGATGATACGGGCCGGCTGACGGCAGAACAGGTCAGCGACCGGGTACTGACCCTTATGCTGCTCTGGCGTAAAGGCACCGTCGTGTTCCATGACGTGGCCAACAAGGCGCAATCTGCCTTGCCGTTGTTGCTGGCCAACACGGCGCAAAGCGAATTGATCTGGGATGACTGCCGAAATATCTCTGAAGCGCCCGTAGAACAAGGGCTGGAGAGTCGCGAAGAAGCTGTGCCCGAGGGGGAATGAAGGCAGATTCGGCGTGGGCGGACTTCCGACTTTAAACGTGCGGTGAACGTCCGCCAAGTCCTATTCGTCAGCCTGTGAAATAAACTTCAAAAAACGGTCAAAGTGCTTTTTTCTGTCATCCCTTTTGCTGTATTACGAATACAGACCGCCGAAACCTGCAACACAGGTGGCGTCTTCCAAGACCCACCTTGAGCGACATTTCTACCCTGCCTGAAGGGAAGAATCCGGCGGCCTTTTCGTGGCGCAGCACTGTCGTGGTTCTGCGTCGCCCGGCTTTTAAAAAGGTGAGCGAGTATGGATGATCACGGACGCACCCCCTCTACTAACCAGCCAATCCTTTACGTGCTCGATACCAACGTATTGATTCATGATCCAAACGCGCTGCTGAATTTCGAAGAACACCACGTCGCCATTCCCATGACTGTCCTGGAGGAGCTGGACAAACTGAAAGCCGGTAAACACTCGGTGGCCGCCGAGTGCCGTCAGGCCATTCGTCTGATCGACAAGACCCTGGGTGAAGCCTGCCCTGAAGAAGTCGAAAAGGGCGTCCCCATTGATCGCGGAACCGGTGTGTTCAAAGGCTTTCTGTCCATTCTGATGAGCAGGCGCGAGGAACCCAACAGTCTGTTGCCCGAGCACCTCAACGACAACATCATCATCAACCAATTGATCGACCTGCACGCGCGCAACAAGGACTTGAGCGTCGTACTGGTGACCAAAGACATCAACATGCGCCTCAAGGCGCGTGCCTGCGGCATTGCTGCCGAGGATTACAGCACCGACCAGTTGGTGGACGACGTCTCGATGTTGTCCCGTGGCTACCATGACATGACCGGTTCGTTCTGGGACCGCGTCAACAAGGTCGATACCCGCCAGGAGCGTGGCCGTACCTGGCATCGGGTGCAGCTCAATGAAATGCTTCCGGCTGTTCACATCAACGAGTTCATCGTCGATGAGCAGGGTTTCGTGGGCTGGATCAAGGGCGTCAAGAATGATGAGCTGCTGATTCTGGACATGCACCAGGAACCGTTGCTGCATCAGGAAGCCTGGGGCCTGAAACCGCGTGATATCTATCAGGGGCTGGCGCTGTTTGCCTTGCTCGACCCGGACATTCACCTGGTCAACCTGTCGGGTGCTGCCGGTTCGGGTAAAACCATCCTGGCACTCGCCGCTGCCATCGAACAGACCATGGTCACCAAGCGTTATCGTCGCATCATCGCCACCCGCAGCGTTCAGGGTCTGGATCAGGAAATCGGTTTCCTGCCCGGCACCGAGGCGGAAAAAATGGAGCCTTGGCTCGGCGCGATCACCGATAACCTCGAAGCCCTGCACATGGACGATGAAAACACGCATGGCAGCGTCGACTACATCCTCAGCAAGGTGCCTCTGCAGTTCAAATCCCTCAACTACATTCGAGGTCGCAGCTTCCAGCAGAGCCTTATCCTGATCGATGAGTGCCAGAACCTGACCCCGCACCAGATGAAAACCATCATCACCCGTGCCGGTGCCGGTTCCAAAGTGGTCTGCCTGGGCAACCTGGCGCAGATCGACACCCCTTACCTGTCAGCCACCAGTTCCGGCCTGACCTACCTGACGGAGCGTTTCAAAGACTTCCCGAACGGCGTACACATCACCCTGCAAGGTGTGCCACGCTCGATACTGGCCGAATACGCGGAGAGTCATTTGTAAATCTGATGCAAGCGGGGAGCCCATGCGTAAATGGGTTCCTTGCCTGCAAGTTATGATGCTGTCCTTTTATACCCATAAATGACTCATCGCCCGAAACACAGCCTTCCTGCGGACACCCATGAGCTTTGGCAGGAGCTAACTTGTTCGCGAAGAGGGCGGTGCGGTCGATGCATTTCCTGCGTCAAGCCTGCGCATGAAGCCAGGCGCGAGTAGCTTATAGCGTGTAACAGCCACACCCTCTACACTTCTTGCTTCTGCCAAGGAGTAACGTTGTGCTCACTCATCTCGATTCCCAAGGTCGCGCCAATATGGTCGACGTCACTGATAAAGCCGTGACGTCCCGTGAGGCTGTGGCTGAAGCGTTGGTGCGGATGTTGCCCGCCACGCTGGAAATGATTGTCAGCGGTGGTCATCCCAAAGGGGATGTGTTTGCGGTTGCGCGTATTGCCGGTATTCAGGCGGCCAAGAAAACCAGTGATCTGATACCGCTGTGCCATCCGCTGATGCTGACCAGTGTCAAGGTCCATCTGGCCGCCGAAGGTGACGATGCCGTGCGCATCACTGCGAGCTGCAAGCTGGCCGGGCAGACCGGTGTCGAGATGGAGGCGTTGACGGCTGCCAGCATTGCGGCGCTGACGATCTATGACATGTGCAAGGCGGTGGATCGCGGCATGGTCATCGAGTCGGTCCGGCTGCTGGAAAAACTCGGCGGCAAGAGCGGTCACTTCATCGCCGACGCGACGCAGGCAACGCCATGAAGGTTCAGGTTCAGTACTTTGCCCGCTATCGCGAAACGTTGGGCCTGGACAGCGAGTCTGTCGAAGGCGAGTTCGTCACGCTGGAGGCGCTGCGTCAATCGCTGCTGCAGCGCGGTGAGGCCTGGCAGGTTCTGGCCGAGCAGAACCTGATGTGCGCTCGCAATCAGGAGCTGTGCAAGCTGACCGAGCCGCTGCTGGATGGCGATGAAGTCGCGTTCTTTCCACCGGTCACCGGAGGCTGAGCATGGCGATTCGTGTGCAGGCGGCTGCGTTCGACCCCGGCCATGAAGTCAACGCGCTGCACGCCGCGCAGCTCGGCATCGGTGCGGTGGTGAGCTTTGTCGGTTATGTGCGTGACTTCAATGAAGGCCGCGAGGTGTCCGGCATGTTTCTGGAGCATTACCCGGGCATGACCGAAAAGGCGCTGGCGAAGATCGTCGAAGAAGCCGAGCAGCGCTGGCCATTGCTCAGGCTCGACGTGCTGCACCGGATCGGTGCGCTGGAGCCGGGAGAACCCATCGTTTTCGTGGGCGTTGCCAGCGCTCATCGGCAGGCCGCGTTCGAGGCCTGCGATTTCGTCATGGACTACCTCAAGACCCGTGCGCCGTTCTGGAAGCGTGAAAACACGTCCGAAGGCCCGCGCTGGGTAGAAGGCCGTCACAGCGATCACCTTGCGGCTGATCGCTGGACATGACCCTCAGGCGTTGCTGCGTACTACCGCGCGCAGCAAATGGGTCGGCGGTGTTTCACAACTGATCTTGCGGCCCAGTTTTTCTTCGATGGCGGGCAATTGATACGAGTCGTCTTCGCCCGCAAAGCTGATCGACACACCGTCGGCACCCGCACGGCCGGTACGGCCGATGCGGTGTACGTAGTCGTCCGGCACTTCCGGCAGGGTGAAGTTGATCACGTGGCTGATGCCGTCGATGTGAATGCCCCGACCGGCCACGTCGGTGGCGACCAGTACGCGAATCTTGCCTTCGCGGAAACCTTCGAGGGTCTTGATGCGTTTGTGCTGAGGCACATCGCCCGACAGTTGGGCGGCGTTGACGCCGTCGCGCACCAGGCGCTCTTCGATACGACGGACTTCGTCCTTGCGGTTGGCAAAGACCATGACCCGTTCCCAACCGTTGTCGGTGACCAGGTTGTAAAGCAACTTGTATTTGTCGGCACCGGCCACCGCATAGATATGCTGCTCGACGTTATCGCTGGCCACGTTCAGCGATTCGATCTCGACGATGGAAGGGTCGGTCGTCCACTGTTTGGCAAGGTTCATCACGTCTTCGGTGAAGGTCGCGGAGAACAGCAGGGTCTGGCGTTCACCCTTGTGCGGCGTCTGCCGGATGATCTGACGCACCTGCGGGATGAAACCCATGTCCAGCATGCGGTCGGCTTCGTCGAGCACCATCACTTCGACCATGTCCAGATGCACTTCGCCGCGCTGGTTGAAGTCCAGCAGACGGCCCGGCGTGGCGACCAGAATGTCGCAATGCCGCGCTTCAAGCTGCTTGAGCTGTTTGTCGAAGTCCATGCCGCCGACGAACGTCATGACGTTCAGGTCGGTGTACTTGGTCAGGTCGGCGGCGTCCTTGGCGATCTGCACCACCAGTTCGCGGGTGGGCGCGATGATCAGTGCGCGCGGCTCGCCCATGTAGCGCTCGGCCGGCGGAGGCGTCTGGGTCAACTGCTCGATGATCGAGATCAGGAAGGCCGCGGTCTTGCCGGTGCCGGTCTGGGCACGACCGATCGCGTCCTTGCCCTTGAGGGTGTAACCCAGCACACCGGCCTGGATGGGCGTGCAGTATGGAAAGCCCAGGTCCTGAATCGCGTGCATCAGTTCGGGTGCAAGGTTGAAATCATGGAAGCGGGTCTTGCCTTCCTGAGGTTCGACGACAAAGTCTTCGAGTTTCCAGACCGGTGCGGGCGGCTTGGCCACGCGCTCACGACGCGGGCGCTCGGCCCTTGGCTTGTCGGCACGCGGCGCTCTGACTGTGGCGGACTCGGCGACGGTATCCAGCGCCTGAGGCTGGACAGCATGATCCGGTGGGTCGCCTTTGACAGGCGCAGGGGAGGCGGGGATGGAGGCTATCGGCGAAGGCGCGTGCTGTTCAGCCTCGCTTTTACCGAACATCTTTTTTAGTGCTTTGAGCACGGTCTTCTCGTCAATTGGTTAAGGAATGTACGCCGGGCAGTGTAAAGCAAGAACCGTGCTCGGCGTAGTGCCATCCTTGGCGAGCTACATAAGCGGTCTGTCCAGAAGGCAAAAGCCCGGTCTTAACGAAGCTTTTCAGCGAGCCAGACGCCTATGTCACGAATTTCTTCCGGTAACACTTGATGGCCCATTGGGTATTCCTGCCATTGTGCGGTTACACCCTGAGCCTTGAGATGCTCGTAAGCGGTCCTTCCCATCGCATTGGGGACCACTTCGTCATGCTGGCCGTGCAGGCAGTACGCCGGCGTGCGCTGCTGACTGGCCGACAATTGCATCTGGTCGCTGAATGTCGGGGCATAAGTGGAAAGAGCCAGTACGCCGCCCAGCGGACCTTGCCAGCGCTTGTAGCCGGCGTGTAACACCACAGCGCCGCCTTGAGAAAAGCCTGCCAGAAATATCCGTGCCGGGTCGATGCCGCTGTCGCGTTGCTGTTCGATCAGGTCCACCACACTCTGCGCCGAGGCTTCCATCTGATCGTGATCAATGGCCCGGGCCTCGCTGCTCATGGCCTTGATGTCATACCAGCTCGGCATTTCATAACCGCCGTTGACCGTGACCGGGCGTGTCGGGGCCTGTGGCAGGACAAAGCGGGTGGTTAGCAGCGACTCCTGCAAAGCCTCGGCAATCGACAGAAAGTCGTACCGGTCGGCGCCCAGCCCATGCAGCCAGATAACGCACGCGTCTGCGGTGCCTGAAGGTTGAATGACCAAGGGTTCGCTCATGACTGCTCCATTTGTGTGCGCCGGCTCGTTTTGAGCGCTTTAATAAGGTGCGCAGGTAGATTAAAAATGAAAGAAGATGTCGCAAGGTTACAAGTTTTTGTCTTGACCTGTCGCTAATTCGACATCGCCAGCATGCTGGTACGGGCTTTGCTACAGCAGAGCTGGAGTCGAGACGCTCTCATCGTTCGGTAACACTATAAGGCTATTACTTGTAGCGATCGAAAAGCAGCTCGAGAGTCCATGCGTCAGGATTCGCGGCACGATTCAACCTGTACCGCTCTGGTCCGGGAAAATCATGGGGTTTCAGTCCACGGGGCCGATTCTGAATGATGAAGACGAATGACAGGATGATCCTGCAGGCGATTCATGATTCAGGCCCAGCGTCGCATGACCCAAAAATAAGCCAGCACGGGTTATTAGCGCCTCACAAAGGTGCGACGCGACCGAGACACCTACACAACAAAGAGCAAACTGGAGGTTTTTGAATGAAGATGTTGAAATCCACCCTGGCTATCGTCACTGCCTTGACCGCATTTGGTGTGACCGGGGCTGCCAATGCCGGCGCCACCCTTGACGCTATTCAGAAGAAAGGTTTTGTTCAGTGCGGCGTCAGCGATGGCCTGCCAGGGTTTTCCGTTCCAGACTCCACCGGCAAGATCACCGGTATCGACGCTGATGTCTGCCGCGCCGTAGCAGCCGCCGTATTCGGCGATGCCACCAAGGTCAAGTTCAGCCAGCTGAACGCCAAAGAGCGTTTCACTGCCCTGCAATCCGGCGAGATCGACATCCTTTCGCGTAACACCACCTGGACCAGCTCCCGTGATGCGGGCATGGGCCTGGTCTTCACTGGCGTAACGTATTACGACGGTATCGGCTTCCTGGTAAACAACAAGCTGGGCGTCAAAAGCGCCAAGGAACTGGACGGTGCGACCATCTGCATCCAGGCCGGTACTACCACCGAGCTTAACGTTTCCGACTACTTCCGCTCCAACGGCCTGAAATACACGCCGATCACGTTCGACACCTCTGACGAAAGCGCCAAGTCGCTGGAAGGCGGCCGTTGCGACGTACTGACCTCCGACCAGTCGCAGCTCTACGCACAGCGCAGCAAGCTGGCCAAGCCGGACGATTACATCGTTCTGCCGGAAGTCATTTCCAAAGAGCCTCTGGGCCCGGTCGTGCGTAAAGGCGACGAAGAGTGGTTCTCGATTGTTCGCTGGACCCTGTTCGCCATGCTGAACGCCGAGGAAGCCAAAATCACTTCCAAGAACGTTGAAGCTGAAGCCAAGTCGACCAAGAACCCTGACGTTGCCCGTATGCTGGGTGCCGACGGTACTTACGGCAAAGACCTGAAACTGCCGAAGGACTGGGTTGTACAGATCGTCAAGCAAGTCGGTAACTACGGCGAAGTGTTCGAACGCAACCTGGGCGAAGGCACTCCGCTGAAAATCAAGCGTGGCCAGAACGCGCTGTGGAATGCCGGTGGCATTCAGTACGCTCCACCTATTCGTTGATTGACCCGGCGCCCGACAGGCTTTACAGCCTGTCGGGCGTTGTTCTGTTGGATTTTTCCTGGGGCCTTTCATGGAAAAGCAAATCGTCGCACCCAAGCAAAAGCTCACGCTGAGCGATCCGAAAGTGCGCGCGTGGTTATTTCAGATCATCACTGTCGTGGCGGTGATCTCACTGGGCTGGTTCATCTTCGACAACACCCAGACCAACCTGCAACACCGTGGTATCACCTCGGGTTTCGGCTTTCTTGAGAACAGTGCCGGTTTCGGTATTGCTCAACACCTGATCGACTACACCGAATCGGACACCTATGCCCGTGTGTTCGTCATCGGCTTGCTGAACACCTTGCTGGTGTCGGTTATCGGTATTGTCCTGGCGACTTTGCTGGGCTTTGTCATTGGTGTCGCTCGCCTGTCTCCGAACTGGATGATCAGCAAGCTGGCAACCGTTTACGTCGAAGTCTTCCGCAACATTCCGCCACTGTTGCAGATCCTGTTCTGGTACACCGCCGTTTTCCTGACGCTGCCCGGTCCGCGTCAGGCTCATGGCTATCTGGACATGTTCTTCGTCAGCAGCCGTGGGCTCAACATGCCCAGAGCGTTGCCCGCCGAAGGTGCCTGGGCGTTCCTGATTAGCCTCATGGTCGCGGTGATCGCGATTGTGATGATGGTGCGCTGGGCCAACAAGCGTTTCGAAGCCACCGGTCAGCCGTTCCACAAGTTCTGGGTCGGCCTGGCGTTGCTGCTGGTCATTCCCGGCCTGAGCATGCTGATCTTCGGCAGCCCGGTGCATTGGGAGCTGCCGCAACTCAAGGGCTTCAACTTTACGGGCGGCTGGGTGCTGATTCCCGAGTTGATCTCCCTGACCCTGGCATTGACGATCTACACGGCGGCGTTCATCGCCGAAATCGTGCGTTCGGGCATCAAGTCGGTCAGTCATGGTCAGACCGAAGCCGCCCGTTCTCTGGGGCTTCGTCCTGGGCCGACGCTGCACAAGGTCATCATTCCGCAGGCGTTGCGAGTGATCATCCCGCCGTTGACCAGTCAGTTCCTGAACCTGGCGAAGAACTCGTCGCTGGCAGCGGCCATCGGTTACCCGGAAATGGTGTCCCTGTTTGCCGGTACGGTACTCAACCAGACCGGGCAGGCCATTGAAGTCATTGCCATCACCATGAGTGTGTACCTGGCGATCAGTATCAGCATTTCCATGCTGATGAACTGGTACAACAAGCGCATTGCGCTGATCGAGCGGTGAGGAAACGCGCATGACAACCCATACTTTCAAACCTGATATGCCACCACCGGGCAAAGTGTTCGGTCCGGTGGCGTGGATGCGGCAGAACCTGTTCTCCAGCTGGATCAACACCCTGCTGACCCTGTTCTCGCTGTATCTGATCTATCTGATCGTGCCGCCTATTCTCAGTTGGGCCTTGCTGGACGCCAACTGGATCGGTACGACCAAGGAAGACTGCACCAAGGCGGGCGCCTGCTGGGTGTTCATCGAGCAACGCTTCGGCCAGTTCATGTACGGCTACTTCCCCAATGAACTGCGCTGGAGGGTCGATCTGACCGCAATCCTGGCCATCGTCGGTGCTGCACCGCTGTTCATTTCGAAGTTTCCGCGCAAGGCTGTCTACGGCATCAGCTTCCTGGTGATCTACCCGGTTGTTGCCTTCTACCTGCTGCACGGCGGCGCGTTTGGTCTGACCAACGTGCCGACCAGCCAGTGGGGCGGCCTGATGCTGACCCTGGTCATCGCCACGGTCGGTATCGTCGGTGCCTTGCCGTTGGGTATCCTGCTGGCGCTCGGTCGTCGTTCGAACATGCCCGCCGTGCGCGTGGTGTGCGTGACGTTCATCGAGTTCTGGCGCGGCGTGCCGTTGATCACCGTGTTGTTCATGTCCTCGGTCATGCTGCCGCTGTTCATGCCAGAGGGGATGAACTTTGACAAGCTGCTGCGGGCGCTGATCGGCGTCATCCTGTTCCAGTCGGCGTACATTGCCGAAGTGGTGCGCGGTGGCATGCAGGCCATCCCTAAAGGTCAGTACGAAGCGGCCGCTGCAATGGGCCTCGGTTACTGGCGCAGCATGGGTCTGGTGATTCTGCCGCAGGCGTTGAAGATGGTCATTCCCGGCATCGTCAACACCTTCATTGCCTTGTTCAAAGACACCAGTCTGGTGATCATTATCGGCCTGTTCGACCTGCTCAACAGCGTCAAGCAAGCCACCGCCGACCCGGCATGGCTGGGTATGGCCACCGAAGGCTACGTCTTCGCGGCCCTGGTGTTCTGGATCTTCTGTTTCGGTATGTCCCGCTATTCCATGCATTTGGAACGTAAGCTGGACACAGGCCACAAGCGTTAGGAGTTTTGTGATGAGTGAAGCTATCAATAAGCCTCTGGGCGCTGAAGGCATGATCCGCATGGAGGGCGTCCACAAATGGTACGGCCAGTTCCACGTGCTCAAGGACATCAACCTGAACGTGCGTCAGGGCGAGCGTATCGTGCTGTGCGGCCCGTCAGGCTCGGGCAAGTCGACCACCATTCGCTGCCTCAACCGCCTGGAAGAGCATCAGCAGGGCCGCATCATCGTTGACGGCACCGAACTGACGTCCGACCTGAAGCAGATCGAAACCATCCGCCGTGAAGTCGGCATGGTGTTTCAGCACTTCAACCTGTTCCCGCACCTGACCATCCTGCAGAACTGCACGCTGGCACCGATGTGGGTGCGCAAGATGCCGAAGAAGAAAGCTGAAGAAATCGCCATGCACTATCTGGAGCGTGTGCGCATTCCGGAGCAGGCCCACAAGTTTCCGGGTCAACTCTCCGGTGGTCAGCAGCAGCGTGTGGCAATTGCCCGTGCCTTGTGCATGAAGCCGAAAATCATGCTGTTCGACGAACCGACGTCGGCGCTCGATCCGGAAATGGTCAAAGAAGTACTCGACACGATGGTCGGCCTGGCAGAAGAGGGCATGACCATGCTTTGCGTGACGCACGAGATGGGCTTCGCCCGTACCGTGGCGAACCGGGTGATCTTCATGGACAAGGGCGAAATCGTCGAACAGGCTGCACCGAACGACTTCTTCGACAACCCGCAAAGCGACCGTACCAAGCTGTTCCTCAGTCAGATCATTCACTGAGTCGGTAGCTGCCGTAGTGAAAACCGGGCCACGCGCCCGGTTTTTTATGGGCGGTCATTTGCACGGCGAGTGTTATGCAATTCTGGCTGAACCTTGTATTCATGATGATTCTCCAACAGGATACCGTCCCCCTGAAACGGGTCGACATACCTGATGACCGAGAAACCGATGACTGCCAAGGCTCAACCCAGCCCTCTACCGAATCCTGCTCAACCCCATCCTGTTCTGAAACGTCCCTGGCTTTTGCTCCTGGGGCTTGTGCTGGTCGCGCTCAACCTGCGCCCTGCGCTGTCCAGCATTGCACCGCTGCTCAATGAGGTGTCCGAAAGCCTTGGCATGTCGGCTGCCGAAGCCGGCCTGCTGACCACGTTGCCGGTGCTGTGTCTGGGCCTTTTTGCGCCGCTGGCACCGATCCTGGCGCGCCGTTTCGGCAGTGAGCGCGTGGTGTTGATGGTGCTTCTGACACTGGCGTGCGGCCTGGCGTTGCGGAGCCTGTTTGGTGAGGTCGGGCTGTTTGCCGGCAGCCTGCTGGCGGGTGCCAGCATTGGTGTGATCGGTGTTCTGCTGCCCGGCATCGTCAAGCGCGATTTCCCGCACAAGGCTGGCGCCATGACGGGTGTCTATACGATGGCGCTGTGCCTGGGGGCCGCGATTGCCGCGGGTTCGACGGTGCCGCTCAGCCAGTATGTCGGTGGAAGCTGGCAGATTGGTTTGGGTTTCTGGCTGGTGCCAGCGTTGATCGCTGCGATGTTCTGGTTTCCTCAGGCGCGAGAGGTACACGGTTCGCACCGCGACGTGTACCGGGTTCGCGGCCTGTTGCGTGATCCACTGGCTTGGCAGGTCACGCTGTACATGGGCCTGCAATCGTCGTTGTCCTACATCGTTTTCGGCTGGCTTCCTTCTATCCTGATCGGTCGCGGCATGACGCCCACCGAGGCCGGTCTGCTGTTGTCCGGCTCGATCATCGCGCAAGTGGTCAGCGCGTTGGCCATACCGTATCTGGCCACGCGCGGCAAGGATCAGCGTTTGGCGATCATGCTGGTCATGTCGTTGACCCTGACCGGGCTATTCGGTTGCCTCTACGCACCGCTCGGCGGTCTGTGGGGCTGGGCGCTTCTGCTCGGGATCGGGCAGGGCGGCACGTTCAGCCTGGCGCTGGCCCTGATCGTCCTCCGCTCGCGGGATTCCCACGTGGCGTCCAACCTGTCGAGCATGGCGCAAGGCTTTGGTTACACCATCGCCTCGACCGGTCCGTTTGCGGTCGGCGTGGTACACGACATGACCGGCAGCTGGAACGCGATTGGCTGGATCTTTGCCGTACTGGGCCTGGGCGCGATGATCGCCGGCCTGGGCGCAGGTCGCGCCTTGCATGTGCAGGTGAGCAGCGAGAAGGTTTGAGGTCATCAACCACTCGCCATTTTTCGCTGCGCCGCTTATCGTGCATGCATCTTTCGTCAAGGGATTTGCACGCATGAGTTACGAAGAACAAAGTCAGGCCAACAGCGCACTGATCACCCGTTTTTATGAAGCATTCGCTCAGCTGGATGCCGAGTCGATGAGTGCCTGTTACACCGATGACGTGCGGTTCAGCGATCCGGCATTTGGCGAATTGCATGGGCCTCAGGTGGGCGATATGTGGCGCATGCTGACGTCCCGGGCGAAGCATTTTTCGGTGGTGTTCGATCAGGTCCGCGCCGATGACCGCACCGGCAGTGCTCATTGGGTGGCCACTTATCTGTTTGCCCAGACCGGTCGCACGGTGATTAACGACATACAGGCCCGCTTCGTGTTTCGTGACGGCAAGATCTGCGAACATCACGACCATTTCGATATGTGGCGCTGGTCAAGGCAAGCGCTGGGTGCCAAAGGCCTGCTGCTTGGCTGGACACCGCTGGTACGCAATGCCGTGCGTGCCCAGGCGCTCAAGGGGTTGAAAGCGTTTACCGAGAGCCGCCGTGCCTGACGTTTCGACCACTGACACTGCGCCGCTTGCCGGTCAGGCAATCGGCAAACCCTGGTTTGTCTACCTGGTGCGGGCGGCCAACGGCTCGTTGTACTGCGGGATCAGTGACGACCCGCAGCGGCGGTTCGCGGCGCATCAGAGCGGCAAGGGCGCGCGCTTTTTCAGCTCCAGCCCGGCGACGGCGCTGGTGTACGTCGAGCAGTGGCCCAGCAAGGGCGAGGCGTTGCGTCACGAACACTTGATCAAGAAGCTGAGGAAAAGCGCCAAAGAGGCATTGGCGGCCAGCTATGACAGGTCCATCCATGAGCGTGATGTCTCGTCATCAAGTTGAGCCTGTGGGCCGTCAGGGCATTGCGGGTTAAGCTGGCCGCTTCCCATGTGCGCAGAGGCTGAACATGTCCGAATTGATTCTTCACCATTACCCCACGTCGCTGTTCGCCGAGAAAGCCCGTTTGATGCTGGGCTTCAAAGGCCTTTCCTGGCGTTCGGTGATTATTCCTTCGATCATGCCAAAACCCGACCTGACTGCACTGACCGGCGGCTATCGCAGGACCCCCGTGTTGCAGGCGGGCGCGGATATCTACTGCGACACAGCGCTGATGGCGCGCCGTCTGGAGCAGGAAAAGGCGTCGCCGGCGTTCTACCCGCATGGCCGGGAGTTTGCGGTCGCCGGGTTGGCTGCCTGGGCGGATTCAGTGCTGTTTCTGCATGCCGTGAGCCTGGTGTTTCAACCCGAATCAATGGCCGTGCGATTTGCCAAAGTGCCGCCTGACGCCGCCAAGGCCTTCGTTGCCGACCGATCCACGCTGTTCAACGGCGGCACTGCTTCACGCCCGCCTGTCGAGCAGGTCAAGCATCAATGGCCAACGCTCATGTCACGCCTTGAGCTGCAGCTGTCGCACGGTGGCGACTTTCTGTTTGGCGAACCTTCGATTGCTGATTTCTCGGTCGCCCACACGCTGTGGTTCCTCAAACAGACGCCGGTGACGGCGCCATTTGTCGATGATTATCCGAGTGTCAGTGCGTGGCTGGATCGCGTTCTGGGGTTTGGCCACGGCTCATTCACTGAACTGAGTTCGGCCGACGCCATCGACATCGCCAAAAACGCCACGCCTGCGCCATTGCCCGATGAAACCTTCGTCGACCCGAGCGGCATCACGTCGGGCGATAAAGTCGCTATTGCGGCGGTCGACTACGGCGTCGAAGCGGTGGAGGGGGAGCTGGTGTTTACCGGGCGCGAGGAACTCATCGTGCGCCGCGAGGATGATCGCGCCGGTGTGGTACACGTACACTTTCCACGACTGGGGTTTCGGGTCGAGAAGCGCTGAAGTATCGTGCCAATACCCCCGTTGGCACGCAGGGCGTGCTTGCGGGGATCGCGGCAGGCTTGAGCCTCGGCCTCTATGTGCGTCGCTGCTGTGCAGCGACTTTGCGCAGCAAACGCGAGAGCTGTTCGACTGAGTAGGGCTTTTGCAGCAGTTCGAAACCGTCAGTTCCGTTCTGCGCCAGAATATGACTGTAGCCTGAGGTCAGCAGCACTGGCAGGTTTTGATACTGGCGGCGTATCTCGTGGGCCAGATCAATGCCGTTCATGCCGGGCATGACCACATCAGAGAACACGACATCGAAACGGCCTGCATCCTTGGCCAGCTCGGCCATTGCCTCGGCTGCATTCGCCGCCCAGACCGTCACATACCCCAGGTCGGCGAGCGTCTGCACCGCGAAGGTGCCGACATCGGTATTGTCCTCTACCACCAGCACGCAAGTACCGTGGCCGTCCATCAAGGCTTCAACGGGGGCGATGTTCTTCACGTAGGGAAGGGCATTGACCTGAGGCAGGTATAGCGTGAAGGTGCTGCCGTTGCCGACGGTACTCGACACCGTCACTTCTCCGCCCGACTGCTTGGCAAAACCGAACACCTGAGACAGCCCGAGGCCTGTGCCTTGGCCAACACCCTTGGTGGTAAAAAAGGGTTCGAATATCTTGTCCCGGTAGGCATCCGGTATGCCGCCGCCGGTGTCAGTGATCGACACCGCGATGAATGAGCCAGGGACTGCAGGCGGCATGCGGACCGTCGGCATCTGATTGACGGACTCGACACAAATGGTGAGTTGTCCCTCACCGTTCATCGCATCACGTGCATTGATCGCCATGTTGACCAGCGCTGTGTCGAACTGACTGGGATCGGCGTCCATGAAGCAAGGCGCACTTGGCAGCCGGGTCACGATTCTGATGCGCGAGCCGGTCAGCGTCGTCAGCATTTCACTCATGGCCCGCACACTGCCCACGGCGTCGAACACCTCGGGTTTGAGCGTTTGCCGCCGCGCGAAGGCAAGCAACTGCACCGTCAGTTTGGCGGCCCTGTCTACGGTGTCCGAGATCGCGGACACGTAATGAGCTTGCCGGTCGGCAGCGAGGCCTGGCCGCCTCAGCAGGTCAGTGGACGACTTGATAACGGTGAGCAGGTTGTTGAAATCGTGCGCGACCCCGCCGGTCAATTGCCCGATGGCTTCCATTTTCTGGGACTGGCGAAGCGCTTCCTCGGCCCTCAACAGCGCGCCTGCCTGGAGTTTGCCGGTTGTGATGTCGCGGCCCGTTGCGTAAGTAACGTCACCTGCCGGTGCTGCCACCCACGAGATCCATCGAATGGAACCGTCTTTGTGTCGGTAACGGTTTTCGATTCTGGGCAGCCCGCCTTCCGCCGCAAGCTCGTAGGCGCCTTGGGTCTGCAGGTGATCATCGGGGAGGACGAACTCGTTGACGTGGTGGCTGACCAGTTCGTCCGCACTGTAACCGAGTACCGCGGTCCAGGCCGGATTCACGCGTTGAAAGACCCCTTCGAAATCGATGACAAGCATGAGGTCGGGCGATGTCTCCCACATTCGGTCACGTTCTGCGGTTCGCGAGGCGAGTTCTTTTTCGCTCTCCTTGATCTGGGTGACGTCACGCGCAGAGCAGTAAACCTTGCCTTGATCCGGCACTGCGACCCACGACAGCCAGTGCCAGTCTCCGTTTTTATGCCGGTAGCGATTCTCGAAACGCAGCGCAGGCGATCCTCGCAGAATCGCGGCATCCCATGCCTCTTGCGAGGCCGCATGATCGTCCGGGTGAATGAAATCCATGAAGAACGTGCGGGCGACTTCAGCTTCCGACCAGCCCAGCACGGCAGCCCATGCAGGGTTGGAGACTTCAAAGTGGCCTTTCGCATTCAGCACGCCGAGGATGTCGGGGCTCACCCGCCATGTCTGGCCTCGTGCAAAGGCCCGTTCGGTGACCTTGTTTTCAAGGTCGATGTTCAGCTCGCGCAACTCGGCGGTCGTGCGGTGCTGTTCGGTGATTTCCACACCCTGATTAAGCAGCCCGGCAATGTCACCGGTTTCACCGCGGATGGGGGTGGCGGTGAAGTTCCAATAGGTCAGTTCAGGCAGGCCTCGTCGCACCATCGGCAATGCGACATCGTTACGCATGAAGCCTTCGCCGGTCGTCATCGCTTCAAGAAATGGCGGGGCGACCAGTTCCCATGTATCGCCCCAGACTTCCGCCACCGGGATGCCCAGTGCGTAGGGGTGTCTGTCTGCGAGCGAGGGAATGTAGGCGTCGTTGTAAAGCATGATGAGATCCGGTCCCCAAAGGACCGTACCCAGCATGGGCGAGTTCAGACAGGCGCAGACCATCGTGAGCAGCGGCAGTGGCCAGGTGTCCATTGGCCCGAGCGGCGTCGCCGCCCAGTCATGAGCGCGCATGCGTTCACCCATCTCGCCGCCGCCGGCGAGAAAGGTATCCCGATGGGCAGTTCTGTCACGCATGTCCGACCGCCCTTGGTAATGTGTTCAACCTGGCCTGCTGATACCTGTGAACAGATTCCATCAGGAAAGCATGCTTGCTGTGTGTGCCTGGCAGGGATTACTTCAACGCCGCCAGTATTTCATCCGGGGCAAACCCCCGGATGATCGTGCCGTTGACATCGATCAGCGGGATGCCACGTCCCCCCAGCGCCTCATAGGCCTTGCGGCCCTCTTCGGACTTCTCGATGTCGAACTCCCGATACGCGATTCCCTTGCTGTCCAGAAAACGCCGCGTCTGTTTGCAGTAGCCGCACCAGTCAGTGGCGTACATCACCACCTTTGCCTGGCTGTAACTTTGTGCAACGTCCGCTGACGGAGGATTGACGAAATGCTCGATCCTGCCCCAGTTCTGATAAATGACCACCACCAGCATGATCAGTGCGAATTTTTTGAGGGTGCGCATCAGCATGCGGATTACCGTCGCTTCAACTGATCGGTCAGTTGGGTCGGCAGCCCTTTGATAATCAGGGTGCCTGCGGTTTCGTCGTACTCGATCTTGTCGCCCAGCAGGTGAGCTTCGAAGCTGATCGACAGGCCTTCAGCCCGGCCTGTGAAACGGCGGAACTGGTTGAGGGTGCGCTTATCGGCCGGGATTTCCGGCGACAGGCCGTAATCCTTGTTGCGGATGTGGTCGTAGAACGCCCTTGGCCGGTCTTCATCGATCAGCTCGGACAGCTCTTCCAGGCCCATCGGTTCGCCCATCTTGCTCTGGCTGCTGGCGTAGTCGACCAGGGTCTTGGTCTTCTCGCGTGCCGACTCTTCGGGCAAGTCTTCGCTCTCTACAAAGTCACTGAAGGCCTTGAGCAGGGTGCGGGTTTCGCCGGGGCCGTCCACGCCTTCCTGGCAGCCGATGAAGTCGCGGAAGTATTCGGAAACCTTCTTGCCATTCTTGCCCTTGATGAACGAGATGTACTGTTTGGACTGTTTGTTGTTCTGCCACTCGGAAATATTGATGCGTGCGGCAAGGTGCAGCTGGCCCAGATCAAGGTGTCGGGACGGGGTCACGTCCAGCTCGGCGTTCACCGCCACGCCTTCGCTGTGGTGCAAAAGGGCGATGGCCAGGTAGTCGGTCATGCCTTGCTGGTAATGCGCGAACAACACATGGCCGCCGACCGAGAGGTTGGATTCTTCCATCAGCTTCTGCAGATGCTCGACCGCCACTCGGGAGAACGCCGTAAAGTCGCTGCCGCCGTCGATATACTCTTTCAGCCAGCCGCTGAAAGGGTGCGCGCCGGACTCAGGATGGAACAGGCCCCAGGCCTTGCCTTG
Organism: Pseudomonas syringae; assembly: GCF_002157375.1. GTDB lineage: Bacteria > Pseudomonadota > Gammaproteobacteria > Pseudomonadales > Pseudomonadaceae > Aquipseudomonas > Aquipseudomonas syringae_T. Next base: position 242,455 of record NZ_MTSA01000007.1, read on the forward strand.
TTTGGCGTTGTAACTCTCGTTGAGGTCGGCCAGCATGTTCTCGATGGCCTGAGACTCGGCGAGTTCGGAGTCGCGGGCATGAAGAACAGCAGGCGTACCGTCGGGTTTTTTCTCGATCAGGTGGACGATGCAATGGCGGATCGGCATAGGCTTCTCGGCTGAAAAAGGTGAAGAGCGTGCAGCTCGTTGCAATGGGGCCAAGTGTAACGCACGCATGCGCCAGTGGCCCCTGAGCAGGAGGGTTTTCACCAACAGCGCAGGTGTGTTGGGTGTTTTTTGTGCGATTACCGTTAAAACCTGACCAAAAGGATAGGTAGGGGCGGATATTTGCCCGGCTCTGTGCTAGTTTTGCGCGGTCTTGCGCACTTAGCGCGTCAAGCATGCAGTTAGCGCACACGTGGGTCGAACCATTACCCGGTTTCAGTATCTACACTTTCGCGATTAATCGTGGCTGCCAGCGGGCGGTCAGGTTCATTGCCTGGCCACGGGCCTGCGTTGCGCTTTGCAATCCAAATGAATTTGATAGGGAAGGAACACCACCATGGCTCTTACTAAAGACCAATTGATCGCCGATATCGCTGAAGCCATCGACGCGCCAAAAACCACCTCGCGTAATGCTCTTGAGCAGTTGGGCCAGATCGTCGCCGACCAGTTGGAAAACGGCGTGGAAATCACTTTGCCAGGTATCGGCAAGCTGAAAGTTGCAGAGCGTCCAGCTCGCACTGGCCGTAACCCTTCGACTGGCGCTGCCATCGAAATCGCTGCCAAGAAAGTTATCAAGTTCGTACCAGCCAAAGTGCTGACCGACGCGATCAACAAGTAAGCACCCGCTTGTTGTAAAAAGCCGTGTACCGGTTAACCGGGCACGGCTTTTTTGTGGGCGCTTGCCAAGGGCTTTCGTTCCTCATGCTCCGGTGGGCTGCCGCAAGGCCGGGCGCAGAGCGTCGCACGGTAGTTGAGATGATCGTTCCCTACGCTCCAGCGTGGGAATGCCTTGGGTGACGCTCCGCGTCACAGACCTGTGTCGCACTGCATCACTCAAGACCTGACGCAGAGCGGCGTACCCACACGGGGCATGGGCACGATAGCCTGCAGAGTCGAGCCCGTCAGCCCGTGATGCGCTGCGCCTTGTCGAGGAAGGTCCAGGCCACGAAGCGGCTTTGTTTCTGCCCTTGGCCCATCTCGACGACTTTTACTTCAAGTGCGCCGGCTTTTTTCAGGGCGCTGTGGATCAGGGGAAGGTTGCTGGCTTTGGACACCAGGGTGCTGAACCACGTCACCTGACCAGGCAGTCCGGCGCTTTCCTGGATCAGTCGGGTCACGAAGCCGATCTCGCCGCCCTCGCACCATAACTCCTGAGACTGCCCGCCAAAATTGAGCACCGGCAGTTTGCGCTTGGGGTCGGCCTTGCCCAATGCTCGCCATTTACGCTGACTGCCGCGTTGTGCTTCGTCCAGCGAAGCATGAAAGGGCGGGTTGCAGAGGCTCACGGTGAAGCGTTCGGTGCTGTCGAGCAGTCCGAGCAGGATCTGTTTGCGATTGCTCTGCTGGCGCACGCTGATGGCCTTCTGCAGGCCGTTGGCTTTGACCAGCGTGGTGGCTGCTGCGATGGCTGTGCTGTCGATGTCCGACCCCACGAACTGCCAGCCGTAATCGCTGTGCCCCAACAGCGGATAAATACAGTTGGCCCCGGTGCCGATATCCAGCGCCTTGACCGAAGGCCCGCGTGGGATCACGCCGTCATTGTCCTCGGCCAGCAGGTCGGCGAGAAAGTGCAGGTAATCCGCGCGTCCCGGAATGGGCGGGCACAGATAATCGGCCGGAATGTCCCAGTGCGCGATGCCATAGAACGCCTTGAGCAGTGCGCGATTGAACACCCGCACCGCTTGGGGGTTGGCGAAGTCGATGCTTTCCTTGCCGTACGGATTAAGGATCACGAAAGCCGCCAGTTCGGGGCTGGATTTGATCAGCTTCGGAAAATCGTAATGCCCCTGATGCCGATTGCGCGGGTGAAACGTTGCCTTTTCACGCGGCGCAGCGGGTCTGGCTGCTCGCTGAGGCTTTTTGCGTGGTGGTTTCGGGGTATCTGTCATGGGTTCGATTTCAGCTGCAGTCAGTCAATACAGGGGCTTTGGACAATAAAGGCCAGATAACAAAAAGCCAGCCCACGGAGGGGCTGGCTTCTCTGACTACCTTACAGGCTGGCGATGCGTGCGTGCTGCTCGGCCAGCTTGCCCAACGCCTGTTCGGCCTCGGTCAGCTTGGCGCGCTCCTTGGCGATGACCTCCGGCGGTGCCTTGTCGACGAAGGCTGCGTTGGACAGTTTGCCGCCCACACGTTGCACTTCGCCTTGCAGGCGCTGGATTTCCTTGTCGAGGCGCGCCAGTTCGGCGCCCTTGTCGATCAGCCCGGCCATCGGCACCAGCACTTCCATGTCGCCCACCAGGGCGGTGGCAGACAGCGGCGCTTCGGCACCCTCGGTCAGCACGGTCATGGCTTCGAGCTTGGCCAGCTTCTTGAGCAGGTAATCGTTTTCGCTCAGGCGACGCTGGTCTTCGGCGCTGACGTTCTTGAGGAACAGTTGCAGCGGCTTGCCCGGACCAATGTTCATCTCGCCACGAATGTTACGCACAGCGAGCATCAAACCCTTGAGCCATTCGATATCGTCTTCGGCCGCCTGATCGATGCGTGCTTCGTTGGCCACCGGCCAGGCTTGCAGCATGATGGTCTTGCCTTGCGCACCGGCCAGCGGCGCGAGGCGCTGCCAGATTTCCTCGGTGATGAACGGCATGAACGGATGTGCCAGACGCAACGCGACTTCCAGAACGCGAACCAGCGTGCGACGCGTGCCGCGCTGACGTTCGACCGGTGCGGTTTCGTCCCACAGCACAGGCTTGGACAGCTCCAGGTACCAGTCGCAATACTGGTTCCAGATGAACTCGTACAGTGCTTGTGCCGCAAGGTCGAAACGGAACTGATCGAGTTGACGGGTCACTTCGGCTTCGGTGCGTTGCAGTTGCGAGATGATCCAGCGATCAGCCAGCGACAGTTCGACGGGTTCGCCGTTCTGGCCGCAGTCTTCACCCTTGTCCAGCACGTAACGCGCGGCGTTCCAGATCTTGTTGCAGAAGTTGCGATAGCCTTCGACGCGACCCATGTCGAACTTGATGTCGCGGCCGGTAGAGGCCAGCGAACAGAACGTGAAGCGCAGGGCATCGGTGCCATAGCTGGCAATGCCGTCGGCGAATTCCTGACGGGTCTGCTTCTCGATTTTCTTCGCCAGTTGCGGCTGCATCAGGCCGCTGGTGCGTTTCTGTACCAGGGTTTCGAGGTCGATGCCGTCAACGATGTCCAGTGGGTCCAGCACGTTGCCCTTGGACTTGGACATCTTCTGGCCCTGGCCATCTCGCACCAGGCCATGCACGTAAACGGTCTTGAACGGCACTTGCGGCGTGCCGTCTTCGTTTTTCACCAGGTGCAGGGTGAGCATGATCATCCGGGCGACCCAGAAGAAAATGATGTCGAAGCCCGTCACCAGCACGTCAGTGGAGTGGAAGGTTTCCAGCGCCTTGGTTTTTTCCGGCCAGCCGAGGGTGGAGAAGGTCCACAGACCCGAACTGAACCAGGTATCGAGTACATCGTTGTCCTGCTGCAGCGCGATCTCCGGGCCAAGGTTGTTTTTGGCACGAACTTCGGCTTCGTCGCGGCCGACATAGACCTTGCCGGACTCGTCGTACCAGGCCGGAATGCGATGGCCCCACCAGAGCTGACGGCTGATGCACCAGTCCTGGATGTCACGCATCCACGAGAAATACATGTTTTCGTATTGTTTGGGCACGAACGCGATACGTCCGTCTTCGACCGCGGCAATCGCAGGTTCGGCCAGCGGCTTGGTGGAGACGTACCACTGGTCCGTCAGCCACGGCTCGATGATGGTGCCGGAACGGTCGCCCTTCGGCACCTTCAGGGCGTGATCATCAACGCTGACCAACAGGCCGGCGGCGTCGAATGCCGCCACGATCTGCTTGCGCGCTTCAAAACGGTCCAGGCCGGCGTAAGCCGCAGGCAGCGTGCCGTCGACGCTCTCGTTCAGCGTGCCGTCGAGGTTGAACACCTGAGCCGTGCCCAGAACCGCGGCGTTCTTGTCGAAGATGTTCAGCAGCGGCAGGTTGTGGCGCTTGCCGACTTCGTAGTCGTTGAAATCGTGCGCCGGGGTGATTTTCACGCAGCCGGTGCCGAATTCAGGGTCGCAGTAATCATCCGCGATGATCGGGATGCGGCGGCCTACCAGCGGCAGCTCGACGAATTTGCCGATCAGTGCCTTGTAACGCTCGTCCTGTGGGTTCACTGCAACGGCAGCGTCACCGAGCATGGTTTCCGGGCGAGTGGTGGCGACGATCAGGTAATCCAGGCCTTCGGCGGTTTTCGCGCCGTCTGCCAGAGGGTAGCGCAGGTTCCACAGATGGCCTTTTTCGTCGTGGTTTTCCACTTCGAGGTCGGAAATCGCGGTGTGCAGCTTGGTGTCCCAGTTGACCAGACGCTTGCCACGGTAGATCAGGCCGTCTTCATGCAGACGCACGAACGCTTCTTTAACAGCCTCGGACAAGCCGTCGTCCATGGTGAAGCGCTCACGGCTCCAGTCTACGGACGAACCCAGGCGGCGGATCTGACGGCTGATATTGCCACCGGACTCGGCTTTCCATTCCCAGACCTTGTCCAGAAACTTTTCGCGGCCCAGTTCATGACGGCTCACGCCTTGCGCTTCGAGACGACGCTCCACCAGCATCTGCGTGGCGATACCGGCGTGGTCGGTGCCCGGTTGCCACAGCGTGTTGCGACCCTGCATGCGACGGAAACGGATCAGCGCGTCCATGATCGCGTTGTTGAAACCGTGACCCATGTGCAGGCTGCCGGTGACGTTCGGCGGCGGGATCATGATGGTATAGGAGTCACCCGCGCCTTGCGGAGCGAAATAGTTCTCGGACTCCCAGGTCTGATACCAGGAAGTTTCGATGGCGTGCGGCTGGTAAGTCTTGTCCATGCGAGGCGGGAACCTGTGGCCTTGATTCGGAAACCGGTAAGTATAGACCTGTGGGCAAGCGACAAGCCATAAGCGCGGGGGCACAAGCTGGCAGAACGTTAGCGGGCAGATCGGTCAGCAGGCGGCCAGTGGGCAAGGGGGCATGGTTCGGTACTCATGCCTTGATGGCAGAGTGGTAACCGTCCGAACCCGTTGTCAAACCACACCCATCACTTCGGCTGCTGCGCCAATAACCGCTCCAGCCTTGCCTCCAGCCGACGTTTGATTTCGGTCTCTATGTGCGGTGCAAAGTCATCAATCACGTCTTGCATGATCAACTGTGCGGCGGCACGCAGGTCGCTGTCCAGTTTCAGCAGCGCATCGGGGTTGGGCGGCGTTGGAGCCTGAGGCGCCTGTTGGGCTTGCTGAACCTGCTCGACCGGCGCATGAGGCGCATCGGGCGTCAGGGTCGGGATATCGTCTTCGTCGAAGTCGTCGTGATGTGTCGATTCAGGCCGGTTACCGACCATATCGAACAACAGCGGAATTTGCCCCTCGCGATGAACCGCATCGGTCAGTTGCGAAGGTTGGGTGGCGTCATCGCCGAGCAATTGGCGGATCGATTCAAGGTCGTCCAGCAAATGCGCGGATCCAGCTTTTTTTGAAGTGTCCATCGTGTCCTCAAAGACGCTGCAGTCGGTGATCTTGCGGAGGATAGCCCCGTTCGCGGTAGGAACGAAAACTCTCGCGTGCCGCAAGGCGTATGGCCGGGTCTTCGACAACCACTTCGGCCACGCGGGCGAAGCGTGTGAAAAACGCCGGAATGCTCAGGTCGAGGTTGACCAGCAAGTCCTCGTGAGCGCCCGAGTCGTCGCCCAGTCCCAGCACCACTGGAGCATCGTGATCGCTTTCGGCATCCCCGTGGGGCAAAAACACTTCGCCCCTGAAGCGCCAGAGCCGGGCATCAAGGTCTTCACGCTGCGCGGCATCGCTGCAGTGCAGATAGACCTTGTGACCAAGGCGCCAGGCTTTCTCCGTGAGTTTGCAGGCAAAATCCAGCCGTGCGGCAGGGTCGGCACTGGGCAGGATGTAAAAGTCGACTTGAGTCATGGGCGGTCCGGAACCGGTGGCGTATCGGGGGTGAACCCGATACGTCAGGGTTGTTGTACTTAAACGCCTGCGCGGTCGAGCAGGTATTGGGTCAGCAGCGGAACCGGACGCCCGGTGGCGCCTTTCTCCTTGCCGCCGCTCAGCCAGGCCGTGCCGGCGATGTCCAGGTGCGCCCATTCATAAGCTTTGGTGAAGCGCGACAGGAAACAGGCGGCGGTGATGGTGCCGCCCTTCGGGCCACCGATGTTGGCGATGTCGGCGAACGGGCTGTCCAGTTGTTCCTGGTATTCATCGAACAGCGGCAGTTGCCATGCACGGTCATCAGCCAGTTTGCCTGCGTCGAGCAACTGATTGATCAGCGCATCGTTGTTGCCCAGCAGGCCGGTGGTGTGGCCGCCCAGCGCAACGACGCACGCGCCGGTCAGGGTCGCGATATCGATAACGGCCTGAGGCTTGAAGCGTTCGGCATAGGTCAGGGCATCGCACAGCACCAGACGGCCTTCGGCGTCGGTGTTGAGGATTTCGACCGTCTGGCCGCTCATGGTGGTGACGATGTCGCCCGGGCGCGTGGCGGTGCCGCTTGGCATGTTCTCGGCGCAGGCCAGAATGCACACCAGGTTGATCGGCAGTTTCAGTTCCAGCACGGCACGCAGGGTGCCGAACACACTGGCAGCGCCGCACATGTCGAACTTCATCTCGTCCATGCCGGCAGCAGGCTTGATGCTGATGCCGCCGGTGTCGAAGGTGATGCCTTTACCGACCAGCACGAAGGGCTTGTCGGCTTTCTTGCCGCCCTGATAGTTCATGACGATCAGGCGGGGTGGCTGGGCGCTGCCCTGAGCCACTGCGAGGAATGAACCCATGCCCAGCTCGGCGAGTTTTTTCTCGTCGTGGACTTCCACTTTGAGATTCTTGTGCGCCTTGCCCAATGCCTTGGCTTCTTCGCCCAGGTAGACAGGGTGGCAGATATTCGGCGGCAGGTTGCCCAGGTCGCGGGTCAGTGCCATGCCGGTGGCGATCGCTTGCGCGTGAGCAGCGGCGCGCTCGACATCGGCCACGCTGACCTTGTCGGTCAGCAGGGTGATTTTCTTCAGTGGGCGTGCTTCGGCTTTCTGGGTCTTGAAGCGGTCGAAGACGTATTCGCCATCGGCCAGTGCTTCGACCAGCAGGCGAGCCTTGCCGTAGGTGTCACGGTTTTTCACGGACAGGTCATCGAGCACAATCGCAGCATCGCTGCCGCCCAGGCCTTTGAGGCCGGTCAGGACGCCGCTGACGATTTTCTTCAGCTGGCGGTCCGACAGATCGCCGTCTTTGCCGGTGCCGATCAACAGCACGCGTTCTGCCTTGATGTTGGGCAGGCCGGACAGCAACAGGCTCTGGCCTGATTTGCCCACCAGGTCGCCGCGCTTCAGGACAGCGGAAATGGCCCCGCCGCTGAGGATGTCGACCGTCTGCGCAGCGCCAACCAGTACACGGCTTTCACTGACGGTGACCACCAGTGTTGCGGTTTTCAAGGTTTCTGGGCTTACGCTTTTAACAACCAATTCCATGTGGGGTCCCCGAATAGGCGATGAGAGTCGCAAATATGAATGATGAACGCAGCATGGCCTGAGTGTTTCAAGGGCGACGCCTGCGATAAGCCTTGCAGTTTGACCCCGCTGCACGACTGCTGACAACCCCGTAGAGCCGCCTGCTTTGCCTGTATGTGCGAACTATCCCCGGTGCGCAGTGACAGAAACATACATTCACAGGATAATGCCGCATATTTTTTGATGCCCACGCCCTCTGCCGGCGTGAATGTCTGGTTGCCGTGGCTCACAATTTTCCCTGTTTGGCTGCCTGAGCCTGACAACTCTGGAGTGTCTGGTTTGATTGTCTTCCGTTATCTGTCCCGAGAAGTGCTGCTTACCCTGAGCGCAATCAGCGCCGTGCTGCTGGTGTTTATCATGAGCGGGCGCTTCATCAAGTACCTGGCGCAAGCCGCTTCCGGTGCGCTTGATCCGGGTGTGCTGTTCATGATCATGGGCTTCCGCCTGCCGGGCTTTCTGCAGGTGATCCTGCCGCTGGGCCTGTTCCTTGGCATCCTGATGGCTTACGGCCGTATGTACCTGGAAAGCGAAATGACCGTGCTGGCCGCAACCGGCATGAGCCAGCAGCGCCTGCTTGCCATGAGCATGGGGCCGGCTGTGCTGGTCGGTCTGCTGGTCGCCTGGCTGAGCTTCAGCCTGGCTCCGCAGGGCGCTACCCAGTTTTCGCTGCTGATCAATCAGCAGGACGCCATGACCGAGTTCGATACGCTGGTGCCGGGTCGTTTCCAGGCGTTACGCGACGGTACGCGGATTACCTACACCAAAGAGCTGTCGGAAGACCGTTCGCAACTGGGTGGCGTTTTCATCTCCGAAAAGCGCATGTCCAGTGACAAGAGCAAGGACAACGGCATCACCGTGCTGGTCGCCGAGAAGGGGCACCAGGAAGTCCAGCCCAATGGCAGCCGCTTCCTGATCCTTGAAAACGGCTACCGCTACGACGGCAACCCGGGCGCCGCCGATTACCGTGTGGTCAAGTACGACACGTACGGGGCGGCGTTGCCCAAGCCTGAAATCAGCGAAGAAATCACCGACCGCGAGGCGATCCCGACCAGCGAGCTGTTCGGCAGCAACACGCCGCGCAATGTTGCCGAGCTGCAGTGGCGCATTTCATTGCCGCTGTCAGTGTTCATCGTGACGTTGATGGCGATTCCGCTGTCGCGGGTCAATCCGCGTCAGGGTCGCTACCTGAAACTGCTGCCGGCCATCCTGCTGTACATGTCCTATCTGGCCATTCTGATCTCGGTGCGCAGTTCGCTGGAGAAGGGCAAGCTGCCCCTCAGCCTGGGCATGTGGTGGGTTCACGGCATTTACCTGTGCATCGGTCTGTTGTTGTTCTATTGGGAGCCTCTGCGTCTGAAGATGGCGAGTCGTCGTAGCGTCACGGAGGTGACTCGTGGTCAAGCTTGATCGTTACATCGGTAAAAGCGTATTTCTGGCGATCCTCGCGGTTCTGGGGATCATTCTGGGACTGGTCTCGCTGTTCGCCTTCATTGACGAGATGGGCGACATCAATGACACCTACACACTGGTGGACGCCCTCAGCTACGTCATGATGACCGCACCGCGGCGCGTCTATGACACGCTGCCGATGGCGGCCCTGATCGGCTGCCTGATCGGCCTGGGCTCGTTGGCCAGCAGCAGCGAACTGACCATCATGCGCGCCGCAGGCGTGTCCATCGGGCGCATCGTCTGGGCGGTCATGAAGCCAATGCTCTTCCTGATGGTCGCCGGTGTGCTGGTCGGTGAATACGTGGCGCCCTACGCTGAAAACCAGGCGCAGGCAGCCCGTTCGCTGGCCCAGGGTTCGGGTGACGCCCAGAGCGCCAGGCACGGCCTGTGGCATCGTCAGGGTGACGAGTTCATCCACATCAACACCGTGCAGCCCAATGGCCTGATGCTGGGCGTGACGCGCTATCGTTTCGATGATCAGCGCCACATGCTGACCTCGAGCTTTGCCAAAGAGGCGCATTTCAAGACCGATTACTGGGAATTGAAGGACGTCAGCACCACGCATTTCAATGACGGCAGCACGGAAGTCATCAATACACCGGAAGAGCGCTGGGATGTGTCGCTGAGCCCGCAACTGTTGAGCACGGTGATCATGCCGCCCGAGTCGCTGTCGATCAGCGGGCTCTGGAGCTACGCCCATTATCTGGCCGATCAGGGGCTGAGCAATGGCCGTTACTGGCTGGCGTTCTGGACCAAGGTCTTGCAGCCCGCAGTGACTGTGGCGCTGGTGCTGATGGCGATCTCGTTCATCTTCGGCCCGCTGCGCTCGGTCACCTTGGGGCAGCGTGTGTTCACGGGGGTTGTGGTCGGTTTCACCTTCCGCATCATCCAGGACCTGCTCGGTCCGTCGAGCCTGTTGTTCGGCTTCCCTCCATTGCTGGCGGTGCTGCTGCCTGCGGCGGCTTGTGCGCTGGCCGGGGTGCTGTTGTTGCGCCGCGCCGGGTAACGTGTCGCCGGATTGAAAAAGCCGACCTTGAGTCGGCTTTTTCATGGGCGCTCGCTGTACGGTTCGACAACGGATGCGGCCTTCGAACAGGCGCAAAAAAGCCCCTGGCAGCGATGCCAGAGGCTTTGGTGTGCAACCGGAGTCCGGGGTGTTTAGCCTTCGGCCTGAACTTCGTCGGCTTGCAGGCCTTTTTGACCTTGCACGGCAACGAAGGTCACTTTCTGGCCTTCTTTCAGGCTCTTGAAGCCGTTGCCCTGAATGGCGCGGAAGTGTACGAACAGGTCTGGACCGCTCTCAGGCGTAATGAAACCAAAACCTTTCTCGTCGTTAAACCACTTGACGGTACCGCTCTGACGTTCAGCCATTATCTTAATTCCTTTGACGCTTCATTAGTGACAGCCTCTCTCGCACGAAAGAGGACTGGGGCTGGTTGCAGGAAGTAAGAAACGTAGAGCGGGTTGTAGCAAACCTAGAGCTACTGCCCAGGCCCAGATTCAGCGACCCATGCAAACACAGTTCGGAAACTCTACGCCAACTCTCGTTACAAAAACAAGCCCCTGCTGTTTCACCGTCTGACACCCCTGTTTCCGGGGGCTTTGGCGCAGTCAGGCTCGCCTTCACTCATACAGTGCAACCCCGGAGGCGATATAACATTTTGCACTTTATAGGTGCATATTTTGCATATGGATTGCACTGTTTCCGGCTGACGCACGTCGCAGGAAACAGTGATTCTGTTGGCAGGTATAAGGCTGTTTTTTTGACGCCTTTATTTAGCCGCGGAAGTAACGTTGCGCAACAAAGGGCATGGGGGTGACCCGCATTGGCACTTTCTTGCCGCGCACCATTGCCCAGACAAGTGTCTCCAGCGCGGTGTAATCGTTGTGCAGATAAGCCATTGCCAAGGGGCCGCCGAGGCTCGGGCCAAAGCCGCCGCTGCACACGGTGCCGATAACGTTATCCTGCGCGTCGACAACCTCTGTGCCTTCGCGCACCGGGGTGCGTTCCTGGGGCAGCAGGCCGACGCGTTTTTTATCCACGCCGGTGCGTTGCTGAGCAAAAATCAGCTCGGCTCCCGGAAATCCTCCGGCGCGTGCGCCATCAGCGCGTCGCACTTTCGATATCGCCCAGAGCAGGCTGGCCTGGATCGGCGTGGTTGTCGTGTCCATGTCATGACCGTACAGGCACAGGCCTGCTTCCAGGCGCAACGAATCACGTGCGCCCAGGCCAATCGGCGCCACTTCCGGCTCGTCCAGCAAGCGGCGCGCCAAGGCTTCAGCGTGCTCCGCAGGCACCGAAATTTCGTAGCCATCTTCGCCTGTGTAGCCCGAGCGGCTGACGTAGCACTGAACGCCCAGCAGCATGACGCTGGTGAACTGCATGAAGGTCATGCCTGCGACCTCGGGTGCAAGGCGTGCCAGCACGGTCACTGCGGCCGGACCTTGCAGTGCGAGCAGGGCGCGTTCTTCAAACAACGGTTCGATCTGGCAATGACCTGCCAGGTGCTTGCGCAGGTGAGCGAGGTCCTGATCCTTGCACGCAGCGTTGACCACCAGCATCAGTTGATCGTTGCCGAGATTGGCAACCATCAGGTCATCGAGAATGCCGCCCGTCTCGTGGGTGAACATTGCGTAGCGTTGCATGCCGACCGGCAAATCAATGATGTCCACCGGCACCAGGGTTTCCAGCGCTTTGGCAGCCTCTGCACCGCTCAGGCGAATCTGCCCCATGTGCGAGACATCGAACAGCCCGGCCTGCGCGCGGGTGTGCAAGTGTTCTTTCATCACACCCGCCGGATATTGCACGGGCATGTCGTAACCGGCGAAAGGCACCATTTTGGCGCCGAGTTCGCGGTGCAGGGCGTGCAATGGAGTCGTCAGCAGCTTCTCTGTGGACATATTCAATTCCTTATTGGCGAGCCATGTCGCGCTGCCGTCCTGTGCCAGGACAAATGGCACAGGACGGCAGCGGGCGATCAGGCTTCCTGGTAGCTCTCGATGGACGGGCAGGCGCAGACCAGATTGCGGTCGCCGAAGACGTTGTCGACACGCCCGACCGGAGGCCAGTATTTGTTCTCGATCAGCGAATCGACCGGGTACACGGCCTGTTCGCGGCTGTAAGGGTGGCTCCACTGGCCGACGATTTCAGCTGCGGTATGGGGCGCGTTCTTCAGCGGGTTGTCGTCTTTGTCCAGCGTGCCGTTCTCGACCGCGCGGATTTCTTCACGGATCTTGATCATGGCGTCGCAGAACCGGTCTAGTTCTTCTCGGGACTCGCTTTCGGTCGGCTCGATCATCAACGTTCCGGCAACCGGGAACGACATGGTCGGGGCATGGAAACCGAAGTCGATCAGGCGCTTGGCCACGTCATCGACACTGATGCCGCTGCTGTCTTTGATCGGACGCAGGTCAAGGATGCATTCGTGGGCAACCAGACCATTGGTCCCGATGTACAGCACCGGGTAGTGTTCTTCCAGGCGACGCGAAATGTAGTTGGCGTTGAGAATCGCCAGTTGCGAAGCGCGCTTGAGGCCTTCGCCGCCCATCATGCGAATGTACATCCAGGTGATCGGCAGAATGCTGGCACTGCCGAATGGCGCAGCGCAGACCGCGCCTTCCTTGCGCGCCATGCGCGCGTGGCCGGGCATGTAGGGTGCGAGGTGCGACTTCACGCCGATCGGGCCAACGCCGGGGCCGCCGCCGCCGTGGGGGATGCAGAAGGTTTTGTGCAGGTTGAGGTGAGACACGTCGCCGCCGAACTTGCCCGGCGCACAGAGGCCCACCATCGCGTTCATGTTGGCACCGTCGATGTAGACCTGGCCGCCGTTGTCATGAACGATGCCGCAGATCTCGCGGATGCCTTCTTCGAATACGCCGTGGGTCGACGGGTAGGTGATCATGATGGCTGCCAGCTGATCGCGGTGCTGAACAGCCTTGGCGCGCAGGTCTTCGATATCCACGTTGCCGCGTGCATCGCAGGCCGTCACCACCACGCGCATACCGGCCATGTTGGCGGTGGCGGGGTTGGTGCCGTGGGCTGACGAGGGGATCAGGCAGATATCGCGGTGTTCATCGCCGCGGCTCTGATGGTAGGCGCGGATCGCCAGCAGGCCTGCGTATTCGCCTTGAGAACCGGCATTGGGTTGCAGCGAAATAGCGTCATAACCGGTGGCCGCGCAGAGCATGGCTTCCAGCTCGTCGGTCAATTGCTGGTAACCGGCGCTTTGCTCGGCCGGGGCGAACGGGTGCAGGTTGCCGAACTCGGCCCAGGTCACCGGGATCATTTCGCTGGCAGCGTTCAGCTTCATGGTGCATGAGCCCAGCGGAATCATGGTGCGGTCCAGCGCCAGGTCCTTGTCGGCCAGCTTGCGCAGGTAGCGCATCAGTTCGGTTTCAGAGTGGTAGCGGTTGAACACCGGGTGACTGAGGATGGCCGACTCGCGCAGCAGGCCCGCAGGCAGGCGCGACTGGGCGCTGTCCGCCAGTGCGGCGAAGTCCGGAGTGTTCTGACCGTCGCCGGCGAAGATTTCCCACAGTGCTTCGACGGCCGACTGCGACGCGGTTTCGTCGAGCGACAGGCCCAGGCGCTGGTCGTCGATCTCGCGCAGGTTGATGTGGCGGGCGCGGGCGGCAGCGTGCAATGCAGCGGTCTTGCTGCCGGTGTGCAAGGTCAGGCTGTCGAAGAAGAAGGCTTGCTCGGCTTTCAGGCCCAACTGGCTCAGGCCTTCGGCCAGAATCACCGTCAACTGGTGAACCCGGTTGGCAATCTGTGTCAGGCCGCGCGGGCCGTGGTACACGGCGTACATGCTGGCAATGTTGGCCAGCAGCACTTGCGCGGTGCAGATGTTGCTGGTGGCCTTTTCGCGACGAATATGCTGCTCGCGGGTCTGCATGGCCAGGCGCAGTGCCTGCTTGCCGTGACGGTCTACTGACACGCCGACCAGACGGCCCGGCATGTCGCGCTTGAACGCATCGCGTGTCGAGAAGTAGGCCGCATGCGGGCCGCCGAAGCCCAGCGGCACACCGAAGCGCTGGGCGCTGCCGATGGCCACGTCGGCACCGAACTCACCCGGCGGAGTCAGCAAGGTCAGGGCCAGCAAGTCGGCGGCGACAGCCACCAGCGCGTTGGCACTGTGGAAGCGCTCGACCAGCTCGCGGTAATCGAAGATGTCGCCATTGCTGGCCGGGTACTGCAGCAGCGCACCGAAGTAATCACTGACATCGCCCAGCTCGGTTTCGTCAGCCACCACGACCGTGATGCCCAGTGGCTCGGCACGCGTGCGCAAGACATCGAGGGTTTGCGGGTGACAGTGGCTGGAGGCGAAAAACTGCTGACTGCCTTTGTTCTTGCTCAGGCGCTTGCAGAAGGTCATTGCTTCCGCAGCCGCGGTGGCCTCGTCCAGCAATGAGGCATTGGCAATCGGCAGGCCGGTCAGGTCGCTGATCAGCGTCTGGAAATTGAGCAGCGACTCCAGGCGACCTTGGGATATCTCGGGCTGGTAAGGGGTGTACGCGGTGTACCAGGCCGGGTTTTCCAGCAGGTTGCGCAGAATCGGGGCCGGTGTGTGAGTGTTGTAGTAGCCCTGACCGATGTAAGTCTTGAACAACTGGTTCTTGCTGGCGATGGCTTTGATGGACGCCAGCGCATCGGCTTCGCTCTGCCCGGCCGGCAGGTTCAGGACGCTGGTGCCCTTGATGCTTTCCGGGATGACGCTTTCGCTCAGCGCTTCGATGGAGTCGAAACCCAGCGTTTGCAGCATGGCCAGTTCATCGTCGGCGCGCGGGCCGATGTGACGGGCGATGAATTCGTTGGCGGTGGTCAGTTGAATACGGTCAGTCATGGCTCGCTCCTCAGGCTTCGGCGTTGGCTTTGATCAGGCGGTCGTAGGCGTCCTGATCCAGCTGGCCGTGGATGGCATCGGCATCTTGCGGGATGAAGCGAAAGAACCAGCCTGCACCCAAGGCGTCTTCGTTGACCTGTTCCGGTGTGGCATCGAGCGCGGAATTGACCTCGACGACCTCACCGTCCAGCGGCATGTTGATGCTGCTGGCGGCTTTGACTGATTCCACCACAGACACTTCGGCGTGTTGAGTGTAGGTCTGTAATTCCGGGAGTTGCACAAAGACCACGTCGCCCAGCGATTCCTGAGCGTAGGGCGTGATACCGACTGTAATGCTGCCGTCGGTTTCGGCACGCAGCCATTCGTGGTCAACGGTGAATCGCAACTCGCTCATACATACTCCTCGGAAAACAGGGCTCGCGCAGAACGCGAGCAATATGAGTCAATGCTTAGCAATTTAGCGGCCATCTTTTATTTATCGTTTTAAATCAATGGCTTGACTTTATGTTGCGCGATTTTGATGCGATTGGCTGTAGCGAAATCGCTACACGGGTCAGGCTTTTGAAAATGCTTGCCTGATCAAGGCCTTGATACGGGCGGACCCAGGCAGATTGGAATGAAATCGTTACGGTGGAACGATTTCGTTTCGGGCGGGGAGGGTGCATCCAGTCAGCGCTCGCGCGCTGCCGGATGTCCATTCATACGGAGCCTTACGGCTTGGGTGCGGCAGCCGCTACGGAAATATTGCCTGCTTCCCACTGAGACTCACGTGAATTCAAGGCCGCTGCAATAGCCTGAACTTTGGTGGAAGAAAGCTCTGACGGCAGCGGATCAAGACCCGCACTCGCGAAGATCTGACCGTAAGCATTGCGCAGATCGGCGTACGCGAGATCGCGGCGCAGGTCAGCCTGCAGGGTGTTGAGTTCGCCCTGAATCAGATCCAGCTCACCGATGCCGGCGGCCTGATAACGATTACGCAGTTGCCCGACGATCTGGCTGTCGATGTTCGACAACTGCTGGCTGGTTTTGAACTGGCGCAGCGCCTCGTTGTAATTGGCGTTGGCGACGTAGAGCTGGGCCAGCACGGCGATGGACATGGCTTGACGACGCGCGGTTGCGACTTCTTCACCCGCTTTGGCCACGTCGATGGCAGCCGGTGCGGAAAGAACGTTGAACAGGTTCCAGGTGACTTTCACACCCAGATCAGCCCATTTGTCGTTGACCAGAAACGAGTTGCTGTCGTAATGACCGCCCGCCGAGAACTCCAGGCCAGGCAGCATGCGCAGCATGGCCTTGCGGGTTTCGGCGGAACTGATGCGTGTCTGGTAGTCCTGTTCGCGCAGCTCGGGGCGGCTGGCCAGTGCTTCGGTTTCCAGGCGTGCCATATCGACCTTGAGTTCCGGAATCGAGTAATCGTCCGGGGTCGCCAGTTTCAGATCGGTGCCCATCGGCAGATTGATCAGCGTGGCCAGTTCGGTCTTGGCCAGTGACAGCGCCTTGCGTTGTTCTTCCAGCTGGCGCGTGGCCTGAATCAGCGAACGTTGATAACCCAGCGCCTGGACCGGATCCCCCACGCGCTGCTCGCTCATGCTCTGGCTGTTGTCCTGCGCTTTCTCGACGCGGGCCATCAGGTTGTCGATCTGCTTGAGCATGCGCTCGGCGGCCACGGCACGCCAATAGGCTGATCGGACGTCCTGAACGATTGTGTTGATCACCTTGCGGCGTCGTTCCTGAACAATCAGACGCTGATCGCCTTGCTGTTTGGCGCTGATGTAACTGACGCCGAAGTCCAGTACGTTCCACACCATGGTCAGGTCAGCGACCCGCCGGCTGCGATCCTGCGAGGTCGACGGTTCGAGGGACTGGGTGCCGGTCTGAACACTTTCACTGCTGGATGCGCTGACGTTACTGCGTCCGGCATAGCCTGCCGACAGCGCCATGCGCGGCAGCATGTCGAAGCTGGCGAGGTCCAGTTGTCGCTTGGCCAGTGCTTCTTCCATGATTTTCAGGCGCGCTTCAAGGTTGTACTTCACCGCGCGGGCCATGGCTTGATGCAGGGTCAAGGCACCGTTCAGTGGCTCCTGATCCCTGTACATCAGTTGCAGGTCGCTTTTGGCGCGCTGCTCGCTGACGCTTCGGTCGATAGGCTGGCTGGTGACAGCGCAACCGCTCACTACCAGCGCCAGCAGACTGATGCTGAACAACTTCTGACTTCTTTTCATGCTCCGACCGCCCCTAGCTACCGCATTCTTTTTTATGAGCGCCGTACAGGAACGGCGCATTACTAAACCCTGTTTCAGGCTTGCGCTTCACTGACACCGACTTCCCCTAAAGCCCATGCCAGTGCGCGCAGTTTTTCTTGCTCGTTATCGGTGATCTGTTGCAACTGCTGACCCAGGGTCAGCGCGCCGAATCCTGCCTGGATGCTCTGTGACGAGTCCCGCAGGCCGTTGCTGCCAGCGCTGTCGAAGGCGCCCGTTGTCGAGGTGTCCGTCGCAGATTCGCGAGAAAACAGCGTCGACAGCGTGCTGGTGCCGAACACGCTGCCTTCTCCGCTGTTGAAGCCTGTAAAACCGGAGCCTGGCCCGCCGACGCTGCTGGAGTCGAACACCTGGGCAATAAAGCTCGGTGCCAGCGCACGGTTGGTGATGAAGATGTTGCCCACAGGCGGCAGGCCGCCGCCGGTGGTGCGCTGTTCGAACAACGGTGAGAAGCTCAAAGGCGAACCCAGGTTGCCCGTTGGCGGACCGAACAGTGCCGGCTGCAGCGGCAGATTCGGTGTGTTGACCAACGGTGCTGGCGCGTCGACCCGGAACTGCGGGTCTCCCGACAGCGACGTGGTCGTGACGGCGTAGTTGGGCGACAGCGCGATGCCTGTGCCGGCGTTACCCGCCCGATCAGTCACCGTGCTGCTGTCCAGCACAATGAAGTTGCTCGGGTCAGTCACGTTCGCGGTCGGTGTCAGGGTCGCGGTCCAAGTGGTGCCGCCATCGCCGCTGCTCAGGTTGGACAGCGTGCCGTTGGCCACGCTGACGTCCGACAGCGTGAAATTGTTCACCGGCTCGCTGAAAGCGAACGTCACCTGTGATGTCTGACCCGTTACCAGGTTCGGATTGGCAAGGGAGACGGTCGCTGTCGGACGCTGGTTATCGATGCTGTAGTTGCTGGACAGGGCAACGGCTGTACCTGCGTTACCCGCCAGATCGTTGAGCCTGCCGCTGTCCAGAACGATGAAATTGCTGGGCGCAGTGGTGACATTGGCATCCGGCGTCAGGGTCGCGGTCCAGGTGAGGCCGCCGTTGCTGCTGCTCAGGCTGGACAGCGTGCCATTGCCTACGCTGATGTCCGAGAGGTCGAAATTGGTCACTGGCTCGCTGAAGGCAAAGGTCACCAGCGAAGTCTGACCGATGGCCAGGTTCGGATTGGCGACGGTAATGGTCGCCGTGGGGCGCTGAGTGTCGATGGCGTAGTTGTTCGATGCCGTGGTGCCGCTGCCGGTGTTGCCCGATGCATCGGCGATGCCGGTGTTATCCAGCGTGATCAGGTTGGTCGCATCGGTCACGTTTGCATTGGGCGTGAAGGTGGCGGTCCAGGTGATACCGCCGTCGTTGCTGCTGACCGTGCTCAGCGTGCCGTTGGCGACGGTCAGGTCGGCATTGCTGAAACCGTTGACCGCTTCGCTGAAGGTGATGGTCACCTGTGACGTTTCGCCTGCCGACAGGGCGCTGTCCGCAATAACAACGCTGGCGGTTGGCCGGGCCAGATCAATGCCGTAACTATTGGACTGGGTCGTGCCACTGCCTGCGTTGCCGGCCAGATCCGCGACGCCACTGTTATCGAGCGTCACGGCATTATTGCTGCTGGTGGTGCCTGCGTTCGGGGTGAGCGTTGCGGTCCAGGTGATACCGCCGTCGCTGCTGCTGACGGCGCTCAATGTGCCGTTGGCGACGGTCAGGTCGGCGTTGGTGAAACCGCTGACCGCCTCGCTGAAGGTGATGGTCACCTGCGAGGTTTCACCGATGGCCAACGCATTGTCAGCGACCACGATGGTCGCCGTCGGGCGCTGAGTGTCGATGGTGTAGTTGTTCGATGCCGTGGTGCCGCTGCCGGTGTTGCCCGCAGCATTGGTAACGCCGCTGTTATCCAGCGTGATCAGGTTGCTCGCATCGGTCACGTTTGCAGTTGGTGTGAAGGTCGCGGTCCAGGTGATGCCACCGTCGTTGCTGCTGACTGTGCTCAATGTGCCGTTGGCGACGGTCAGGTCGGCATTGCTGAAGCCGTTGACGGCCTGGCTGAACGTGAACGTGACCAGAGACGTCTCGCCTGCGGACAAGGCATTGTCGGCCATCGCGATGGTGGCGGAAGGTCTGGTCGTGTCGACGGTGAAACTGCCCGAACTGATAATGCCGCTGCCGGCGTTACCCGCCAGGTCAGTGACACCGGCGCTGTTCAGGCTGATCTGCCCGGTGCTGGCATTCACGTTGGCGCCGGGTGTGAACGTCGCGGTCCAGGTGATACCGCCGTCGTTGCTGCTGACGGCGCTCAAGGTGCCGTTCGGTACGCTCAGATCGCTGTTATCGAAACCGCTGACCGCCTCATTGAACGTGATCGTGACCAGTGAGGTCTCACCGGCGCCCAGCGCACTGTCCGCGACCACGATGCTGGCGGTCGGGCGTGACGAGTCGATGGCGTAATTGTTGGACAGGGTCAGGCCGCTGCCGGCGTTACCTGCCAGGTCAGTCACACCGGCATTGTTCAGGGCTATCGAATTGCTGGCGCTGGTGGTGCCTGCGGTCGGGGTCAGCGTCGCGGTCCAGGTGATGCCGCCGTCGCTGCTGCTGACCGCGCTCAGGGTACCGTTGCTGATGTTCAGGTCTGCGTTGGTGAAACCGCTGACCGCTTCGTTGAAGGTGATGGTCACCTGCGAGGTTTCACCGATGGCCAGCGCATTGTCGGCCACCAAAATGGTCGCCGTCGGGCGCTGGGTGTCGATGGCATAGTTGTTCGATGCCGTGACGCCGCTGCCGGTGTTGCCTGAGGCATTGGTGAACCCGGTGTTGTCCAGGGTCACGAGGTTGCTCGTATCGGTGACGTTCGCCGTTGGCGTGAAGGTCGCGGTCCAGGTGATGCCGCCGTCGCTGCTGCTGACTGCGCTCAGCGTCCCGTTCTCGACCGTCAGGTCTGCGTTGTTGAAACCGCTGACCGCTTCGCTGAAGGTAATGGTCACCAACGAGGTTTCACCCACCGACAGCGCATTGTCAGCAACCACGACAGTGGCCGTCGGCTGGTTGGTGTCGATGCTGTAATTGTTGGAGGTGGTGACGCCGCTTCCGGTGTTGCCCGCCAGGTCCGCCACGCCGGCGTTGTTCAGCGTGATCAGGTTGATGCTGTCGGCGACATTGAGGGTCGGCGTGAAGGTGGCGGTCCAGGTGATACCGCCGTCGCTGCTGCTGACCGCGCTCAACGTCCCGTTTTCAACGCTCAGGTCTGCGTTGTTGAAGCCGCTGACGGCCTCGCTGAAGGTGATGGTCACTAGCGAGGTTTCGCCCACAGACAACGCGCTGTCCGCAACCACGATGCTGGCGGTCGGGCGTGCCGTGTCGATGGCGTAATTGTTGGAGACGGTCAGCCCGGTGCCTGCGTTTCCTGCCTGATCAGTGACACCCGCGTTGTTCAGGGTCACCAGATTGCTGCTGTCTGTGACACCCGTTGACGGCGTGAGCGTTGCCGTCCAGGTCAGGCCTCCGTCGCTGCTGCTCACCGCACTCAACGTACCGTTGGCCACTACGAGGTCGGCATTGCTGAAACCGCTGACCGCTTCGCTGAAGGTGACGGTCACCAGCGACGTTTCACCGATGGCCAGCGCGTTGTCGGCCACCACAATGCTGGCCGTCGGGCGCAGGGTGTCGATGGCGTAGTTGTTCGAGGAGGTGACACCACTGCCGGTCACGCCCGAGCCGTTGGTGAAGCCGGTGTTGTCCAGGGTGATCAGGTTGCTTGCGTCGGTCACGTTTGCGGTCGGCGTGAAGGTCGCCGTCCAGGTGATACCGCCGTCACTGCTGCTGACGGTGCTCAACGTACCGTTCTCGACCGTCAGGTCGGCATTGTTGAAGCCGATGACCGCTTCGCTGAAGGTGATGGTGACCAGCGAGGTTTCGCCCACAGACAACGCGCTGTCGGCGACCACGACGGTGGCGGTCGGCTGCTGAGTGGCAATGGTGAAATTGCCGGAATCGGTCGTGCCGCTGCCGATATTGCCTGCCAGATCGGTCACGCCCGTGTTGTTCAGCGTGATCACGTTCGTGGTATCGGCGACATTGGCATTTGGCGTGTAGGTCGCGGTCCAGGTGATACCGCCGTCGCTGCTGCTCACAGCGCTCAAGGTGCCATTGGGTACGCTCAGGTCGGCGTTGGTAAAGCCGACAACGGCCTCGCTGAAGGTGACGGTCACCAGTGAGGTTTCACCTGCGGTCAAGGCATTGTCCGACATTGTGATACTGGCAGTCGGGCGTACCGTGTCGATGGCGTAATTGTTCGACGTGCTCAGGCCGCTGCCGGCGTTGCCCGCCAGATCGGTGACGCCGCCGTTGTTCAGATTCACCGAATTGCTGTTGCTGTTGACCCCTGTGGTCGGCGTCAGGGTGGCGGTCCAGGTGATGCCGCCATCGCTGCTGCTGACCGTACTCAGTGTGCCGTTGCTGATGCTCAGGTCGGCATTGGTGAAACCGCTGACCGCTTCGCTGAAGGTGATGGTCACCAGCGACGTTTCACCAATGCCCAGCGCGTTGTCGGCCACCACAATGCTGGCCGTCGGGCGCTGAGTGTCGATGGCATAGTTGTTGGAACTGATGGTGCCAGTGCCTGCGTTGCCGGAAGCGTTGGCGACGCCGCTTGCATTGAGCGTGATCAGGTTGGTGGTATCGGTCACGTTGGCGGTTGGCGTGAGGGTCGCGGTCCAGGTGATGCCACCGTCGCTGCTGCTCACGGCGCTCAAGGTGCCATTGGCGATGGTCAGGTCGGCGTTGGTGAAGCCGCTGACGGCTTCGCTGAAGGTAATGGTGACCAGCGAGGTTTCGCCAGCAGAAAGGGTGCTGTCGGCCACGACCACGGTAGCGCTCGGGCGCACAGTATTGATGGTGAAGTTGCCCGAGTTGCTGGTGCCGGAGCCTGCGTTACCGGCCAGATCAGCCACGCCAGCGTTATTCAGGCTGATCAGGTTGGTGGTGTCACTTACGTTGTTATTCGGCGTGTAGGTCGCCGTCCAGGTGACGCCACCGTCGCTGCTGGTGACGGTGCTCAAGGTGCCGTTGGGCACCGTCAGGTCGGCATTGGTGAAACCGCTGACGGCCTCGCTGAAGGTAATGGTGACCAGCGAGGTTTCACCCGCCGTGAGGTTGGCGTCCGCTACCAGAATGTTTGCAGTCGGGCGCTGGGTATCGATGGCGTAATTGTTCGAGTCTGTGGTGCCCGCCCCGGTATTGCCCGCCGCATCGGTCACCTCTGTGTTGGCCAGAGTAATGACGTTGGTGCTGTCGGTAATGTTGTTGGTCGGGGTGAACGTCGCGGTCCAGACAATGTTGTTGCTGGTGGTCACGGTACTCAGGGTGCCATTGACAACGGTCAGGTCCGCGTTGGTGAAACCCGTCACCGCTTCGCTGAAGGTAATGGTGACCTGCGAGGTTTCACCGATGCTCAGCGCGTTGTCGGCCAGCACAATGCTTGCGGTCGGGCGCGCTGTGTCGATGGCGTAGTTGTTGGACGTGGCAGCGCCTGAGCCGGTGTTTCCGGACAGGTCCTGCACGCCTGCCCGGTTGAGGCTGATCTGGTTGGCGGTGCTGGTCAGGTTGGCGGTCGGCGTCAGGGTGGCGGTCCAGGTTTTGCCGCCGTCACTGCTGCTCACAGCGGTCAATGTGCCGTTGGCCACTGTGAGGTCGGCATTGTCGAAGCCGGTGACCACTTCACTGAACGTAATGGTGACCAGTGATGTTTCATCCGCCGCCAGTGCGGTGTCTGCTACCACAACAGTCACTGTCGGCGGAACGGTGTCGGACACTGCGTAGTTGTTGGAGGTCACTGTCCCGGTGCCGATATTGCCGGCAGAGTCCTGCACTGCCGATAACGACAGGCTGATGGCATCGGAGCTGTCGGAGGTATCGCTGGAGGCCGTAAAAGTGGCTGTCCAGGTGATGTTGTTGGTGGTCACCAGGTTGCTCAACGTACCGTTGGGCACGGTGATTTCGGAGATTTCCAGGCCGAAGACCGGCTCGCTGAACGTGAAGGTGACCAGCGATGTGCCGCCCGAACTCAGCGACGTATTGGCAATCACGATGCTGGTGCCCGTTGGTGCAGTCGTGTCAGAGGTATAGGCAGCGTTGAGCGTGCCGCCGTCGTTGAAGATGTCATTGACGGCGTTAGGCGAGGTGCCATTGGTGCCGCCGCTGGTCGCTTGTCCGCCAGATCCGCTGCCACCCACGTTGCCGGTCAAGGCCGCGTTGTTGCCGGACGTGATGTTGACTGTGCCTTTGTTCCAGATCGCCCCGATACCACGGCCGCCGTTGCCGCCAATCGTGCCGCCACCGCCGCCGCCACCGCCTGCACCGATGTTGCTGCTGATGGTCGACGTGCCGATGATCGCCAGCGTGCCGGTCGATGCGTTGTAAATGCCGCCGACGGCTGATCCGCCTCTGCCGCCACTGGCGTCAAAGCCCGAACCGCCGCCACCGCCACCGATGGTGCGTCCGCCGCTGGTCGCAGTACCGCCTGCGCCACCGTTGGTGTACCCGGAAGCGCCAACGGCCCCGGCGCCGCCGCCCGCAGAATTGCCGCCCTTACCACTCAGAAAAGCAGGGTCGTATGATGCACCGTCGCCACCGCTATTGGCTGACGGGTCAGTAGGAGTGTAAGCCCCGGCACTGCCACCCGTAGCACCGTTCTGCCCGCCGATGCCGCCGCCACCGCCGCCGCCACCCCCTACGGTGGGCGAGAGGACACCGCCACCACCGCCACCGCCTGCTGCCGCGTTTGCAGTCACCGTGACGTTGCGCAGCGTGAGGTTGCCGGCGTTGTTGATACCGCCGCCCAGCGCATCAGAGGCCGAAATGGCCGAGCCGCTGTTTGCGCCCGCCGTGCTGGCCACGCCTCGGGTGATGATCACGCCGTCGAGTGTGGCCGTCACCCCGGAGTTGACCCGGATGACACTGGTTCTGTTCTGCCCGTCGAGGGTGACGTCGGCGACGCCGTCGTTGTTCAGGTCGCCATCCACGGTGATGTTTTTGCTGACCACCAGCTGGCTTTGCAACGCAACGGTCATGCTGCTCGAAAAGGTCACGATATCGCCGTTCTGGGCATTGGTCAGCGCTTCACGCAAGCTGCCTGCGCCGGTGTTGCTGGTGGAGGTCACGGTGAAGGTTGCCAGCCCCCACTGGTAGGCATCCATCGACTGTTGCGAGAGGGCGCTGACGCTTTCGATGTTGCCGGTGGCAATCTCCAGATCCCAGTCGCCACCCACCCCGGTGCGGTTGGTGGACGCCGCAACGTCTCGGCCGGTGAGGGTGGCCAGCGAGTCGACAAAGCTCAGGCCGGTGTCGCCCTCGGCGGTGTTGCAGGCGTAAATCAGAATATCGCCGCCGGCGTTCATGTCATTGCCGATTTCGGCCAGCAGAGCGCTGCGCTGCGCGATGTTGTCAGCAGAAACATAACTGTTGCCCAGCCACAGGTCGCCGGCGTTACCGTGCGCAATGATCTGCACCGAGCTGACGCCCTGATGGGATTCAAGGTAATCGGCAATCTGTTGCAGGCCATCTTTGGTGGCGTCCAGTTCGACCACTTGTGCGCCAGGTGCAACGCCCGCCAGCAGGCTGGCCGAGTCCTTCACCCGTGAGTCGACAAACACAACGGTGGTGCCGGGCACCGCAGCAGGCGTGACGGCAACGTCCGAAGAGGCCTGCCCTTGCGCGTGATGGTCGGTGGCACTGTTGGCCTGTTCGGCACTCTTGGCCGACGCGTCCGGCGTCGGCTGGCTGTCCGGCTGGGTCGCTTCAGCCACGGTGGCCGCGACCGCACCGTCGAACAGCATGCGCGGCTCGAGCGACATGATCATGGGGGAAACGGGGGAGGTTGCACTCGACGGTGCCCGCGTTGCAGTCCGCGACTTTTGTTTATTCCACCACATGCGGCTCACCAGAGATCGAACATTAGGACTGATAAAACCGCGATCAATTGACCACGGCGTCTGATTTCATGCGGATGACATTGGCTGCGCTGGCAGACCCGTCATTCCAGAACGACAACGTTGAATACTGCTCGAACAGGTCTGGCGGCAGGATCGTGGGCCTTGTTTCCAGCGCAATGCGCGGCTTGACCTTGTGCAGGCCGGAGACGCCCAGTGCGTCATCGAACTGCGGGGCGTCATAAGCGAGGTTGTTGAAGTCGTGTTCAAACCACGGCTCTTCAATGAAGTCGTAGACCAGCCTGATGACGCGGTCCGGGGCCTGGGACAGCAGTTCGTAATCGATCAACAGGATCGAGTCGGCATGTTCGCCGTAATAGGCTTCCTTGAGCGATGCCCAGGCAAAGCCCACCAGGCGGTTGCGTTGCGCCAGCGTCTCGACCCGGCTGTAAACCGTGTTGCGCTCGACGTCATCGTTGAACAGCTTGGTGTTTTCGAAAGGGTTGGCGCGGTACAGGCGTTCAATGCTGTCCATCACCCAGGCGACATTGCGTACGCAGGCAATCATTTTGCTCTGCGGGAACAGGTCCATGAGCGCGGGCAGTCGCGAGCTCCAGCCGCGGTTTGTATCGAATACGACGTCTTTGTCGGCCTTGTCGGCGTAATAGGATTCAAAAATCCCACGCAACAAGCGGCGACGCACGTCGGTATTGATCACTGAGGAGAATTCACTGCCCGCGCTGCACTGGCCCAGAACGCTGGAAAACAATGAACCGACAGGGCTGCTCATGCCGGCATGAAAGCGCGGGTTTTGCAGAAGAATGGCCGAAAGCAGGGTGGACCCTGATCGTGGCAGCCCTGCGATAAAGTGAAATTTTTGCATCCTTGCGCCCCGGAAAACAACGGTTCATATCAGTGTTCGAGCCGTGTAACACAATGCAGTTATATGCCAAGAGTTCGACACAAGTCCGCATGTCTTTAGGCCATCAGCGAAGAAAAAAGCGGATGAAGCAGCCGTCTGCCCGGTTTTATTGGGTCATGTCGCGGTTGAAATGATGATTATCAGATGAACGGTAATGAACTTTTTGACAGGTAACAGCCCAGCGTCACTGGATGTGCGATCAATAACGGCGCAGTGCGAAAACAATCACACCTTGAAAACTGCGTCTACGCTCTCACGTGGCCACTCGGGACAGTGCCCGGATGGATCGACTTTTCCCATGACATGACATAAGAAGGATGAGGGCGTATGGAAGTTTTTATGGGTTCAATCATGATGTTTGGTTTTGATTTTGCACCTTCAGGCTGGGCGCAATGCAACGGACAAACATTGAACATCAACCAGTATCAGGCCTTGTATTCACTGTTGGGGGGCACGTACGGAGGTAACGGTTCGTCAACCTTCATGGTGCCCAATTTGCAGGGTCGGGTGCCGGTCAATCAGGGCTCCGGCACCAACCTCACTCCGCGTGTGATGGGCGCTGCTTCAGGGGTTGAGAAGGTAACGGTAGCCATCGCCAACATGCCTGCTCATGTACACGCACTGAGCACGCTGACAGCGACCACCACGATTAATCTGGCCAACCCGGCAGTCACCGGGGCGACCATTGCGCCAACCACCGACAATGCGTTTATAGGCGCTTCCACCTCCGGGCCAATGTCCGCCAATATATTCTCGCCCAGTGCCGGAACAACGCCTGTCGTGCAAAAAGGTGTCACCACCGCCGTCAGTGGAACCATGCAGTCCGTTGGCGGAAGCTTGCCTCTCGACAGCATGAATCCTTTTCTGGTCGTGAACTTCAGCATTGCCTTGCAAGGGATTTATCCAAGCCGGAGTTGAGTTGTTCGCGCCCAGGGACGGGCTTTTCCTGTATTTCGCGCTGGAGATGCTTAATGCTGCAAGACATTACTGTCGAACACTTTCGAGCGGTGGTCGGTACTACCTGCTTACTGCAATTGGGCGATGGCAGTCAGTTGCCGGTCCAGGTTTCATCGGTCGCCGAACGGCCGCAGGCGCGCGCCTCTCAAGATCAACGCCTGCCGTTCAACGTGTCTCTGGACTCTTTGGAGCCCAGCGCCTTTATCGACGGCCCATGCGCCATCGAGCTACCGGACACCGGCGTACTGCAGGATGTTTTCGTGTCTCGCGTACCTGCCATGGGGCGTGACAGCCGGTTAGCCTACTTTTGCATCAGCTTCAATTGACGGCAGCGGCCTGGCCTGGATACCAGATCAGCCGCTCGGCCGCCACGTCCCGTTCCTGAACCTCAAACCCCAGCGCCAGATAATGCTGGCGCGCATGGGGGTTGTTGGCCCAGACCACCGTTGCGACCGGACAGCGTATCTGTTCGGCCGCCTGCTGCACGCCTTGCACGACGTTACGACCATAACCCTTGCCACGTGCAGCCGGAATGAACGCCAGGTACAGCACGCGAATCTCGTTGTGGCCGAAGTCGGTGACCAGCGCGCCAATGGGCGTGCCGAGCTTTTCAACCACGTAGTGCATGGCGTTCGGAAAGTGCTCCCCCAGCCCCAGATCCTGTACGCGAAACTGCTGGGCGACAACGTCCTCAACCTGATCGCGTTCTCCGTCGATCAGTTGCAGATCGGGCCGCGCCGAGTGATAGAGCACCTGTAGAAAGGCACTGTCGGTCTCTCTCGATGGCCGCACGACCAGTCCATCGATATTGGCGAAAGGTTTTTTTGTCATGTGCTGTCCTCTGTCCATGTGTCAGCTTCAAAACCCGCTTTCACGCACGCCCAGTGCGGCAAGCCGGCGCCAGGTCGCGCCCAGCAGGGATTCGCTGCGACCGTCCAGCACGGCAACGCCGCGCAATGGCTGGGACGGTGCGGCGGTATTGTCCACCAGTTTCAGGCGTACGCCGTACTGGCCTTGTACCGGTTCGGCGCGCTGATTTTCGTCTCGACGTACGGCAATAGGGCCGTGATGATCGGAACTCAACGCCTCTTGATCCAGCCAGGCCACGCCGTTGGCGTCGACTTCCTGAAGCTCCACGGCCAGCGACTCACGCATCGGGTCGTCAGCAATGAAGCGTCCCCGATCTCCGGGGGCTATGCGCCATAACGCATTCTCGGCCACGTACCCGCGAATCCGGGTGCCTGCCTCGACCACCCGAAGCAGCGGATCCCTGGTTGAAACCCAGCGCCCGACGCTCAACTGCGGCAGCAGATCGCGCACCTGCCCGGCCTTGGGCGCGCGCAACAACAGGCGCTCGCGCCGTGCCGCCAGGCCTCTGTACTCGGCGACGGCTTCGGCCAGGCGCTGTTCCAGGATGCCGGCATCGGCAGCGGTCTCGCTGCGCCCGGCCTGGCGACGCATCTGCAACTGGAGCATGTTGATTTCACGGCGCACGATGCTTTGCCGGGAGTCGATGTCAGGGGATTCCAGCTCCATCAGCACGGCACCTTGTTCGACCTTCTGGCCGTCCCGCACGTTGACTTGCCTGACCCTGGCCGCTGCCGGAGCGTGAATGGCGGTCACGCTTTCGGCTTCCAGCATCACCGGCAACTCGACACTGCTGTGCCACGGCACGATCAGCAGCAAGACGAGCGCCAGCAAGCCTGTCGCACTGAGCAGCACACGGGGTGCATACGCTTGTTCGCGGTGCGACCACCAGTGACGACATTCCTTGAAAATCGGCAGAAAAATGAACCAGCCCAGTTCCACCAGCATCAGGAAAATCCCAAGCAATTTGAAAAACAGGTGGTAGACCGCCAGCGCGATACCGAAAAACAACGCTGCACGCCACAGCCATGAAAGATAGCCCCACCACAGCAACCGACGCTGCATGACCGGTGACCACGGCTCTGGCGCAGGCAGGCCGTAACCGAACAAGGCCTCGCGCAGCCGCCAGCGGCAGAGGGCGAAAGCCCGGCCCTGAAGGTTGTCGACTCCCCATAAGTCGCTGATCAGAAAGTAGCCGTCGAAGCGCATGAACGGATTGAGATTGACCACCACAGTGGTTAGCCACGTTGCGCTGGCGAGCATGAAGGCGGCGGTGCGCGCCGGCCCGTCGGGCAACAGCGACCAGGCCAGCAGGGCGATGCACGCTAACAGCATTTCCGCCAGCACGCCGCCTGCGCCGATCAGCAGGCGGGCGCGTCTGTCATTGACCCGCCAGGCGTCGCTGACATCGGTGTAGAACAGGGGCAACAGCACCATGAACGCCACGCCCATGCTTTGCACCCGACAGCCGGCGCGCTTGGCCATGAACGCATGGCCGAACTCATGACAAAGCTTGGCAAAAAACAGGGCCACGCCAAATGCCAGAGCACCGCCGAGGCTGAACAGGTGCGGGAAGGTGCCGATGAAACGCTGCCAGTCCCGGGCGACCAGAAAAACCCCCAGCGCCAGCGTGAGCGGCAACCCGTAACGCAGCAGCCTTGCACCGTAGCGCGCCAGCCACGGCCAGACCTGGTCGAGAAATGCATCCGGACGCCAGAGCGGAATGCGGAAGAACAGATATTGATGCAGAAGCATCTGCCACAGCCCGTGACGTGAGGCCGCAGCTTTGTGGGCGTAGCTGGCGCGCTGCTCCGGGTCCTGTGCGGCGATCAGGTCATGACCGCGCAAAAAGCGCAGCAGTTCTTCTACTTCAGCACTGCCCAGCGGCAGGCCCGGTTCGCGATTGGCCGCTTGCAGCACCCGTGAAGCGTCGCCCAGTGCCCAATGACGCAGCAGACGCATGGCCTGAGTACCCAGCTTGAAATAGCGACCGCGCAGCGGGTCGGCCAGGGTCCAGCGCGGCGAGCCGTCGAGGGCCGGGGCGGCGGGTGTCAGTTGCAGGTCTGCACGCAGAGTGGGCAGGTTCATTACAGGCCTACACTTTGACGCAGACCGGCAAGAGGGCGACGCAGCAGGTACAGCGCCAACGGCGCCCGGTCGCCGAACACCTTCGCGGTGCCGCGCAGACCGATCCGTGGGGGTGGCGACTCGAGAAAACTGGCATCCAGGCGATAAGCCAGCTGCCCGCCGGGGGTGGGCTGCGCTTCATAGGCGGCCCGTTCAAGGCGGGCCGCGTGACGTTGCAGCGGGTCGCTGTCCAGAAACAGCGCTATTTCAGCGTCCGGTTGCAGCGCAATCGCGTCGCCGACCGCCAGTTCGATACGCAGCTCGGCCTGAGTCGGATCGGCAATTTCCAGCAGACGCTCGCCGGTCTGCACCGGCTTGCCGAGCCAGCGCTGGGCATCGGCAAACACGGCAATGCCGTCACGCTCGGCACGCACTTCACTGCGTTTCAGCAACTCGCGAGCATAGTCGCGCTCAGCACGTTTCTGCTCGACGCGGGCCGCCAGCAGGTCGATTCTCGAGTTTGATTCTGCGTCGGCGAACGACCGCTGCGAATTGGCTTTCAGTTCTGCTTCTGCCACGCCCAGCGCCCGTTCGGCCACATCGGCCTGGGCCTTGAGGGTGGTGTTCTCGAAGCGCAGCAGCAGGTCGCCGGTCTTGACGGGCTGATTGGGTTTGACCAGAAATTCGGCCACCACGCCGTCCAGAGGCGCAGCCACCACCCGACCGCCCAGCGGGACGACCTCGGCCGGTGCCAGCACCGATTGACGCACCGGGATCAGCAGGCACAGCAGCGCCAACATCACCAGCAAGGCCTGGCGTTTGCGGTTGAAACGCAAGCGCCAGGGTTTTCCGGGTTGCAAGGCCAGCCAGGCATGGCTACAGGTATCGCCCAATTGCGCGAGCAGGACTTGCTCGGCGGGCGTCCACGGCGTGTCACGGGCCAGCCACAGGCCGCCAAACACCTCGCCTTTGCGGTCTTGCAGCGGCAGCCAGAAAACATGGGGGGCCGACAGGCTGTTCCAGTCCTCGCGCACCGATGCACTGAGTGACTCCATGCGAACGACGCGGGCCGGCTTGACCAGGTCCAGCTTGAGCAACTGGCCGACGGCGTGCTCGACAAACGCCACGAACGGCGCATGGGGTTCGATAACGCT
Organism: Pseudomonas syringae; assembly: GCF_002157375.1. Taxonomy (GTDB): domain Bacteria; phylum Pseudomonadota; class Gammaproteobacteria; order Pseudomonadales; family Pseudomonadaceae; genus Aquipseudomonas; species Aquipseudomonas syringae_T. Next base: position 273,601 of record NZ_MTSA01000007.1, read on the forward strand.
GACCCCGGTCACCGAGCGCACTTTGCCGGCGATCACCAGCGCCGCATGGCGGTAACCGAACAACCCCTGGCTGTCGTTGACCAGGCTGTAAGCCAGTTGCTCTGTCGTGGGCGCGGCGCGGGTCAGCCGTTCAAGGTCCAGAAATTGCGCGAATACCCGTTCTACCGCGCCGGATACGGGGGCGTTCACTTAAGCTCCGCGAAATGTGCCGTACCGCTCATGCCTCCGAGCAGACCCTCAGCCTTGGGCAGGCTGGCGATCAGCAGCAACGTCTGGCTGCCTTCATCGATGCGCGCACCGAGACGCTTGACGGTCGCGGTCAGGGGCTGGCCGGTCTCGTCCGGGACGAAACTGAACGTTTGCCCCGGCTTGAGTTTGCTCATCCAGCGCGAAGGCACCAACAGGTGGAGTTCGAGTGTTCGGTTGTCGACGATTTCAAGCATCGGCGTGCCTGCTGCGACGCTCTCGTAACGCTTGACCTTGCGCTCGACCACTTGCCCGTCATAGGGCGCAATCACGCTGCAACGCTTGATCTGTACCTGATAGACGCCAGACTGCGCCTGTGTTTCGGAAAGCCTGGCCTCGGCGCGCGCCACTTCAAAGCGGCCCACCGAGTTGAGGGAGGCCAGTTGCCGATTGTGTGCCAGTTCTTCACTGGCGCCACGGCTGGCTGCCTGCGCGGCATTGAGCTGAGCCTGATAGGCGGAGCAATCGAAGCGGGCGAGGGTATCGCCCTTGTTGAACGACTCGCCTTCCTGGAAAGGCAGATCAACGATACGGCCCGACAGCTCGCTGGCAAGCACGGCCTGATTGGTCGCGCGCAGCACGCCTCGCGCTTCGCTGGCGGGTACGGAATGGCTGGCAGGTGCGGTGTCTTCAAGCAGCGCGCTATCGGTTGACGTCTGCGCCTGGGCCAGGCTTGCCACACTTAACATCCCTAAAAGTACAGCTTGCGAACACCGCATCCAGCGAACTCCTTAAAAAATGGTGTACTCGGCACAGCCTGTGCCGATCGTGCCGTGTTATCCGAACTGTTTTTCCGGCGTGCTTAAAAACGTTTCGAGCTCTGCAAGCGGCAGCGGCTTGCTGATCAGATAACCTTGAATCTGATCGCAATTGTTTTTACGCAGAAACGCCAGTTGCTCCGGTGTTTCGACACCCTCGGCAATGACTTTCAGACCGAGGCTGTGAGCCAGTTCGATGATCGCTCTGGCGATGGCAGCGTCCTGCGGGTTGCTGGTCACTTCACGAATGAAGGCGATATCGATTTTAAGCTTGTGAATAGGGAATCGGCGCAGGTACGCGAGACTTGAATAGCCGGTGCCGAAGTCGTCGATGGAAATACTCACGCCGTTGGCCTTGAGCGTTTCCAGAGTAGCGATGGTGTGCGACGTGTTTTCCATCAGCGAACTTTCCGTCAGCTCGACCTCCAGCCACTGCGGTTTGACCCGATGCTTTGTCAGTGCCTGACGGATGTCGGCGACCAGGCTGCTGTTGGATATCTGCTGGCCAGAGACGTTGACGGCCACTTGAAACAGGCCCAGCCCCGTGCGTTCCCAGTCGGCAATTTGTGCGCAGACACGGTCAAGCACCCAGTTGCCGACTTCGCCGATCAGGCCCAGGTTCTCCAGCACCGGAATGAACACCGCAGGTGATACGCCGGGCAGCCCCGGGCGTGGCCAGCGCAACAGGGCTTCCAGCCCGCATACCCGGTCATCGGCCAGGTTGAGCTTGGGCTGATAGACAATTTCGAACGCCTCCTTTTCCACGGCTTCACGCAACGCGGCTTCAAGGTCGAGACGTGCCGACACTTCGGCGTTCATCTGTGCGGTGTAGAACCTGTAACTGTCGACGCCGAACTTCTTCGCGTTGTTCATGGCGGTGTAGGCGTGTCTGATCAGTTCGCGTGCGTCTTCGCCGTCCTCCGGATAGAGAGCGATACCGATGCTCGCGGTCATGACAATGTTCTGGCCTTCGACCTGGAAAGGCACCCGCAAGGCCTTGCGAATGCGCTCAAGGGTTTGTCGGGTATCGGCCTGACCGTCACGGATCATCAGAATCAGGGCAAACTCGTCACCGTCCACGCGCCCGAGGGTGTCGCTGGCGTTCAGGCAGTCCGACAAGCGATGGCTGACCTCCAGCAACACCTGATCACCCAGAACGTGGCCCCAGGTTTCGTTGATATTTTTGAACCCGTCCAGGTTGACCGTCAGGGCGGCGAGCTTCCAGCGACTGATGGCGGCCTGAGTGAGGCCCATCTGCAAGCTGGTGAAAAACAGATCCCGGTTCGGCAGACCGGTCAGGGTGTCGTAATGGGCCATCGTCAGCAGGCGTTGATCGCTTTCCTTGCGCCGGGTGATGTCACGCACGATGCCGACGATGACCCAGTCTTCGCCAGTGCGATACGCCTGGCGATGGATCTCCACCTCGACATCCCGTCCGCTTTTGTCACGGATCTGGGTTTCCAGCGGTTCGCTGGGGCCTTTGCCGGCGATGATCTGGTCGTACACCCGCTCAAGGTTTTCCATCGACGTCTCGCCCAGCTCGGCGGGTGTCTTATGCGAGAGTTCCTCGGCGGTGTAACCCAGTAACTGGCACGCCCTGCGGTTGAACTCGATAAGGCTCATGGTGTTGCGGTTGATCAGGAAAATAGCGTCTTCAGACGCGTCCATGACCGTGCGAAAGCGCTCCAGGTCGATGGTCCGCTGCTGTAATTGGTCTTCGAGTATCAGGCTGTGGCTTTTCAGGTAGTCGCCAAAGGCCTTGAGACGCAACAGATTGCGCACGCGCAGCCAGAGTTCGGCGCTGTCCACGGGTTTGTTCAGGTATTCCTCGGCACCGGCTTCCAGCCCTGACAGGCGCGCACTGTGCTCATCGAGTGCCGAGAGCATGATGATCGGGATATTGGCGGTCCCTTTCCGGGCCTTGAGCTGGCTGGCGACCTCGTAGCCATCCATGCCCGGCATCATGATATCGAGCAGGATCAGATCGGGCGCGCGCTTATCGATTATGGCCAGCGCGTGTTCACCCGACTCTGCCGTCAGCGTCTCGTAACCCTGGTTGCGCAGCAGCACCTCAAGCAGGTCCCGGACATGGACGTCATCATCGACAATCAGGATGGTTGCGGCGGGTTGGGTCATGACGAATGCTCAGATGATTGGCCTTAAAGGCGGATTTTTTTCAAGCAAGGCGTCGATGACCCGGTACAGCTCCTGATAGCGCAGGGGCTTGATGATGTAGGCGTTACAGCCTGCCAGCCGGATTTTTTCTTCGTCTTCTTTCATGGCCATCGCGGTCAGGGCAATGACCGGGATTGCCGCAGTAGCCACCTCTTTCTTGAGCAGCGACGTCGCGCTCAGGCCATCCATTTCAGGCAACTGGATGTCCATCAGAATCAGGTCGGGTTGACGCTCGCGGGCCAGCTTGAGACCCGTTTCCGCGTCGGTCGCACAGAGCACGTCATGACCGGCGCTGTTGAGCAGCAATTCGGCCAGACGCATGTTGGCGGCGTTGTCTTCGATGATCAGGATTTGGGCCATTACGCCTCCTCGGGTGCAGGAGGACGAATCGGCAACCAGGCCACGAAGCGCGTGCCCAGGTCCTTGACGCTGGCAACCGCCACGCAGCCGCCGTGCAGTTCGGTCAGTTGTTTGACCATCGCCAGCCCCAGCCCGGTGCCTTCGAATTTGCGCGCCAGACCGCTGTCGATCTGGCTGAAGGCCTTGAACAGCTTGTTCATGTCGCTCTGGGCGATGCCGATTCCGGTGTCGCTGACGCTCAGTTCCAGAAACTGGCTGGCGTCGCCGGGCGGGAGCGGGAAACCGTGGGTTGGCCAGTCCCCCTCCAGGACGCCGGCCTGTGCGCGAGGCACTTGGCGCACCGCGAGGACCACCCAGCCGCCGGGCTGGCTGAATTTCACCGCGTTGGCCAGCAGGTTGTAGACGATCTGCTTGGTCTTGCGCCGGTCCAGTTCAAGCAGCCCGAAGTCGGACTCGGTCTCCAGCTTCAACTGAATGCGTTGCAGCGCGGCCTGCTCCCGAACGATCAGCAAGCTGTTGCTCAACAGTTCGTCCAGATCGACGGGCTCCAGCTCCAGCGTCATCATGCCGGCTTCGACCTTGGACAGGTCGAGAATGTCATTGATCAGTGACAGCAAGTGCTGGCCACTGTTGAAGATGTCGCCGATGTATCGCCGCTGGTCATCGGTCATATCACCGACCATGCCGTCGCGCAGCGCCTCCGAAAAACCGATGACGGCGTTGAGAGGCGTACGCAGTTCGTGGGACATGGTGGCCAGGAACTCGGACTTCATGTGGCTGGCGTGTTCCAGCTCGATGTTCTTCTCTTCCAGCGTGCGCTCGAAACGCTTGCGCTCGGTCACGTCCCTGGCAGCGGCGAACACGCCCTTGAGCTTGCGGTCGCGGTCATGAAAGGTCGCCGCGTTATAAGACACGACAGTTTCGGTGCCGTCGTAGGCGCGCACCGTGAGTTCGTAGTCGCTGACTTTGTGTTCACTGAGCACGCGCTTGATGGCAGCGTCGGCACTCGCCGGATCAGTGAAAAAATTCTTGCAGGGCGCGCCGATCAGTTCATCGCGGGTGCGCCCGGTCAGCGCCATCATCTGCTTGTTGACGTCGGAAATGATGCCTTGCGGGTCGGTCATCATCAGCGCATCGATGTTCGATTCGATCAGCGAACGGGTGTAGAACTGCTGGTCGCGCAGGCGCTGATCCAGCAAGGCCTGGGTTTCTTCTTCCTGCTTGCGCGCAGTGTTGTCAGTGCCGATCAGCAGGTAGCCGATGATGGTTTCGGCACTGTCACGCAACGACGTCACCGACACCATAGCGGACAGGCGGCTGCCGTCCTTGCGGATGTAGGTCAGCTCATAAATGTCTTCGATGCCGCGCGAGGCTTTGAACACCAGCGCCTCAAAGCCGGGTGTGATGGGGGTGTTCAGTTCGTGGCTGAGGGCTGCGGCGCGGATGATCAGTTCGGCCGGGTCGGAGATGTCGGCGGGCGTGATCTTGTCGACCACGTCTTCCGAGTGATAGCCAAGCATGCGCTCGGCCCCGACATTGAAGATCTGGATGACCCCGTGTTCATCGGTCGCGATGCTGGAAAAATAGGCACTGTTGAAAATGGCGTCCTGAAGCGCACTCGTCTTGATCAGTGTTTTCTGCCGACGCGACTCCACGATTTTTTCGGCGCGAGACTGAGGTTCGGCGGGTAAGTAGTCGACCGGCGGGTTCTCCATGATTCTTTCCCGTAACTACGTGACCCTGTCTGCCAAAACGGCCGTAAAGCATATCTACGGACATCCATTCGAATGGATGATAGGAGGTTTATGGACCATACCAGAAGGTTATCGGCAGATTTGATAATTAAATGAATCTGTCTGGAATATTTTTCCGCTTAGCGTGCAAATCGGCTACGACTTGCCGGATATTCCGTATTTTCGAAGCCGATGTGCGATAGCCGTGTGCGAGGTGTGCAGGCGAGCGGCCAGTTGGCGGGTCGAGGGGTAATCGGCATAGAGCTTTGCCAGCAGGTCCTTTTCAAACGCCTCGACGGCGTTTTCGAGGCTGTCGATGGGGGCGTCGTTCTGGCGTGCCACGGCGGTGCCTGCGATGTCCAGATCGCCTATATCCACTTGAGTGCTTTCACAAATCGCGGCAGCGCGAAAAATAACGTTCTGCAACTGACGCACATTGCCCGGCCAGCGGTTGCCCAACAGGGCAGGGTAGGTGCTGTGCGCCAGCCTGCAGACGGGTCGCTGAATCTGGGCGCAGGCCTGTTCCATGAAATAGCGGGCCAGCAACAGGATGTCCTGGCCGCGCTCGCGTAGCGGCGGAACCTCCAGGTTGAGAACATTGAGACGGTAGAACAGGTCTTCGCGAAAGGTGCCTTCGCTGACCATTTTTTCCAGATCGCGGTGGGTGGCGCTGAGAATGCGCACATTGACCCGCACTTCCCGATCCCCGCCGACGCGCCGGAAGCTGCCATCGTTGAGGAAGCGCAGCAGTTTGGCCTGCAGATAAGGTGACATTTCGCCGATTTCATCGAGAAACACCGTGCCTTGGTTGGCCAGCTCCATCAGGCCCGGTTTGCCGCCACGCTGGGCACCGGTGAAGGCGCCGGGGGCATAGCCGAACAATTCACTTTCAGCGAGGTTTTCCGGCAGCGCCGCGCAGTTCAGCGCCAGAAACGGTTCGCCGTGGCGTGTACTGCTGGCGTGGCAGGCGCGGGCGACCAGTTCTTTGCCCGTGCCGGTCTCACCCTGAATCAGCAACGGCGCGTCCAGCGCTGCCACGCGTTGCGCCCTCGCTTTAAGGGTACGAATGGCTGCGGAGTCTCCCAGCAGCGCATCGAAACCTTCGGCATGATCGTGGTGCAAGGCCGACAGGCGTTCGCCGATGCGGCTGGGCAGGTACAGGGTAATCAGCGCGCCTGCTTCAGTAATCGGGGTGGCATCCAGCAGCAGAGCCTCGCCGTTGAGCGTGATTTCGCGCAACGGCAGACGAAACCCGTTTTCCAGCAACGCCGTTTGCAGGCCGGGGTCGGCAAACAGTTCAGCGATGGGCTCTCCCGCAGGTTCGCGGCCTATCAGGGCAATCAACGCGGGATTGGCCAGCAGCACATGCCCTGCGCTGTCGAGAGCCAGCACCGGGTCGGTCATTGCCGCGAGCAGGGCGTCCAGTTGCAAATGGCGACGCTGACCGGGGAGGATGTCCACCACCGTGATCGCCTCCACACCCCGCACCCGAAACAGCGCGTCCTTGAGCTCTTCGAGCACCTGATGGCTGAGGGTCGGCGCGTCGATGTAGACGTTAGGCGGGACCATTTCCACTGCATCCAGATTCAGATTGCGTCCACCCAGAATGGCCAGCACTTCCTGGGTGATACCAACGCGGTCGATGAAGCTGACGTGGATACGCATGGGACGTTAACGATTCGCGGCGGAGAAGGCGGCAAGTATGCCTTGTGGTGCGGGTTTGGTGAAATCCGGTGGTGAATACAACTGGCGCTCGTACCCACTCGCGTGGGTACGAGAAAAAACTATTCCAGGTGCTCGGGCTTCACCGGATCGCCTGACTTGACGTTCAGCTTGTCGCGAATGTCGGCGAACATCCGGTCGTAGTCCTTGTGCTGGGCGATAGGCAGTGACGACGAGTTGGGCAGACCGTGCTTCATGGCGATGCGGCTGGCGTCGTGGGCGAAGTCGAACGCCTTGTCACGGGTCAGCTGGAATTGTTCTTCGAAAGACGTGCCATTGACCTCTCCCTGCAAGGTGAAACTCATGCAGGTGCCTTCCTTCGGGTCTTCGCTGACTTCATAACGCAGGTGGAGGTCATAGCTGACTTCCGCGGGTTGCAGCGCCACATGAATGAGGTGTAGATGGCCTGGCTCGTACATGAAGGTATTCCATCAAGTGATGAGTGTGTTCAGTCAGACACTGCTCGCCTCTGCGCAGTTCAGCCCGATGCGCGGTGCGTCCACGGCACGATCAGCGCCCCGCTTTGGGTGGTTCCGGCCTTGACCATATCCACAGATTACCCAGTGCCATCCCGGTCAGGGCCAGGTACAGCCACCACGCATGACCGATCAGGCTGAGCATCACCACCGCACACACCAGCATGCTGATGGTGGCGCTGATCTTGGCCTTGCGGGCGACCAGTCGGCCATTGCGCCAGTTGTACAGGATTGGCCCGAACACCCGATGGTTTTCCAGCCAGGCATTCAGTCGCGGCGAACTGCGCGTCGCTGCCCAGGCCGCCAGCAGAATGAACTCAGTGGTCGGCAGGCCAGGCACGAAGATCGCAACGATGCCTATGCCCAGCGCGGTATAGGCGAGGATGCCGTATAAAAGGCGTGAAAGTCTTGAGCCAGGTGGTTTGTACGTCATGGTCTCTACAGGCAGGTTCAGAAAGCCCGGCCAGCTTAACAGCACCGGGCGCTTTTTCATGCCTGCGCCACGTCCTCGACCGCTGCATCGGCATACGCGTGCTGCAGCAGCACGTTGAAACGCTCGAATGCAGCGATGGCACCCTGATCAAGCTGCGCTTCCTGCGCGGCGTTCAGCGGCAGGTCGTCCAGCGTCCTGATAAACGTCTTCCAGCCGGCGGCCCGGCCACCTTCCGGTTCGCCCAGGTGTCTGGCACCGAAGCTGTCGCTCAGGTTCAGCGCTTCGGCGCGTTTGATCAGGAACGCCGCGCCCAGCTTGGAACCCTCCGAGACGAACAGCCAGCCGAGGGCTTCGGCGTCGGACAAGGGCTGGACTGCGCCCGCCACCGGCAGCGGAATGTCGACGTTCAAATCGGCGAGGTCTGCCTTGGCGTGTACTGCCCGGCAACGTGCGGGCAGGTCTTTGATGATCGCCTGGAGCGCGGGGGTGTTGTACAGGCTTTGCAGTTCGCTCTGGAACAGGTATTGAGCGACCACAAAGCGTGCGTAACGGGTCAGTGTGGCAAACGGCGCCTGGGCCTTGACCACCTTGTCCAGCTCTTCATGCGGTGCATGGGTGATACGACTGAGGCGTTGCGAACGCAGTGTCGGGCGGTTCTGATCGAGGGGCATCGAAGTCTTCCTTGCTGAAAAGAGGCTTGTTGAATAGATGAACAGTCGGACCTGAACGCGTAGAGAAAGCCTGCCATCGAGGTTTGACGGCGGGCTTTCAGCACGCTCGGGGTCAGATGTCCCACACCACATTGACGCTGAAGTTGCGCCCCGGCTGCGTCAGGCGATCAAGGTTGGCAGGTGCGGTCACACCGGCTTCACCCACGCCGTCGTAACCGCGCACATCGTCCCAGCGCCAGTATTTTTTGTCGGTGAGGTTGTAGAGGCCGGCATTGACAGTCAGGTCGTCGCTGACGTTGTAGAAAGCGGTCAGATCCAGGACGCCGAAGCCCGGCGTCTTGAACTGGCTGGAGGTGCCGTCCGGTGTGTGAAAGTCGCTGTCGTCCACCCGGTTCTTGCGTTTGACCAGCGTCCAGCTCAGCAGGCCGCCGTAATCCCGCTGGTCATACCCGAGGCCGATGACAGCGGTCAGCGGGTTGACGCTGTTGATCGGCGCACCCGTGTCGTCATTGCGCCCATGCACATAGGCAACGGATGCCTGGCTGTACAGCCCGTTCGGTGCGCCCAGCGTGTCGAGATTCAGACGCCCCTTGAGTTCTGCGCCTTTCAAGGTGGCGTGCTTGATGTTGTTCGACTGGAAGGTGAGTTCGTTATAACCCGGGGTGATCGCGTCTTCGTTGATGAAGTCGCGGTATTGGTTGTAGAACACCGCGACATCGAACGAACCGGATTCGAAACGGCCGCGCAGGCCGGCCTCGTGACTTTTGCTGGTTTCCGGTTTCAAGTCCGGGTTGGGCTCGACCACGTAGCCGGCCGCCGGGTTCTCGAAGCGTCCATAAAGCGCCTTGGCCGACGGTGTGCGGAAGCCTTCGGCGTACTGGCCGTACGCGGTGTAATGGTCGCTCAGGGCGTAGGTCACGCCTAACTTGGGCGAAAGACGATGCCAGGTTCGCGCTTCATCATTGGCCTGGGCCGGGTCTGTCAGGTTGACCGAGTTGAGAAAGGCCGGGGTGAACTCCGGATCGAGCCGGGTATGGTCGTAACGCACGCCGGGCAGGAAGGTCCAGTCGTTCCAGCTGATCTGGTCCTGCGCGAACAACGCATAACTGTTGATGGTCGGATCAGGGAAATCGCTGGTGGCGGCCAGTCGGTCATCCGGGCTGTTTGCGCCCGTTGCGCGACAGGAGCCGAACACCCTCGCGCAGGTCCCGCTGCCGCTGCGCAGCCCGGTCACTTTCTGTTGTTTGAGGGTGGTGCCGTAGGTCAGCACATGGTCAGTGCTGGCGACGGAAAACGTTTTGTCCAGCTGGGCATCGAAGACCCACTGTTTTTCCTGATACACCGTTTCGCGTTGGCGATACACATCGCGGGAGAATGGGAAATAGCGTTCGTCGGTGCTCTGGTCGGTCTTGGCTGTCTGGTAATTCAGGCTCCATTTGAGGTTATCCGCCAGCAGGCTGTCGAGGCTGAGCGTGTTTTCGATACCGAAACGCTCGCGGGTGATGGTGTCGTTGCCTGTGCGCGACTGATACATGCCCAGGCCGCGGCCATTGGCGAACGGCCCGCCCACCGCGCTTTTCAGGTTGGAATCCCGGTCGTCCCTGTACTTCTCGTAGGCCAGGGCGAGGCGCGAGCCATCCACGTAGTTCCAGCCCAGTTTGGCCAGTACGTTGGTGCTGCGCGCGTCTTCAGGGTTGGCTTGGGTACGGCTCAGGCCTGTGCCGCCTGCTTCACCGTAGGCGTCGGTTTCGTGACCTTTGCGCTGGCTCAGGTGCAGCAGGCCGTCGAATTCGCCCTGGCGCCCGGCGACGGTGGCCGAGTTCAGCCAGCTTTCATCCGCCGAGCTGTAGCCGGTTTTCAGGCGCGCGCCGACGTCCTTGCCGGGCTTGATGATGTCGTCCGGGTCCAGCGTGTAGTAACTGACCACGCCGCCGATGGCGCTGCTGCCGTAAAGCGCTGATGCAGGGCCGCGGAGGATTTCGACGCGCTTGACGATCTCGGGATCGACATAATTGCGGTGGGTTTGCGCGTAAGGGCCGGTGAAGAAGCTGTCGGGTACTTCCACGCCGTCGACCTGGGTCATGATCCGGTTGCCGTCTATGCCGCGAATGTTGTACCCGGTGGTGCCGGCGCGCTGGCCTGCACCGCCCACGGATACGCCCGGCTCATGGCGCACGAGGTCTCGAAGGGTGTTGACGGTGCCGCGGTCCATTTCTTCACGGGAATGCACGCTGACGGTGCTGGGCACGGTCGTCACGTTTTGAGCCTGACGGGTCGCGCTGACGGTGATCTGATCGAGGGCCATGACACCCGTCGAGCGTTTTTCCAGCACGACAGTGTTGTTGCCCAGATGGCGATAGCTCAGTGCGCTGCCGGCCAGCATGTCATCCAGTGCTTGTGCTGCACTCAGGTTGCCGCGTGTACCCGGAGAGGTCACGTTCTGCGCCAGCTCTGCGGACAGGCCCACCTGCCAGCCGGTGATGCGGCTGAATTCATTGAGTGCCGATACCAGTGGCTGCTGAGCGATCGAAAAACTGTAGGTGCCAGCGGGTCTGCTCGACCGGGTGTTATCGCTGGAAGCATTGGCGGGTATCGCCTGCAGGCTTGCGCTGAGTACTGCGACCGTCAGCAGCGAAAGCGTGAGCCGCGCGCGGTGCTGTCGGGCGGCAGGCGTGAACGTGGATGACATCGGTAGCGCTCCCTGGGGTGTTGCTCGTTATAGTGTTTACAAGCTGTTTCAAGATGAGAATCAGTTGCATCTGCTATAACTAGACGAACGGCCAGCGGCTATCGAGTAAAAAAATCCTGCTTCAGTTGAGAATCACCAGTGCCGGCATTTCGTGCAGGCTGGCCGAGGTGATCTGCGCCAGTGAGCGCACCACGTCCAGCGGTTTGTCCAGGCGGTAGTTTCCGGTCACGGCCATCCGGCCCAGCTGCGGGTTGGTGTTGATGATCCAGCCGGGGTAATAGCGGCGCACCTCGGCCAGTACCTCACTCAGCGGGCTGTTCTCGAAGATCAGTCGGCCTTGCACCCAGGCCAGGTCGCGCAGGGGATCGAGCTTTTCGAGGCGACCGAAACCGTCAGGGCCGACGCGAACACTGTCTCCCGCGGCAAGGCTCAGGCTCGATTCACCCCTTGTTGCGCGCACATCGACAGCACCGCGTTGCACCTGCACCTGCGCAACGCCGTTCAGATAACGCACGGAAAAGGCGGTGCTGTTGGCGCTCATGCGTACCGGCCCTGCGTCGACTTCCATCGCCAGCCCTGGCTTTGATGTGACGTCGAAGAAGGCTTCGCCTTGAAGCAGACGGGCTGAGCGCTGCTGCCCGTTGACCTTGCTGGAGAACGCCGAGTTGGTGTTGAGCAGAACGTTCGATCCATCCGCCAGCTCCAGCCGTTGGCGTTCGCCCACCACGGTCAAATGGTCAGCCTGCATGCGCATGGGCAGATTGCTGAAGCTGAAAAGCCCCACCATCAGCATGGCGGCGGTTGCCAGAGGTTTCCAGTGCGGACGCAAACGCCGCCACGCCGAAGGCCTTGGCGGTGGCACCGTGTGTTCGGCCGTCTGTTGAACGGTTTGCGAGTGCCAGATCGCGCGTGCCTTGTCGAAGGCGTGCGCATGTTCGGGGTCGGCGTGCAGCCATGCCTCGAAACGGGCCAGCCCGGCCTCGTCTGCCGCTTCCAGTTCGATCAGCCAGGTGAGTGCCTGATCCATCGCGCGATCGCTCAATACGTCTTGCGCAATGGCGTGCGGACGTTCTGTTCTCAGGGGCACGGTGTTCCTCGAAAGCCTGGCATTGTATCGATGGGAGTCCAGAGCCTGCGGCAGCATTCAGGGCGGGTCAAGCCTTGAGATCACGCCCACGCAAATCGCCATGATCAGTTTCAATTCTTTTTGCACGGTGCTGGCCGACACCTGCAGTTGCTCGGCAATCTCCAGGTAACTGCAGCCATTGAGGCGGCTGAGGGTGAAGATCGTCTGCTGGCGCGGGGTCAGCGTGCCCAGGCTGGCGCTCAGGCTTTCAATAAGGCGCTTGGCGTGGGCGGCATCCTCGGGGGCACCGAGTTGCGCAACGACGCTTTCCAGCCGGGCTTTCGGGACGTCTTCGATCATGGTCCGGCCATGAATGCGCCGCGCACGCAAATGGTCCAGCGCAAGGTTGCGCGCGGTCTGGAAAACGAAGGGTTCGAGGTGATCGACAGGGTGTTCGGTCAGGGCGCGGCTAACACGCAGCCAGGTTTCCTGAAGCAGGTCTTCGGCGGCACTGTGGCTGCCGACCATGCGTTGCAAGGTGCGCAACAGCACCGCGCGCTGAGTCAAAAAGACCGTGTTGAAACGAGACTGTGGCACAGAGAAGCCCGACCGAAGATTCAAGCAAATGATAATGCTTCTCATCTTCTGGTCGGGTCAAGCGTTGATCTGTAAGAATTTATCGAGCCGGCGGCGAGGCTTACTGCGCGTTGTGCAGCGCCAGGCAGTTGTCGAGCATGCGGTTGGAGAATGCCCACTCATTGTCATACCACGACAGTACTTTGAGCAACTTGCCGCTCACTTTGGTGTGATTGGCGTCGAAGATCGACGACAGCGGGTTGTGGTTGAAGTCATGGGAAACCAGCGGCAGGGTGTTGTAGCCCAGCACCTTGGAGTGCTGGCTGGCTTCTTTCATCAGTGCGTTGACTTCTTCGGCGGTGGTTTCACGCTTCAGGGTCACGGTCAGGTCGACCAGCGAAACGTTGATCACCGGGACGCGCACGGCCATGCCGGTCAGTTTGCCCGCCAGTTCCGGCAGCACCAGACCAACGGCTTCGGCAGCACCGGTCTTGCTCGGGATCATCGACTGTGTGGCCGAGCGGGCACGGTACGGATCGCTGTGATACACGTCGATCAGGGTCTGGTCGTTGGTGTAGGCGTGAATGGTGGTCATCAGGCCGTTTTCGATACCCAGTTCACGGTGCAACACCTGAGCCACCGGCGCCAGGCAGTTGGTGGTGCAGGAGGCGCTGGAAATGATCTGGTGCGACTGACGCAGTGTGTCGTGGTTGACGCCATAGACGATGGTGGCATCGGCACCGCTGGCCGGAGCGGAGATAATCACCTTGCGGGCGCCGGCGGTCAGGTGCGCAGCGGCCTTGTCACGGCTGGTGAACAGGCCGGTGCATTCGAACACCACGTCGATGTCTTGCGCTTTCCACGGCAGTTCGGCCGGATTGCGAATGGCGCTGACCGAAATACGGTCACCATTGACGGTCAGGCTTTCCTTGTCGCACTCGACCGTGCCGCTGAAAGGGCCGTGTACGGTGTCGAAGCGCAGCAGGTGCGCGTTGATTTCGCTGTCGCCCAGATCGTTGATGGCGACGACTTGCAGGTCCTGACGGTAGCCTTGGGTATACAGTGCGCGTAGGACGTTGCGGCCGATGCGGCCAAAACCGTTGATTGCGATACGAAGAGTCATACAGCCGTCCTTCTGAATTTGTTGTTGGAATTACAAGATTATTCTCATAGAAATAGAAAACAAGCCTTTTTAGTGGCAATATTTTGTTTTATCTACAACTACAAGCCTGAAAGGCCCTCCCAGTTGATCGAGATCAGGGTTCTGCTTCCTGACAATCGCTGCTCGAAAACTGGAACCGTCTTTACGGGTGACCTTAGACGTTAGCCTGGAGTTCATCACATGCATCCCCGCGTCCTTGAAGTAACCGAGCGGCTCATTGCTCGCAGTCGCGATACCCGTCAGCGCTACCTTCAATTGATTCGCGGCGCAGCGAGCGATGGCCCGATGCGCGGCAAGCTCCAATGTGCCAACTTCGCACACGGCGTTGCTGCCTGCGGCCCGGAAGACAAGCAGAACCTGCGCCTGATGAACGCCGCCAACGTGGCAATCGTCTCGTCCTACAACGAGATGCTTTCGGCGCATCAGCCTTACGAACACTTTCCTGCACAAATCAAACAGGCGTTACGTGACATTGGTTCGGTCGGCCAGTTTGCCGGCGGCGTGCCTGCCATGTGCGATGGCGTGACCCAGGGTGAGCCGGGCATGGAACTGGCCATCGCCAGCCGTGAAGTGATCGCCATGTCCACGGCCGTGGCGCTGTCGCACAACATGTTCGATGCCGCGTTGATGCTGGGTATCTGCGACAAGATCGTTCCGGGCCTGATGATGGGCGCCCTGCGTTTTGGTCATCTGCCGACGGTCTTCGTCCCGGGCGGACCGATGGTCTCGGGCATTTCCAACAAACAGAAAGCCGACGTGCGGCAGCGTTACGCAGAAGGCAAGGCCACCCGCGAAGAGCTGCTGGACTCTGAAATGAAGTCCTATCACGGTCCGGGCACCTGCACGTTCTACGGCACGGCCAACACCAATCAGTTGCTGATGGAAGTCATGGGGCTGCACCTTCCCGGCGCTTCGTTCGTCAACCCGTATACGCCGTTGCGCGATGCACTGACCGCCGAAGCCGCGCGGCAGGTGACACGCCTGACCATGCAGAGCGGCGATTTCATGCCGATCGGCGAAATCGTAGATGAGCGCTCGCTGGTCAATTCGATCGTGGCGCTGCACGCCACGGGCGGTTCGACCAACCACACGCTGCACATGCCGGCCATCGCTCAGGCCGCCGGTATTCAACTGACCTGGCAGGACATGGCCGATCTGTCTGAAGTGGTGCCGACCCTCAGCCACGTCTACCCCAACGGCAAAGCCGACATCAACCACTTCCAGGCGGCAGGCGGCATGTCGTTCCTGATCCGCGAGCTGCTCGCAGCCGGTCTGCTGCACGAAAACGTCAACACCGTGGCCGGTTACGGCCTGAGCCGTTATACCCGGGAGCCTTTTCTGGAAGACGGCAAGCTGGTCTGGCGCGAAGGGCCGCTCGAAAGCCTGGACGAGAGCATTCTGCGCCCGGTGGCCCGTCCGTTTTCCCCGGAAGGCGGGCTGCGGGTCATGGAAGGCAACCTGGGCCGTGGTGTGATGAAAGTCTCCGCGGTGGCGCCAGAGCATCAGATCGTAGAAGCTCCCGCCAAAGTGTTTCAGGATCAGAAAGAGCTGGCCGACGCGTTCAAGGCCGGTGAGCTGGAATGCGATTTCGTCGCCGTGATGCGTTTTCAGGGGCCGCGCTGCAACGGCATGCCCGAGTTGCACAAGATGACCCCGTTTCTGGGCGTTCTGCAGGATCGCGGGTTCAAGGTGGCGCTGGTGACTGATGGACGGATGTCGGGCGCTTCGGGCAAGATCCCGGCAGCGATTCATGTCTGTCCGGAAGCGTTTGATGGTGGCCCGCTGGCCCTGGTGCGCGATGGCGACGTGATCCGCGTCGATGGCGTAAAAGGCACGTTACAAGTGCTGGTCGACGCGTCAGAATTGGCCGCCCGCGAACCGGCCGTCAATCAGATCGACAACACTGTCGGCTGCGGTCGTGAGCTGTTTGGATTCATGCGCATGGCCTTCAGCTCCGCAGAGCAAGGCGCCAGCGCCTTTACCTCTAGTCTGGAGACGCTTAAGTGAAGTTGGCCCTGGTCGGTGATATAGGCGGTACCAATGCACGTTTTGCCATTTGGGAAGACGACACGCTGCATTCTGTCCGGGTGTTCCCGACCATTGACTACGCCGGGCCGGAAAAGGCCATCGAGGTCTATCTTCAGGACCTTGAGCTGCAACGGGGCGATATCGGCCATGTCTGTCTGGCGGTCGCCGGGCCGGTCGACGGCGACGATTTCGAGTTCACCAACAGCCATTGGCGGTTGAACCGCACCACGTTCTGCGCCGACCTGAAAGTCGATCATCTGCTGTTGGTCAACGACTTCACCGCCATGGCGCTGGGCATGACCCGGCTCAAGGACGATGAATACCTGACCGTCTGCCACGGCGTGGGCAAGGCGGATCGCCCGCGCGTGGTGGTAGGCCCCGGCACGGGCCTTGGCATCGGCACGTTGATCAAGCTGGAAGGCAGCCGCTGGATGGCCTTGCCGGGCGAGGGCGGGCATGCCGATCTGCCCATCGGCACCGCCCGTGAAGCCCTGCTGTGGACACGCTTGATGGCTGAACATGAGCATGTCAGTGCCGAAGTCGTGCTGAGCGGCGCCGGGTTGCTGTTGCTGTATCAGGTCAGTTGCGCGCTGGACGACATCGAACCGGTGCTCAAATCGCCTGCGGCGATCACGTCGGCAGCACTGGCGGGCGATCCGGTGGCGGCAGCGGTGCTGGAGCAGTTCTGCGTATTTCTCGGCCGGGTAGTGGGGAACAATGTCCTGACGCTGGGCAGTCTGGGCGGGGTGTACATCGTCGGCGGTGTGGTGCCGCGCTTCACTGACTTCTTCATCAACAGCGGTTTCAAGCGCGCCATGGCCGAAAAAGGCGTGATGAGCGACTATTTCAAGGGCCTGCCGGTCTGGCTGGTCACGGCCGAGTTTCCTGGCCTGATGGGCGCAGGCGTTGCCTTGCAGCAGGCTTTCGGTTCGGAGATCTGAGGCACCTCTCATAACAACAAGATTCACAGCCCACAAGGACGCTTCAACGTGAGTTCAGTCAGTAAATCGATCCTGCTGGTGGATGATGACCAGGAGATTCGCGAGTTGCTGGACACCTACCTGAGTCGTGCCGGTTTCCAGGTGCGCACGGTGGGTGATGGCGCTGATTTTCGCCGCGCCTTCAATGAAGCCTCGAGCGATCTGCTGATCCTTGACGTCATGCTGCCGGACGAAGACGGCTTCAGCCTGTGCAAATGGGTTCGCCAGCATCCACGCCAACCGCATGTCCCCATCATCATGCTGACCGCCAGCTCTGACGAGGCTGACCGTGTCATCGGTCTGGAGCTGGGTGCTGACGACTACCTGGGCAAACCCTTCAGCCCGCGTGAGCTGCAGGCGCGTATCAAGGCACTCTTGAGGCGTGCCCAGTTCGGCCAGGATCGTCCGGGCGGCGACGTGATTCTGTTCGATGAGTGGCGGCTGGACATGGTCAGCCATCGGTTGTTTCACAACGACGGCGAAGAAGTGATTCTGTCCGGCGCCGATTTTGCGTTGCTCAAGCTGTTTCTCGACAACCCCCAACAGATACTTGATCGCGACACCATCGGCAACGCCACGCGAGGGCGTGAGCTGATGCCGCTGGAGCGAATCGTCGACATGGCGGTCAGTCGCCTGCGTCAGCGCCTGCGGGACACCGGCAAGTCGCCGCGCCTGATCCGGACCATTCGCGGCAGTGGTTACCTGCTGGCGGCGAACGTCAACTCGCAGGCGGGTAACGGTTATTAACCCGACCGCCGCTAGCCCGAAAAAACCCGGCCTGCCGCTACCGCGCTCGCTGCTGGGGCGCATGTTGATGTTGACGTTGCTGGCGGTGCTGATGGCTCAGGCGCTGTCCAGCGTGATCTGGCTGTCGCAGTTGCGCGCCACGCAGATGGAAGGGCTGGTCACCAGCGCGCGCAGCCTGGCGTATTCAATGGCCGCCAGTGTCAGTTACTTTCGTTCACTGCCGCTGGCGTACCGGCCGATGGTGCTGGATCAGTTGCGCAGCATGGGCGGTACACGCTTCGTGGTCTCGCTCAACGATCACCCGCTGGACATGCAGATCATGCAGCCCACGCCCCGCAAGCAGGCAGTGCTGGATGTGGTGGGCGACGTATTGCGCCAGCGCCTGGGCAGCGGCCCGGACATTACCGTGTGGTTTGCCCGGCCCGATGAATTACGGATTTTCAACAGTGGCCTGAAGCTGGATGAGCTGCCGCGTTCCTGGGCGCATTACGCGCTGACCCTCGAGCCGGTAAACCCGCCGGTGCTGGTCACGCAGATCGAAATGGCGCCGGGAGAGTGGTTCTATATCGCCTCGCTGCTGCCCGAACCCTACACGTCGCTGGAAGAGCAGGAACTGCCGCTGCAACAGGTGTCGTTCATCGTCCTGACCAGTGCGTTTCTGCTGTTGTTCATCGGGTTGCTGGTGCATTGGCAGAGCCGGCCGCTCAAGCGCCTCGCGCGCGCGGCGCGAGACATGTCGCTGGGGGCCGATGTCGAGCCGGTGGTCGAGGGTGGTGGCAGTGAAGTCGTCGAGGTCAGCCGGGCATTCAACGCCATGCGCACCCGCATCAGCCGCTACCTGACCGAGCGGGGCCAACTGTTCAGCGCCATTTCCCATGACCTGCGCACGCCGATCACCCGCCTGCGGCTGCGCGTGGAATTGCTGGAGGACGAGGCGCTGCAGCGCAAATTCAGTCGCGACCTGGATGAGCTGGAGTTGCTGGTGAAAGGCGCGCTGCAATGCGTCAAGGACACCGATATCCACGAGAACATCGAGCCGGTGGACCTGAATGCGCTGCTTGAATGCCTGGTCGAGCCCTGGCTGCGCCCTGACGGCGACGGGCGTGTCACCCAGCATGGTGAGGCGCTGGCGGCTTATCCGGGCAAACCGCTGGCGCTCAAGCGCTGCATCGGTAACCTGATCGATAACGCCCTTAAATACGGGCATCGTGCCCATTTGAAGGTCGAAGACAGCGCACAGGCGTTTGTCCTGCACGTGGATGACGAAGGGCCGGGGGTGCCTGAGCAGCGTCTGGAGCATGTGTTCGAGCCGCATTTCCGCTTGGCGGGCAGTCAGCAGCAGGGCTACGGCCTGGGGCTGGGCATCGCGCGCAACATCGCTCACAGCCACGGCGGCGAAGTCAGTCTGCAGAACCTGCGCGACGGCGGATTGCGGGTGACGTTGTACCTGCCGAGGAGTGCGGAATAAGCTATGCGGATGCTGGCTTTTCACCAGGCTGTCTCGGAAATGAACCGCGTGTAACCATTCTGTGACATATGCGCGTCCCTTCGTTACTGAAGCTGTACAGGTCTTGGTTAGAATCCCACGAAGCGCAAGCACCAGACTTGCTCATGCATAACAACAAGAAAGGTCAATTCGATGAATTCCATGTCACGTCTCGCTGTTGTCATCTCTCTCGCTTCGTTGTTCCCTCTGAGCGCTACCGCCGCTGAATCCAAAGGCACTGTTGAAGTGGTGCATTGGTGGACGTCGGGTGGGGAAAAAGCTGCGGTCGATGTCTTGAAGGCGCAAGTTGAAAAAGACGGCTTCGTCTGGAAAGACGGTGCCGTTGCCGGTGGCGGTGGTGCCACGGCCATGACGGTGCTCAAAAGCCGCGCCGTTGCTGGCAACCCGCCAGGCGTTGCCCAGATCAAAGGCCCGGACATTCAGGAATGGGCCTCTACCGGCCTGCTGGATACCGACGCGTTGAAAGAGGTCGCCAAGGCCGAGAAGTGGGACTCGCTGCTGGACAAGAAAGTCTCCGATACCGTGAAGTACGACGGTGATTACGTCGCCGTGCCGGTGAACATTCACCGCGTCAACTGGCTGTGGATCAACCCCGAAGTCTTCAAGAAGGCCGGCATCGACAAGGCACCCACCACCCTCGAAGAATTCTACGCTGCGGGCGACAAGCTGAAGAAAGCCGGTTTCATCCCGCTGGCACATGGCGGTCAGCCTTGGCAGGACAGCACCGTATTTGAAGCCGTTGTGCTCTCGGTGATGGGTGCAGATGGCTACAAGAAAGCCCTGGTTGATCTCGACAAAGGTGCATTGACCGGCGAAGGCATGGTCAAGTCATTGACCGAACTCAAAAAGGTCGCGACCTACATGGACGCGGACGGCAAGGGTCAGGACTGGAACCTGGAAGCGGCCAAGGTCATCAACGGCAAGGCCGGCATGCAGATCATGGGTGACTGGGCCAAAAGCGAATGGACCGCAGCCAAGAAAGTCGCGGGCAAGGATTACCAGTGCGTAGCCTTCCCGGGCACCGACAAGTCGTTCACGTACAACATCGACTCGCTGGCAGTCTTCAAGCAGAAAGACAAAGGCACCACTGCTGCACAGCAGGATCTGGCCAAGGTCGCGATGGGTGAGGACTTCCAGAAGGTCTTCAGCATCAACAAGGGTTCTATCCCGGTGCGTGAAGACATGCTTGCCGACATGAACAAGTACGGTTTTGACTCCTGCGCTCAAACGGCTGCCAAGGACTTCCTGGCTGATTCGAAGACCGGCGGTCTGCAGCCGAGCATGGCGCACAACATGGCGACTACGCTGGCAGTGCAGGGCGCGTTCTTTGATGTGATCACCAACTACATCAACGACCCGTCAGCCGATCCGGCCGCCACCGCCAAGAAGCTGGCGACCGCAGTCAAGTCGGCCCAGTAATACCTATCAGAAAGCCTGCATCCGCAGTTCGTGGTGTTGAAATCCCTGGCTGATTTCACCCACGGCTGCGGCCTGAATTCGACATAAGGGATACTCCCGATGAGCTCTGTCGCTGCGCACAGCAAAGCTTCGCCCATGGATGCGCTGCAACGCTGGCTACCCAAACTGGTGCTGGCACCCAGCATGTTCATCGTGTTGGTCGGTTTTTACGGCTACATCCTCTGGACGTTTGCGCTTTCGTTCACCAACTCGACGTTTTTGCCGTCCTACAAGTGGGTCGGCCTGGCGCAATACGCGCGCCTGATGGACAACGACCGCTGGTGGGTGGCGAGCAAGAACCTCGCGGTGTTCGGTGGCATGTTCATCGCCATCAGCCTGGTGATCGGTGTCCTGCTGGCTGTCCTGCTGGACCAGCGCATCCGCCGCGAGGGCGTGATTCGCACTATTTATCTGTACCCGATGGCGTTGTCGATGATCGTCACCGGTACCGCCTGGAAGTGGCTGCTCAACCCCGGCCTGGGCCTGGACAAGATGCTGCGCGACTGGGGCTGGGAAGGTTTCCGCCTCGACTGGCTGGTTGACCCGGATCGCGTCGTGTACTGCCTGGTCATCGCTGCCGTCTGGCAGTCTTCCGGTTTCGTCATGGCACTGTTTCTGGCAGGGCTGCGCGGCGTCGATCAATCGATCATTCGCGCGGCACAAATGGACGGTGCCAGTTTGCCGATGATTTACTGGCGTGTGGTGTTACCTAGCCTGCGCCCGGTATTTTTCAGCGCGATCATGATTCTGGCGCACATCGCCATCAAGAGCTTCGATCTGGTGGCGGCGATGACCGCCGGCGGCCCCGGCTACTCGTCTGACCTTCCCGCGATGTTCATGTATTCCTTTACCTTCAGTCGCGGCCAGATGGGCATGGGCTCGGCCAGTGCGATTCTGATGCTGGGCGCAATCCTGGCGATTCTGGTGCCGTACCTGTATTCCGAGCTGAGGACCAAACGCCATGACTAGTCATGTTGGCAAACCGGGCATCAGCTTCAGTCGTGTGTTGATTTACGCCGTGCTGACGCTGGCGTGCCTGATTTATCTGGTGCCACTGGTGGTGATGCTGTTCACCAGCTTCAAGACGCCCGAAGACATCGGCACCGGCAACCTGCTGAGCCTGCCGAGCGTGGTCACCGCGATTGGCTGGATCAAGGCTTGGGACATCGTTGACGGCTACTTCTGGAACTCGATCAAAATCACGGTTCCGGCGGTGCTCATTTCAACGGCCATCGGCGCGCTCAACGGCTATGTGCTGTCGATGTGGCGCTTCAAGGGCTCGCAAATGTTCTTCGGTCTTTTGTTGTTCGGTTGCTTCCTGCCGTTCCAGACCGTGCTGCTGCCGGCTTCCTTCACGCTGGGCAAGATGGGCCTGGCCAATACCACAGCGGGGCTGGTGTTCGTTCATGTGGTCTACGGGCTGGCGTTCACCACGCTGTTCTTCCGTAACTACTACGTCAGCATTCCGGAGGCTCTGGTCCGGGCTGCACGTCTGGACGGCGCAGGTTTCTTCACGATCTTCGGCCGCATCATCCTGCCGATGTCGACGCCCATCGTGATGGTCTGCCTGATCTGGCAATTCACCCAGATCTGGAACGATTTCCTGTTCGGCGTTGTGTTCTCCAGCGGCGATTCTCAGCCGATCACCGTGGCGCTGAACAACCTGGTCAACACCAGCACAGGCGCCAAGGAATACAACGTTGACATGGCGGCGGCGATGATCGCCGGCCTGCCGACACTGCTGGTCTACGTACTGGCTGGCAAGTATTTCCTGCGTGGGCTGACGGCCGGCGCGGTCAAGGGGTAATCATGGCGACTCTCGAATTACGCAACGTCAACAAGACCTACGGCAGCAACCTGCCGGACACGCTCAAGAACATCGAGCTGTCGATCAAGGATGGCGAGTTTCTGATTCTGGTCGGCCCGTCCGGCTGCGGAAAGTCCACCCTGATGAACTGCATTGCCGGGCTGGAAAGCATCAGCGGCGGCGCAATTCTGATTGATGGCGAAGACGTCAGCGGTACCAGCCCGAAAGACCGTGACATCGCTATGGTGTTTCAGTCCTATGCGCTGTACCCGACCATGACCGTTCGCGAGAACATTGCGTTCGGTCTGAAGATTCGCAAGATGCCGCAGGCTGACATCGACGAGGAAGTCGCCCGGGTGTCCAAGCTGCTGCAGATCGAGCACCTGCTCAATCGCAAACCGGGACAGATGTCCGGTGGTCAGCAGCAGCGGGTCGCGATGGGGCGCGCGCTGGCGCGCCGTCCGAAGATCTACCTGTTCGATGAGCCGCTGTCCAACCTCGACGCCAAGTTGCGGGTCGAGATGCGTACCGAAATGAAACTGATGCACCAGCGTCTGAAAACCACCACGGTCTATGTCACCCACGACCAGATCGAGGCCATGACGCTGGGCGATAAAGTGGCGGTCATGAAGGACGGTATCGTCCAGCAGTTTGGCACGCCTAAGCAGATCTACAATGATCCGGCCAACCTGTTTGTGGCCAGCTTCATCGGCTCACCGCCAATGAACTTCATCCCGCTGCGCCTGCAACGCAAGGATGGCCAATTGCTCGCGATGCTCGACAGCGGTCAGGCGCGTTGCGAACTGCCGGTCGGCGTTTCCGATGCCGGACTGGAAGACCGTGAAATCATTCTTGGCATTCGGCCAGAACAGATTATGCTGGCGACCGAAGAATCGATGGGGCTGCCCACCATTCGTGCCGAGGTGCAAGTCACCGAACCTACCGGGCCGGATACACTGGTGTTCGTGACGCTGAACCAGAGCAAGGTCTGCTGCCGTCTTGCCCCGGATGTCGCCCCACAGGTGGGCGAGAGCCTGACGCTGCAATTCGATCCTTCAAAGGTCCTGATTTTCGACGCCCAGAGCGGTGAGCGTCTCGGGGTCCTGGGGCAACCACCGGCGGCCGAGCGAGCAAGCAACGTCTCCCAGTTGAACCGCAAGTGATAGATTGATTCAATACCGAGCATCGCTGATCGGCCGTCGACTGCCACAACGAAACGGCCTGTCAGTGAACACAAGCAGTGAATGAAGCAAGACGTCTACCAAAGCTAATAACAATAAAACGAGGATTGATGGGATGAAGAAGATCAACAAAGGTAAATCGCTTTCCCGGCTTCAGTTGGTCAGCACGCTGTCGGTAGTGGGTGCGATGGGTCTGGCAGGCAATGTTCATGCTGACGAAGCTTTTGGTGCCGATTCACGCTGGATGACCGGCGACTGGGGCGGCAAGCGCACCGAGTTGCTGGACAAGGGTTATGACTTCTCGCTGGAATACGTTTCCGAGATGGCCAGCAACCTGAAAGGCGGCTCCAACGACGACACCACCGGCCGTTACAGCGATCAGTTCGCGCTGGGCATGAAGATCGATTTGCAGAAAGTGCTTGGCTGGCAGGACGCTGAGTTCAAACTGGCAATCACCGAACGTAGCGGGCGCAATATCTCCAACGACCGGATCGGCGATCCTCGTGCCGGTACGCTCAGTTCTTCTCAGGAAGTCTGGGGTCGTGGCCAGACCTGGCGTCTGACTCAGATGTGGGTCAAACAAAAGTATTTTGACGGCGCGCTGGACGTCAAGGCCGGTCGTTTCGGGCCGGGCGAAGACTTCAACAGCTTCCCGTGCGACTTCCAGAACCTGTCGTTCTGTGGTTCGCAGGTCGGTAACTACGTGAACACCTGGTACAACTGGCCAATCAGCCAGTGGGCCTTGCGCGTCAAGTACAACATCACCCCGGAAGTGTATGCACAAGTGGGTGTCTACGAGCAGAACCCGTCCAACCTGGAAACCGGCAACGGCTTCAAGCTGAGCGGTAGCGGCACCAAAGGCATGATCCTGCCGGTTGAACTGGTCTGGACCCCGACCATCAACTCGTTGCCCGGTGAATACCGTGTCGGCTTCTACAAGAGCACGCCTAACGCCGATGATGTCTATGAAGACGTCAACGGTCAGCCGCAAGCGGCCACTGGCGCTGCGTTCAAGTCGCATGACAGCAAGCATGGCTGGTGGGTCGTTGCACAGCAACAGCTGACCACTCACAACGGCGACGCGTCACGCGGTCTGAACATCTTTGCCAACGCCACTGTGCATGACAAGGCCACCAACTTCGTTGATAACTACCAGCAGATCGGTCTGACCTACAAAGGCCCGTTCAACTCGCGTCCGAAAGATGACATCGGTATCGGTATCGCCCGTATCCACGTCAACGACGATGTGCAGGATCGCGTGCGTCTGGCCAACCAGATCAGCGGCATCAATGACTTCGATAACCCTGGTTACCTGCCGGTCCAGAGCACCGAGTACAACTCCGAAATCTACTACGGCTTCCACGTGACCAACTGGCTGACCGTGCGCCCCAACCTGCAATACATCAAGCACCCTGGCGGTGTTGATCAGGTTGATGATGCCATCGTAGCGGGCATCAAGATTCAATCGAAGTTCTGAGTATTGATTGACGCGTAACGCGATCAAGGGTCGTGTGTGCTTTGCGGGCAGCCTGGCTGCCCGTTTTTTTATGAGTTGATCCTTTTATTTTTCAGGGACGCGATGGGCGATGACCACTCACGACGCGCAACTGCCTGAACATCCATTGCAACGCTTCTTCCGATCCCGCCGTGCCAGACCGACTTTCGAGTGGGAACGTCACCAGCTGCGCGACGTTCTGGTGATTGATCATCCTCAGTGTCAGGCCGTTTTCAGTCGGCAGGGCGCTCAACTGCTGCATTTCCAGCCACGTGGCCAGAAACCCTGGCTGTGGTGCGCAGCGCAATGGCCACAAGTGGGTGCGATTCGGGGCGGTGTGCCGGTCTGTTGGCCCTGGTATGGCCGGCATCCCGGCGAAAGTGGCTGGCCTGCGCACGGCTGGGGGCGCTTGCTGGACTGGAAACTAATCGATAGCCGTGAGAGCGAAGAGGGCGTGAGCCTGCACTGGCGCTTGCAGCTATGGGACTGGCAGGTCGACCTGCACGCCGAGTTGGGGCAGGGCATGGAACTGCGTCTGAGCACCTGTCACGAAGACAGCGAGCCGTGTCATTTCAGTCACGCATTGCATGCGTATTGGCGGATCAGCGATGTCGCGGAGGTAGCACTGGACGGCCTGGACGGCGCTCAAGGCTATGACGAACTCAGCCGTCAGGCGTGCCAGCAGCAAGGCGAACTGCGCGTGGCAGGCGGCTGTCAGCGCGTCTTCGAACACGCCGGCGCCCTGCAACTCCAAGACCCCACCTGGCAACGCCGACTGAACATCGACACCGGCGACAGCACCAACACCGTAGTCTGGCACCCCGGCAGCAGACCCCTGCTGGGCGTATGCGGAAATGAAGCCACAGGCTTCGTACGCGTAGAAGCGGCATCAGGCTCCGGCGACGCCTTCAGCCTGAGACCGGGCGAGCAGGTGCAGCTCAAATTGCAGGCGAGTCTGGCGGGTTGACCTGAGCAGACTGCCAATTCTCTGCGCGTCACATCTGTACTATGGCCCAGCGGGTAATCACTGCGCATAAAAAGCGCTTTTCTATCGCGATGGCACTAACGATGCAGAGTGCGACGTAAGTGACGGCTGAGTCCTGGCGCTGATCCGGGGGTAACTCGGCAAGGATGCCGAGTTAGCCGCACCGGGCCAGGGATGGCCCGTTGCGGCGACCCCCGGATCAGTGACAGGGCGAAGGAACCCGACGAAGTCGGGCCGGAAACGGAGCCAGGGGCTTTGCCTACTTTGGCCCCATCAAAGTAGGTCGCCGAGGGGCGAAAAGGTGCCTTGAGCCGTAAACAGACATCGCTGACATCGCAGAACCGCCGTGTGACGCGGAGCGTCACGAACTGCATGCCAACGCGGAGCGTCGGCACGAGAGTCAAAAGCGTTTTTACCGCGATGGCGCTGACGACGCAGGCGAAAAGGTGCCTTGAGCCGTAAACAGACATCGCTGACATCGCAGAACCGCCG
>NZ_MTSA01000008.1:0-288783 GCF_002157375.1 Pseudomonas syringae
CAGGCTAGCCGCACCGGGCCATGGATGGCCCGTTGCGGCGACCCCCGGATCAGTGGCAGGGCGAAGGAACCCGACGAAGTCGGGCCGGAAACGGAGCTTAGGGCTTTGGTTACTTTGGCCCCATCAAAGTAACTCGCCGAGGGGCGAAAAGGTGCCTTGAGTTAGAAACACATCCAACTGACACCGCAGCACCGCCGTGTGACGCAGAGCGTCACGAACTGCATGCCGACGCGGAGCGTCGGCACGATGGTCAGGGGTGTGAAAAGGTGCCTTGAGCCGTAAACATATCCAACTGACATCACAGAACCGCTGTGTGACGCAGAGCGTCACGAACACAAGGAGGACGCAGAGCGTCCAGAACTGCATGCCGACGCAGAGCATCGGCACGATGGTCATGCACAAGCCTGCTTCTGCCCGAAGGGCCGGGGGCGACCGGGGCGGCGATCCGCATTGTTCGCGAAGACTGTGTTTAGGCGACCCGATTTCTGCGACTGTACGGGCCATTTCGCGAACAAGTTCGCTCCCACGGATCCTGACTTCGCTACACTCCCGCCCATCGCATTCACTCAAGCAGGAGCACGCATGGTCTGGGACCGGACAACGCCTTTCGTCATTGATCTCAACGTCGGCGCCGAAGACATCGACGGGTTGGGGCATGCCAACAATGCCGTATACGTTTCCTGGCTGGAGCGCTGCGCCTGGCGGCACTCACAGTTCCTGGGGCTGGACCTGACCGAGTATCGACGCCTGGACCGGGCCATGGCGGTGGTCCGCCACGAGATCGACTACCTGGCCAGCGCCTACGAAAACGACGACCTGCAACTGGCGACCTGGATCACCGACTGGGACCGCCGCCTGAAAATGACCCGCTGCTTCCAGCTCATACGGCCCGCCGACAACCTGACGCTGCTGCGCGCGCAAACCACCTTTGTCTGCATCGAACTGTCCACCGGTCGGCCCAAACGCATGCCCGCCGAGTTCATCGAAGGCTATGGCACGGCCATTCCCGACGGTGACGTTCCCAATCCGCACGCCGGGCAGTAAACTGCCGGACTTTTTTCGAGTGTGACCCATGCAAATTGCTCTGGCGCCCATGGAGGGGCTGGTTGACGACATCCTGCGCGATGCACTGACGAAAGTGGGTGGCATCGACTGGTGCGTGACCGAATTCATCCGGGTGTCCGAGCGTTTGATGCCGGCGCACTACTTCTACAAGTACGCTTCGGAGTTTCACAAGGGCGCGAAGACTGACGCCGGCACGCCCTTACGGCTCCAACTGCTGGGTTCTGATCCGGTGTGCCTGGCCGAGAACGCCGCGTTCGCCTGCGAGCTGGGCGCACCGGTACTGGACCTGAACTTCGGTTGCCCGGCCAAGACCGTCAACCGCTCCCGTGGCGGGGCAGTCCTGCTCAAGGAGCCGGATCTGCTGCACACCATCGTCAGCGAGGTGCGCCGTGCAGTGCCCAAACCCGTTCCAGTGACCGCCAAGATGCGTCTGGGGTACGAAAACACTGATGGCGCGCTGGATTGCGCCCGCGCGCTGGCTGACGGCGGGGCAGAGCAAATTGTCGTTCACGCACGCACCAAGGTCGACGGCTACAAGCCGCCCGCGCACTGGGAGTGGATTGCGCGCATTCAGGAAGTGGTCAAGGTTCCGGTCGTCGCCAATGGTGAAATCTGGACCGTTGAGGATTGGCGCCGTTGCCGTGAAATCTGCGGCGCGCGGGACATCATGATTGGTCGCGGGCTGGTAGCGCGCCCTGATCTGGCCAGGCAGATTGCTGCGGCGCAGAAGGGCGAAGAGGTGGTGCCGATGACCTGGGCCGAGCTGCAGCCGATGTTGCGCACCTTCTGGCAGGCCTGTCTGGTCAAGATGACGCTTATCCAGGCCCCCGGCCGCCTCAAGCAATGGCTGGTGCTGCTGACCAAGAGTTACCCGGAAGCGACGCTGATGTTCAATGCGTTGCGCCGCGAAACCGACTGTGACCGGATCAGCGTATTGCTCGGCTGCGCACCGGAAAACCAGCCCGACGAACGGTCGAAAAAAGTCTGAAAAAAACCTCTTGAAAAGCGAAAGGGCGTCCCTATTTTGGTGATCAAGCGATGCCGAATACGGGTCGCGTACACCACTCGCTGATAAACAGGAGAACTATTATGGCTACTGCATTTTCTCTGGCTCCACTGTTTCGCAACTCAGTGGGATTCGACCGCTTCAACGACCTTTTCGAGTCGGCGGCGCGAAACGAGACAACCAGCGGCTACCCTCCCTACAATGTGGAGCGGCACACCGATGACCATTATCGAATCGTGATTGCTGCAGCAGGCATGCAAGAGCAGGATCTCGAGTTGCAGGTTGAAAAAGGTGTGTTGACCGTGATCGGCAGCAAGCGCGAGCAAGAAGCCGAAAACGTGACCTATCTGCATCAGGGTATTGCCCGGCGTGAATTCAAGCTGTCGTTCAGGCTGGCTGACAATATCGAAGTCAAAGGGGCCGATTTGTCCCACGGCCTGCTGAATATTGACCTGGTGCGGAATGTGCCGGAAGAAGCGAAACCAAAGCGTATTCCGCTTAACAGCCAGAAAGCGCTGGAAAACTGATTCGTCGGTCAGCGGCACATGACAGAAAGGCGCCTTCGGGCGCCTTTCCTGTTTTCAGTTCTAGTGCGCGTGTCGCTTGAGTTCCAGCAGGGACTCGAACGCCGGGCCGGGCAGCGGTTCGCTGAACAGGTATCCCTGGTAGTTGTAACAGCCGACTTTTTCGAGAAAGGCCAGTTGCTCCGGGGTTTCCACGCCTTCGGCAATGACGTTCAGTTTGAGGCTCTGGGCCATCGCCACAATGGCGCGAATGATTTCGGCATCGTTGGGGTCGCTGGTGGCGTCCTGAACGAATGACTGATCGATCTTCAGCGTGTCCACCGGCAGGCGCTTGAGGTAGGTCAGCGACGAATAGCCAGTACCGAAGTCATCCATCGCAAAGCTTACGCCCAGCTCCTTCAGGCTGCGCATCTTGAGGATTGTATCGTCCAGGTTCTGAATGACGATGCCTTCGGTGATTTCCAGCTTGAGCATGGACGCAGGCAGTTGATGCTGTTTAAGGCTGTATTCCACGCGCTCGACAAAGTCGTTCTGACGGAACTGGCGCGGGCTGATATTGACGCCCATCAGGAACCGGTCTTTCGAAACCAGCCCTTGACTCAACAGCAGCCCGCCGATTTTACAGGCGTCGTCGAGGATCCGGCTGCCCACCTCCAGAATCATGCCGCTCTCTTCCAGTATCTGCACAAACTGGTCGGGAGGCAGCAGCCCATGCTCGGGGTGCTGCCAGCGCAGCAGCGCCTCCGCACCGGTGATCTGATTGTCGCGACAATCAACCTGAGCCTGAAAATGCAGGTGGAATTCATTGCGGGTCAGTGCCAGGCGCAAATCGTTTTCAAGCTGCAAACGCTTGCTGACGGCTTGTTGCATGGACACATGGAAAAACTGTGACGCGTTGCGTCCGGCATCCTTGGCGCGATACAGGGCGATGTCGGCGCGCTTGAGTACATCGGCAGGGGTCAGGCCGTCGTCCGGGATGAGGACGATACCGATGCTCGGTGTGACCTGCAGGCGGTGGCCATCGAGGAACATCGGTTCGGCCAGCAGCTCGCGCAGGTTGTCGGACAGCGTCCGGACCTGATGGGTGACTTCATCGAGTGAACCGTCCAGCCCGCAGATCAACACCACAAACTCGTCGCCGCCCAGACGGGCCACCGTGTCTTCCTGGCGCACGCTTGCTTCCAGCCGTGCCGCCACGACATTCAGCACGCTGTCGCCCACCGGATGGCCAAGCGAGTCGTTGATGTGCTTGAAATGATCGAGATCGAGAAACAGCAGCGCGCCGCGCAGGTTCTGGTGCTGGAGCAGGGACAACTGCTGGCTGAGGCGGTCCAGCAGCAGGGCGCGATTGGGCAGACCGGTCAGCGGATCGTGATAGGCCAGATGATGGATCTGCGCCTGCGCGTCCTTCAACTGGCCGATGTCCCGGGCGTTCATGAGCAGGCAGGCGGTGTCGTTGAGGGTGATGAAGTCCACCGAGATGTCCAGCACCAGCGGGTTGCCATTTTTGTCGCGACCGCTCATTTCCCGGTGATGAACGCGACCTTTCTGACGCAGTTCGTCGATCATGTACTCGCGCTGCCGGGTATCGGTCCAGATGCCGATTTCATGGGCGGTGCGCCCGACCACTTCCTGAGCACTGAAGCCGGTGAGGCGACAGAAGCCATCGTTGACTTCCACGTAGCGACCCGACTCGATTTCGGTGATGGTGATCGAGTCCGGGCTTGAGTGAAACGCTTTGGCAAACTTTTCTTCACTGGCCTCGAGTGCCGCCTGGGCGCGTTGTTGAGTAATGTCCATCAGCGTGCCTGCGAGTCTCGACAACTGACCCTGACTGTCCCGGTAAATCCGCGCGCGGCTTTCCAGCAGGCGCGAAGTGCCGTTTTTCAGCTGAAACCGGTAGGTCACCTGAAGGTAGTCGTCGCGATTTTCAATCGCTGCCTCGAAGGTCCTGCGCATCTTCAGGCGTTCTTCGAGGGGCAGTCTGCCGAAAAAAAGCTCGGCGTCCTCATCGAAGGGCTGTGTGTCCATGCCATGCAGGAACGCCGTGCGCGCCGAAGCTCGCAGCCTGTTGCGGGGGACGTCCAGATCCCAGGTGCCCATCTGCGCCAGGTCCAGTGCCAGTTCCAGCCGATCACGGTCGTTTTCGATCATGCGCTCCGCCGCTGCCGGTGCAAGGGTGTCATGCTCGGGTTTATCCGGTGGGTTGCGCATGTGTCACGAGCCTTTGATGAACGACGCTGATAGAGCGCTCAGCCTGCCGTCTGCAGCAGGGTCTACTTACTGTGTCTGCGCATCGAGCAATTTCATGAATGCCCTGGCAGCATTCGAGAGCGTGCGTTCGGTATGCAGGATGTAGCCTAGCTGGCGATTGAGCTGCACGCCCGGCAATGGAATGCGCGCCACTTGTTCGTCCAGCATGGTGCGCGGCAGAACGCTCCAGGCCAGGCCGATGGAGACCATCATTTTGATGGTCTCCATATAGTTGGTGCTCATCGCGATGTTGGGCCTGAGGCCTTGAGCCTCGCACAGCTTGCTGACGATGTGATGCGTGAAGGTGTTGCTGCCGGGAAATACGGCGGGGTAACGCACGATGTCTTCCAGCTTCATCGGGCCGCTGTTGGCCAACGGATGTTCAGGGGCCGCAACGAAGTCCAGCGGGTCGTCCCAGACCGGCACGGCGCGGATCAGCGAATGCGGCTCGGGTGCCAGCGTAATTACTGCCAGCTCGGCGCGCCCGTGAAGAATTTCCTCGTAGGCCACTTCCGAATCCAGAAACTGGATATCCAGTGCAACGGTCGGGTAGGTCCGGGTGAACGCCCGCAATACCGGAGGCAGGCGGTGCAGGCCTATGTGGTGGCTGGTCGCCAGGGTCAGGCGACCGGTGACTTCGCCGGTCAGGTTGGTCAGCGCGCGTCGGGTGTCATCCAGCACGTTGAGAATCTGATAGGCCCGTGGCAGCAGGGCGCGACCCGCTTCGGTCAGGCTGACTTCGCGGCCCAGGCGGTCGAACAAACGGACGTTGAGCTGCTGCTCCAGGCCGGCGATGCGCTTGCTGATCGCCGGCTGGGTGAGGTACAGACGCTCACCGGCACCCGAGAAACTGCCTGTCTCGGCAATGGCGATAAAGGCGTTCAGATTGGCAAGGTCCATAGTCGGATTCCATTTGGTTATCCAAAGCATGAAAATTATGAATTTGAGTTATTTAAGCACATTCCATAGGATGGCCGCACAAGCCAAAGGGTCATCGTCACGATTGCCCAAGGCATAGAAAGAAGCTGATGAGGAAGTACGTCCGATGGCCGGAAAAACGCTCTACGACAAGCTCTGGGATTCGCATTTGGTCAAACAGCGCGACGACGGTTCGGCGCTGATCTACATTGACCGCCATATCATCCATGAAGTGACCTCGCCGCAAGCGTTCGAAGGTCTGCGGCTGGCGAAGCGCAAGCCGTGGCGGATCGACTCGATCATCGCCACGCCGGACCACAACGTCCCGACCACGGCGGAACGCAAGGGCGGTATCGACGCCATTGAAGATCAGGTCTCGCGCCTGCAGGTGCAGACCCTCGACGACAACTGCGACGAATACGGCATCACCGAATTCAAGATGAACGACCCGCGTCAGGGCATCGTTCACGTCATTGGCCCTGAGCAAGGCGCAACCCTGCCGGGCATGAGCGTGGTCTGCGGCGACTCGCACACGTCGACCCACGGCGCGTTTGGCGCACTGGCCCACGGCATTGGCACGTCCGAGGTCGAGCATGTGCTTGCGACCCAGTGCCTGGTGGCCAAGAAGATGAAAAACATGCTGGTCTCGGTCGAAGGGCAATTGCCGTTCGGCGTGACGGCCAAGGACATCGTGCTGGCGGTGATCGGCAAGATCGGCACCGCAGGTGGTAACGGCTATGCCATCGAGTTCGCCGGCAGCGCAATTCGCGACCTGTCTATCGAAGGCCGCATGACCATTTGCAACATGTCCATCGAAGCCGGTGCCCGGGTCGGCATGGTGGCCACCGACGAGAAGACCGTCGAGTATGTCAAGGGCCGTCCGTTCGCTCCGAAGGGCGCTGAATGGGACCTCGCCGTCGAGGCCTGGAAGGACCTGGTGTCCGACGCCGACGCGGTGTTCGACACCGTGGTCAAGCTGGACGCCGCACAGATCAAGCCGCAAGTCAGCTGGGGCACGTCGCCGGAAATGGTGCTGGCAGTCGACCAGAACGTGCCGGACCCGGCGCAGGAACCGGACCTGGTCAAGCGTGGCTCCATCGAACGCGCCTTGAAATACATGGGCCTGAAAGCCAATCAGCCAATCACTGATATCCAGCTGGACCGCGTGTTCATCGGCTCCTGCACCAACTCGCGGATCGAAGACCTGCGGGCGGCGGCGGACGTTGCCAAGGGCCGCAAGGTGGCTGCAACGATCAAGCAGGCCATCGTGGTGCCAGGTTCGGGCCTGATCAAGGAACAGGCCGAGAAAGAAGGGCTGGACAAGGTCTTTATCGAGGCCGGTTTCGAGTGGCGCGAGCCGGGCTGCTCCATGTGCCTGGCGATGAACCCGGACCGTCTCGGTTCCGGCGAGCATTGCGCATCGACCTCCAACCGTAACTTCGAAGGTCGTCAGGGCGCGGGTGGCCGGACGCATCTGGTGAGCCCGGCGATGGCTGCTGCCGCAGCGGTCAATGGCCGTTTCATCGATGTTCGCGACCTGATCCAGCACTGAGGAATCCAGCATGAAAGCTTTTACCCAGCACAATGGCCTGGTCGCTCCTCTGGATCGCGCCAACGTCGACACCGACCAGATCATCCCCAAGCAGTTTCTCAAGTCGATCAAGCGCACGGGTTTTGGCCCGAACCTGTTCGATGAGTGGCGTTACCTGGATGTGGGCCAGCCGTATCAGGACAACTCCAAGCGACCGCTGAACCATGATTTCGTGCTCAACCACGCGCGTTACCAAGGCGCCAGCGTCTTGCTGGCCCGGGAAAACTTCGGTTGCGGCTCGAGCCGTGAGCATGCGCCGTGGGCACTGGAAGAGTATGGTTTCTGCGCAATCATCGCGCCGAGCTACGCCGACATCTTCTTCAACAACAGTTTCAAGAACGGCCTGCTGCCGATCATTCTGGCTGAAGACGAAGTCGATCAACTGTTCAAACAGGTCGAGGCCAGTCCCGGCTATCAGTTGAGCATTGATCTGCAGGCGCAGACCGTGACCCGTCCCGACGGCAAGGTGCTGAGCTTTGAAATCGACGCCTTTCGCAAGCACTGCCTGCTCAATGGCCTGGACGACATCGGCCTGACGCTGATGGATGCCGACGCCATCGCCAGTTTCGAGAGCAAGCACCGCGCCAGCCAGCCGTGGTTGTTTCGCGATTGAGCCTCGGGCAACGATGACAGGTTCATTCGCGAGCAAGGCGGTCAGTCGTCTTGCTCGCGAAGGTGTTTTGACCGGGCGATAAATTTTTTGCCGTATTCAGCGTTATAAAAAGGTGCCACCCAAGGCGCCGCTGCACACATCGAGGATGTTATGAGCAAGCAGATTCTGATTCTCCCAGGTGATGGTATTGGTCCGGAAATCATGACCGAAGCGGTCAAGGTGCTGGAACTGGCCAACCAGAAGTATCAACTGGGGTTTGAATTGACCCACGACGTGATCGGCGGCGCGGCCATCGACAAGCATGGCGTGCCACTGGCCGATGAAACCCTGGATCGCGCCCGTGCAGCCGATGCAGTGCTGCTCGGCGCAGTGGGCGGCCCGAAATGGGACACCATCGAGCGCGATATTCGTCCTGAGCGCGGGCTGCTGAAAATCCGTTCGCAACTGGGCCTGTTCGGCAATCTGCGTCCGGCCATCCTTTATCCGCAACTGGCCGATGCATCGAGCCTCAAGCCGGAAATCGTTGCTGGCCTGGACATTCTGATCGTCCGTGAGCTGACCGGTGGCATCTATTTTGGCGCGCCACGCGGCACCCGCGTGCTGGATAATGGCGAGCGTCAGGCGTATGACACGCTGCCCTACAGCGAGAGCGAAATCCGCCGTATTGCCAAAGTCGGTTTCGACATGGCAAGGGTGCGGGGTAAAAAGCTCTGTTCGGTGGACAAGGCCAACGTACTGGCGTCGAGCCAGTTGTGGCGTGAGATCGTGGAGCAGGTCGCCAAGGATTACCCGGACGTCGAGCTGAGCCACATGTACGTCGATAACGCCGCCATGCAGCTGGTGCGCGCGCCCAAGCAGTTTGACGTGATCGTGACCGACAACCTGTTCGGCGACATTCTGTCGGATCAGGCGTCGATGCTCACCGGTTCCATCGGCATGCTGCCGTCGGCGTCTCTGGACACGGCCAACAAGGGCATGTACGAGCCTTGCCACGGTTCGGCGCCGGACATCGCGGGCAAGGGCATTGCCAACCCGCTGGCGACCATTTTGTCGGTGTCGATGATGCTGCGTTACAGCTTCAACCTGACGTCCGCCGCTGACGCCATCGAACAGGCCGTCAGCCTGGTGCTGGATCAGGGCATCCGCACCGGCGACATCTGGTCCGAGGGCAAAGTCAAAGTCGGTACGCAGGAAATGGGCGATGCAGTAGTCGCCGCGCTGCGGAATCTGTAATCTCTCTGGCCCGCCGCCTGCTGTACACACGCAGAACGGCGGTCCCACTTTTATTCAAGGTGCAGTTGCGATGAAACGTGTAGGTCTGATCGGTTGGCGTGGAATGGTCGGTTCCGTGCTCATGCAAAGGATGCGGGAAGAGCAGGACTTCGATCTCATCGAGCCGGTGTTCTTCACCACGTCCAATGTCGGTGGCCAAGGGCCTTCGGTGGGCAAGGATGTTGCGCCGCTGAAAGATGCCTACAGCATCGACGAGCTGAAAACACTGGACGTGGTGCTGACCTGTCAGGGTGGCGACTACACCAACGAAGTGTTCCCCAAGCTGCGCGAAGCGGGCTGGCAGGGTTACTGGATCGACGCGGCCTCCAGCCTGCGCATGCAGGATGACGCGGTTATCGTGCTTGACCCGGTCAACCGCAAGGTCATCGACCAGCAACTGGACGCCGGCACCAAGAACTACATCGGCGGCAACTGCACGGTCAGCCTGATGCTGATGGGCCTGGGTGGTCTGTTCGATGCCGGTCTGGTCGAGTGGATGAACGTCATGACTTATCAGGCGGCCTCAGGTGCCGGCGCGCAGAACATGCGCGAGCTGATCAAGCAGATGGGGGCGGTTCACGCCTCTGTGGCGGACGAACTGGCCAACCCGGCCAGCGCCATTCTGGACATCGACCGCAAGGTGGCTGAAGCCATGCGCGGCGAGTCATTCCCGACCGAGAACTTCGGCGTGCCCCTGGCGGGCAGCCTGATCCCTTGGATCGACAAGGCGCTGCCCAACGGCCAGAGCCGTGAAGAGTGGAAAGGCCAGGCCGAAACCAACAAGATTCTCGGCCGTTTCAAGAGCCCGATCCCGGTGGACGGTATCTGCGTGCGCATCGGTGCCATGCGTTGCCACAGCCAGGCGTTGACCATCAAGCTCAACAAGGATGTGCCGATTGCGGACATCGAAGGCCTGATCAGTCAGCACAACCCTTGGGTCAAGCTGGTGCCGAACAACCGTGAAGCGAGCATGCACGAGCTGAGCCCGACCGCTGTGACCGGCACCATGAGTGTCCCGGTGGGTCGTTTGCGCAAGCTGAACATGGGTTCGCAATACCTGGGCGCTTTTACCGTGGGTGACCAACTGTTGTGGGGCGCGGCTGAACCGTTGCGCCGCATGCTGAGGATCCTGCTGGAGCGTTGATTCACGCAGCTTTGAAAACGCCCGTTGCAAGGGCGTTTTTTTATGCCTGGGATTCAGGGTGCCGTGCCGCGCGGCGCCGTGGGTTGGTCGGAACTGCCCGTGGCGTTGCGGCCCCAAGCCTTGCCCAGTGCGATGCCCGGCAACTCGATATAGCGGTGCGTCAGCATCGAAAGCAGCAACACCATCCCGAGGCTGACTGCGATGACAAGGTTGTCGATCCAGGCACTCTGGGTGTGGATGTAACGTACGGCGGCGCCGGGAATTTCACCCGGAAGGTCGATCAGTACGGTCTGACGGGTGATCCTCTCGAACAGCATCAGGGTTGTCGTCACTGCGAACAGGACGATGGTGTGGGTCATGTATATCGAGAAGGATAAGGCTCCGGCCCACTTGAACAGTGATGTCTTCAGGCATCGCGAAATAACCCCTGCCTCGAACGCGAACAGCCCGATGACCCCGCAAAATAACAGGCTCAGAGAGAGGTTCTGCGAAGGTCCGCTGTGGGTAACGGCCATGTACACCGCCGTCAGACTCAACGCCTCCAGCAGGCTTGCCCATCCAGTGTGAAGTTTTAGCCCGCTCAGTTTTGCATGAAGCCGACAGGTGACGACCCCGCTGAAAAAACACCCTGCGCCGATCAATGCGCCTTCGCTGAACAGGGCGCTTCTGAAGTGCAGCGCGGTGAACGCCATGACCGCGACTGTCGCAAATGCCTGTCGTGGCAGCCTTGGCAGACCGGCAGCCATCAGTGCGAAAAGCAGGTACAGGTAAAACTCGACGCTGATACTCCATGATGGAAAGTTGAACGACATCGAGTTGAAACCGGGCCACCAGGATTGCAACAACAACAGGTTGGGCAGTATTTCGGAAACCGCCCGAGGCCCGGTAAAGCTGCCTGCCGTCGACTGAATGCCTTGCCGCTCGGCCAACAGTTTCAGTGTTTCGAACAGCAGCGCTGCCATTAACGTTGCCAGGTGCAGCGGATACAGACGGCAGACGCGTGCGATGACGAATTGCTTGAGTCGCACTGCGCTGTTCAGTCGATCCGCGTAGGTGTGATAAAGCACGAAGCCGCTCAGGGCGAAGAAGAAATTGACCAGGTAGTTGGCGTGTCTGAAAAAGCCCAGCTCAGTGATGCTCTGTACCGCATGAAAGTGATGCAGCACAACCGCCAGGGCACAAAGCCCGCGAAAGCTGTCAAGCACGAGGAATCGCTTCATGGCGCAAGGTTCCTTGAAGAGCAGGTGTGACTGCAGACACTGCGCAGCAGTGCCAGAGGGAAGGGTGACCAAGGGGGAATATCGGGCGCGTTACCACCGCGGCAACGCTACCGGGAGGAGGCGGTAGTGCCGGGCATTTGCCGAAGACGTGGTAACGGTAGCTCAGCAATGAGAAAAGTGTTTTTTGTTTTGTCCCTATATATGGGATTGAAATTTACATATTGAGATAAGCGTAACAACGGGTTTATAGTCGTCCTGCACTCACTTCCAATAAAACAACAGGTGACGCAATGCAGGCGCAATTGATCGCACTCGATTGGGGGACAACCTCCCTTCGTGCTTATCGACTTGGCGAACATGGCCAGGTGCTGGAACAGCGCGCGCTGAGCGCGGGCATCATGCAGTTGCCGACCACGCCGCGCCTGATTTCCGGGCAGTTGTGCAGTGACGGTTTTGAACTCGCGTTCGATCAGGCCTGTGGCGACTGGCTCGACGCCGAGCCCGGTCTGCCGGTCATCGCCTGCGGCATGGTCGGCAGTGCGCAGGGTTGGCGCGAGGCGGCTTATCGGGAGACGCCGGCGAGCGTCAACGAACTCAGTGCCGCCATGCAGACGGTTCGCAGCATGAATGGCGTTACCGTGCATATCATCCCGGGCGTTCTGCAACGCTCGACCCTGCCCAATGTCATGCGTGGCGAAGAAACCCAGGTGCTGGGTGTGCTGGCCGGACTCGACGCACAAGTCGACGGTCAGCCGCTGTTGATCGGGCTGCCGGGCAGCCATTCCAAATGGGTACAGGTGGTCCGCGGCCGCATCGTTCATTTCGATACGTTCATGACCGGCGAGATCTACGCCGCGCTGTGCGCACACACCCTTCTCGGGCGCACCATGCAGCCATCAGAGGCATTCGACACTGAGGCGTTCGACCGTGGGCTGTCGATTGCCCTGTCGGAGGCGGGCAGCGCCGGGCCGCTTTCCACGGTATTCAGCACCCGGACACTGGGGCTGACCGGACAACTGACGGCGAGCGCGCAACCTGACTACCTTTCCGGTCTGCTGATTGGCCATGAATTAGGGGCCATCGCCAGATTGCACCTGCACAAACACGAACAATTGCCTGCGGTGATGCTCATCGGCAGCGAGTCGCTGTGCGCACGTTATTCGCGCGGCCTGGCGGTCTGCGGGTTTCCCAAAGTGACATTGGCCGAACAGGCCACCGAACGCGGCCTCTGGCAGGTCGCGGTTCAGGCGGGTCTGATTGCACGCCGGTCATCCCAACACATTCGAGAGGTTTGACATGCTCCAGCAAGCATTGAAGGAAAACGGCCTGGTCGCGATTTTGCGCGGCCTGCGTCCCGAGGAAGCCCCGGCGATGGGCGATGTGTTGTACGAGGCCGGTTTCCGGGTTATCGAAGTGCCGCTCAATTCCCCGCAGCCGTTCGACAGCATCCGCCTGTTGCGTCAGCAATTGCCTGCCGATTGCCTGATCGGTGCGGGCACGGTGCTGACCCCGGAGCAGGTGACACAGGTCAAGGACGCAGGCGGGCAGGTCATTGTCATGCCGCACAGCGATGCGAAGGTCCTGCGCGCCGCCAAGGCGGCCGGGCTGTTCCTGTCACCGGGCGTGGCAACACCGACCGAGGCCTTTGCTGCGCTGGCCGAGGGGGCCGATGTGCTCAAGCTGTTTCCGGCCGAGCAGATGTCGCCTGCGGTGGTCAAGGCGTGGCTGGCGGTGCTGCCGAAAGGCACGATCCTGCTGCCGGTCGGGGGTATTTCGCCGGATAACATGAAGGTGTTCCTCGACGCGGGTGTGAAGGGCTTCGGCCTCGGCTCCGGGTTGTTCAAGCCGGGCATGAGTACTGCCGACGTTGCCGAGCGCGCCAAGGCTTATGTGACCGCCTGGAAGCAACACACCGCAGGGCTTGCAGACTGACCGACACGGGCTGGCATTGCCGTTCGATGGCCGCTATTCAAACAAGAGATTAACAAGAGAAACCGCACCCATGAAAATCACCAAACTCACCACGTTCATCGTTCCGCCGCGCTGGTGCTTCCTCAAGGTCGAGACTGACGAGGGCGTTGTCGGCTGGGGCGAACCGGTGGTCGAAGGCCGCGCCCATACCGTAGCTGCCGCCGTTGAAGAGCTTTCCGATTACCTGATCGGCAAGGACCCACGCAACATCGAGGACATCTGGACCGTGCTGTATCGCGGCGGTTTCTACCGGGGTGGCGCGATCCACATGAGCGCGCTGGCCGGCATCGATCAGGCGCTGTGGGATATCAAGGGCAAGGCGCTGGGTGTTTCGGTGAGTGATCTGCTGGGTGGGCAGGTGCGTGACAAGATTCGTGTTTACTCGTGGATCGGCGGCGATCGTCCTGCCGACACGGCGCGGGCGGCCAAAGAGGCCGTCGAGCGCGGTTTTACGGCGGTGAAAATGAACGGCACCGAAGAGCTGCAATTTCTCGACACCTTCGACAAGGTCGATCTGGCGCTGGCCAACGTGGCTGCCGTGCGTGATGCGGTGGGACCGAATGTCGGCATTGGTGTGGACTTCCACGGCCGGGTTCACAAGCCGATGGCCAAGGTGCTGATGAAAGAGCTGGACCCGTACAAGCTGATGTTCATCGAAGAACCGGTGCTCAGCGAAAACTACGAGGCGCTGAAAGAGCTGGCCCCGCTGACCAGCACGCCGATTGCACTGGGCGAGCGACTGTTCTCGCGTTGGGACTTCAAGCGGGTGTTGAGCGAAGGCTACGTCGACATCATCCAGCCCGATGCGTCCCATGCGGGCGGCATCACCGAAACCCGCAAGATCGCCAACATGGCCGAAGCCTATGACGTCGCGCTGGCGCTGCATTGCCCGCTGGGACCGATTGCGCTGGCCGCCTGCCTGCAACTGGATGCGGTCTGCTACAACGCCTTCATTCAGGAGCAGAGCCTGGGCATTCACTACAACGAAAGCAACGACCTGCTGGATTACGTCAAGCACCCGGAAGTGTTCGACTACGACAAAGGCATGGTCAAGATCCCCAACGGCCCGGGGCTGGGCATCGAGATCAACGAAGAGTACGTCATCGAACGCGCCGCCATCGGCCACCGCTGGCGCAACCCGATCTGGCGCCATGCGGACGGCAGTTTTGCGGAGTGGTAGGACGACCACGCCATTATGAACACGCTCCCCGCTCATCGTTATACACCAGTCCTGAGAAGCCCGTAGATTGGGCTACTGCCCGCAGGGTGTGGGAGCGAACTTGTTCGCGAAGACGGTCGTTCGGCCGATGCGTTTTTCGAGGAATGCATTGGCCTTTTCGCGAACAAGTTCGCTCCCACGGCCTTCGGCCAGAATCAAAAGCGGATTTGTATAGAACGCTGAGCGCGGAGCGTGGGAGCGAGAGAGAAGCACAGTCATCAATAAATCCAACAAGAGGCTACAGGCCATGCGCACTCGAACGATGGAAGGCGCGGCGTCGCTGGCGACGCCGTCCCGCAAGCGTTTCTTTATCATGGTGTTGCTGTTCATTACCGTGGTAATCAACTACCTGGACCGCAGCAACCTGTCGATTGCCGCCCCGGCACTGACCGCCGAACTGGGTCTGGATACGGTGCATGTCGGGCTGATCTTCTCTGCGTTCGGCTGGACCTACGCCGCCATGCAACTGCCCGGAGGCTGGCTGGTCGACCGTGTCCCGCCGCGCATCCTCTACACTGCTGCGCTGCTGCTGTGGTCCATTGCGACCATCATGCTCGGCTTCGCGGCCAGCTTCATTGCGCTGTTTGTGCTGCGCATGGCCGTCGGTGCGCTCGAAGCGCCGGCCTATCCGATTAACAGCCGGGTGGTAACCACCTGGTTCCCCGAGCGCGAGCGGGCCACGGCCATTGGCGTCTACACGTCGGGACAGTTTGTCGGTCTGGCGTTTCTGACCCCGATACTGGCCTGGTTGCAGGCACACTACGGCTGGCACATGGTGTTTGTCGTCACCGGTGGCGTCGGGGTGTTGTGGGCGCTGATCTGGTACACCGTGTATCGCGAACCGCGCGACTTCAAAGGCGTCAACCAGCAGGAGATCGACCTCATCAAAGAGGGCGGCGGTCTGGTGGATATCCAGACGGATGCCGAAAAACAGAAGCAGGGTTTCAGCTGGCTGGACCTGGGCATTGTGTTGAGCAAGCGCAAGCTGTGGGGGATCTACCTGGGGCAGTTCTGTCTGAACTCCACGCTGTGGTTCTTCCTGACCTGGTTCCCGACCTACCTGGTGAAATACCGGGGCATGGACTTCATCAAGTCCGGGCTGCTGGCGTCGCTGCCGTTTCTGGCGGCATTCGTCGGCGTGCTGTGCTCGGGGTTCTTCTCCGACTGGCTGATCCGTCGTGGCCACAGCGTCGGCTTCGCCCGCAAGCTGCCGATCATCGCCGGGCTGCTGATTTCGACCTCGATCATCGGCGCCAACTTCGTCGATTCCACGCCGCTGGTCATCACCTTTCTGGCCTTGGCGTTCTTCGGTAACGGCCTGGCGTCGATCACCTGGTCGCTGGTCTCGACCCTGGCCCCGGCCCGCCTGCTGGGCTTGACCGGTGGCACGTTCAACTTCATCGGCAACCTGTCGGCCATCGCCACACCCATCGTGATCGGCTTTCTGGCCACGGGCGACTCGTTTGCGCCAGCCATCACCTATATCTCGGCGCTGGCCTTGCTGGGCGCGCTGTCTTACATCCTGCTGGTAGGAAAAGTCGAGCGTATCGAGCTCTGATGTCGACGCGTGCGGGCGCTGGCGACGATAATGTCGCCCGCTTTTCGATCTGACCTCTTTTGGAAGATGGCCTTTCATGCAAAACGACGCACTGCCTACTGGGCATATCACCGACAAGGAACCGGCACCCACCGGCACTCAGACCCTGCTGCGCGGTCTGGGCGTGGTTCAGGCAGTGGCCGGTGGCGCACGCGACCTGAAGGAGA
The DNA here is from genome assembly GCF_002157375.1 of Pseudomonas syringae. Taxonomy (GTDB): domain Bacteria; phylum Pseudomonadota; class Gammaproteobacteria; order Pseudomonadales; family Pseudomonadaceae; genus Aquipseudomonas; species Aquipseudomonas syringae_T. The sequence continues at coordinate 16,561 of NZ_MTSA01000008.1, forward strand.
TCGCCCGGCTGATCGGTACCACGCGCAGCACCACGCACCGGCTGGCCAGTTGCCTGGTTGAAGAGCGCTACCTTCGCGTGGTGCCACAGGTGGGGTATCTGCTCGGACCGAAACTGATTGAGCTGGGGTTTCAGGCTCGGGAAGAAGTGCCATTGGCGATTCTTGCGCGACCGTACCTGGACCGGCTGTCGGAGCTGACAGGCGATACCGTGCATCTGGCGGTTCGAGAGGGCGACGACGTGCTTTACCTGCACAAGAATCCCGGCCGCAACGGACCTGAAATGCGTTCGCGGGTCGGGCACCGTATGCCGCTGGTACGGACCGGTATCGGCAAGGCGTTGTTGCTGGACAGTGCGCAATCGGAATGGCAGCGGTTGTACGAAGTCAGCAGGCCCGCGTCAGGCAGGAACCCGTTATGGCCTGCGCATGAGCAGCAAACCTGGGCGCAGTTGAGCGCGCGAAGGGAAGAGTACGTGCAGGGCGGTTATGCGTTTGATCTGGAGGACAACGAACCGTCGATCCGTTGTGTCGCCGCGCCGGTACGTGATGCCAGCAAACAGATTGTTGCCGGCATCAGCGTTGCCAGTACCGTGCCTTACATGCCGCTGGAGAAAATGGCCGAGTTGGTTCCGCTGATCAAGCAGATAGCAGCGGAACTCTCGGCCGATCTCGGCGGCTGATTCGGGCCGAATCAGGCTTTCAGTGTGGCCATGTCGATGACAAAGCGGTATTTCACGTCACCGGCCAGCATGCGCTCGTAGGCTTCGTTGATGTTGCGGATGTCGAGCATTTCGATGTCGCAGGTGATGTCGTTCTCGGCGCAGAAATCCAGCACTTCCTGGGTTTCGGCAATACCACCGATCAGCGAACCGGCCAACACGCGGCGGCTCATCACCAGGTGGGCGGCGTGGACTGGCGGTTCGATCGGTTCGATCAGGCCGACCAGGATATGCACGCCATCAAAGCGCAGCGTTTCCAGGTAGGGGTTCAGGTCGTGCTGCACCGGAATGGTGTCGAGCAGGAAGTCGAAATGCCCGGCAGCGGCTTTCATCTGTTCGGCGTCGGTGGAGACGATCACATGATCGGCGCCCTGACGACGTGCTTCCTGGGCTTTGGCAGCGGAGCGGGTGAACAGAGTGACTTCAGCGCCCATCGCCTTGGCGAACTTGATGCCCATGTGGCCCAGACCGCCCATGCCCAGAATGCCGACCTTGTCACCAGCCTTCACACCGTAGTGCTTGAGCGGCGAATAGGTGGTGATGCCTGCGCAAAGAATCGGTGCGGCGGCGGCCGGATCGAGTTTTTCCGGGACGCGCACGACGAAATGCTCGGCGACCACGATGCTGTTGGAGTAACCGCCCATGGTGTTGCTGCCGTCCACGCGGTCAGGCGTGGCGTAAGTCATGGTCGGGCCTTCCAGGCAATACTGCTCGAGGTCCGATTTGCAGGCCGAGCACTCACGGCACGAATCGACCATGCAGCCGACGCCGACCAGATCACCCACCTTGTATTTAGTTGCGTTGGCACCCGTGGCGGTGACCCGTCCGACGATTTCGTGGCCTGGCATCAGCGGGTAAACGGCGATACCCCACTCATTACGCGCCTGGTGAATGTCGGAGTGACAAACGCCGCAATACAGGATCTCGATGGCAACGTCGTCGGCACGCGGAGCGCGACGTTCGAAGGTCATCGGGGCGAGGGGGGCGGTGGCTGACTGAGCGGCGTAACCGATAGCTGTGTACATAGTTGACCTCGCAAGGTGTTACGAAATAGAGGCTCACTATTGTCCGGATGCGGGCCTGTCGCGGCTATGGTGATTCCTCCGTGTTTCATGCCTATTTCTCCGGCAGCGTGTTTTGAGGTCGGCTGCGAGGCTTAAATCTGCGATGATGCGGCTGTCTATTTCTCTGTCGGCCTGTTTTCATGTCACTCGATTTCCCCTCCGATGGCAATGCCACGCTCGTCTCACTGATCAAGCCGTTGGCGGTTCGTCCCGGTTTTGTTGCAACGCCTCTGCCGGAGGTTCGCGTCCTGTCGGCGTTCGGTTATGTGGCCAGCAGCCCGCAGATCTACGAGCCAAGCCTGATGATCGTGGTGCAGGGCAGCAAGGTCGCGTGCCTGGGGCCGCGCACCTTTGAATACGGCACCGGGCATTACCTGATTCAGGCGCTCTCTGTGCCGTTCAAGTGCGAAACCTTTGCCACGCCGGACAAGCCGTTGTACGGCGTGTCCGTCGCCATCGACCGCGTGTTGCTCGGTGAGCTGGTGCAGGCGCTGGGGCCGGCCAGCGTGCGGGAGAGTCAGTTGCAGACGCCTGAATCCATGACCTCGGTGTTGATCGACAGTGCGATGCGCGACAGCGTCGAGCGGCTGCTGCGTTGCCTGCACGACCCTCTGGAATGTCAGGCGATGGGGCAGTCGCGGGTTCGCGACGTGCTGTACAGCGCGCTGCGGGGGCCTCAGTCGGGGGTGTTGCGGGCGCTGGTCGAGCAGCAGGGGCAGTTTGCCCGTATCGCCTCGGCGGTCACCTATCTGCATGACCATTACGATCACGCGCTGAATGTCGACACCCTGGCCCGTTGCGCGAACATGAGCACCTCGACCTTCCACGAGCATTTCAAGCGCAGCACCCTGTTGTCACCGGTGCAGTACCTCAAGCGCCTGCGACTGCTCAAGGCCCAGCAATTGCTGGTGGTCGACGGGATGAGCGTGGCGCAGGTCGCGCTCAAGGTCGGCTATCAGAGTGCATCGCAGTTCAGCCGGGAATACAAACGCTATTTCGAGCGCAGCCCCGGTGAGGAAAGCAGCAACCTGCGGGTTCCGGCCTGACTGAATGGAAAAGCCCCGGCAGGGGCTTTTCTCGGCGTGACGTTTACTGAGGCCCTTACATATTCGGGTAAGTCGGCCCGCCCGCGCCTTCCGGTGCCACCCAGGTGATGTTCTGCGAAGGGTCCTTGATGTCGCACGTCTTGCAGTGTACGCAGTTCTGCGCGTTGATCTGGAAGCGCTTCTCGCCATCTTCTTTGGTGATGACTTCGTAAACGCCCGCCGGGCAATAGCGCTGGGCCGGCTCGTCGTACAGCGGCAGGTTCTTGCTGATCGGGATGCTGGGGTCGGTCAGCTTCAGGTGGCAGGGTTGTTCCTCTTCGTGGTTGGTGCTGGAGAGGAATACCGAACTGAGCTTGTCGAAGCTGAGCTTGCCGTCGGGTTTCGGGTAATCGATCTTCGTTGAGTCCGCCGCCAGCTTGAGGCAGGCGTAATCAGGCTGGGTGTCGTGCAGGGTGAACGGCAGCTTGCCACCGAAGATGTTCTGATCGATGAAGTTGAAAGCGCCGCCCTTGATCGCGCCGTATTTGTGGATCGCCGCGCCGAAATTGCGGCTGGCAAACAGCTCTGCATGCAGCCAGCTGGCCTTGAAGGCATCGACGTAGGAGGTCAGCACGTCGCCGCCTTCCTGGCCGGCGAACAGCGCGTCTGCCACCGAGTCGGCCGCGAGCATGCCGGACTTCATGGCCGTGTGGCTGCCCTTGATCTTGGCGAAGTTCAGCGTGCCCAGATCGCAACCGATCAGTGCGCCGCCAGGGAAGACCATCTTCGGCAACGAGTTCAGGCCGCCCTTGGCAATGGCGCGGGCGCCGTAACTGATGCGTTTGCCGCCTTCCAGATATTGCTTGATGACCGGGTGATGCTTGTAGCGCTGGAATTCATCGAACGGCGACAGATAGGGGTTGGTGTAGGACAGGTCAACGATCAGGCCGACCACCACCTGATTGTTTTCCAAGTGATACAGGAACGAGCCACCCGGGTTGGCGTCGTCCAATGGCCAGCCTGCGGTATGCACCACCAGCCCCTGTTCGTGCCTGGCCGGGTCGACTTCCCAGATTTCCTTGAGGCCGATGGCGTAGTGCTGCACGTCGGCTTCGTTGTCGAGGTCGAAGCGTTTGAGCAGCTGCTTGCCGATATGGCCACGGCAACCTTCGGCAAACAGCGTGTACTTGGCGCGCAGTTCCATGCCAGGGGTGTACAGGCCTTCCTTGGGGTTGCCTTCACGGTCGACGCCGAGATCGCCGGTGACAATGCCGCGAACCACGCCGTTTTCGTCGAACAGCGCTTCCTGGGCAGCAAAGCCCGGGTAGATTTCCACACCGAGGTTTTCAGCCTGCTGGGCGAGCCAGCGGCACAGGTTGCCCAGCGAGATAATGTAGTTGCCGTGATTGTGCATGGTCTTGGGAACGAAAAAGTCCGGAATCTTCCGGGCTTTTTCGGCATCGCGCAGCACGTAGATGTCATCGCGCTTGACCGGCGTGTTGAGCGGCGCGCCCAGTTCCTGCCAGTTCGGAAACAACTCGTTCAGTGCGCGCGGCTCGAACACGGCACCGGATAGAATGTGTGCGCCGACTTCGGAGCCTTTTTCCACCACGCAGACGCTGATTTCCTTCCCGGCTTCAGCGGCCTTCTGTTTAAGGCGGCAAGCGGCAGAAAGCCCGGAAGGGCCGGCTCCGACGATGACGACGTCGAATTCCATGTATTCGCGTTCCACAGGCTATCTCCTAATCTCAAGGCTCACGGTGTTTTTATGTGGCACTGCTTTATGGGTCCCTGCAGGCCGACCTGGAAGGTGTTGGACACCGCCAGTCTTTTAATGGCACGCATTATATCTACACCACTGTGCGGGTCCAATACAAACGTTTGTTTGAATCGGCCGCAGCCCTGATAAATCAAAGACGCCAGACTCAGGACTGGCCGATTTGGCGTATTGACCAGAAAAGGCGTTGCGGTCAAGATACGGGCGGTTTTGCGTTTGCCGTAGGCTGAAACGAGGTTCCAGCGAATCTCTCAAAAGGCATCAGGCAGGCGCGGTGCAGGTCACGGCTCAACGTCGCACGGCGCATTTTACACATACCGCCGCTGCTTGACGGATGACGCCCGGCTTTTATAGCGCGTTTCAACGTGCGCCACTGGCCTGCATCAGCACGATTGCTTGTTGAGGACACATTTCGATCGCCTGGTTTCGCCGGGCGACTTCTTTTCACCGGAGAGTGAGGAATCCATGAAGGTTCTTGTAGCTGTCAAACGAGTGGTCGACTACAACGTCAAGGTTCGCGTCAAGGCGGACAACTCCGGCGTCGATCTGGCCAACGTCAAAATGTCCATGAACCCGTTCTGCGAAATCGCTGTTGAAGAAGCGGTGCGCTTGAAAGAGAAGGGTGTTGCGACAGAAATCGTGGTGGTCACTATTGGTCCGACCACTGCTCAGGAACAGCTGCGTACTGCACTGGCGCTGGGTGCCGATCGTGCCGTGCTGGTCGAATCCGCCGAAGATCTCACCTCGCTGGCCGTTGCCAAGCTGCTCAAGGCCGTTGTCGACAAGGAGCAGCCACAGCTGGTGATCCTCGGCAAGCAGGCGATCGACAGCGATAACAACCAGACCGGCCAGATGCTGGCTGCGCTGAGCGGTTACCCGCAAGGCACCTTCGCCTCGAAGGTTGAAGTGATCGGCGACAAGGTGGCCGTGACCCGTGAAATCGACGGCGGTCTGCAGACGGTCTCCCTGAGCCTGCCTGCTATCGTGACCACAGACCTGCGTCTGAACGAGCCACGTTACGCTTCGCTGCCAAACATCATGAAAGCCAAGAAGAAGCCGCTTGAAGTGCTGACCCCTGATGCACTGGGTGTTTCCACGGCCTCGACCAACAAGACCATCAAGGTTGAAGCGCCAGCTGCACGCAGCGCGGGCATCAAGGTCAAGTCGGTGGCTGAACTGGTCGAGAAACTGAAAAACGAAGCGAAGGTAATCTAAATGACGATCCTGGTTATCGCTGAACACGACAATGCGACCGTAGCCCCGGCTACGCTCAACACCGTTGCTGCCGCCCAGAAGATCGGCGGTGACATTCACCTGCTGGTTGCCGGTTCGGGTATCGGCGCTGTTGCCGAAGCCGCAGCCAAAATTGCTGGCGTGTCCAAAGTACTGGTCGCCGACAACGCTGCCTACGCGCATCAATTGCCGGAAAACGTCGCGCCGCTGGTGGCCGAACTGGCCGCGGGTCACAGCCACGTTCTTGCCGCTGCGACTTCCAATGGCAAAAACATCCTGCCTCGCGTTGCCGCGCAGCTTGACGTGGACCAGATCTCCGAAATCGTGTCGGTGGTGTCGGCGGATACGTTTACTCGCCCGATCTACGCCGGTAACGCGATTGCCACCGTGCAGTCCACTGCTGCGGTCAAGGTCATCACGGTGCGTGCCACCGGCTTCGACCCTGTGGCTGCCGAAGGTGGCTCGGCGTCTGTTGAAGCGGTTTCGGCGGCTCACGATGCAGGCAAGTCGAGCTTTGTCGGCGAAGAGCTGGCGAAGTCTGATCGTCCGGAACTGACAGCCGCCAAGATCGTCGTCTCCGGCGGTCGCGGCATGCAGAACGGCGATAACTTCAAGCACCTGTACACCTTGGCCGACAAGCTCGGCGCTGCGGTCGGTGCTTCCCGGGCTGCGGTCGATGCCGGTTTTGTGCCCAATGACATGCAGGTCGGTCAGACCGGCAAGATCGTCGCGCCACAGCTGTACATTGCGGTCGGTATTTCCGGCGCGATTCAGCATCTGGCCGGCATGAAGGACTCCAAGGTGATCGTCGCGATCAACAAGGACGAAGAAGCGCCGATCTTCCAGGTTGCGGATTACGGGCTGGTGGCCGACCTGTTCGAAGCCATTCCCGAGCTGGAGAAGCTGGTCTAAGCCACGCGCTTCCACTATAAAGAGAACCCGTTCCGTTCGCGGTTTACGTGCCAGCAGCTTGCCTGCGGCGCGTAGGCCCGGACAGAGCGGGTTTTTTATTGAATTTCAAAAGGACTTTTCATGGGGCATTCCCGGCTGCTGTCGTCGCTTTTTTTCGGCCTGGTCATGTTGCCGACGGTGACACTCGCTGCCGGCAAATGTGAGAGCCTGGTGGTGACCGGAAGTCCGGATGCGCCACCTTATTTATGGCGTGATCCGCAGGACCCCAAGCGTCTGATGGGGGCCAATGCCGATCTGTTGACGCATGTCGCGGGCGAACTCGGCATCAAGGTCCGTTTCCTGTATGGCGGCAAGCGCAGTCAGGCGCTTGAAGAGGTGCGAACCGGGCGCATGGATATGCTGGCCGACGCACCCTTGAGCACGGCACAGCTCGAATCCCTTGACTACATTGATCCGCCGATTGTGCAGAACGACATCATGGTCTGGACGCGCCGCGATCACGCCGTGCCCTTCAATGCCCTCAGCGAGCTGCATGGGCACCCTGGCGTGATGTCGGAAAAGACCCGGTTGACGCCGCCTTTCGAGGAAGCAGCGAAGCAGCATCTGACGCTGCTGCGCCTGCCGGGCCTGACCGCGGCTTTTCAGAAACTGGCGTTGGGTGAAGCCGACTATGTGCTGGCCGGACGTTACGCAGGGATGGTGATGGTGCAGACGCTGGGCTTGTCTTCAGACCTGATTGCCCAGCCTGAGCCGGTCGATACGCCGGGTTTTTACCTGGCGTTGTCCGTCAACTCGGCCTGCAATGATCCGTGGTTGCGCGGACAGCTGGCGAAAAAGATGACAGAATCTGCGGCCTCCGGCCTTGCGGGCGAAGTGATCAAGCACAATCTGGAGTTGTGGAAAGCCCAGTTATTGCAACCTGCCAGTGCCAGCGCCCCAAACCAGTAGGAATGTTTTTGTGAGTATTCGTTTTTCAGTTGCCTTCATGGCAATCGCCACGCTGGCCGGATGTGCCAGTGATCCTGTTCCCACCGAACAATTCAAGTTGACCGAGCAGGCGCTGGAGCAGGCCAAGGCGGTCGGTGCGAGTGATGATCAGCCTGAGATGGACATTGCGCTGGCCCGGTTTGCCGAAGCCCGCGCCTCAATGACGAGTCACGCTTACAAAGACGCGCGCATGAAGGCCGAACAAGCCGAGCTGGATGCGCGGCTGGCGGAGGCGCGAGTGCTTACCCTGAAAAGCCAGGAGCAGGTCAATCAACTGAACACTCGTCTCAATCGCTTGCGCAAGCAGCTGGGAGAGGCGCAATGAACCGCGTTCCGCGTGTAGTGAGCGTATGCCTGCTGCTGGGGGCGGCCGGTCTTTACGGGTGTGCCGGTCATCAGGACAGCGGCCAGGCGCTGCAACAAGCCAGTGCCGACTTCCAGAAGGTCAAGGAAGATACCGATGTGCTGCGCAGTGCGCCCAAAGACGTGATTCGCGCCGGTGAATCCCTGGCGCGCGCCGAGCGACTGACCAGTTACCTGGGCAGCAGCGCCGACGTGAGTCATTACGCGTATTTGAGCAGCCGCTACAGCGAGATTGCCCGCGAGCACAGTAATTTGATGTTGAGTCAGGAGCGTCTGGCAAAAATGGACATGGAGCGTCAGCGCATGCAGTTGGCCCTGCGTGAAGCCAAGCTGGCCAGTGCCCAGCAGCAAGGGCGCTGGCTGGAGGACCAGATCCTCAGTCTGGCGACGACTCAGACGGATCGCGGTCTGGTCATGACGTTGGGCGATGTACTTTTCGATGCTGGCCATGCCGAGCTGAAAAACTCGGCCAGTCGCACCATCCTCAAGGTCGTGCAGTTCCTGCAGATCAACCCGCGTCGCGTGGTCAGGATCGAGGGCTACACCGACAGCACCGGTGACCGTCAGGAAAATCTGAAACTGTCCAGAGACCGTGCGCAAGCGGTCGCAGACGTGCTGATGGACCTTGGCGTGGATGAGAAGCGCATTCAGGTCGAAGGCTACGGTCAGCAATTCCCGGTGGATGCCAACGCGTCCGAGCGAGGGCGCGCGCAGAACCGCCGTGTCGAGATTGTGTTTTCGGACGAAAAAGGCCATTTGGGCGCTGCTCGCTGACGGTGCGCGCTAAACAGACCCGATGCCGGAAACGGCCTCGGGTTTTTTTTGGCTTTAAAGCTGTGGGCATCGCGCTTTTGGCCGCGTTTATTTTCGCGCAGCGAGTACGACAGCTGGCCTGAACGTAAACTGTTCCCGTACACTTCAGAGCAGTACCGGTTTTTATCAATCTGTATCTTTAAAATAATAAACCACCGGTCTTTTTCGAGGCTGTGCCATGACCAACCTTTTGCTCTACCAGCGTATCGCCCAGCAGTTGGCCGAAGACATCCGTCGCGGTGTGTACCAGCCTGGCGAACGCGTACCTTCGGTTCGCAAGATGAGCTCACAGCTCAATGTCAGCCATGCGACGGTGTTGCAGGCTTATGCGAACCTTGAAGATCAAGGGTTGATCCGGGCACGCCCGCAGTCGGGCTATTACGTCCACCAGACCCCCGCGCTGACCGCTTCGACGCCAGACATTGCCCGCGTCGAGCGACCCGGGCTGGTCACGCGCAGCAGCATTATCCAGCAGGTTCTTGAAGAATCGCGCCGCGAGGGCGTTTTTGCGCTGGGGGCAGCGGTGCCACATGTGGATTACCTGCCGGTTCGCGCGCTGCATCAACAACTGGCCAAAGTCACGCGTTTTCACAGCCCGCGTGCGTTCAGCTACATGTTCAGCCCCGGTTTTGAACCACTGCGCAGGCAGGTCGCTATTCGCATGCGTGATGCAGGTGTTGTGGTCGATCCTTCCGAGGTGGTCATCACTCATGGGTGTGTCGATGCGCTGCAAATGGCCTTGCGTGTGCTCACACGGCCCGGCGACCTGATTGCCGCCGAGTCGCCCGCGTATTACGGGTTGTTGCAGCTCGCCGATCTGCTGGGCCTGAAGGTCATCGAGATTCCCAGCGACCCGGCGACAGGGATCAGTCTGGAAGCCCTGCAACTGGCGGCCAATCAGTGGTCGATCAAAGCGCTGGTGTTGACCTCGCGCCTGAGCAACCCCTTGGGCGGCACCATGCCCGAAGAGCGGCAGAAAAGCCTGCTGCGTCTGGCTTCGGACTTCGATATCCAGGTGGTCGAGGACGATGTCTATGGCGAACTGATGTTCGAAGTCGGGCGAACCAAGGCGCTCAAGGCTTTTGATCGGTTGGGGAGGGTGATCTACTGCTCCAGCTTTTCCAAGACGCTGTCACCGGGTGTGCGTGTCGGTTGGGTGATTGCCGGCAAGTATCAGGCTGAAATTCAACGTCTCCAGACCTTCAGTACCCACTCTGCGTGCAGCGTTACGCAGATGGGGATCGCCGCCTATCTCGAAAACGGTGGCTATGACCGGCACCTGCGCTTCATTCGTCTTGAATATCGCAAGAACATGAGTGCCTACCAACTCGCCGTGCAGCAGTTTTTCCCGGAAGGCACGCAAATGAGCCGACCGGCTGGTGGCTTTATTCTGTGGGTCAGCCTGCCAGGCCGGGTCAATACGCAAGAGCTGCACGTGCGAGCGCTGGAGCAGGGCATCAGCATCGCGCCCGGCCTTATTTTCAGTAACACAGAGCAGTTCAATCACTGTGTACGGCTCAATTGCGGAATGCCCTGGAACAAGGAAGCGGAGCGTGCGCTGATGACACTGGGATTGCTGGCCAAGCAACTTTGTCACGACAACGTTCCTGCCTATTGAGTGGTGCGTGCTTTTTTGTCAATTCTTCGGAACTCTTGTCTTGTCAGCGTGGCCTCAAAAGGACAGCATGTGTTTCTTTCCGGCTTTGCCACTGTCTTGTCTGATTTCTGCCTATGAATGCGTTACGTTGTTGCGGCTTGTTGATTCTGGTGCTACTGGGCGGTTGTGATGCTCAGGAAACGCCCGTACCCAAGCCAAAGACCGAAGCGGCTGCTGCGCCTGCCGCTTCCAGCGCTGATGTGGCTAAAAAGGACGTGACTAAAAAGACTGACACAGCCAACGATGCAGAGCCTTCGACGCAGGCTTCGGCAGCTGAAACCGTGTTGCCGAAAGTCCCTGACTCGATGCATGAATTGATGCCGGGAGTGCCAGTGGTTCCGGTGGTGGTTGGCAAAGAGTCCAATGCGCCATCGTCTGCTCAGATCAACAAGGCGCCCGCCACGGGGGCCGGCAAGCCGTCTTCGAAAGCTGCAACGTCCAAGGCTGCCGTGGCCAAGCGCGAGGCTACAGCCAGCAATCGCAAGGCAGGCAAAGAGCCTAAAGCCAAGGATGTGCGAATCAAGTCGCCCAAGCTTGATTTGAGCCTGCCACCTGAACTGGTCAGGGAGCTGGACCCTCCGGCCAAAGTCATCACCAGCAAGCGCAAGCCATTGTTGCCGCAAATGTTCGGCGAGTCGGCCGGTGCCAGCCCTTTCGAGCTGGAAGGTCGATTGCTGACCAATGAAATGCAGTTGCAGATGCGTAATGAAAACCGTCGCGATGTGGAAGGCGCTGCGCTGGATTTCAAATTCAAGCAGTAAGCCCTGCGTCTCGTCCGATACGACGTTTTCAAACAAGCGTTTTGGCGGTTACTATCCTTCCTCTTTTTCCATTTTTTCAAAAGGTGTCGGGTCATGGACTGCCGTTCTGATTGTGGTGCGTGTTGCATCGCGCCCTCCATCACGTCTCCCATACCCGGTATGCCTCACGGAAAGCCTGCCGGCGAGCGGTGTCTGCACCTGTCGGTAGAGCTGTTATGCGCGCTGTTCGGTATGCCTGAGCGTCCTGCGGTCTGCAGTCAGTTCAAACCGGCAGACGATGTCTGTGGAGCCGATCAGGCTGATGCGATTCGCCTTATCGGCTGGTGGGAAAAGGCTACTGCCGTGGTTTGAAACGGGTCTTTGAGTGCTAGCGCATTGTCGGAACTTCAAAACAAGGAATAAAACAATGAGTCCGCTGTATCGCATGATGGTCGCTTGTGGGTTGACTGTAACGCTGGCCGGCGTTGCACAGGCTGAAGACTGGAAGGTTGCCAAGGATGAGGGCGGTATCAAGGTCTCGTTGAGTGATGTGCCGGGTTCTGATTACAAGGCTTACCGGGGCGTTGCCGTGATCAACGCCAGTGTCGGCAAGTTACGCGCGCTTCAAGAAGACGTTGCGGGTGCCTGCGCCTGGATTCACGAGTGCAAGTTGCAGAAGATACTGAAGCACGAAGGTGACAAGACCTGGACGTACAGTCAGTTCAATACGCCTTGGCCCGTCACGCCGCGCGATTCTGTTTTGCTGATTACCACCCAGGAAGGGGCTGACGGCAGTGTCACGCGGACGCTTGAAGAGCAGCCGAAGTACATCCCCGAGGAAAAGGGTTTTGTGCGCGTGGCAGAGGTCAAAGGGTTCTGGAAGATGGTGCCCAAGGGGCCGAATCAGACAGAGGTCACGTATCAGGTGCATACCGAGCCAGGTGGCAGCGTGCCCTCGATGCTGGCCAACAAGTTTGTCGTTGATGCGCCATTCAATACGCTGAAGGCGCTCAGGGAGCGGGCTGCACAGTAATTCAACGTCGTTCGAAAGAGCTGCGCATAAAAAAGGGCTGCCCATTGGCAGCCCTTGTTTTTTTGCGGGCAGTGCTTACTTGCGGTCTTGCAACGGGACGATGTCACGCTGCACATCGCCGGTGTAAAGCTGGCGAGGGCGACCGATCTTGTAAGGGCTGGAGAGCATTTCTTTCCAGTGCGAGATCCAGCCGACGGTCCGCGCCAGGGCGAAGATCACGGTGAACATGCTGGTCGGAATGCCGATGGCCTTGAGAATGATGCCCGAGTAGAAATCGACGTTCGGGTACAGCGAGCGTTCGATGAAATACGGGTCGGTGAGGGCGATCTCTTCGAGGCGCATGGCCAGTTCGAGTTGAGGATCGTTGTTGATGCCCAGTTCCTTCAGCACTTCGTCGCACGTCTGCTTCATCACGGTCGCGCGTGGATCGCGGTTCTTGTAGACGCGGTGGCCAAAACCCATGAGCTTGAAAGGATCGTTCTTGTCCTTGGCTTTGGCAATGAATGTGTCGATGTTCGACACATCGCCAATTTCGTCGAGCATGGTCAGCACCGCCTCGTTGGCACCGCCGTGAGCCGGGCCCCAGAGTGCGGCGATACCGGCAGCGATACAGGCGAACGGGTTGGCACCCGAGGAACCCGCCATGCGCACGGTGGAGGTTGACGCGTTCTGCTCGTGGTCGGCATGGAGGATGAAGATCTTGTCCATCGCCTTGGCCAGCACCGGGCTGATCGGTTTGATCTCGCACGGGGTGTTGAACATCATGTGCAGGAAGTTTTCGGCGTAGCTGAGGTCGTTGCGCGGGTACATCATGGGCTGGCCCATGGAGTACTTGTAGACCATCGCCGCCAGGGTCGGCATCTTGGCAACCAGGCGCACAGCCGAAATTTCGCGGTGCTGCGGGTTATTGATGTCCAGCGAATCGTGGTAGAACGCCGAGAGGGCGCCGACTACGCCACACATGACGGCCATCGGGTGGGCATCACGGCGGAAACCGTTGAAGAAGGTCTTGAGTTGCTCGTGAACCATCGTGTGGTTCTTGACCACGGCCACGAACTGGGCTTTCTGTTCGGCGGTTGGCAGTTCACCGTTGAGCAACAGATAGCAGGTCTCGAGGTAGTCGGACTGCTCGGCCAGTTGTTCGATCGGGTAGCCGCGGTGAAGCAGGATTCCGTTGTCACCATCGATGTAGGTGATCTTCGACTCGCAAGATGCCGTGGACATGAAGCCAGGGTCAAATGTGAAGCGGCCGGTGGCGGTCAGACCGCGTACGTCGATCACGTCCGGACCCACTGTACCAGTCAGAATTGGCAGCTCGACGGGGGCTGCGCCCTCGATGATCAACTGCGCTTTTTTGTCAGCCATGTGGCCTCCTATTTATGCTTCAAATCATCAGACAGGCCCCCCACGCAGGGCCCGCATCACTATAGTGAGATAAATTCTAAAGTCAATTTGCCTAAAGTCGTGTTCCACAAGGCTCCGGCCGTGGATTTTCGGAGCTGTTTCCTGCCATTTACGCCTTTTATCCCGGTAACGCAATGCGCCATTGGAGGTAAGTCTGCGCGTTGTCATTAGCGCCCTAACTGTCTATACTCGGCGTCCGACCGCCAGAGGCTTTTGGCCTGTTTCAAGGGGGTCGTCACTTCCTGGGTGGTGGGTACCTGACCAGTGCACTTCCCAACAACTTGCCCTGATTGTTAGGGGCTCTTCAGTGTGAAAAAAAGCCGTGAATAGCCAACGACCTGTAAATCTAGACCTAAGGACCATCAAGCTCCCAGTCACCGCTTACACGTCCATCCTTCACCGCATCTCCGGTGTCATCCTCTTTGTCGGTATTGCAATCATGCTGTATGCAATGGACAAGTCGCTGGCGTCCGAAGAAGGGTTCGGTGAAGTCAAAGCGTGTATGACCAGTCCGCTGGCCAAGCTGATCATCTGGGGACTTCTTTCTGCCCTGCTGTATCACATGGTGGCCGGTATCCGTCACCTGATCATGGACACCGGGGTAGGCGAGACGCTCGAAGGCGGCAAGCTGGGCTCCAAAATCGTTATCGCGGTTTCCGTGGTGCTGATTCTTCTGGCAGGAGTATGGATATGGTAACCAACGTCACGAACCTGTCGCGTTCGGGTCTCTACGACTGGATGGCGCAGCGCGTCTCTGCGGTCGTGCTCGCGGCCTATTTCATCTTCCTGATCGGCTACATGGTCTTCCATCCGGGTCTGAGTTACGCCCAATGGCATGATCTGTTCTCCCACAACGGAATGCGTATCTTCAGCCTGCTGGCGCTTGTTGCACTCGGCGCTCACGCCTGGGTCGGCATGTGGACCATCGCGACCGACTACCTGACGCCAATGGCGCTGGGCAAGTCCGCGACCGCAGTACGTTTCCTGTTCCAGGCAGTATGCGGCGTTCTGATGTTCGCCTACTTCGTCTGGGGTGTGCAGATTCTTTGGGGTATCTGATTCATGGCTAATATTAATGCGCTTTCTTTCGACGCCATCATCATTGGTGGTGGCGGTGCCGGCATGCGCGCTGCGCTGCAACTGGCTCAAGGCGGTCACAAGACTGCCGTGGTCACCAAGGTCTTTCCAACCCGCTCGCATACCGTGTCTGCGCAAGGTGGTATCACCTGCGCCATCGCTTCGGCCGATCCGAACGATGACTGGCGCTGGCACATGTACGATACCGTCAAGGGTTCCGATTACATCGGTGACCAGGACGCTATCGAGTACATGTGTTCCGTAGGTCCGGAAGCGGTCTTCGAACTCGAGCACATGGGGCTGCCGTTTTCCCGTACCGAGCAGGGCCGTATCTATCAGCGTCCGTTCGGTGGTCAGTCCAAGGACTTCGGCAAGGGTGGTCAGGCTGCACGTACCTGCGCTGCTGCCGACCGTACCGGTCACGCACTGCTGCACACGCTGTATCAGGCCAACCTGAAGGCCGGCACCGTATTCCTCAACGAATACTACGCAGTGGATCTGGTGAAGAACCAGGATGGCGCCTTTGTCGGCATCATCGCCATCTGCATCGAGACCGGTGAAACCTCCTACATCCGCGCCAACGCTACCGTGCTGGCAACCGGCGGTGCAGGGCGTATCTACTCGTCCACCACCAACGCACTGATCAATACCGGTGACGGTATCGGCATGGCGCTGCGCGCCGGTGTGCCGGTTCAGGACATCGAGATGTGGCAGTTCCACCCGACCGGCATTGCCGGTGCAGGTGTACTGGTCACTGAAGGTTGCCGCGGTGAAGGCGGTTACCTGATCAACAAGCACGGCGAGCGTTTCATGGAGCGTTATGCTCCGAACGCGAAGGATCTTGCCGGTCGCGACGTGGTTGCACGCTCCATGGTCAAAGAGATCATCGCCGGCAACGGCTGTGGTCCGGATGGCGATCATGTGATGCTCAAGCTCGATCACCTGGGTGAAGAAGTGTTGCACAGCCGTCTGCCAGGCATCATGGAGCTATCCAAGACCTTTGCCCACGTCGACCCTGCTACCGCGCCGATCCCGGTGGTTCCAACCTGCCATTACATGATGGGCGGTGTCGCGACCAATATTCATGGTCAGGCGATCACTCAGGACGCTGCCGGCGTCGATCAGATCATTCCAGGTCTGTTCGCAGTAGGCGAAGTGGCCTGCGTATCGGTTCACGGTGCCAACCGTCTGGGCGGCAACTCGCTGCTCGACCTGGTGGTGTTCGGTCGTGCTGCCGGTATCCACCTGGAGCAGGCATTGCGCGAAGGCGTCGATTACGCACGTGCCTCCCAGTCCGACATCGATGCAGCGCTCGCACGCCTTGCCGGGCTGAACGAACGCACCACCGGTGAAGACGTCGCCACGTTGCGCAAAGAGCTGCAAAACTGCATGCAGAACTACTTCGGTGTGTTCCGTACCGGCGAATACATGCAGAAGGGCATTGCCCAGCTGGCTGACCTGCGCGTTCGTATTGCCAACGTCAAGATCAACGACAAGAGCCAGGCATTCAACACGGCCCGTATCGAAGCGCTTGAACTGCAAAACCTGCTGGAAGTTGCCGAAGCCACGGCGATCGCCGCAGAGCATCGTAAAGAGTCCCGCGGCGCTCACGCCCGTGAAGACTTCGAAGATCGCGATGACGAGAACTGGTTGTGCCACACCCTGTATTTCCCGGGTGACAAGCGCGTGACCAAGCGTGCCGTGAACTTCTCGCCGAAGACTGTTCCGACTTTTGAACCTAAGATTCGGACTTATTAAGGGGTGACCGATATGTTGCAAGTCAGTGTTTATCGTTACAACCCTGATCAGGACGCTGCGCCCTTCATGCAGGAGTTTCAGGTCGATACCGGTGGCAAGGACCTGATGGTGCTGGACGTGCTGGCGCTGGTCAAGGAACAGGACGAAGGCTTTTCGTACCGTCGTTCGTGCCGCGAAGGCGTGTGCGGTTCCGATGGCATGAACATCAACGGCAAGAATGGCCTGGCGTGCATCACGCCGCTGTCCGCCGTTGTCGCCAAGAACAAGCTGATCGTTCGTCCGCTGCCAGGTTTGCCGGTCATTCGTGACCTGGTCGTCGATATGAGCATCTTCTACAAGCAGTACGAGAAGGTGAAGCCTTTCCTGCAGAACGACACGCCGGCTCCGGCCATCGAACGTCTGCAAACTCCGGAAGAGCGCGAAAAGCTCGATGGTCTGTACGAGTGCATCCTGTGCGCTTGCTGCTCGACTTCCTGCCCGTCCTTCTGGTGGAACCCCGACAAGTTCCTGGGTCCTGCTGCACTGCTGCAAGCCTACCGTTTCCTGGCTGACAGCCGTGACACCCGCACCAGTGAGCGTCTGGCTTCGCTTGATGATCCGTTCAGCGTATTCCGCTGCCGCGGCATCATGAACTGCGTCAACGTATGCCCGAAAGGCCTTAACCCAACCAAGGCCATCGGTCACGTGCGCAACATGTTGTTGCAAAACGGCGTCTGATTCATCGCTTTATCTGTTACACCGTTGCACTGAAATGGCCGCGGCGCAGGCTTCAACCGGCGCCGTGGTTTTAACCTGAGCAGTAGCTCGCAAAGCTGCCGCTCTTATTTTGAAGAAATGAGACCAGCAGGGGCATCCGGGCTGGTACCCGGACTATCTGCGTGATCCCTGGTGACTTGATACAGTCGCTGCACACGACTATTTCAGGATTGCTCTGGTGTCTTCGCCGGTGGTGTCCCCTTACCGAGGGTGACCAAGCATGCAAGAAAGCGTGATGCAGCGCATGTGGAACAGTGCCCACCTATCCGGTGGTAACGCTGCCTATGTGGAAGAGCTCTATGAGCTCTACCTGCACGACCCTAACGCTGTGCCAGAAGAATGGCGCACCTACTTTCAGAAGTTGCCAGCAGACGGCAGCTCTGCCACCGATGTATCGCACTCGACTATTCGCGATCATTTCGTGTTGCTGGCCAAAAACCAGCGCCGCGCTCAGCCGGTCTCCGCCGGCAGTGTGAGCAGCGAACACGAAAAGAAGCAGGTTGAAGTGCTGCGACTGATCCAGGCTTATCGGATGCGTGGCCATCAGGCCGCTCAGCTCGATCCGCTGGGCCTGTGGCAGCGTCCTGCGCCTGCCGATCTGTCGATCAATCATTACGGCTTGACCAATGCCGATCTGGACACGACTTTCCGTGCCGGCGACTTGTTCATCGGCAAAGAGGAAGCGAGCCTACGCGAAATCCACGAAGCGTTGCAGCAGACATATTGTCGCACCATCGGCTCCGAGTTCACTCACATCGTGGATTCCGAGCAGCGCAACTGGTTCATGCAGCGACTCGAGAGTGTTCGCGGTCGTCCGGCGTTCTCGGCTGACATCCAGAGCCACCTGCTGGAGCGTGTCACCGCTGCGGAAGGTCTCGAGAAGTACCTGGGGACCAAATACCCGGGCACCAAGCGTTTCGGTCTGGAAGGCGGCGAAAGCCTGATTCCGATGCTCGACGAGCTGATTCAGCGTTCCGGGTCCTACGGCACCAAGGAAGTTGTCATCGGCATGGCCCACCGTGGCCGTCTGAACGTGCTGGTCAATACCTTCGGCAAAAACCCGCGCGACCTGTTCGACGAGTTCGAAGGCAAGAAAAAAGTGGAACTGGGTTCCGGTGACGTCAAATACCACCAGGGCTTCTCTTCCAACGTCATGACCGCAGGCGGTGAAGTTCACCTGGCGATGGCATTCAACCCGTCTCACCTGGAGATCGTTTCTCCGGTGGTCGAAGGGTCGGTGCGTGCGCGTCAGGATCGTCGCAACGATCCGAATGGCGACAAGGTTCTGCCGATTTCCCTCCACGGCGACGCGGCGTTTGCCGGTCAGGGCGTGGTCATGGAAACCTTCCAGATGTCGCAGACTCGCGGCTTCAAGACGGGCGGCACGATCCACATCGTCATCAACAACCAGGTCGGTTTCACCATCAGCAACCCGCTGGACTCGCGTTCCACCGAGTACGCCACCGACGTTGCCAAGATGATTCAGGCGCCGATCCTCCATGTGAATGGGGATGATCCGGAAGCCGTGATGTTCGTGACCCAGCTGGCGATCGATTACCGCATGCAGTTCAAGCGGGACATCGTCATCGATCTGGTCTGCTACCGTCGTCGCGGTCACAACGAAGCTGACGAGCCTAGCGGCACTCAGCCTTTGATGTACCAGCAGATCACCAAGCAGCGCACCACCCGTGAACTGTATGCCGAGCATCTGATCAAGACCGGTGTTCTCGATGACGCCCGCGTTCAGGCCAAGGTCGATGACTACCGCAGCGCGCTGGACAACGGCCTGCACGTAGTGAAAAGCCTGGTCAAAGAGCCGAACAAGGAATTGTTCGTCGACTGGCGTCCTTATCTGGGCCACGCCTGGACTGCGCGTCACGACACCCGCTTCGATCTCAAGACCTTGCAGGAACTGTCGGCCAAGCTGATGGAGCTGCCGGAAGGTTTTGTCGTGCAGCGTCAGGTTCAGAAGATCTACGAAGATCGCCAGAAGATGCAGGCCGGTGGCTTGCCGATCAACTGGGGCTACGCCGAAACCATGGCTTACGCCACGCTGGCGTTCGAAGGCCACCCGATCCGCATGACGGGTCAGGACATCGGTCGCGGCACGTTCTCGCACCGTCACGCCGTCCTGCACAACCAGAAAGACGCAGGGACCTACATCCCGTTGCAGAATCTGTACGCCGGTCAGCCGCGTTTCGATCTGTACGACTCGTTCCTGTCGGAAGAGGCCGTGCTGGCGTTCGAATACGGTTACTCGACCACTCAGCCTGATGCTCTGGTTATCTGGGAAGCGCAGTTCGGCGACTTCGCCAACGGTGCCCAGGTGGTTGTCGACCAGTTCATCACCAGCGGCGAGCACAAGTGGGGCCGTCTGTGCGGTTTGACCATGCTGTTGCCTCACGGCTACGAAGGTCAGGGGCCGGAGCACTCTTCGGCACGTCTCGAGCGTTACCTGCAATTGTGTGCCGAGCACAACATTCAGGTGTGCGTACCGACGACGCCGGCGCAGATCTACCACTTGCTTCGCCGTCAGGTCATCCGTCCGCTGCGCAAGCCGCTGATCGTGCTGACGCCGAAGTCGCTGCTGCGTCACAAGCTCGCCGTTTCGACCCTCGAAGATCTGGCTGAAGGTTCGTTCCAGACCGTCATTCCGGAAATCGATACCCTCGATCCGGCCAAGGTCACGCGTCTGGTGCTGTGCAGCGGCAAGGTCTACTACGACCTGCTGGAAAAACGTCGTGCCGAAGGGCGTGAAGACATCGCCATCGTTCGCCTCGAGCAGCTGTATCCGTTCCCTGAAGATGATTTGATGGAAACCATCGCGCCTTACACCAACCTGCAGCATGTGGTCTGGTGTCAGGAAGAACCGATGAACCAGGGCGCCTGGTACAGCAGTCAGCACCATCTGCGCCGCAGCATGGGCAACCACAAACGCGAACTCGTTCTCGAGTACGCCGGTCGTGATGCCTCCGCCGCGCCAGCCTGTGGCTACGCTTCGATGCACGCCGAGCAGCAGGAAAAACTCCTGCGCGATGCCTTCACTGTTTAACGCCTTCGAGCATTAGAAACCGAATTAAGGAATTACAGATAATGGCTATCGAGATCAAAGCCCCCTCTTTCCCGGAATCCGTTGCCGACGGCACCATTTCCGTATGGCATAAAAAAGAGGGTGATGCGGTAAAGCGCGACGAGATGCTGGTCGACATCGAGACTGACAAGGTTGTCCTCGAAGTCCTGGCCGAAGCTGATGGCGTGATGGGTCCGATCACGAAGGGCGAGGGCGCTATCGTCCTGTCCAATGAAGTGCTCGCTATCTTGCATGATGGTGCGACTGCATCGGCTGCTCCGGCGCCTGCTGCTTCGGCGGCACCTGCGGCTGCACCGTCCGCCGCTGCACCAGCAGCTTCTGCTGACGAAGAAGATGCAATTGCTGCACCTGCTGCACGCAAGCTGGCTGAAGAAAACGGCATCAACCTGGCCAGCGTCAAGGGCACCGGCAAAGACGGTCGTATCACCAAGGAAGACATCGTTGCTGCCGTTGAAGCGAAGAAATCCGCTCCAGCCGCTGCTCCTGCCGCCAAGCCTGCCGCAGCCGCTGCGCCTGTTGTCGCTGCTGGTGATCGCACCGAGAAGCGCGTGCCGATGACCCGCGTGCGTGCAACCGTTGCCAAGCGTCTGGTCGAAGCCCAGTCGAACATGGCGATGCTGACCACCTTCAACGAAGTCGACATGACTGAAGTCATGGCACTGCGTTCGAAGTACAAGGACCTGTTCGAGAAGTCGCACAACGGCGTGCGTCTGGGCTTCATGTCCTTCTTCGTCAAGGCCGCCACCGAAGCGCTGAAGCGTTTCCCGGCAGTCAACGCATCGATCGACGGTTCCGACATCGTTTACCACGGCTACGCAGACGTTGGTGTTGCGGTTTCCAGCGACCGTGGTCTGGTTGTGCCCGTTCTGCGTAACGCAGAGCACATGAGCCTGGCTGAAATCGAAGGCGGCATCGCCACCTTCGGCAAGAAGGCTCGCGATGGCAAATTGTCCATCGACGAAATGACCGGCGGCACGTTCACCATCACCAATGGTGGTACTTTCGGTTCGATGATGTCGACGCCGATCGTCAACCCGCCACAGGCCGCCATTCTGGGCATGCACAACATTCTGCAGCGTCCGATGGCCGTCAATGGCCAGGTGGTGATTCGCCCGATGATGTACCTGGCGCTGTCCTACGATCACCGCCTGATCGATGGTAAAGAAGCAGTAACTTTCCTCGTCACCATCAAGAACCTGCTGGAAGATCCGGCTCGTCTGTTGCTGGATATCTGATGAGGCGGCCCCGGTTTATGTCAGCCGCAGGTAAAAAGGCGTGTCATCGGGGCTGATGTGTTTCACCTAATCAATAGGTCGCAAGTCGGCCTCGCGCTGAAACGCGGACCGACTTGCAGCTTGCAGCTTAAAGCTCGCAGCTAAAGAGGAACTCTTTGTTATGTCCCAGAAATTCGACGTGGTAGTGATTGGCGCAGGCCCTGGCGGTTATGTTGCCGCCATCAAGGCTGCGCAACTTGGTCTCAAGACTGCCTGCATCGAGAAATATCAGGACAAGGAGGGCAAACTGGCCCTCGGCGGTACCTGCCTGAACGTCGGTTGCATTCCTTCCAAGGCATTGCTCGACAGCTCCTGGAAATTCTACGAAGCCAAAAACGGTTTCAGCGTGCATGGCATTTCGACGTCTGACGTCACCATGGACGTGCCGGCCATGATCGGCCGCAAGTCGACCATCGTCAAAGGCCTGACCGGCGGCGTTTCCAGCCTGTTCAAAGCCAATGGCGTGACCACCCTGCAGGGCCACGGCAAACTGCTGGCCGGCAAGAAGGTCGAGCTGACCGCTGCCGACGGCACGGTCGAGATCATTGAAGCAGACCACGTCATCCTGGCTTCGGGTTCGCGCCCTATCGACATCCCGCCGGCTCCGGTTGACCAGAAGGTCATCGTTGATTCCACCGGCGCGCTGGAATTCCAGCAGGTTCCACAACGTCTGGGCGTGATCGGCGCTGGCGTAATCGGTCTGGAGCTGGGTTCGGTATGGGCTCGTCTGGGCGCTCAGGTCACTGTTCTGGAAGCGCTGGACAAGTTCATTCCGGCCGCTGACGAAGCGGTTTCCAAGGAAGCGCTGAAAACCTTCACCAAGCAGGGCCTGGACATCAAGCTCGGCGCTCGCGTGACCGGCTCCAAGGTCGAAGGCGAAGAAGTGGTTGTCAGCTACACCGACGCCGCCGGCGAACAGTCGATCACGTTCGACCGCTTGATCGTTGCCGTTGGCCGTCGTCCGGTGACCACCGACCTGCTGGCATCCGACAGCGGTGTCGACCTGGACGAGCGCGGTTTCATCTATGTCGATGACTACTGCACCACCAGCGTTCCGGGCGTGTACGCCATCGGCGACGTGGTACGTGGCCTGATGCTGGCCCACAAGGCTTCCGAAGAAGGCATCATGGTTGTCGAGCGCATCAAGGGCCACAAGGCCCAGATGAACTACAACCTGATTCCGTCGGTTATCTACACCCACCCGGAAATTGCCTGGGTCGGCAAGACCGAGCAGACGCTCAAGGCCGAAGGCGTTGAAGTCAATGTCGGTACGTTCCCGTTCGCGGCCAGTGGCCGTGCAATGGCAGCCAACGACACCGGTGGTTTCGTCAAGATCATTGCCGATGCCAAGACCGACCGTGTTCTGGGTGTTCACGTTATTGGCCCGAGCGCTGCCGAACTGGTACAGCAGGGCGCAATCGCGATGGAATTCGGCAGCAGTGCAGAAGATATCGGCATGATGGTCTTCTCGCACCCGACGTTGTCCGAAGCGCTGCACGAAGCTGCACTGGCTGTGAATGGCGGCGCCATCCACATTCAGAATCGCAAGAAACGCTAAGACAACAAGAGAAACCACGACGCAGTGCCCGTCGTGAGCCTTGCCAGCAAGGCTTACCGCGGAATCTGCGCCGGACTCGACCTCTCAGGCGGCGCCATGAGTGTCCAATGGCACTTGCGGCGTCCACCCGGAGTAGCGGTCACAGGTGGTGCGGCACGCTGACGTGCAGCACCGAATGCGCAGTACCTAAACGAAGACGGTAATAAGCATGAATCTTCACGAGTATCAGGGTAAGCAGCTGTTCGCTGAGTACGGCCTGCCAGTATCCAAAGGTTACGCGGTAGACACCCCGGAAGCAGCAGCTGAAGCCTGCGACAAGATCGGCGGGACCGAGTGGGTTGTCAAAGCCCAGGTTCACGCAGGTGGTCGCGGTAAAGCGGGCGGCGTAAAGCTCGTTCGTAGCAAGGAAGACGCTGCAGCCTTCGCTCAACAGTGGCTGGGCAAGCGTCTGGTGACTTACCAGACTGACGCCAACGGTCAGCCAGTGACCAAAATCCTGGTCGAGTCCTGCACCGACATCGCCAAAGAGCTGTATCTGGGCGCTGTGGTCGATCGTTCCAGCCGTCGTATCGTGTTCATGGCGTCCACCGAAGGTGGCGTGGACATCGAGAAGATCGCTCACGACACTCCTGAAAAGATTCTCAAGGCTACTATCGATCCTCTGGTTGGCGCACAGCCATTCCAGGGTCGCGATCTGGCATTCCAGCTGGGTCTGGAAGGCAAGCAGGTCACTCAGTTCGCCAAGATCTTCACCGGTCTGGCCAAACTGTTCCAGGACCACGATCTGGCCCTGCTGGAAGTGAACCCGCTGGTGATCAAGGCTGACGGCGATCTGCACTGCCTGGACGCCAAGATCAACATCGACGCCAACGCCATGTACCGTCAGCCAAAGCTGAAGGGCTTCCACGATCCTTCGCAGGACGATCCTCGCGAAGCTCACGCTGCCAAGTTCGAACTGAACTACGTTGCGCTGGAAGGCAACATCGGTTGCATGGTCAACGGTGCTGGCCTGGCCATGGGTACCATGGACATCGTCAACCTGCACGGCGGCAAGCCTGCCAACTTCCTTGACGTTGGCGGCGGTGCCACCAAGGAACGCGTTACCGAAGCGTTCAAGATCATTCTGTCCGACACCAATGTCGCTGCAGTACTGGTCAACATCTTCGGCGGCATCGTTCGTTGCGACATGATTGCCGAAGGCATCATCGGTGCAGTGAAAGAAGTCGGCGTGAAAATCCCGGTTGTTGTGCGCCTTGAAGGCAACAACGCTGAACTGGGCGCTAAAGTACTGGCAGAAAGCGGTTTGAACATCATCGCTGCTACCAGCCTGACCGACGCTGCTCAACAAGTCGTCAAAGCCGCGGAGGGCAAGTAATGAGCGTCCTGATCAATAAAGACACCAAGGTCATCTGCCAGGGTTTCACCGGTTCGCAGGGTACTTTCCACTCCGAACAAGCCATTGCCTACGGCACCAAGATGGTCGGCGGCGTGACGCCAGGCAAAGGCGGCACCACGCACCTGAACCTGCCCGTGTTCAACACGGTGAAAGAAGCAGTAGACACCACTGGCGCGACTGCCAGCGTTATCTACGTACCGGCTCCTTTCTGCAAGGATTCCATCCTTGAAGCAGCGTTCGGCGGCATCAAGCTGATCGTCTGCATCACCGAAGGCATCCCGACCATCGACATGCTGGAAGCCAAGGTCAAGTGTGACGAGCTGGGTGTGATCCTGATCGGTCCTAACTGCCCAGGCGTCATCACTCCGGGCGAGTGCAAGATCGGCATCATGCCAGGTCACATTCACTTGCCAGGCAAAGTAGGCATCGTGTCGCGTTCCGGCACCCTGACTTACGAAGCTGTGAAGCAGACCACTGACGCCGGTTTCGGTCAGTCCACCTGCGTGGGCATCGGCGGCGACCCGATCCCTGGCTCCAACTTCATCGACATCCTGAAACTGTTCCAGGAAGACCCGCAGACCGAAGCGATCGTCATGATCGGCGAGATCGGCGGTTCGGCTGAAGAAGAAGCGGCCGCCTACATCAAGGCACACGTGACCAAGCCGGTTGTTTCCTACATCGCTGGTGTGACTGCTCCTCCGGGCAAGCGCATGGGCCATGCCGGTGCAATCATCTCCGGTGGTAAAGGTACTGCAGACGAGAAATTCGCTGCACTGCAGGACGCTGGCGTCAAAACCGTGCGCTCCCTGGCAGATATCGGCAAGGCCCTGGCCGAGCTGACCGGTTGGCCGACCAAGTAAGCGCTGCTTACTTTTTCGAGCAATCGACAAAAGCCACCTTCGGGTGGCTTTTGTTTGGGCGTATGAAAAGCCATTTAGGCCATGCCTGGTCCCGCTTGGCTACCCGCGGTTATTTGCCTGCCATTCTTCTCGTGTCAATTCCCATAGCTGTTCCTGGGTCGTGCCGCACACAAACTGTGATTCCTGAACAGCCACAAGGCGCATGCCTTCTCGCTGCGACAGGCGGCAGGACGCTGCATTCAAGACGGACTTGGCCACGCGCAGGACAGGGCGCCCGAGTGTTTCAAACCAGAAGCGATCAATGGCCTCACAGACTTCCGACATCAGCCCCAGCCCCTGATAAGGCGGTGAAAGCCAGAAGCCACGGTTGTTATCCTGCTCGTCCATCATGCAGGCACTGCCGATCAATTGCTCCTGTCGACCGCGCAGACGAATAGACCAGTGCCATTCTTCCCCGTCCTGCATCGCAGGCAGAGCGTCTTCGCGCAGATAGCGCAGCGCTTCACCCTCAGGGTAGGGCCAAGGCACGTGATGGGTCAGGTAGCGGACAACGTCCCAATGGTTGAACAGGCTCTGCATGGCGGGAGCGTCTTCAAGCTGCAACGGCAGCAGGAGCAGACGTGGCGTATGCAGGGTGGGGGTGAAAACCGCAGGCCGATTTTTCGTTTCTTGCATGGGCATCAGCCATCGGCAGCAGAGAGGCCCGTCAATCTACCGATCGATCATCGATAGGTCTGTCGGATATTTCTGAATACCCCCAAGCTTTGTTCAACTGCCGTTTAAAGGTGCGTCGTCGGGTGGTGCGCCCTGAGACAGTGCATTTTCGTTCGAAGTTGGCTACCCTGTGCGGCGTTTTTGCGTGGCCCTCACGAGGGGCGCATCGCAAGGTACTGCCACGTCTTACGCCGACGGGCTGCGTCTGCCCCATTCATGGGTGACGTCCCATCCCTTATTTCGATTTCGTGTGGTCCCTCGTAATGAAAGTTTTGAAAGGTCAGGACATCCTGGCACTCGGTTTTATGACATTTGCCCTGTTCGTCGGGGCGGGTAACATCATCTTTCCACCCATCGTGGGCCTGCAGGCCGGGCCGCATGTGTGGATGGCGGCGCTTGGCTTTCTGGTCACGGCGGTCGGCCTGCCGGTCATCACGGTGATTGCCCTGGCCAAGGTCGGCGGTGCGATGGATGCCTTGAGCAGCCCCATCGGCAAGATTGCCGGGGGCGCTCTGGCAGCAGTCTGCTACCTGGCGGTCGGCCCGCTGTTCGCGACCCCGCGTACGGCCACCGTCTCGTTTGAAGTGGGTCTTGCACCATTGACCGGCGATAGCCCGATGGCGCTGTTCCTTTACAGCCTGGTGTATTTTTTGGTGGTGTTCTGGGTTTCGCTGTACCCGGGCCGCCTGCTGGACACGGTGGGTCGCTTCCTGGCACCGCTCAAGATCATCGCGCTGGCGGTTCTGGGTATCGCCGCATTTGCCTTGCCCGCCGGCGGCATCGGGGAGGCTGAGCCGGCCTATGCCGCTGCGCCGTTTTCCCAGGGCTTTATCAATGGTTACCTGACGATGGATACGCTGGGGGCCTTGGTTTTCGGCATCGTCATCGTCAATGCCATCCGCTCCCGGGGTGTCGAGTCGCCTCGCCTCATCACCCGCTACGCGATCATTGCCGGGCTGATTGCCGGCGTCGGGCTGGCGCTGGTCTATGTCAGCCTGTTCCGCCTTGGTTCCGGCAGTCATGCCGTGGCGGCGGGTGCAAGCAATGGCGCAGCCGTATTGCACGCCTACGTCCAGCATACGTTCGGTTCTCTGGGCAGCGGCTTTCTTGCCGTGCTGATTTCTCTGGCGTGTCTGGTGACGGCGGTGGGCCTGACCTGCGCGTGTGCCGAATATTTCGCCAAGGTGTTGCCGCTGTCTTACAGAACGCTGGTGGTGATGCTGGCAGTGTTCTCGTTGCTGGTCTCCAATCTGGGGCTGACCAAGCTGATCCAGTTTTCGATTCCGGTACTGACCGCTATCTACCCGCCTTGCATTGTTCTGGTCGCGCTGAGCTTCTGCAAAGGGCTCTGGCAGAGCCAGGGCAGGGTGGTTGCACCGGTGATGCTGGTTTCTCTGGTTTTCGGCCTTATCGACGCGCTCAAGGGTGCCGGATTCGGTGAGCACCTTCCGAACGCGCTGACCAGCATGCCGTTGAGCGATCAGGGGCTGGCGTGGCTGGTGCCTTCGGTCATCACGCTGGCGGGCGCTGTGGTCATCGACAGGCTGATGGGCAAGCGCAGCGAGGCGCTGGCTTGAAGGTCGGAAAGGTCTAGCCTTGGGCCAAAACGATTCTGGCTCCCTGTTGATCATTAAAACGCAGCCAATGAAAAGGCCCGCTCAATGCGGGCCTTTCTGGTTCTGCGAGCGTGCCAGCCTTATTTGGTGGCTGGAGCTGCTTCCGGCGCCTTGTCGGCGTTTTCGGCGGCGCGCTGTTGTGCGGCTTCTGCGTTTTTCTGAGCAGCTTCCTGGCTTTCCTTGGCGGCGTCATTCACTTTGTCCTGAGCCTTTTCCATCGACTCCTGGGACTGCTGAGCTGCCTTGTTGGCATCTTGCTGAGTATTTTCGGACTTTTTGTCACAGGCGGCGAGGCCCAGGGTGGCAGAAAGCATCAAGGCATAAGCTAAAGATTTACGCATGGGGTGTGTCTCCTTATTGATTATTCACGTGGCTAAGAGCCTGTCCCGCAGGCTTAAGTTCCAACGCTGAACACAATATTGAAGACGGCCGTCTCAGTGGGGTTGCAGGGGTGTTTGCCCAACCTGATTGCAGGTCGTTCAGAGCCACGCCGATCAGCCTTCTCACCGCCCCGTCAGGACGATGAAAAGAGTCCGGGCATCTTCTGCTCTTGAAATCCCCGACCCAGCCCCCACCTTGAAGACTACCCGCTGTCACGAGGCTGATGCCTGATTGTGACGGCTTATACCATCCAGATCGGAGTTTGATGATTATGAGTGTGGAAACTCAAAAGGAAACCCTGGGCTTCCAGACCGAGGTAAAGCAACTGCTGCACCTCATGATCCATTCGCTGTATTCCAACAAGGAAATTTTCCTTCGCGAATTGATCTCGAACGCGTCCGACGCGGTCGACAAATTGCGTTTTGAGGCGTTGTCGAAGCCCGAGCTGCTGGAAGGCGGCGCCGAGCTCAAGATTCGCGTGAGCTTCGACAAGGACGCGAAGACCGTCACCCTTGAAGACAACGGCATCGGTATGAGCCGTGAAGATGTGATCACCCACCTGGGCACCATCGCGAAGTCCGGCACTGCCGACTTCATGAAAAACCTGTCGGGCGACCAGAAGAAAGATTCGCACCTGATCGGTCAGTTCGGTGTGGGCTTCTATTCGGCATTTATCGTTGCCGATCAGGTTGAAGTATTCAGTCGTCGCGCAGGCCTGCCCGCCAGTGAAGGGGTGCATTGGTCTTCCAAAGGCGAGGGCGAATTCGAAGTCGCGAACGTCGAAAAAGCCGAGCGCGGCACGCGCATCGTCCTGCACCTGAAAAGCGGTGAAGACGAGTTCGCAGATGGCTACCGCCTGCGCAACATCATCAAGAAGTATTCCGACCATATCGCCTTGCCGATCGAGCTGCCCAAAGAGCAGGCTCCTGCGGCTGAAGGGGAGGAAGCACCGGCGCTGGAATGGGAAACCGTCAACCGAGCCAGCGCACTCTGGACCCGTCCGCGCACCGAGGTGAAGGACGAGGAGTATCAGGAGTTCTACAAACACGTCGCCCACGATTTTGAAAACCCGCTGAGCTGGAGCCATAACAAGGTTGAAGGCAAGCTGGAATACACGTCGCTGCTTTACGTGCCTGCACGTGCTCCGTTCGATCTGTATCAGCGTGAAGCACCGCGTGGCCTCAAGCTGTACGTTCAGCGCGTGTTCGTCATGGATCAGGCCGAGTCCTTCCTGCCGCTGTACATGCGCTTCGTCAAGGGCGTGGTCGACTCCAACGACCTGTCACTGAACGTTTCCCGTGAAATTCTGCAGAAAGACCCGATCATCGATTCGATGAAGGCTGCGCTGACCAAGCGTGTGCTGGACATGCTGGAAAAGCTGGCGAAAAACGAGCCCGAGCAATACAAGGGTTTCTGGAAGAATTTTGGTCAGGTCCTCAAGGAAGGCCCTGCCGAAGACTTCGCCAACAAGGAGAAGATCGCCGGTCTGCTGCGTTTCGCGTCGACCGCTGTCGACGGTGGCGAGCAAAGTGTAGGTCTGGCCGAATACCTGGCGCGTGCCAAGGAAGGTCAGGACAAGATCTACTACCTCACTGGTGAGTCCTACGCGCAGGTCAAGGACAGCCCGCACCTTGAGGTCTTCCGCAAAAAAGGCATCGAAGTGCTGCTGCTGACCGACCGTATCGACGAGTGGCTGATGAGCTACCTGAACGAGTTCGACGGCAAGGGCTTCGTTGACGTCGCACGGGGCGACCTCGATCTGGGCAAACTTGATTCCGAAGAGGAAAAGAAAGCGCAGGAAGAAATCGCCAAGGACAAGGAAGGCCTGATCGAGCGTCTGAAGGCTGCACTGGGCGAGTCCGTGAGCGAGGTTCGCGTTTCCCATCGTCTGACCGACTCTCCGGCGATTCTGGCCATTGGTGAGCAGGACATGGGCCTGCAGATGCGTCAGATTCTGGAAGCCAGCGGGCAGAAGGTGCCGGATTCCAAGCCTATTTTTGAATTCAACCCGGCTCACCCGCTGATCGACAAGCTCGATGCCGAGCAGAGTGAAGAGCGTTTTGGCGACCTGTCGCACATCCTGTTCGATCAGGCGGCCTTGGCCGCAGGTGACAGCCTCAAGGATCCGGCCGCTTATGTTCGCCGTCTGAACAAGCTGTTGGTAGAACTGTCGATCTGACAGCTGTCTGGCAAAAGACCCGCTTCGGCGGGTTTTTTGTCAGGGTCTGTCAACCGATCCCTCATTTTTCACCAGGAGTCAGCCATGAGCAGCAATATCGAAGTCCGTTCTGTGGTCTACCAGATTGATGGTCAGCCTTACGAGAGCCGTCTGGTGTTCGACGCCAACGCCACGGCCCTGCAGCCGGGCCTTTTGATGGCACCTAACTGGATGGGCGTCAGTCAGGGAGCCGAGGACATTGCGAAGGCAGTGGCCGGCAAGGGCTATGTCGTGCTGCTGGCTGATCTTTACGGTCAGCAGGTACGCCCGAGTAACAACGATGAAGCGGGCGCTGCCATGACGCCGCTCAAGAACGACCGTGCCTTGTTGCGCAAGCGTATGCAGGCAGGGCTTGATCAGTTGTTGAGTCAGGCAGACGTCTCGCTGGACACCCGGCAGATCGCAACCTTCGGTTTTTGCTTTGGTGGCTGCTGCTCGCTGGAACTGGCGCGTACCGGGGCTGAACTGAAAGCTGCCATTTCCTTCCACGGCACGCTGGACACCCCTGATCCGTCTGATGCGAAAAACATCAAGGGTTCGGTGCTGGTCCTGCACGGTGCCTCCGATCCGCTGGTGCCGAAAGAGCAGTTGCCTGCTTTTGAAGACGAGATGAACGCAGCTGGCGTGGATTGGCAATTGCACAGCTACGGCGGCGCATTCCACTCATTCACCGATCCGCACGCCAATGTGCCGGGCATGATGATGTACGACGCCAAAGTGGCCGGGCGTGCGTTCAAGTCGATGCATGATCTGCTGGGTGAAGTGTTCGGTTAAGGTCGAACGTCCTGCTTGCTTTGAGTGCGCGGTGCGTCACGAAGGGCGTTCCCGTGCCGGGGCGTGCAGAACGAGAGATGTCAGCGGTTTTTCAGCCATAAAAAAGGCGCCTTCAAAAGGCGCCTTTTTGGTAGGGCGAGGGCGGTGTTACTTGCCCTGCCAGCGTTTCAGTACCAGTGTAGCGTTGGTGCCACCGAAGCCGAAGCTGTTGCTCATGACCAGGTCAAGCTTCGCGTCTTCACGTGTCTTGAGCAGGATCGGCATGTCAGCCACGGCAGGGTCCAGCTCGTCGATGTTTGCGGAGCCGGCGATGAAGTTGTTCTCCATCATCAGCAGGCAGTAGATCGCCTCGTGAACACCTGCGGCGCCCAGCGAGTGGCCCGACAGGCTTTTGGTGGAGCTGATGGCCGGAGCGTTGCTGCCGAACACTTCGCGCACACCTTCCATTTCCTTGGCGTCGCCGACCGGAGTCGAAGTGCCGTGGGTATTGAGGTAGTCGATGTCGTTCTTGTCGACGTCGGCCAAGGCCATCTGCATGCAGCGGATCGCACCTTCACCGCTAGGCGCAACCATGTCATAGCCGTCGGACGTCGCGCCGTAACCCACGATTTCTGCGTAGATTTTCGCACCGCGTGCCAGCGCGTGTTCCAGTTCTTCGACAACCACCATGCCGCCACCACCGGCGATGACGAAGCCGTCACGCTTGGCGTCGTAGGCACGGGAGGCTTTTTCCGGTGTTTCGTTGTACTGGGTGGACAGCGCGCCCATTGCGTCGAACAGGAACGACTGGCTCCAGTGCTCTTCTTCACCACCACCGGCAAACACGATGTCCTGCTTGCCCAGCTGGATCTGCTCGACGGCGTTGCCGATGCAGTGAGCGCTGGTAGCGCAGGCGGACGAAATCGAGTAGTTGACGCCCTTGATCTTGAAAGGCGTGGCCAGGCAGGCCGAAACGGTGCTGCCCATGGTCCGCGTGACACGGTATGGACCGACGCGCTTGACGCCTTTTTCGCGCAGGGTATCCAGCGCTTCCATCTGGTTCAGCGTCGACGCGCCGCCGCTGCCGGCGATCAGGCCGGTGCGAACGTTGGACACCTGTTCATCGCTCAGGCCGGCGTCGACAATCGCGTCTTTCATGGCCAGATAGGCGTAGGCAGCCGCGTGACCGACGAAGCGATAGATCTTGCGGTCGATCAACTCTTCCAGATTCAGGTCGATGGAGCCGGAAACCTGGCTGCGCAGACCCATTTCGGCGTATTCCGGGTTAAAGCGGATGCCAGGGCGGTTAGCACGCAGGTTTGCGGTGACGGTCTCTTTGTCATTGCCCAAGCAGGAAACAATACCCAGACCAGTGATAACGACGCGGCGCATGCGAGTACCCTTAGAAATTTTCAGTGGAAGTAAACAGACCGACGCGAAGGCCTTCGGCGCTGTAGATTTCGCGACCATCGACGCTCACGGTGCCTTCGGCAATCGCCAGGACCAGTTTGCCGCGCATGGTGCGTTTGATGTGGATGTTATAGGTGACTTTTTTTGCAGTCGGGAGAACCTGACCGAAAAATTTCACTTCGCCCGAACCCAGGGCGCGGCCACGGCCGGGGTTGCCCTGCCAGCCGAGATAGAAGCCCACCAGCTGCCACATGGCATCCAGCCCGAGGCAGCCGGGCATGACCGGGTCGCCTTCGAAGTGGCAGGCAAAGAACCACAGGTCAGGATTGATATCCAGTTCTGCGACCAATTCACCTTTACCGAACTTGCCGCCTTCTTCGCTGATGTGGGTAATGCGATCAACCATCAGCATGTTGGGGGCGGGCAGTTGCGCGTTACCTGGGCCGAACAGCTCGCCGCGACTGCAGCGCAGCAGGTCTTCCCGGGTAAAGGCGTGTTGTTTGGTCATGCGAGCTCCTCAATAATCTTGTGCGGCAGGTTGTGGCGCCACTGGCTCGAACGTCGGTTCCGGCGCACTCATTCGCCAGGACCCTGTCCGGCAGCCTACTCATAGACTGTTGCGTTGTAATGAAAGTCACAGCTCAGGTGAAATCAAGGTACACCTGTACACTGAATTGTATCAGTCAGCCGATTTTGCTGGCCGATATGGGTGCCAAGACTGCCGCAATTTAACATTTATCGCCAGTCGCAGGTGCTTGAAAAGACAACCAGCGCTGCAAAACCTGCTGCAAATCAGCGTGT
Source organism: Pseudomonas syringae (assembly GCF_002157375.1). Classification (GTDB taxonomy): domain Bacteria; phylum Pseudomonadota; class Gammaproteobacteria; order Pseudomonadales; family Pseudomonadaceae; genus Aquipseudomonas; species Aquipseudomonas syringae_T. The sequence continues at coordinate 49,951 of NZ_MTSA01000008.1, forward strand.
TTGAAAGGCTTTGGCAGATAATCGTCCATGCCCGCCTGCAAGCAAGCGTCCCGATCACCCTGCAACGCATTGGCAGTCAGGGCGATAATTGGGATTCGCTCCAGCCCGGAAAGTTGCCTGATTCTGCGCGTGGCTTCATAACCGTCCATGACCGGCAGTCGGCAATCCATCAGGATCAGGGCGTAGTTTCCTGCGCCGGCTTTCATGACCGCCTCGACGCCATCGACCGCGACGTCGACGTCGCAGCCCAGGTGATGCAGCATGGCTTGCACCACGGTGCGGTTCACCGGGTTGTCCTCGACCAGCAATACGCTGCGTTTCCTGCCCTGAGCATCGAGTGCCGACAGCGGCTTGACGGGGTCGACCGAAGCCTTGCGTGAAACGGCCAGGGGGATCTGCAGCGTGAAGACAGACCCCGCACCTTCTTCGCTCTGCGCACACAAGGTGCCGCCCATGCGTTCGGCCAGGGTGCGTGCGATGGGCAGCCCCAGGCCTGTCCCGCCATAACGCCGCGAGATCGAGCTGTCGGCCTGCCTGAAGGCATCGAACATTGACTCCAGGCGTTCCGCGTCGATGCCGATGCCGCTGTCGTGAACCTTGCAGGTAAAGCTCAGGTGATCATCGTCAAGCATCGCCCAGTCGGCTTCGACACAGACCTTGCCCTGTTCGGTGAATTTCAGCGCGTTGCCTATCAGGTTCACCAGAATCTGCCGGATCCGGGTCGGGTCGCCGGTGACGGTCAATGTCTCCAGCCCCGGTTTGATCTTCAGCTCCAGCGAGAGCTTGCGTTGCAAGGCGCTGTGATTGAATGCGTGTGTCGAGGCGTTGATCAATTCGGCCAGATTGAAGGCGATACCCTCCATCTCGAGGGCATCCCGTTCAATGCGTGAAAAATCGAGAATATCGTTGATGACCCGCAGCAAGTGTTCAGTGGACTCGGTCGCCAGCTTCGCATACTCGCTCTGTTCATCGGTCATGCGCGTGGTTTCCAGCAGTTGCAGCATGCCCAGCACGCCGTTCATCGGGGTGCGCAGCTCGTGGCTCATCATCGCCAGAAAATCCGATTTGGCACGGTTGGCTTTTTCGGCCTCTTCACGCATCTGGATCAACTGCGCCACCGAGCGCTGTTGTTCCTGGCTGGCGGCATGCAGGTTTTCGGCAAGATTATTGATATGCCGCGCCAGTGCGCCCAGCTCGGCGTCATCGCTGACCGGCAGCGGCGTGTGGTAATCACCTTGCTGGATGGCCTTCAGCGCCTCGCCCATGCGGCTGATGGGGCTCGACAGGCTCAAGGCCAGGCGCCGGGCCAGCAAAAAGGTAAACAGCAGGGCGCACAACGCGAGGATTCCGGCCTTGAGCAGTATCTCCTGCTGACGCTGATTGAACGCCTCGCTGGACATGCCGACCAGCACCCGCCCCAGATAGTCTTGCGGCTGAGTGGCGGTCTTGCTTTGCGGCGAGGCATGCGGCACCCGGACGGGGGCCTGGAAAATTTCCATCTGCCGCGCCTGATGCTCATGCTCACGCGGCTGGTCGATGTAGACCAGGACGGTGTTGGAGCTGTCCTGGATTTCCACGTAACGCACGCTGGGCATGGACAGGGTGGCGCGCATCAGCATCTTCAGACCGTCGATATCGCCAGCCGTGATGCCTGGCTCGACCGCTGGAGCCAGTTGATTGGCGATCAGTTGCCCTGTGTGGTTGAGCTCTTCACGCAGGTCCTGGATACGCACAAAGGTGAAAAAGCCGATCAGCATTACCGTCAGCAACAGGGCGGGGCCCAGGCTTATGATCTGCGTGCGGGTATTGATGTCCCAGTGCCGAAAGTTCATCGGCCGGCCACCTTGCAGGCAAGGTGATACAGCTTGAATCCGGTTGATGCGTCCATGCCTGTGCGCTCGGTGTCCCTGTTGATTGCATACTATGGTTGATTGCAACGTGTGCATGTTAACCGAGATGGCGCCGGTTTCCAGTGTGCATATGCTTACAGGTGGCACGTTCTTCGAGACGAAGTGTCAGTGAAGCATGCGTTGCCGGCGTTTGTTGCTGGCCGATGCTCTGTCGCTCCGTATAATGCCGGCATCGCCACTTGATGGCCCTGGATGGATAGTTCTATGACCACACAGCAACCAGTTGCGGTTCTTGGTGGTGGCAGTTTCGGTACTGCCATTGCAAATCTGCTGGCCGAGAACGGCCATCAGGTTCGCCAGTGGATGCGCGATCCGGAGCAGGCAGAGGCCATTCGCGTCAATCGCGAGAACCCTCGTTACCTCAAAGGCATCAAGGTTCGTCCTGAAGTCGAGCCGGTGACTGACCTTACTGCTGTGCTGGAAGGCAGCGAACTGATCTTCGTCGCACTGCCTTCCAGTGCCCTGCGCGCGGTACTGTCGCCCCACGTCGAACGCTTGAATGGCAAGATGCTGGTGAGCCTGACCAAAGGTATCGAGGCGCAGAGCTTCAAGCTGATGAGCCAGATTCTGGAAGAGATCGTCCCTCAGGCCCGCATCGGCGTGTTGTCCGGCCCTAATCTGGCCCGTGAGATCGCCGAGCACGCGTTGACCGCCACGGTGGTCGCCAGCGAAGACGAGGCGCTGTGTCAGCAGGTCCAGGCTGCCTTGCACGGACGGACATTCCGGGTCTACGCCAGCAATGACCGCTTCGGCGTCGAGCTGGGCGGGGCACTGAAGAACGTTTACGCGATCATTGCCGGCATGGCGGTGGCGCTGGACATGGGGGAGAACACCAAAAGCATGTTGATCACCCGGGCGCTGGCGGAAATGACCCGTTTTGCCGTGTGTCAGGGCGCCAACCCCATGACCTTTCTGGGCCTGGCCGGGGTGGGTGATCTGATCGTCACCTGTTCCTCGCCCAAGAGCCGCAACTACCAGGTCGGTTTCGCCCTGGGGCAGGGCCTGACGCTGGACGAGGCTGTGACGCGGCTGGGCGAGGTGGCCGAAGGTGTGAACACCCTCAAGGTGCTCAAGGTCAAGGCGCAGGAGGTGCAGGTCTATATGCCGTTGGTCGCCGGGTTGCATGCGATTCTTTTCGAAGGCCGTACGCTCAGCCAGGTCATTGAAGCGCTGATGCGCGCCGAGCCCAAGACAGACGTCGATTTCATTTCGATCACCGGTTTCAATTGAATTCAGTTTGCTCAGGGAGAAGGTCTTGAACGAGTCGAAAATCCAGCATAACGAGTCGATTTTGCTCCGCATTGTGTGGATGCTTCTGTTTCTGGGTGTGTGGCATCTGGCCCAGATCGTTTTGGCGGGCGTGGTGCTGGTGCAGCTGGGGTATCGCCTGATCTACGGCGCGCCGAGCGGCAGCCTGATGAACTTTGGTGACAGCCTCAGCCAATACCTGGCTCAGATCGGCCGTTTCGGGACGTTTCACAGCGACCAGAAGCCTTGGCCGTTCGCCGACTGGCCGGCGCCTCGCTCCCCGGATGGCGAGGCTGCGCATTACGTTGCGCCAGCGCCGCACCCGGTTCGCGATGAGGAGCCAAAACTATGAAGGTCTGGGTGCTGCGTCATGGCGAGGCACAGTCTCGGGCGCGCAGTGATGCCGAGCGTGAGTTGACGGCCCACGGGCGCGATGAAGTGCTTAAAAGTGCTGTCCACCTGTCGGGCAGGGCGATAAGGCGAATTGTTGCCAGCCCGTATGTCCGGGCGCAGCAGACCGCGCAACTGGTGCGTCAGTCGCTGGGTTTTGACGAGCCTGTCATGACTGTGCCCTGGCTGACGCCTGACAGCACGCCGCGCGAGGTGCTGGCGCAACTGGACACGCTCGGCGTCGACGAAATACTGCTGGTCAGTCATCAGCCTCTGGTCGGTGAACTGATCGGGGTGCTGGTACACGGCAATGCACAGCAGGCGCAGCCCATGAGCACGGCCAGTCTTGCAGAACTCGAGGGCGAGTTCGTGATCGCCGGCGGCATGCAGCTCAACAGCGTCAGGCACGTTTGAACGGTCTGTTCGAACATCGACACTCTCTGAAAAGGATTCAACATGAGCATATGGCGTCAGGCTCCCGATATCGAAGCCCTCATGAAGGCTCAGAAAAACACCATTGGCGAGGTGCTGGATATTCAGTTTGAGTCGTTCACCGACGACTCGCTGACCGCCAGCATGGTGGTCGATCAACGCACCCATCAACCGTTCGGATTGCTGCACGGCGGCGCGTCGGTGGTGCTGGCCGAGTCGCTGGGGTCGATGGCCAGTTATCTGATGGTCGACCCGAACACGCATTTTTGTGTCGGGCTTGAAGTCAACGCCAACCATTTGCGTGGCGTACGTAACGGGCGCGTGACAGGTGTCGTGCGTCCGATACACATTGGTCGAACCACGCATGTATGGGATATCCGCATCAGCACCGACGAAGGCAAGCTGAGCTGCATCTCGCGACTGACCGTCGCGGTTGTGCCGCATGGTCAGGAGCCGCCTGCCCGCTGAGCTTTCGGCTATTAAAGGTCATGGTATAGGTCCAAACTGGACGTTGTGACCCGGTGGTCTTTCTCTTAGTGTCTGAGTGTTCCCCGATGGGAATATTCTTTCCAGGAGAAAAGATCATGACTGATGAAACTGATGAAAAGACAACGCCGTCCGGAGAACACCTGCCAGTCGTAGCCCCTGAGTCAACCGCCGTTGCGGCCTCTGGAAGTCCGCAACCCCTTGAACAGCCACCCGCGGTAGACAGTTCACCCACACTCGAGAAAACACTTCCGCCGCCGGTGCCTGAGTTGAACCTGGATAAGCGTCTGAAACAGCTCTATGCCGATCAGTTGATGACCACCACGGAGTTTGCCGGGCTGCGTGACGATGCCGACAGGCTGTTCGAGGAGCTCAAGGCCACTTTTCCGAAAAATGGTTACCTGAAGCTCTTCGAACCGTTAGCGGATGTGGTGGTAGAGGCCATGCAATTCGCAGTTCTTGAGGTCAGAAAAGGCAAGCCTGATGCCGAAGCCAAGGCCTTGGTCAGGCAGTCACTGGGATTTCAGGTGGCTTACATCAAGGCATCGCTGGACCGGCTGACTCAATCCTTGTAACAACGGCTGTTCACGAAGTTCCGGTCATGGGAATAATGGCCCCGATGGCCGGAGTGACACTCGCGATGGCCGTTCCAGTCATTGCCGTTCGACGGCGAGGCTGCGCACAATTGCGACTTGTTCGGCCCCTGGAAGTTCTGGCATGTCGCAACCGGTATTCTTCGCTCACGCCAACGGCTTTCCATCGGCGACCTACGGCAAACTGTTCTCCGCGCTGGCGCCGGAATACGACGTGGCGCACCTCGAGCAACACGCTCACGACCCGCGCTTTCCGGTGGATGACAACTGGCTGAATCTCGTCGATGAGCTGATTCATCATTTGCGTGAGCAGACTGGCCCGGTCTGGGGCGTTGGTCATTCGCTGGGCGGGGTGCTGCATCTGCACGCCGCGTTGCGCTGCCCCGAGCTTTATCGTGGCGTGGTGATGCTCGACTCGCCGGTGCTGGGCCTGGCCGATCAGTGGTTTATCCGGGCGGCCAAACGCTGGGGGTTCATCGACCGTATCACGCCGGCAGGCCGCACACTGGGGCGCCGCGAGGCGTTTGACGACCTTGAGTCGGCACGGGCCTATTTTGCAGGCAAGACGCTGTTTCGCCGGTTCGACCCCGATTGCCTGACCGCTTACCTGACGCATGGGTTGCAGCAGGACGGCGAGCAACTGCGCCTGCGCTTCGACCCTGCGACTGAGATCAGTATCTATCGCAGCATTCCCCACACCAGCCCTGTGCCATCGCGTCATCTCAAGGTGCCGTTGGCGATGGTGCGTGGCAAGCACAGCCGGGTGATCATGCCCCATCATGGTTATCTGGCCCGACGCATGCGCGAAGGCGAATACCTGTCGATGCCGGGAGGGCATATGTTTCCTCTGGAACGTCCCGATGAAACGGCGCAGCTGCTCAAATCGCTGTTTGTGCGCTGGGACGCCCGGCATCTGCAACGGGCTGACGCATGACGCTGGCTGTCGAGGACGTGCGTTTGAGTCTCGGCCATATCGAACTGGCTGCCCGTCTGTTCGGTCCTGAGGACGGTCAGCCGGTGATTGCTCTGCACGGCTGGCTGGACAATGCCAACAGCTTTGCCCGTCTCGCACCGCATCTGGAAGGGCTGCGCATCGTGGCGCTGGACCTGGCGGGGCATGGCCATTCCGATCATCGGCCCGTGGGGTCGTCCTATGCCTTGGCCGACTATGTCTTTGATGTATTGCAGGTGGCTGAGCAACTGGGCTGGCAGCGCTTTGCCCTGTTGGGCCACTCCCTGGGCGCCATCATTTCCGTCCTGTTGGCAAGCTCGCTGCCTGAGCGCGTGACGCGTCTGGCGCTGATCGACGGGCTGGTGCCGCTGACTGGCGACGCCGAATCTGCCGCCGAGCGAATGGGGGCGGCCTTGCAGGCGCAATTGGTGCTGTCGGGCAAGAAGAAGCCGGTCTATCAGGATCAGGAGCGCGCGATACAGGCACGTATGAAAGGCGTCCTCGCCGTCAGTCGCGAGGCGGCAGAGCTGCTGGCTCAGCGCGGTCTGATGCCCGTGCCGGGTGGTTACACCTGGCGCAGCGACAGTCGCCTGACCTTGCCGTCCGCAACACGACTTACCCATGAACAGGCAATGGCCTTCGTTCACGGCATATGTTGTCCGACACAACTGGTGGTGGCGTCGGACGGCATGCTGGCGAAAAAGCAGGAGCTGCTGGGCGGTCTGCCTTTCGATATCGCCCGACTGGCAGGCGGTCACCATCTGCATCTGGATGAAGAGGAGGGCGCGCGCTCTGTTGCACGCTGTATCAATCGCTTTTTCGTTGCTTCTTGACTTGAAGGCGGCAACTGCCGACGCTGAACGGGTTGAAACAGGAGTCAACCGTGATGCAACCATCCGCAGCCCATAACCGCCTTGCTGGCGATGCTTTTTATTCTTGCCTCTTGTCTGCCTGCCAATGAGAACACGCATGCGTTTATCCCGTGTTCCCGGCCTCGCATTGTGCCTGTCCATGTTCAGCACAATGCTGTGCGCCGCTGATATGCCCGGCAGCGCCGATTTGCAGGGTCTGCCACGTCCGGTTGACTCGGAAATCGTCGACTATCGCCCGTCTGCCGAGCTCGAACGTATCTACCCGATGGGCTCGATCCGCAAGATCAGCGGGCAGTTGCGTTTCGACGGTCAGGTCAGCGGCCGGGGCAATCTGACATCGGTCACGTATCAATTGCCAGCCGAGCGTACTGCCGACGAGGCGTTCACGGCAGCGCGCGAAGCATTGCAGCAGCAGGGTGTGGAGCTGCTTTTCTGGTGTCAGGCGCGTGACTGCGGAGAAAGCAGTCTGTGGGCCAATGAAGTGTTCGGCAACGCCAAGCTGTACGGCGCCGACAACGGGCAGGCGTATCTGCTGGTGCGCCTGATCGAACCCCGCAGTGAAACCCTGGTCGCCCTTTACAGCATTACTCGCGGCAACCGTCGGGCCTACCTGCATGCCGAACAATTCGAATCCGCTGCGCCGCTGGGCGAACTGCTGCCGACGTCGGCCACCTTGCTGCGTCAATTGAGGAGCACCGGAAAGCTGGACCTGCCCCGACTGAGCGGCGAGCCGCCGGAAGCATGGGCCACCCTGATTTCCCGCAGCCTGAACCTCGACAGTTCGCTGCGGGCAATCGTATCGGGCGCCAGTGCAGGCGCCTGGCGCGATGCTCTGATCGCCAAGGGGGTTCGTGCTGCGCGGCTGGAGACGGGCGCTGTCGAGGGCGCAGGGCTTAAAATCGAGATCATCCGCTAGCCCCTGACTTGCGAAGATGGCGAACAACCCGGTTCGCCATTATGCTCGCCACCTCTGACTCCTTTTAGTGGATACCGCATGTTCAACAATGATCGCTTGCTGGTGCAGATTCTGCTGCTGGCGCTGTTCGGTGCCTGCCTCTGGGTGATGGCTCCGTTCTGGTCAGCACTGGTCTGGGGGGCGGTGCTGGCGTTTGCCAGTTGGCCGCTGATGCGTTTGTTGACGCGCTGGTTCAAGGGGCGCGAATCGGTGGCCGCCTTGATGATGAGCCTGTGCTGGATGTTGCTGGTCGCGGCGCCGCTGGTCTGGCTGGGTTTCAACCTGGCCGACCATGTGCGTGACGCCACGGGGCTGATCAAGGACATTCAGGTGGACGGGTTGCCCGATCCGCCGCAATGGCTGGCGGGGATCCCGCTGGTGGGCGAGCGACTGGTCGGGATCTGGACCACCATCGATCAGCAGGGCGCGGCGTTCATGACCACGCTCAAACCTTACCTGGGTGAAGTCGGCAACTGGCTGCTGGCGCGCAGCGCGCAGATTGGCGGCGGCATTCTGGAATTGACCCTGAGCATCGTCTTTGCATTCTTCTTCTACCGGGACGGGCCGCGTCTGGCGGCATTCGTACTCAGTCTGCTCGAACGCCTGATCGGTGATCGTGCGCAGTACTACCTGGACCTGGTTGCCGGGACGGTACAGCGGGTGGTCAACGGGGTGATCGGTACGGCGGCGGCGCAAGCCGTGCTGGCCTTGATCGGCTTTTTGATCGCAGGCATTCCGGGGGCGCTGGTGCTGGGCATTCTGACCTTCCTGTTCAGCCTGATTCCGATGGGGCCGCCGCTGGTCTGGCTGCCGGCCACGGCCTGGCTGGTCTGGCAGGGCGAGTATGGCATGGCGATATTCCTCGGCATCTGGGGCATGTTCGTTATCAGCGGCGTGGACAACGTGCTCAAGCCTTACCTGATCAGCCGGGGCGGCAACCTGCCGCTGGTGATTGTATTGCTCGGTGTTTTCGGAGGACTGCTGGCTTTCGGCTTTATCGGCTTGTTCATCGGTCCGACGCTACTGGCAGTGGCGTACAGCCTGTTGACGGACTGGGTGGGCAGTGAGCGTGTGCGTAACCCTCGCTGATCTCAAGCATGCCCGCCGCTCGGCAATGGCCGGCGGCGGGGTGCGTCAAGCGGCGGTATTCAGGTAGCGTCCCACCGGTTTGTTGCCCTCGGTGTCGTACCTTTCGCCCAAGGCGGCGATCATCTTGCTCAGGGCCTGGGCGGCGACCTGTTGGGTGCTGGTCTGTTCGTTGTTGCTGTCACTCTGTTTCAGCGCGGCCGACAGCTTGGAAGCACTGATACTGTTGTCACTGTCGCTGTCCAGTGCATTGAACAGCACTGCGCTGTCGGTGGTTGTGCTGCCGGATGTGCCCATTTGCGCGGGCGGTGGTCCGGCAGGCGGTTGTTGCGCTTGCAGGCTGGCGGTCAACTCGTCAAGGCTGACAGTACCGTCCTTGTTGGTGTCCAGCGTATCGAACACTTCACTGCTGCTGGCGCTGCTGCCAGCGCTGGTCAGCCCTGCACTCAGTTCTGCGCTGCTGATTGCACCGTCACCGTCGCTGTCCAGCGAATCAAGCAGTTCGTCTGCCACATCGGTCGCCGGTTGCAGGGGCGGTGGCGGCGTCATGGCAGCCAGTTCGTCAGTATCGAGGCTATCGTCGTCGTTGCTGTCCAGGTCACTGAACGCCTTGCTCAGGCTGACGGTAATACCCTCCTTGCTGTCCGATGACAGGGCCGAACTCAGTTCGTCCTTGCTGATACTGCCATCACCATCGGCATCGAGCTTTGCCAGCAGGTCTTCCTGAAACGTCTTGTTGCTGGTGGCTGATGCGCTGCTGGTCGAACGGGTATAGCCCGAGAAACTGCTGCTGATCCCACTGATCATTGATCTCACTCCCCTGAGATGAAAATAGCCGGTCACGGTGTACCGGCTTGTGAAGCCTCGGGGTGTCAGTTGTCGTGGTGATGCCGGGTTTGTAAGAGGCGCGATACACCGTGTGTCAAAGGCGCGGCAGGTCCAGCACCGCCGTCAGGCCACCGCCTGGGGTTTGCGCCAGCGACAGATGACCGCCGATGCGTCGCGCAGCCTCGCGGGCGATACTCATGCCCATGCCGATACCGCCGGAATTGCGATTGCGCGAACTTTCCAGGCGATAGAACGGTTCAAACACCGTCTCGTGAAACTCGGGCGCAATCCCCGGTCCGTGATCCACCACCGATACGCGCACGTGATCTGCGCTGTCTTCAATCACGATGTACGCGCTACCGGCGTAGCGGAGTGCATTGTCGACCAGATTCTGCAGACAGGAGCGCAACGCCATCGGTTGCGTCCTGAGCGGCTTGCACTGGCCTTGGTACTGTACGTCGTCGCCATTGTCCTGGGCATTTTCAGCCTGTGACTCGATCAGCGCCTGCAGATCAAACTGTTGCAAGCCTTCGTTTCGTCGATGCTCGTTGAGGTAGGCGAGCGTGGCATCGAGCATGCTGATCATGTCGTTGAGGTCCTGAGTCATCTGCCCATGCAGCCTCGGTTCTTCGATCTGTTCGACGCGCAGCTTGAGACGTGACAACGGGGTGCGCAGGTCGTGGGACACGGCGGCCAGCATGCGCCCGCGTTGCTGCATCTGTTCGCGGATCTTTCGCTGCATCAGGTTGAACGTCTGGGCCGCCTGACGAGCCTCCTTGGGGCCGCTGATCTCCAGCGGCGGGCTGTCGAGGTCTTCACTCAGGCGCTCGGCGGCTTCACTCAGGCTTCGTACCGGACGACTGAGCGCCTTGGCGCCATACCATGCTGCGATGATCAGGGTAATGAACTGAAAGAGCAGCAGGATGACCGGGCCACCCAGAATCGGCGGCCTGTGCAGGTGCCTGTCGTCAAACTGGCCGTGCGCAGGGTTGAAGTCAGGCCGGGGCGGCGGCATGGGGCGCATGCCGTACTGCGTGAACCAGATGAAGGCCAGTAAATGCGCAAGCAGAATGGCCAGCAGCGCGCCGCCAAACAGCCGCGCAAACAGGGTGTCGAACCTGCGAATCAACCCAGCTCCCTGGCATCGAACAGATAGCCTTCACCGCGCACGGTCTTGATCAGTTGCGGATTCTTCGGGTCGTCCCCCAGCTTTTGGCGCAGGCGCGAGACCAGCAGGTCGATGCTGCGGTCGAAGGCTTCTATCGAGCGGCCTCGGGCAGCATCGAGCAATTGCTCGCGGCTCAGTACCCGGTGCGGTCGTTCGAGAAACACGCGCAACAGGCGGAACTCTGCGTTGGACAGCGGCACCACCAGGCCATCGGCTGCTGTGAGCTGACGCAAAACACTGTTCAAGCGCCAGGCATCGAACCGAATGGTCGTGCGCTGATCGCTGCGTTCGTCGCGTACCCGGCGCAGGATGGTCTGGATACGCGCAACCAGCTCGCGCGGCTCAAACGGCTTGGCCATGTAATCATCGGCGCCCAGCTCCAGGCCGATGATCCGGTCGGTGGGTTCACACCTTGCAGTCAGCATCAGGATCGGGATGTCCGAGGTGGTGCGCAACCAGCGGCACAGCGACAGGCCGTCTTCGCCGGGCAACATCAGGTCCAGAACCACCACGTCGAAGGTTTCGTCTGCCAACGCCTGACGCATTTGCGTGCCGTCGTTCACGCCGCGGGCGTTGATATTGAAGCGAGTCAGGTAGTCGCAAAGCAGTTCGCGGATGGCCACATCGTCATCGACGATCAGCGCACGGACGCTCCAGCGCTGGTCGGTCGATGTGGCATCAAGGGTATTGTCGGGAAGTGCTTGCATAGTGCGTCTGCTGCCTGCTGATGCTGCCATTGCTGGCCGCTGTTGAAGATCAACGCTGTTCCCGATGCTACTTCGCCGGGAGGCGCGGCGAAAGGGTGGCGTGATCGAATGTCATGGGCATGTCATGAATGTATCTGGATTGATACCAAACGTCTCCGAGACGTGCCGTTCGACTGACCTCCCTAGTAGTTCTGAGAGTATCCAGCCACTGGCAACCCCCGTTTAATCAGCTGGAAGACAGGCCTGGAGGGTCTGTCCCCAAAGACAGCGCTCGTCGAGACGGCCTGTCACCTCTCCATCCGCCCGCGAGGCTACTGTGCAGAAGGGGGCGGCAATCGAATAGCAAAGGAGTGCTTGTGATGGTCGATTCTAAAACAACACCGAAGCTTGAAAAAAACGCGGCGCGCATGGCTTACCGGTTTGAACGCATTCAGCGCCGTGCCAGCACCAAAGAACTTGAGAAGCCGACAGTACCCGGCATCGTCGACCAGGCCGACGGGACGTTGAACAAGGACGTTTCTCTCGGTACCTCGCTCGAGGTCAGCCTGCCCGAGTGGGCACAGCTGGTCGATTACGAAGGTGACTCCGACACTTATACCCTTGAGTGGGCAGTCGGTGATGCACCCGGTGACGACACGTACATGCAGGTGTTTACCGGTACTGTCACGGCCCCGGTGGCCGCCGGGACCTTTCCGATGAAGGTTCAGGTTCCGATGACCGCTCTTTCGCCCGGCGTCGAAAGGCCTGCAGACGGCATTTACCGTCTTCGCTACCGGATCAAGCAACCGAACGAGCAAGAGACCTTGAGCCCTTCGGTTCCCCTGATTGTCGATACAACGCCACCCGGCAAGCACCTGGAGCCGGCCCAGATGACGCTGAATGCCGCTGAGCTGACACAGCAATTCATAGAGGAAAACCCAGGCGGCCTGATCGGCACGCTGCCCGATTACGAAGACTGGAAGCCGGGCGACAAAGTAGCATTTTACTGGATCGGTACACCTTTACCGGATCCGGAAGACCTCCCGGATCCGATCGGTTACGTTGACGTCGCCAGTGCTGTGAATAACTCTGTAACATTCCCCCTCTCGACGTTTGCCGATGCGAAAGACGAGCCTTATTACGTCGCCTACATCCTCGTTGACAAAGCCACCAACCGCAGCCCGCTGTCGAACTACAGGCGCATAGACGTAGCGCTGGGGCCGCTGCCCGCCAATCTGCTGGACCCTGTCGTGCCCTTGGCAGAAGCTCCTGAACACCTGATCAACCTGGATGACGCGAGAATGGGTGTCGAGGTGTTGATCCAGTCGTTCGATAACTGGAAGCCGACTGACCGTATAGAGGTCACTTGGGGCAATGCCGTGCTGCGTCCCGAAGAAATGGGCAGTTTTCCGACCTTTCCCGTTTCGATCAGGGTTCCTGATAAGGACTTGTATGATCAATACATTCACACGACGGGCGGTGACCAGACGACCTCAGTGAGTTATCGAGTCCTGCGTGGCGTTCTTTCATCAGACGTGAAAAGCGCCACTGTCAACGTCAACTTTTCCTACATCGGGCCTGTCCGTCCTGATCCCGACCCCGAGTGGCCGGATCCGGTCAACGACGCCTTGTTACCCGTTGAAGTTTATGGTCAGACGTCCAACACAATGAACACCTTGACGCCCGCAGATAAAGGCCAGCCCGCCACCGTCAACTTCACGCTGTATGGCCCGCTTGTAGCGGGCGAGATTATTGACTTCTACTGGGCTGCGAGCCTTGTGCCCGAAGCTCGTTACACGGTATTAGACGGTGACACGGCGAACACCGATCTTCGGGTTGAAATACCTTGGCGTTACATCGAATCCGAAGGTAATCGCGTTGATTTGCCTGTCCATTACCGCATCCATGCCGCCGATTCGGAGAACGCTCAACATTCGCCGGCTACTCTGGTGAGCGTGAGCGCTATCGTCATTATTCCCGACGCGCCGGCTTTCGACGGTCTCAGTCCAGGTGGCTGGCTGAACTGCAACTCGCTCTTTAAAGATCCGGCCAACCCGGCGCCAGGAGAACCGGGTGTGCGGGTGTCCATTCCTGATCTATCGAAGTATCTGGTGGCGGGAGACACGGTCACCCTGCACTGGATCACCTCTACGGATGAGGGGGGCGAGGACGTCATTCCGGGCACTGAAAAGATTGAAGCAATTACGCTGGATGACACCCGCCCGGCCGAGGGTTTCACCTGGCTGGTCACGCCCTACGATATACACATTCTGCCCACTTATGATCCTGCTGGTCATGGGCGCTTCGGGTTCGGAAGGATCAAGTATTCGTTCATCCTGCAAGGCGAAACCATTACGTCACTGCAAACCACTGCACGGGTGGGGATGTACGATGCAAGCAGCTCGTGTCCTGTCAGGTAGCGCCCGCAACGGGAAAGATCGCAGGCAGAAGGTGCCTGCGATCCACTGCGTCCTGCGTTTTCAGTTATCGGGACGGATCAGGTTGCTCCCAAACAGTTTAGCAACGCCGCCGCGCATGGGGTGACGTCGACTAAGCTTGCCAGCATCTTCCCCGTAAGTCCCTCACTGTCAGAATCTCCGTACGGCTAACTAGGAAACGTCCTACAGAGCATTCAGTTTGATACCCGTAGTCTTTCAGCCTCTTCTCGGGGCCGCTTTCGGGCACAAGCCACGGGGTTCAACGTCGTTCTTTTAAGGTAATACCTCGTAATGAATCTTCCATTCGTGCTGCGTCCGCCTTCACGGACATTGAAGGTCATGGTGTTTCTTTCCCCCTTCTTGTCCGGCAGTCATGCCTTTGCGCAAATTCTGGTCAACGCTCCAGAGACTATTGATGCAACAAGTCCTCTCGACAGCTATCGGGTGGTCAGCACCGGTGTTCTGACAGCCAATGGCGCGACCACTCTGCAAATATCCACGGTTACCGGTGCGAAGCTGACGCTCAATGGCAGTCAGGTCAGCGCAGGTACGAGCACGTCTGCGGTATCGTTGACCGGTGCAGACGCCCTCATTACCGGGAGCGTCCTGACAGGTGCCGCAGATGGTCTGGGAATGGGCAATGACACGTCGAAACTGACGGGTTCCACGGCCACGGTGATTGGCAGCACCCTCACCGCAACGAATCGCGGGGTGAGTGCCGGCTCGCTAAGCAATCTGGTGATGGAAGGCACGACAGTAACGGCCACTGGCACCAACGGCAGAGGCGTGGAGATGTTTGACTCCACGGTGAAGGCGTCCGGCAGCACCCTCACCGGGCAGCAATATGGCATACGCATGCGAGCTGATCCCGGCGTGCCCTCAAGCAACCTGTTGACCCTGGAAGGCACCCGCGTCGAAGGGGTCACAGGTTCGGCACTGATTGTCGGAACGCCCACCGGGGCGCCTGCAACGGCCACTGTCTTTGTCAATAACGGGTCCACGCTGACTGGCGGTAATGGCAAACTACTGGAAGTGATCAACGGCTCCACGGCCAGCATGACCGTGGACAACAGCCAGTTGCAGGGCGACGTCTCAGCTGGCGCGGGCAGTACCGCCAGTCTGGTGCTGCAAAACAACGCGACCCTGACCGGGCGTCTGGAGAACGTATCCAGCCTGTCGCTCGCCAGTGGGGGGCAGTGGATGATGGTGGAGAGCAGTCAGGCAGGTGACGTGTCCATGAATGGCGGGTCGGTCAGGTTTGGCGACGCCGCCTCGTTTTACACCCTGTCGCTCGCCAGTCTGTCGGGTAATGGCACGTTCAGGATGGACGTGGATTTCGGTGGGGCGGCCACGGATTTTCTTGATATCACAGGCACTGCAACCGGCAGTCACTCCTTGCTTATTGGCAGCACCGGCACTGATCCGCTCAGCGATACCCGTCTGCACGTGGTGCATGCCGCAGCCGGCGATGCCCGTTTTTCACTTGCAGGCGGCGCAGTGGACTTGGGCGCCTGGTCCTATGACCTGATCAAGCAAGGCGCAAACGACTGGTATCTGGATGCTGCAACCCGGACCATCAGCCCGGCTGCGCAAACCGTCATGGCGCTGTTCAACACGGCGCCGACCGTCTGGTATGGGGAGCTGAGTACGCTACGTTCACGCATGGGTGAATTGCGACTGGACGACGGCCGTTCTGGCGGCTGGATGCGTACCTATGGCAACAAATTCAATGTGGCCGACGCGTCGGGCTTCGGCTACCAGCAAGTTCAGAGCGGTGTTTCTCTGGGCGCGGATGGCAAGCTGCCCATAGGGGGAGGGCAATGGCTGGCGGGTGTCATGATCGGGCAGAGCCGATCCGGTCTGAGCCTGGATCACGGTGCCAGCGGCAAGGTCGACAGCTACTCTCTGGGGGCTTACAGCACCTGGCTGGACAGCGAAAGTGGTTACTACGTCGATGGCGTGGTCAAACTCAATCGTTTCAAAAACAAGGCCAGAGTCAACCTCAGCGATGGTGCCCGCACACGTGGCGACTACGACAACCTGGGCGTAGGTGCGTCGCTGGAGTTGGGGCGGCACATCACGCTGGATGACGGTTATTTCCTTGAACCCTACACCCAGTTGTCAGGCCTCGTTGTCCAGGGAAAAGATTACGAACTGGATAACGGTATGCGCGCTGAGGGCGACCGCAGCCGGTCGCTGCTTGGCAAGGTCGGTACGGCGGCGGGTCGCCATTTTGACCTGGGCAAGGGCCGTACGCTGCAACCTTACGTGCGGGCGGCGCTGGCTCACGAGTTCGTCAACAGCAACGAGGTGAAGGTGAACGACAACGTGTTCAACAACGACTTGTCCGGTTCCCGGGGCGAGTTAGGGGCCGGCGTGGCGGTTTCACTGTCTGAAAGACTGCAGCTGCATGCCGACTTTGATTACAGCAATGGTGAAGCCATCGAACAACCGTGGGGCGTCAGTGCCGGTTTGCGTTACAGCTGGTAGCGACAGTGCGACGGTGGGGGCTGCGGCCTGCCTGCTCGCGTCAAGGCGCAAGCAGCCCCTGTTACTTGTGTCAGTATCCGCGCAAAAGAAGAGGGTGTTAACTGCTGAGTGCGGCAGCCGGCAAAGGGGCTGACCATCGCCCACTCATGCTGGAGGCCCGGCTCATGTCTGTCGTTTCAAAATGGATCAAACGGATCAGCGTCCTGCTCTGGCCCGCTTCAACACGTCAGCGCGCGCTGCTGGCACCGCCCGTGATTGCCGAGCTTCTTCCCGACATACCTGGCGGGGAACCGAACATGCTCCCCATCAGCGCCTGGCTGGCACCGTTGCGGGTCAGCTTCTCCATGTGGGATAACTCGGAACCGTCTCCGGACAGCCCTGAATACCTGCGTGTTTACTGGAACGATGATCTGGTCGAGGAGAGGGCCTGGACTCGACCGGTACAGCCCGACGAGCTGTTCATCATGGTTGCGCAGCAACGTCTGGTCGAAGGTGTGCATCAGCTCCGTTATTCCGTCGTGACGGCCAATCAGGTGCAGACTGACTCCCAAATACTCACGCTGTTCATTGATAAAACCGGCCCGGTGTTCGAAGACGAAGGGGCGCTGATTTTTCCAGACGACATAATCAGCGACGGCCTCACGGCTGCCTGGTTCGATACTCATGACAATACGTTGCTGGCGGAGGTCCCTGCGTATTTTTCCCCAAGCCCCGGAGATGTCATCACTTGGTACTGGAGCACCACGCCGACCGGTTCGGAGCGCACGGGAACCGTGACGCTTGAGGCATCCGCTATAGGCGGTGTGATCAACGTCGCCTTCGACAGGCAACTGGTTCTTGAAAGTGGGGATGGCGTTCGTTATGTCTCTTACAGGTTGAAGGACCGTACAGGCAGGCGCCAGGCACCCAGATTGACACCGCTGTTGAGGTACAGGTCTGCGCCATGACTGTTACCGGTATCGGTGCGGTCAGTCTGTTGCGCCGAGGCCTGATAACTGATGAACGCGGCGTTGATACCGTAATCCCAGAGCGCCGGATCGACACGGCCCGTGGCGTCACGGCGCATGGCGATCTGCGGAATGGAGATCGACAGTTGCAGCCTGCCGCCATCCAGTTCGGCCCTTGAATCGGGTATCAATCGCGTCAGATCGACGCAGGCCGCCTGTAACAGCGCTGGGTCGGCCAGACTCTCGACGCGAACGCCCATCTGTTCCAGCAGTTCTCGCGACAGGCATGGTTGCAGACGGTTGCTCTGTGGGTCGAGATCGAAACGGATCTTTCGTTGACCGAAGTAAACCATGTTGATCTGTATCTCGACCCAGTGTTCGCCAGGTGCAAGGTCCTCGACCACCGCCAGTTGGTTCAGTGCGCTGGCGGCGGCATCGCTGTCGTAGCCTTGGCCCTGGCGCAGAAAACCGGACTGAAAATCGACCGGTGTGGCGGCTTTGACCATTTCCAGTGGTACGGCAGTGCTGCCGCAGGCAATCAGCATCTGCATAAAACGCAGGCGCACTGGTATGAGCCCGGAATCGGGTAATAGGGTCATGTTCAATGTCCTGGGGGTGAACGCTGGCCGAGGCTGTCTTATTGAGTCAGCGTGGCCGGAACTGTCAGTGGCGCGCTGTAGCCGCCGTAATCGTTTATCGCGGAAAACACGACGCTCAGGCCCGGCGCCGCTTTTATTTCGCCAAGTTCATAGGTTCCGGAAGCAAACGGGGCAAGCATGCCAGCGTCCTTGACCTTCTCGACCCTGCCGTTGTCAGTGACTTCGAGGCGTATGAACGACACATGGAAGGGGGTTGGATTCATCGCCATCAGGTGTGTCGTGCCATCGCGCTGTGCGACTGACCATTGCAGCTCCTTGAGGCGTGCAGCCGGGTTGTCAGTCAGTTGCGCCGGGCGGTAGAACAGCTTGAGCCGGGTGCGCAACGCGATATTCAGCACGTTGCCTTGCGAGCTGTCGGCCTGGGGGATTTCCTGCACATTGAAAAAGAACAGCGATTCGCGATCCGCTGGCAGATCGTTGGGCAGGCCGTTGATCTGCACCTGCTGCTGCTTGCCGGGGTTCAGACGAAACAAGGGCGGGGAGGGGGCAAACGGCACGACGGTCGTTGCATCGTCGGTGGCGGTGTTGACCCAGGTCTGTACAGCGAAGGGGCGGTCACTGGGGTTGGAAATGACCACCGATGTGCTGCGTTTGTCACTGGCGAATACCACGCGTGTGGCATTGACGGTCAATGCGGCATGGGTCGCAGGTAGGTAAGAGCCAAACAAGGCGAATGCCATGCACGGGCCGAGTGTCGGCCTGACCAGAGGCCGTAGGCGGAGGATGCCGATCATGTGTGTTTTACCCTGTGCTTCCAGACCCGAAACACGGCCTGGAAGCATTGACGATGGTGCTGCCTGTGATCGGCCTTCCAGCCTTCACACGCGAAGCAAGTGGGATGTATCAGTTGATGGCTACCACGAACTGTATGTCCGCCGAAGCAGCACCTGCTGTAACCGCACTGGTTGTCGAACGGTAATAGGCGTTGAACACCAGGCTGGTGACCTCGCCCTTGATCAGCGGGTAGGGTGCCGACTCGGTGCCAGGGGCAATGGAAGCGCCGGTATAGTCCTTGATGACAATCGCAACGCCCTTGGCGCCGTCTTCAGTCGGAGTCACACCGAAGTAACTGCCGGAGTCGTCAGCCGTACCGTTGAAGGTGACGGTCGCCGTATTGTCGGTATCCGTCAGGCCGCAGCTACCGTTGTCGTTGACGCGCAGTGCAAAGCTTTTGCCGCTGTATTCCTGACCGATTGCGTCAAAGCGGGAGGCCTCGACGGAACCCATCTTCACCAGGTTGCCGACGGTGCCGTCACCCGGGTTGACCACTTCGATAGGGCAAGTGCTGCTGGTGATCAGGCCTTCGAAGTTGATAGTGCCGGTGTTGGCAGACACTGCGGTGCCGGTCAGTGCGGTAGCCAGAGCAAGACCGAGTGCAGAGAGCGTTGTTTTCACGATAAAAGACCTTATGACTATTAAAGTTACAGGATTGAAAGATGTAACTATGCAGAGTGTCTGGGTTAAACGGTTTGTTCAGGGTGTCATGACGGGGCGAGAGTTTATAGAAGACAGGCTGGATGGGAAGGCTGAGAGGGGGGTGGGTTGGTGGCAGTTGTTGTAGGAACTTTCCTAAAGTCGTGTCGTACGTTTTTACTATCGGACGTTCATTTATTAATCAGGCGTTTCTGAAACAAGTATTCATCATGTTTGGCATGCTTTTTAAAGGCGTGGGTCTGGAGTCGTGCAGGAAACTGCGCAGTGACGGGGTTCATGGCTGCCATTTGATCGATGGTTTCAACAGAAGTGTCACCGGCAAAGTCGTGAGTTTTGTCGGTGACAGAATGCCTGTGTTTGTTATCCGCGAATAAAAAGGTCTACTTTAAAATTATTGGGGCCAAATTCCTTAATCGGGGTCGTTACACCACTTCTTCGGGCGAGCCAGGAAGGGGCGCTGGTTGCAGCTGTTGCTGATCGGTCATAAGGACCTGTCCCCAGCCGTCGCTGTATCTGCCGATACTTGCGCTGCAACCAGTTTGGCGAAGGTCGGGCCATGAAGTTTTTATAAAGCTTGCTGCTCTGTTCCAACGTTGCACCAACCACGCTATCCACCCTATTCAAAGGCGCATCCACTGAATTATGTATATCCGAAAATACCGACTTCATACTTGCCGTTTTTGCAGCGTTTCCCGCAGCCTTCACGGCCCCTCTCACCGCAAATCTGAATATTCCCCCGGTGATATCGAACGGTACCGTAGCAAGCCCGGCAATCATCCCGACCATATTGGCTGTCTCGTCGCCCTTCGCCGCTCCATACGCAGTAGCGCCAGTGGCGACGGCGCTCAGCGCGGTCCCGGTGGCCAGCAGGCCGGTCGCAACGGCCGATGCGGTGGTTGCAGTCGTCGTGATGCCCATGACGGTCACGGGAACGGTGACAGGGGCCGCTGCCCCGAAGCTGGCAACCGTGGCGTAGGCGCCGTAGACGGTCGCCGCCACGCCTAACGCGAGAAAGACCCAGGTCAGCACGTCGAAGCCTCCTGATCGCTCCGCGGGCTGTGCGCCCTCATCGGGTCTTCGCAGTCGGCCGCTCTGAGCACTGGCGTCGTGGCCAGTGGGGTCACGCAGGGCAATCGGGTTACCCAGGCAGTAGGCGTACGGATTGACGCCACCCTCGCCAAACGGGCTCAGAAAGTCCGGGCTGTGAAAGCGCATCAGGCTCGGGTTGTAGGCCCGGTAACCGTTACCCAGCAGATACCAGCCACTGGGCGACTCACGCACTTCCCCGTTGAATGCGGCGGCACTGCGTAGCGCGTCGTCGCTGTGGCGCTCTCCGTAAGCGCTGTAGACAGCCGCTCGCAGTTTATCCTGCTGGTATTCGCCGATGACGCTCTGGTTGGCATCAGTGAGCAACAGCAGGGTTTCTCCGGTGTCGCCAACCCTTTGCTGCGCCAGCGGCTGTTCGTCCAGGTGCAGGTGCTGAGTGCGTTGGTCGTCCTGCACGCTGCTGCTCAACCGCTGCCCCTCATAGAAGCGCAGCACTTCGGTTTCGCCGTCATTACGAGTGGTGACCAGGTGATCGTGGCCGTCGTACCGGTATTCGCTGATCAGCCTGTCAGCCACGTCATCAACCCGCAGCAGGCGGCTCTGACTGTCATAGTGCAGGCTGTTGTCTGACTCGTCGTTGAGTTGGTTTCCGTTGCGGTCGTAACTAAAGGTCGGATCAGGCGTGGTTCTGGAAGGGACATACTCGATGCTCAGCAGTTGGCAGCGGTCCTTGCGAACGGGGTCATCCGGATGGCCGTAGTGGAATGTTGCGCGTTCATTGGTGTTGTCGGCAAATTCGGTCAGGCTCGTGGTCATATTGTCCAGTTCGTCGAAACTGAATACCTGCTTGTCTATTCTCCTTCCCAGTGCGTCCACTGGCCGGGTGCTGCCCGTGTAATTCACGCCGGTCAGACGGCCTCGTTTATCATAGGTGAACACTTCATGCAGCAGGCTGCTGGCCGCCTGCTCCAAATGACGACTTTTCAGAAGCCCGTCGAGTTGCCATTCCTGCTTCAGCGTTCGCTCCGGCTGGTTGTCAACGGTGTGGGTCCGCAGCGTTTCCTGGCCTTGATCGTCGTACTCCATACGCGCAACTACCGCGGTACTCGCAGCTTGGTCTCGGGTGATGATCTCGCTGAGCTGACCCAGACTGTCGTAGGCAATGGCCGTTTGCACATTGCCTTGATCAATACTGTCGACCCTGCCAATGGCATCGTAGTGATAGGTGGTATCCACACCGGTGTTATCGCCCTCTGCCAGATCGGTACGTTTGAGTGGCCGTTCTTGAAGCGAAGTCTGATACGAGGTATGCCAGGTCTTGCCTTGCTGGTCTTCCCAGGTCTCTTTGCGTAACCGGTTATGCACGTCGTATTCGTAGGCGCGCTTGCCCTGTGGATTTTGCGCACGGGTCAGGCGGGCACTGGTGTTGTCATAGTCGAAATCGGCCTGTTCATCCGGTGCCGTGCTGGAAACAATCTGATCGGTCAGCGCAAGGTTGTAGGTAAAACTGATGTCGTCGCCCTTGGCCGTTTTGCGGCTTTTGACCTGCATGTCACCCGCGTTGTAGGTGAGTGTCTCGATGCGTTCACCCACTTTGCTCTGTGTCAGGCGTCCCAGGCCGTCGAAGGTCTGCTCGCCCGCAAGGGTAGTGGTTTTACCGTCGGCATGAACGACCTCCAGCTTGATTGGCAGTTCGCTACTGCTGTGCAACGCATAATCACGTTTGACGGTGCTCCCCTCCGGCAGAGTGGTCGAGATCATGCGCGACCAACTGTCGTAGCTGAACAAGGTGCTGTGCTCGAGTTCATCATCCTGTCGGGTGCATCGCCCCAGGCCGTCGTACAGAAAAACCTGCTTGCTCAATTCTTTTCCGGTCGCGTCCAGGCTTGCGATTCGATCCGGTTTACCGAACAGGTTCAGCCAGGTTTCGCTGCGGCCGCTGATACAGGGCTGCGGGTCGCTGCTCTGTATCCAGTTTGTCTGAATCGGCGCTTTGTGGGCATCGTTGCCGATAGGGTCCAGAGACTGGTGGGTCTGAACGCCGTCATCGGTCGTAACGCAGTATTGCTGGTTCCAGTCGTCATAGCGGTAACGACGCGTTTCAGTGCGGGGCTGATCGTCCAGCCAGTCAAAGCGGGTTTCATACTCCACCGTATTCCAGGCGTTGTAGTACGCGGCATGAATTTGCCGAAGCGTCATGACGCCCGCGCTGTCGACGTGGTCCTGCTCCTCGTATATTGCCCGGCCCATTCCGTCGAGCAACGAGCGGGTCGTTATCTTGCGGGCGTTGATCACCCGCTGTTCGGCCTGTTCACCGACGTTCGCGCACAGCGTATATCGGTACTCGCGGCGCGCCTCGTAAGCTGTACCGGCGGCGACCGTTTCATGGGTCCGCCGGTTGAGTGCGTCATACCCATAGCGCGTTTCCACGCCATCCTGGTTGATCAGCAACTCATGACCGGTCAGTGCGGATTGCTGACGCGTGACTTTCCGGGTCTCGCTGTCGAAATCAGTGCTGAGGGTCTGCTCTATCTGCAGCACCGGCACGCCTGATGGCTGGCTGGTGATTTTGCTGTAGGCATAGTGGGAGGTGGTGGACTTGCCATTGAGGGTCTGGATATTGCGCTCGGTACGTCCATGCAGGAAAGGCTCGGCGGGACGGTCGAAATACTCCAGCCGGGTCTGTTGCAACTCCCGTTCGGCCTCGCCAGCCTGGCTGGCGATCTGCACCAGCGTCTCGCTGTCAGAGACGATCCAGTAATGGCTCTCGCTGCCTTGCAGTGCAGGCAGCTGTCTGTAGCGATACCGGGTACTCAGCGTCGGCGCGCCCGTCTGGTTTGAAGCGGCCGGTTTGATTACCTTTTCTCTCAGTCGCGATACAAAGCCTTCAGGGTCAGGAGGGCAGCCGTCGTCACCGCTTGCCGGGTACCAACTGCTGACCTCTTCAAGGCCGTCTGCCCGGGTATGCACCAGCAGATTGCCTTGGCTGTCATAGGTATCGCTGACCGTTTCACTGCGCAGGCGCACGGGCGTGCCCGGCTCGCTCAGTTGCCAGCTCCTGGTGATTGTTCTCGGCAGCTGGCAATCATTGGGCTGTCTGAAATAAGGTTCGCCCTCAAGAATGTTGTAAGAGGTCTGTAGTGTTTGCTGATGGTTGTTCTGGGTGGTGACTTCAAGGGTCTGCAAGTGAAAACGGTTGTAGGTCCTTTCAATGCTGCGCACGGCTTTGTCGTCGACCCACAGGCTTTCGGTACACGTGTAGTCGTAGGTGCCCAGATACTTGTAAAGGTTGTCCAGGCCGTTGTCCTCCCACACGATCTGCAGCCCGGCGCCCAGAAAGTTTCGCGAACGCTGCTGACTGTCCTTGTAGGTGTAGCGCACATCCACCCGGGCCTGTCTGGAACCCGGATCGATGATGTGTCGGGTCACCCTGGGTATCGGGGGGCGTTTGGCGCTGGTCGGGAATTCATGGCCGGTGTCGTGATAGTAGATGTCTTCATGGCTTCCCGAGGGCGTGTCCACACCTTTGATGCACAACTGATCGTTTTCCAGGCCATACACGAAGCGCCACGACGCGTCATTCTCGGTGGGCAGCGTGATGCGCGATACCCGGTTGTCACTGCCTGACAGGCTCATCACAAACGTCGCCAGCGCAGTACCTCCTGCCCCGGCGTAGGGGTGCAGCTCCAGCGTGATCGTTGCCCTGTTGCGTGTCAGCTTCAGTAACGTTTCGCCCAGGTCGTCGGTGATTGATTCAAGTATGTACTGACTGCTGCTGTAGGGCTTGTGTGTGAGCCTGATGGCATGGCCTGACGGGGCGATGATCTGCACGGGCCAGGCCATGCTGCGGGTGCCACTGAAATGCACTTCAAGTATTTCCACCAGACCGGACTTATGCACCACTCGATAATGAGTGTCGTCCAGCTTGTAGAAGTGAAACGTGTCCAGTTTCTTTTCCGACATCGTCAGCTGGTTGTCGCTGCCGGTGCCGTCCACACGAAACGTCTCGCCGGTGCTGAGCGACAGAATCTGCTTGCCGGGATCGTATTGAGACAGTTGCAGGTTCCAGCCCAGACCGTAGCCACTGTCGAGTGGGTTCAGCTGGCTGTAGGACAGGCCGAGATTGAATCCCGGACCGCGCAGGTCATTGCTTTGCAGCTCGGGCAGGGTGATCGATACGCTGTACAAGCCGGTCCGCGGATCAACGCCGCTTTTCAGGCAGCTCATGAAGTTGAGCGCATTGGAACTGACGGAGGTAGGGGCAGCCATGGGGCAGGCCTCGCTGGTGGATACGGGGAAAACGCAGCGGTGTCTGACGATTGATTGTGCAGTCCATTGCGCCTGGTCGTTGCTGATCCGTTGGCCTCAGCCTGTCTGAAGAGCCCATACGTCAAGCGGTCTTGTTCAACCCTAGACAGCCCATACCCGGCGGGCAACCTAGCAATAGTGCTAGTGGGCGGGTAACCGGCATCAGCGTAAAAAAACCTATCCGTACACAGGGAAACCCCCTGCAGCCTCTCCGGTTCAACCGGAAACGAGACAGGAGCAACGTTCATGGCCCTACCACGCCCGCAGGTACCTGACCTGCAACAACCCGGGAACTACATCGATCTGGATCAACTGGGTGCCGATGAGCTGCTGACCCTGATCTCGTATCCGGGTATCAAAGCGGGGGATTATCTCTATCCCAACTGGCGGGGTTGCAGCGCGACGGGGGAGGTGAGTGATTATTCCAACAGCCTCATTGAGATCCCGCCGTTTCCGCCCGAAGAGGGCGTGCCGGTGTCAATACCGAACTCGACGTTGCAAATACTGGATCAGGGCTGGGTGTTCTATTCGTATCAAATAGCTGACAGCAGTGACCCGGATGTGCTCGGCGAAGAGTCGTTACGGCTGTTTTTCAACGTGGGTAAACGACCTGTTTCAACGGGTGGCCTTGGCGCACCGCAATGCAGGGAGTCGCATGACCTGAAGCTGGACCCTGAACTGCTGGATAAGGTCAGCGAACTGTTGATCGTGACACCGCCGTACCGTGCCATGCGTGCCGGGGACAAGGTCACACTGACGCTCGAGCTGTATTTTGACGAGAACGACCCTTGGCAATCTCTGATCCAGTCCCAAACGCTGGACGCAAGCGATGCGGGGCAACCCTTGCAATGGAAGATCCAGTCCACCGACTTCATGTTTATCGTGGGGGGCTTTGCACTGATGCACTACAGCATCGAGTACGCCGAGCCTGCTTCATTGACAGAATCCGTCACCCAGACCTTGCATGTCACCCAGCCATCGGCTGACCTGTTACCTGCGCTGAGGATCAAGGATCTCAGCGGAGGATCGCTGGATCCGGCAGCCTTTCCCGAAGGCCTCGTCCTGTTGATCGAGCCCTGGCCCGGTATGCAGATCAATGACGATGTCGTGCTTTATGTCAAAAGTGCGAAACGGATACAGCAAGTCGTGCAGGCCCTGCGTGCAGACAAGTCGACGCTGGACAGCGGCGTCGTGCAATTCAGACTGGATCGCGCCTGGTTGCTGGATAACGTGGATCAGGACGTCGAGTTCGTGTACCAGTATGCGCGCCAGGGCGTCGCGGGCAGTTCGCTGCCGCGTAACGTTCTTTTGCGGCGGCCGCTCGATCTGCCGCCGCCCGACATTGAAGGTGCCCTCATCGAAAGCCCCAACGAAGCGGGTGTGATTGGCTACATGTTCGCGGACCAGATGGTGAACGGGGTCAGGGTGCGAATACCGGCCGGCGCGCAGACCGGCCCAGGCAACAAGCTGCAAATGCACTGGGATGGCTACGGAAGCACTGGTCGCTTTGTCGCCTACCCCTCGGCGAGCGATCCTCTGTTGTTCGAGATTCCGCCCGAAGCAGTGCCGGCCAACATGGGCAAGCGTGTAGACGTGTATTACAAGGTTTTTTCTCCCTCTTCAGACCCGCTGGGGACTTCAGCCGTATTCGATCTGGACGTCAGAGGCATCCGTGAAGGCTGGCCGGTGATTCAGATGGTACGCCCGCTTGTTACTGACGGGGTGCTTGCGCTCAACACTGTTCCGGCTGAAGGGGCGGGGCTGGATCTGCCGTCCTGGACCTACATGGCACCAAGACAACGGGTACGCATCAAGGTCGCCGGATTGTTGCAATCAGGCACCGAGCAAATGATCGGCCTGCGCACTGGCGCGGCAGAACCTCTGACCGCAGCGGAATACCAGGCAGAAAAGGTGTCGGTGAACATCCCCAGGGATTTTCTGGAGAGACTGTGCCGAGGCACCAGGACCAACACCATCACCGTCGACGTCAGCTTTGACGACGGGAACAGTTATACGCAGTTTCCACCCGTCCTTTTCGCATTGGTCGATTGATCGCGCGTCGCGCAACAGAACGTTACGGGCATTCAGGTAATCGTTCCACGTTTAAAACAGCCACATGGAGGTGGCCCATGGCCAATAACACGCTGCAAAGTCTGGTCGCATGGATGCAAGACCCTCGCAACAACGTCATGTGGGGTTGGGATTCAATCGCCGCCATGGCACGGGGCAAGGTCAATGACCTGTTGCTTAAGGACTACATCACGCGTTTCACGTCGGGATCTTACTTGGAACCGATGAGTGGTGAAGTGGCACTGGTTGGCGACGCCTTTATAGAAAAAATTCACAAATTCATTCTGGACGCTCCACGGCTGGCATTCACGAACGACGACCTGGGCCAGTCTCATGCGACCTTGAGCTGCTCCATTCTGGGTGGCACTCAGCTGACGATGAAAAATAACGTCGACAATTGGGAGGCTTACAGAGTTATTCATATCGATGCGCTGCAAGGTCCGATACTGACGCTTGATCTGGCGCTGGAAAAGGTGCCGGGCATTGTTCTGAGCGACGGTCGTGTGATGCTTGACCTCAATCACAGTGACAATTTCATACTGACCTTCGCGGCTGACCACGCAGACCGCAGGCTGGGCGGGGACTTGTTCAAGCGCCTGTTTAATAAACTCCGTCCTGAACAACGCATATGGACACTGGGTGAAATCAAGCGCGGCAATAATAATCTGATGCACCCTCAATCTTTCAAATTGCGCACGCAGAGTAATCCAGCGGCCTCACTCGATCCGCAGGCAGCCAGTTACGGTGATGGCGCCATTCTGGCATTCATTCGTCTGGAAGGCAGCCAAGAGGGCGGCGACATTCCGGTGGAGTACCAATACCTGATACCGGATGACGCCAACAAAGATTACTCAGCCACGGTGTTGTTCAGTGCAGAGCGGACGTTCAAGGCCGCGCTGGTCATCGGGAAAGTGACAGAGGCTATTGCTTCGGTTTTTGAAAACATCTCATTCGACAACGTGCATGACGCTTCCGGTCGTTTGATCAAGGCAACGGCCATTCGGGGCACGCTTTCAGTTGAGCAGCCCTGGGCTCAAGCGATTCCGTTTCTTGTCCTAGATACAGTGGTCAACGCCCAGCTTTTTAGAAGCGGGTCCCATCTGGATGCGTCAGGTCCCAAACCTTTATCAGTTGAACTCGCGGGCGATGGCCGTGCAGTACTTACCTGGACCGCCGAGGCAGTCGAGAGCATCGTTCTGACCGTACCTTACCGTACTAGTCCGGTGCTGGTCATGCAACAGGTAGTCACTGTCGATGTCGAGTGTATTTATACCTTTGCAGAAGAAAGAAACGACCTCGTGCTGATCCCTTACCTGACGGTCACCACCCGCATGGGGGAAATAACCGAGATGCCAACCCCTCCAGATATAACCCTCGCTGAGGTGTTTCTGATTGCCGGGGTAAGCGCTACTTTCGAGCAGCGTGGTGCAGAAAAATTCGAGTCCCGCATCAGGGGCGCGCTGCAAAACAAGCTGGCAACCAGTGTGTCGATCAGTTCGTTTATCCGCGACAGCATTCATCTCAATTTCGAAGAAGCGATTGTCCCCGATGTACTTCGTGCGCCCAGAGACATTGCTGTCTTTGGCCGCATTCACGGCGGTTCCCAAGCGAACTTTATCGTCAGCCCGCAGGAGCATCAGATGGTGGTTGACAGTACCGTCACGTTCTCTGTCCAGCCGCCGGGCGCTGAAGTGAAATGGAGCCTGGAAAGGCTGCAAGGGGATGAGCAGGACTACGGAGCCATCAACGATACCACCGGTAAATACTACGCGCCGGAAGCGCCTTCATCCGGACTTGCGTTCACCCGTGTCCGGGTCACGGCCACTGACACGTCGGGCCTTCACAGTTCCGCTCTGGTCACGATCGTGGCCAACCCGATCACCGTCAACCCGCTGATCCAGGTCTGTGACGCCGGGCAAACGGTGGAGCTGGCTGCCGGTTTACCCCGTTCAGGTCCAGATAGCAGGGCGGCGGGTTCGCCTCGCACCGAAGAACTGGAGTGGTCGATCAAGCATTTCGTTCCTGGCGAGAGTGGTGAATTAAAGCCCAGCGCACTGTTTGATGGCGATCACTGTTACGTCGCCGTGCCGAAGCTGCCCGGCAAGACGTACGTGCTGGACGAGATTCTCGTGACCAGCACAAAGGCGAATGCATCGTCGTGGGTACTGGTAAGGCATCAGCCCTCGCTGCTGGTTGTCAAGGTCGTCAAGGTCGTCAAGGTTTCCAAGGCTAACAAGGATGTGAAATTGTCAGCCGTCCAGGTTCAACTGCAAGCGTCTGCCAATGGCAACGTGGTTTCCGATGCCGTATTCAAAGTGGCCGCGGATGGCCCCGGTTCTGTCACTGAAGGCGGTCTGTATACCGCTGCAGATCCATCGGACGCAAAATTTGTGCTGATCTTTGCTTCCTTCCCGCACCCGGTATTCGGAAACATGGAAGGGCACATCATAGTGCCTTTGCCGCTGGATGAGTTCGATGAAGACCTGGCACTGATGAAGGGCAGAAAAGTAAAAGGGCAGTCATAACAGAACGCACTTCAGGTTTACTTATATCTACATCACAGGAGGTGATGTCATGGCCGGTTATTCAGCGGAAAGTCTGCTGGCATGGATGAAAGATACCACCCGCCTCAGGGGCTGGGACGCGATCGTCGCGCTGGACGGCGACAAGGTCAACGGGCTGGTTGAACATGTTTATCAACAAGGTGTGGCTAACGGACTGTCGCGTCCGGTGCCGGACGGAAGTATCGTGATTCCCGATACGCACGCGGCTCATTTTTTTTCGGGCTGTGTGCTCGGCGCGCCGGCTCTGTCTTTCAAGCACAGTGTTCTGGGGCACTCTTCACTGGCCTGGCGCGTGGCAGTGCTTGAGGGGTTGCACACTGTCGTAGAGTCCGTTCAGGGACAGCACAACGTCCACAGACTGACGGCCTATGATCCGCTGAATGCTCCAGACCTGGATTTTGATATGGAGCTGGGGAGTCAGAGCGCGGAACTGGTAGTGGATCTTGGCCTGGCTAAAAACGTCATGCTGGATTTCCCGGGCGAGGATACCGAGCGAAGCAGGATCGGTCAGTTTTTCCAGGGCTGGCTGAGCAGCCCGGAAAATCAGGAACGAGAGTTCCGACTGAGCATTTTCGAAGAGCAGAGCAACGAACTGCTCAAGGTACGAAGGATTGATGTGCGCTCTCAGCTTGAAAGTGCTGATGGCGTGTCTACCCACAAGAAGGGTGCCCTGTTGCTGTTCACCACGATGGAGTACGGCGTGACCGGCGGGCTGCCGGATGACGATTCTGATTTCCGTTACCTGATCCCCAATGATGAACAGCATTCGTATTCGGCAACCGCGGTGTTTTCTGCCCATGCCCTGCATCGGGCTGCCTTCGGCCATGCCGTGATACAGATGCTGCAAGCGCCCGATTTTCGCTTCATCGTTGCTTCCGATAAACCCCTGCAACGGATGATCGCTCAGGCAGGAACCTTTGCGGTTCAGGCGGGCGACTATCAGAGTGCGGAATTTGCCTTCGAGTCAGAGCCGTTCAGTCTTCAGGCCGTCAACACTGAGCACCCGTTGACCATCGATTTCGAATACAGCCAGACCACGCAGACCTGGCGCTTTCCCTGCACACTGGGCTTCCGCTACCGAGCACTGGACGACGACCAATGGCAGTCCCGGAGCGCGACCTTCAATATCAGCCTCAAGCATGAATTTCATCTGATCGAAGATGAGTCCGGTGAACAGGCGATGGAAGGGCATCTTTACGCACCTTACGGGTTCGATCAGGAAGTCAGCCCCATGCCGGGGTCGCTGGACAGCCTGAGCGCCAGCGAGCTGGAGCAGGTCAACGGCTTCGTGGCCTACACCGTCAAGCGCGCGCTGCTTCAGGGCTTGAGCAAAACACTGGATGCAACGGGCGCCGAGCGTTTTCTGGCTGGCTGGTCACTGCCGAACGCGCAAGTGCTGCAACCCGTACTCAAGCGCATGCCTCATGACCTTGCGTTGTTCGGCCGAATCGAACCTGGTGCGTCGAACTTCAGTATCGTCGAGCAACAGGTGCTGATTGGCGTCGGAGAGAGCCTGCCACTCACGACCCTTCCGGCGCGCGACGGCCTGGTCTGGACGCTGGCAAATCCATCAGGTGGTGATGTCGGCAGTCTGGGCACTGTCGATGCGCAGGGTCTTTATCAGGCTCCCGCCACACTGCCTTCGACGCAGGGTTTTCAACGCGTACTGATCAAGGCGATGGACACGTTATCCGGGCAAAGCAGTACAACGCTGTTAACGGTGCTGGTCAGCAGTGTCAGCGTAAGCCCCCTGATTCAAGTCTGTAACCACGGTCAACGGGTCATGCTTTCGGCACACAGTTCGCTCGGCAGCACGCTGGAATGGGAGATCGCCAACCCGATAACCGGAGAAAGCGGGGCGTTGGAAGAGGCTACTGATACGGCGCACGAGCGGGTCTATGTCGCCGCCGAAGGTGGCCCGGGCAATACTTATGTGCTTGACGAGATAACCGTCAGCGATGATCAGAATACCCGGTCAATCTGGATGCTGGTGCTTCGCCACACGCCCCTACTGTCCATCACGCTCGCCAGCGTCACTGACGGGCAGGCCAGGCTGAAAGTCATCGCCAATGGCAACGAACTTGCAGTTTCCTGGCGTCTGAGCGGGCCAGGATCAATAGACGCCAATGGCGTGTACAACAGCGATCCTGCAAAGCCCGAACGTTTCGTCGTGATCTTCGCCGAGTATGAGGACGCTTTCCTGGGGCTGGCGGCAGGACACCTGATTCTGCCACTGCCATTGAGCGGTTCCCCCGACGTGTTGCAGGCACTGGCCGGCTAATCAAAGTGCAGCCTGTGTGCTGCACGGAGGGTAATGTAATGTCCAATTCTCTCAAAGGTATCCTGCGGCGAGCTCGCGCAGGGACTGTCACTCAAGGCTGGGGGGCAATCGTGGCGATAAGCCGCAGCGACCTCAATCGGCATATAGAACAGCAATATATAGAGCGGTACCCGCGGCTGGCCTTTTTGCCGCTGTTCACTGGCGATATCGGCATGGATGAGCATCAGGTCGATACCTTGCGCCTCACAGGTATCGAGCTGGGTGTGCCCACCTTGTCGTTCCAGGCGACATCGTCACGCGACACCAGCGTGTTGGTGATAATGAATATTGTGGCAGGCCGCTACAGTGGTCTGCACCAGCCAGCAGGCAGTGCAACGACCGTGTCGACCAGTTTCAGGATTGCCGAGCCGATGGGTTTCCGGTTGACAATGACGGCCCACCTGGTGAGCGATGACAGCGGTCACGTGACCCTTGATCTGGCCAAAGGCACTGGTTTTCACTGCAATCTGGCGGGGCTTGATGAAGGCGTCAATCAGCTCCTGGCAGACTTTTTCGCCGGTCAGTTCAGTCAGATTGCAATTCATCGCAGCGTGTTCTCGATGGTGCCTGCAGCACTCGGCCAATATCAGGCGCAGTTGCCACAAGGTTTTCGGATGCTGACCCGTTCCGCGCCCGGAGCAATGAACACGGCAGCGAAGAATTTCGGAGATGGCGCGCTTCTGCTGTTCATGAAATTGCGCGGCAGCGCTGCCGAAGGCCGTTTTCCGCCAACACGCGACTTCGTCTACCCGATACCGACCGTGCCTGGGCCGGACAACCAGGGCAAGTACGGCACCGTGGTGATGTTGTCTCATGAGATGCTCTTGGGCCGTCAGCGTGTTTCGCTGCCTGACAGCATAAAATTTGCGGCGGGCGACGCGTTTCAAGCGTCTGAGCAGCACGCACTTCATGACAGGCTGGTGTTCGGCTCGATGCTTACAACGCCTTTCAGCGTGGCACCGCGGGTCTCGACAATACAGGCCGGACAAAGCCAGCGCTTCATGTTGCACAACCCGCAGGGGCAGGAAGTGCCGGTCTTGAGCTGGAAGGCGTTCAGCCTGCAAAGCCATCGGCCTGACGGCCATGGCAGCATCTCTGCCACGGGTGTTTATACGGCTCCCGATCCTGCGCTGATGGGCCATGACGCCTTGCGCGTCGTGATCACTGCCACCTATGAAGCATCAGGCGAAGCGGTCACTGCTTCGGCGCTGTTGAGTGTGGTGTACGAGAGTATGGAGCTGGCACCCCGCGTGATGGTTGTAGCAGGTGGCGGCGCTGCGCTTCAGAGCGTATCGCTGCGCGCTTCAGCATTGGACGGCAGCCCGATCGATTGGGGCCTGCTGGGGAATGAATATGGCGAGTTGAGCGAGGTTGAAGGGGGCGCGCTGTTTGTCCCGGACGAAAAAAGATCCGGCAAACGAGCCCTGATTACCCAGCAGATTGAAGCGCAGGGCAGTGAGAGTGGTATCGCCACCGTACTGATCGTCAACGGTCAACAGATGTTGCGTATCGAGCCGGCGTTTGTGCCGCGTGCGCGCAGGTCTGTGCCGGTGCAGTTGCAGGATGACAGCGCACTGCTGGCAGGCCTTGCGCGACGCTGGAAAGTGGTGGGTGGCGCGGGCTCTGTTGACCAGCAAGGGCGCTTCATGCCGCCTGACGATCCGGTCGTCACCAGCAGCGTGGTGAGCTGCGAAGTGATCCACAACGGTGTGGTGCTCGCCTGTGGTTACAGCGTCATCGAGTTGTCCGAAGTGATCGACGAACCTCGCTGGAAAGAACTGTCACTGTTCACGGTCACCGTGCCGGGGGGACCCGTTCAAAACAGTCAGGGCAGTCTTTACCCCAACGGCTATCAACAACTCAGGCTGCAGGTCAAGACCCAGACCATGCCGGTCAATAATGTCGAGTATGATTTAAGCGCCATCGAACTGGCGTCCATGCGTCTGGTGGACAACGAGACTCACCAGAACCTCGAGTCAGTCAGCCCGATACTTGAGGGTATTCCCGAGAAAGGCGGCCAGGCCTGGCAGACCCGTCTTGAACATAACCGGTTCGAGCTGGCGAGCCCTGGCGCCGTCGCCACTGATGCGGACCTGAACATACCGAACATCATCTCTCAGAACTTCTACCTGCACAGCCGTGCATTGGTCAATTTCGAGGGCGTCTTTTACGCCACCTTCCAGGATGAAGAAAACAAGTGGTGGACCTCGCTTGATCTGGACGACATAAACAGCAAGGTGAGCATTACACCGCGACGTCTGCCGGTGTTTGATACCGCCAACTACACCTTCGTGCCGACACGTGTCTGGGGCGGTGGCAGCAACCCTACACCCGAGCCGCCTGCGGAAGGCGCCGCCGACGATACATTCGATTTTCATCCCAGGACCATCGATTACTGGACGCTCAGTGTGCGCAATCCAGAAACGCAGCAATGGGTCGGGTTCGAGACAATGACGTTTTTGTCTGCCCAGGAAGATGTACCTGTGACCTCCATCATTCTCTGGGAAGCCGAGTTGGTGGACGAAATCATGTTCAGCTGGACAGGGTATATCTTTGACGACTCGGCCAAAACCGCAGACGCGGAAAAAATCCGTTTTGATGAAGGGGTTCGCTACATCGGCATTGCTCCAGAACTGCTGGACTTCAACGTTGACAAATCCGTCTTCGAGAAGGGGAAGCTGGTCATCAGTTTGCACCGCTCCGACGACGTTGTTTTTGTAGACCCTGAGGTTCCAGAGCGAAAAAGGCTATCGGGTTCACTGGCAGTATTGTTGATCGACCATCAGGGTAACACCCACAAACGGAAGATAAGTTTTCTGCCGGACAGCATTGTAGGCAGGCGCAATCGACTGATGCATACCTTGTACTCGCCAACACTGAGTTCATAAGGCAGTCCACCACAATGAAATGACAGGGAGTCATTATCATGAATACGTTGAACAACGCCCTGACAAGCCTCGTGCTTGTTGCCCTG
This sequence comes from Pseudomonas syringae, assembly GCF_002157375.1. Taxonomy (GTDB): domain Bacteria; phylum Pseudomonadota; class Gammaproteobacteria; order Pseudomonadales; family Pseudomonadaceae; genus Aquipseudomonas; species Aquipseudomonas syringae_T. Next base: position 84,808 of record NZ_MTSA01000008.1, read on the forward strand.
GCGGGCTGCACGCTGTCACCCACCGAAAAGCCCGTGCCTGAGGTCCCCAAGGTGGTGCGAACCATCTACCTCGCACAAGATGATCAAGGTGGAGGCGACGATTGCAGTTTTCCTGCCGCAAACGACACGGTCTATCTCAACAAACAAGATCATTCGTGTGACAACGACGTCATGAGTTACGTAAGGCTCGATAACGTGCGGTCGTCCACCTTCATAACACTTGAATCCAGAGACTGCGATGATGACCCGAGCTGGGTCTTTGAACTGCGAACTACGATCGACCCGATTTCCACGGGATGGTTGTCCATTGACGCCCTGAGAAACAAAAAAGTGGGCGATGTGATCGTCCGCGGGGTGAGGTTAACCAAGGGTTATAGTGGCGACGATAACATCAAGGGCAAGTTGTCCTGTGTCAGGGTTCGTGTGTCGAGTCCGCCTACCGTCACACCGTGATTATTCGTTAAGTACTTGACACTTCGAGGTTTCGAAACATGACCATTTCAACGTCCGTGCATTCCAATGCATTCAATTTCATGAGTTACATACAAAGTGGTGTTGACCCGCGCACAGGCCAATACACAGCGTCTATTACATTGCCCGACGTCAAGACCAACGGGTTGCGTGGGCCCGGCGTCCCCCTGGCATTGAGTTATAACCCGCTCAACACACAAGACAGTGGTTTTGGTCTTGGCTGGAATCTGCAACTTTCGCAATTTACGCTGGGCACACAGATCGTGTCCTTGAGCAGTGGTGAAACGTTCAAAGTCGATGGCACCCGTGACGATCAGTTGCTGATGTCAGAAAAGAAAATCGACAGTTTTCACTTCTACAAACTGGACGACAGCCGCTATCGGGTGGTGCATAAGTCCGGCCTGGTGGAGCACCTGGAGGTGCGCGGCAGTGTAGGCAACCGGGTTGCCCTGCCGGTTCGCATATGTGCCCCGGAAGGGCACAGCGTTACGCTGGAATACACAACCTTCAGCGGGCATCAGATGCTCAGGGAGGTCAAGGACGACTCGGGGCAGACATTACTCAGCGTCAGCCGGGGCACTGCATCTGTAGAGATACAGTTGCATGCGGCCGACGGCCCGGGCGCAACGTTCATGATGCTGCTGGGTGGCTCGGATCGCCGCGTTACGCGCATCGAATTACCCACCGAGAACAAGGCCTCCTGGCGCTTCGAGTACACGCTGATCCGTAACCATCTGTGCATGATCTCGGTGGAAACACCGGTCGGCGGGCAGGAAACAGTGCTTTACCAGGATGAAGGTCACCAGTTCCCGGCCAAGGCCGGACGTGAGCCGCTGCCCAGAGTCACGCACCATCGCACGGCTCCCGGGTTCGGTCAGCCAGAGATCAACGTGCATTACAGCTACAAGGACAGCGCGGGGCGTGAGCACAATTTTCTCGGCGCGGGCCTGGATATCGCTTGGGAAGACAACGGTCTGGATAACCTTTATCAGTACCTGGGCGCCGAACCGTATCAATACTCGTCGACTGAAACCCTGCGAATCAATGACCTTGATGTGCGCAGCATCGAGCGTGTCTTCAGTCAGTTTCACCTGTTGGTCCGTGAAACCACTCGCCAGAACGTCAATATCATGGAAGTGGACACGAGCTATTACGTGGAGGAAGGTCAGCCGTTTTACGCGCAACCGGCCTATTGCCAGTTGCCCAAAGAGGTCAAGACGAGCTGGCGGTTGTCCACGGTCGGCAGTGTGCCGCGCACCGAGGTTGTCAGCAGTCGCTACGACATCTACGGCAATCTGCTCGCCCAGACTCAGGCCAATGGTGTGGTTGAAAACAGTGAATGGTACCTGGCCGAGGGGGAGGACGGTTGTCCGCCTGACCCTGAAGGCTTTGTTCGCAACCTCAAGAGCAAGACCGTTGTGCCGGCAGCGTCCGAGTATGGTCAGGCCCCTACCTTGATCAGCCGTTATCGCTATAAGGCATTGCCCGCGGTGACTGGCAGTCAACAGGGGGCGTGGCTGACCGAGCAAAGCGAAACCCTGTTACAACTGGACTCCAGCGCCAGGCACGGGTTGCGGCGTGATGCGTATCACCGCATCGACAGCCTGTCAGGCATGGTGCCTGGCGTCGATCACGCGTTAATGCGGGCGCTTCGTGACACGATCGATGCGCTGTTACGAGAGATCCCCGACGTTGAGCAGGAATTGCAGCGCACGGTTTATGAGCACATTGAAGCCCCGGCCGACGCCTTTCAACATGGTCGCGTGGGCCGGCAGATTGTGACGATGGGCGGGCAGAACACGACGACCGAATACGTCTACAGCACGCTTGACAGCCCCGAGTTCGGAGAAAGCGTGCAGCGTACCGTGCAGACCGTCACCGGCTTCGACGGCACACAGCAGGTCATTACCCTGGAGCACTCGCTGCTGATCGGCGAGCCGTTGCTCAACCGTGATGACAATAATGTCGAGATCCGTTACGTCTACGACAACCTGCGGCGCGTGGTGAGCGAAACCGTGGCACCTGGCACCGAGTACGCGGCGACCCGGCGTTACGAATATGTGCTGTGCGCCAACCCGGGCGACCAGGCCGAGCAGCGACTGTTCGATGTCAAGGACGTGAGGACCTGTAGCCGCTTCGACGGGTTGAACCGGGTCATCTATGAAGAGCGTGACAACGCTGATGATCCTGCGCGGGCCGATGAGCCGCGTCAGACGTACAGCGCCGTGCATGATGCCTGGGGGCGTCTGCTGCACGAAGCTGAATATGACTGGCTGGAAACCCGGCAACTGGCGCTGACCAGCCATTACGAGTACGACGACTGGGGCGAGCAGCGATGCGTGACGGGGCCGGACGGCGTGAGGACCGTCGAGGAAACCGATCCCATTGGTACGGCGGCGTCCAAAGGTCCGATTCAGCATAGCTGGACAGAAAGCAGTGGCAGCGTGCCTGAAAAAAGCGCAGTCAGTGAAACCTGGCTCAGCCTGTTCGAGGAGCAACCCACTCGCAGCGTGCGCCTTGATTCCACTGGCCAGGTGGTCAGTTTGAGCGAGTACCACTACGACGGGCTGGGCCGTCGCGTCAGGGAAGCCGTCAGTTCTGATGCGGTTCAACGGATCACCGCCTACACCTACGACGCATTTGATCGGCCCATTGCAACCACGTTGCCAAGCGGGGCGATCGAGCATCGCAGTTACGCCGCCCACAGCAGCGAAGATTTACCGACATCGATTAGCGTCGAGCACAACGGCAAGATCAGCGAATTGGGCCAGCAGGCGTTCGACGGGCTGGATCGTATCGTCCGCTCAGTGACCGGCGGACGTACACGCACGCTCAGCTATGATCCCGGCCTGCTTCAACCCAAGACGGTGAACCTGCCCAGCGGACGCAGGATTGACTATAAGTACCAGCCACAATTGGGCAGCGAGCCGCTGCAACGGACCCAGTCCGATGACGTGGCGAAACTGAGCGTGACCGCAGATTACGAGTACGACCCGCGCAATGCGCGTTTGCTGAATTCGCTGGAACAGGGTGAGGCGCTGAAACGCGAGTACTACAGCACCGGGTCACTGAAAAGCGAGCAGCGTACTTCGCAGGGAAATCAATACACCATGCATTACCGCTATAGCCGGCTGGGGCTGTTGTTGTCGTACACCGATGTGCTGGGCCAGGAGCAGACCAGCCGCTATGACACCGTCGGGCGACTGGAGCAGACCCGTTTGGGGGATATCACCTCAAACTTCACGTACGACGCCTTTGGCCGCACCGCCAGCATCGCCACGGCTGACAGCACCAGTCATCACAAGGTCGTGATCAGCCTTGAGTATGACGATCAGGGACGGGAAAGGCTGCGCACCTTCGACCTCAATGGCGTTGGGCAACGGATGGTCCAGATGTACAACGGTGTCGACGAAATGATCAAGCGCACCCTGACTGAGGGAGGCACCCTCATTCGTGATGAAACCTATCGCTATGACACCAGTGGTCGCCTGGTTCAATACGATTGTGCAGGCACCCAGCTACCCGTTGACCCGTATCGCAAGGTTATCACCAGACAAGTCTTCAGTTTCGACGGCGTGAACAACTTGACGACGGTCATGACGACGTTTGAAGGCAAAACCAACGTGGCCCGTTACTTTTACGAGGGGGCTGACCCTGCGCAATTGACGCGAGTGCAGAATAGTCACACCGATTACCCAACGGACATCTTGCTTGACTACGACCCGGACGGCAACCTGACCCTCGATGAGGAGAAGCGCCCGCTGAAGTACGATCCGTTAGGCCGGCTGATCGAGGTAGGCGCACCTCCTGCCGGCATTCATCTGAGCTATGGCCCGGATGACCTGGTGGCCGGCGAAACCCGTGACGGCGACCAGGACCAGCGTTTTTACCGCGGCGGGACGCTTGCCAATACGCTGGGCAGCCATCAGAACAGTACCTTCATGCGCGGGGACGGCTACCTGCTGGCTGAACACCAGAGCGATCAAACGGTGCTGCTTGCCACCAGCATCAGCGACAGCGTGTTGAGTGAAGTCCACGCCGCCGGTATCAACCGGAGAAGTTATACGGTCTACGGTTACCCCGGCAGTGAAGACCCTCCGGTCGGCAGTCTGGGATACAACGGCGAACTCGCCGAGGCCGATACCGGCTGGCAACTGCTGGGCAACGGTTATCGCGCTTATAACCCGGTATTGATGCGCTTTAACAGCCCGGACAGTTGGAGCCCGTTTGGCGAGGGTGGGGTGAATGCGTATGCGTATGTTGAGGGGGACCCGGTCAATGGGGTGGATCCGACGGGGCATAGTATTTGGGGAGCATTGTTAAGGCTTGCAGCGCCTCTTAGTTCTGCTGCGGACAGCTCCATCCCTAAAGCATTGCTCGGCAACAGCAAAGGCATACCTGTTCGCCTGAGGAAAATGACGCCTAAGACGGTGGAGAACCTCAGGAAAAGAGTTATACCGAAGGATCGGGCATATAAAAATGCACAACAAAACCTGACCAGGAAAACAGAAGAAACGCTGTCAGCACGCTCGAAGGGGAAGCCGCCGTCGAGTCGACTTGTGACTGAGCTTAGCGCAGCAGAAGAGGCAGTAGATAATACTGAGTACCTGTTTTTTGAAGCACAGCGTGTTTACACTTATGCAAGCCAAAATGTCGGGAAGCGGATTGTTACCAAGGAGGTTAAGTCCACCTTAAAAAAGTTTGCAAAAGAATTTGATATTAATGAAGCTATTGCTTCCCAGCAGGAAAGAATAAGGCTTGGTCAGTATCAGACCAAACGTACGCCACGGGACTTTCAAAAGGAGCGCAGTTTTCTGGGTGACGGAAATAGTTGATAGCACACAGTTTCTACTGGCTAGCCGGGCAACGACCTATTTGCCGTTGTCCGGTTTAACTCAGGGGTTTTAATTGTTACCTATCACCTCACCGAAATAACCCCCTGCTGCATCGCGATCACCAACGCCGCACTTATCGAATGCACGTCAAACTTGCGACGGATATTGCTGGTGTGAAAGTAGACCGTCGCCTCCGAGCATTCCTGTATGCGTGCGATCTCCCACGCCGTTTTACCGATCGCCGCCCACTCCAGAACCTGTCGTTCCTTGGCAGTCAACCGGACAACGGTGGACGCGGTCGGGCAGGGCGGCGTTGCACCGCACGGTTTTCCCTTGTCGCGAGCCATGGTGAGGTCCTTCCCTGAAGATTGCCGCACCACGATACCCCCGAGCGCCTCCCTGCGAACCTGACATAAATGACAGCGCCGACCCGAGCGCACGCCTTGCACCGTCTGGTCTGTAGCGTTTTTTTTACAGCTTCTTTACGGCGATCCCCGGCTGTCGATCTCGTGCCTTTACACCGTTGCTGCCGACAATGCACCTCACGCGGCCTGCGCCGTATCGGTTGTTGCCTGATGGGGAAATTTCAATGAGCGTTATGGATGGTATCTCTCTGCTGATGGGAGTCGGGCTGTTCATCTATCTGCTGGTGGCGCTGTTGCGCGCCGACCAGAGTCAGGAGTGATCATGCACAGTTACGATTATCTGTTGATCCTGGCCTTTCTGGTCCTGCTGCTGGCGCCTGCGCCGTGGTTGGGGCGTTTCTATTATCGGGTCATGGAAGGCGAGCGCACCTGGCTCAGCCCGGTGCTGGGGCCGGTGGAGCGTGCCTGCTACCGGATCTCCGGCGTAGACCCCAAAACCGAGCAATCCTGGAAGCAATACGCGTGGGCCTTGCTGGCGTTCAACCTGGCAGGCTTTGTCGTGCTGTTCGCGATGCTGATGCTGCAAGGCGTGCTGCCCCTCAACCCGCAGCAATTGCCGGGCATGGAGTGGTCGCTGGCGTTCAACACGGCGATGAGCTTCGTGACCAACACCAACTGGCAGGCCTACAGCGGCGAGGCGTCGCTCAGCTACCTGAGCCAGATGGTCGGCCTGACCGTGCAAAACTTCGTCAGCGCGGCCACCGGCATCGCTGTGCTGGTCGCGCTGTGTCGCGGCATCAGCCGTCGTTCGTCGCACAGCCTGGGTAATTTCTGGGCCGACATGACCCGCGCCACACTTTATGGCCTGCTGCCGATCAGTATCGTGCTGGCGGTGTTTCTGGTCTGGCAGGGCGTACCGCAGAACTTCGCCCATTACATCGATGCGCTGACCCTGCAAGGCAGCGGTCAGAGCCTGCCGATGGGGCCGGCGGCAAGCCAGATATCCATCAAGCAACTGGGCACCAACGGTGGTGGCTTCTTCGGCGTCAACTCGGCGCACCCGTTCGAGAACCCGACCGCCTTGAGCAACCTGTTCGAACTGGTGTCGATCCTGCTGATCCCGGCTGCGCTGGTGTTCACCTTCGGCCACTACGTCAAGGACATGCGCCAGAGCCGCGCCATTCTTGGCTGCATGCTGGCCTTGCTGTTGATCGGCGGCGCGGTGTCGCTGTGGGCCGAGTACCAGCCCAACCCGGCGCTGAACATCGCCGGTGTTGAACAGACGGCGCCGCTGGAAGGCAAGGAAACCCGCTTTGGCACCACGGGCACCGTGCTGTGGTCCGTCGCCACCACGGCGGCGTCCAACGGCTCGGTCAACGGCATGCACGACAGCCTTAACCCGCTGACCGGCATGGTCGCGCTGGTCAACATGATGGTCGGTGAAGTGATCTTCGGCGGCGTCGGTGTGGGCCTTAACGGCATGCTGTTGAACGTGTTGATTGCGGTATTCCTCGCCGGCCTGATGATCGGCCGCACCCCGGAATACCTCGGCAAGAAACTCCAGGCCCAGGAAGTCCGGCTGCTGGTCGCGACCTTGTTGGTCATGCCGGTGGGCGTGCTGGTACTCGGTGCGATCGCCGCCAGCTTGCCCGGCCCTGCGGGTGCGATCAGCAACCCCGGCCCGCACGGTTTCAGTCAGCTGCTGTACGCCTACACCTCGGCCACGGCCAACAACGGTTCGGCATTCGGCGGGTTCAGTGCCAATACGGTGTTTCACAACCTGATGCTCAGCCTGGCGATTTTCATTGGCCGCTTCGGCTACATCCTGCCGGTGCTGGCACTGGCCGGCAGCCTGGCGATGAAGAAAACCGCGCCGCAGGGCCAGAACAGCTTCCCGACCCACGGCCTGCTGTTCGTCACCCTGTTGACCGTCACCATTTTGCTGGTGGGTGGTTTGACCTTCCTGCCGACCCTGGCACTGGGACCGATTGCCGAACACCTGAGCCTGGGTTTCTGAGGAACCGATCATGAGCACTACTGAAGTTTCAAGAAATGCTGCTGCAAAAGCCGCCGAACCGCAGGCCGCCAGCGAGTCGGCTAAAACCGGCATCGCCGCCCTGTGGCGTCCGGCGCTGGCGCAAGCGTTCGTCAAGCTGGACCCGCGCCAGCTCAAGCGTTCGCCGGTGATGCTGGTGGTGGAACTGACCGCCATTCTGACCACCGTGCTGTGCGTCATCCCCAACCCGCAGGTGCCGACTTCTGTCTGTGTGCAGATTGCCCTGTGGCTGTGGTTCACCGTGCTGTTCGCCAACTTTGCCGAAGCACTGGCCGAAGGCCGTGGCAAAGCACGCGCCGACAGCCTCAAGGCCGGTAGCGAAGGGCTCAAGGCGCGCATCCGCGATGAAAACGGCAGCCTGCGCACGATCAACGCCAGTGAGTTGCGCAAGGGTGATGTGGTGCGCGTCGACGCCGGGGAAATGATCCCCGGTGACGGCGAAGTCATCGAGGGGATTGCGGCCGTCAACGAGGCGGCCATTACCGGTGAATCCGCGCCGGTGATCCGCGAGTCCGGCGGCGACCGCTCGGCGGTCACCGGCAACACTCGGCTGGTGTCCGACTGGCTGCTGGTGCGCATCAGCAGCAACCCCGGCGAATCGACACTGGACCGCATGATCGCGCTGGTCGAAGGCGCCAAACGCCAGAAGACGCCCAACGAAGTGGCACTGGACATCTTGCTGATCGGCCTGACCCTGATCTTCCTGCTGGTGGTCATCACCTTGCAGCCGTTCGCCCACTTTGCCGGTGGCAGCCTGCCGCTGGTGTTCCTGGTGGCGCTGCTGGTGACGCTGATCCCGACCACCATCGGCGGGCTGCTGTCGGCCATTGGTATCGCCGGTATGGACCGTCTGGTGCGCCTCAACGTGATCGCCAAGTCCGGTCGCGCGGTCGAGGCCGCAGGTGATGTGCATGTGCTGTTGCTGGACAAGACCGGCACCATCACTTTCGGCAACCGTCGTTGCGCCGCCATCTACGCCGCGCCCGGCGTGACCCCGAAAGAGCTGGGCGAGGGCGCCTTGCTGGCGTCGCTGGCCGATGACACGGCAGAAGGCAAGTCCATCGTCGAGTTCCTGCGCAACCTGCACCCGATGAGCGAGCCGACCCTGAGCTCGGTGACGGCCGTGCCGTTCAGTGCCGATACGCGTCTGTCCGGCGTGGACTATCAGGGGCATGTCTATCGCAAGGGCGCGGTGGATTCGCTGCTGGCCTTCGTCAATATGCAGCGCAGCGATCTGCCGCCTGCGCTGGCACGTGAAGTGGACAAGATCGCCAAGACCGGTGGCACGCCGCTGCTGGTCTGCGCCAACGGTCGGCTGCTGGGCGCAATCCACCTCAAGGACGTGGTCAAGCCGGGTATTCGCGAGCGCTTCGAAGAACTGCGCAAGCTGGGCATTCGCACCGTGATGGTCACCGGCGATAACCCGCTGACTGCCGCAGCCATTGCCGCCGAAGCGGGCGTTGACGACGTGCTGGCCGAAGCCACACCGGAGAAGAAACTCGAGCGCATTCGTCAGGAGCAGGGCGAAGGCCGGCTGGTGGCGATGTGCGGTGACGGTGCCAACGATGCGCCTGCGCTGGCTCAGGCGGACGTCGGCATGGCGATGAACGACGGCACCCAGGCGGCACGTGAAGCCGCCAACATGGTCGACCTCGACAGCGACCCCACCAAGTTGCTGGACGTGGTGCAGATCGGCAAGCAGTTGCTGGTGACGCGCGGCGCGCTGACCACGTTCTCCATCGCCAACGACGTGGCCAAATACTTCGCCGTGCTGCCTGCGCTGTTTGCGTCGATCTACCCGCAACTGGGTGTGCTCAACGTCATGCAACTGGCCAGCCCGCAGAGCGCGATTCTGTCGGCCATTGTGTTCAACGCGCTGATCATCGTGGTGCTGATCCCGCTGGCCCTGCGCGGCGTGCGTGTCCAGGCCGCCAGCGCGGCTCACCTGCTGCGTCGCAACCTGCTGATCTATGGCCTGGGCGGTATCGTGGTGCCGTTCGTGGGCATCAAGCTGATCGATATGTTGCTGGTCGGTCTCGGCCTGGTGTGAAGCCTGTGCTGCATGCCGGTCGGCGTGCAGCCTTACCTGATTGAGGATGTGCAGATGTCCAGTGTATTGCGTCCGGCCCTGAGCCTGATTGTGTTGATGAGTCTGATTACCGGTGTGGCGTATCCGTTGGCCGTCACCGGGGTGGCACAGGTGGCGTTTCCGGCACAGGCCAATGGCAGCCTGCTGTATGACGAAGCGGGAAAGGTGCGCGGTTCGTCACTGATCGCCCAGTCGTTTACCGGCGAAGAGTGGTTCCAGTCGCGTCCATCCGCAGGCGCGTTTGCCACGGTGGCCAGCGGTGCGAGCAACTTCGCCCCGAGCAACCCGGCGCTGGCGACACGCGTCAAGGAAGACGCCGCCAAAATGGCCGACGCCGCTCAGGGGCCTGTGCCGATGGCCTTGCTGACCACGTCCGGCAGCGGCCTTGATCCGCACTTGTCACCTGAAGCCATTGCCTGGCAAGCCAGTCGCGTGGCAGCGGCCCGGCAGTTGCCGCTGGACAAAGTGCAGGCCCTGATCGACGCCAACACCCAGCGTCCGCTGATCGGCCCGCCAGTGGTCAACGTATTGACCTTGAATATGAGCCTGAATCAGTTACCGTCTGCACCACGCAACGCGCAGCTGTAACAGAATGCGTAATGGCGACAGATTGACTAGGCTAACAGTGATAGAGAAAAGGTATACCCAACTTGAGTGATTCCGGTCGAGCTGACGCACTGCTGGCCCAGTTGCCCCGCGAGGGGCGTGGGCGGTTGAAGGTTTTTCTCGGTGCCGCGCCGGGCGTGGGCAAGACTTACGCCATGCTCCAGGCCGCCCACGCGCAACTGCGTCAGGGCGTGAAGGTGCTGGCCGGCGTGGTGGAAACCCACGGGCGTGCAGAAACCGAAGCGCTGCTCAACGGTTTGCCGCAACAGCCGTTGCTGCGCACGGAATACCGTGGCATGACGCTGGAAGAGATGGACCTCGACGCCTTGCTCAAGGCCGCCCCGAGCCTGGTGCTGGTTGACGAGCTGGCGCACACCAATGCGCCGGGCAGCCGGCACACCAAACGCTGGCAGGACATTCAGGAACTGCTGGCCGCCGGTATCGACGTGTACACCACGGTCAACGTCCAGCACCTGGAAAGTCTGAATGATCAGGTGCGCGGCATCACCGGTGTGCAGGTGCGCGAGACGCTGCCGGACTGGGTGCTGCAGGAAGCCTTCGATCTGGTCCTGATCGACCTCCCGCCGCGTGAGCTGCTGGAGCGCTTGCGCGATGGCAAGGTCTACGTGCCGGAGCAGGCGCGTGCGGCCATTGATGCGTTTTTCACCCAGACCAACCTCACTGCGTTGCGCGAAATGGCGATGCAGACCGCTGCGGCTCAGGTCGATAACGATCTGGCGCAGGGCTACCGGCAGTTGGGCCAGTCCGCACCGGCGGTGCGTGGGCGCATGTTGGTGGGGATCGATGGCGATACCCACGCCGAGCGTCTGGTGCGCCACGCCAGCCGGGTGGCCCAGCGTCGTCATCTGCCGTGGAGCGCCGTGCATGTCGATGACGGGCAGACCCTCGACGAACAGTCGCGGGCACGTCTGCAAAGCGCCCAGCAACTGGCCGAGCGGCTGGGCGGCGAAGCGGTCTCGTTGCGCGCCGGAGAAGTGGCCAGGACGCTGGTCCAGCATGCCATCGAACGGCGTGCCAGCGTGGTGCTGGTCGGGCAGTCGCGCAGGCACTGGCGGCGTCGGGTATTCGGCGGCGGTGTGGCCGCGCGCCTGTTGCGCGAAGGCCACGGTCTGGAAATCTCGGTGCTGGATGACAGTGAAGAACTGCCCGATCAGCCGCCGCGGGCGCGTCCTGCCCGTGAAGTGGTGTGGTTCGATTACGGCCTGGCCTTCGTCGCCACGCTGATCGCCAGCCTGGTGGCCTGGGGCGTGGCGGGTGTGCTGGCGCTGCCCAATATTTCCCTGATCTTCCTCGCTGCGGTGTTGCTGGTGGCGGTGCGCAGCAGCATGGGGCCTGCGCTGGCTTGCGCCGGGATGTCGTTTCTGGCCTATGATTTTCTGTTCATTCCGCCGAGCTTCTCACTGAATATCCAGCGTGAAGAAGACGTGCTGACGCTGTTGTTCTTCCTTTTGATGTCAGCCTTGACCGGCAAACTGGCGGCGCGTCAGCGCAGGCAATTGCAGGCGTTGCGCGACACCCAGGAACAGACCAGCGAGCTGCTTGATCTGTCGCGAAAAATGACCGCCGCCACAGATCGCAAAGCGGTACTCAATGCCGCCGAGCAGCACTTTTCCGGCTGGAAAGAGTTGCACCTGTGCCTGGTGGGGCGCGACGGGCAGGGCGGCTGGGTGGTCGAAACCGGTGGGCCGCTGACGTTTTCGGAAGCCGAACGCGCGGCTGCTGACTGGGCCTGGCAGCACGATCAGCCCGCCGGCAGTGGCACCGGCACGTTGCCGTCGGGTCGCTGGTGGTGGTGGCCGATCACCGCAGAAGAAGGCCCATTGGCCTTGTTGGGTGTCTGTGCCCGGGAAGGGCAGTTGTTCACTGCGCAACATCGCCGCCTGCTGGCCGCGCTGACTCAGCCGCTGGCGCAGGCCCTGGCCCGCGCACAACTGGCGCAAGAGCTTGAAGCGGCGCGCCTGCACGGGGAAACCGAGCAACTGCGCAGTGCCTTGCTGGCCTCGGTGTCCCACGATTTGCGCACCCCGCTGACGTCGATGCGCGGCAGCATCGACAGCCTGCTGGCACTGGGCGAAGCCATTCCTCTGGAAGACCGTCGCGAGTTGCTGGAAGGCACCCGTGACGAGGCCGAGCGTCTGGACCGTTACATCCAGAACCTGCTGGACATGACCCGGTTGGGCCACGGCGCGCTGAAACTGGCCCGTGACTGGGTGTCGCCGGCCGATATCGTCGGCAGCGCGCTCAATCGTCTGCGTGCGGTGCTGGCGCCATTACAGGTCAGCACGCACGTGCCCGGCGAACTGCCATTGCTGTATGTGCATGCGGCGCTGATCGAGCAGGCACTGGTCAACGTACTGGAAAACGCCGCGCGCTTTTCACCCGTCGACGGGCGCTTGCAGGTGGCGGCAGGCGTGGTCGACGCCGAGCTGTTCTTCTCGGTCAGTGACGAAGGGCCGGGCATTCCCGAGGACGAACGGGCGAAGATTTTCGACATGTTCTACACCGCAGCACGGGGTGACCGGGGCGGGCAGGGCACCGGGCTCGGGCTGGCGATCTGTCAGGGCATGATCGGCGCGCACGGCGGGCGACTGGCTGTCGAGGAAGGCATCGACGGACTGGGGACGCGTATCACGTTGTTTCTGCCGTTGCAGGCGCAGCCGGATGCCGAAATGGAGGAACCTGTTTGAGTCAGGTGGCGACGATTCTGGTCATTGACGACGAGCCGCAGATTCGCAAGTTTCTGCGCATCAGCCTCGCGTCTCAGGGTTACAAAGTGATTGAAGCAGCCACGGGCATGGAAGGGCTGACTCAGGCCGCGCTGAGCAAGCCCGACCTGCTGGTCCTCGACCTCGGCCTGCCGGACATGGATGGCCAGCAGGTGCTGAGCGAGTTTCGCGAGTGGTCGGCCGTGCCGGTTCTGGTGCTCTCGGTACGCGCCAGCGAGGCGCAGAAGGTTCAGGCGCTGGATGCCGGGGCCAATGATTACGTGACCAAGCCGTTCGGCATTCAGGAGTTTCTGGCCAGGGTCCGGGCGTTGCTGAGGCAGGTGTCAGGCAGCGAGAAACCCGACTCGGCCTTGCGCTTCGGCCCGTTGACCGTGGATCTGGCCTACCGCCGCGTGTTGCTCGATGAGCAGGAAGTGGCGCTGACTCGCAAGGAATACGCGGTACTGGCGCAACTGGCGCGGCACCCCGGACGAGTCATCACCCAGCAACAATTGCTCAAGGATATCTGGGGGCCGACCCACACTGAAGACAGCCATTACCTGCGCATTGTGGTCGGGCATTTGCGCCAGAAACTGGGCGATGACCCGACCGCGCCGAGGTTCATCATGACCGAGGCGGGCATCGGTTATCGATTGCTCGCAGACAGTTGATGACATGAAGATGAAAACAACGATACTGGCGCCTGGGTCATGGCACTTTTGGCAAGCCGGATCGTCAAAGCCGCACACTCCGTATTTACTCTTGAGGTAACACCCCATGAAAGCCCTGATCTGTCTGCCATTGCTGGTGCTGGTCCTTGCAGGTTGTGCCGGCAAGACCGGGTATCGGGACAGCTGCGGTACCCAGCTCGACGCTGCCTGGCACGAACTTGATCTGGCCAAGGCTGAAGGCTTCGCCGGAACCGTCAGCTACTCCAAAGCCCTGTCGCTGCTGACCGGCGCCAAGACCCAGCAACAGTTCGAAGCCTTTGAAGGCTGCACCGAGAAAGCCGAAAAAGCCCGCTTCTACATCCGTGAATCCCGCGCGGGCCGCTGATAGCTGATCCTGCACCGCGTCGTACATGCCATCGCGGACGCAGAGCGTCCAGAACGGCATGCCGACGCGGAGCGTCGCACGATAGTTCAAGTCGTGGGAGCGGACTTGTCCGCGAATGGGCCGGTACATCCGATGCATTTTCTGTGTCTGGAATAGTGCCTTCGCGGACAAGTCCGCTCCCACGGGTGTTAAGCGGGCCTTGTGAGAGCGGACTTGTCCGCGAATGGGGCGGTACATCCGATGCATTTTCTGTGTCTGGAATAGTGCCTTCGCGGACAAGTCCGCTCCCACGGGTGTTAAGCGGGCCTTGTGAGAGCGGACTTGTCCGCGAATGGGGCGGTACATCCGATGCATTTTCTGTGTCTGGAATAGTGCCTTCGCGGACAAGTCCGCTCCCACGGGTGTTAAGCGGACCTTGTGGGAGCGGACTTGTCCGCGAAAAGGGCCTTAAATTCGCAGGAGATATATCGCTCTCAACATCGCCTTCGCGGACTAGCGAACCGTCGCCACCTCTCGCTCCGTATGCTTTGCATCACATCAAATCCCTACCGCCTCTGGCGAAACGGCCTACGCTCACCGTAGAGTGTTCGGACGTTTAGCATCGTGCGCAGTCCCACAGTCATGCGCAGTGGTCGGAGGGGCTTTTCGATGGGCAGAAAACTCGATGCATGCCTGAGCGCGATCAATGAAGTCGTGCTGGGTAAGGACGCGCAAGTACGGTTGGCGATGACCTGTCTGATCGGCGGCGGGCATTTGCTGATCGAGGACTTGCCGGGTATGGGCAAGACCACGCTCAGTCATGCGCTGGCGAAGGTTCTTGGCCTGAGCTATCAGCGTATTCAGTTCACGTCCGATCTGTTGCCGGGCGACATTCTGGGCACGTCGGTCTTTGATCGTGACAGCGGGCAATTCACGTTTCACCCGGGGCCGATCTTTGCCGAGCTGGTGCTCGCCGATGAAATCAACCGCGCCACGCCTAAAAGCCAGAGCGCCCTGCTGGAAGCGATGGAAGAAGGACAAGTGTCCATCGAAGGCGCGACTCGCCTGTTGCCTGATCCATTTTTCGTGATCGCCACCCAGAACCCCTTCAGCTCCGGGGGCACGTTCGCCTTGCCCGAGTCGCAACTGGACAGGTTCCTGATGCGCATTTCAATGGGCTATCCCGCCAGAGCCGCCGAGAAAGCCTTGCTGCTCGGCGAGTCGCGTCGTGAGCTGTTACCGCGTTTGCAACCGATTCTGGATCATGCCCTGCTGGGTGAGCTTCAGGCTCAGGCGCGGCAGGTGCGGGCCAGTGACGCGCTGGTCGATTACGTGCTGCGCCTGGTCGATGCCACACGCAGCCAGCCGCAGTTCGCGTATGGCCTGTCGCCCAGAGCGAGTCTGGCGATTCTGGCGGCGGCACGGGCCTGGGCCATGTTGCTGGGGCGCGATTACGTGATTCCCGAGGATGTGCAGGCGGTGCTTCCATCGGTGGTCGGCCATCGGTTGCGTGAGCGCAGCGACCCCACCGGCCACGGTGGCGGGGCGCTGGTGCAGTGGCTGTTGCGCGAGGTGCCCGCGCTTTGATCCAGCCGTTCAAACCGCTCTGGCAACGCTGGCTGGTGAAGCGTATTCCACCGGCGTCGAGGGTTACGCTCGACCATCGGCGCATCTTCATCATGCCGACGCGGACCGGGATGACCTATGCGCTGGTGCTGGTCTTGATGCTGCTGGTGGCGATCAATTATCAGAACAGCCTGGCCTACGGTCTGACGTTTCTGCTCTTGTCGGTAGGCGTGCTGGCCATTTTGCACACTTACCGCAACATCAGCGGTTTGATTCTCAGCGCCGGTGTGGCGCGTTCGGTGTTTGTCGGTGAACCGGTGCAACTGCACCTGCGTCTGGAAAGTGCCGGGCAGGCTCATCATGCACTGGGCCTGGGTTGGACCGCCACGGCCATGCAGCCCGGCGACGTACTGCCGCGC
Source organism: Pseudomonas syringae (assembly GCF_002157375.1). Lineage (GTDB taxonomy): Bacteria > Pseudomonadota > Gammaproteobacteria > Pseudomonadales > Pseudomonadaceae > Aquipseudomonas > Aquipseudomonas syringae_T. Next base: position 100,976 of record NZ_MTSA01000008.1, read on the forward strand.
GGCCTGACCGACCTGGAATTGACCCTGCCTGCCGAGAAACGTGGCTGGCTGCACGCCCCCCGGTTGCGGGTCGAAAGCGTGTTTCCGCTGGGCATCTTCCGCGCCTGGAGCTGGCTCGACCTGGAGCAGAGCGCCTTGATCTATCCACGGCCCTTGTCCGGCGCCATGCCGCTGCTCAAAGGTGCGCAACCCCATGCCGAGGATGACGGTCAGGCCACTCAGGGCGCAGGGGTCGATGACTACCAGGGCCTGCGCAGCTACCAGCCGGGTGACAACCGCAGTCGTTTGCACTGGAAAGCGTATTCCCGGGGCCAAGGGCTGCTGATCAAGGATTTCACCGATCTGAGCGGTCATGACCTGTGCCTGGATTTCATGGCGCTGGGTGGCGGTATCGAAGAACGCCTGTCGCGGCTGTGTTATTGGGTGCTGGAGCTGTCCCGGCGTCGCCAGCCGTTCGCCTTGCGGCTGCCGGGTTTTCTTTCGACGGTGGACAGCGGTGACGCGCACCGTGAAGCCTGCCTGCGCGCACTGGCGCTGTATGGCGACCGGTCATGAACGTCAACGCCAGCGCCGCGCCGCCCCTTGCGCCGATCCCCCGCGTCAGTCTGGTCTGGCTGTTGCTGGCGCAGGCGCTGGTGGTGTTGCCGTTCGCGCTGCATGTGCCCGTCTCCATCATCCTCCTGTGGCTGGGCTGCACGTTCTGGCGGGTTCAGGTGTTCCGGATGCGCGCTCGTCTGCCCGGCACCTGGGTCAAGTCAGGGTTGCTGGTGGGCACCGCCGGTGGCGTGTACCTGGCGCGCGGCAGTCTGGTCGGGCTGGACGCGGGGGCGGCGCTGCTGGTGGCGGCCTTCGTCCTGAAAATGCTGGAAATGAACAACCGCCGTGACGCGCGGGTGCTGATTTTTCTTGGTTTTTTTTGCGTGGCGGTCGGCTATCTGTTTGAAAACAACCTGCTGTGGGCGCTGTTCAGTCTGCTGCCTGTCGGCACGCTGCTGGCGGCGCTGATCGGTCTGCAGCAGTCCGATCTGGCGGGCCAGTCTTCCGACACGCTGAAGCTGGCTTTTAAAATGATGGCCCAGGCCGTGCCACTGATGCTGGTGCTGTTCCTGTTTTTTCCGCGCCTGGACCCGCTCTGGTCATTGCCGCAGCCGAGTAACAAGGGCGTCACCGGGCTGTCTGACAGCATGGCGCCGGGCGACATGGCCGAGCTGAGCAAATCGCCGGCGCTGGTGTTTCGTGCCAGTTTCGAAGGGCCGATCCCTGCGCGCAATCAGCTGTACTGGCGCGGCCTGACCCTTGAGCAGTTCGACGGGCGTCGCTGGTCGCAGTCAGCCCGAGCCCAGACGGTGCAGATTCCACAGTGGGAGAAACAGGGCGAGCCGCTGGCCTACAGCGTCGTCATGGAAGCCAGCGGTCGTCCGTGGTTGTTGAGCCTCGATGTGGCTGAAACGACATTGCCCGACGTGCGCCAGATGAGTGACTTCCGCTTGCAACGCAGGAGGCCGGTCGAGCAATCGCTGCTGTATACCGTCAACTCCTGGCCGCAAAGTATTCGTGACCCGCAATCCAATGAGCAGATTCAGCGCCAGAACCTGCAACTGCCGCCCAAAGGCAATGACCGCGCCCGGCAGTGGGCCGATGAGCTGCACCGCCGTTACGCAACGCCCGACGCATTGGTCGAAGCAATGCTCGCCTACTTCAGCGATCAACCGTTTCATTACACCCTCAAACCGGTGCAAACGGGCAGTGACAGCATCGATGAATTCCTGTTCGTCAGCCGTCAGGGCTTCTGCGCTCACTACGCCGGTGCCATGACCTTCGTGTTGCGTGCCGCTGGCATTCCGGCGCGGGTGGTGGCCGGGTATCAGGGCGGTGAACTGAACCCCGACGGCCAGTACCTGACCGTGCGCCAGTTCGACGCGCACGCCTGGGTCGAGTATTGGCAGCCGGGCGTCGGCTGGCGCAGCGTTGATCCTACCGCTGCGGTTGCGCCGCAGCGTATCGAGCAAGGCCTGGAGCAGGCCCTGGCGGCCGACGAAGCCTTCCTCCAGGATTCCCCGCTGTCGGCGTTGCGTTATCGCAACGTGCCCTGGATCAACGCGATGCGCCTGAGCTGGGACAACCTCAACTACGGTTGGCAACGCTGGGTGCTGGGGTATCAGGGACAACAACAGTTACACATTCTCGGGCGCTGGTTTTCGGGCTTTCAGGCGCCGGTTTTTGTGCTGGGCATCCTGCTGTCGCTGGGCCTGATCGCTTTGTGGCTGTTCAAACCGTGGCTGCGCGAGAGCGATTTGCAGCTGCGCCTGTTCAACGCATTTGAACGCTTGCTGGCCCGTCATGGTCTGCGTCGTATGCCGGGTGAAGGCGCCGATGCGTTTGGCCATCGAGCGGTGCTGTTTTTTCCGCAGCATGCCGAGGCCATCGAAGGCTTCATTCGGGAATTTCAAGCGCAGCGCTACGCCGGGCAACTCGCTCGCGCGAGCCGTTTGAAGAAGGCATTGAAGACGCTGCGTCGTCGTCTGCCCTGGCGGTTGTCAGCCGTCAGGCACAGGCATTCATGAAAGGTTTGGTCGAAGGGGAACAGCATGTCGTCAATGGTCAATCATCTGGTCGCCGAAGTGCTGGCGCTGGACGTCAAATTGCTTGCATGTCAGGCGCGTCTGGCGGTGTCTACCGACAGCGAAGCGCTGCATGATCTGCGCACCACCGTGCGCCGTCTGCGCAGTGTGTTGCGCCCCCTGCGGGACATTCCGGTCGCCGCCGAGCTGGAAGAGGCGGCCAAGGCCGTGGGTCAGTTGACCACGCCGTTGCGGGATATGCAGGTGCTCGCTGCTTTTCTGGAAGAGCAGGGGCTGAACGAGGCGGCTTTCAAGCGCCATCAGCACCTGAACGACGCGTGCCCGAAAGTGGCCACGTCGGGGGAACTGACCCGGCTGCTGAATCTGATTGATCGTTTTCCGGCCTCGCTTCGCCTGCAACAGCGTCAAGGGCAGTTGCGCGGCCTGCGCAAGACCATTGAAAAGCGCATGGACAAGCAGTGGAACAAACTGCGCGTGGCCATTGCCGAACCGGGCCACGACCGACACGACTTGCGTCTGCTGATCAAACGCGTGCGCTACGCCGCCGAAGCCTATCCGGCACTCAGCCACCAGCCGAAGAACATGCAGGCCCGGCTCAAATCCGCACAAAGCGAACTCGGCGACTGGCACGATCATTTGCAATGGCTGGCCCAGGCCGGCGAACAATCGGATCTTGCGCCGTGCCTGCCCGGTTGGCAGATCGGCATCGTGCGCGCCGAGCGCAAGGCCGAAGCCTCGCTCAAGCGGCTTGCAAAGGCATGCTTCTGATGCCGCACGCCCTGCCGGTTTTCCGGGCAAGGCAGAGCATCAAGCCGCAACGATGGCCGATATGTAGCCTGTCAGCCGGCAAACGGATGGCTATCATCCCTGACTGGATTTCAGGCGTTTGGAATGACCATGACTTTTTCAGAACTGATCGACGCAACCCGTGACAACCCGCTCTCCGTGACCATTCCCGCCGAATGGTCGCAGGGCCGCGCCTGCTTTGGCGGGCTCATGGCGGCGTTGACCTATGAAGCCATGCGTGCCCAGGTGCCGGATGGGCGGCCCATCCGCTCGCTGGCGATTACCTTCGTGGGGCCGGCCGAACCCGGTGTGCCGATTTCCTTTGAGGTCGACATCCTGCGTCATGGCAAGGCGGTGAGCCAGGTGTTGGGGCGCGCCATGCAAAACGGTCAGGTGATGACGCTGATACAGGGCAGCTTTGGTGCGTCGCGGGAGTCGATGATTAAGGTCGCCGCCGAGCCTGCGCCAAGCCTCAAACCTGTCGAACAGTGTCCCGAGCTGCCGTTTGTCAGCGGCCTGATGCCCGATTACATGCGCTTCATGGACATTCGCTGGGCGCTGGGCGGCATGCCGTTCAGCAATACGCAGTCCCCCGCCATTGGCGGCTATGTGCGACTTCGTGACGATGAAGCAACGCCAATGAGCGAGGCTCATATTCTGGCGCTGGTCGATACCTGGCCACCCGCCGTGTTGCCGCACCTGAACAAACCTGCGCCCGGCAGTTCGCTGACCTGGACCATCGAATTCGTGCAGCCGCAGCCCGCGCTCGACACCTTGCAGTGGTGCAGCTACCGCGCCGTCATCGAGCATGCCCGCGACGGTTATGGCCACACGGCGGCTGCGTTGTGGAGCCCTGAAGGTGCGTTGATCGCAATCAGTCGTCAGACCGTGACCGTTTTTGGCTGAGCCGTGCGGCGTCCTTTCGGTGAAAGCCCAGCGCCGCAACCATTCCGATCACGCCGATGGCGCTCGACGAAAGGCTCTCTGAAAACAGGCCGTTCAAGATCAGCAGTGTCGCCAGGATAAACAGCGGCACGGCGATCAGGTACAGGGCCACGCTGGTCGAATGCGCCTGATCGGCAGCGCGGTCATGCCACTGATTCATCTGCACATCGGAAAGTGGTTTGTTCATCGTGCTGTCCTCTTCAACGCATCGTTCAATGCCTGAAGGATAGGCCTGAATGTCATGACTGACGAAGCAAGCCTGTCTATCGCCGCGATAGCCTGTTACAGCTTTAGCTGACCGACAGCGGTATTCAGCTCGCCCGCCAGGGTGGCGAGTTCAGCGCTGGTGCTGGCTGACTCCACGGTCTGGACCACGGTGCGCTCGGTGACATCCCGAATGCTCACCACCGCACGGTTCATTTCTTCTGCAACCTGGCTCTGCTGCTGGGCCGCGACGGCGATTTGCGTATTGCTTTCGCGCATCTGCGCCACCGCACCGGCGATGGCGGCGAGCGCCTCGCCAGCTTCTCTGGCCTGCTGCACGCATTCATCGGCCTTGAGCGAGCTGTCCTGCATGAAGTCCACGGCGTCGCGAGTGCCGCTCTGCAGGGTCGACACCATGCTGGTGATTTCATCGGTGGAGGTCTGCACCCGTTTGGCCAGATTGCGGACTTCGTCGGCCACCACGGCGAACCCCCGGCCCATTTCCCCGGCGCGTGCGGCTTCGATGGCGGCATTCAGGGCCAGCAGGTTGGTCTGTTCGGCAATGCTGTGGATCACATTGACCACGCTGTTGATCTTCTGGCTGTCCTCGGCCATGCGTTGAATCATCTCGGCCGTCTGCTGAACGCCGCTGGAAAGCCCGGCGATGGAGACCTGCACGCGGTCGACCACCGCCTTGCCGCTGCCTGCCAGTGCATCGGCCGTCTGCGACTGGTCGCGGGTGGTGCTGGCGTGTTGGGCGATGTGATGGACCGTGGCCGTCATTTCATTGATGGCGGTCGCGACCTGATCGGTCTCGCTTTGCTGGCCGAGCATGCCCTGACGCACGTCCTTCATGCCCGCCGCCAGTTGGGCCGCGCCCAGATCAAGGCGTCCGGCGGTTTGCGAAACGGTATTGACCACGCGCTGATACCCAGCCTGCATGGCGTTGAATGCCTTGGCCATCTGCCCGACTTCGTCGTCACTGCGATTGACGACACGCGCCGACAGGTCACCGGTCTTTTCGACGTGCAGCATCACGTCTTTGAGTGCGTTGAGCTGGCTGAGCAGAAAGCGGATCAGCAACTGCGATGCGCAGAGCATCAGCATCATCAGCATGAAAACGACAACCGCGTAATGCGCGAAGCGAGCCTGAAGTGTCTCCATGAAGCTCGGAGTAAAGACCAGCACCGCCACTTGCTGTCCGTTGCTGGCGGATACGATTTGAGCACCGCTCAGCAAGCGGTCGCCCAGCCGTTTGTCCAGTGAAACCCAGCCACCGGCGCTCGCCAGTGCCGGCAAAGAGACCCCGTTCAGTTCCGGTGTCTGGCCTTTGGCGTAGACGAGCAGTGCATCACTCGGGGTCAACGGTTTTTCAGCCGGCCAGGCGGCCAGCAGGCGAGCCTGCACGTACGCAGCCTCGCGTGACGTCTCGGCGCGAGCCTGTTGTTCCAGGTGCAGGGCGTAAAGCACCAGCAACAGGGTGGTGACGAACGCGACCGCGTTGACGGCCCAGAATTTGTATTTCAGTGACAGGTTGCCAAGCCATGAGCCCATGAGAGGTCTTCTTTGATGATCGTGTGAGATAGCAGCAAGGTGCCATCACGATGCCTCATCCATCAAAGTGCCTCTTGATGCGGATCAAGAAAGCGGCAGATTTTCACCGACTGTCGATTCCACCGTTGGCAAACCGAAAAATGCCCGGGCGCAGGCGGTGCTGTGTCGCGCCAGGTCTTCCTGACTTTCACCGCGGTGCAGGGCCACTTCGCGCAGCACTTCAGGCAGGTACGCGGGTTCATTGCGACCGTTCTTCGGCTTCGGACGCAGGCTGCGGGGCAGAAGATAGGGCGCGTCACTCTCCAGCATCAGCCGACCGCGGGGGATATTGCCCACCAGCGCATGCAGATGCGTGCCGCGCCGTTCGTCGCAGATCCAGCCGGTAAGGCCGATGTGCAGGTCCATGTCCAGATAACTGAACAGCGCGGCGCGCTCGCCTGTAAAGCAATGCACCACCGCAGCGGGCAGTCGGTCGCGGTAGTCGCGCAGGATTTCCAGCAGGCGCTGATTGGCGTCGCGCTCATGCAGAAACACAGGCAATTGCAGCTCCACGGCCAGTGCCAGATGGGCTTCCAGGACCTTTTCCTGCTGGGGACGAGGGGAAAAGTCGCGGTTGAAATCCAGCCCGCATTCGCCTACCGCGCGAACGCGATTTTCCTTGAGCAGGGCATGCAACTGTTTCTCGCTGTCAGCGGTCCAATCGCTCGCTGAGTGCGGGTGAATGCCTGCCGTGCAGAACAACTGTTGCGCGCTTTCATCGAACTCGTGACACAGCTGCAAGGCCTGTTCACTGCCCTCGACGCTGGTACCGGTCACCACCAGCTGCGAGACGCCTGCGGCATAGGCCCGGTCGAGTACCGCCTGTCGCTGGGACGCGAAGCTTGCGTTGGTCAGATTGACGCCGATGTCGATGAGTTGCATGGTGCTACCTCCGCCTCAAGGCCGCCGAGCATACCAGAGCTACGGCTACAAGAAGAAAAGGCAGGGTATTCAATACATTGAGTGTGAACGCTCACCGATGTCCTTCGCTGTTCGATGCTGCTGCGTGACTAACGACTTTCTTTTTCCTGTTTCTTTTCCGGCATTGCCCGGGGTAAACGAATGATCCGATCCGCGCTTGTGTCCGTCATGTGCCTTTTACCGCTGCTGCCCCTGCACGCCTCCGCGCGTCAGACAGGTCCCGAGGCGGTGCAGCACAACACTCAAGTGCGCGACCTGCCGGCCATCCGCAGCAGTAAAGTGCTGCGGGTGCTGGTCAACCAGAGTCGAAACAGCTCGGGCGACGTCAAGGGGCAGGAGATCGGGGTCGAGTACCATCGTCTTGAGGCGTTCGAGCAATACCTCAACAGCCATGCCCGCGATGGCCGGAAAGTGACGTTCAAAGTCATCCCCAAAGCCAAGAATCAGTTGCTGAGTGCCTTGCAGCGCGGCGAGGGTGACCTGATCGCGCCCGGCGAGCTGCTGGATGTCAGCGACGCCAAAGGTGTTCAGGCCAGCGCCCCCATCATTCATGACGTGCCGTTGGTCTTGGTGGGGGTTCGCGGTCAGCGCAGCCTGCGCCGGGTGGACCAGTTGTCGGGGCGGACGCTAAGCCTGCCCACCGGCAGTGCCGCCGACGAAGCTCTGCATCAGGTCAACCGGCAACTGGAACTGCGCAAGCTGCCGTTGGCGAAAATCGAATGGGTCGATCCCACGCTGGCGGTCGAAGACGTGCTGGAGATGGTCCAGGCCGGTATTTATCCGATGACACTGGTCGAACAGCCCATCGCCGAACGCTGGGCCAGGATCATGCCCAAATTGCGCATAGACCGTGACCTGACGTTGCAGACGCATGGCGATATCAGTTGGTTCGTGCGTGATAACGCGACCCAGCTTCGCGCCAGCGTGGACGACTTTCTGAAAGGCTACACACCCTCCGCCCAGCATGATCTGGCCTTCGAGAAGGCGTACCGGAACACCTTCAAGGTCAATAACCCACTGGTGCGCAACAACCTGCAGCGTCTTGAACAGTTGCGTCCGATGCTGCAACGCCACGCCGATGCGCAGGGCATGGACTGGCTGGACCTGGCGGCGCTGGCGTTCAAAGAGTCAAAGCTCGACCCGACCGCCAAAGGCAGTGGCGGTGCGACGGGGCTGCTGCAGATCACGCCGTCGGCGGCGAAACGGGTAGGCGTACAGAATATTCAGAGCGCCGACGACAATATCCGCGCAGGCTCGCGGTACATGGCGCTGATCCAGCGCAAGTATTTCGCCAGTAACAAGGTCAACGAACGCGAGCGGATGGCTTTTGTGATGGCGGCCTACAACCTGGGGCCAGAACGCGTACAAGGCATGCGCGAGGAAGCACGGCGGCGCGGGCTCAACCCGAATCAGTGGTTCTTCCAGACCGAGCGTGTGGCGATGGAGCAGGGCGGTGCCAACGTGGTCGCGTTCGTCAACAGTGTAAACAAATACTACCTGGCGTTCGACCGCGAGCGGGACTCGCTGGAAAAGGGCGGTACGGCCACGGCGGTGAAACGTTGATTATCGAATTATTCGATGCGTATGTGCCGTTATTTGCGGTTTTCGCATGAGTATATTTGATTATGATGGCGCCATTCCCGCCTCATCACTTTCGGAATCACCTCACATGAACACATTCATTCGCTCGATCCTCACCACACGTGCCGGTTACGGCCTGACCCTCCTGCGCGTCATTGTTGGCGTCACCTTCATCGCCCACGGCAGTCAGAAACTGTTCGGTGCATTCGGAGGCTACGGCCTGGAGGGTACGGCGCAGTACATGGAGAGCCTTGGCCTGACGCCGGGTTACCTGATGGCCTTGATGTCTGGCAGCGCCGAGTTCTTTGGCGGCCTGGGTCTGCTGGTCGGGCTGCTGGCCCGTCCGGCTGCCGCGCTGGTCATCGTCCTGTTGCTGGTGGCGATTTTCACGGTCCACATCCACAACGGATTCTTCATGGCCAACAACGGCTATGAATATGCACTGGCCTTGCTCGGTGGCGCTGTTGCAGTGCTGATCGAAGGTGCAGGCAAGCTGTCGCTTGACCGCATGATCGCATGATCGCTCGGTAACCGGCTACGCTTGTTCTGCAAGGCCTGCCTTTTCGGCGGGCCTTGTGCGTTTGCAGGCCTGTGCCACGGATGACAATTGACAATGAATGGGGCGTTTCTCTAGGATGCGTGCTCAAGCGCCGATTTAACAACTACTTGCGGGGCGCCTGGCAAGGCTCGTGTCTTGTCGAAATACCGCTAAAACGTTGGTTCGGTGTTGCCTCTCACCGCTGCCCAGCGGATCTTGCGAGGCAGAGAAAAAACCATGAACAACCTGCGCCCCCTCATTCGTCTTTCCCCGATCAGTACGGTCTTGTCGCGCAAGAATCCGAAAATCCTGCTGAGCGGCTCTCATCAGCCTACCTTGTTGCGCTACCTCGATGGCTGGCCTCGTCGGCGTGGCGGTTCCTGCGCGTTTCTGATCCAGTTTGTCGAACCTCATCAATCGCTAAGCCACTTTGCCAACGATCAGTTCGACCTGGCGGTGGTGCAATCGCCGCGAGCGGACGACGTCGATCAGGTTATTCGTGACCTGACGCGCATTGCTCGCCAAGGGCTGATTACGCTGGGCTGATACCGCGTGTACACCTCATCGCAATAGAAGGCATATTGCTGGCCCCCGCCGTTACAACCAGCAGGCAAAATCGCCGCCTTATCAAAGGATTAGGTGGTGTCCGCATGCGTTTGGTTTATTGTGCTCTGGCGTGCTTGACGCTGTCCGGACTGGCTTTTTCCGCTCAGGCCAGAAACGCTACCGAAAACGAGCGTTATCTGTGCCGTTGGGGTTCGACCATTGCCGGCGGTGCGCAGGCTTCCAAGTTATCGGGCGTTACGCGCTACGGGGCGCGGCAGAAGCTTCAGGCGCGCAAATTCGCCAAACAGTGGATGCGGCCAATGGCATTGCGCATCACCGAACAGACCTACGACAGCGAGTCGCGGTTGAAGCCGGACGCGGTCAGCAAGGTTTATTACGAAGGCTGTATCCAGCACGAGGTGGCGCGTCGGTAACGTTCGACCGCCCTTTGAATTGATGTCTACAGGGCCGGAGAAGCGTCTTGAGTACAAAGATCATCACCAGGGACGGGCATGAAGCCCTGAAGAAAGAACTCGATTACCTGTGGCGAGAGCACCGGCCCGACATCACCCAGAAAGTCGCCTGGGCGGCGTCGCTGGGTGACCGCAGTGAAAACGCGGATTATCAATACAACAAAAAGCTGCTGCGCGAGATCGACCGTCGCGTGCGCTACCTGCGCAAGCGCCTTGAAGACATGCGCGTGGTTGAGTATTCGCCTGAACAGGAAGGGCGGGTGTTTTTCGGTGCCTGGGTCGAGATTGAAAACGAAGCAGGCGACCTGAAGACATTCCGCATCGTCGGCTACGACGAGATCTATGGCCGCAATGACTACATCTCCATCGACTCCCCGATGGCCCGTGCCCTGTTGAAAAAGGAAGTCGGCGACGAGGTGCTGGTCAACACACCGGAGGGCGAGAAGCTCTGGTTTGTGAATTCGATTGTTTATGAGAAGTGAGGCTGGACGCAGAGCGTTCGGAACTGCCGCGCCGACTGCGTCGGTACGACAATCAATGTTGTGCTACCAGGCAGTTGTCACAGAAATGCTTTTGATGTGCTTTTCAATCACGATGGCACTGACGACGCAGATTGCGACGTCAGTGTCAGGGCGAAGGAACCCGACGAAGTCGGGCCGGAAACGGAGCCGGGATTTTGCTTACTTTGATCCTTCAAAGTCAGTCGCCGAGGGGCGAAAAGGTGACTCAAGTCGAGCCAGAATCTCACTGAGTCGCAAAACCGACGTGTGAGGCAGGAGCACCGTCCAGCTTCTAGCCTCACCCCTCGCGCAGCACGGTCAGCGGGCTGACGTTCAACGCACGGCGGGTGCCGAACACGCCGGCGCCGCCCACCAGCAGGGCGCCGATCACGGGCAACAGCAGCAACCACGGGTGCGGTTGCCATTCCAGTGAAAAGGCGTAGCGGTACAGCACAAAGCTCACCAGTTCACAGCCCAGCGCCGCCAGCACTCCGCTGGCCGCGCCCAGCAGACCGAACTCGATCCGTCGCGACTTGATCAGCAATGCCCGCTCTGCACCCAGCGCACGCAACAGCGCGCCCTGGCGTATGCGCTCGTCCAGTGTCGCCTGCAACCCCGAAAACAGCACAGCGATGCCGGCCGCCAGCTCGAACAACAGCACGAACTGCACCGCCAGAGTGACCTGGTCAAGAATACTGCGCACCTGCGCGAGCAGAGCTTCGACACCCAGAATGCTGATCGACGGATAGGCCCGCGACAGCTCGACGATCTGTTTGTCCTGGCCTGGCGGCAGGTAGAAGCTGGTCAGGTACGTGGTCGGCAGGTCAGCCAGGGTGCCGGGCTGGAAGATCATGAAGAAGTTGGGCTGGAAGGTGTCCCAGTTGACCGTTCGCAGGCTGGTGACCACCGCTTCGCGCGTCAAACCGCCAACAATGAAGCTCAGACGGTCGCCCAGCTTGATCTTCAGGCTCTCTGCCAGTTTGGTCTCGATTGAAACCCCGGGTGTTGCGTCGGCCTGGCCGGTGGCCGGCAGGTCTTTCCACCAGGTGCCGGCGGTCAATGCGTTGCCTTCGGGCAGGTCAGCGGCCCAGGTCAGACTCAGGTCGCGGCGGGTTGCGTTTTCACCACGCGAGTCCTTGGTGACAAAGTTGCTCACCGGTTCGCCGTTGATGCTGATCAGGCGTCCCGGTATCACCGGGTAGAGCGGGGCTGAATGAGTAGACAGCTTGCCCAGGGTCTGGGCGAAGTTTTCTTTGTCCGATGGCAACACGTTCAGCACGAAATAATTCGGCGCATCCTTGGGCAACTGGTTCTGCCAAGTGTCGAGCAATTCACCGCGCAGCAGCGCGATCAACCCCATCGACAGCAGGATCAGGCCGAAGGCCAGTGACTGACCGGCTGCCGCGAGCGGGTAACGCAACAATTGCCCCAGGCCCAGCCGCCAGGGCAGGGACGCGCCGGCCAGCAAGCGACGCAGGCTGTTGAGCGCCAGTAGCAACAGGCTGCCCAGAACCAGTGCCGCGACGATACCGCCGCCCAGCAGGGCAAAGGTCAGCACCAGGTCCAGGCTCAGGCGCCACATGATCAGGCCCAGCGCCAGCAGCGCCGCGCCATACACCAGCCATGAACTGGCGGGGATCGGCAGCATGTCCCGGCGCAGCACACGCAGCGGCGGCACACGACCCAAGGCCGCCAGCGGCGGCAGGGCGAAACCGGACAGCGCGACCAGTCCGGTGCCCATGCCTGCCAGTGCAGGCAAAAGACCGCCCGGTGGCACAGCGGCTGGCAACAGGTTCTGCAGCAGCGCGAACAGGCCCAATTGTGCCAGCCAGCCCAGCAGCGCGCCGCTCAGGCTGGCCAACAGGCCGATGATCGCCAGTTGCAGGCTGAACAATGTCATGGCCTCGCCACGCGACAGCCCCAGGCAGCGCAGCAGGGCGCTGGCATCGAAGCGTCGGGCAGCGAATCGGGAGGCTGACAGCGCCACAGCCACACCTGCCAGCAGCACCGCCACCAGGCTTGCCATGTTCAGATACCGTTCGGCCTTGCCCAGTGCGCCGCCAATCTGCTGACTGCCGTCACGGGCGTCCTTGATCTCCTGATGCGGTTCCAGGCCCGGTTCAATCGCCTTACGGTAAGCCGCCAGCGCCTCGGGCGGGCCGCTCCACATCTCCCGGTAGGTCACCCGGCTGCCCGGCTGAACCACACCGGTGGCCGCCAGGTCCTGCAGATTGATCATCACCCGTGGTGTCAGGCTGTAGAAATTACCGGCACGGTCCGGCTCATACGTCAGTACGCGGCTCAGCTTCAGGGTTTTGGCGCCGACATCGATGTCGTCACCTATCTTCAGGTTGACGGCTGGAAACAGCCGGGCCTCGGCCCACGCTTCGCCGGGTTTCGGGCCGCTGCCGGCCTGCTCGGTCTGGTACAGGTCCGGTGCGCTTTTCAGTTCGCCGCGCAACGGGTAGATATCATCCACGGCCTTGATGCTCGACAACTGAATACCGGCGTCGGTGGCGATCACGCTGGAAAAGACCACGATCTGCGCGTGTTTGAGTTGCAGCCGTTTACCTTCTTCGATCTGTTCGGCACGCGCCGGGCTGGAGCCTTCAAGAATCAGATCAGCCCCGAGAAACTCGGTTGCGCGCAACAGCATCGCGCCGTTGAGGCGCGCACCGAAGTAACCGATGGCGGTGCTGGCCGCCACGGCCACCAGCAAGGCAAAGAACAGGACCCGTAACTCACCGGCGCGGGCATCGCGCAGCAGTTGGCGGGTGGCAAGGCTCAGCAGTCGGACAAAAGGCAAACGTGCCATCAAGGCTCCAGCGGGGCGACCAGTCGGCCCCCTTCAAGGCGGATCAGGCGGCGACAGCGGTGGGCCAGACGCTCATCGTGAGTCACCAGCACCAGCGTGGTGTTGCGCTCCTTGTTCAGTTCGAACAACAGGTCGCTGATGCGCTCGCCGGTGTGGCTGTCCAGGTTGCCGGTGGGTTCGTCGGCAAACAGCACGTCCGGGTCGGCAGCAAACGCGCGGGCAATCGCAACCCGCTGCTGCTCGCCTCCGGACAATTGACGCGGAGTGTGGGTCAGGCGCTGGCCCAGGCCGACACGCTCCAGCAGGTGACGGGCTTTCTCGCGGGCGTCCTTGCGGCCTTCCAGCTCCATCGGCAGCATGACGTTTTCCAGCGCGTTCAGGCTGTCGAGCAACTGGAACGACTGGAACACAAAACCGACGTGCTCGGCACGGACTCTGGCGCGCTGGTCTTCGTCCAGTTCGCTGAGGTTACGGCCTGACAGGATGACGGAACCGGCACTGGGCAGGTCCAGCCCGGCGAGCAGGCCAAGCAGTGTGGATTTGCCCGAACCCGAGGCACCGACGATGGCCAGCGTGTCGCCCTTGTTTAGTTCCAGGGAGAGTTCGTGCAGGATAGTCAGGTCACCTTCGGTGCTGGGGACCACTTTACTGAGGCTTTGGGCACTGAGAATACTTTCACTCATGGAGAATCCGATGCGTGCGTGGTTTTTAAGTGCTGGCCTGGGGTTGCTGTTGCTGTCACAAGGCGCGATGGCGGGCACGGTGTTGATCGTTGGGGATAGTATCAGTGCGGCTTTCGGCCTGGATACCCGCGTGGGATGGGTCAGCCTCCTGGAGCAACGCCTCAAGCAGGAGGGATACGACGACAAGGTAGTCAATGCGTCCATCAGTGGTGACACCAGTGCAGGAGGCCAGGCGCGTCTGCCTGCGCTGCTTGCAGAGCATAAGCCGGAACTGGTTATTCTCGAACTGGGTGGCAACGACGGGCTGCGTGGTCAGCAGCCGGCTCAATTGCAACAAAACCTTTCATTGATGATCGACAGCTCCCGGGCAGCAGGTGCCAAGGTGTTGTTGCTCGGCATGCAGATTCCTCCCAATTACGGCCCGCGTTACACCACGGCCTTCAAAGAGGTGTACAGCCATCTGGCCGAAGAGAAAAAGGTGCCTTTTGTGCCGTTCTTTCTGGAAGGTGTCGGCGGTGTGCCCGAGTTGATGCAAGCCGATGGTCTGCATCCGGCGGCAGCGGCTCAGGGCAAGTTGCTTGAAAATGTCTGGCCGAGCCTGAAACCGCTGCTTTGAGGCTTTCCTGCACGGGGGCTTTCGGCTAATGTGGCGCCCCCGATCTGGAGCCCCCCATGCCGCGTCCCGCCTGGTCCCTGTATGCCTATCAAATGCTTGAACCCCACGAACAGCTGGATATGTTCGCCTGTCAGGAAGTGCGGGTGCATCTGATTGCGCGCCAGCTGGAGCTGGGCGGCTCCATCGACCGCACGTTATGCGGCACGCTACTGCCTGCTCAGCCGCAAATGTCTGCGGTCGAGCTGCAGGCCATGCGTGATGAGCGGCTGTGCCCGCTGTGCAAGGCCATCATGGATGCGCAGCGCAGGGGGATGAACCCGATCTGGCCTGAACTTTAGCTGTCAGTACGGATGGCAGGCTTGCCTTGGATATCCCCGATCCGGCGAGTCCAGGTGTACACTTCAACCTTTGCATTTACCTTGTCGAACCCGAAGGATCTTTCCGGATGTTGTCGCGCATTCCAGCCGTTACCCGCTGTCTGTCACTTGCTGCTCTCTGCGCGGCGACTTCTGTCCATGCTCTGGAGTTTCCATTGCCGCCGCCCGGCGAGGATATCGTCGGTCAGGTGCAGGTCATCAAGGCCCGGTACGAAGACACCTTCGCTGATCTGGGCACAAAATACGATCTGGGCTATCTGGAAATGATCGCCGCCAACCCGGGCGTGGACCCGTGGTTGCCCGGCGCAGGCAAGGACATCGTGCTGCCGACCCGCTTCATTCTGCCGCCGGGCCCGCGCGAGGGAATTGTCATCAACCTCGCCGAATACCGCATGTATTACTACCCCAAGGGGCAGAATGTGGTTCACACCTATCCACTCGGGGTCGGTCGTGAAGGCTGGGGATCACCCATCGGCGTGACCAAGGTGATCGCCAAGACGCCGAACCCGACCTGGACGCCGCCTGCGTCGATCAAGGCCGAGCACGCTGCCGACGGCGATCCGTTGCCTGATGTCGTGCCTGCCGGCCCGGACAACCCGTTGGGCCCGTTCAAGTTCGGTCTGGGGATGTCGGGCTACCTGATTCATGGCTCGAACAAGAAATTCGGCATCGGCATGCGCACCAGCCACGGCTGTTTCCGCATGTACAACAACAACGTGCTGGAACTGGCCGACATGGCCCCCGTCGGCACCACGGTGCGCATTATCAGCGAGCCTTACAAATTTGGCCTCAGCGGCGGCAAGGTCTACCTTGAAGCCCACACGCCGGTTGATGACCAGGGCAATCCTTCGGTGGTCGACAAACACACGGCGGTGATCAACGCGCTCCTGAAACGTGATGACCTTGCCAAAAATCTGCGCATGAACTGGGATCGGGTACGTGACGTGGTCGCGGCTGAAGACGGCATGCCAGTGGAAATTGCCGAGCCGGCGGTTGCCTCTGCAAGCGCGGAAGAACCCGTGATTTTCCAATAGCGCGCGTTACACATCCAGGACTCGTCGCCCATTCAAAACCGGACGCAGAGCGTCCGGAACTGCATTCCCACGCTGGAGCGCGCGGAACGATAATCCTGTCACTATCGTGTCAATGCTCCGTTGGCATGCAGTTTCGTGACGGCTTTAATGGCTTTAAATGTGCTTTTTATCGCAATGTCACTGACGATACAGAGTGCGAGGTCAGTGACGGATCAGCGCCAGGGCGAAGGAACCTGACGAAGTCGGGCCGTTCAGCCAGAAGCAAAATCAGACGTGTCTATAACGCCCAGCAACGCCCGGCGCAGAGCCGAGGCGCCATCCGTTACGCAAAAAACGCACAAAAAAAAGCCGACCCGTTGCCGGGTCGGCTTTCAATAACCCCGAGGGATTATTACTTGCGGCTAGCTTTGTCCAACATGCGCAGAGCACGCTCGTTGGCTTCGTCAGCAGTTTGCTGAGCTTTTTGAGCAGCAGCCAGCGCTTCGTCAGCCTTGCGATAGGCTTCGTCGGCACGTGCTTGCGAACGAGCTGCTGCGTCTTCGGTAGCTGTCAGACGAGCTTCGGTTTCTTTGGATACGCTGCTGCAACCGGTAGCCAGAACTGCGGCCAGAGCCAGAGCAGAGAATTTCAGAACGTTGTTCATCGTGTTCACCTTCAAGGAATTTTTTCAAATTAGTCATCTCTCGAAAATGAGAAAACGACCGGCGTACATAGTACCCATTGTTTGTAGTAAGTAAACGGACCCAGCGCAAGAAGCTGCTAAATTTAGCTGCTTTGAAAGTGTTCTGCGTTACTTCCCGGGCATTCTGTACAAAAACTATCCACTTCCGCGCGGCAAGTGCAGGCCTCGGGCATTCGGGCTTTTCACCTGACCACCTTTTTCTGGCGCTATAGCACCTGACTGTCGGTCGGGAGGACGAAATATTTATGTGTTTTTACCCTTGCTGTGCTTGAGCATATTCGGCAATGACGCCTACTATCCAAGGGTGCTGTTTGTCGAGATCGGCAATGCTCTTTTCGGTGTCATAAAACAGGCACTGGTGGCGCGGATGTTCCTTCGCCTTAAAAAGACCGGTAAGGTAGGGGTCCAATTCCAAGACCCGCTAGGAGTAACGATGAGCGAGGCGTTGTCCATCCACCATGACGAAATCGGCCATCATTTCGAAATCATTATTGACGGCCATCGTGCCTACCTGACCTATATGGATCTCGGGAAGCAAACCCTGGATTTCTACCGGACCTTCGTCCCCGATGCCCTGCGCGGTCGCGGCATTGCCGCTGCGTTGACTAAACAGGCACTGGATTACGCCGACAGCATCGGCTATTCGGTTATACCGTCCTGCTCTTATGTCGAGCGCTACATGGAACTTCATGACCTGCAATCGCAGGCCGCCAAGCTCTGATCCGGCTTTCTTGCCGACAGTCACCATCAAAAACGCCGAGCATCTGCTCGGCGTTTTCGTTACTGCACGGATCCACTAAGCACGGATCACTTGCGCTTGCGCGCCGGCAGTACACCCTTGAGTTTTGCGTGCATGCCGCGCAGGGTCTTTTCAGTACTTGCCCAGTCGATGCAGGCATCGGTGATGGACACACCGTATTGCAACGCCGACAAGTCCTTTGGAATCGACTGGCAGCCCCAGTTCAAGTGACTTTCTACCATCAGGCCGATGATCGATTCGTTGCCTTCCAGGATCTGGTTGGCGACGTTTTCCATGACCAGCGGCTGCAGGGCAGGGTCCTTGTTCGAGTTGGCGTGGCTGCAGTCGACCATGATGTTCGGGCGAATGCCGGATTTGTTCAGGGCCTGTTCGCACAGCGCAACGCTGACCGAATCATAGTTGGGCTTGCCATTGCCGCCGCGCAGCACGACGTGGCCGTAGGCGTTGCCCTTGGTGGTGACGATCGACACGCCGCCTTCCTGGTTGATGCCGAGGAAGCGATGCGGGCTGGAAACCGACTGCAAGGCGTTGATGGCAACGGTCAGGCCACCATCGGTGCCGTTCTTGAAGCCGACTGCCGAAGACAGGCCGGAGGCCATCTCGCGGTGAGTCTGGGATTCGGTGGTGCGAGCGCCGATGGCTGACCAACTGATCAGGTCCTGCAGGTATTGCGGAGAGATCGGGTCCAGTGCTTCGGTCGCCGTCGGCAAGCCCATTTCAGCCAGGTCCAGCAGCAACTGGCGACCAATGTGCAGGCCGTCCTGGATCTTGAACGAGTCATCCAGGTACGGATCGTTGATCAGGCCTTTCCAGCCCACCGTGGTGCGGGGCTTCTCGAAATAGACGCGCATGACCAGATACAGCGTGTCGGAAACTTCCGCTGCCAGCGTCTTGAGGCGCTCGGCATATTCCTTGGCGGCCTTCAGGTCATGGATCGAGCAAGGGCCGATCACGATGAACAGGCGATGATCATTGCCGTCGAGGATGTTGCGAATCACTTCGCGGCCCTGGCTGACGGTGCGCAGGGCAGCATCGGTCAGCGGGATGTCGCGCTTGAGCTGATCCGGGGTGATCAGAGTCTCATTGGAGGCAACGTTGAGGTCATTAATCGGTAAATCAGCCATCGTGTTACTCATCAGGTCGCGGGTACTGGCCGCCAACGGTCCCCCGTGCGGCGGTGCCCAGCAGGTTTGAGCGCAGCGGGGAGCCGAACCTTAGCGCGTTATCGCGCTGTTCGACAATAAGTAAACTAGGTATCGCACCGGTTCACGGGCTGTCAGCCGAGTTGTGCTTCTGTATTGCAAGACAATTCGCTGCGACGGATAGTGTATGGCCTGAAATACAGCCTAGGGAGTCCATATGAGCGTTAACCCCCATCGGCCACGGGTCGGCATCATCGGTACCGGGGCCATCGGTGGATTTTACGGGCTGATGCTGGCACGCGCCGGGTTTGACGTGCATTTTCTGCTGCGCAGCGAATTTGACGCAGTGGCGTCCGACGGGCTGCGGGTCAATAGCGCAGTGCATGGCGATTTACAGCTCAAACCGGTTCAGGCTTATCGCTCGGTTGCCGAGATGCCGCCTTGCGACTGGTTGCTGGTCGGCACCAAGAGCACCGGCAATGCCGAGCTGGGGCCGATCATCAGGCAGGCCGCTGCTCCGGATGCCCGCGTGTTGCTGTTGCAGAACGGTCTGGCCGTTGAAGACCCGTTGCGCGCGGTGCTGCCCGACAGCCTGCACCTGTTGGGCGGTCTGTGCTTCGTCTGCGTTCACCGAACCGCGCCCGGCGTCATTACCCATCAGGCGTTCGGCGCGGTCAGTGTCGGTTATCACAGCGGCCCCGCTGTTGATGAGGCCGGTCGTCTGGCCGTTGTCGAGGCCGGCGCGGCGCTGTTCAAGGCGGCCGGGATCGACGCCCCCGTCATGACCGATCTGCGACAGGCCCGCTGGCAGAAGCTGGTCTGGAATGTGCCCTACAACGGGCTGTCAGCCTTGTTGCAGGCCGGCACCACCCGGTTGATGACCGACCCTGACAGCCAGGCGCTGATCTGCGCGTTGATGGACGAAGTGGTGCAGGGCGCCGAGGCCTGCGGTCATGTGTTGCCGCCGGGGTTTGCGCAACACCTGTTTTCAGTGACCCGGAACATGCCTGACTATAAGCCCAGCATGTACCACGACCGGGTCGAGGCTCGTCCGCTGGAGCTGGAAGCCATTTATGCCCGGCCGCTGGCGGCGGCACTGGCGGCCGGCGTGGACATGGTTCGAGTGCGTGCGCTGTATCAAGCGCTGGCCTTTGTTGATCGCGGTAACCGTCGAGCAGGCGAGGAGTGATTCATGACCGACAATGACGACCATAAACTGGTTCTGGCCATTTCATCCAGGGCGTTGTTCGATCTGCGTGACAGTCATGCCGTGTACATGGCGGACGGCGTTGAAGCGTATCGCAAGTATCAGATTGAGCATGAAGACGGGATTCTCGAGCAAGGCGATGCCTTTCCTCTGGTTGAAAAACTGTTGAGCCTCAATGCCAGCCTCGGCAAGGCGCGGGTGGAAGTGGTGCTGGTCTCACGCAACAGTGCCGACACCGGCCTGCGGGTCTTCAATTCTATTCAGCATTACGGGCTTGATATCAGCCGCGCCGCCTTTGCCGGCGGGCGCAGCCCCTATCCTTATCTGGCGGCGTTCGGTTGCCATCTGTTCCTGTCGACGCATGCCGAAGACGTGCGCAGCGCACTGGACGCCGGGTTCGCTGCTGCGACCATTCTGTCGGGCGGTGCAAGGCGCGCTGCCAGTGCCGAGTTGCGCATCGCCTTCGACGGCGACGCGGTGTTGTTTTCCGACGAATCGGAACGGGTTTATCAAAGCGGCGGGCTGGCCGCTTTTCAGGCAAGCGAACGTGAGTCGGCCCGCGAGCCCTTGCGCGGCGGGCCGTTCAAACCGTTTCTGGCCGCGCTTAACCAATTGCAACGCGAGTTTCCTGACGCAAGTTGCCCGATCCGCACCGCGCTGGTCACGGCGCGCTCTGCGCCTGCGCACGAGCGGGTGATCCGTACCTTGCGCGAATGGGATATCCGGCTGGACGAATCGCTGTTTCTCGGTGGCTTGCAGAAGTCGGCGTTCCTTGAAGCGTTCGCCGCCGATGTGTTTTTCGATGACCAGCCGGGACACTGCGAAAAGGCCCGCGACGTGGTTGCCACGGGCCATGTTCCGCACGGCATCAGCAACGAAATAAAGCCACTGGCGTAACGGCACCGAGCAGTCCGCCGTCATGGCGCTTGATGCACTGCTACGCTGAGTCAATCTCCGCCATTCTGGTTGTACGGGAGGTTGTATGGTGCGTTCGATGCTGTATGCCACAGACTTGGGTCTGTATGCGCCGTATGTAACGCAGCACGCGTTGGCGCTGGCAAGAACGTTCAACGCCGGGCTGTACGTTGTCCATGTCGTCGAGCCGATGGGGTTGTTTGCCGAGTCGGTGCTGCAGAGTTACCTGGGACAGGATGCGTTGCGTGAACTTCACGGCAAGGGCGTGAGGGCGTTTCTGGACGGAATAGAGCAACGGATGCTTGACGGGTATCGTGAAGAACTCGGGGACGGGCACTCAGACCTGTCGCTGATTCGCACGGTGCGCGTTGTTCAAGGAGAGCCTGCCAGCATTATTCTCGAGCAGGCGCAGAAGCTGAGTGTGGACCTGCTTGTTGTCGGCAGCCACAGTCGCAGGGTGGAAGGCGGTGCATCGACAGGTCGGACGGCAGCCAGGGTGTTGCAGTTTTCCGAGGTGCCCGTGTACATGGTTCCAATCATGCTGAACAAAGGGCGAGGGTAAAGGAAGCCTCATTTGGTGGTTTTAATGAAATCGAGCGTGCGATCACCTTACAAAGGTGATAAAAAGTTCTAGAATTATTCGTCTCACCATTAATCCAGTTATATACCGTCGCTGATACCCATAGGGTTTATCTGCTTTGAGGGATACATATGAAGCTCCAACAACTGCGCTACATTTGGGAAGTGGCGCACCACGACCTCAACGTTTCCGCGACGGCCCAAAGCCTTTACACCTCTCAACCCGGCATCAGCAAGCAGATCCGTCTGCTTGAAGACGAGCTGGGTGTGGAAGTGTTTGCCCGCAGTGGCAAACACCTGACGCGCGTGACGCCAGCCGGCGAGCGCATCATCACCACGGCCGGTGAAATCCTGCGCAAGGTCGAAAGCATCAAGCAAATTGCCCAGGAATTCTCCAACGAGAAGAAAGGCACCTTGTCGATTGCCACCACCCACACACAGGCACGTTATGCGCTGCCGCCGGTCATCAGTAACTTCATCAAGCAGTACCCGGACGTTGCGCTGCACATGCATCAGGGGTCGCCGATGCAGATCGCTGAAATGGCGGCTGACGGGACCGTCGATTTCGCCATCGCCACCGAAGCGCTCGAGCAGTTCAGCGATCTGGTGATGATGCCGTGCTATCGCTGGAACCGCTGTGTCGTCGTGCCTCAAGGGCATCCTCTGACCAAAGTGCCAAAGCTAACGCTGGAACTGCTGGCGGAATACCCGATCGTGACGTACGTCTTCGGTTTTACCGGCCGGTCAAAGCTGGACGAGGCCTTCAGTCACCGCGGCCTGGTACCTAAAGTCGTGTTCACCGCGGCGGACGCCGACGTGATCAAGACCTACGTGAGGCTGAACCTGGGTGTGGGGATCGTGGCACGGATGGCCGTGGACGAAGAAGTGGACAGCGACCTGGTGGTTCTCGACGCCAGCGACCTGTTCGAGTCCAGCGTCACCAAGATTGCCTTCCGGCGCGGCACCTTCCTGCGCGGGTTCATGTGCGACTTCATCGAGAAGTTCGCTCCGCACCTGACGCGTGAGGTCATGGCCAAGGCGATTCAGTGCCACAACAAGCAGGAAATGGAAGAACTGTTTGCCAACGTCGAACTGCCGGTGCATTAACAGCGGCGGCAAGCGTTTAGCGGCGAGCTGCACGTTAAAGCCGGTCGGCTTCAGCTTGCAGCTCGCGACGCTGGTTGCTAGTTGCGTGCAATCAGATTACCCGCATGCAGCCCGCATTCTTTTTGCGTGGCTTCTTCCCACCACCAGCGTCCTTCACGTTCGTGCTGGTTCGGCAGTACCGGGCGAGTGCAGGGTTCGCAGCCGATACTGATGAAACCGCGCTCGTGCAGGCTGTTGTAAGGCAGTTCCAGCATCCGGATATACCCCCAGATTTCCTCGCTGCTCATCTGTGCCAACGGGTTGAACTTGTACAGCGTGCGCTCGGCGGTCGAAAAGGCGCTGTCGATTTCCAGCGCCGCAACGGCGCTTCGGGTGCCGGGGCTCTGGTCTCGACGCTGGCCGGTTGCCCATGCCTTGACGTTCGACAGTTTGCGGCGCAACGGCTCGATCTTGCGAATACCGCAGCATTCGCCGTGACCGTCCCGGTAGAAGCTGAACAGGCCCTTTTCCTTGACGAACGGCTCCAGCTTGCTCTGGTCTGGCGAGACAATTTCGATCTCGATCTTGTAGTGGTCACGGACCTGTTCGATGAAACGGTAGGTTTCCGGGTGCAGGCGGCCTGTGTCCAGGCTGAAGACCTTGACGTTTTTGTTCAGTTTCCACGCCATGTCCACCAGCACGACATCTTCGGCACCGCTGAAGGAAATCCACAGCTCGTCGCCAAAATGCTCGAACGCCAGTTTCAGAATGTCCTGCGCAGACTTGTTCGCATAAGTGGTCGCCAGTTCGGCGACGTCGAAAGGGTGGCTCATCAGGCGGCTTCCTAAAATGCAAAGGTGGCGCTTAAGCGCTCGTGATGGCGGCAATGGTAACAAAATCCATCGTTCATGAGCCGCTGCCTGCCAAGGGCAATGCGTTGCAACGCTCCAGGCGAGGGGCTAGAGTGCCGTTTCGCCCGGTGGTGAGACGTCTTTGAGGAGTGTGCCGTGGAAATTGCCTGTCTGGACCTTGAGGGTGTGCTGGTCCCGGAAATCTGGATCGCCTTTGCCGAAAAAACCGGCATCGAGTCGTTGCGTGCGACCACTCGGGACATTCCGGATTATGACGTGCTGATGAAGCAGCGCCTGCGCATCCTTGATGAGCACGGCCTGAAACTGTCCGACATTCAAGCGGTGATCAGCACCCTCAAGCCGCTGGACGGCGCTGCAGCGTTTGTCGACTGGCTGCGTGAGCGTTTTCAGGTGGTGATCCTGTCGGACACCTTCTACGAGTTCTCCCAACCGCTGATGCGCCAACTGGGGTTTCCGACGCTGTTGTGCCATCGGCTGATCATCGATGACACCGACCGCGTGGTCAGTTACCAATTGCGTCAGAAAGACCCCAAGCGTCAGTCGGTGCTGGCCTTCAAGAGCCTCTACTACCGGATCATTGCGGCAGGCGACTCGTACAATGACACCACGATGCTGGGCGAGGCCGACGCCGGCATTCTGTTCCATGCGCCTGACAACGTTATCCGCGAATTCCCGCAGTTTCCGGCGGTGCATACCTTTGATGATCTGAAGAAGGAATTTATCAAGGCATCGAATCGAGACCTGTCGCTTTAGAGGCCGGGCCTGTGCTTCTCGTCTTGTGCAAAAACGGACGCGGAGCGTCCGGAACGGCATTCCCACGCTGGCGCATGGGAACGATAGGTGTGAGCCCGAACACTAGCGTTCCAACGCTCCACTGGAGCTGGCCGGACGCCTCTCGTTTCTCGCTTGACTCCCGTGTAAGAGTGCTTTGCTGATCAAAGCGCCTCGAGCGTCTCCAGCAGCACGCGGACCTTGGTGAAGGTTTCCTGATATTCCGCCTCGCAGTCCGAGTCGGCGACGATGCCGCCGCCGCCCCAGCACGAGACGTGTCCGTCCTTGACCAGCAGACTGCGGATGGCAATCGAGCTGTCCATTTCGCCGCGAACGTCCAGGTACATCAGTGAGCCGCAGTACAGGCTGCGGTGGGTCGGCTCTAGTTCGTCAATGATCTGCATGGCACGAATCTTCGGTGCGCCGGTGATGGACCCGCCGGGAAAGCTGCCCGCGATCAGGTCCAGCGCATCGTTACCGACCGCCAGCTCGCCGGTTACGCTGCTCACCAGATGGTGAACGTTGGGGTAGCTTTCCAGGCTGAACAGTTCGGGGACCTTCACTGAACCGATGCTGCAACTGCGCCCCAGATCGTTGCGCAGCAGGTCGACGATCATCAGGTTCTCGGCGCGATCCTTTTCGCTGGACAGCAGCTCCCTGGCAAAAGCAGCGTCCTGTACCGCGTCCGGGCTGCGTGGCCGTGTGCCTTTGATGGGGCGGGTCTCCACTTGCCGTGAACTGACCCTGACAAAGCGTTCCGGAGACAGGCTCAGCACGGCGTCAGACCCCGGCAGTGCCAGATAACCCGCAAACGGGGTAGGGCACGCTGCCCGCAGCGCGCAATACGCCGCCCACGGATCGCCAGCGCAGCGGGCCTGAAAGCGCTGCGCGAAATTGACCTGATAACAGTCACCCGCCTGAATGTAGGCCTGAATGCGTGCAAAAGCCTGTCGATAGTCGTCCGCGCTGATACTGGCCTGAAACGGCTGATCGAGTTTGAAGCCTGTGGCAGATAATGGCGCGTTGGCGCTAAACAGCTCGATCAGCCGCGCCCGTTCACGTGTGGCCAGTGACGGATGGAAAACCAACTGGCTGGTGCCGTGCCGATGGTCGCTGATCAACGCCCAGGCGTAGAGCCCCAGACGGGCTTCAGGCAGTTGCAGGTCGTCGCGCGCCTGATCGGGCAGCGGTTCAAGGCGACGGCCAAATTCGTAGCTCAGGTAACCTATCAGGCCGCCTGTAAAGGGCAGTTCGCAGCCCTCAGGCAGGGTTGCCGTTCCCAATGATGCCAGGCCGTCGCGCAATCGCTGAAGATAAGCCGTACCCGTTTCATCCTCTGCCACCACAAGCGTTTCGAGTGGCCAGGCGCTGAGCAGGTCATACCGTCCGCGCCCGGCGACCGGCCTGCCGCTGTCGAGCAGAACGGCACCCGGCTCATGACGTATCCGTGAAAAAAACACGGCCGGGTCAGTGCTGTAGGGCAGAGGGTGTATCGAGCAAGTGGACATTATCAAGTGTCAGTCTTGGGAGCGCGGCCGGCGATTGTAGCCTTGCTGCCGGGCCGCTCCTAGCAGTATGTCGGGTGCGGGCATGACTCAGACGCCGGGTACATGGCCGAACAGCTGCTGCGCAAAATCGACCCGTTCCTGAGGCGATTCCTGGCGTCCTTCGAGGGCCAGTTGTTCCAGGCGTGCCTCGACGGCCTGGGTGCGATGAGTCAGGCCGGCGTCGTTGGCGATCTGGATATTCAGGCCTGGTCGGGCATTGAGTTCCAGGATCAGCGGACCTTTGTCCTGATCCAGCACCATGTCGACGCCGATATAACCCAGACCGCACAGCTCGTAGCATTCGGCCGCCAGCTTCATGAAACCGTCCCAATTGGGCAACTGCACGCCGTCTACCGAATGTGTCGTATCGGGGTGCTTGCTGATGATGTTGTTCAGCCAGGTGCCTTGCAGGGTCACGCCGGTGGCCAGGTCCACGCCAACACCAATCGCCCCCTGGTGCAGATTCGCCTTGCCGCCCGATTGGCGCGTCGGCAGGCGCAGCATGGCCATCACCGGGTAGCCCATCAGCACGATGATGCGAATGTCCGGTACACCTTCATAGCTGATGCTTTTGAAGATCGAGTCGGGGACGACCCGGTATTCGATCAGCGCACGGTCACGGTGGCCGCCCAGGGAATAGAGGCCGGTGAGGATGCTGGAGACCTGATGCTCGATTTCCGAATGGCTGATGATACGGCCGGAGACCGTGCGAAAGCGTTCCTCGAAACGGTCGGCGATGACCAGAATGCCGTCGCCGCCCGCGCCTTGGGCAGGCTTGATCACGAAGTCGTTGCGCCCGCCGATGATCTCGTCAAGCCGGTCGATTTCCTTTTCCGTGGAAATCACCCCGTACATCTCCGGAACGTGAATGCCCGCCGCGATGGCGCGTTCCTTGGTGATGATCTTGTCATCGACAATCGGATACAGGCTGCGCTTGTTGTACTTGAGCACAAAGTCGGCATTACGCCGATTGATGCCCATGATGCCGCGGGCTTCGAGTGCCTTCCAGGTTTTCCACCAGCCGATCACTTGGCCTTTTCCTCTTTAAGGAAGGCCTTGAAACGCATCAGCTCGGTCAGGCGGTAGCCACGGTATCTGCCCATCGCCAGCATGAAGCCCACCAGAATCAGCAGTACGGCCGGGAACGTGAAGACGAAGTAGGTCAGTTCCGGCACGCTCATGATCAGGTGCGCCAGGGACGCTGCGAACAGCGTGCCGATGGCGACTTTCATGGCATGGCTGCCGCCACGCTCTTCCCAGGTGATCGACAGGCGCTCGATGGTCATGGTCAGGATCACCATCGGGAACAGTGCCACCGACAGGCCGCGTTCCAGGCCCAGCTTGTGGCTGAACAGGCTGATGGCGGCGATCAGCACCACGACGAACGTCAGCACCACCGAGAGACGCGGCAGCATCTGCAGCTTCAAGTGCTCAAGGTATGAGCGCAGTGACAGGCCTAACGCCGTGATCACAGTAAACAGCACGATACCGAAGCCCAGCTGCGTTTCGCGGAACGCCAGGGCAATCAGTACCGGTGTGAACGTGCCCAGAGTCTGCAGGCCGATCAGGTTGCGCAGGATCAGGATGACGAGTACGCCAATCGGGATCATCACCATGACCATGAACGTCTGCTGGGTTTGCAGCGGCAGGCCGTACAGCGAGTAGGCCAGGAAATCCGAGTCAGTGCTGGCGTCGGTCAGTTTGGCCAGACGCATGGCGTTCATTTCACTGTTGTTGAGGCTGAAGGTGACCTGGACTTTCTTGCCGCCTTCAACGGAAACCAGGTTTTCTTCACCGGTCCACCACAGCAGACGGTCTTCCGGCATGCCGGCTTCGCCCGTGTCCGGGTTGAAATAGAGCCATTCCTTGCCATTGAAGCTGCGCAGCCAGAGTTCCGGCGTCTGCGGCTGGTCGGCCTGCAAGCGAATGGTATGGGCTTTTTCCATCGGCACGTGGGCGATCGACAGCAGCAGCTCGGTGATTCGCGCCTTGTTCGAAGCCGAGGTGTCACCTGCCAGCAACAGCTTGACGTTATCGTCATTCAGGTTGTTGACGCGTTTGATGGCTTCGGTAATGAAGGTTTCGACATCCGCCGAGTGCTGACGGATCGGCGCCAGAAGCGCCTCGGCAGCGACTTTTTCAGGGCCTTCGACGGTCATGCTGTCGCGAAAGATCGGGCCTTTGACCTTGGGTTTCTCGCCGCTGTAGCGCTTGGTCAGCACCAGTCGGTAGTAAAGCGTCTGGTTGCCGGTAGCGCGACGTGCAGACCAGGTGACCTTGCGGTTGCCGTCAGCGCGATTGACGCTGACGCCGTAGTTGTTCGAGATAAAACTCTCGTTGAGGCTGATGTAGTCGTGGGCCAGTGGCGGCACGAACATCTGGATTTTCACGGAATCCTTGGGGTTGGCAACGAATTCGACCTTGGCGTCGATATTCCACAAGTCATCGGTTTCGTCTTCGGACACCGGTATGCCGAGCGCCAGTATCTGATAGGCCGTGATCGCAATGCCCAGGGTCACCAGGACAGTGATCAGGATCTTCAGATGGAGTGTAAGAGCGCGCATGTATTTACTCTGCGTTTTGAGCGACGGAAGCGCAGTCGGGCTTTCCTGCCGCATATTTAAGACTTGGATCGACCAGCGCATCGAAGCGTTTCAACGCCTCGGAGCCGATCAAAAGCGGATATTGGAATGCACTTCGGTCAGTCAAGTTCACTTCTATGGTGCGTAAAACTTCACCCATGCAAATATCCAGCGTAATCACCGGTCGCGAAGAGAAGCGGTTTTCGTCATCCGGGTCCAGGTCGTCGGCACGCCGTTTGATTTTGCTGACCCGCGCAAGCGGCCGTTCAACAGGGTGGACATGCTTGCGGTCGATGGCCAGGTAGAAGCGCACCCAGCTTTCACCGTTGCGTTTGAAGTGCTTGATGTCGCGTGCGCTCAGCGAGGCGGTCTTGGCGCCCGTGTCCAGCTTGGCGGCGACTTCGACGTCGATATCGGTGAGTCTGGCGTATTCGTTGAGGCCATAGACGGTCTTGTTGGCGGCCAGGCTCAGGCCCGGCAAAGACAGGAGGCATGACAATGTGAAGAGGGTAGTGAGTCTCATAAATCCTGGCGCGATGAGCAAATAACTTCAGGGTCAGGGCGCAAGCGGGATGGACCTGATGATAGTGAGGCAGGGAGGCCGCAGGCGGTAGGCTCCGATCCGGAAGCGTACCGTGCAGACGCGACGCGCAGTCTAGCATGAAGCCTTGGGGGTGCCAGTTGTCTACCTGAGCATCTGTTCAGGTTGACTGATAAGGGCGGGTAACCCTGAATTGCATGATTGTCGACAATGCTTGATTTGGCTTTGACGTTTAGGTCGTTTATGGCTAGATTTGCAGCTATTAAATAACAAGGTGTCGACAATGTCGGTTTTGGTCGAGAAGCTGCTGACAACGGAAGACGACCCGGAAACCCTTTCCGAGAACGTCTTCCGACGCATTCAGGCGGCCATTGTCAAAGGCGAGATTGCCCCCGGCAGCAAGATTTCCGAGCCGGAACTGGCCCGTACGTATGGCATCAGTCGTGGTCCGCTGCGTGAGGCTATCCATCGGCTTGAGGGGCAGCGACTGGTGGTTCGGGTGCCTCACGTCGGCGCGCGCGTGGTTGCGCTGAGCCACGCCGAGTTGATCGAGCTGTACGAAATTCGCGAATCCCTGGAAGGCATGGCGTGCAGGCTGGCGGCCGAGCGCATGACCCAGGCTGACATCGATGAGTTGCGCGGGGTCCTCGATACCCACGAGCGCGACGCAGCCTTTCAGGCCGGTATCGGTTATTACCAGCAGGAAGGCGATTTCGATTTCCATTACCGGATTATTCAGGGCAGCGGTAACCGCACCCTCAGCCAGATGCTCTGCGGCGAGCTTTATCAACTGGTGCGCATGTACCGCATTCAGTTCTCCACCACGCCCAATCGTCCCCGCCAGGCCTTTGCCGAACACCACCGGATTCTCGACGCCATCGCCGAGCGCGACGGCGAGCTGGCTGAATTGTTGATGCGCCGACACATCGGCGCGTCCAGACGCAACATCGAGCGCCACTATGAGGCGGCTTCCCAGGCAACTTCCGACCGAGGTGAACAATGAGTTCCAACAACCGTACTCCCGGCCAGCGTTTTCGCGATGCCGTTGCCAGCGAACAGCCGCTGCAAGTGGTCGGAGCGATCAATGCCAATCACGCATTGCTGGCCAGGCGCGCAGGTTTCAAGGCGATCTACCTGTCCGGTGGCGGGGTGGCTGCGGGGTCGCTGGGCATTCCTGACCTCGGGATCACCGGCCTGGAAGACGTGCTGATCGATGTTCGTCGCATCACCGACGTGTGTGATTTACCGCTGCTGGTGGATGTCGACACCGGTTTCGGTTCCTCGGCTTTCAACGTGGCGCGCACGGTGCGCTCGATGATAAAGGCGGGCGCTGCGGCAATTCACATCGAGGATCAGGTGGGTGCCAAGCGCTGCGGTCATCGCCCGAACAAGGAAATCGTCTCGCAGCAGGAAATGGTCGACCGCATCAAGGCTGCCGTCGATGCCCGCACCGACGACAGCTTTGTGATCATGGCGCGTACCGATGCGCTGGCCGTCGAGGGGCTCGAGTCGGCGCTGGAGCGTGCTGCGGCCTGCATTGAAGCGGGCGCCGACATGGTGTTCCCGGAAGCGATTACCGAACTGGCCATGTACAAGCAATTTGCCAATCGGGCAGGCGTGCCGATTCTCGCCAACATCACCGAATTTGGCGCTACGCCGTTGTTCACGGTCGATGAGCTGCGCGACGCCGACGTCTCGCTGGTGCTTTATCCGCTTTCCGCATTCCGCGCCATGAACAAGGCCGCGGAAAACGTCTACGGCGCGATCCGTCGTGACGGTAGCCAGAAAAACGTGGTCGACAGCATGCAGACACGCATGGAGCTGTACGACGCCATCGATTACCACGTATTCGAGCAGAAGCTGGATGCGTTGTTTGCGCAGAAAAAAGGCTGAAACCCCTTGTGGGAGTGAGCTTGCTCGCGAAAGCGGTGGCCCATGCGCCCATTTCCAGGGGCTGTGCCTGCCGCTTCGCGAACAACACGGATCGCCGCCCGGTCGCTCCTAAGGCCTTCGGCCGGAATCAAAAGCGGACTTGTATAACGATGAGCGCTCCGGCGTTGGCACGATAGCCAGAGCCAGTCCAACATCAAAAGAACAAAATGGGAGAAGAATCATGGCTGAAGCAAAAGTATTGAGCGGTGCCGGGCTTCGCGGGCAGGTTGCCGGGCAAACAGCGTTGTCTACGGTCGGCATGGCTGGCGCTGGTCTGACATACCGTGGGTACGACGTGCGCGAACTGGCCGCCGAAGCCCGATTCGAAGAGGTCGCGTATTTGCTGCTGTATGGCGAGTTGCCAACCCCGTCGCAGCTGTCGACCTACCTGGACAAGCTCAAGGGCCTGCGTGATTTGCCGCAGGCGCTTAAGGAAGTGCTGGAACGCATTCCCGCCGACACTCATCCGATGGACGTCATGCGCACCGGTGCTTCGATGCTCGGCACGCTGGAACCCGAACTCGATTTCGACCAGCAGCGCGATGCAACCGACCGCCTGCTCGCGGCGTTTCCGGCGATCATGTGTTACTGGTATCGCTTCAGCCACGACGGCAAGCGCATCGACTGCACCACGCCTGAAGACTCCATCGGCGGGCACTTTCTGCACCTGTTGCTGGACAAGGCTCCCAGCGAGCTGCACCGCAAGGTCATGGATGTTTCGCTGATTCTGTACGCCGAGCACGAGTTCAATGCCTCGACTTTCACCGCCCGGGTGTGCGCCTCGACCCTCTCGGACCTGTATTCCTGCGTCACTGCGGCCATCGGTACACTGCGTGGGCCGTTGCACGGCGGCGCCAATGAAGCGGCGATGGAAATGATCCAGCGTTTTTCCTCGGCCGACGAGGCAACCCAAGGCACGCTGGGCATGCTGGAGCGCAAGGAAAAGATCATGGGCTTCGGCCATGCGATCTACAAGGAGTCCGACCCGCGCAACGAGGTCATCAAGGGCTGGTCGAAAAAGCTCGCTGACGAAGTGGGGGATACCGTGCTTTTCCCGGTGTCCGAAGCCATCGACAAGGTCATGTGGGAGCAGAAAAAACTGTTTCCCAATGCCGACTTTTATCACGCCTCGGCTTACCACTTCATGGGCATTCCGACCAAGCTGTTCACGCCGATCTTTGTCTGCTCACGGCTGACCGGCTGGGCCGCTCACGTCTTCGAGCAGCGCGCCAACAACCGCATCATCCGTCCGAGCGCCGACTACATCGGCGTCGAGCAGCGCCGCTTCGTGCCCATCGAACAGCGTTGAAAGGGGGCAGGGGAGCCGTCGATGAGCTTCCCGCCCGTATTCCAGACACTCCGTGATCGAGTCCCGCAATGAACAGTGAATTCCGCAAAACGCTTCCTGGCTCCCGACTGGATTATTTCGATGCGCGCGCGGCTGTCGAGGCACTCAAGCCCGGCGCTTATGCCACGTTGCCGTACACCTCGCGGGTGCTGGCCGAAAACCTTGTGCGCCGCTGTAACCCGGCAACGTTGAACGCCTCGCTGATTCAGCTCATCGAGCGCAAGCGAGACCTGGACTTTCCCTGGTTCCCGGCACGGGTGGTCTGTCATGACATTCTGGGCCAGACCGCACTGGTCGACCTTGCCGGGCTGCGCGACGCGATTGCCTCGCAGGGCGGTGACCCGGCGCTGGTCAACCCGGTGGTGCCGGTTCAACTGATTGTCGATCACTCTCTGGCCGTCGAGGCGGACGGCAACGACCTGCAGGCGTTCGAAAAGAACCGTGCCATCGAAGACCGTCGCAACGAAGACCGCTTTCACTTTATCGACTGGACCAAACTGGCGTTCAAGAACGTCGAGGTGATCCCGCCGGGTAACGGCATCATGCACCAGAT
The DNA here is from genome assembly GCF_002157375.1 of Pseudomonas syringae. Classification (GTDB taxonomy): domain Bacteria; phylum Pseudomonadota; class Gammaproteobacteria; order Pseudomonadales; family Pseudomonadaceae; genus Aquipseudomonas; species Aquipseudomonas syringae_T. Next base: position 133,687 of record NZ_MTSA01000008.1, read on the forward strand.
CAACCTGGAGAAAATGTCGCCGGTGGTGCAGGTACTTGATGGTGTGGCGTTCCCTGACACACTGGTCGGCACCGACAGTCACACGCCACACGTCGATGCGCTGGGCGTGATCGCCATCGGTGTCGGTGGCCTTGAGGCCGAAAATGTGATGCTGGGTCGCGCCTCGTGGATGCGCCTGCCGGACATCATCGGTGTCGAACTGACCGGCCGCCGCCAGCCAGGCATCACTGCCACCGATGTGGTGCTGGCCCTGACCGAATACCTGCGCCAGCAGAAAGTCGTCGGCGCGTATCTGGAATTCTATGGTGCAGGCGCATCGAGCCTGACCCTTGGCGACCGGGCGACCATCTCCAATATGGCGCCGGAATACGGCGCGACAGCGGCGATGTTCTCCATTGATTCGCAAACCATCGATTATCTGCGCCTGACCGGTCGTGAGGACGAGCAGGTCAAGCTGGTCGAGCTCTACGCCCGGCACACGGGGCTCTGGTCGGACAGCCTGACCGAGGTTGAATACGAGCGCGTGCTGAGCTTCGATCTGTCCAGCGTGGTGCGCAACATGGCCGGGCCGTCCAACCCGCATGCGCGAGTGGCGACGTCAGATCTGGCAGCCCGTGGCATTGCCGGGCAGTGGGACGAGGTGCCGGGGCAAATGCCCGATGGCGCGGTCATCATCGCCGCGATCACCAGTTGCACCAACACCAGCAACCCGCGCAACGTGATTGCGGCCGGCCTGCTGGCGCGTAACGCCAACCGGCTGGGGCTGAACCGCAAACCGTGGGTGAAATCCTCGCTGGCGCCCGGCTCGAAAACCGTGGCGCTGTACCTGGATGCTGCCGGGCTGACGACCGAGCTGGAGCAACTGGGTTTTGGCGTGGTGGCGTTTGCCTGCACCACCTGTAACGGCATGTCCGGATCGCTCGATCCGCTGATTCAGCAGGAAATCATCGACCGTGACCTGTACGCCACGGCCGTGTTGTCCGGCAACCGCAATTTCGACGGGCGCATTCACCCCTACGCCAAACAGGCTTTTCTGGCCTCGCCGCCCTTGGTGGTGGCTTATGCCATTGCCGGCACCATTCGGTTTGATATTGAAAACGATGTGCTGGGCATTGCCGACGGCAAGGACATCCGCCTCAAGGACATCTGGCCAAGCGACGAAGAAATCGACGCCGTGGTGCAGGCCTCGGTCAAGCCTGAGCAGTTTCGTCAGGTGTACATCCCGATGTTCGCCATCGAAGAACACACCGGCCCGAAGGTCGAGCCGCTCTATGACTGGCGTCCGATGAGCACCTACATTCGTCGGCCGCCTTATTGGGAGGGCGCGCTGGCCGGCGAGCGTACGCTCAAGGACATGCGCCCGCTGGCGGTGCTGCCGGACAACATCACCACCGATCACCTGTCGCCGTCCAACGCGATCATGCTCGACAGTGCGGCGGGTGAGTACCTGGCAAAAATGGGCCTGCCGGAAGAGGATTTCAATTCTTATGCGACCCACCGCGGCGATCACCTGACGGCTCAGCGGGCGACCTTCGCCAACCCGCAACTGGTCAACGAAATGGCCGTGATCGAGGGCAAGGTGAAGAAGGGCTCGCTCACGCGCCTTGAACCGGAGGGAAAGGTCACACGCATGTGGGAAGCCATCGAGACCTACATGGCTCGCAAACAGCCGTTGATCATCATCGCCGGTGCCGATTACGGCCAGGGTTCTTCGCGGGACTGGGCGGCCAAAGGCGTCAGGCTGGCGGGCGTCGAAGCCATTGCGGCAGAAGGGTTCGAGCGTATTCATCGGACCAATCTGGTCGGCATGGGCGTGTTGCCACTGGAGTTCAAGCCAGGCACCAATCGCCTGACACTGGGCATCGACGGCAGCGAAACCTACGACGTGATCGGCCAGCGCACGCCCCGCGCGACATTGACACTGGTGATCCAGCGCAAGAATGGCGAACGTGTCGAGGTGCCGGTCACCTGCCGTCTGGACACCGCTGAAGAGCTCTCTATTTATGAGGCGGGCGGCGTACTGCAGCGTTTCGCCCAGGATTTTCTGGAGGCTACAACCGTTGCCTGATCGTTCTCCACGCGCTACGTCCGCTCTTGAAGGTGTGGTGCCGCGCATGCCTGTGACGCGGAGCGTCACGCAAGGCATCTCCACGCTGGCGCGTGAGGAACGATAAGCGTGCGGAAAAACACCATCGTGCCCATGCTCAGCGTGGGCACGCGGTTCTGGACGCTCTGCGTCCGACTTTGAGCGCTCGGCGCGCTCGTTGAACAGGACAACGACTTCATGCATGCACCACAGATACGAATCCCCGCCACCTACATGCGCGGCGGCACCAGCAAAGGTGTTTTCTTCAGGCTGCACGATTTGCCGGAAGCCGCGCAAACGCCCGGCCTGGCCCGCGATGCGCTGTTACTGCGGGTCATCGGCAGTCCCGACCCTTACGAAAAACAGATCGACGGCATGGGCGGGGCGACATCGAGCACTAGCAAGACCGTGATCGTGTCGCGCAGCAGCAAGCCCGATCACGATGTCGACTACCTGTTCGGACAAGTGTCCATCGACAAGCCTTTTATCGACTGGAGCGGCAATTGCGGCAACCTGTCGGCCGCCGTAGGCTCCTTTGCCATCTTCAGTGATCTGGTCGACGCCAGCCGTATTCCGCAGCACGGCATCGCCATTGTGCGCATCTGGCAGGCCAACATCGGCAAGACCATCATTGCCCATGTGCCGATCAGTCACGGTGAGGTACAGGAAACCGGAGATTTCGAGCTGGATGGCGTGACCTTCCCGGCGGCGGAAGTGCAACTTGAGTTCCTTGACCCGGCTGCGGATGAGGAGGGCGCAGGTGGCTCGATGTTCCCCACCGGCAATCTGGTGGATGACCTGGAAGTGCCGGGTATCGGCACCTTCAAGGCGACCCTGATCAACGCAGGCATACCGACCATCTTCATCAACGCCGCTGACATCGGCTACACCGGCACCGAGTTGCAGGGCGATATCAATACCGACCCGCACGCGCTTGCCCGTCTGGAGACCATTCGCGCCTACGGTGCCGTGCGCATGGGCCTGATTGGCAGCATCAGTGAAGCTGCCACGCGCCAGCACACGCCCAAGGTCGCCTTTGTCGCCGCACCTGCCGATTATGTTTCCTCCAGCGGCAAGCCTGTTGCCGCGCAGGATATTGACCTGCTGGTGCGCGCTGTCTCAATGGGCAAGCTGCATCACGCGATGATGGGCACTGCTGCCGTGGCGATCGGAACAGCGGCGGCCATTCCGGGAACACTGGTGAACCTGGCTGCCGGTGGCGAGACGCGCAGCGCGGTTCGCTTTGGTCACCCTTCCGGTACGCTACGGGTCGGGGCTGAAGCCGTAGTCGTAGACGGCGAATGGTCGGTCAGGAAAGCCATCATGAGTCGAAGCTCCCGCGTATTGATGGAGGGATGGGTGCGTGTGCCAGGGAGTCTCTGGAAAGAAACAACGCCGGCTTGATAGTGCAATGCGCCTGTGGAGCAGGCGCATTGCCTCCGGTGTTATTGCAGGGGGCCGAAATAGCCGTAAGAACTCTTCCCGTCCACGTTGCCTCCGTGTGTCACTTCGACCTTGATGAAGTCATCGTTGTACGTCCGATTAAAGCTGGGGATGACGCGAGGCACGATGATGTCCTGGAGCACTGTTACAGTGGTTCTGCCTTGATTGAACGTCCCGTCCGGGTTGCCCACCAGGGTGAAATACGAGCCTTTTTTTGCCCTCACGACAGTTGCAGACCTGATTTCATCGTTGTCACAGCCATATGGATTATTGCCATCTCCCATCTTGAATTGGTCGCCTTTGGCGAACGGAACCGTGCAAACCGTGTTTTGGGTTGCGTTGTTGCCTTCATGAAAAACGATCTCCGCGACCGAAAAATCGCTATCAAGAGGCGATGCACCGACGACGATATGGGATACCTTGCCGTCCATACCGTTGTTGCGTAACGCCGTCACGGTCACTTGATCATTCGAGAAACTGCGCTCGAGGGAACCGATGGTCACAAAGGCGTCTATCGGCATGGTTTTCTTGACGTCGATATAGACAAAATCGTCTGACTTATTGCCATTTGGCGAGTCGTAAAGGGTGATGCGTGTCCCTCTGGCAACCCCCGCCAGTTGCACTGATCTGATCTCATCGTTTTCACAGCCCCGTGCGGGCAGTTTGAAGTTGTAATCGTGCAGCGCCGGCAGCACGCATACGGTGTCCCCGCTACGGTCGGCGTTTGCCTTTTCATAAAAGTAAATGCCGCCCTGACTCAGCGCCGCAGCGTAGGGAATGGTGTCGCCTGTCTGGTTGTAATCCACGGCCAGGTAGCTAGGCGGCTTCTGAGCTTTGGGCATGCATTCGTCCTGCACGCGACGTTGCAGCCAGGTCAGGTTGTTGTCAACGTCTCCGGCGTGACCCTGACTGCTGCCGAAAGCATGAAACTGATTCATCACAAACAAGCTCGGCCAGCCTCTGGAGTTCGCTGCTTGGGGTTTGTCCAGAGGATTATTGATGTCTCGGGTCTCACAGCGCCAGTCGTGGTCAAACAGACTCCCCAGGTTGTAGGTATTCTCGACTGCCACCTCCGTGTTCTTCAGGATTCGCACGCGATGGTCGCCAATCGTGAAATAGCCCGTCGATCCGTCTCGGTCGGCAAGTATGACCACGCGCTTGTTTTTCCGGATCATGTCGGCAAGGAGCGGCCACTGGCCGGTCGGGTATTCGCTCGGATCGAACACCATCGAAAGAAATTCAGGCGATACCTGTTTCAACTCGCTTTCGAGCAAGTCGTGATCCACATACGATTCCAGCAGCAGTGTGATGACGACGGATGGGTGGGCTGTTAAAAACGGCAGATAGATTTCGTTGAGCGTTTTGACGAGTTCATTGTTCAGCACGTTTGTCTGAAAACATGGGTCGTTCTCCTCGGCATGGCAAAGAGCTATGAACGGTATTCCGTCAAGATTGACTTCATGCAAGTCCAGCATGAAACCTCTTATTCCTCGCTCCAGCTGCTCTTTGATACTGTTGAGGTAGGCGTTGTGTGCCGTTGCCCATGTGTAGCGGTTGAAGGGACGAGAAAAGTCATTGATGCCTGGCGCGGTCTGCGTCCAGGTAGCCAGACGTGTCCACCATGCGTTGCTGATGCTGCCGTCGGGGTAGTACCAATAGTGCTCGCTCGGGACGCCTGCGACTTGAGAGGTGTAGTAATAAGTCTGATCGCGCTGTATGTGCCTGTGAATGGCACCGAGCCAGGTCAACTCATCCCAGTCCTTCGGGTCGGCTAGCGTGCCGGCGTGCTTACCCTTGTCTACCCAATACTCATTGCTTGAGCCATCAGCGGGAAGCGTCCATCCGGCGTCCGTGGGCTTACCGTCTTTTCGGGCTTCGTAATAATGTGGAACGCCCGCATTGGGTATCAGGCTGATCGCACCCGGCCACACAGGTTCGGTACTGATTCTTGGGTCTGAAAATGTCCCGTAGGACTTGCCGGCATAAGCCCAGTACGCGTTGTCGGCCTCTTTTTCAGGGAAATACCAGTTATTTGCGGCGGCACTCCCGGTGAACTTCGCCGTGTAGAAATACGGAGTGTTACCTATCAGGTTAATGTGCTGCGCCCCCGGTGACGTCGGGTCTCCCCAGTTTCGCGGGTCTATGAAGGTACCTGCACGCCCTCTGCCGACGAAGGTCCAGTTTGCATCGTCACTGGCCGTTAGCGGGTAATACCAGGCGTGTTGCGATGGCACGCCTTCTTTTTTCGATGCAAACAACACGCGGTAGTTGTTCACTGTCGAAAAATGCAAGGCGCCTGGCCAGGTAAATTCATCCCAGTCTTTGGCGTCGTAGGCCATGCCTGAGTGGCGGCCGGTGCCTCTGTATGTCCAGTGATCGTTACTGGCTTCGCCCGTCGGGTAATACCATCCGTTTTCAGAGGGCAAGCCATCCTTGGTCGCCGTGTAGTAGAAGTACGTGCCTGCCTGATCCTGGTTGACATGGACCCTGCCTGGCCAGGTGGGCTCGCTCCAGGGTTTCGGGTCCGCTGACGTACCTGAATGCCTCCCTGATGCCATATAAATCCAGTTGTTGTTGCTGAACTCGCCTTCTGGATACTCCCATCCCTGCTGCGATGGAATACCGTCATTGCGGCTCTTGTAATAGACGCGCACATTCTCGGCTTGACGCACATGAATGGCGTTCGGCCAAGTGGGTTCGTCCAGCTCTTTCGGGTCGGCGTAGGTGCCCAGGTGTTTTTGCGATGACAGGTAAGTCCAGTGCTCGTTATCAACCGGGCCTACAGGGTAGGTCCAGTTTTCCTTTGAGGGCGTGCCGTTTGCCTTGGCCGCATAAAATCGCCGCACGCCATCGCCTGAGTGGGCATGAATGGCTCCCGGCCAGGTAATGTCCTCCCAGTCTTTTGGTGCCGCATAGTTGCCGGCGTGCCTGCTTTCAACGATAAATGTCCAGTGGTCGTTGGAGGCGGCTGTGGTGGGGTAGTACCAGCCTTTTTCGGACGGCACACCGGAGGCCTTCGCAGCAAACAGAAACACCCTGTTTTCGTGTGCATAGAAATGTATCCTGCCTTTCCAGGTCAGTTCTTCCCAGCCTTTCGGATCTGTGTCGGTGCCCTCGTGTATGCTTTTGCCCAGATAGGAAAAAAACGCAGTGCTCTCCGGGCGGTGCGGGACGCTGGCGCCCAGATCAGCGGGCAGGCCCTGCATAAGCGATGAAAAGTACCAGTCCAGGCCGGTCGTACGTTCAACTGTTCTATGGATGGCGCCGATGCGGGTCACATCGTCGTCGGAATCCTTGGGCTCATCAAACGTGCCTTTATGCTTCTCGGCCCTTGTAAACAGCCAGTATTGATTATCAGCGGCTTCTGAAGGGAACGCCCAGCCCTGCAATGAGGGCACACCCTGTTTGCGCGCTTTGAAATACAAGCGCCCGGCTGTTGAATAATGCTCATGAATAGCGTCTGGCCAGGTCATTTCATCCCAGACATTGGGGTCGCTGTACGTCCCCCGATGTCTGCCGCTGCCGATGTGAGTCCAGTGCTCGTTACTGGATTTGCCTTCTGGATACTGCCAGCCCTGTTCCAGGGGCGGCACCCCATAGAAGCTGGAGGAGAAGAAACTCATGCGCCCGTTTTCTTCGACCATGTGAATTGCGCCGGGCCGGGTGAAGTCGTGCTCTGTCTTCGGGTCGATGAACGTCCCTTTGTGTTCATCGATGCCAATGTACTTCCACGCATCGCTGTTCTCGCCTTTTGGAGGAAAAGGACGGCTACCGGCTGGCGCGGCGCCTTCAACCTGTGAAACGAAGAAACGTGCAGGGTCGCCTGCCGTCGCGTGCGATGCATGAATGGCCCCCGGCCATGTGACTTCGGTTTCATCTTTGGGCGACTGGAATGTCCCGGCTCCCAGTGATGTCTCCAGAAACGTCCACTGCTTGTCACCGTGCAGCCCATCCTGTGGGTAGTCGATGCCCAGCAGCGTTGCTGTTCCCGAAAATGTCGATCCGTAGTAAATCGAGAACGTGCCTGAATTATCAAAATAACCGTCCCGCTTATGGACAGCGCCCGGCCAGGTCAGGTCAGCAAGCGTTTTGGGATCGGCGTACGTGCCTGCGTGCCGGCTTTCGCCTGTGTAAACCCAGTTCACTGTGTCGGCTTTTACGTCCTCCAGCGACTGATAGCGGTCCGATGGAAGCCCATCGAACCGTGCCTCGTAATACACCGTGCGGTCCGACAGGTTGAACGCATGGATTTGCCCTGACCAGGTCGGTTCATCCAGGCTTTTCGGATGCTCAAGGGTGCCGCGACCTGGCTCGACAGGACCCACATGGCTAAAGAACTCGTTGCTCACGGCCGCGCCGGGCACTGCGGGTTTGACGTCCTGCGGGCTGCCTTCGAAGCGTGAAATGAAATAAGTCGGCTTGCCGTCGATGGATAAACTGTAAACGGCACCCATCCAGCTCAGTTCGTCCGATTCCAGCGTTTGTGCGGGATGCTCGAACGTTGCCTTCATCCGGTTGCCAACGAATGTCCAGTGCTCTGTATCGTCCCTGTACCGCGGGTCGGGGCGGATCCAGGCGGTCGATACCATGCCTTCCTGCGCTGATGCGTAGTAGGCGTCTATTCCGTGAGCCATGGTGAACACATGAATTGCACCTTTCCAGGTGAAGTCTGCGATGGTTTCGTCGCCTTTGGGGTCGCTGAGGGTGCCCCGATGGAAAGTGCTCTCTTGATATGTCCAACCTTCCTCACTCTCGGCGCCAGTGGGTAACGGCGTCCGGCAGGTTTCCCCAAAGTCCTGGTAGTCGGTCTTGAAAAAAGCGTACGTTTTGTTGCCTGGTTGAGCCGGGTCGATTTCGATCCGGTTGATGGCGCCCAGGTAGGTCGCCTCGCAATTAATCTTCGGGTCTGCGTAAGTCCCTTTGTGGATGCCGCGATATACCCAAGAGTCATTCTTGACGGCCGGAATGGTCGATCTGGAAAAATTATTGTAGTCGTCCGGTAAGGGTGGCAATTCCAGGTCCTGGTCAGCCGGGTATCCGACAAATTTCGACGAGTAGAAGCGTCGCTGGCCTGTGGAGTCAACGGTGGCGTAGACCGTTTCCAGGGTATTGCTGCGCTCGTCCAGGGCCTTGGGGTCTTCATAGGTGCCAGCATGAACGCCGTCATTGCGCACGGCTATGTATGTCCAATGGGCGGTGTCTCCTGGTTTATCAGGATCCGGTGCGGTCCAGGACGGAGACACCGTACCTTCCTGCTTTGAGGCGTAGAACGCCTCGGCTCCATCGGACATCTTGAAAAGATGGATGGCACCTTTCCACGTGAAATCCTCCACGGTCTGGTCACCCTTGGGTGTACTAAAGCTGCCTGGCTTATAAGTGGACGCCAGGAATCCCCAGTCACTGTTGGGTCCAGGGTTGGCAGGCAGCCCGGAGCCTATGCATGTACTTCCGTTCTCTTCGCGCCGAGTGCTGTAAAAAACCAACAGCCCGTCAGCCTGGGTGACTTTATTGATGGCGCCCAGGTAGGTGGCTTCGCATGCTATTTTCGGGTCCGCGTAAGTGCCCGAATGGGTGCCTCGGTATACCCAGAAACCATTCTGGACAGCCGGGATGGGGCGGGGTGAGAATTCAGGGTAACCCTCGGGTAAAGGCGGTAATTCATGTTCAGCCGGGTCACCGACAAACCTCGCCTCGTAGAAACGCCGCCGGCCGGTGGAATCGACGAGTGCGTAAATGAGGCCCTCTACAAAGCTGTAGTCTTTCAGATTGAGCGGATTTTCATATGTGCCGGCCTGTCGTTGTGGAACGCTCTCAAGAGGAGTCGTCGCGCCAGCATGGCCTGCGTCTGGCATATTGGTTGTGTGGCTCGACTCCGGTGACGCATTCCGGGCGTGCGCAGGGTTGAGCAGTGCGAGCGCAAACGCCACTGGCATCAGGACTGAAAGGTTCATTGTTCACCGTCCTTGGTGACAGGTGGCATTGCATGCGTGAGCAATGCTGCCATCTGTATTGATCCGTCCCTGCGCCACGGTGGCGTCAAGGGGCCGGATTCATTTTCAAACACGCCGGGACGGCTGACTACTGTCATTCCTGACAGGCACGGTACGGCGGTGGTGACAGGGAAGTGAAGGCCGGATTATTTGAAGCGCCGCTCAACCCCTTTTTCGACCAGTACCTTGGCGGAGATTTCTTCCACCGAAAAATGCGTGGAGTTGATGTGCGGGATGTTCTCGCGCCGGAACAGGCCTTCCACTTCGCGCACTTCGAATTCGCACTGGGCGTAGCTTGAATAACGGCTGTTGGGCTTGCGCTCGTGGCGTATGGCAGTCAGGCGATCCGGGTCGATGGTCAGGCCGAACAGCTTTTCGCGATGCTGCTTGAGCGCGGCGGGCAATTGCAGCCGCTCCATGTCGTCCTCGGTCAACGGGTAATTGGCCGCCCGGATGCCGAATTGCATGGCCATGTACAGGCAGGTCGGGGTCTTGCCGCAGCGCGACACGCCCACCAGAATGATGTCGGCCTTGTCGTAATAGTGCGTGCGGGCGCCGTCGTCGTTGTCCAGCGCAAAATTGACCGCCTCGATGCGCTCCATATAGTTGGAGTTGTGCCCGATGGAATGCGATTTGCCCACCGAGTACGAGGAGTGTGAACTAAGCTCCTGTTCCAGCGGGGCCAGGAAGGTCGAGAAAATATCGATCATGAAGCCGTTGGACGTCGCCAGAATCTCGCGGATGTCCTGATTGACGATGGTGTCGAAGATGATCGGTCGTACATCGTCCCTGTCGGCGGCATTGTTGATTTGTTGTACCATCGCCCGCGCCTTCTCGACGCTGTCGATATAGGGCCTGGTGAACTTGTTGAATGTAATGTTTTCAAATTGTGCCAACAGGCTTTGCCCCAGGGTTTCGGCAGTGATACCGGTACCGTCCGAGATGAAAAAAGCAGATCGTTTCATTTTTGTCCCTGACCTTAAGCCGTTGACGATTTCTGGATATCATAGGCGTGCTTGTCAGCCCTGAGGGCGTGTCGGCACACCTTTTTTGAAGGTTCAGGCTTGCGCCCGACCTGACACGCCCGAGGCCACTCTACACGCGCCTCGGGTGAATGAGCTTTTCCCAACAACAAACACAGTTAGTGGAGAGATCACCTTGGTAGAGTACGTAGTTTCCCTCGATAAGCTCGGCGTCCATGATGTAGAGCATGTGGGGGGCAAAAACTCGTCCCTCGGCGAGATGATCAGCAACCTCGCAGGCGCTGGTGTTTCAGTGCCCGGTGGCTTCGCGACTACGGCCCAGGCTTATCGTGATTTTCTCGAACTCAGCGGCCTGAACGACCAGATCCACGCGGCGCTGGACGCACTTGATGTCGATGACGTCAATGCACTGGCCCGCACTGGCGCGCAGATCCGTCAGTGGATCATGGAAGCCGAGTTTCCAGAGAAGCTCAACGCCGAAATCCGCACCGCCTTTGCCGAACTGTCGGCGGGCAACCCGAATCTGGCCGTGGCGGTGCGTTCTTCCGCCACCGCTGAAGACCTGCCTGACGCCTCTTTTGCGGGCCAGCAAGAGACCTTCCTGAACATTCGCGGTGTCGAAAACGTCATTCGTGCTGCCAAGGAAGTCTTTGCTTCGCTGTTCAATGACCGCGCGATTTCCTACCGGGTCCACCAGGGCTTCGACCACAAACTGGTGGCGTTGTCGGCCGGCGTGCAGCGCATGGTGCGTTCTGAAACGGGTACAGCGGGCGTCATGTTCACCCTGGACACCGAATCCGGTTTCCGCGATGTGGTGTTCATCACCGGCGCTTACGGCCTGGGCGAGACGGTCGTGCAGGGCGCGGTCAACCCGGACGAATTCTACGTACACAAGAACACGCTGGCCGCCGGTCGCCCGGCCATCCTGCGCCGCAACCTGGGCAGCAAGGCCATCAAGATGATTTACGGCGATGAAGCCAAGGCCGGTCGTTCGGTCAAGGTGATCGACGTCGAGCCTGCTGATCGGGCGCGCTTCTGTCTGACCGATGCCGAAGTGTCCGAACTGGCTAAACAGGCGATGATCATCGAGAAGCACTACAAGTGCCCGATGGACATCGAATGGGCCAAGGACGGCGACGACGGCAAGCTGTACATCGTGCAGGCACGCCCTGAAACCGTGAAGAGCCGCGCCTCGGCCAACGTCATGGAGCGTTATCTGCTCAAAGAGACCGGCAAGGTGCTGGTCGAAGGTCGCGCCATCGGCCAGCGCATCGGTGCAGGCAAGGTGCGGATCATCAAGGACGTGTCCGAAATGGACAAAGTCCAGCCCGGTGACGTGCTGGTCTCCGACATGACCGACCCGGACTGGGAACCGGTCATGAAGCGTGCGAGCGCAATTGTGACCAACCGCGGCGGTCGTACCTGCCACGCGGCGATCATTGCCCGTGAACTGGGTATCCCGGCAGTGGTCGGTTGCGGCAATGCCACGCACACCTTGCAGGACGGGCAGGGCGTGACGGTGTCCTGCGCCGAAGGCGACACCGGTTACATCTTCGAAGGTGAGCTGGGCTTTGACATCAAGACCAACTCGGTCGATGCCATGCCCGATCTGCCCTTCAAGATCATGATGAACGTCGGCAACCCGGATCGCGCCTTCGATTTTGCCCAGTTGCCCAATGCCGGTGTCGGCCTGGCGCGCCTGGAGTTCATCATCAACCGCATGATCGGCGTACACCCCAAGGCGCTGCTCAATTACTCGGTGCTGCCGCCGGAAATCAAGGACAGCGTCGACAAGCGGATTGCCGGTTACGACGATCCGGTCGGTTTCTACGTCGAGAAGCTGGTCGAGGGCATCAGCACCCTGGCCGCCGCGTTCACGCCGAAAAAGGTCATCGTGCGGCTGTCGGACTTCAAGTCCAACGAGTACGCCAACCTGATCGGCGGCAAGCTGTACGAGCCTGAAGAAGAAAACCCGATGCTCGGGTTCCGCGGCGCGTCGCGTTACATCAGCGAAAACTTCCGCGACTGTTTCGAGCTGGAATGCCGCGCGCTCAAACGGGTTCGGGAAGACATGGGCCTGACCAACGTCGAAATCATGGTGCCGTTCGTGCGCACCCTGGGCGAAGCGAGCCAGGTCATCGACCTGCTGGCGGCCAACGGCCTGAAGCGGGGCGAAAACGGCCTGCGCATCATCATGATGTGTGAATTGCCGTCCAACGCCATTCTGGCAGACGAGTTCCTCGAGTATTTCGACGGCTTCTCCATCGGCTCCAACGACCTGACTCAACTGACGCTTGGCCTGGATCGCGACTCCGGTGTTATCGCTCACCTGTTCGACGAGCGTAATCCGGCGGTCAAGAAGCTGCTGTCCAACGCCATTCAGGCCTGCAACAAGGCGGGCAAGTACATCGGCATCTGCGGCCAGGGGCCTTCGGATCACCCGGATCTGGCGCGCTGGTTGATGGATCAGGGGATCGAGAGCGTGTCGCTCAACCCTGATTCGGTCCTGGAAACCTGGTTCTTCCTGGCCGAGGCGCAAGCCCCTGTCTGAGGTGGCGCGGCTCTTGTGACGTGAAAGGCGCCTGAGCCGTCTTGTGGATCAGGTGTTCGAGAGAGGCGGTTTCTTCGGAAGCCGCCTTTTTTATGGCGTGCCATGAGCATGCCTTAACGCAGGGTTTTATCCAGTCTGTCCAGCCAGATAAAGAGTGTTATGCAAAGCAGTAGCCAGCTTTTTCCCGTAGCCCTGATCAGCGCCGAACGTTGCGGCGACCTGGTCGAAGACGTCTACCGTCTGAAACCTGCCAACAGCCCGGACCCGAGTGTCGAGCTGGTGGTGACCCGCCTGGGGCTGGTTGATCAGCCCGATGTGCGGGGCGTTCCGGTGATTCTGCTGCACGGCAGTTTTTCCAATCGGCGCTTCTGGTACTCGCCCAAGGGCATCGGTCTGGGGCCGTACCTGGCCCGGGCGGGGTACGACGTGTGGATTCCAGAGATGCGCGGGCACGGGTTGTCGTCGCGTAACCAGAGCTATCGGTCCAATTGCGTGGCGGACTACGCCCGTTTCGATCTGCCGTCCATCGCCGCGTTCGTTGTCGAGCAAAGCGCTCAGGTGCCGCACTGGATCGGCCACTCGTTGGGCGGAATAACCTTGGCGGCGGCGTTGGGCGGGCAGTACCTGGGGCCGGAAACGGCAGCGTCGGTGGCGCTGTTCGGCAGTCAGGTCAGCCGCAGCTACTGGCCGCTGAAAATCCCGCCACTGCAATGGTCGGCGCGTCTGTTGCTCAGGTCGTTCGAGCACGTCTCCGGCCCGCGTTTCAAGCGTGGGCCGGAAGACGAGCCGATAGGGCTGGTGCTGGAGAGCCTGCGCTGGCACGGGCTGTTCGGGCGTTTTGGCGAGCGTGACAATAACTGGTGGGAAGGGCTCAACGCAGTTCAGGTGCCCGTTCTGGCTGTCGCGGCGGCTGGCGATCATCAGGACCCGGTCTGGGCTTGCCGCCTGTTGTTCGATCAGATCGGAGAGGGCGCGCATAAGCAGTTCCTCTGCCTGGGACGCGAACACGGCTTCAGCGAAGACTTCGACCATGTGCAGATGTTGATCAGCAAGGGGGCGCAACAAGAGGTCTGGCCGCGTGTCATCGAGTGGTTGGAAGCGCGTACGGTTCCTGAACAGGTCATAGAGTTTCAGGCCGCAGTGGGCAGTTAACGGTTAAAGTCGCTATGGTTAGCATCAGTTGGTCGTGTCATGTTCCGTCTGTCACGACCTCATGCCCACTATGGAATGACAGGAGTTGACCTCATGCATTACCTCACCCCCGACCTGTGCGACGCCTACCCGGATCAGGTCCAGGTCGTCGAGCCGATGTTCAGCAATTTCGGTGGACGCGATTCATTTGGTGGCCAGATCGTCACCCTCAAGTGCTTCGAAGACAATTCTCTTGTCAGGGAGCAGGTCGAACTCGACGGCAAGGGCCAAGTGCTGGTGGTCGATGGTGGCGGTTCGCTGAGGTGCGCCCTGCTGGGTGATTTGCTGGCCGAAAAGGCAGCCAGGAACGGCTGGGAAGGGCTGGTGATCTACGGCTGTGTGCGCGACGTTGACATGCTGGCTCAGACCGATCTCGGCGTTCAGGCGCTGGCCAGTCATCCGAAGAAAACCGAGAAACGTGGCTTGGGTGATCTGAATGTACCGGTCACCTTTGGCGGTATTACCTTTCGTTCGGGTGAATACCTGTACGCGGACAACAATGGCATCATCATTTCTCCCTCACCTCTGACCATGCCGGAATAAGCGAAGTATCCATGTTCGATGAAGCAAACGCGCAGTGGGGGCTGGTTCATGCCCTTGTTTTGGACGGTAAAGGCGGGGCGCGTTTCATTGCTCGAACCGAGTTGCAGGCCCTTGAGTTACAGCCGCAGGAGAGTCTGTGGCTGCATTGGGATCGCAGCCATCCGCAGACTCAGACCTGGCTGCGTACCGCCAGCGGCCTGAGCGAATTTGCCTGCGACCTGCTGCTCGAAGAAAACACCCGGCCGCGTCTGCTGCCGTTGGCGGATCAGGAGTTGCTGCTGTTTCTGCGCGGCGTGAACCTGAACCCCGGTGCCGAGCCGGAAGACATGGTCTCGGTGCGCATATTTGCTGCCGCGCAACGCGTGATTTCGTTGCGCCTGAGGCCTTTGCGCGCCACTGAAGAACTGATCGAGTTGCTGGGGCAGGGCAAAGGCCCGAAGAGCGCCTCTGAACTGATCCTTTACCTGGCGCAGTACCTGACCGACAAGGTTCAGGATCTGGTTGGCGAGTTGACGGAGTCTGTCGACGAAGAGGAAGAAAAGTCGGATGCCGACGAGCGCTACAGCCCGGAACACGGCAAATTGTTGCACATTCGCCGTCGCGCAGCCGGACTGCGCCGTTTTCTGGGCCCGCAGCGAGATATCTACGGTCAGCTTTCGCGGATCAAACTGTCCTGGTTCGCCCATGACGATACTGATTACTGGAATGAACTTAACAATAGCCTGACCCGTTACCTGGAAGAGCTGGAGCTGACCCGCGAGCGCGTGGGGCTGCTGCTGGAGTCCGAGGACCGGCGGCTGCGCGAGCACATGAACCGCACGATGTACCGTTTCGGCATCATTACCGGTATCTTCCTGCCGATGAGTTTTCTCACCGGGTTGCTGGGCATTAATGTGGGCGGTATTCCCGGTTCGGACAGCGCTTATGGCTTTCTCGTGGCGTGTCTGCTTATCGTCTCGCTGGCGGCAGGGCAGTGGTGGCTGTTCAGGCGTTTACGCTGGGTATGAAGGGCGGCGTTGGTGCTTTTTTGCCGGGGCCGTGTGACTTGTTGTTTTCGCGTCGCGTCTTTGACTGACATTACGTGAGGTGCCTGATGCACGATCCGTTTGAAGAATCTTTACGCGACATGCTCAATTCTTCATCCTCCAGCCGGGATGACGATGCATGTCTGGGACGTGTCCTGAAGACCGCCAACCGCCAGGTCGGTGCCGGTGTGTTGTTCGGGCTGCTGGGGCGTTGGTCGGAGGCGTTGATGATTGCCGTCAACAGCGGTTCGGCACATGTTTCTCCCGTTTCTCGCCGCACTGCTTCTGGTGCGCGTTCTATCGATAAGGCTGATTGAGCATGGAATTGAATCTCTGGACCCAGAGCCTTCTTGCTGCAATGACTGCGTTGTGGACCAAAGTCGCCAACTTCATCCCTAACCTCTTTGGCGCCCTGGTCGTGGTGCTGCTGGGTTTTGTCGTGGCCAAGCTGCTCGACACGCTGCTCTCCAAGCTCTTGGCAAAGCTGGGCCTTGATCGTCTGGTCAGTGGCACGGGCCTCACCAAGCTGATCGGCCGCGCGGGCGTCAAGGTGCCTGTCTCCACACTGATCGGCAAAGTCGTCTATTGGTTTGTATTGCTGATCTTCCTGGTGTCGGCTGCCGAATCGTTGGGGCTGCAGCGAGTTTCCGCTACCCTGGACATGCTGGCGCTGTATCTGCCGAAAGTGTTTGGTGCCGCGCTGGTGTTGCTGGTCGGCGTGTTGCTGGCGCAACTGGTCAACGGCCTGGTGCGGGGGGCCGCTGAAGGCGTCGGAATAGATTATTCGGCTGGCCTGGGACGAATTGCTCAAGGGCTGGTCATAATCATCAGCATCTCGGTCGCGATCAGCCAGCTTGAGGTCAAGACCGACCTGCTGAACCATGTGATTGTGATTGCGCTGATTACCGTTGGTCTGACAGTGGCACTTGCCTTGGGCCTCGGCAGTCGGGAAATCGCCGGTCAGATCATCGCCGGCATTTATGTCCGCGAGCTCTTTCAGGTGGGGCAGCAGGTACAGATAGGCGAGACGGAAGGGCAGATCGAGGAGATCGGTACGGTCAAGACAACGTTACTGACAGAAGAAGGAGAGCTGGTTTCGTTTTCCAACCGCATCCTTCTTGAACAGCGAGTAAGCAGCCGTTAAGCGGCCAACCTGCTAATCTATGCCGCCCGGTTGCCGATATAGGGCTGTGGCGGACATTGACCTGACTGTCGGCAAAATTTGTTTTGAATAAACCTCAACCGTTTTCGACGCGCTACGACCCCCGCGAGCTCTCTGATGAGGAGCTGGTTGCGCGAGCCCATGTTGAGCTGTTCAATGTGACGCGGGCGTACGAAGAATTGATGCGTCGTTATCAGCGGACACTTTTTAACGTGTGTTCACGTTATTTAGGGAACGATCGCGACGCTGACGATGTCTGTCAGGAGGTGATGCTTAAGGTGTTGTATGGGTTGAAAAATTTTGAAGGTAAATCTAAATTTAAAACCTGGCTCTACAGCATCACCTACAATGAGTGCATCACGCAGTACAGAAAGGAACGGCGTAAGCGTCGCTTGATGGACGCGCTGAGTCTGGATCCACTTGAGGAAGCGTCGGAAGACAAGACGCCCAAACCTGAAGAGCGGGGCGGACTCGATCGCTGGCTTGTGTATGTGAACCCGATCGATCGGGAGATTCTGGTACTGAGATTCGTCGCAGAACTTGAATTCCAGGAGATCGCAGACATCATGCACATGGGCTTGAGCGCAACGAAAATGCGTTACAAGCGGGCATTAGATAAATTACGAGAGAAATTTGCGGGAATCGCCGAAACTTAATACGGTGCAAATATCTCTTACGAACTGGCTGGGTCTGGTAGACTGGCCGCCGAGTTGTCCCCCTGTGTGGGACTGCTTAATAATCATCAGATGGGGATTTAACGGATGAAACTGAA
This sequence comes from Pseudomonas syringae, assembly GCF_002157375.1. Classification (GTDB taxonomy): domain Bacteria; phylum Pseudomonadota; class Gammaproteobacteria; order Pseudomonadales; family Pseudomonadaceae; genus Aquipseudomonas; species Aquipseudomonas syringae_T. The sequence goes on from NZ_MTSA01000008.1 coordinate 151,433, forward strand.
AAACACCTTGGGCTTGGCCATTGGTACTATTGTTGCCGCCACCTCGTTCGGCGCACTGGCTCAAGGCCAAGGCGCGGTCGAAATCGAAGGCTTCGCCAAGAAAGAGTATTACGATAGCGATCGTAATTTCAAAAACGACGGCAACCTGTTCGGCGGCTCCGTTGGCTACTTCCTGACCGACGACGTTGAACTGCGTCTGGGCTACGACGAAGTTCACAACGTCCGTAGCGAAAGCGGCAAGAACATCAAGGGCGCAGACACCGCTCTGGACGCTCTGTACCACTTCAACAACCCAGGCGACATGCTGCGTCCTTACCTGTCTGCCGGTTTCTCTGACCAAAGCATCGGTCAAGACGCTCGCAACGGCCGTGACGGTTCGACCTTCGCCAACATCGGTGGCGGCGCCAAGCTGTACTTCACTGACAACTTCTATGCCCGTGCAGGCGTTGAAGCTCAGTACAACATCGACCAAGGCAACACCGAGTGGGCGCCAAGCGTCGGTATCGGCGTTAACTTCGGTGGCGGCAGCAAAAAAGTTGAAGCTGCACCTGCTCCAGTAGCTGAAGTGTGCTCCGACAGCGACAACGACGGCGTGTGCGACAACGTCGACAAGTGCCCGGACACCCCAGCCAACGTTACCGTTGACGCTGATGGCTGCCCAGCCGTTGCTGAAGTGGTTCGTGTTGAGCTGGACGTGAAGTTCGATTTCGACAAATCCGTAGTCAAGCCTAACAGCTACGGCGACATCAAGAACCTCGCTGACTTCATGCAGCAGTACCCACAAACCACCACCACTGTTGAAGGTCACACTGACTCCGTCGGTCCTGACGCTTACAACCAAAAACTGTCCGAGCGTCGTGCAAACGCCGTTAAACAGGTTCTGGTTAACCAGTACGGTGTTGGCGCTAGCCGCGTAAACTCGGTTGGTTACGGCGAATCCCGCCCAGTTGCTGACAACGCAACTGAAGCTGGCCGCGCAGTTAACCGTCGCGTAGAAGCAGAAGTAGAAGCTCAAGCTAAGTAATTAGCCCGCTTGTACTGAAAAGCCCGGCTTAGGCCGGGCTTTTCTTTGTCTGCGATTCGGGCAGCTTCTGACGGTCGCTCAGCCCGCTTGCCGTTGCGTATGATGCTCAAGTGCCTGATTCAACCACTCGTTGCTGCACGCCGCGACAGCGCCAATCACCAGAATGGCAGGGCTCTTCAGTTCGAATGTAGCGGCATCCCTCTGCAGGGCGTTCAGCGTGCTACGGCAATCACGCTGCCAGGGCAGTGACGCATTTTCGATCATGGCCACCGGCATTTCGCCTGTCATTCCGCCTGCCAGCAGGTTTTCGCGAATGTCTGCCAGCTTCGCCACGCCCATGTACACCACCAGCGTCGTTCCGCCTTGTGCCAGCGCCTGCCAGTTGAGGCTGCTGTCATCCTGCGTGTGGGCGGTCACGAGGGTCACGCCGCGACTGATCCCGCGCAGGGTCAGCGAGATCCCGCACTGGGTCGCCCCGGCCAGGCCGGCTGTAATACCGTTGACCAGTTCTACCGCAACACCGTGTTCCTGCAGCCACTGTGCTTCTTCGCCGCCGCGCCCGAAGATGCACGGGTCGCCGCCTTTCAGGCGCACCACGCATTTACCCTGACGCACATACCGCAGCATCAGACGATGAATAAACGCTTGCGGTGTCGAGCGGCAACCCCCTCGTTTGCCGACAGCGATCACTCGTGCTTGCGGGCAATGTTCGAGCACGGCGGTATTGACCAGATCGTCGATCAATACCACGTCGGCCTCCCGCAAGGCGCGGACGGCCTTGAGGGTCAGTAATTCCGGGTCACCGGGGCCTGCGCCCACCAGCCATACTTTTGCGCTCATGCTGCATTCCTCATTCGGTCACTGCGACGGCGTTGATCAGTCTTTTTATTTCGGGAACACACGACCCGCACTGGGTCCCGCAGCCCAACTGTTTCTTGAGTTGATTCAGATCCAGGCCACGTGCAATGCCGCTTGTCACCGCGCTCTGGCTGACGTTCATGCAGTTGCACAGGGTTTTGTCACGGCGCTGCGACGTGTCTTTGCCGGGCGGGTTGCTCAACGGCGCCAGCAGCCAGCGCCGTACAGAGTCTTCGATGCGTTCTTCCAGCCAAAGCGTCTGCAGCCAGTGCCGGGCGAGGGTTTCGCCGGCCAGGCGAACGCCGGTGATGCGCTGGTTATCGATCCGGATTCGTTTACCGATGGCGTGGCGTGGATCGTCGTACGCCATGACCGGTCCTGTGTCGAGGCCCAGTACACGGTCTATGTCGTGCAGCAGCGCCGGGTCGGGCGCGGTGCTGCTGGCGGCGTTGACGATCAGTGCTGATCGCTCGCGCCCCGCCAGACTCATGCTCAGGTAGGCAAACCCGTCGCACAGCGGGCGCAGTTGCTCCATACGCTGCTGCACGTTGCCTTCGATCAGGGCGAAGAACTGCCAGGTCAACCGGGTCTTTTCGATTCTCACGCCCGAGTGCTTGAGTTCCGGTTGTTTCGAGACGGGGTCAAACGCCGGTTGGGTGAGGACATTGACGCCACCCTTGAGAAAGCGGTCGCCCCAGTGCATGGGCAGGAACGCCTGACCAGGCAGCAGGCTGTCATCGCAGTTCACCGGCAGCAGCAGTTCGCCGCGGCGGCTGATCAGCTTGACCAGATCGCCGGTTTGCACATCGTGGCGCTGCATGTCCTGAGGGTTGAGGCTCAACACCGCTTCGCTGACGTGGCCGAACAGGCGGGCAGCGGTGCCGGTTCGGCTCATGCCGTGCCAGTGATCGCGCAGCCTGCCGGTATTGAGTGTCAGCGGGTAGTCAGCGTCCCGCAGTTCGCGGGCGGCGATATAAGGCTCGGACAGAAAATGCGCACGGCCTGAGTCCGTGGGAAAAATCCCGTCCGTGTAAAGACGAGGCGTACCGGCGCGGGCACCCCTCGGAAAAGGCCATTGTTGCGGGCCGTCCCGGTCGATCAGCTCACGGTCGATGCCGGACATGTCCAGATCGCGTCCGACCGTCAGGCCCTTGAACTCATCAAACAAAGCCTTGGGCGTGTGGAAGTCGAACAGGGCAGGCGCCTCGGGTTGGAGGCGTTTTTGCAGGCGCTGAGCGAAATCCACCGTGATCGCCCAGTCCGGGCGCGCCTCACCGGGCGCCTGAACCGCTTTGCGCACGTTGGAAATGCGCCGCTCCGAATTGGTCACCGTGCCTTCCTTTTCTCCCCAACTGGCGGCGGGTAGCAGCAGGTCGGCATAACGCGCGGTCTCGGTGGTCTTGAACGCTTCCTGAAGGACGACAAACGGGCAGGTTTCCAGTGCTTGCCTGATACGGTTCTGATCGGGCAGCGATTGCGCGGGGTTGGTGCAGGCGATCCACAGCGCCTTGATGGTGCCGCTTTGCAGTTGCTCGAACAGTTCGATGGCAGACAGGCCGGGGTTGGCGGGCAGGCTGTCGATGCCCCAGTATTCGGCCACTTCCGCGCGATGTTGGGGGTTGGTCGCGTCTCGATGGCCGGGCAGCAGATTGGAAAGACTGCCGGTTTCACGCCCGCCCATCGCGTTCGGCTGCCCGGTCAGCGAGAACGGACCTGCGCCCGGGCGACCGATCTGGCCGGTTGCCAGGTGCAGGTTGATCAACGCGCTGTTCTTGGCGCTGCCGGCGGTGGATTGATTCAGACCCATGCACCATAGCGACAATACGCTTGGTGACTCGCCGATCCAGCGCGCGCACGTCTGTAATAGATCTGGCGCAATGCCGCAGAGGGTGGCTACGTAGTCGGGCGTGTATTCACTGACCCGAGCGGCCAGTGCCTCATAACCCTGTGTGTGCGCGGCGATGAAATCGTGGTCGACCAGGTTGTCGCGCATCAGAACATGCAGCAAGCCGTGAAACAGTGCGACGTCGGTGCCCGGTTGAACCGCCAGATGCAGGTCTGCCAGCTCGCAGGTATCGGTGCGTCGCGGGTCGATGACGATGAGTTTCATGTGCGGTCGGCGGCTTTTTGCTTCTTCGAGGCGTCTGAACAGCACCGGATGCGCATAGGCCATGTTGCTGCCGACGATGACCACGCAGTCGCTCAGCTCGATATCTTCGTAACTGCAGGGTGGTGCGTCGGCCCCCAGGCTGCGTTTGTAACCGGCCACGGCCGATGACATGCACAGCCGCGAATTGCTGTCGATATTGTTGGTGCCGACCAGCGCCCGGGCCAGCTTGTTGAACGCGTAGTAATCTTCGGTGAGCAACTGGCCCGAAATGTAGAAGGCGACGCTGTCCGGGCCGTGCTCGCGAATGCTGTCAGCGAACACGTTGGCGGCATGCTCCAGTGCCGTGTCCCAATCGGTGACGCTGCGCGCGAGCGCTTTGCTCAGGCGCAATTCCGGGTACAACGCACGTGCTTCGATATCGCCTGTCAGGTGCAGGCTTGAGCCTTTGCTGCACAGTTTGCCGAAGTTGGCCGGGTGCGTCGGGTCGCCACTGACGCCGAGGATGTTTTGACCGTCATGCTCGATCAGCACGCCACAGCCGACGCCGCAATAACAGCAGGTGGAGGCGGTAACCTGGGTGGTGTTGATGGCCAGGCTGGTCATGCGCAGGCGGCCTCTTCGGCGGCGGGTTGGCCGAACATCAGGTGATTGCGGATCGCGGCAATGCCCTGACCTTCGCGAATCTGTTGCAGATACCAACTGCCGTCTGCGGTGTCGCCATACAGGCAAGCGCCGACCAGGATGTCATTCTTGATCACCAGTTTTTTGTATACGCCGCTGATGGGGTCCGAAAGGGTGATGCTTTCGGTGCCTTCGCCGCCGAGAAAGTCGCCTGCTGAAAACAGGTCGATGCCGGTGACCTTCAGCTTGGTCGAGGTGACCGAGCCTGGGTAGCGCGCAAAACCCAGTTGCGCGAGGTGGTTGGCGCAGACTCGCGCCTGTTCGAACAGTGGGGCAACCAGGCCATAGGCAATGCCGCGATGGCTGACGCACTCGCCGATCGCGTAGATACGCGGGTCGTAGGTCTGCAGGGTGTCGTTGACCAGAATCCCTCGGTGGCAGGGCAGCCCGGCCTGTTCAGCCAGTTCGGTATTGGGGCGTATGCCCGCGGCCATGACCACCAGATCGGCGTCGATCACATCGCCGTTCTTGAACTGTACGGCCCGCACGCGGCCCTGTTCGTCGCCGAGCAAGGCGTCGGTCTGTTCATTGAGACGAAAGCTCAGGCCGCGCAGCTCCAGCGCGGCTTGCAGCATCAGGCCGCTGGTCTTGTCCAGTTGGCGCTCCAGCAGCGTTTGCCCGTTGTGAATGACCGTGACCTGCATGCCGCGCAGGCTCAGGCCGTTGGCCGCTTCCAGTCCGAGCAGGCCGCCGCCGATGACCACTGCACGCTTGTGGGTGACCGCCGTGTCGATCATCTGCCGGGTATGGCCGATGTCGCGGTAGCCGATGACGCCTTCCAGTGTGTTGCCGGGGATCGGCAAGATGAAGGGCCGCGATCCGGTCGCGATCAGCAGGCGGTCGTAACCGGCTTCGGTGCCGTCTTCGGCGATCACCAGACGTTTGATGCGATCGATCTTTACCACCCGGCGGTTTAGCAATAACCGGATACCGTTGGCTGCGTACCAGTCCAGGTCGTTGAGGACGATGTCTTCGAAGTTCTGCTCGCCGGCCAGTACCGGGGACAGCAGGATTCGGTTGTAGTTGGGGTGTGGCTCGGCGCCGAAGACCGTGATGTCGTAAAGGTCTTCGCTCAGTTTCAGCAACTCTTCGAGTGTGCGCACGCCGGCCATGCCGTTGCCAATCATCACCAGTTTGAGTTTTTTCATTTTGCCTCCGAGTCGCCAGGGCGCGCGCTCGACACCGTGTGCGCAAACAAAAAAAGGCGTCCCGTCAGTTGCCTGACAGGGACGCCTTTGTCCGGTCCCGTTATCTCGGGAAACGCAGCCTTCATCGTTGAGGGCTGCGTGTTATGAATGATCTGAAAAGGACTATGCAGCGCTTGTGCCAACTCGCAAATGCCCGCGTGGCGGGGGATGTTGCAAGCGCTGACGGGCATCTTTGCACTGGGTTGAAGCGCGTCGCACAGAATCAGGGCGGCGTGTGGGTCGAATCACCTGACTCAGTGACGCCCCATGAACCAGACCGCTGCGAGCAGATTAAGCAGCAGTGAAACCAGCGCCAGCGTGCGCCAGACTTTCAGCGGTTCGCGCTCCAGTAATGGCCGTGGACGCGCAACGACCGGACGATGTTCGGCCTGCTCCAGTTCCAGCAGCCATTGTTCGGCGGTTTCGTAGCGTTGATCCGGATCGGGTTGCAGCGCCTTGTCCAGGCCGTGGTTCAGCCATTGCGGCAGATCAGGCCGGTAGCGACTGGCGGGAACGGGCAGGCCGAAGCGCCGATGTTGAAACGCTTCGATCTCGCCATAGGGATAATGACCGGTCAGCAGGTAATACAACGTTACACCAACGGCATACAGGTCCTGTCGCGGGTCTGGCTCGGCGCCATGAAACGCTTCGGGTGCAATGTAGCTGGGGGTGCCGGGCAGGTCGTCGGCGCTGGCGGTCGACAGACCGGGGCAGAAGGCCAGACCGAAATCCAGCAGGCGCAATTCGCCGTCATCACTTGCCAGCAGGTTTTCCGGCTTGATGTCGCGATGAATGATATTGCGCCGGTGCAGCAGGCCAGTGGCTCGCAACAGTCGTGTCGCCAGATCCTGCCATTGCGCCAGCGGCAAAGGGCCACTGGCCGTGAAGACATCGGCCAGCGTACGTCCGGAATACTCGCGCATCACGTAATACAGATGCTGACGCTCGGTAAGCGGGTGAAGCTCGGGAAAGAAGCGCCCGGCTACCCGGCGCAGAAACCACTCTTCAAGCAGCAGACCCTGGCCGGCACCTGCTTCGTCATGCCGGCTGGCGGGCAAGGTTTTCAGCAGCCAGGGCTGACCGTGGGCATCGTGGACCCGATACAGAATCGATTGGCGCGAGTGCGCCACCACGCTGTCGATGCTCCAGCTTTCGAACGCCTGGCCGGGCTTCAGGGCGGGCGGCAGTGGCCATTGTTGCAACTGTAACAACGCGTCGCCCAGATCATCCTCTCCGAGGCTGTCGACCTCGATCAACAGCGCGCTGGCATTGTCCTGACTGCCTGCGAGATGGGCTGCGCTGACCAGGGTTTTCACCGCAGCGTCGAGGTCGTCCTGCTCACCAAGAATAGAGCGAATGCTGGCATCGCCGAGTGTCGCCCAGACACCGTCGCTGACCAGCAACAGCCGCTCGCCTTCACGCAGTTCGCCGTCGAGATAATCCATGACCACGTATTGATCCAGACCCAGCGCGCGCTTGAGCACATGCTGCATGTCAGCCTGCTCCCAGACGTGATCTTCGCTGATGCGCGCAAGCGTCCCGGCGCTCCAGCGATACGCCCGGCAGTCACCGACATGGGCAAGGGTGAAGCGTCGGCCGCGCAGCACCAGCGCGCTGAGGGTGGTCATCAGGCCGTTGGCCAGCAACCAGCGATTCTGTGCCAGCAGCAGGCGATCAAGGGATTGCGCCACGCCCCAGGTCTCCGGTGTGGCGTAGTAGTCCAGCGCCAGCGCTTGCAGCGTGGATTGAGCGGCCAGCGCACCGTCGGCGCACTGGCTGACGCCGTCGGCAAGGGCGAACAGGTAGCCCTTGCTGGCCGCGAGCGCTGCAACCGGCGTGACCAGGCGCAGGGCGTCCTGATTCTCCGCTCGCGGGCCGCTGGCGCTGAACTCGGCAAAACGCAGTTGCAATGTCATCGACGGTTCAGACCCGCGCCGCTGTCACGGCAGCCGAACCCCACGTGGTTCTCCAGCGACGTTTGACGTTCAGCAGGCCGAACCAGGCCACCACTGCCAGACCCGCGAACAGCCACAGCCCCAACTGGTAGTCACCGGTATTCTGTTTGATGGTGCCCAGACCGGCTGCCAGGAGAAAGCCACCAATGCCGCCGGCCATGCCGATCAGGCCGGTCATGACCCCGATTTCCTTGCGGAAGCGCTGCGGCACCAGTTGGAAAACCGCGCCGTTACCGGCCCCCAGCCCCAGCATTGCGGCGACGAAAAGCGCCAGTGCCGCCCATGAACTCGGCAGGTTGAAGCCCACTGCTGCAATGCCGATGGCCGCGACGGCGTACATGACCGTCAAGGTGCGAATCCCGCCAAAGCGGTCCGCCAGTGCGCCACCCAGCGGGCGCATCAGGCTGCCGCCGAATACACAGGCGGCAGTGTAGTAGCCGGCAGTGATCGGGCTCAGCCCGTATTGGTCGTTGAAGTAGCCGGGCAGGGCGCTGGCCAGGCCGATAAAACCGCCGAAGGTCACGCTGTAGAAAAACATGAACCACCAGCTGTCACGGTCGCCCAGTGCCTTGAGGTAGTCCGCCATCGACTTGGGTTTACTGCGTTCCGGTGCATTGCGCGCCATGAGGCTAAACGCAATCAGGGTCAGCACCAGCGGAATAAGGGCCAGGCCGAACACGTTGCCCCAACCGAAGCTGGCCGCCAGTACCGGCGCAATCAACGCAGCCAGCACGGTGCCTGAATTACCTGCACCGGCAATGCCCATCGCCTTGCCTTGATGCTGCGGTGGATACCATTGCGACGCCAACGGCAGCGCAACGGCGAACGACGCCCCCGCCATGCCGAGGAACAGGCCCAGCAACAGCACCTGGCCATACGTATGAATGCCCAGTTGCCAGGCGGCGAGCAGGGCGCCGATGACAATCACCTGGCCGATGATGCCGGCGGTCTTGGGCGACAACTGGTCTGCCAGCAAGCCCATGAAGAAGCGCAGCACGGCGCCGGCCAGAATCGGCGTGGCCACCATCAGGCCGCGTTGTTGAGTCGTCAATTGCAGGTCGGTGGCGATCTGCACCGCCAGCGGGCCAAGCAGGTACCAGACCATGAAACTCAGGTCGAAGTACAGAAAGGCTGCGAACAGGGTCGGTTTATGGCCGGCCTTCCAGAAGCTTGTATCCATGTGTACGCCCCTCATCATCTGCTAGTAGGTCAGTCGGGCATGGCCGCGACACGGTTTGTTCCAGACGTTGCGGTGGAGTGTTCCGGGTCACGGCGACTCCACCAGCCCCTTCGCCGGGGCTAAAACGCAAAAACGTCGCCTCTCTGTCCACAGCAAGGGAAAGAGATAAGCGACGTCTTTGTCGTAAGGGAGGTAGCCGCCGTTGGCCACCGGTGCGATTGCTGTAGCAATCGCCGGGCCAATGCGCGGGAACGCGGTTCAACCGCACGCTGCACACGGGTTTGCGTGATATCAGGACGCGGGTTTGAGCGTGCTACTGACCTTCAAGCGGGCGCCGTCCGGCAAGCGCGCTGCATAAAAGGGCGCGTCACCGAATGACGCCCTTGATCGCGTGCCGACCAGGGGTGGCAGATTTCACAAGGACCGAACCCGGAAGTTCTTATTAATGTTTTATTAAAGTTCAATGTTTTTAATGTTTATTTAACGTGCCGCTTGTTTCACGCTGGCGTGCTGTCACGGTGAGATTATTTCAAGGCCATTGTATGTCGGTTTTAATACCGATGTTCGAGAAACGTGAACAATGTTTAATTCAACAGCGGCGCGTGCAGGGTCGCAGGGCGGTGTGCAAATATTTAATTTACTTCTCGCAGTATCTCTGACAGCATCCGTTCTGCCGCGACTAATGCGGCCTGTCATTAAAGAGTGATCTCGCTCTTCATCAAGGCACTATAAAGTTTCAAATTGCCTGTCCATTTCGATAAGTGCTTACTTCGCAAGAAGTGACCCGGTATTCGCTCTTTTTCCGGCTTCCCGACGCGTTCGATACGGGAAGGCCGACGCCAGATGCACCTCGGCAATGCAGCCTACAGGCCGCGTTGTCTTCCTCTCCGCGCTGCTTTGAAGGGCGCCAATAAAGGACACATCATCATGAGTAACATCAATTACGCACCCACTGTCTGGTCCCGTGCCGACGCGCTGAAGGTCAATGAAAATGACCCGACCACCACGCAGCCACTGGTAAGCCCGGACTTTCCGGTCATGAGCGATACGGTATTCATCTGGGACACCATGCCGCTGCGAGAACTCGACGGCACGGTGGTTTCAGTCAACGGCTGGTCCGTGATCATCACCCTGACGGCCGACCGCCACCCGGACGACCCTCAATACCTGGGCGCCAACGGTCGTTATGACATCAAGCGTGACTGGGAAGACCGTCACGGCCGGGCACGCATGTGCTACTGGTATTCGCGCACCGGCAAGGACTGGATCTTTGGCGGCCGGGTGATGGCCGAAGGCGTGTCGCCGACCACCCGTGAGTGGGCCGGCACGCCGATACTCTTGAATGACAAGGGTGACATCGACCTGTACTACACGTGCGTGACACCCGGTGCGGCCATTGCCAAAGTTCGCGGCCGTATTGTGACGTCAGACAAAGGGGTGGAGTTGAAAGACTTTACCGATGTCAAAACACTGTTTGAAGCCGACGGAAGTTATTATCAGACCGAGGCGCAAAACGCGACCTGGAACTTTCGTGACCCCAGTCCGTTTATTGACCCCAATGATGGCAAGTTGTACATGGTCTTTGAAGGCAATGTGGCGGGTGAGCGTGGATCGCACACAGTAGGGGCTGCCGAACTTGGCCCTGTGCCACCCGGCCATGAAGAAGTGGGCGGTGCCCGATTCCAGGTGGGTTGTATTGGTCTGGCGGTGGCAAAAGACCTCAGCGGCGAAGAATGGGAAATACTGCCGCCGCTGGTGACAGCAGTGGGCGTCAATGATCAGACCGAGCGCCCGCATTATGTATTTCAAGACGGCAAGTATTACTTGTTCACCATCAGCCACAAGTTCACCTATGCCGATGGTGTTACAGGGCCGGATGGCGTCTACGGGTTTGTCGGCGAACACCTGTTCGGTCCGTACCGTCCGATGAATGCTTCGGGCCTGGTGCTCGGCAATCCGCCCGAGCAGCCATTCCAGACGTATTCCCATTGCGTCATGCCGAACGGCCTGGTGACGTCATTCATCGACAGTGTGCCCACCGAAGGCGAGGACTACCGTATCGGCGGGACCGAAGCGCCGACGGTGAGGATCCTTTTGAAAGGGGACCGCTCGTTTGTGCAGGAGGCGTATGACTACGGTTACATCCCTGCGATGAAGGATGTCACGCTGAGCTGACAGCGCAGCGCTATCGCCCGCAAGAACGCCTGCCTGTGCAGGCGTTCTTGCGTGTTTACCCCAGCAATTCGTTCATCGCGATGATTTGCTCGGCAACCTGAATCAACTTTTGCTGACGACTCATTGCCTGACGACGCATCAGCGTGTACGCCTCTTCCTCGTTGCAATCCTTCATTTTCATCAGCATGCCCTTGGCCAGCTCGATACGCTTGCGCTCTGCCAGTTGCTGATCCCTGGCATGCAGTTGCGCACGCAACGCCTGATCGCTCTCGAAACGGGCCATCGCCACATCGAGGATGGGTTGCAGCCGTTGGGCCTGAATACCCTCGACAATATAGGCGCTCACTCCGGATTTGATCGCCTGGCGCATCACCCCTGGATCGTGTTCGTCCGTGAACATCACAATCGGGCGCGGCTGGTCACGGCTGACCAGCACGACTTGTTCCATCACATCGCGGCCGGGCGATTCGGTGTCGATCAGGATAACGTCCGGGCGCACGGCTTCGACCCGCGCGGGCAGGTCGATGATCAGGCCGGACTCGTCGATCACTTCGAATCCGGCTTCGATCAATGCGGATCTGAGGCGGCCGACTTTTTTGGCAGTGTCGTTGATAAGCAGAATACGCAGCATGGTCACGTTCTCCTTCAACGACTGGCAACAGCGGGCGCGGTATCGGCCAGCGAGTGGAGTGTGAAGCTGCGTGCGTAACCCGCCGGATCGCTGCCATCCCAGACCTTGCCGTCGATCAGCGCGCTGCTGCGCAGGGTGGCTGCGGGAGCCTCGATGCCCAGAGCGCGGGCGGCCTGACGGTACAGGTCCAGTTGCTGAACCCGGGTCGCGACGGCCAGGTAGTCCGGGTCTTCGCGCAATAGCCCCCAGCGTCGGAACTGGGTCATGAACCACATGCCATCGGACAACCACGGATAATTGACCTGTCCCTGATCATGGAAACTAACGGCGTGAGGGTCCTGCCAGTGGTTGCCGAGGCCGTCGCTGTACTGGCCGAGCAGGCGCGGCTCGATGCAGTCCGGCGAGGTGTCCAGGTAGTCCGCGCCGCTGAGCAGTTGTGCGGTACTGCGCCGGTTATGATCGCTTTGCTCGATGAAACGGCTGGCTTCCAGCACGGCCATGATCAGCGCTCTGGCCGTGTTGGGGTTCTGCTCGACGAACTCGCGGGTGCAGCCCAGCACTTTGCCGGGGTGATCCGGCCAGATCGCCTGGCTGGTGGCGACGGTGAAGCCCAGTTGCTGATGCACGGCACTGGCGCCCCAAGGCTCGCCGACACAAAAGCCGTCGATGCGCCCGGCCTGCAGGTGCTGCGCCATCTGAGTGGGGGGCACCACGACGCTGTTGACGTCATCGAGCGGATGGATGCCCTGGCTGGCGAGCCAGTAATAGAGCCACATGGCATGGTTGCCGGTCGGAAAGGTCTGAGCGAACGTCAGTCGTGACCCGCTTTGGTGCGCGCGTTTGTTCAGCGCCTCGGGAGTGATCACGCCGGCCTGCTGCAATTCGCGGGACAGGTTGATGCACTGGCCGTTCTGGTTGAGGCCCATCAGGATGGCCATGTCAGTCGCCGGGCCGCCGCTGATGCCCAGTTCCACGGCGTATATCAGGCCATAAAGGCTGTGCGCCGCCTGGAGCTGCCCGCTGACCAGCCTGTCGCGCAACCCGGACCATGATGTCTGGCATTTCAGGTTCAGGCTCAACCCGTAAGGCTGGGCAAAGCCCTGCGTCGCGGCGACCACCAGTGGGGCGCAGTCGGTCAGCGCCATGAAACCTACGTCCAGGCTGTTCATTTCCGGGGCGTCGCTGCCGCCTACCCAGTCCAGGGCGTTGCCGGTTCGTTCAGTCATGCCGCGTACTTCATAAATATTCATCCAGAAAAAAGGCGTCGTTCTGCCCGATGCCAAGGCAAAGGGCGGAAGCGACGCCGTTGTCCATGCACCCTTCCGTCGTTGGAATGAATGCCGATAAGGGTATCCAAGCAAGGCATATGCCATCGTCGGCGGACGGGAAGTGTATCGTGCGCTCGCCTGAGCCGCCCGCACGCGTCTATAATCGCCACCCTGAATTCAGCTGCTTACGAGCCTATCCCGCCATGTATAACCTGGCCCGCCAGTTACTGTTCAAACTTTCCCCGGAAACCTCCCACGACCTGTCGCTGGACCTGATCGGTGCCGGCGGACGGCTGGGCCTCAACGGCCTGCTGAGCAAGTCACCGGCCAGGCTGCCGGTCAGTGTCATGGGCCTGGAGTTTCCCAACCCGGTAGGGCTGGCGGCCGGCCTGGACAAGAACGGCGCAGCCATCGACGGTTTTGCACAATTGGGTTTCGGCTTTGTCGAGATCGGCACCGTGACGCCGCGTCCGCAGCCGGGCAACCCCAAGCCGCGAGTTTTTCGCCTGCCGCATGCCGAGGCCATCATCAACCGCATGGGCTTCAACAACCTCGGTGTCGACAACCTGGTGTCCAGGGTCAAGGCGGCCAGGTACAACGGCATTCTGGGTATCAACATCGGCAAGAACTTCGACACGCCGGTCGAGCGTGCAGTGGATGATTACCTGATCTGCCTGGACAAGGTTTACGCCCACGCCAGCTATGTCACCATCAACATCAGTTCACCCAACACAGCGGGTCTGCGCAGCCTGCAATTCGGTGACTCGCTCAAGCAGTTGCTTCAGGCCTTGAGCCTGCGCCAGCACGAACTTGCCCGGCTTCACGGCAAGCGTGTGCCGCTGGCGATCAAGATCGCCCCGGACATGACCGATGAAGAAACCGTGCTGGTCGCCGCAGCGCTGATCGAGTCGGGAATGGACGCGGTGATTGCCACCAATACCACCCTCAGTCGCAAGGGCGTGGAAGGCCTGCCGCACGGAGACGAAGCGGGCGGCCTGTCGGGGGCGCCGGTGCTGGAAAAAAGCACGCATATCGTCAAGGTACTGGCCGGTGAGCTGGCGGGCCGCCTGCCGATCATTGCCGCAGGCGGTATTACCGAGGGCAGGCATGCCGCGGAAAAAATCGCAGCGGGTGCCAGTCTGGTGCAGATCTACTCCGGTTTCATCTACAAAGGCCCGGCGCTGATTCGTCAATCGGTGGACGCCATTGCGGCCATGCCAGGCAAGACAGGCTGATTCGCAGGTGAAAAAAAGGGGCTCTTCGAAAGAGCCCCTGGGCGTTGGCCCGCCGCCCGGGTCGGGCGTGCATGGTACAGGTGTGAATCAATCAGTCATGTGTGCAGCCCGATAGAGGCCTGACAGTCTTCGTATCGCCTCATCCGACTGCGTGAAGTTCGTTGAGTCTGTGGATGCCCGCAGTGCCGGTCATACCGTCCCAGTTGTCGCCGCGTCCTTCGCGCCAGCCATTGATCCATGCCTGGCGTACTGACGGTAGAGTAAATGGGCAAAGCTCACGGGATTTACCATGAACGCCGTATTGATATCCGCGTAAAAATGCTCTTTCCAACGGATCACGCTTAAGTCTTCTCATAGGGTAATGCCCTCGTCTGTTGACTGTAATATCCCTGAGACCCCGTGGTGAGGTCGGGCAGAGTCTTCTGCCGTTGGTGCCCGCTGCCGGCGTCGCGGGCCTTTACGTCATAACCGTTGCGGAGATGACCTGTGGTGATTTCTAACCAAACAGCAGGTCGGTGTGAATGATCGTTTTGTCATAAGCACGTCACATTCAGGTCTATCGAGCAATAAGCAGCCACGGGCCGCTCGCGTGTTTTTCGCTTCAGCCCTTTCGGGTCGGGGGCTTTAGAGCGAATTGAGATCGCTTATCAGGTGCAGATAGTGGCGCTATGCCTTGCCTGCTCAGGCGACGAAGGGTCGCCAATTCGTCGTGAAAATGTGACTTTTCACATCGGTCTTTTCGGGGGCGCTTTCTTATTGCCGACATCGTTCGCCCTGATATCTGTTCTAATACGCGCGCAACTGCCGCAATGACATGAAAGGATCATGCGGTGGACCGGCACACACAACGTGCCACGCAGGCGTTCTCCACGAAAGACGCCTGTTCAAATCTGGCAGGGCAATGCGTTGCCCGCCGCTGACGGCTCAGGCCCTGGAAGACACATGTCGGATCGCTACGAACTTTTCCTTACTTGCCCCAAAGGCCTCGAAGGTCTGCTTGCCGAGGAAGCCACCGCGCTGGGTCTGCAAGAGACCCGCGAACACACGTCGGCCATTCGCGGCTCCGCCGACATGGAGACTGCCTACAGGCTGTGTCTCTGGTCGCGTCTGGCCAACCGCGTGCTGCTGGTGCTCAAGCGCTTTCCGATGAAGGACGCCGAAGACCTCTACCACGGTGTACTGGATGTCGAGTGGCATGACCATCTAGAGTCGGACGGCACCATCGCGGTGGAATTCAGCGGTCATGGCTCGGGCATCGACAACACCCACTTTGGTGCATTGAAGGTCAAGGACGCGATCGTCGACAAATTGCGCACGCCCGACGGCGAGCGTCCGTCGGTGGACAAGATCAACCCGGACCTGCGCGTTCACCTGCGCCTGGATCGCGGCGAAGCCATTCTGTCGCTCGACCTTTCCGGCCACAGCCTGCACCAGCGCGGCTACCGCCTGCAGCAGGGTGCTGCGCCACTCAAGGAAAACCTGGCTGCGGCCATTCTGATCAGGGCCGGCTGGCCGCGCATTGCTGCCGAAGGCGGCGCGCTGGCTGACCCGATGTGCGGTGTGGGCACCTTTCTGGTCGAGGCCGGCATGATTGCCGCCGACATCGCCCCCAACATCAAACGCGAGCGCTGGGGTTTCTCCGCCTGGCTCGGCCACGTCCCTGCACTGTGGCGCAAGCTTCACGACGAAGCGCTGGCGCGCGCAGAAGCCGGTCTGGCCAAAACACCGTCGTGGATTCGCGGTTACGAAGCCGATCCGCGTCTGATCCAGCCTGGCCGCAACAACATCGAACGTGCCGGCCTGAGTGAGTGGATCAAGGTCTATCAGGGCGAAGTCGCGACTTTCGAGCCGCGTCCGGATCAGAACCAGAAAGGCCTGGTGATCTGCAACCCTCCGTACGGCGAGCGTCTGGGGGACGAAGCCAGCCTGTTGTACCTCTACCAGAACCTGGGCGAGCGTCTGCGTCAGGCATGCCTCAACTGGGAAGCGGCGGTCTTCACCGGCGCGCCAGACCTGGGCAAGCGCATGGGCATTCGCAGCCACAAACAGTATTCGTTCTGGAACGGCGCCTTGCCGTGCAAGTTGTTGCTGATCAAGGTCACGCCTGACCAGTTCGTGACGGGCGAGCGTCGCACCCCAGAGCAACGTCAGGTCGAGCGTGAGAACCCGGTTGAAGTCGAGGTTGTCGAACGCAAGCTCAACAAGAACGGCAACCCGATCAAACCGGAACCGGTGGTGGTCGAACAGGCGCGCCTGAGCGAAGGCGGGCAGATGTTCGCCAATCGCCTGCAAAAAAATCTCAAGCTGATGGGCAAATGGGTCCGTCGCGAGGGGATTGATTGCTACCGTGTGTATGACGCTGACATGCCCGAGTATTCGCTGGCCATCGACCTGTATCACGACTGGGTGCATGTTCAGGAATACGCTGCGCCCAAGACGATTGATCCGGAAAAGGCGTCGGCCCGGCTGTTCGACGCGCTGGCGGCCATTCCGCAGGCGCTGAACATCGACAAGAGCCGCGTGGTGATCAAGCGTCGCGAGCGTCAGAGCGGCACCAAGCAGTACGAGCGTCAGAGTGCTCAGGGGCAGTTTCTGGAAGTCAGCGAAGGCGGCGTCAAGCTGTTGGTCAACCTGACTGATTATCTGGACACCGGCCTGTTTCTCGATCATCGCCCGATACGCATGCGTATTCAGCGTGAAGCCGCGGGCAAGCGCTTCCTCAACCTGTTTGCCTACACCGCAACGGCCAGCGTTCACGCCGCCAAGGGCGGTGCGCGCAGCACCACCAGCGTCGATCTGTCACGCACCTACCTGGACTGGGCTCGCCGCAACCTGTCGCTCAACGGTTTTTCCGACAAGAACCGTCTGGAACAGGGCGATGTGATGGCCTGGCTGCAGGCCAATCGGGACGAGTACGACCTGATCTTCATCGACCCGCCGACCTTTTCCAACTCCAAGCGCATGGAAGGCATTTTCGACGTGCAACGTGATCAGGTCGAGCTGATCGATCTGGCAATGGCACGTCTCGCACCCGGCGGCGTGCTGTATTTCTCCAATAACTTCCGCAAGTTCGTACTCGATGAAAATCTCGCCCAGCGCTACTCGGTCGAAGACATCACCGCGCAGACGATTGACCCGGACTTTGCCCGCAACGGCAAGATTCACCGCGCCTGGAAGATAATGGCGCGCGCCTGATCATGAAACGAAGGGCGTTGAACTGATTTGTAGCTTCTTTGCACAGGTTTGTTCATCGTCCACTAGGCAAACTACTGGCGAGTAGCTATAAAAGAACTCATAGCCAGCCTGACGCTTCAGTTCGTTGGCGTCATGAGTTTCTGTCTATGACAGTAAAACGTTTCAGGCTCAGGGTTCTGAGTTTCATCAGTGGTCAGCTCTCGCCGTGGCTTGTAGCGGCTCTGGCTTTTCTGGTCGGTATCGCACTTACCGTTATGCTGGCGTTGGCGGACAACGAGTTGTACCAGCGCCAGCTGCGTCAGCGCTTCGACATGCTCGCCGCCGAGCGCTTCAGCCGTCTTCAGGAGCGCCTTGACCGGCAAGTCACGCGGCTGGACACCCTCGGCCGCTTCTTTGTTTTCTCCCATCAGGTCGAACAGTCTGAATTCGACGGTTTCGTTGCGCCGTTGCTGCTCGGGACCCAGGCCTATGCCTGGAACCCCAAAGTGACCCAGGCCGAGCGGGCCGCTTTTGAAGCGCAGGCACGCCAGGATGGCCTGAATGATTACGCCATACGCGAGATGGGTGAAAACGGCACGCTGAAGATCGCGGGCGTGCGGAATGAGTATTTTCCGGTGCGCTTCATCCAGACCCTCGGCAAGGCGCCACCGCCGCTGGGCCTAGATATCTACTCTGAACAGGTACGCTATGCAGCGCTGGAGCGTGCCCGCCTGCTCAAGCATATCGTCGCCACACCGCGCATTCG
This sequence comes from Pseudomonas syringae, assembly GCF_002157375.1. GTDB lineage: Bacteria > Pseudomonadota > Gammaproteobacteria > Pseudomonadales > Pseudomonadaceae > Aquipseudomonas > Aquipseudomonas syringae_T. The sequence goes on from NZ_MTSA01000008.1 coordinate 169,677, forward strand.
TCTGCTGGCCCTCGACCCTTCCGACACCTACGGCATCTTGCTGGTGGCACCGGTTTTTTCGACGTCTCAGTCGTCCCCCGAGTTGAAAGGCTATGTCACTGCGATCATCAGTCTGGCGCAGTTGATGAGCGTGGGCACCGTGGAACAGGACAACCTGTCGGTGACCATGATTGACCTCACGTCGCCGGCCAAGGCGGAGCAGGTGTATCAGTCGCCGGTGGCCGCAATACACAATCAACTGTACGCCAGCAGCCTGCTGAGCCTGGGTGACAGGGATTACCTGGTCGAGGTGCGGCCGACGCAGATTTTCAGCCTGAGCAATCAGATCATGATGCCGGGACGGGTGATGTGGCTCGGAGGGCTGCTGAGTCTGATGCTCAGCGCCTTGCTGTACAGCCTGATCAGCCAGCGTCAACGGGCCTTGCAGCGAGTGGCCCAGCGTACTCGCGAGCTGCGTCAACGCGAACTGCAGTTGAGGGCCGCCCACGGGCAGTTGCGTAACGTACTCGACGCGGCGACCGAAGTGGCCATCATCGCGACCGACCTGGACGGCCTGATCAAGACGTTCAACGTTGGCGCGCAGAAGATGCTGGGTTATGCCCAAGAGGACGTGCTGGGCAAGTTCCGGCTCATGGACCTCTATCAGTCCACTGTGCTGGAGGCCCGCGCGAGCACCCTGAGCAAGGAAATGGGGCGGCCGATCAGCGCCTCTCAGTTGATGTTTCTCGATGCCGTGCAGGAAGGCAGTCACCCGTCTCAGGAGTGGACCCTGCAGCGCAGTGACGGCAGCACGCTGGTCGTGGACATGCTAGTCACCGCCGTACGCGACGATCAGGGGCTGTGGACGGGGTACCTGGCCGTGTGCATCGATGTCACTGAACACAAGCGCGTCAACGAAGCCTTGGCCGAGCAGGGCGAGTTGTTGAAAAAGCTGGGTTCTCAAGTGCCCGGCGGCATTTATCAGTACCACTTGGGCGTCGATGGCAGCGCTCACTTCAGGTATGCCAGCGCGGGCATGGGCGAACTGTTCGAAGTCGATGAAACCCAGCTGCTGGAGGACTCTGACGCGGTTCTGCGACGTATCCACCCAACCGACCTGACGCGGGTCAAAAGCTCCATCCTCGAGAGCGCCAGGCACCTGACCGCGTGGAGCGAAGAATATCGGGTCGAGCTGCCAAGTAAGGGCCAGCGCTGGCTGCGCGCGGCCTCGACACCGGAGCGGCTGGCTGATGGCAGTGTGCTGTGGCACGGTTTTGTGTCAGACATCACTGACCTCAAACGGGTCGAGCAGGAGTTGCGCGCGCTCTCGGTCACCGACGTACTGACCGGTGCCTACAACCGGCGTTACTTTCAGGACCGGATGCAGTCTGAGTTGAAGAGGATCGACCGCCACGGCGGTCATCTGTCGATCATCATGCTCGACATCGACCACTTCAAGCGCATCAATGACCGCTTCGGGCATGCCGTAGGCGATCAGGTGCTCAAGGCCATCTCGGAAAAGATCAGTCAACGCCTGCGCAGTGACGACGTGTTCTGTCGTCTGGGTGGCGAGGAATTCATGGTCGTGTGCCCGGGCACCCGAGGCACGCAGGCTTATCAGTTGGCCATGAGTCTGCGCGAGGAGTTGCGCAAGCAGGTGATCGAAGGCGTGGATCATGTTGTCACGGCCAGTTTCGGGATTGCCAGCTGGCGGGCAGGCGAGGGGATCGACGCGATGTTGTTGCGTGCCGACTCGGGTGTCTATGCCGCCAAGCAGGCTGGTCGGGATCGGGTGGAACCGGAGCAGTTCTGATTCGATGCGGCGGTCCTGTGCGCTGACTTGAAACACAAAGGCCCGCTGTGAGAGCGGGCCTTTGTGTTTTCTGTGGGTCTGTTACTGCTGAATCGAGACCGTTGTGTTGGCCAGCTTGGGCTGGCGATACAGGTCAATCAGTACTTCATCCAGGATCGATGAAGCGCCGAAAGGACGCGGATCATTGAGGATCGCCACGACCGCCCAGGTGTTGCCGTTGCTGTCGCGACTGAAACCGGCAATGGCCCGAACGGTGTTCAGGGTGCCCGTCTTTATATGCGCTTCGCCCAGCAAAGGCGTGCGCTTGAGGCGCTTGCGCATGGTGCCGTCAAGCCCGGCCAGCGGCATTGAACTCATGAACTCGGCCGCATACGGACTGCGCCAGGCGGCTTGCAGGATAATCGCCATTTCACGGGCACTGACACGCTCCGCACGGGAAAGCCCCGAGCCGTTTTCCATCACCAGATGCGGCGCGGTGATGCCTTTTTTCGCCAGCCACTGACGAATCACGCGTTGTGCGGCCTTGCCGTCGTCACCGTCCGCCTCGTTGCGAAACTCTTCCCCCAGGCTGAGAAACAGTTGCTGGGCCATGGTGTTGTTACTGAATTTGTTGATGTCGCGGATCACTTCCACCAGGTCCGGCGAAAAGGCCTTGGCCAGCAGCTTGGTGTTGGCAGGCACAACGCCGACCCGGTCCTTGCCCTGAATGGTGCCGCCCAGTTCCTGCCAGATCGCCCGCACTGCGCCTGCCGCGTAAGCCGGGTGGTCCAGCAACGAGAGGTAGGTCTGGGAGTTGCAGCCGTTGCCCAACTGGCCGGTCACGGTCACGTTTACGCTGCCGTCAGGCTGAGTCACCGGGTTGTAGCGAACGTCTCCGGTGCATTGCTTCGAAGCAATAGCCTTGACCTGGTTGTCGATGTGGATGGTCGCGATGGGCGGCTCTACGGAAACCAGAACCTTGCCGTCATCATTGCGCGTCACAAAGCGCAAGGCCTTGAGGTTGACCATCAACGCGTCCGGCTTGACCAGAAACGGTTTGTTGGTGTCATTGCCGTCATCGTTGAAGACTGGCAATTGCGGCTGCACGAAGTGGCTGCGGTCCAGGACCAGGTCGCCGGTCACCTGCTGCACCCCGTTGGCGCGCAGGTCACGCATCAGCAACCAGAGCTTTTCCATGTTCAGCTTGGGATCGCCGCCGCCCTTGAGGTACAGATTGCCGCGCAGCACGCCGTTGCTCAGGGTGCCGTCGGTGAAGAATTCGGTTTTCCACTGGTGCGTCGGGCCGAGTATTTCCAGCGCGGCATAGGTGGTGATCAGTTTCATGGTGGACGCCGGGTTCACCGACACATCGGCGTTGAATACGGTCGGTGTCCCGGGGCCGTTGAGCGGCAGCATGACCAGCGAGAGCGCATCATCGTTGAGTTTGCTGGCTTTCAGAGCCTGTTGAACCTTGGGGGGCAGCGTGGTGTTGACGACGGCAGCGTGGGCGGGCAGAGCCAGTGGCAATAGGAGGGAAACGAGCAACAAGGGACGTAGCGACTTGATCATTGACTAAAACCCTACTGCAGAGAGGCAAATAAAAAAGAGGGCATGGATGAATTCCCCCGGTAACTGTTCGAAAACTCGGTAACTATAGTAGTGAATTCGCAGCGGTTTTTTGTAACACATAAAGCGGTGGTGCGAACGAGCGGCATTATGCCCCAAGCAGAGCCGGCTTGTGACGGGGGGTTGACGCGGAATCGCTATTTTTTATCAAGCGCACACCTGAGTGTCGGCACGCCATGTCCGATGTGCTGACAGCAATTGTCGGGCTTTTAAAACGCCAAGCTGTTAGAGTGCCGCCCGATATTTATTGATGAGGATTGTCCCATGGCCACTAACCGCTCCCGCCGTCTGCGCAAAAAACTGTGTGTAGACGAGTTCCAGGAATTGGGTTTCGAACTGAACCTGGACTTCAAGGAAGGGCTGGATGACAACGCTATCGATGCGTTCCTGGATGCTTTCCTGAAAGAAGCAATGGAAGCCAACGGTTTGGGTTATGTGGGCGGCGACGACTTCGGTCTGGTTTGCCTGAGCAAACGTGGTTCGGTCAGCGAAGAGCAGCGTGCTGCTGTTGAAGCTTGGCTCAAAGGCCGCAGCGAACTGACAGAAGCCACTGTCAGCCCGCTGATCGACGTCTGGTACCCGGAAAAAGAAATCAATCCGGCCGCTTGATGTTACAGGGAAGCAGGCCAGCGCCTGCTTCCCTTGCTGTTCCCGCCTCGGTAGTTCCTCCTATTGTTACATCGTCTCGTCAGGCAGTTTTTGCCTGCTGCATAAGCAGTGCGTCTTCAAGTTCGATCATCGCCAGCTCGACGTCCTTCTGGCCTCGATGGAACTGCTCGTCTGTCATGTCAGCCTCACAAGCCTTTTCCAGCTCGTCACACGCTTCGACCACCCGAGAGGCACTGATGATGCGCGCTGCGCCCTTGATCCTGTGGGCCAGGTCGCGGGTTTGCGCGCGATTGCCTTCCAGTATCAGCCGGGCAAGCGTCAGCCGATCCTCGTGGTTGCTCTGCAGCAGTTGCGCGATCAGGCGCTCAACCCGCTCCGGTTGATGGCCGGTCAGGTTGCTGACGCTGTCCAGGCTGAAGGGCAATGGCGTGCGCGCCAGTGGAGCAATTGCAGTCAGTCGCTCGCTGAGCATCGAGAGGCTGATGGGCTTGAACAGGCAATCGTCCATGCCCGCAGCACGGCAACGCTCGATCTCATCCTGCTGGGCATTGGCCGTGAAGCCCCACACCGGGCAGCGCGGCTGGTCTGCCGTGCGTTCCTGGGCGCGGATTGCGGACGCCATGTCATAGCCGTTCATGATCGGCATGTTGCAGTCGGCGACCACCAGATCAAAGCTGTCCGCCTTCCATTGCGCAAGCCCTTGCGCACCGTCTTCAGCGACTTCGCAGTGATGGCCGAGAAACCCCAACTGCTGACACAGCAGCATTCGGTTGGCGGGATGGTCGTCGACCACAAGGATTCTGAGGGCGTGCCGGGCCGAGGTCGATGGCTGTAGTGCCTCTGACTGATGGCTCAGCGGCTCAAGTGTCGTCAGCACCAGGTCCATGCTGATTCGGGTGCCCTGGCCGCGCTCGCTGTCGAGCTGAAGGCTGCCACCCATCATCATGCACAGGCTGCGGCAGATCACCAGCCCCAGCCCGGCGCCGGTCCTCGCCATCTGCCCGGTGTTGTCCACCTGGGCGAACGGTTCGAACAGCCGCTGCTGGTCTTCGGCGCTGATGCCGATGCCGCTGTCCTGAACCGTGACATGCAGGTGCAGCTGTTGCGGGTCGGCCGAGTCGCCGGCTTGCAGGCTGATCTTTACCTGCCCGTACTGAGTGAACTTGATCGCGTTGCTGACCAGATTGGAGAGTATCTGCTTGAAACGCAGCGGGTCGATCAACACGTCGGTGTTGATTCGGCTGTCCAGCGCGAGCACCAGACTGAGGTCTTTCTGGCGGGCCAGGCCGTCGAAAACCCTGACCACCGATTCCACCAGCTGGCGCAGGTTTGCCCGTTCCGGGTTGAGGGCCAGACGGCCGGATTCGATGCGTGCAATGTCAAGAATGTCGCCGATCAGGTCCAGCAGGTCGTTGGCCGAGCTGTAGGCGACTTCAATGGCGGAGCGGTCAAGTTCCCCCTGGTCGGCGCGTTTGAGTGTCAGTTCGAGCATGCCGATCACCGCGTTCATCGGCGTGCGGATTTCATGGCTCATGGTCGCCAGAAAGGTACTTTTGGCACGACTGGCAGCGTCTGCCTGTTCCTTGGCGCTTTGCAGTTCCTCGATCAACTGGCGACGCTCGCTGATGTCGATCCAGCCCCCGATGATGCCCTGTACTTCACCCAGGGAGTCACGGAACGGCAGTATCCAGTGATAGATGGTCAGTTGCCGTTCGCCGATACGCAAGGGACGGTCAAGGATCATGGCGGTGTTGCTGGCCATGACTTGCTCATAGTCCGCGGCGTACTCGCTGGCCTCGGACGCGTTGCCCGGCACGCCCTCGGTGACGCTCTTGCCGATGACATCCTCACGTCTGGCCGAGAACGCCCGCAGGTAGCTGTCGTTGCAGATGCGCAGAAGCCCTTCGCGGTCGCGGACGTAGATCGGGTGAGGCGTACCGTTCACCAGCGCGCTCATGAACTCGAACTGGTCACCCAGTGCCCGCTCGGCGGCTTCGCGTTCGCGTATCTGCCGTCGCATCCAGGCATTCCAGGCCAGCAGGCCCAGCAGCAGAAGACTCGCGCCGATCAGGATCTGGTAGATCAGGCGCTGGTAATCGTGCCAGTTGGCGCTTGAGGGGGTGTAAGCGCGCCATCGATTGTTGATCGCCGCCAGGTCCTGCGGGGCGATGCTTGCCAGTGCCTTGTCGAGAATCGAGCTCAGCTCGATGGCATTGCGTGAGGTTGCCATCGAAATCAGTGCCGGGTCCTCGCCGAGGGTGGCGGTCATCTGCAAGCGCTCTTCAAAGATGCCCGAAGACAGAAAGTAATTTGCACTCAGCAGCGAGATAACCGCGCCTTCCGCTCTGCCCAGCGCGAGCATGTCCAGTGCCTGGAACGGGTTGTCGATCTCCAGCGGGACGACTTTCGGGTATGAGTTCCGTAGCCAGCCCAGCATCGGACTGCCCTGTGTGATCGCCAGGCGTTTGCCGTCCATCTGCTCCAGATGGCCGGGTGATCCCGGATCCTTGCGCGTGACCAGCACGAACGAGTTGTCGACGTAAGGCCGGCTGAAACTCAGGCGATCTTCCCGTTCATCGCTGGAGACCAGCGCGCCGATCATGTCCGCCTTGCCCTCGGTGACCTGATTCTGCATATCGGTCAGGCTCGGCGAACGTTTGACGTCGAACTTGAGCCCGGTACGCAAACGCACCAGTTCCAGCAAATCAGCCGTAATGCCCCGAAAGTTGCCTTTGGCATCGAAGAAAGTCAGAGGGGCGTACGCTTCGTTGACCACCACACGGACGGTAGGATGCTGGGCGATCCAGCGTTCCTCGCGTTGCGTCAGTTGCAGTTTCTGGTCGGTCAGCATCAGGTCACTGCCGGTGTTCCAGCGTCTGGAAATGTCGATGCGCTCATCGACGGGAATGGCCTTCAGGGTCTGGTTGATGATGCCCAGCAGTTGGGTGTTCTCGTAGCGGACGGCGAAGCTGAAGCCATTGGCCTCGTGCTTGCCGAAGTTCGACATCTGGACATTGTTCAGGTAGCCCTTGTTGATGATGTATTGAGTGGACACGGTATCGCCCAGAAAGACATCGGCCTGGTTGAAGGCCACGGCATTGATGGCGTTCTGGAACGAGGGATAGAGCTTGAGAATCGCGCCCGGGTAGGTCGCTTCGACCTCCGCCGCCGGCAGGTAGTGATAGACCATGCTCAGGCGCATGCCTTGCAGGCCTTCGTTCAAAGGGCGCGTTTCTCCGACCCGGGTGACCAGCACGGGCTGGTCCACCGAATAGGGCTGTGACAGCCTGATGTTGCGCTCAACGGCTTCGAAGCCATTGGCGGTGCCCAGCAGATCGACCTGGCCTGTCACCAGTGCCCTGATCGCGGCGTCACGGCTCGCGAAGCGCTGGACACGAACGGGGAGGTCCAGCGCATCCGAAATGATGCCAGCGTAATCAGCCGTGATGCCTTCGTAATCGTTGCCTGAAATGGTGATATCGAAAGGCGGGTAATCGGGGCTCGAGGTGCCGAGAATGAGTTCGCGCCGACCGCGTACCCACTGCCATTGGCTGCTGTCCAGCTTCACGTCCATGTGCGCCGGGCTTGAACGACCGAGCAGGGTGTAGTGATCGGCCATGTCAGGGCTGGCCTGAGCCACCCAGCCCATGCATAGGCCCGTGGCCAGCAGTAATAAGTGTCTGAAGCGCTTGGGCATCCGGTCTCTCACACTAGCGAGTTGCGTTTTGCCATCTCGATAAGTTCTACCAAGGTTCTGGTTTTCAGTTTTTGCATCAGTCGCGTTTTGTAGGTGCTGACGGTTTTGTTACTGAGAAACATACCCTTGGCGATTTCCTTGTTGGAACGCCCTTGTGCAAACAATTGCAACACCATCAGTTCACGGTCATTGACCAACTTGAACAGCTCCAGCTCACTGGTCTGCCCATCTTCACGCACCGCACACGTCAATGCCTGGCTGGGAAAGTAATTGTAGCCGGATAATACTGCTTTCACCGAACTGAGCAATTCGCTTAGATCTTCCTGTTTGCAGACATAACCGGAAGCACCCGATTGCATGCAGCGAATCGCAAACAGATTGGGGGTCTGCGAAGTCAGCACCAGAATCTTGGACGACAGCCCCATCGTGTTGAAGCGGGCCAGCACTTCAAGCCCGTCGAGCTTGGGGATGCTGATGTCGAGGATGATCAGGTCGGGCATGCATTCGCGAACCATTTGCATCGCGTCGACACCGTTATCGGTTTCGCCGACCACTTCATAATTCTCGTTTTCCAGAAGCATTCTTACAGCCATCCGGATAACCGGGTGGTCGTCGATGATAAAAACTGAGTTCATATTCCATTCCATAACAAGCGGCGAATAAAGCGCGCACCTTAGCTCAGATGTTCGGGCAGGCACATAAAGAGACTTGCTCAACAGACATATATAGGAAAAGTCCTGCAATAATTAGCGTATCGGAGTACGTAAAAGCCTACGCAGAACACAAGTGTGTTTAAACGTTAACGCGTTGTTCAGCGGGGCAGGGGGTTATGATGACCGGGTTGTTTATTACTTTCTGGAATCATCACTCATGTTTAACGTTGATTTCCTACGATTCCAAACGTGAATTCATAACCGTCATGATCATTTATCGGTGGCGTGCAGGTAGTTGTTGTGCGCTATCGAGTCAGGCTCACGGGGGATCAGGCCGGAACGCGTTCCAGCAGACGGCGCAGGTCAGGACCGTGCAGGGGTTTGCTCAGACAACCCAGCAATGGCAGGTCGCGATGCATGGCCAGTTGCCGCAGGTTTTCAAGCTGTGCATCGGGCACGCCGCTGAGAAGAATGGCCTGGCGCAGCAGCCCTTGCCGCGATGCTTCACTGATCAGGTCGATGCCCGGCATGTCTGGCAGGCACTGATCACAGAGCAGAAGCCCGTATGGCTCCGGGCTGCGCTGCATCGCACTCATGGCCTCCGCTGCGGTGAGTGCGGGGGTGAGCAGGAAGTAGCCCTGGTTATTGAGCAGCACCTGGGTGGCGATCAGTTGAAAGGGGTGGTCCTCCACCAACAGGATGCGCAGGCTGTGTTTGGACATGAGTTTTCCGGAATGGCCCTGGCAAGGCGTTCAGGCACCGGCAGACGGCATACACGCCGGCAAATGTCGCAGGCATACGGATGACGTGCCGATGCGGCAGTTGAAGTGGCTGGAATTATTGAGGGATGCAAGAAAAGCTGCGATAGGACCCGTCTGACAAGCATGTAGGGCTTGTCTGAGTTTTCAGGTCGGGGCACTCTGGCCCGCCAAACGGCTGATGCTGTTCAGCCATTCGGCGGGCCGATGGAGCGTGTATTTACCCGGAGCGGCCGGTCATTTCCCGTGCCATTTCACTGGCGTAACTGTCGGTCATGCCCGCGATGAAGTCGATCATGCGCAAGAAAGACGCATGCAATGACGCTTTGGGGTCGGGCGCGCTGTTGCCCAGCAGGTCGAGGATACGGCGGTGCTTGAAAGACGGTGTTCTGCCGCCGAACTGCTCGACCGCTGCCCCGCAAAACGCATTGAGCAGGATTTCCAGCGTGGTGTACGCGCCGATTTCGTGCAGCGTCTTGCGCTTGTCCTGGAAGATCTTCTTGCGCGCCATGTCCTTTGCGTTCAGCACGCAGCGTTTGGCCGGGCCATGCATGTGCTCGACCAGATCACCGGGCAGGGTACCGGCAAGCAGTGCGTCCTGTTGCTCGACGAACGCCCGGGCCGCCGCATTGGTCAGGTGCTCAATGGCCTTGCCCCGCAGGATGGCCAGCTTGCGCCGGCGTGAATCGCCCGGCCCCAGTTGCCGATAGGTTTCCGGCAGGTCATCACCGACCAGCCCGAGCAGCAGTGACTCGACTTCCGAGTAGTCGAGCAGGTCCATCTCCAGGCCGTCTTCCAGGTCGATCAGGGCATAGCAGATGTCGTCGGCAGCTTCCATCAGGTAGACCAGCGGATGACGTGCCCAACGCTGTTCTTCAAGCTGCGGCAGACCGAGCTTGCCGGCAATCTGCTCAAGGATCGGCAATTCGCTCTGGTAGCAGCCGAACTTGTGTTTCTTGTAGCCCAGCGAATCGGCGTGACGGGCCGTCCACGGGTATTTGAGGTAGGTGCCCAGGGTGGCGTAAGTCAGGCGGGTGCCGCCGTCGAACTGGTGATATTCCAGCTGCGTCAGCACGCGGAAGCCCTGCGCGTTGCCTTCGAAATTGAGGAAGTCGTTGCGCTCGGTTTCGCTCATTGCGTCGAGCCAGCCGCGCCCGGCGGCCTGGTTGAACCAGTTGCGAATGGCATCTTCGCCGGAGTGGCCGAAGGGCGGGTTACCGATATCGTGAGCCAGGCAGGCGGACTGCACGACCATGCCCAGGTCGCTGGGGTCGCACCAGTCGGGCAGGGCGGAGCGCAGTGTTTCGCCGACACGCATGCCCAGCGACCGGCCGACACAGCTGACTTCCAGCGAGTGGGTCAGGCGTGTATGGATATGGTCATTGCTGGACACCGGGTGAACCTGTGTCTTGCGGCCCAGGCGGCGGAACGCCCCGGAGAAGATGATGCGGTCGTGGTCCTTGTGGAATGGACTGCGCCCGAGCTCTTCGGGGCTGTGCAGGGTCTTGCCGAGTCGTTCGCGGTTAAGCAGGGTTTGCCAATCCAAGGAGGTCGCTCCGTCAATAATTGTCGCCTAGCTTCCCGGTTCGCCAGGCGTGCCGCAAGGCCTTGAATCGTGACAACCGGAAACAGGTCTCGTTAAAAAGCAAATGCCCGCCCCGGAATCCGGGGCGGGCATGTGCATTCATGCAAGCTTGAGTCATGCAAAACCGCAGGCGATCAGAGTCTGCGGTTGCGATTCTGCAGGGCACGGCTCTGCATGGCCACCTTGACCAGCGGCGTCAGGGTGATGCCCAGCTTCAACAGGCGACCGAGCAGGCTGGTGCGACCGGTCTTGGCGCGCTTGCCACTCAGAAAGCCCAGCAGGGCGACCGAGCCCACTCCCCAGAGCGGCGCGTGGCGAAAGCCCAATGCGCTTTTCCAGTCATGGCGAATGCCCCGAAAACGTTGCAACGGCTGCAGCAGCTGCGTCGATTCGTGGCGTATTTCCTGGCGATGCATCTCCATGCGCAAGCGGATCAACGCTTTGCGCAATTCGCGACGGGTATTGCTCTGGTGCGATTTGGGTTCACTCATGGCATCAATCGCTCACGGTCATTGGCCAGTTCTTCGAGGGTCGCGTGGAACGGCGACGATTCGTCGAAGATAGCTGCCTTCAGGCGCAGTCCACAGAAGACCGCGGCCAGAAAGTAGAACGTACACAGGCCGACGATACCGGCCAGTCGGTAGCTGTCCCACAGCACGATCAGCAGCAAGGCCGAAAGCCCGGTCAGCAACAGCAGACCGAAAACCAGAGCCAGGCCTGCAAACAGCAACAGGCTGACCGTACGTGCTTTCTGCTCCTGCAACTCGATGCCGAACAGTTCGACGTGGGTGTGCAACAGGCCAAGGAATGCAGCGCCGAGGCGCCGCGGTGAAGAGCCCGGGGTCCCCTCGGGCGTGGCAGATTCCGTTCCCAGAGTCATGATGTTAGCGCCTTGTGGCCAGCAGGCCGATCAGAAAGCCGACACCTGCGGCGATACCGACTGACTGCCAGGGGTTGTTCTGAACGTAATCTTCGGTAGCGACCACGGCCGCTTCACCGCGCTCGCGAAGCGAGTCTTCAGTGGTTTTCAGCGTTTCCTTGGCACGCAGCAGGCTCTCACGGATCTGGGCACGCAGTTCATCAGCCTGCTCACCTGCCAGGGACGCGGTGTGCGCCAGCAGCTTTTCAGTATCGGCAACCAGTACCTGGAAGTCGGCTCTCAGGATTTCCTGAGCATTCTGTGCGGTTTCGCGAGCCATGATTTTCTCCGTTTGGGTAGCGTATGGATGTTTCGAGTACAGGGCATTCCTGAAGGTTCACTTCGATTGTCGTATCGTGCCTGATCAGGCCGCCCACTGCCGCTGCACCTTACTCCAAAAGCGGGCGGCAAGAAAAACCGTAACGACTGGACGAATTGGGGGGTTCCGTATTTCTGGCCATTGGCTATGCTCCACACGCGTGAGCACAGGCATGGCATGCACAGATGAGCGCAATGGGCTGAATGGAGAGAGGCATGGAGCGGCTGTATTCCCTGCAGGGGCTCAGGGGCGTCGCCGTACTGGGTGTGGTGTTGTTTCACATGATGTCGGTCGAGAGCAAGTTTTCCGGAGGGGATATTCTCCTGCCGCCGCTGCTCGATTTTTTTCAGTTGGGTGTCGATCTTTTTTTCGTCATCAGCGGATTCGTGATGGTGATTGTCAGCCGTGGCCGTTTTCAGAGCGGCCTCGAGGCCCGGCGCTTCCTGTTCAATCGGGTGTCGCGGATTTACCCCACGTACTGGCTGTACTTTTTCATCACCCTGGCGGTATTTCTGGTGCAGCCGGGGATGGTCAACAGCGGGCACGGTTCGTCGAATCTGCTCATGTCCTTCCTCCTGCTGCCCAATGACAAGGTGCTGCTGGTGATGGTCGCCTGGTCACTGCTCTTCGAACTGTGGTTCTACGTGATGTTTTCGGGTTTTCTGCTGTTTCGCGAGCGCGGTCTGCCGCTTCTGCTGGGCGGCTGGGCACTGATCATTATTGCGTTCAATGCGCTGGCGGACTGGCAGGACTATTCACCCGCACTGAAAATCATCCTGCACCCTTATGCCCTCGAGTTCATCCTCGGCGCGGCGCTGGCACTGTTCTTCTATGGACGCCATAGCGCCCGCATGCCGACGTCTGCCGTGTGCGCCTTGTTGGGTGTTGCGCTGCTGGTGGCTGTGCCACTGATCGGGATCTACCGGCTTTACGACAGTCAGGGTTTATTGCGCATGCTCATGGTCGGCGGCACATTCGGCACGCTGGTGCTGACCCTGGCCTTGCTGGAGCGCCGCAAGCGGCTCGTCGTGCCGGGTTTTCTGGTCGCCGTCGGGGACATGTCCTACACGATTTACCTATCTCATCTGCTGGTGCTCGGCGTGATCGGTCGGGTCTGGAGTCAGGTCGGGGCCTGGCCGGAGAGCTATCTGGACAACCTTTTTTTCGCCGTACTGATGATGGCCGCGGCAGTCTGTTATGGCTGGGTCGGTTACCGCTGTTTCGAGAAGCCGGTGCTGGACCGCGCCAATGCGTTCAGCAAGACGCATTTCCGGGTGTCGACGTGATACTGCGGTGGGCCTAGAATCAGTGCTCGGTTGTCACGTATTCGCCGAGGATCCATTCATGCCACCCGAATGCCAGCTTTTAAGCACCGTGGGATGCCCGTTGTGTGAGGCCGCCGAAGCGGTGCTGCAACCGCTCGCGATTGAACATGGCTTGCTGGTCGAGCTGATAGACATCAGCGAAGATGAGCGGCTGTTCGAGCGTTACGAGTTGCGCGTCCCTGTGTTGCGCCGTGTCGACACGGGCGACGAACTGGAGTGGCCGTTTGAAGTGCCGCAGGTTGTTTCGTTTCTCAGCCATTAGGCTCTTTCTCCACTTCAGGCTTTGCGCGCATTGAATATCGACACCCGTATCAAGTTTCGGCATCTGGTCTGCTTTCTCGAAGTGGCTCGGCAGGGCAGTCTGGCGCGGGCATCCGACGCGTTGGCGATCAGTCAGCCTGCGTTGTCCAAAAGCCTCAAGGAGCTGGAAACCCTTCTCGCGACTTCGCTGTTTGTGCGCAGCAAAAGCGGTGCGGCGCTGACCGAGGCCGGGGTTGCGTTCATGCGTTTCGCCGGCCCCAGCGTGCAGTCATTGCGTGACGGGGTCAGCAGCTTGCGTTCGGGTGAGCACGACACGGTCACGGCCAGGCTGGGCGTGCTGTCCACTGCCGAGAGCCAGTTGGTGCCCGACGTCATTCACCGGCTGCACGAGCGCCACCCGGCTTTGATCGTCAGTGTCATGACCGGCCCGAGTGCCTATCTGTTGTCGCAACTGAGGGTCGGAGAGCTGGACCTTGTGGTCGGGCGAATGACGGACAGCCCGCAGATACAGGGGCTGACGTTTGAGCATCTGTACAACGAGTCCATGACGCTGGTGGTGCGCAACGACCACTCGCTGCTGGCTGCGCCCCTCAGGCCTGAAAGCCTTGAGCAGTTTCCGCTGGTGTTGCCGCTGGCGGGCACCACCATTCGCAAGTTCGCCGACAGCCTGTTTGTGCAATGTGGCATTCGGATGCCACGCCAGCGGCTGGAAACCCTGTCGCTGACCCTGAGCCGTCGTTACGTGCAATGCAGCGATGCGATCTGGATTGCGCCGCTGGATGCCGTGTCGCTGGAGTTGAAAGGTGGCACGCTGGTCGAACTGGACATGGGCATTCGTGAACCGGGCGGCTCGGTGGGGTTGTGCAGCAATCCGGCTTTGCCGCTGACCCGCGCCGCGCAGTGGTGCGTGGATGAATTACGAGCGGTCGGTGAGGCTTATCGGGAAGGGCAGTATGCATAACCATATGGTTATGGATCGCAGGTTTTATTTCAGTTCTCCATAAGCATGGATCGCGCGACACTTCGCCACAGCCTGTAGCGCAAGTGACTGACGCTCGCGCGCCCATAAGAAAAACAAGGAGAACGCCATGTCTGCTGCGGACAACAGCCGCTTCGTCATTCGTGACCGAAACTGGCACCCCAAAGCCCTGACGCCCGACTACAAGACCTCGATCCTGCGTTCACCACGCCAGGCGCTGGTCAGTATTCCGCAATCCATTTCCGAAACCACCGGCCCTGATTTCTCGCACTTGACGTTCGGCCAGCATGACAATGACCTGCTGCTCAACTTCAATAATGGCGGGCTGCCCATCGGCGAGCGCATCCTGATTGCCGGCCGGGTCTGTGATCAGTACGGCAAGCCGATCCCTCATACGCTGGTGGAAATCTGGCAGGCCAATGCCGGCGGTCGCTATCGTCACAAGCGCGACGCTTATCTGGCCCCCATCGACCCTAATTTCGGCGGCGTCGGACGAGCGTTGACCGACAGCGAAGGCCATTACAGCTTCCGCACCGTCAAGCCCGGGCCGTACCCGTGGCGCAACGGCCCCAACGACTGGCGTCCGGCGCATGTTCATGTGTCGATCAGCGGCCCGTCGATTGCCACACGGCTGATCACGCAGTTGTATTTCGAAGGTGATCCGTTGATTCCTATCTGCCCGATCGTCAAGGCCATCGCCAACCCGGACGCCGTCCAGAGCCTGATCGCCCGGCTTGACCTGGCCCTGGGCAACCCGATGGATTGCCTGGCGTACCGCTTTGATATCGTTCTGCGCGGTCAGCGCAAGACTCACTTCGAAAACTGCTGAGGAGGCCGACATGCCCGTTCAACTGCTGCAGGAAACCCCCTCGCAGACCGCAGGTCCTTACGTTCACATCGGTCTGGCACCGCAAGTGGCCGGCAACCCGACCCGCGAGCTGGAGATCTGGAACGAGATGGCCCGGCCTGACGCGCCAGGCGAACACATCGTACTGCTGGGCAATGTCTTCGACGGCAATGGTCATCTGATCCGTGATGCGTACCTGGAGTTCTGGCAGGCCGACCCTGAAGGCCGGTATCACAACGAATTTCACCCGGACCGCCCGTTCAACGGCTTTGGCCGCACCGCAACCACCGACGACGGGCAATGGATACTGAAGACCCTCAAGCCGGGCTCGGTGCGCAATGCGGCGGGGGTGCCGATGGCGGCCCATATCAACGTCTCGCTGTTTGCCCGCGGCATCAATATTCATCTGCAGACGCGGGTGTATTTCGATGATGAAGCGCAGGCCAATGCGCAGGACCCGGTGCTGAACCTGATCGAGCAGCCAGCTCGTCGCGAAACCCTGATTGCACGACGTTGCACGCACGATGGCCAGACGGCTTATCGCTTCGACATTCGCGTGCAGGGTGATGACGAGACGGTGTTTTTCGATTTCTGAAGCAATGTGCGTGCGTTTCACGGCGCCTGCACCGGCAGGCGACCTTATAAAAATAAAAGGACACCTTCATGACGCTTTCAGCCAGCGGGCCTGTGACAGGCACGCTCGACGTACAGGCTTTTATCAACGCGCAACCGTTGTCGGGGTATCAGTGGCGAGTGGTCGCCCTGTGTTTTCTGATCGTGTTCCTCGACGGTCTCGATACCGCTGCGATGGGCTTTATCGCTCCCGCACTCAGCCAGGATTGGGGAATCGACCGCGCGAGCCTGGGGCCGGTGATGAGCGCCGCGCTGATCGGTATGGTCTTCGGTGCGCTGGGTTCCGGGCCGCTGGCGGACCGTTTCGGCCGCAAAGTGGTGCTGGTGGTCGCCGTGTTTTTGTTCGGCGTGTTCAGTCTGGCGTCCGCGTACAGCAACACGATCGACCAACTGCTGGTATTGCGGCTGTTGACCGGGCTGGGGCTCGGCGCAGCGATGCCCAACGCGACCACGCTGCTGTCCGAATACACCCCGGAGCGGCTCAAGTCGCTGCTGGTCACCAGCATGTTCTGTGGTTTCAATCTGGGCATGGCCTGCGGCGGTTTCGTGTCGGCCAAGCTGATCCCCAGCATGGGCTGGCACAGCTTGCTGATGCTCGGCGGCATCCTGCCTCTGATACTGGCGGTGGTGCTGATGGTCTGGCTGCCGGAGTCAGCGCGTTTTCTGGTGGTACACCATCGGGGGGCCGAACGGATTCGCAAGGTACTCGCGCCGATTGCACCAAAAGCACTGGCCGGCGTGACCGCGTTCAGCGTTCCCGAGCAAAAAACCGTCAGCAGCCGCAATGTCCTGAAAGTGATCTTTTCCGGCACCTACAGTGCGGGCACATTGCTGTTGTGGCTGACCTATTTCATGGGCCTGGTGATCGTCTACCTGCTGACCAGCTGGCTGCCGACCCTGATGCGTGACAGCGGCGCAAGCATGGAGCAGTCGGCGTTCATCGGCGCGCTGTTCCAGTTCGGCGGCGTGTTGAGTGCGGTGGGTGTTGGCTGGGCGATGGACCGTTACAATCCGCACAAGGTAATTGGCGTCGCGTATGCGCTGGCCGGTGTGTTCGCGTACCTGGTCGGGCAGAGCCTGGGGAATGTCGCTGTGCTGGCTACGCTGGTGCTGGTGGCAGGCATGTGCATCAACGGCGCGCAGTCGGCGATGCCATCGCTGGCAGCACGTTTCTACCCCACACAGGGGCGCGCCACCGGGGTGTCGTGGATGCTCGGGATCGGTCGTTTCGGTGCCATTCTCGGTGCCTGGGCCGGTGCCACTTTGCTGGGCCTGGGCTGGAGCTTCGAGCAAGTACTCACCGCGCTGGTGGTTCCGGCGGCCGTGGCTGCGGTGGCGATCCTGATCAAGGGCTGGGTCAGTCATTCCGACGCCACCTGAAACTTTTCAATCTGGAGCGGCGACGTGAACAGACCGGGTAATCAACTTTTCGATGCCTATTTCACCCAGGCGGACATGCGTCAGGTTTTCTCTGATCAAGGCCGGGTGCAGGGCATGCTCGACTTCGAGGCTGCCCTGGCCCGTGCGCAGGCGCGGGTCGGCCTGATCCCCTCAGGCGTGGTGGCCGATATCGAGCAAGCCTGCCGCGCCGAACTGTTCGATTTCGACGAGTTGGCCATCGCCATCGGCAGCGCCGGCAATTCGGCGATTCCGCTGGTCAAGGCACTGGGCAGGCAGATTGCCGCGCACAGCCCGGAGGCCGAGCGCTATGTTCACATGGGCGCGACCAGCCAGGATGTCATGGACAGCGGGTTGGTGCTGCAACTGCGCCAGGCAATCGTTTTGCTCGAGCGCGATCTCGCGCAACTGGCCCAGGCGCTGGCGGAACAGGCGCAGCGCCATGCCGGCACGCCGCTGGCCGGGCGCACCTGGTTACAGCAAGCCACGCCCGTCACGCTGGGCATGAAAATCGCCGGCTGGCTGGGCGCTGTCACGCGTCATCGACAACGCCTGAGCGAGATCAAGCCACGCCTGCTGTGCCTGCAATTCGGCGGCGCATCCGGCAGCCTTGCCGCGCTGGGCGATCAGGCTTTCCCGGTCGCAGAGGCGCTGGCAAGGGAGTTGCAGCTGGAGCTGCCCGAGCAACCCTGGCACACCCAGCGGGACCGGCTGGTGGAGTTTGCCAGCCTGCTGGGCATGATCGCGGGCAGCCTCGGCAAGCTGGGGCGCGACGTCAGCCTGTTGATGCAGACCGAAGTAGGCGAAGTCTTTGAGCCTTCCGCACCGGGCAAAGGCGGTTCTTCGACCATGCCGCACAAGCGTAATCCGGTCGGTGCTGCGGTGATGATCGGTGCAGCCACCCGGGCACCGGGGCTGGTCGCGACGATGCTGGCGGCCATGCCGCAAGAGCACGAGCGCAGTCTGGGCCTGTGGCATGCCGAATGGGAAACCCTGCCCGAACTCTGCTGCCTGGTGTCCGGCTCGTTGCAGCAGGCGTTGCAGGTGATACCCGGGTTGCAGGTTGACGCCGAGCGCATGCGGGTCAATCTTGAATCCACTCAGGGGCTGGTGCTGGCCGAAGCGGTGAGCATTGCGCTGGCTCAGCGCATCGGCCGCGACGCTGCCCATCATCTGATCGAACAATGCTGTCGTCGCGCGGTGGAGCAGGGGGCGCATTTGCGTCAGGTGCTCGGTGAAAACCCGCAGGTCAGCGAGCAACTGTCTTCCGACGCGCTGGATCGCCTGCTCGATCCGGCCCATTACCTTGGCCAGGCCCGACTGTGGGTCAAACGTGCCGTGGCTGAACACACAAGGATTTCCCGATGACCGAAGACGAACGCTACGAAGCCGGCATGCAAGTGCGGCGCGCTGTGCTGGGCGATACGCACGTTGATAACAGCCTGAGCAAGCTGACGCCGTTCAACGAAGAGTTTCAGGAAATGATCACCCGCCATGCCTGGGGTGATATCTGGACCCGGCCAGGCTTGCCGCGCCACACCCGTAGCCTGATCACTATTGCCATGCTGATCGGCATGAACCGCGAGGGCGAGTTGCGCCTGCACCTCAAAGCTGCAAAAAACAACGGCGTGACCCGAGAAGAAATCAAGGAAGTGCTGATGCAGAGCGCGATCTACTGTGGCATCCCGGCGGCGAACGCGACGTTTCACTTGGCCGAGGCGGTGTGGGACGAGATGGGCGTGGAGTCGTTGAAGGAGGGGTGAGAAATCGCAGAACCGCTGTGTGACGCGGAGCGTCGGCACGATAGTCAGAAAAAGCCGCCGCAGCCCTCAGGGCTGTGGCGGCTTTTTGCTGATCAGAGCAACGACAGCGGGTAGCTGACAATCACGCGGTTTTCGTCGAACTGATTGGTGCTGTAGTCGCGGCGCATGGTCGAGTTGCGCCATTTGAGTGTCAGGTTTTTGAAGGCGCCGCTCTGGAACACATACGCCAGCTCGGTTTCCCGAGCCCACTCTTCGCCGTCGGTAATGGCACCGGTGTGGACGTTTTCGCCGCTGATGTAGCGGTTCATCAGGGTCAGGCCGGGTGTGCCAAGCGCCGCGAAATCATAGTCGTGACGCAACTGCCAGGATTTTTCCCGGGCGTTATCGAAGCTGGAGTTGTAGCTGTCGTTGGCCAGTGTGCCGCCGCTGGTGCCGTTGACCCGCATCCAGGCGCTGTCGCCGCTGACTTTCTGCAGGCCCACGTAGAACGTGTTGCCGCCGTGTTTTGCAGAGAGCAGGGCGGACCAGGTCTTGTTGTCCAGATCGCCGGCCAGTGACTGGCCATCGTCCTTGCCCTGGAAGTAACCGAGGTTGGCGCCCAGCGTCCAGCTGCCCAGGGGCTGGCTGTGCAACAGGTTGAAATACTGCTGGTGGTAAATGTCTTCGAGTTGGGCGTACCACACCCCGACCTGGGTGCGTTTTTCATTGAAAAGGTACTCGCCGCCGCCGAAATTGAAACGGTCGGAGGTGAACGCTGCGCGGCCATTCAGGGACATGTCTTCCATGCTCGCGTCGTTGCGCGGGCTGTTGCCGCGGAACTGGCCGCCGTACAGGGTCAGGTTGTCGATCTCTTTAGAAGTGATCTGCCCGCCTTGAAACGTTTGCGGCAGCGACCGACCGTCATCGGAGCGCAGGATTGGCAACACGGGCATCCATTCTCCGACCTTGAGTTCGGTTTTCGAGAAGCGCGCCTTGCCTGCCACCGCCAGCCGACCAAAGTCGTCGGCCGGGCGTCCGTCACTGTGGATCGGCAACAATTGCGTGCCACCGGTGCCTTTGCCGCCGTCGAGCTTGAGCGAGTAAAGCCCCAATGCGTCGACGCCGAAGCCTACCGTGCCTTGGGTGAAACCGGAGCGGGCATCGAGAATGAAGTTTTGTGTCCATTCTTCGGCGTAGTTCTGCGCGTTGGCCGGGTCCACGAAGTTGCGGTTGATGTAGAAGTTGCGTACGTTCAAATTGACCTTGGCGTCATCGACAAACCCGGCGGCGTGGCTGGCTATCGGTGTCAGGGTCGCAGCGATGGCCGCAGAAAGACCGCAAACGATTTTGCAAGAGGGATTCAAGCGCATGGAACTGACCTTTTTTGTAGTTATTGAGTCGTTGTAGCTGGTTGCGATATTGAAATGCCGAGAGGTGGACCGCAATTGTGAAAGCGCTGTTTAGGGCGATAATCGAACGTTAATGAACCGGTTGGAACATTTTATGCGAGGCGTTGCACAGGCGTGTGCGATGCTCTGCGATCCGCAGACGCACGTGGCGTATTCTGGCCGCTGGTGGCGGCCAGGCCAGGCGGCTGAAAACTTGAACAGGGAAGCCCGATGAGCACTGCCAGCACGCCGTTGTCCGGCATTAATCAACCTTTGAAAGGGATTGGTTTGATTCTTCTGGCGACTTTTCTGTTCGCCAGTCACGACACGCTGTCCAAATACCTGTCCGGCTTTTACCCGATCATTCTTGTGGTCTGGGCGCGCTATCTGGTCCACACGCTGCTCATGGCCTGCCTCTTCATGCCGTCGGCGGGGTTGCGTGTGTTGCGCACCAGACGCCCTGGGTTACAGGTGTTGCGAGCGCTTGCGCTGCTGGGCACCAGCCTGTTGTTCACCAGCAGCCTGATGTTCATTCCGCAGGCAGAGGCCACGGCGGTCAACTTCCTGGCGCCCCTGCTGGTCACGGCGTTGTCGGTGCCGCTGTTGCACGAGCGGGTGACGCGCGGCCAATGGGCTGCCGTGGTCGTGGGGTTTGTCGGGGTGATGATCATCATTCATCCGGGCGGCGAACTGTTCACGCCTGCGATTCTGCTGCCCCTGTCGTCAGCCCTGTGTTTTGCGCTGTATCAACTGCTGACGCGACTGGTCAGCCCGTTCGACAGCCCGACCACCAGCAATTTCTTCGCCGGGCTGTTCAATACGCTGTTGATGAGCGCGCTGGTGCCGTTCTTCTGGGAAGTGCCAGCACTCAAACACCTGCCGTTCCTGCTGGCACTGGGGGCGTGTGGCATGTCGGCCCACTTGCTGCTGACCCAGGCCTTCCGCTTCGCCGCCCCGGCCATGCTCGCGCCGTTCAGCTATTGCCAGATCGTGTTTGCCGGCCTGTTGGGATTCCTGGTCTTCGATCACACACCGTCGCCAACCGCACAGGCAGGCATCGCCATCATCTGCCTCAGCGGCCTGGCGGCGGCTTGGCAGCAGCGGCGTAAGGGTGGGTAACGGCCGACGCTGAGCGCTGTGTCGTGCCAATTCGGCGCTGACATCGCACAACCGCCTGTGACGCGGAGCGCCAAGAAATGCATCCCCACGCGGAGCGTGGGGACGATAGCCATTATGGTTCTTCGGGGGGTGTCAGACGGTTACTCGCTAAGCGTCGGAACCTTGCGCGGGGCCATGAAGTACAGCCAGATCAGGGCGATGAAGTACATCGCCGGAATCATGGTGAACAGCACGTTGTAATTGTTGTTGGTGGCGGTCAGCACAGCGCCCACGATCTGCGTCATGAACATGCCGCCGATGGCCGCGCACATGCCACCAAAGCCGAACACGGTGCTCATCATGTGCTTGGGCGTGTAGTCCATCACCAGGCTCCAGATGTTCGCCGTCCAGGCCTGGTGCGCGCCGACCGCCACAGAGATGGCCAGCACCGCCACCCACAAGCCGCTGGCGTTGGCGGCAAACACCACGCTGCAGATCGTGATGGCGAAAATCAGCATCGACAGCAGACGCGCTCTGGTCGCCCGCATGCCACGGCCGATCATCCACGATGAGAGAATGCCGCCGCCCACGCTGCCAAAGTCGGCAGTCAGCCAGATCAGGATCAGCGGGATCCCCATCTGCGTCACGCTGATCCCCAGGTTGTATTGCTGATTGAGAAACGGCGGCAGCCAATACAGGTAGAACCAGAACACCGGCGCCGTGATTGCGTAGGCCAGCGCGAACGCCCAGGTGCCACGCATCTTCAGAATGCCGGAGAAAGGCACCTTGACCGGTGCCGGCTCGACCTCCTGATTGATGTAGTCCAGTTCGGTTTTGCTGACGGTCGGGTGTTCTTCAGGGTTGTAGTACTTCAGGCGCCACATGATCACCCAGATCAGGCCCAGCGAACCCATTGCCACAAACGCTGCCTGCCAGCCCCACACGGTCAGAATCAGAGGCAGAAGGGCGGGGGTCAGCATGGCACCGACGTTGGTGCCGGCATTGAAGATCCCGGTCGCGACAGCGCGCTCGCCTGCCGGGAACCACAAACGGGTGGTCTTCACGCAGGCCGGGTAGTTGGCGGCCTCGGTCAGGCCCAGAATGAACCGGCAGACCATGAAGCCGACGGCGGAAGTCGCCAGGCCGTGAGCGCCGGTGGCCAGGCTCCACAGCAGCACGGCCAGGAAGAACGCGCGCTTGACGCCGACTTTGTCGATGAATCGGCCTTGCAGCACAAAGCCTACTGCGTAGCCGACCTGAAACCAGAAGTTGATGTTGGCGTAATCCATCGCCGTCCAGCTCATCTCCTTGGCCAGGATCGGCTGCATGACCCCGAGCGCTGCCCGGTCGATGTAATTCAGCGTGGTGGCGAAAAACACCAGGGCAAGCATGCCCCAGCGGGTCTTGCCCACGGCGAGGGCGCCGCGAATCTTTTCACCCATCCCGGCACGGGCGGCCTGGGCGACAGGGTTGGTCTGGGTATTGAGCATGATGATCTAACCATCCGTTCCAGGACTGTGCTGCTGGCAACAGTCGGACTGAGAAGTCCACTCGATGCAGGCGCTGTGCAGGTAAAGTGACGTCGTAGAACCGCGATTCGACAAGCCGGTTGAAACTCAGGCTTTCAGCGAAACGGTTCGTCGGGCCGACAATTTACAGGTTGAGCTGCGCAAGTGTGTTGGAATGTTTCAGGCGACGCGAATCGCCACCGGTTTTTTGGCCGGAGGCGTTCGTCGGGCATGACGTCTGGCGAGAGGGGCGAGCGGGTAGTCGAGCAAGGCGAAGAGGGAGTGCATGAGCAAGGTTCCTGTTGTTTGAATTGTTATGGTTTGCTGCTGATGAAGCGGACGATCAAAACGTCTGACTGCGGGTCTATCACTGCAATGTGATGCTGATGTTGATCATTGCGCAGTACAGCGTCAATTGACTAAAAAGGCTTCTGTTCGATAATCGAACGTAAAACTAACCAGTTCGTACACTTTAGGTTGCTGTAGGATTTTGACAGGCAAATACTTTATCCGCACCTCTGAATAAGGCCGGGAAAGGCCAGAATGCGGTGCTGTCCAGTCGTGACCCGATCAGGTTGCGTTCATCCAGGAGCTGAAAAGCATGCAGCGTTCAATTGCTACCGTATCCTTGAGCGGTACCCTGCCCGAAAAACTCGAAGCCATCGCCGCAGCCGGCTTTGACGGCGTCGAGATTTTCGAAAACGATTTGTTGTACTACGACGGCAGCCCGCGCAACGTCAGGCAGATATGCGCCGACCTGGGCATCGCCATCACGCTGTTTCAGCCGTTCCGCGATTTTGAAGGTTGCCGCCGTGACCGCTTGCAGCGCAACGTGGACCGTGCCGAACGCAAATTCGATCTGATGCAGGAACTGGGCACTGATCTGGTGCTGGTCTGCAGCAACGCGTCTGCCGATTCGGTGGGCGATGAAAACATTCTGCTCGATGACCTGAGCCTGCTGGCCGAGCGTGCCGGTGCCCGTAACCTGCGGGTCGGTTACGAAGCGCTGGCCTGGGGCAAGCATGTGAACACCTGGCAACAGGTCTGGAATCTGGTGCGTCAGGTCGATCATCCGGCACTGGGCGTGCTGCTCGACAGCTTCCACACGCTGTCACTGAAGGGCGACCCGAGCGCGATTGCGCAAATACCCGGCGACAAGATCTTTTTCGTGCAAATGGCCGACGCGCCGATTCTGGCAATGGATGTGCTGGAGTGGAGCCGCCATTTTCGCTGTTTCCCCGGTCAGGGCGAGTTCGACCTCGCGGGTTTCCTGGCACCTATCCTGCGCAGCGGCTACACCGGCCCGCTGTCGCTGGAAGTGTTCAACGACGGTTTCCGTGCCGCGCCGACTCGCGCCAATGCCGCCGACGGTTTGCGCTCGCTATTGTATCTGGAAGAAAAAACCCGTCAGTTGCTGGCGCGTGACGAACCCGCTGCGGTTCCCGAGGTGCTGTTCAATCCGCCGCCTGCCAGCACGTACAACGGCGTCGAATTTCTCGAGTTCGCGGTCGATGAGAGCCACGGCGCTCGCTTGTCGGGCTGGTTACAGCGATTGGGGTTCGCCAAGCTGGGGCAGCACCGCTCCAAAGCGGTCAGCCTGTTGGGGCAGGGCGATATCAAAATCGTGCTGAATGCCGAGCCGTACTCATTTGCGCACAGCTTTTTCGAATCTCACGGGCCGTCGTTGTGCGCCACCGCTTTGCGGGTCGACAACGGTCATCAGTCCCTTGAGCGTGCGCGTGCATTTAAGGGCCAGCCCTATCGCGGGCTGGTCGGCCCCAACGAGCGTGAGATTCCTTCGGTGCGTGCGCCCGACGGCAGCCTGATCTATCTGGTCGACAAGGCGGTGCCCGGCGATTCGATTTACGACAGTGATTTTGTCGTCGACCCGCAGGCGGTCGCCAAGGGCGGTTTGCAGCGTATCGATCACATGGCCATGGCGCTGCCAGCCGACAGCCTCGACAGTTGGGTGCTGTTCTACAAAAGCATTCTGGATTTCGAAGCCGACGATGAAGTGGTGCTGCCCGATCCTTACGGGTTGGTCAAAAGCCGTGCCCTGCGCAGCCGTTGCAGCACCGTGCGGCTGCCGCTGAACATCTCCGAGAACCGCAACACCGCCATTTCGCATGCGCTGTCGAGTTACCGTGGTTCAGGCGTGCATCACATTGCGTTCTCCTGCGAAGACATCTTTGCCGAGGTCAGTCGCGCCAAGGAAGCCGGCGTGCCGTTGCTGGATATTCCGCTCAACTACTATGACGATCTGGCGGCGCGCTTCGATTTCGATGAAGAGTTCCTCAGCGAGCTGGCGTACTACAACGTGCTCTATGACCGCGACGCGCAGGGCGGCGAGCTGTTTCACGTCTACACCGACGCCTTCGACGGACGTTTCTTCTTCGAGATTCTGCAGCGCAAGAACGGCTATGTGGGGTACGGCGCTGCCAATGTGCCGGTGCGCCTCGCGGCGATGGCCAAGGCGCGCAATGTCGCTGTACGCCAGACCCGGCTCTGAGCCCGGGCCGACGCCTCGCCGGTATACATAAGCCCTGAAGATCCCACAAAGACGTGTGTAGACCGGTGAGGGCCGCGCCAAGGACGCTGTGCGGGTTCAGAGTCCCTGCAGCTTTCCTCTGTCGCCGGTCGGCTTCATACTTCACGCATCACTCGTGGTCATGAGCCAACAATGAAAACAATCGACTCCGCCGTTGCCATCAGGCCTGCCGCCGTGTTGCCGAAGGGGCGCAAGAACAACCCGGAAAAAACCCGCGAAGACATCCTCCAGGCCGCTGTGGCCGAATTCGTTGCCCATGGGCTGACCGGTGCCCGCGTCGATGCCATTGCCGAGCGGACCAAAACCTCAAAACGGATGATTTATTACTACTTTGGCAGCAAAGAGCAGCTGTACGTCGACGTGCTGGAAAAACTCTACGGTGCGATTCGCAGCACCGAAAGCGAACTGAACCTGAGCGAGCTGGAGCCGGTCGAGGCAATTCAGCGTCTGGTTGAATTCACCTTCGATCACCACGACAACAATGTCGATTTCGTGCGCATCGTGTGTATCGAAAACATCCATTATGGCGAGAACGTCAAACAGTCCGACACGATCCAGGCCCAGAGTCAGACGGTCATCAAGGCACTTGAGGGCATTCTGCGGCGCGGTGAAGCCGAAGGCCTGTTTCGTGACAATGTGCATCCTGTGGATCTGCACCTGATGATCAGTTCGTTCTGCTTTTACCGAATCTCCAACCGCCACACGTTCAGCGAGATTTTCCAGATCGAGCTGTGGAGCGATGAGGTCAAGCAGCGTCACAAGGCAATGATCTGCGACGCTGTCATGCGCTACCTCAAACGCTGATGCCTACAGTGTGTGGAAATGCGCCATCATGCGTTCGGCGTCAGCGGACCGGCCACTAAACAGCTCGAACGCCTTGACCGCCTGAAACACCGCCATCGTGCTGCCATCCAGCGTCCGGCAGCCCAATGCGCGGGCCTGTTTGAGCAGCTCGGTTTCCAGCGGAAAGTAGATGATTTCTGCGACCCACAGTGCGGGGCGCAGCAGCTCCACCGGCAACGGCGTGCCCGGCAGTTTGGCCATGCCGACCGGCGTGGTGTTCACCAGCCCGTCCGCTTCGGCCATTGCAGCCGGCAAATCGAGACCCACGTGAGCACGTCCGGCCCCGAAATGGCTGTTCAGGTTGTCCACGAGTCCTTGTGCGCGTTGCGGGTCCACTTCAAACACGGTCAACCGCTCGACGCCTGCTGTCAGCAGCGCATGAGCCACCGCGGCTCCTGCGCCCCCTGCACCCATTTGTACGACTCGCTGGCGTGCTGCCTGGTGCAGACCGCGCTGGAAGCCTTCGGCGAAGCCCAGGCAGTCGGTGTTGTGGCCGATGCGCTTTCCATCCTTGAAGACCACAGTGTTCACCGCACCGATGCCACGGGCTTCATCGGAGAGTTCGTCCAGCAACGGGATGACCGCCTGCTTGCAGGGGAACGTGATGTTCAGGCCGGTAAAGCCGCAGTTCTGAGCGCTGTCGATCAACTGGGGCAGGGCGTTGATGTCCAGCTGCAGCGCATCGATATCGATCAGGCGATACAGGTAGCGCATGCCCTGCGCATCGCCTTCGTGCTCATGCATGGCGGGCGTTCGCGACGCCTGAATGCCGGAGCCGATCAGGCCGGCCAGTACGGAAGTGTGTTCAGCGTGGGTCATAAAATACGTCTCTTGTTTTTGCGACGCTGCCCGGTCTTGGCAGGTGTTGAGCGGAATGTACCAGATGGTTAATAGTGTCGCAGTCTACCGTCAGACGCCATACAGCGATGTTGTGCGGTGATCGCCCCAATCAGCGATAATCCCCGCTCAACCGCGTCACCCCCGAGAGAGTCAGAGCCCGAGCATGTCCGATTCCGCGTTCAGCGCCACCCAGCAACAAGCCAGCACCCTGTATTTGCCACCCGGCCCCTGGGCCACGGTGCTGGACTGCCTGTGTGCGAAGTTTTCGGCCATCAGTCGCGAGCAGTGGCTGGATCGGATCGCGCGCGGCCGGGTTCTGGATGCCGATGGCAAGACCATCGCGCCAGACCTGGCTTACCGTGAAGGGCTGAAGATTCACTACTTTCGCGAAGTGCCCAATGAGACGCCGATCCCTGTCGTCGAAACGATCCTCTATGCTGACGAACACTTGGTCGTCGCCGACAAACCTCACTTTCTTCCTGTGACACCGGCGGGTGAATACGTCGAGCAGACCTTGCTGCGCCGCTTGATCCATCGGCTCGACAACCCGGATCTGGTGCCACTGCACCGCATTGATCGGCACACCGCCGGGCTGGTGCTGTTTTCCGCCAGCCGACAGACGCGCTCGGCGTACCAGTCGCTGTTCCCGACCCGGCGTATCGACAAATGCTATGAGGCCATTGCGCCAGCGCTGCCTGATCTGGAATTCCCGCGCCTGCACGAGAGCCGTCTGGTCGAGGGCGAGCCGTTCTTTCGCATGCAGGAAGGGCCGGGTGTTGCCAACACCCGGACGCGCATTGAAGTGCTGGAACGTCATGAACACCTGTGGCGTTATGGCTTATACCCGGTGACCGGCAAGAAGCATCAACTGCGCGTACACATGGCGGCACTGGGCGCGGCCATCTGCAACGATCCGTTCTATCCCGATGCCTTGAAAGACCCGGTAGACGACTATCAGCATCCGCTGAAACTCCTGGCCCGAAGCCTTCGCTTTACAGACCCGCTCAGCGGCGAAGGGCGTCATTTCGAAAGCCTGTTGAAGCTGGACTGGTAGCCCCGGGCTAAAAATAAAAGGCAAAAAAAACCCGCACTCGGCGGGTTTTTTCAAATCAGTCACACCGCGTCAGGGTTACAGATCCTTGACGGTACGTACCTGATCCTTGTTGATGCGCGTTTCTTTGCCATCAAGCTGTTTGAACTCGTAGAAACCCGATTCTTCATCGTACTTCGGCGTATCGACGGCCTGGATTTCACGACCATCGTTCATAGTGATCACAGTGGGCGATGCGCAACCGGCGAGGGAGGCAATGCTCAATGCAAGCAGGAAGGCAGCGGGGAGGGTCCGTTGTTTCATTACTGTGTCTCCAGATGGATTCTTGATTACTGAACTCTCAGACGTATACGCCGTCCGCAAGTTCCGTATACACCGTGCGCGAGCTCAATAGCACTCACTTACAGTGATTTTCATTGACCCCTGCCAACAGAGAGGGGGTGTTCAGGTTCGCCAGACGTGGATCATCGGCTTCCAGTTGTACAGCAACGGGGTGCAGTGACTCCATCGCCCGTCGCGGGCTGCGCTCGCCGGTCTGCCATGCGGCTTCCAGCGTTGCAGCGCAGGCGACGGGAATCATACATAAAAGCGGCTGCCAGTGTTGACCTTCACGCACCATGACAGGTCGCTGCGGATGTTCGAACGCTTTTTCGCGCACCGCCCGCAGCAACGGCTCATCGACCAGAGGCACGTCGCAGGGCAATACCAGCAGCCACGGGTGGCGCGCGAGCGGCAGGGCAGCGCGAATCCCGGCCAGCGGGCCGTTGAAGTCCGCGTCGCCATCTTCAACCACCTGATCGGCGTACTGTGCGTAGCGCTCGATGTTGCGGTTGCAGGAAATGATGAGGTCATCGGTCAGTGGCCGGGTCAGGCCATGCAAATGGTCGATCAGCGCCTTGCCCTGCCATTCGATCAAACCCTTGTCGCGCCCCCCCATGCGCTGCCCGCGGCCTCCGGCCAGCAGCAGGACAGAGCAGGAGGGCAGTGCGGCAGGGACATTCATCAAACACTCGGCGGGCAGGCAAAAGGAGTGCTGTGATATAACACCGGCCTGTTCTCTTAACAACTGGATGAGGCCATGAAAGCCAAGGCTGACACACCGTTCGTACCCCTGAATATTGCCGTTCTGACCGTCAGCGATACTCGCACCCGTGAAACCGATACGTCCGGTCAGATGTTCGTCGACCGCCTGACCGAGGCCGGTCATGGCCTGATCGAGCGCGTGCTGCTCAAGGATGACCTGTACAAGATTCGTGCTCAGGTGGCGACCTGGATTGCCGACGATCAGGTGCAGGTTGTGCTGATCACCGGAGGCACCGGCTTCACAGGGCGTGACAGCACCCCCGAAGCCGTGGGTTGCTTGCTGGACAAGCAGGTTGATGGTTTTGGCGAGCTGTTCCGGCAGATTTCAGTGCCTGATATCGGCACCTCGACCATTCAGTCTCGCGCCCTGGCCGGGCTGTCCAACGGCACGCTGGTATGCTGCCTGCCGGGTTCCACCAATGCTGTGCGCACGGGTTGGGACGGCATTCTGGCCGAGCAACTGGATTCACGCTTCAGGCCCTGCAATTTCGTGCCACACCTCAAGCAGGCCGAACCCTGCGCGACCCGTGGTTGAGTGCGCATGAACAACGAGCCTAAAGCCTTGTTGCCGGTTGAGGAGGCCATCGCCCGGTTATTGTCGATGGCCGATGCGACGCCGATCACGGATCGCCAGCGGGTGTCGCTGGGCGAGGCCGAAGGCCGGGTGCTGGCCGTGGACCTGGTTTCCACGCTGGACATGCCGCCGTGGCCGAACAGTGCGATGGACGGCTATGCCTTGCGTGTGGCGGACCTTACCGGCGAGCCCTTGGTCGTCAGCCAGCGCATTTTTGCCGGTCAGGCTCCCGAGCCACTGGCACCCGGCACGTGCGCACGGATATTCACCGGCGCGCCGATGCCCGAGGGCGCCGATTGCGTCGACATGCAGGAAAACACTGAAGTGCTGGCGGATCAGCGTGTGCGCTTCAGCGAGCCGCTCAAGGTCGGCCAGAACGTTCGTCCGCAAGGTCAGGAAACCCGTGTCGGCGACACCGTACTGGCGGCCGGTACGCGGCTTGGGCCTATCGAGCTGGGGCTGGCTGCTTCACTGGGGCTGGCCGAGCTGGAGGTGATTCGTCGTGTGCGGGTGGCGGTATTGTCCACGGGCGACGAATTGATCGAGCCGGGTCAGCCGCTGGGGCCTGGGCAGATCTACAACAGCAATCGGGTGTTGCTGTGCAGCTGGCTGGCGCGGCTGCACTGTGAGGTCGTGGATGCAGGCATTCTGCCGGATGACCTGCCGAAAACCCGCACTGCGCTGGCGAACCTGCACGACGTCGATCTGATCCTCTCCACGGGCGGCGTTTCGGTCGGTGAAGCGGATTTTCTCGGCCATGCGTTACGCGAGGACGGCGAGCTGACGCTGTGGAAGCTGGCCATCAAGCCCGGAAAACCCCTGACGTTCGGGCATTTCCGAGGCGTGCCGGTCATCGGTCTACCCGGTAATCCGGCGTCCACGCTGGTCACTTTCGCGTTGCTGGCGCGCGCTTACCTGCTGCGTCGGCAAGGTGTGCTGGATGTCGCTCCGTTGAAGTTTCCAGTGCCGGCCGGGTTCGTCTGGACGCGTCCCGGCAATCGTCGTGAATACCTGCGCGGTCGTCTTGAACAGGGCAAGGCCGTGGCTTATCGAAACCAGAGTTCCGGCGTGCTGCGCAGCGCCGCCTGGGCGGACGGTCTGATCGAGGTGCGCGAAGGCACGACAGTGGCCGAGGGCGACTGGGTCAACTTCATCCCGTTGAGTGAAGTGCTCGGCTGAATGCATTCGAATGGTGGGTCGGGTACACATGAGCTACCCTCAACAACGCTGACAAATTGGGCAACCGGACTTCGCCCTGGAGTGTTGTTATGGCGTCATTGAAAGTGGCTTGTGTCATCCCGACCTACAACGGTCGCCAGGATCTGGAGCGGCTTCTGGATTCGCTGGCCACGCAGACGGCGAGCTTCGACACGCTGATCGTGGATTCCAGCTCTTCGGACGGTACGCTGGAGCTGGCCCAGGCCCGCTGTGCCAACGTCATGCGCATCGACAGCAAGGACTTCAACCACGGCGGCACCCGGCAGATGATGGTCGATCTGCATCCCGACTATGACGTGTATGTCTACATGACCCAGGACGCCTACGTCGAAGACATCGATGCCATTGCCAATATTCTGCTGCCGTTTGCCGACCCGAAGGTCGGTGCGGTATGCGGTCGTCAATTGCCACACAAGAACGCCAACCTGCTGGCTCAGCACGCTCGGCTGTTCAACTACCCACCCACCTCGCAGATCAAAACCCTGGCCGATGCTGGCACGCTAGGGATCAAGACGCCGTTCATGTCCAACTCGTTTGCGGCTTATCGGGGGGCTGCGTTGCGTGCCATCGGTGGTTTCCCTCGGCACGTGATCCTGTCCGAAGACATGTACGTCACGGCCAAAATGCTGATCGATGGCTGGAAAGTGGCTTACGAAGGCTCGGCCGTGTGCCGTCACTCCCACAACTACAGCTTGCGTGAAGAGTTCTGTCGTTACTTCGACATTGGCGTGTTTCAGTCCCGGGAAGCGTGGATCTACGAGACCTTCGGTGGCATCGGCGGCGAGGGCATGCGCTACGTGAAGTCCGAGCTGACGTTCCTCGGCCCCCGGCGAATCCTCTGGTGGCCGATGTCATTCGTACGCAATGCGCTGAAGTTGCTGGCTTACAAATTGAGCAAACAGGAAAAGCGCCTGCCCCGAAGCGTGAAGAAAAAACTCGGGATGTACAAACGCTATTGGGACAGCCCTTACGCCTGAGTCACGCGCCGGACGCTGAGCATCCGGCGCAGTGACAGGTCAGCCTTTCGCGGCTTCTTCGTCCAGACGGTCCGCCTCGAACAACTGCGCCAGGTCAGCCCGCGCCTCGCGGGCGGTCTGCAGCACCTTGGCGTCGTCGTCATACACTTCGTGCTGGGCCGCCAGCACTTGTTCATCGTGACGCTTGAAGCGACTGATGCGCGCATTGGCCTGCGCCTCACTCAGGCCCAGCCCCATCAAGGTTTGACGGCTCATTTCCAGGCTTGAGTAGAACGTCTCGCGCACGGCGTGAGCGCCCAGGTCCATCAGGCGATGAACGTGCTGCCGGTTACGTGCGCGGGCGATGATCTTCATGTGTGGGTACAGCTTGCGGATCAATTCGGCGGTTTTGATATTGGTATCAGGGTCGTCAGTCGCGATGACAAAGTATTCCGCTTCATCGACCTTGGCGGCACGCAGTATTTCAGGGCGTAGCGGGTCGCCGTAGAACACCGGCACGTTGCCGAAACTGCGCGAGAACTCGATGGATTCCACAGCGGTGTCCAGCGCAATGAACGGGATTTTCTGCGCGCGCAGGATCCGCGCGACGATCTGCCCCATGCGGCCCATGCCGGCAATCACCACGCGGGGTTTATCGGTCTGGATGTCACGGTATTCGTCGGGTACGTCCACCACCTTGGCCTTGGGTTTGATCCAGCGAGCCAGGGCAATGAACAGCAGCGGCGTGATCGCCATCGACAAGGTGATGGTCAGTACCAGCATGTCGTACAGGCGGGCTTCGAACAGCCCTTGCGCGCTGCCGATCTTGAACACCACAAAAGCAAACTCGCCCCCGGCGGCCAGTACCAGCCCCAGTTGCAACGCACTGCGATTGTTGAGACCGCCAGCGGTGCGGCCGATCAGGAACAGCATCGGCAGTTTGATGCCAATCAGCAGCAGCGTCAGGCCCAGCACCGCCAAGGGCGAGCTGAGCAGCAGGCCGACGTTGGCGCCCATCCCGACGCTGATGAAGAACAGGCCCAGCAGCAGGCCCTTGAACGGTTCGATCTGGGCTTCCAGTTCGTGGCGGTATTCGGAGTCGGCCAGCAGCAGGCCCGCGAGAAACGCACCCAGCGCCATGGAAACACCCACCAGTTCCATCAGCCATGCGGTGCCGATCACCACCAGCAAGGCGGTGGCCGTCGAGACTTCCTGAATCCGGGTCTTGGCGACGATGCGAAACACCGGACGCAGCAGGTAGCGGCCGCCGATGACCACGATGGCGATACTGCCCAGCACACGCAGGCCGT
The DNA here is from genome assembly GCF_002157375.1 of Pseudomonas syringae. Lineage (GTDB taxonomy): Bacteria > Pseudomonadota > Gammaproteobacteria > Pseudomonadales > Pseudomonadaceae > Aquipseudomonas > Aquipseudomonas syringae_T. Next base: position 203,216 of record NZ_MTSA01000008.1, read on the forward strand.
GGTTGATGCTCTCGCCGGTGTCCATCGCATGGTCGGACCCCGCCAGAAACGGCACCATCGCAATCAACGGAATTGCCGCAATGTCCTGAAACAGCAGGATGGCAAATGCCATGCGGCCATGCGGGCTGTTCAGTTGCTTGCGCTCGGCCAGACTCTGCAGGCCGAAGGCGGTGGATGACAGCGCCAGTCCCAGACCCAGCACAATCGCCGTGTTCAGCGGCTGGCCGAAGGCGTACAAGGCGACGCCGCCGATCACCAGGCCTGTCAGCAGCACCTGTGCCATGCCGACGCCGAATACCGACTTGCGCATGACCCACAATCGCTTGGGCGACAGCTCAAGGCCGATGATGAACAGCAGCAAGACCACCCCGAGTTCCGAGATGTGACTGACGCTCTCGGTATCGCCGATCAGCCCCAACACCGACGGGCCGATTATCACGCCCGCGAACAGATAGCCGATGACCGCGCCCAGTTTCAGGCGTTTGGCGAGCGGCACGGTCAGCACCGCCGCGAGCAGAAACACCACTGCGGCCTGCAAAAGGCTGCCTTCATGGGGCATGTAAAACTCCTTGGTAATGATTAAACTCAGTGTTGAAGCAGGGCGGTATTAAAGCATGTGAGTTTTACACGGCAATGTTCATCGGGGCATGACGATCATCAACGCGGTTGATAGCGGATGGGCAGGGAGGCGCAGAAAGGGAGGTCAGGCGCGGGATCAAAGTTCGCAGCCGATGCGATTCGTCGCGCATCGGCGTAAGATGTGCGCGCAAACAAGCGGCGCTAACTGACCGTTCATGAGCTTTCAGGAAACTGTTATGACCAACAAACAGCGTTTGATTTATTCGATTCTGATCGCCCTCGGCGTTCTGGCGATCATGCTGGGCTTGTCGCATCTGCAGAACAGCGGGACCATCACTGAGAAGACCTTTCAGTACATTGCTATCAGCGTGGCAGTACTGGTCGTGATCCTCAACGGGATTATGCGTCGCAAGGTCAAGCGCTGAGCGCTGGCTGACGATCAGGGGTGTGACAACCCCGGTTCATTGCGTCGAAGCTTTCGCGTCACCCAGCCATTCCCGGGCGCGAGGATGCAGGCTGTAAGTCTTGTCATCGTTAAGGTTGATCACACCTTCATCGCACAAACGTTTCAGCACTTCGCGCACGCTCAGAAATGAAAGCGGCACATCGAGCCTCAGCAGTTGGCTGTGTACACCTCGTACCCCCAGCGGCTGGCCTTCTTCGCTGGATACCAGAAGCGCATCCAGCACCTTGAGCCTGACCAGGCTTGTGCGCAGGCCAAAGCTTTTCAGCAGCATCCGGATGTGCTCATTGCCGGGCCGCTCGGTCTCCAGGGCAGGCGACTGTGACTGCGCGGCCAGCGCTGTTTGCCGCAGCAAAGTGCGAGTCGTGATTCCTTGGCGATTGAACATCCACAAACTCCTTTTCAGGCTTTTTTTAAACACTCTCAGTTACTAAGACGAACGAGGAAGGCAAAACCTCAGTTTCTGGATGAAAAAAAGGGTCGGGCCGACGTCCACATACGTGTCGCGGCGATTGAAGGGTTCAGGATAGATGAAGGCAGCGGGGCGACGCAGGTGGTTCATCCGGTTGTTAGAGGGGGGCAGCGTCGTTCTGCCTGCGCCTGAGGTCAGCCCTTGGGTGTGTCGGACAGGCGACGGTTGAGCACCGGGTTGCCGTTTTGATTGTGGGTCACATAGACCGGCAGCACCTTGGGCAGAGACACCAGCAGGTTCGACAGGTCGTGGGTGTTGTAGCTGCCGCCCAGGCGCACGGCACCCGTGGCCGTGTCAGCCAGCAAAATAGGCATTGGCAGGTAACGATTGATCAAGGGCAGCGCCTGGCTGAGCGGCAGGTCATTGAAAATCAGCTTGCCATTGCGCCACGCCAGGCTCGCGTCCTGTGCAGGGGTCTGGCTGATCAGTGGGGTATCGTCTCCGGTTTTGTAGCTCGCCTGCATGCCGGGGTCGAGGCGCTGGCTGGACGCGGGGTGCGTGCGGTCGCCGCTGACCTGAACCGAGCCCTCGACCAGCGTTACGCGCACCTGATCCTGATACATCCACACATTGAAGCGTGTTCCTGTGACCTCGATGCTGCCCTGTCCGGCATCGACCACAAACGGGTGTGCGCTGTCATGGCTGACTTCGAAGAATGCCTCACCGTTTTTCAGTGTGACACTGCGTCGGTTGCGGTAATGGGCGTAAGTGAGTTGGGTTCCCAGGTTCAGTTCTGCGCGGCTGCCGTCAGCCAGGACCACCAGGCGGGTGGCGGCGCCGGCGTTGTAGGATTCATAAGTATTCGGCAACCAGCCCTGATACCAGCCCACATAACCCGCGATTGGCATGGCCAGCGCAATGACCGCCGCCGCAGCGGCCACCTGCCAGACCCGGCGACGCTTGCGCCGTGGCAGGGCCGGATTGGCTTGCGCTGCCTCGATGGAAACGCGCGGGGCAGGGTTGAGCGGTTCGAGCTGCCCGGTCATGTCCCAGACCTCGTTCATTGCCTGATACTCGCGCGCATGCAGAGGGTGCGCCGCCAGCCACTCATCGAAGGCTTTTCGTTCTGCGTCCGTGCAGTCATCAGCGTGCAGTCGCATGCACCAATGCGCAGCCGCATCGGTGATTGCATCGTGTTCTGCCTTGCTGAAGAGAGGGTCGCTCATGGGCGCTCCGGCCATTACCGTTGGCGCATTCTACCCTCGGATTTCATGGAGAGAGAACATTCGCTGGCGATTACGCATCAGCGCACGATGTATTTCCTTGTGAATGCAAGCCGCTCTCATACACGGCAGACAGGCACAGGGGAGTAGTGTTGCCGGGGCCGGAGCGCTACTCTCGGGGCGTGCGATTTCTCACGTCAATGCCATTACCGGGAGCTTCAGATGCGCGCGACGACTGCCGATGAGCCTGTTTCAACTGTCTCGTTCCTGCAACTGACAGACCTGTTGCGCCGCATCTTTCTTGCGCACGGCACCTCGCCAGAGGTGGCCGGTGTGCTCGCTGAAAACTGCGCCAGCGCCCAGCGCGACGGTTCGCACAGTCATGGCATCTTTCGAATACCCGGTTATCTGTCTTCACTGGCCAGCGGCTGGGTGGACGGCAAGGCCGTGCCGGCAGTCGAAGATGTAGGGGCCGCCTTTGTCCGGGTCGATGCGGGCAACGGCTTTGCCCAGCCGGCGCTGGCGGCGGCCAGACCGTTGCTGATCGACAAGGCGCGCAGTGCCGGGATTGCCATTCTGGCGATTCGCAACTCTCACCATTTTGCGGCGCTATGGCCGGACGTCGAGCCTTTCGCCGAGCAGAATCTGGTCGCCCTGAGCATGGTCAACAGCATGACCTGCGTTGTGCCTCACGGTGCGCGTCAACCCTTGTTCGGCACCAACCCGATTGCCTTCGCAGCTCCGCGTACAGGCGGCGAGCCCATCGTTTTTGACCTGGCAACCAGCGCCATTGCACATGGCGACGTGCAGATAGCGGCCCGTGAAGGTCGATTGCTGCCTGAGGGGATGGGCGTTGATCGCGCCGGGCGACCCACCGAGGACCCTCATGCGATTCTCGATGGTGGAGCGCTTTTGCCTTTCGGCGGGCACAAGGGGTCTGCGCTGTCGATGATGGTCGAACTGCTGGCGGCGGGACTTACAGGTGGCAACTTCTCGTTCGGGTTCGACTGGTCGGGACATCCCGGTGCGCAAACACCCTGGACAGGCCAGCTCTTGATCGTCATTGATCCCGACAAAGGCAGCGGTCAGCATTTTGCCGAGCGTAGCGAAGAACTGGTACGACAGCTTCACGGGGCAGGGCAGGAGCGTCTGCCCGGTGATCGACGTTACCTTGAGCGTGCAAGCTCGATGGCCCACGGTATTCCCGTCGCCGAGGCTGATCTCGAGCGATTGCGGGTACTGGCTGGCGATTGATCCATTTACATATTCACTGACCATTCGTCGTGATCAGTATTGTGCCGGGACGCTTATCTAAATACTGTATGTATGAACAGTAAAGAACGAATGAGGTCTGTCATGTCCCTTGACTCAGTGCAAAGCACGGTTGCCCAACAACATCGCACGCTCTGCGTACTCAACGAAATGCAGCGTGAGGATTTCCTGAGGCTGGCGGCTGCATTGCGCCAGTTCAACGCCTACGAGCCCGAGGTGTCCATTGCCATTTCGACAGCCCGCTCAGGCGGCGAGTATCGGCAGGCGGGCGTCATGGAATAGGGGGCCAGCGGTCAACCCCGGAAAGCCTCGTGTTGCCTGTGAGTATATGAAGCGTATATGATTCGTATATTCAATATGAGGTGAACATGGGCCTGGTAAAAATTTCTGAAAATATGCACGCCAACCTGCGCTCCGCCAGTGTTGCGCTCAGCCGTTCCATCAATGCGCAGGCTGAGCACTGGATGCGCATCGGCATGCTGGCTGAACTGCACCCTGCACTGAATTACAGCGAAATCTGCCAGATGCTGATTCGCATCGAAAATACAGGTGACACGGTGCTGACAGCCTCCACTTTCAACGTTTCAGAGCGCTCTGACTCACACTTTTCCAAGGCCGCCTCATGAGCAGCTCAATCGGTATCAAGACCGAGCAGGACCTCGTGCAGTTGCGTATTGCCGGAAGACTGGCCGCGGATGTGCTTGCGATGATCACGCCTTACGTCAAGGCGGGTGTCAGCACCGAGGCGCTCGATGACATCTGCAATGAATACATCGTCAAAGAGCTGAAAGTGATCCCCGCGAATGTGGGTTATCACGGTTTTACCAAAACCACCTGCATCTCGCCCAATGCGGTGGTTTGCCACGGCATACCCTCGGCCAGGGACATTCTGAAGGATGGCGATATCGTCAATATCGATGTCGCGGTCATCAAGGATGGCTGGTACGGCGATACCAGCCGCATGTACCTGGTGGGCGAGGTCAGCCCGCTGGCCAAGCGTCTTGTCGAGACGACCTATGAAGCAACCCGCGCCGGCATTCACGCCGTGCGCCCGGGGGCGACGCTGGGTGATATCGGTTATGCCATCCAGAGCGTGGCGCACCGTGAAGGCTTCAGTGTGGTACGCGAATATTGCGGGCATGGCATTGGCCGCAAATACCATGAAGAGCCCCAGGTTTTACATTACGGCGCCCAAGGCAAAGGCCTGCGGTTGAAAGAGGGCATGGTGTTCACCATCGAGCCGATGATCAACGCCGGCAAGGCAGGCACCAGGACGCTGCCGGACGGCTGGACGGTGCTGACCAGCGATCTTTCACTCTCTGCGCAGTGGGAGCACATGGTTGCAGTGACTGCAGACGGCTTCGAACTGCTGACGCCCTGGCCTGACGGTACGGGCGATTACCCTGCGGTCTAGCCATGAATAATGGCCTCTACGGAGGCCATTATTTTTGACTGGCAGAAAAAGCCTCAATACTCAGGCAAAGCCCTTTTCCAGTGTACTTGCGTGACGCCTAAGCTTTTGGCTTGCAGCGTGGCGGTGCGCAACGGGCCTGCAGAGATATTGCCACTGACCGTTCCGACGCCGGCGTGCAGCGTTGCGCAATGCAGCGCATCATTCTGACAGAGCTGCCTCGTCTGATGCAGAAAGCACCGTGGCTCGCCATTGAACTGGTAGTAAATTTCAAATTCCGTTTGATAATTCATCGTTCTCTACCTGAAGGCTTATGTCTCGCCGTATTGAATGAGACCTGTCGGTAGCAGTGCCTGGGTCAGAAAGCCTTTCTAATCAGGTGGCTGCGTTCCATAGCCTAGAACGAAAAGTGCTGCACTCAACGGCTAACTTATCAGTTGTCCGATGAGTGGGCTTTTCGCTTATTCAAATGCATGCATCAGGCGTTTTCAGGCAATCCGAACGAAGTCTTTCTGCGCCGATCACGTATTATTTGCACGATTTCAGATCAACCGGCCCGACAAAGTCATTACCACGACCCATGACGCAGGCGACCTGCTGATTGCGCTGGCGCTCCCAGACCTGAGGCGGGTAGGTCTTGTTCCAGGCTTCATAAAGCTGGCGATCCTGGCGGGACAAACGCAAGTTGTATTGCTTGCTCATATAGAAGTAGGTGCGGGCGATCATGCCGCGTATCGAAGGCCTGGGCATGACCTTTTTGGCTTTGAAGTCCACTTGGGTCAGGCAGGAGCCGTACTGGCCTTTTTTCTCGGGAACCCAGCCAAAACTGAAGTTGCTGCGGTCACCGTTCACCTCGCCAATGCTGGGCACCAGATTATGCAGGTCGGCTTCGGCGCGCTTGTAGACGGCATCATTTTTCGTGCAGTTCTTGCGTCCGCCATTTTGCCAGCATTGGCGCAGGTGGCCGATCTGCCAGGCCGGCACGATGTGTTCCCATTCGATCCGGCTGGCGCGCTTGGCACTCTTGCGCGGGACATAGCCACAGCCAGCGAGATCGACCCGTTTGCCGGAGTATTTGCAGCCGCAATAAAACTCGGTCGATTGTGGCGCATACAGGCCCCAGGCGACTTTTTTCGCTTCACTGAACGTGCGTGGGGCATCGGCCTGGGTCGTGAATGACGCGGTGATGAGCAGGGTGGTGCAAAACAGGGTAGAAAATCTAAACGTCATGCCGTCAATCTTCCTTCGGCAATGTCCAGAATATTTGCACGCCACCGTCATCGCGCCAGGCGAGGGTGACATTATCGTTCTCGGCTATTTCTTCAAGGAGCTGCGCCCAGTCGTCTTCCGATTCGTCAGGCTGACGAAACAGCAGGGCAGCCCTGGATTTCTGCGCAGTGGGCGAGTTGATGATTTTCTGCACCCGCATCCCCATGCGCTCGTAAGGGCCGGGAGTGGAAGGGGTCGCTGCGGTTTGTTTTGCCACGGAAAAATTCCCTCAAGTCGCTGTACGGGCATACAGTATTTCAGAGTGGGATCTTTCGCAACATCTATGTAGGATAAAGCGCCTTGAGTGGCACACTGTCGTCTCGAAAAAATCCTGTAACGCGCAAGGAGTCATGCATGAATATCAAACCACTGACATTTCCGCTGCTGGCCGCAGCCGTTGTGCTGTTGGCCGGTTGCTCCACACCTTCTGTGGTCACCCTGCAGAATGGCACGCAGTACGTGACCAAAGACATGCCCAAGACCAAGACGCGGGATGGTTTCTATGAGTTCGAGGACATTTCCGGCAAGACGATCAAAATCAAGGCCGACGACGTGGCCACGGTCAGACCGGAAGATTGATGGAGTCTGCCCGTTCAAAACTGATCGTTCCCATGCTGTATGAGGAACGATCAGCGCACGCAAATTTCATTTCCGGTGGATTGACAAACCCTTAAGCATTTTCCATAGTTCGCTCCTCGCAAACGTTTGCGCGTCGATGCTCCGCATCGACCCTGCGTCGTTCGCCCGAACAATAATCACAAGATCGGAGATGAACTCATGAAGCTGCCATTCGCTGGACGCCTTCTCGCTGTCGCCATGTTTGCTGCCGTCACGGCAGTCATGCCCCTCGCTTCTGCATATGCCCAGACCCCGGAAAAACCCAAGGTCGCGCTGGTCATGAAGTCACTGGCCAACGAATTCTTCCTGACGATGGAAGACGGTGCGAAGGCCTACCAGAAAGAACACGCCAACGAATTCGACCTGATCTCCAACGGGATCAAGGATGAGTCCGACACCTCTGCACAGATCCGTATCGTAGAGCAGATGATCGTTTCCAAGGTCGATGCGCTGGTGATTGCACCTGCCGACTCCAAAGCGCTGGTTCCAGTGCTCAAGAAAGCCACGGACGCCGGTATCAAGGTCGTCAACATCGACAACCAGCTCGATCCCGATGTGCTGAAAAGCAAAAACCTGCAAATCCCCTTCGTAGGCCCTGACAACCGCAAGGGCGCTGAACTGGTAGGCGACTACCTGGCCAAAAAACTTACTGCTGGCGACGAGGTGGGCATTATCGAAGGCGTGTCGACCACCACCAATGCTCAGCAACGCAGCGCCGGTTTCAAGGACGCGATGGACAAAGCACAAATGAAAGTCGTGTCCACGCAGTCCGGCAACTGGGAAATCGACAAGGGCAACGCTGTTGCCTCGGCGATGCTCAATGAATACCCGAACCTGAAGGCGTTGCTGGCGGGTAACGACAGCATGGCGCTGGGCGCCGTTTCCGCCGTGCGCGCAGCAGGCAAAGCCGGCAAGGTCATGGTGGTGGGTTACGACAACATCAACGCGATCAAACCGATGCTCAAGGACGGTCGAGTGCTGGCCACGGCTGATCAGTTCGCGGCAAAGCAAGCGGTCTTCGGTATCGAAGCTGCGCTGAAGCTGGTCAAAGGCGAGAAGGTCGACAGCAACGAAAAAGGCGTTATCGAAACGCCAGTAGAACTCGTTACCAAACCTTGATCCACGCCGCGTAAAGGCGCCTGTCCTGACACGGACAGGCGCTGGGAGAAATGTATGTCAGCGTCTGCTCAGACAGCTGTTCTTTCGGTCAGTGGCATCGGCAAAACTTACGCTCAACCCGTACTCGGTGACGTTGACCTGACGTTGATGCGTGGCGAAGTGCTGGCCCTGACCGGGGAAAACGGTGCCGGTAAAAGCACCTTGTCGAAAATCATCGGTGGGCTGGTAACGCCTACCACCGGGCACATGGAGTATCAGGGGCAGCCTTATGCACCGGCGAGTCGCACCCAGGCTGAAAAGCTTGGCGTTCGCATGGTCATGCAGGAGCTGAACCTGCTGCCGACCCTGACCGTCGCTGAAAACCTGTTTCTCGACAATCTGCCACGCCGTGCCGGCTGGATCGACCGCAAGCGCCTGCGTGAAAATGCTATCAAGGCAATGGCTCAGGTCGGGCTGGACGCGATTGATCCCGATACGCTGGTGGGGCAGCTGGGTATCGGCCATCAGCAGATGGTTGAAATTGCCCGCAACCTGATCGGCGACTGCCACGTGCTGATCCTCGATGAACCCACCGCCATGCTGACCTCGCGCGAGGTAGAGATGCTGTTCGAGCAGATCACGCGCTTGCAGGCCCGTGGTGTCTCGATCATTTATATCTCCCATCGTCTTGAAGAGCTTGCCAGGGTCTCTCAGCGCATCGCAGTGCTGCGCGATGGGAAGCTGGTGTGCGTCGAACCGATCGCTCGTTACAGCAGCGAGCAACTGGTCACGCTGATGGTTGGCCGTGAACTGGGTGAACACATCGATATGGGGGCTCGGCAGATTGGCGAAGTGGCGCTGTCAGTCAAGCGCCTCAGCCGTGCCGGCAAGGTTCAGGATGTATCGTTCGACGTGCGACGCGGCGAAGTGTTTGGTATTTCCGGTCTGATCGGTGCCGGGCGAACCGAGCTGCTGCGCCTGATTTACGGTGCCGACGTTGCCGACAGCGGTGCCATTGAAGTCGGTCAGCCGTTGCAGAAGGTCACCATTCGCTCGCCGGCTGACGCCGTGGAGCATGGTATTGCGCTGATCACCGAAGACCGCAAGAGCGAAGGGCTGCTGATGTCGCAATCCATCAGCGCCAATATTGCATTGGGCAACATGCATTCCATTTCCCGGGCGGGCGTGGTCAATGCCGATGAAGAGCTGAAGCTGGCGCAGCGGCAAGTCGCTGCCATGCGTATTCGCAGCTCCAGTCCGACCCAACTGGTTTCCGAGCTGTCGGGCGGTAACCAGCAAAAGGTCGTGATCGGTCGCTGGCTGGAGCGTGATTGCCCGGTCATGTTGTTCGACGAGCCAACCCGTGGCATCGACATCGGCGCCAAGTTCGATATCTACGCACTGCTGGCCGAATTGACCCGCCAGGGCAGGGCACTGGTGGTGGTTTCCAGCGATCTGCGCGAGCTGATGCTGATCTGCGACCGTATCGGCGTGCTGTCTGCCGGTCGCCTGATCGACACGTTCGAGCGTGACAGCTGGACTCAGGACCAATTGCTGGCCGCTGCCTTCGCCGGTTATCAGAAACGTGATGCGCTGCTCGACGATGCGGCGCCCAGGAACAACTCATGAAAACGACTCCTTCCCCGACGCAGACAGTGCCGGCTCGCCGCAGCGGCAATTATTTCGGCCTCGGCACCTACATCGGGCTGGCGGGCGCACTGCTGGTCATGATTGTGCTGTTCTCCCTCCTCAGCGATCACTTCCTGTCCTATCAAACGTTCAGCATGCTGGCCAACCAGATCCCCGACCTGATGGTGCTGTCTGTCGGGATGACACTGATCCTCATCATCGGTGGCATCGACCTGTCGGTCGGCTCGGTGTTGGCACTGGCCGCTTCGGCGGTGAGTGTGGCGATTCTGGGGTGGGGCTGGAGTGTGTTTCCGGCCGCATTGCTGGGGATTGCCTGTGCGACCCTGGCCGGTACGATTACCGGCTCCATCACCGTGGCGTGGCGCATTCCCTCGTTCATCGTGTCCCTCGGTGTACTGGAAATGGCCCGTGGTGCGGCCTATCAGATGACCAACTCGCGCACGGCCTACATCGGCGACTCGTTCGCGTGGCTGTCTGACCCGATCGCTTTTGGCATCGCGCCGTCGTTCATCATCGCCCTGATCGTCATCATCGTTGCCCAGGCGGTGCTGACCCGCACAGTGTTCGGTCGCTACCTGATCGGCATCGGCACCAACGAAGAAGCCGTACGTCTGGCAGGGATCAATCCCAAGCCCTACAAGATTCTGGTGTTCTCGCTGATGGGCATGCTGGCCGGTGTGGCCGCGCTGTTTCAGATATCGCGACTGGAAGCCGCCGATCCGAATGCCGGTGTCGGTCTTGAGCTGCAAGTCATTGCGGCGGTGGTGATTGGCGGTACCAGCCTGATGGGCGGGCGCGGTTCGATCATCAGCACGTTCTTCGGCGTGTTGATCATCTCGGTGCTTGCAGCAGGTCTGGCGCAGATCGGTGCGACCGAGCCGACCAAGCGCATCATCACCGGCGCGGTGATCGTGATCGCGGTGGTGCTGGACACCTACCGCAGCCACCGGGCACGGCGCCAGGGATGATATGGCGACCATCAAGGATGTAGCGGCGCTGGCAGGGATCTCGTACACCACGGTTTCTCACGTGCTGAACAAGACCCGGCCGGTGAGCGAGCCGGTCAGGCTCAAGGTCGAGGCGGCGATTGCGCAACTGGATTATGTTCCCAGTGCCGTTGCGCGGTCGCTGAAGGCCAAGACCACCTCTACCATCGGTTTGCTGATACCCAATGGCATGAATCCGTACTTCGCCGAGCTGGCCAGAGGCATCGAGGATTATTGCGAGCGCAACGGTTTTTGCGTGATCCTCTGCAATTCGGACGACAACCCGGAGAAGCAACGCAGCTACTTGCGTGTGCTGCTGGAGAAGCGCGTGGACGGTTTGATTGTCTCGTCAGTGGCGGGTGATGTCAGTATCACCTCCGGCCTGACCGACGTACGTACACCGCTGGTGATCGTCGACCGTGAGCTTGAAGGCATCGATGCCGATATGGTCCGCATCGATCATGAGCAGGGCGCTTATCTCGCGACCCGGCATTTGCTGGACCTCGGCCATAAGCACATTGCCTGCATCGGCGGGCCACGCGAAAGCATGGTCGCCGAGATGCGTCTGACGGGTTATCGACGTGCAATGCAGCAGGCCTCCCTGGAGGTCGGCGAAGGGTGGGCGGTACACAGCCCGTTCACCAGTTCCGCCGGTTACGACGCAGCGGTTCAGTTGTTGACCGGGCAGGCACCGACAGCGATCTTTGCCGGCAACGACGTCATCGCCATTGGCGTGCTGCGTGCTGCGGCCGAACGTTCGATTCGTGTGCCTCAGCAGCTGTCGGTGATCGGTTTTGATGATATCCAGATGAGTCGCTACGTCTATCCCGCGCTGACCACGGTGGGGCAGTCCATCATGCAATTGGGGGAGACCGCAGCCGAGATGCTGTTGTGCAGAATTGCTGCTCCCCATGCAGCACCTGTCGAGAAACGACTCGTGACGCCATGTGTTGTGGTGCGTGAGTCCACTGCGCCGCCAAACATGTCGTCCCCCGAATGACGCGTACGCCCAGCAATGAGTAAACAAGCCATGCAAGCAAAAATAGTGATAGTGGGCAGTCTGAACATGGACCTGGTGATCCGCGCCCAACGTCTGCCGCGCCCCGGTGAAACCCTCAGTGGGGAGACGTTTGACACCGTGCCCGGTGGTAAAGGCGCCAATCAGGCCGTCGCGGCTGCGCGTCTGGGCGCGAGTGTGGCGATGATCGGCTGCGTGGGCGCGGACGCCTACGGCGAGCACTTGCGTGCAGCGTTGCTGGCCGAGAACATTGACTGTCAGGCCGTGACTGTCGTGGACGGCGTCTCTACCGGCATTGCTTCGATCGTGGTCGATGCCGACAGTCAGAACGCGATTGTGATCGTCGCAGGCGGCAATGGTCGCCTGACGCCTGCACTGATTGATCGGTTTGACGCGTTGTTGGCGGGTTCCGAGATCGTTATCTGCCAGCTGGAAGTGCCGACCGAAACCGTCTTCCACACCTTGGCCCGTGCCCATGAGCTGGGCAAGACCGTCATTCTCAACCCCGCGCCCGCCAGTGAGCCTTTGCCTGCGAACTGGTACGGTCTGATCGATTATCTGATCCCCAACGAAAGCGAAGCGCAGACCCTGACCGGGGTGGATGTCGACTCGCCCGAGGCTGCCGAAAAGGCTGCCGCAGCGATGCTGGCCGCCGGTGCGCGCAACGTCATCATTACCCTTGGCGAGCGCGGAACGCTGTTCGCCGGTGCCGGCGGCGTGGAGCATATTGCCGCACGTCGTGTACAGGCCGTGGACACCACCGCTGCAGGTGATACCTTTGTCGGCGGTTTTGCGGCTGCGCTGGCCGCCGGGCAGAGTGAGTCGCAGGCTATCCGCTTCGGTCAGGCGGCGGCAGCGATCTCTGTCACCCGAGCGGGCGCGCAACCGTCCATCCCGACGTCAGGGGAAGTACAGGAATTCGATTCGCTATGAAAAAAACACCGTTACTCAATATTGCCTTGTCACGCGTGATCGCCTCGCTGGGGCATGGCGACATTCTGATGATCGTGGACGCCGGGATGCCGGTGCCGCCCGGTGTCGAGCTGATCGACCTGGCGCTGACCCGCGGTGTGCCTGACTTCGTCAGTGTGCTGGATGTCGTGCTGAGCGAAATGCAGGTCGAAAGTCACGTGCTGGCCAGTGAAATGGCCGAGATCAAACCGCCAGCCCTTCAGGTTATCGAGAGCCTGAACCTTGATGATCAGTTGGGGCAGCAGCGCTGGGTCAGCCATGAAGAACTGAAAGCCTTGAGCCGCACAGCCAAGGCGATCATTCGTACCGGTGAGTGTCAGCCGTACAGCAATCTGGCGCTGGTATCCGGAGTTGTCTTTTAGCTATTCAAGAAAGGGAGTTTCATATGACGTTCATACAGTTTTCCAGACAGTTCATTCGTGGAGCATTGCTGTTGTCCATCCTGAGTACCGCTGCCGTGCAGGCGGCAGAAAAGCGTGACCTGATCATTGACACAGACCCGGGTGCGGACGATGTTGTCGCGCTGTTGCTGGCGCTGGCTTCGCCGGAAGAGCTGAACGTGATGGCCATCACCACCGTGGCGGGCAACGTGCGGCTGGACAAGACCTCGCGCAATGCCAGGCTGGCGCGCGAGTGGGCCGGTCGTGAAGAAGTGCCAGTGTATGCCGGTGCGCCCAAGCCTCTGGTTCGCACGCCGATCTATGCCGAGAATGTCCACGGTCAGGAAGGTCTGCCGGGCGTACCCGTACACGAGCCGGCCAAAGGTCTGGCCGACGGCAACGCAGTCGACTACCTCATCCGTACCCTGAGCAAGGCCAAGCCGCACAGCATCACCATTGCCATGCTTGGCCCGCAGACCAACCTCGCATTGGCGCTGGTGCAGGCTCCCGAGATTACCCAGGGCATCAAGGAAGTGGTGGTCATGGGCGGTGCGCACTTCAACGGCGGCAACATCACGCCGGTTGCCGAATTCAACCTGTTCGCCGACCCTCATGCAGCGCAGATCGTGCTGGCCAGTGGCGTGAAGCTGACTTACGTGCCGTTGGACGTCACCCACAAGATCCTCACCAGCGAGCAGCGTCTCAAGCAGATTGCGGCACTGGGCAACAATGCCGGCAAGCTGGTGGACGGGATTCTCAATGAGTACGTCAAGCTGGACATGGAGCATTACGGCTTGCCCGGCGGTCCTGTTCATGACGCCAGTGTCATTGCCTGGCTGCTCAAGCCTGAATTGTTTACCGGTCGGCAGATCAATCTCGCGGTCGACACGCGCGAAGGCATCGGCTTTGGTCAGACCGTCGCTGACTGGTATGGCACCCTCAAACAGCCACAGAACGTGTTCTGGGTCGAGGATGGCAACGCGCAGGGCTTTTTCGATCTGCTGACCGAGCGCCTGGCGCGACTGAAGTAATCACGCAGTCTTGATGGCGCTGTCAGTCAGGTGCGCAGCCGTGGGGTATCGGCTAAGCACCTGACTGATGAAGGCCCGGGCACCGTCGGTGCCCAGGTCCTTGATCAGCAGGTCGACGGCGATGATCATCAGTTCTTCCGGGTTCCCCGGGCTGTGCGAGCACTGGCCCTGAGGCCACTTGGCTTTTATGTCCGCATCTATGGATATGGCTGTCATGTGTCTGTTCTCCAGTCAAAGGTCCCGCATGACGCTGTTCGCTTCCCGGCGTTTGCGTCACTGGCAGTAAACCATTCCGGGCGCGTTTTGACACGCCTACTTACACATCGTCCCCATAGTCCAGATCAATGACAGGCCGTATAAACGTTTTGTGACGATTTGTTCGCGCACGTGGCGCGATGCCCGTGCAGACTCATGGCCTTGTCAGATCAGCGGGTTAGCGGCGACTTGCGGGGTGCCGTGTGCAACCAACGCGTTTGAATGCGGTCGGACCAGGTCTGGAAATGTTTATTGGCAGAGGAGGGTGTATGCCCCGGAAATTCGCAACATTGGGTTTTATGGTTGTGGCGTCAGTGCTGGCAGGGTGCAGCAGCACTTCATCCGAACCGAATACCGAGACATCCGCTCAGGCAGCCAGTACGCCGGCCAGCAGCGCCATCCCCGGTCGCTGTGACGCAGACCCTGCCCAGTTCGCAATCGGCAAGCCTGCTTCTATCGACCTGCTTTCACAAGTGCGCGCCCGCACCGGTTCGCAGGATGCGCGCATTCTCGGGCCTGACGACATGGTCACGCTGGAGTACCGATCCGAGCGTGTCAACGTCAACACCGACGCCTCTGGAAAAGTGACGCGCATCAACTGCGGTTGAGTCGGCGGCTTTTCTGTCGCGCATAAAAAACCCCGTCAGTGACGGGGTTTTTTTGCGCCGAATGAATCAGTCAACGCGGACTTGTGCTGCTTGCATGCCCTTCTGGCCTTTTTCTGCAACGAACGAAACGGTCTGGCCTTCTTTCAGGCTTTTGAAACCGTCGCTTTCGATCGCTTTGAAGTGTACGAACAGGTCGTCACCGCCACCTTGTGGAGTGATAAAGCCGAAGCCTTTTTCATCGTTGAACCATTTTACGGTGCCGGTTTGGCGATTAGACATGGTGTATCTCCAGAAACATAATTTTCAATAAACGTGCTGCTCAGGCCAACTGGGCACACGGGCCTATCATAGTCGAAATAAGCAAAAAAACAGCTACCCGCTCGAGTACTTTGGCCAAAGGGTGTCCACATTAAGCCTGTCATACTCTTCAAGCCGCCTCGTGAGGACCTGCCCAAGTGAATGGCCGACGGGGTTCGGGCGTGCTAAAGGCCATGATTTAAAAGGCTTTAAGGCAAGCCGGGGCTTAACGCTGCAAGCGCATGAAACGCCCGTTTCACCCCGACTAAAAAAAGCGATTATTTTGTGCCGGTGCAGTTTTCGGCGACCAGTTTCTGCAATTTTGCGGTCAAGGCGGCAGGGGGCGCAGCTTTAGTGTCGCTGAGCGACGCGATTTCCTGGGCGGTAAAGTGACTGTCAATCTGTTTCGCAGCGCATTCGCAGTGTGCAGTGGCCGGCTTGTCATCCAGCTTCTGTTGCTTGGCCGCCGCAACGCACTCTTGGGTAAAGGTTGCGCGTGTCGCACTGTCCATTGCTGCGTGGGCACCCACCGAACTCAGGGCTGCACCGCAGGCGAGGAGGGAGGTCAGGTATGAAAGCTTCATGGTGTTCTCCTTTTTTGCTGGATAAAAACGTAAAGGGTCTCGATGGTTTCAGACGCCCTTGAGCCTCGCCAGTTCAGGCAGTCTGTTATTTCCGGTCGATTTGCGTCGCTGTGCATCCCGGCACGCCTGGCTGTGTTAGGATGCGCGTCCTGTTATTTTCAAGCGCCCCATTGCTGATGGCTTTCGGTGCAGCGCAAGCAGGGTTTTCGTACATTCCAGTCATCTGGTCCGGTTCAAGGTTGGCCCAAGGCTCCTGCCACTGTGAGGCAGGCATACCACCGGATCACGTACTGGCTCATCCCAACCCACGTGACCTTTGGTAGGGGTCACCACTAGGAGAGGAGGCGCCATGCCAACTATTACTCTTCCCGACGGCAGTCAGCGTTCATTCGATCATGCAGTTTCCGTAGCCGATGTCGCGCTTTCAATCGGTGCCGGGCTGGCCAAGGCCACCGTGGCCGGTAAAGTCGACGGCAAGCTTGTCGACGCCTGCGACCTGATCGAAAACGATGCGAGCCTGCAGATCATCACCCCCAAGGATCAGGAAGGACTGGAAATCATCCGTCACTCTTGCGCTCACCTGGTAGGGCACGCGGTCAAACAGCTGTATCCGACCGCAAAAATGGTCATCGGCCCGGTCATCGACGACGGTTTCTATTACGATATCGCCTACGAGCGCCCGTTCACGCCGGACGACATGGCGGCCATCGAGCAGCGCATGCAGCAGCTGATCGAAAAAGATTACGACGTCATCAAGAAAGTCACGCCGCGCGCTGAAGTGATCGAGGTGTTCACCGCCCGTCACGAAGACTACAAGCTGCGTCTGGTCGAAGACATGCCGAACGAGCAGGCAATGGGCCTGTATTACCACGAAGAATACGTCGACATGTGCCGTGGTCCGCACGTGCCGAATACCCGTTTCCTGAAATCCTTCAAGCTGACCAAGCTGTCGGGTGCCTACTGGCGCGGCGATGCCAAAAACGAGCAGCTGCAGCGCGTTTATGGCACCGCTTGGGCCGACAAGAAGCAACTGGCCGCCTACATCCAGCGGATTGAAGAGGCTGAAAAGCGCGACCATCGCAAGATCGGCAAGCGTCTGGGCCTGTTTCATACCCAGGAAGAAGCGCCGGGGATGGTTTTCTGGCACCCGCAGGGCTGGACTCTGTATCAGGTGCTTGAGCAGTACATGCGCAAGGTGCAGCGTGAAAACGGCTACCTTGAAATCAAGACCCCGCAAGTGGTTGATCGCTCGCTCTGGGAAAAATCCGGGCACTGGGCCAACTACGCGGACAACATGTTCACCACCGAGTCCGAAAGCCGCGACTACGCCATCAAGCCGATGAACTGCCCTTGCCACGTGCAGGTGTTCAATCAGGGTTTGAAGAGCTACCGCGAGCTGCCAATGCGCCTGGCCGAGTTCGGTGCCTGCCACCGCAACGAGCCCTCCGGCGCGCTGCACGGCATCATGCGTGTGCGTGGCTTCACTCAGGATGATGCTCACATCTTCTGCACCGAAGATCAGATGCAGGCCGAGTCCGCTGCATTCATCAAGCTGACACTGGATGTCTATGCCGATTTCGGCTTCAAAGACATTGAGCTGAAGCTGTCCACTCGTCCTGAAAAGCGTGTGGGTTCCGACGAATTGTGGGATCGTGCCGAGTCCGCGCTGGCCTCCGCGCTTGACAGTGCAGGTTTGCCTTATGATTTGCAGCCGGGCGAGGGTGCTTTCTACGGTCCGAAAATCGAGTTTTCCCTGAAGGATTGTCTCGGTCGTGTCTGGCAGTGCGGCACCTTGCAGCTGGACTTCAATCTGCCGGTCCGTCTGAGTGCCGAGTACGTTTCCGAAGACAACAGCCGCAAGAATCCGGTCATGTTGCACCGTGCGATCCTCGGTTCCTTCGAGCGTTTCATCGGTATTCTGATCGAGCATTACGAAGGCGCGTTTCCAGCCTGGCTGGCGCCCACCCAGGCAGTGATCATGAATATCACTGACAAACAGGCCGATTTTGCCCTTGAAGTGGAAAAAACTCTGGCTGAAAGCGGGTTTCGTGCCAAGTCCGACTTGAGAAATGAAAAGATCGGCTTTAAAATCCGTGAGCATACTTTGCTCAAGGTTCCTTATCTCCTCGTGATTGGAGATCGGGAAGTTGAAATGCAAACTGTCGCTGTGCGTACACGTGAAGGCGCTGACCTTGGCTCGATGCCGGTCGCCCAATTCGCTGAATTCCTCGCACAAGCGGTTTCCCGGCGTGGTCGCCAAGATACGGAGTAATTATTATTAAGCGTGAAATGAGACAAGATAAACGAGCTGCACCCAAGGCCCCGATCAATGAAAATATCTCGGCCCGCGAGGTTCGTTTAATTGGCGCTGACGGCGAGCAGATTGGCATCGTCTCGATTGATGAAGCGCTTCGTATAGCCGAAGAGGCGAAGCTGGATCTGGTAGAGATTTCTGCCGACGCACTCCCTCCGGTCTGCCGTGTGATGGATTACGGCAAATCGATCTTCGAGAAGAAGAAGCAGGTTGCTGCAGCGAAGAAAAACCAGAAACAGATCCAGGTTAAAGAAATCAAGTTTCGTCCAGGGACGGAGGAAGGGGATTACCAGGTAAAACTACGCAACCTGGTACGTTTCCTGAGTGACGGGGACAGGGCCAAGGTGTCGTTGAGATTCCGCGGTCGTGAGATGGCCCACCAGGAGCTGGGTATGGAATTGTTGAAGCGGGTTGAAGGTGACCTGCTTGAATACGGTTCCGTCGAACAGCATCCTAAGATGGAAGGACGCCAGCTGATCATGGTCATCGCCCCGAAAAAGAAGAAATAACCACCAGGGCACGGCAGGCCTTGCGGTTATATTTATCAACTGAATGCGGAGTATCCGAACATGCCAAAGATGAAAACGAAAAGTGGTGCAGCTAAGCGGTTTTTGAAAACCGCCAACGGCATCAAGCACAAGCACGCTTTCAAGAGCCACATCCTGACCAAAATGTCGACAAAGCGTAAGCGTCAATTGCGCGGTAGCAGCTTGCTGCATCCGTCCGACGTGGCAAAAGTCGAGCGCATGCTGCGCCTTCGTTAATTTTGATCAAGATAGAGAGGAAGTAACTCATGGCTCGTGTAAAGCGTGGCGTCATTGCCCGTAAGCGTCACAAAAAAATTCTGAAACTTGCTAAAGGCTACTACGGCGCGCGTTCACGCGTATTCCGTGTTGCCAAGCAAGCGGTAATCAAGGCAGGCCAATACGCCTACCGTGACCGTCGTCAGAAAAAACGTCAGTTCCGCGCTCTGTGGATCGCTCGTATCAACGCTGGTGCTCGTGTTAACGGTCTGTCCTACAGCCGTTTCATTGCCGGCCTGAAAAAAGCGTCCATCGAGATCGACCGTAAGGTTCTGGCTGATCTGGCAGTGAACGAAAAAGCGGCGTTTGCTGCGATTGTCGAGAAAGCTAAAGCCACCTTGGCCTAAGTCCCCCGACAATCACCGGCCCCGGTTTCCGGGGGCGGTGTTGAACGTCATAAATAGGGGAAGAGCCTAAAGCTCTTCCCCTATTTTGTATCTGGAGTCTGTACATGGAAAACCTGGACGCGCTGGTCTCTCAAGCTCTTGAGGCTGTGCAAAGCGCCGAAGATATCAATGCCCTGGAGCAAATCCGGGTTCACTACCTCGGCAAGAAAGGCGAGTTGACTCAGGTGATGAAGACCCTGGGAAACCTGCCGGCTGAAGAGCGTCCGCAAGTCGGCGCGCTGATCAACGTTGCCAAGGAGCGTGTCACAGAGGTCCTCAATGCACGCAAGGCATCGTTCGAGCAGGCAGAACTCACTGCCAGACTCGCCGCCGAATGCATCGACGTGACCCTGCCGGGCCGCGGTCAGACCTCTGGTGGTCTGCACCCGATTACCCGAACTCTGGAGCGTATCGAGCAGTTCTTCACGCACATCGGCTACGGCATCGCCGAAGGCCCTGAAGTCGAAGACGATTATCACAACTTCGAGGCGCTCAACATCCCAGGCCACCACCCGGCCCGGTCGATGCATGACACCTTCTATTTCAATGCGAACATGCTGTTGCGCACCCATACCTCTCCGGTACAGGTCCGCACCATGGAATCGCAACAGCCGCCGATCCGCATTGTCTGCCCAGGCCGTGTGTACCGCAGCGACTCCGATATTACCCACTCGCCGATGTTCCACCAGATCGAAGGTCTGCTGGTTGATCGCGACATCAATTTCGCCGACCTGAAAGGCACCATCGAAGAGTTCCTGCGGGTGTTCTTCGAAAAAGAGCTGGCCGTGCGTTTCCGTCCTTCGTATTTCCCTTTCACCGAGCCTTCGGCGGAAGTGGATATGGAATGCGTGATGTGCAGTGGCAAGGGCTGCCGCGTCTGCAAGCAGACCGGCTGGCTTGAAGTCATGGGCTGCGGCATGGTTCATCCGAACGTATTGCGCATGTCCGGCATCGACCCTGAAGAGTTTCAGGGCTTCGCGTTCGGCATGGGCGTAGAGCGTCTGGCCATGCTGCGTTACGGCGTCAATGATTTGCGCCTGTTCTTCGACAACGATTTGCGGTTCCTCGCGCAATTTCGCTAAGTCGTAACGAACCTTTCAGGAGAGCAGGATGAAATTCAGTGAACAATGGCTGCGCGGCTGGGTAAGCCCGCAGGTCTCCCGCGACGAGCTGGTTGCTCGTCTGTCGATGGCCGGTCTTGAGGTTGACAGCGTGACGCTGGCCGCCGGCGTTTTCACCGGTGTAGTGGTGGGTGAGGTGCTGAGCACCGAGCAGCACCCTGATGCCGATAAATTGCGCGTTTGCCAGGTCAGCAATGGCAGCGAAACCTTTCAGGTCGTCTGCGGCGCGCCAAATGTGCGCCCGGGCCTGAAAATTCCGTTCGCCATGATCGGTGCCGAACTGCCGGGCGACTTCAAAATCAAGAAAGCCAAGCTGCGCGGCGTCGAGTCCAACGGCATGCTGTGTTCCGCTGCCGAGTTGCAGGCCGGTGAAGGCAACGATGGCCTGATGGAACTGGCAGCTGATGCGCCGGTGGGTCAGGATATTCGTGTCTACCTGGGCCTGGACGACGCCAGCATCGAGGTCGACCTGACCCCGAACCGTGGTGATTGCCTGTCAGTGGCTGGTATTGCACGTGAAGTCGGCGCGCTGTACGCCGCTGACGTCACCCGCCCGCAAGTTGCTGCCGTCAGCGCTGTACACGATGAAGTGCGTCCGGTGGAGGTGTTGGCTCCGGCTGCCTGCCCGCGCTACCTGGGTCGTGTGATTCGCAATGTCGACCTGTCGCGTCCGACCCCGCTGTGGATGGTCGAGCGCCTGCGCCGTTCCGACGTGCGCAGCATCGACGCGGCTGTCGACATCACCAACTACGTGATGCTGGAGCTGGGCCAGCCCCTGCATGCGTTCGACCTGGCCGAAATCAACGGCGGGATCCGCGTACGTATGGCCGAGGAGGGCGAGAAGCTCGTTCTGCTCGATGGCCAGGAAGTCAGCCTGCGTGCCGACACACTGGTCATCGCCGACCACCAGCGCGCACTGGCCATTGCCGGCGTGATGGGCGGCGAGCACAGCGGCGTCACGGCTGGCACTCGCGACCTCTTTCTCGAAAGCGCATTTTTCGACACCATCTCGGTGGCTGGCAAGGCACGTTCCTACGGTCTGCACACTGATGCCTCGCACCGTTACGAGCGCGGTGTGGACTGGCAACTGGCCCGTGAAGCAATGGAGCGTGCCACCGGCCTGCTGCTGGAGATCACTGGTGGCGAAGCGGGCCCTGTGATCGAGGTGGTCAGTGAACAGCACCTGCCTTCAATTGCACCCATCACCTTGCGCGCGAGCCGTGTCGAGCAAATGCTTGGTCTGGTCATTGAAAATGCTGAGATCGAACGTCTGCTGACCGGGCTCGGTCTGACCGTTTCCGCCGAAGCTGATGGCCAATGGTGTGTCGACGTGCCCAGTCATCGTTTCGACATCAGCCTTGAAGTCGACCTGATCGAGGAGCTGGCGCGCCTTTACGGCTACAACCGTTTGCCGGTCCGTTACCCGCAAGCCCGCCTGGCACCTCAAGCCAAGGCAGAAGCCAAAGGCGACCTGCCCGAGCTGCGCCGCCTGCTGGTTGCGCGTGGGTATCAGGAAGCAATCACTTACAGCTTCATCGATCCCAAGTGGTTCGAACTGTTCACGCCGGGCGCCAAGCCGCTGTTGCTGGCCAATCCGATCTCCAACGACATGGCCGCCATGCGCGCCTCGTTGTGGCCGGGTCTGGTCAAGGCGTTGCAGCACAACCTCAATCGCCAGCAAGACCGTGTTCGCCTGTTCGAAAGCGGCCTGCGTTTCGTCGGTCAGCTCGACGGCTTGAAGCAAGAGCCGATGCTGGCCGGTGTTGTATGCGGTAGCCGCCTGCCGGAAGGCTGGGCACAAGGCCGCGACACGGTCGACTTCTTCGACGTCAAAGCCGATGTCGAAGCGGTTCTGGGGTTCGCCGGTGCATTGGGTGAATTCATATTCACGCCGGGCCAGCATCCAGCCCTGCACCCAGGCCAGACTGCTCGCATCGAGCGCGACGGTCGTGAAGTCGGCTTTCTGGGTGCCATCCATCCTGAATTGTCGAAAACCCTGGGTCTGGACCGTCCGGTGTTCGTTTTTGAGCTGGTGCTGGGCGAAGTGGCCACCGGTCGCTTGCCGAAATTCCACGAGTTGTCGCGCTTCCCCGAAGTGCGTCGCGACCTGGCGTTGCTGGCCGACCGCGACGTTTCAGCCAGTGCTGTTCTGGACGTGATTCGTGAAAAAGCAGGCGAGTGGCTCACAGACCTCAGGTTATTTGATGTTTACCAGGGTAAAGGCATTGATCCACATAGAAAAAGCCTTGCAGTCGGCTTGACCTGGCAGCATCCATCGCGCACTCTTAATGACGATGAGGTAAACGCAACGACACTTGCTATCCTCACCTCGCTAGAGGAGAGGTTAAACGCCACGTTAAGGAAGTAGCGTATGGGGGCTCTGACGAAAGCTGAGATGGCCGAACGTCTGTACGAAGAGCTGGGCCTGAATAAACGGGAAGCCAAGGAATTGGTTGAACTGTTTTTTGAAGAAATCAGGCACGCTCTGGAAGATAACGAGCAGGTGAAGTTGTCAGGTTTTGGCAACTTCGACCTTCGAGACAAGCGCCAGCGGCCTGGGAGAAATCCCAAGACCGGTGAAGAAATTCCGATTACGGCGCGCCGTGTGGTCACCTTTCGTCCAGGGCAGAAGTTGAAAGCCCGAGTTGAGGCATATGCTGGAACCAAGTCATAACGACGAGCTACCGCCGATCCCCGGCAAACGCTACTTCACCATCGGTGAGGTCAGCGAGCTCTGCGCGGTAAAACCGCACGTTTTGCGTTATTGGGAGCAGGAATTTCCTCAGCTCAACCCCGTCAAAAGACGCGGAAACCGTCGGTATTATCAGCGCCAGGACGTGCTGATGATCCGCCAGATCCGCGGCTTGCTCTACGACCAAGGCTTCACCATCGGTGGAGCCCGGCTTCGTCTCACCACCGGCGAACCGAAGGACGATACCCAGCAGTACAAGCAGATGATTCGGGAGATGATTGCCGAACTGGAAGACGTGCTGGTCATGCTCAAAGCGTAATCGAGCAAGATACTTCCATAATTCAAACGCTTAGGGTATATTCTTCAACGTTTTCGCAGGTTGCAAAAACAGATACACGCCTAGTCGGGGCGTAGCGCAGTCCGGTAGCGCACTAGCATGGGGTGCTAGGGGTCGAGTGTTCGAATCACTCCGTCCCGACCATATAATTCAATGATTTAGGCCGATGTTCGCAGCATTGGCCTTTTTCATGCGCGTGACTTTTGCGTGACTCGTTGTTTTTATGCCTGCCTCCTCTTCAGAATAGTCAGAACCGGTCCGCGTGAATCGGTTGCTGAAACCATGTTCGCAGCTTCAATCAAATGCCCGAGCTCAGCGCCCGAGCAGTGGCTGGTGATGCTGCCATTCTTGTGACCGAGCAAAGCTTTGCGGTCTTCCTTGGTCACTCCAGCGGCGCGCAGCCTTCTTCCGAACGAATGCTTGCGGTCGTGGATGCGGATTTTCAAAAATCCGTCATGCGCAGGCCTCAAGTACTTCTCCTGCCACTTCTTAGCCGCCCTGATTCGCGCCTTCTTCCAGGCTGAATCATTCATGCGATGAACCGTCGTTTCCCTTCACCGTACGGAAACACGAACAGCTTGTGCTTTCCGCGCTGCCTTTCAATAATCGATTTTGCAACGTCGTTCAGCACCACCAAGCGCTCATCCGGTTTTTCACACCGGCCTTCGCGCTTCGGCCGCCAAAACCCGCCGGGATCAGGAACACGCTCGTTCCCAGCTCCGGCACCGCAATCTCCCAATCCCATTGCAGCTTACAAACCTCCTGCCCGCGGCAGCTGGTGTTCACCTGAACATCGCCATTGTCCTTCGCACACGTGGCTGACAAGTTATTTGGTATAGGTTCGATGAGGGCGATACGGTGTCGAGAGCATTGGGGAGGTAAGCTAACTTTGTAATCGAATCAGATGAAGTTTTATTCACCTTCAGCGCAATGCAGCTGCTGTCACAAAGTAGGTACAGTATGTGTATTGCAGTTTGCCTGCCATGTGACATATGAATCGGAGCCTCTTAGGCTGTCGAGCTATTAATAACCCAGAGGAAATGCCATGAACAGCATTACAAAAACATCCGTGCTGAAAGGGTTTGTCATGACAACTGTCGCGGTGATTAGCCTGCAAGGCGTGGCATTCGCTGCGGCTTCCAAGCCATCCGCCCCTGCAGTCGATGGGAAATATGCGCTTGTTCAGGGCGCAGGCAATGCCTCCAAGGATTCGAAAGCAGCGCCGATGCAGCTGGCTATCCGCATTCCAAACCACACGAATGTCAATGATCCATGCCGTTACCACCCACTCGAGTGTGACTAATGCTGCCGTAGTTAAAACGGCTGCCGTAAAGTAAGCTTTGCGGCAGCACTGTTCCAGAACCGGTAGTCGGCTACTAATCATGGTCTTGATTGCTAGGTGTATTTCGGGGCGGTTTAATTAAAGTCAGTCGCTTTATAGCCCCACCTTAGTGCTCGCCTTTGTTTGATAAAGCTTGTTAAGGCTGCATGCGTTGAATTGGTTGAGAGGGGGTTGACTGCGAGGTGTTCAGCTTGGCGCGGGCCTGCCACCCTCTGTAGATTCGCGCTGTCTTGTCTACTTTCTCTCTGGCTGGGTGGGCATGGCGGTAGAGCAGAGTGGGGCTGAGTCCTCGTCAATTGCCATCACCCTTCAGTCGCCGTAGCCCTCGGTGATGCCGTTGGCGGTGACTTGTTCCAGCAATACCTGGCGCTACCTGACGCGCTGGATGATCCTGCAAACTCTCACCCTTCGTTTCATAGAAAAAATCGTCGGCGACTCGTAAGCCTTTTTTGCTTTCGTGCGCGTTCGGTTGACTGGCATCGGCAGGCACCCACGCCATCCTTGACTGAGGCACGCACACAACGATCAGCGCCTGCACGAAGCGAAGGCTGGTATCCATTGTTCATGCCCGGCAGCACTCGCCGCTCCTTGCACAGACGTGCAGTCCTTGGCCCGCGATGGGAACGATCACCCAAACCTCGCTCGCTCAAAAACAATTTGACATATGTTATTTGTGATCACATATTTAGCCCATAAGAACGCCAATATGAGTCACTCCCCATGACCGACCGTCCGATCCTCCTGCCTGCCATGCGTCAGGTTTCTCGCGATACCCTTCAAGATCAGGTCTATCGGCAGATCCGCGAAGCGTTGATGAGCGGGCGCTTTCAGCCTGGTCAGAAGCTGACGATCCGGGGGCTTGCCGAGGCGTTGGGTTCCAGTCCGATGCCGGTGCGCGAAGCCTTGAATCGTTTGAGTGCCGAGAACGCCTTCGAAGTCACCGAAACCGCTCGTCTGCGCGTGCCCATGATGACCCCGGAGCGGCTGCGCGAGATTCGTGATGCCAGGGTTGCGCTGGAAGGCCTGCTGGCCGAGAAAGCGGTGATTCTGATCAACGACGCCGATCTTGCGGACATCAGCCTGCTCTGTGGGCAGATGCAGAAGGCTGCGGACAACGTCGATGTCGCCCTCTATCTGTGGACCAACTTTGCTTTTCATCGACGCATTTACGCGGTGGCCAAGGCTGAACTGATCGTTGCGGCGGTGGAGAATTTCTGGTTGCACATAGGCCCGTGTTTCGCGCTTGTCGCGCCGGACAGGGCGCATCTTCAGCGTTCGATGGAGGCGCACAACCGTATCGTCGAGGCGCTGGCGGCGCGTGACGGGGCGGCAGCTCGTGCCGCGGTCACTGACGACATCATGCAGGCCGCGGATTCTCTGACGCGCCTGATCGCAAAGAGCGACCGCTCCAGGTCGCGTGTCTCGGGAGTGAAAAAAGCATGAGCGTTCTCAATCGGCTAGTTCCCTACACCGGGCTGCGGGTCCTGATTTCCGGCGGTGCAGCCGGGATCGGTGAAGTGCTGGCCGCGGCCTATATGGAAGCAGGTGCAAAGGTGCATGTGTGTGATGTCAGTGAGCCGGCCATTACGGCATTTCTCGACCGGTATCCGAACAGCGTCGCCACCCACGCAGACGTCGCAGATCCGGCGCAGATCGAAGCGGTATTCAGGGTGCAGCGCGAACAGTTCGGTGGTCTTGATGTGCTGATCAATAACGCCGGGATCGCGGGTCCTACGGCGGGCATCGATGCCATTACCGAGGACGAGTGGCAGCGCACCATCGACATCAACCTGACCGGGCAGTACCGCTTTGCTCATCACGCAGTACCGTTGCTCAAGGCATCGCCCAATGGGCATCTCATCCATATTGCCTCGGTCGCGGGTCGCCTGGGCTATGCCTGGCGTACGCCGTATGCCGCGACCAAATGGGCGATTGTCGGCCTGATGAAGTCCTTGGCGTCCGAGCTGGGCGAAAGCGACATCCGCGTCAATGCCTTGCTGCCGGGCATCGTTGAAGGTCCGCGAATGGAGGGTGTGATTCGTGCCCGTGCGCAACAGATGAACGTGCCGGAAGCCGAGATGCGCGAGGAGTACCTGAAGAAGATTTCGCTCAAGCGCATGGTCACCGCCGAAGACGTTGCCGCGATGGCGCTGTTTCTATGCTCGCCTGCCGCCCGCAATATCACAGGGCAGGCTATCAGTGTGGATGGCAACGTCGAGTACCTCTGAGGATTCAGCCCGATAGCATCAATGACCGGACACCGCCCGAGTCATGTTCCACATCAGACTTCTCACCAACAACAAGAATGGAGAATGCTCATGCCCCAAAAACGTCCGGTCATCATCACCTGCGCGGTCACGGGGGCCATCCATACCCCGTCGATGTCGCCTCATTTGCCGATCACGCCCCAGGAAATCGCCGATGCAGCCATCGGTGCCGCCGAGGCCGGCGCATCCATTGTCCACTTGCATGCCCGTGATCCGGTTGACGGGCGTCCCAGTCAGGATGTCGACCTGTTTCGGCAGTTCCTGCCGCAGATCAAGGCGAGGAGCGACGTGGTGATCAACATCACCACCGGCGGTGCGCCGACGATGGGCGTGGAAGAGCGCTTGCAACCCGTGGCGCAGCTCAAGCCGGAACTTGCCTCGCTGAACATGGGGTCCATGAACTTCGGTTTGTACGAGATGCTCGATCGCTATAGCGAATTCAAGCACGACTGGGAGCGGCCCTACCTGGCCGAGAGTGATGACCGGATATTCCGTAACACCTTCCGCGACATCACTCATATCCTCAATACCTGTGCCGAGAACCGCACGCGCTTTGAAATTGAATGCTACGACATCGGTCATCTGTACACCGCAGCGCACTTTCTGCAGCGCGGTTTGCTCAAGGCACCGATTTTCATCCAGTCGGTATTTGGTTTGCGCGGAGGCATCGGGGGGCACCCTGAAGATCTGGCGCACATGCGTCGCACGGCTGACCGTCTGTTTGGCGATGCTTATCAATGGTCGATTCTGGGGGCTGGCCGCAATCAGATTCCGCTGGGCACTATGGGGCTGTCGATGGGCAGTCATGTGCGTGTCGGCCTTGAAGACTCGCTGTGGGACGGGCCGGGCAAGCTGGCGGCGTCCAATGCCGATCAGGTCAGGCGTATTCGCACGATTATCGAAGCGTTGGGCGGGCGGGTGGCAACGCCGGATGAAGCCCGTGAACTTCTCGACCTGAAAGGCCAGGACAAGGTCGACTTTTAGTCAGGCGTCATTGTTGGTCGTGTGCGGGTACGCTGTCGAAGGGCTGATACCTGCTGTTTACCGCAAAACGTGTCATCTCAATAACAACAAGACAGAGGTGAAAGATGCGTATCGAAATCGTTGTCGACGTGAAAACCACGCTGGGCGAAGGCCCGGTCTGGGATGTCGAGCAACAGCGCCTGTACTGGATCGATAGTTTCGACGGTCGTGTCCTGCGTTGCACGGAGGACGGGCGCGAGTTAAGAGCCTGGGATGTCGGCCAGAAAATCGGTTCCATGGCCTTGCGCAAGAACGGCGATGCGGCGCTCGTCGCGTTGCAGTCCGGCCTGTACAACCTTGACCTGCCGACCGGCGATCTCGAGCTGATCGTCGACCCCGAGCCGGGGCTGCCGAACAATCGGCTCAATGATGGCAAGGTGGACCGGCAGGGCAGGTTTATCGTCGGCTCGATGGACACTCGGGAAGACCAGGCCAGCGCGAGGCTGTACCGCCTCGATCCGGACCTGAGCCTGCACACGCTGGACGAAGGCATCATCGTTTCCAACGGGCCATGCTGGAGCCCGGGCGGAGAAACGTTCTATTTTGCCGACACCTGGTCCGGTGAAATCTGGGCGTACGACTACAACCACGCCACCGGTGCCGTTGCCAACAGGCGCACTTTTGCCCATGTCGACACCTCTGCAGGAGGCGCAGCGGATGGTTGCACCGTGGATGCCGAAGGCTGCCTGTGGCAAGCATTGGTGTACGCCGGAAAACTGGTGCGCTATACCCCGGACGGGCAGGTGGATCGCATTATCGAGATGCCGGTGAAGAAGGTGACGAGTCTGACCTTCGGCGGTCCGAACCTCGATACGCTGTTTGTCACGTCAATGGCCAAGCCGCCGTTGCCGCGCTTTCCGGAGGACGGTCAGCAACGCGGTGCGTTGTTCGCCATCACCGGGCTGGGTGTGAAAGGCATCGCTGAACGGCGTTTCGCCAGCTAACCGTCAATAACTGAACCTGAACGTTAAGGATGACTGAACCCTTTCTCGTACGGGCGTGCGCGGCACGCCTGGAGATTTCCCATGCCGAATAACAAAAATGCATCGCTGGGCAAGATTCATCGGTTTTCGTGGGTGTCGTTGTTGGTGTGCTGGATGATCTGGATTCTGAATGCCTATGACCGCGAGATTGTATTGCGCCTCGGCCCGACGATTTCCAAGCATTTTGAGTTGTCTGCGGATCAGTGGGGGACGGTGGCCACTGTCGTCATGCTCGCCTTGGCCGTTCTCGATATTCCAGGCTCCATCTGGAGCGATCGTTACGGTGGCGGCTGGAAGCGGGCGCGTTTCCAGGTGCCCTTGGTGCTGGGCTACACCGCTCTGTCTTTTCTTTCGGGGTTCAAGGCACTGAGTGGCAGCCTTGCCAGTTTCATCGCATTACGGGTGGGTGTGAATCTGGGGGCTGGCTGGGGCGAACCGGTCGGGGTCAGCAATACCGCTGAATGGTGGCCAGTAGAGCGTCGCGGTTTTGCCTTGGGCGCACACCATACCGGCTACCCCATCGGCGCGATGCTCAGCGGCATCGTCGCCAGCTTCGTGATTACCACGTTCGGTGAGGAAAACTGGCGTTATGTGTTCTTCTTCGCTTTCGTGGTTGCGCTGCCGTTGATGATCTTCTGGGCGCGTTATTCCACGGCCGAGCGCATCACTCAACTGTATGTGGACATCGCCGCCAAAGGCATGACCCCACCGGACAGCACGCCGTCAACCAACGTCAAAGGCCAGGTCTGGAAGTCGGTCAAAGCAACGCTGAGTAACCGCAATATCGCCCTGACAGCCGGCAATACCCTGCTGACTCAAGTGGTGTACATGGGCGTCAACATTGTCTTGCCTGCCTACCTGTACAACATCCTCAACCTGTCGCTGGCCGAATCGGCAGGGATGAGCGTGGTGTTCACGTTGACCGGTATTCTTGGGCAATTGATCTGGCCCTCATTGTCGGACATCATCGGCCGGCGCATCACGTTGATCATCTGCGGGATATGGATGGCCGTCAGCGTCGGTGCCTTTTACTTTGCCAACACCATCCTGATCGTTATCGCTGTGCAATTGCTTTTCGGTCTGGTTGCCAATGCTGTCTGGCCTATCTACTACGCCGTCGCGTCCGATTCTGCGCAACCCTCTGCAACGTCGACAGCCAACGGCATCATCACCACGGCGATGTTCATCGGCGGCGGTATCGCGCCGGTATTGATGGGCACACTGATATCCATGGGCGGCGGCTGGACCAGCCTCAGCGGTTACACTGTGTGCTTCTTCGTGATGGCGGGCTGCGCAGTGGGCGGGGCCTTTCTGCAATTGTTTTCCCATCGTCCCGAGTTGCCGACGGAGCAGCCGAGCGTTTGAGACCGGAGACCAGGATTGCGCACGGCCTCGATGGATAAGTGTATATCGAGGTCGGTGCCTGCCTGCAAACCTGAAGTACGACGCGGGCACCTGACCCCAGACGCGCTCGGCGGGATGAGTCTGATCTGAGAGACAACACTCCCTGCCGCGCCGTAAACGCTTAGTTGGGGTTTTCTCACGACATTCCATCTTCCCTGTTGTATGCCCCGATTTAACGGTACAGGCCTTCCGTATAAAGGTATTAACCAAAAAGAATGAAGTATTAATAACGCATCTAAAGTCTGACTTTATCGGTCTTTAAACCTTTAATGTTGCTCATCATTTAAAAAAATTAATCCATTTTTATCAACGGGTTATGCGTATTTTTGCGTTGATTGATAGTGGGATTAGAGTTAACTCCTAAAGTTAATCAGCGACCGGACGACATCATGGGTGTCGAAACGACATCACTCGCACGGGATAGTTCCAAAAACCTTTAGTGCGACTCACAGCTCACCCCATGCCACGGAAGGGCACGGTTCAGGATCGCCAATCATGTTCAGCAAACTCAGCATCTCGCAAAAGCTGTACCTAAGTTTTGTCGCTATCGTCGTGCTCATCGGCGTGCTGGTGGCAAGTGCGTACAGAGGCTTTGAGCAGGTCGAAGACGCTACCAGCAGTAACGTCCATACCTACCAGGTGCTGAGCGACGCACAGCTGGCTCTGGAGCAACTGATCAATATCGAGACGGGCATGCGAGGCTTTGTCATTGCTTCGAAAGATGCATTTCTTGAGCCGTTGGTCGCGGGTGAGAAGCGTTTTAACGAAGAGCTCGAATCGCTCAAACGCCTGACAGCGGATAATGCCGAGCAACAGCGTCGTCTGACCGCATTGGGGGATACTCAGAAGCGCTGGCTCAATGAAGATATCAATCCGATCATCGCTTTGCGTCGGGATTTGACCGCACGCAATATGCCCGATGACGAGTTGGATGCACGTATTACATCCGGTGCCGACAAGGCCAAGATGGACAGCATGCGTGCGCTGCTGGCCGAAATCAGTGGTACAGAGAATAAGCTGTTGGCGCTGCGGACCCAGAACATGGCGGACGCCAAGCACCTCGCTATCATGATTCTGTTTTGCGGTGGCCTGGCGGCTGCACTGCTCTCTGCCATATTGGCGACGGCGCTGGGGCGCAGCACCACGGCACGCCTGCAAGCCGCTATCGATGCCGCAACGGCCATCGCCAATGGCAAGCTCGATACGGTGATTGACACCAGCAGCCATGATGAACTGCCAAAGGCCTTCGACCGCATGCAGAATCGTCTGCGGGAGATGATTCAACAGATCAGCCGCGCATCCAATCAACTTGCACTCGCCGTGCAGCAGATTTCCGGTGCCTCCGAGCAGCTTTCCGGGGCCATTCAGGAGCAATCCAACTCTGCTTCGATGATGGCAGCGACGATCGAGGAACTGACGGTCAGCATCCACCATGTGTCCGAAAATGCTGACGAAGCCCACCAGATTGCCAGCCGTTCAGGCGAGCAATCCAAGGAAGGGGCTCTGGTTATCGAAAACACCTTGTCCAGCATGAACGGCATTGCCAAGACTGTGCAGCATTCGTCCGCGCAAGTTGCCGACCTGGGGCAGCACTCGGAGCACATTTCGTCGATCATCAGCGTGATTCAAGGCATCGCCGACCAGACCAACCTGTTGGCGCTCAATGCGGCCATTGAAGCGGCACGTGCTGGTGAGCAAGGGCGAGGTTTCGCAGTGGTTGCCGACGAAGTCCGTCTGCTGGCGCAGAACACGGGCAAGTCGACCAAAGAGATCGCCGGCATGATCGAAAAAATCCAGGCGGGTGTACGGGAGACGGTCGAAAGCATGCGCAGTGGCGTCATCGAAGTGAACAGCGGTGTAGAGATGGCCAGCACCGCAGGTAGCGCAATCGTCGAGATCCGCGACAGTTCGAACAAAGTCCTGCAGGTTGTCGATCAGATATCCTTTGCCTTGCGCGAGCAGACAGTCGCCAGTCAGGACGTTGCGCGCAGCGTAGAACGGTCCGCGCAAATGGCGGAGCAGAACAATATGTCGGTGCAGGAGTTGCTCAAGACCAGTGGCGGTTTGAACGCCTTGGCCAGCAGTCTGCAACTGGAAGTCAGCAAGTTTCAGCTTTAAGCATCGAAAGACGGATCGGTAGCAGGACCTGCTGTAACGAAAACGCCCGGCATCAGGCAATAGGCTGATGTCGGGCGTTTTGCTGTCTGCGCTGTTAGGGTTCAGTCCTACCCAAGCGTGCGCAATGTTCTGGCCGCCGGCATGAGGCTGGAATCTGTGCGCTATTCAACGCGGGTTACACGATGTCAGACGGTTATTCGGACGTTGCCGAAGCTAATCATGAAGCGCCAGAAGGCCATTATCATGGCTACTGCTTCTATCACGGGCAGGATGTCGAGCGTGTGGTTGAAGGTGGCGAGTTGATGATTGCCTTCGGCGCACTCGACGATGATCCCGCGCAGAGCGTCGGTGTTGGTCAGACCGTGTGCGAGGCGTTGAGGGCTGCCGGTTTTCAGGTGACCTGGAATGAAACGGATGAACAGCGCATCGAGATTCATGCAATGAAGTGGCAGCGCAGGCAGGAGCAGGACTGACGCCTTCCTGCTTCAGCGCTGCGCCAGAATACTCCCCAGCAGCCCGGGAAACCGGCTCTCCAGCACCTGAGTCCTCAGAGAGTTCATGTGTGTGGTGCCGATGTTCCGGGTGTGTACAAGCCCTGCGTCGCGCAACACGCGGAAGTGATGGGACATGCTGGACTTCGGGCGCCCGCCGTCCAGCTCCCCGCAGGTGGCCTCGGCCACGTCTGCCAGGCAACGCACAATGCCCATGCGCACGGGGTCACTCAAGGCGTACAACACGCGTTCAAGGGTCAGGTCTTCAGGTTCGGGGTGTAGGAAGGTTCGCATGGGGGCATGATATCAAGGCTTCCGTTCATTGCCATAGTTCGATTACCATCGAACAAGTAAAATCCAAAGTCATCTGGCCCACGGGAGCTTTCCAATGTCTGCATTGTTCGAACCCTTCAAACTGAAAGACGTCACGCTGCGCAACCGAATCGCCATTCCGCCGATGTGCCAATACTCGGCAATCGACGGGGTCGTCAATGACTGGCACCACGTCCACCTTGCCAGCATGGCGCGTGGTGGTGCGGGTTTGCTGGTGGTTGAAGCCACCGCCGTTGCACCGGAAGGGCGGATCACCCCTGGTTGCACCGGTATCTGGAACGACGAGCAAGCCCAGGCATTTGTGCCGATTGTCAAAGCCATCAAGGACGCAGGTTGCGTGCCGGGTATCCAGATCGCCCACGCGGGCCGTAAGGCCAGCGCCAACCGTCCGTGGGAAGGCGACGATCATATTGTCGCCTCCGATTCGCGTGGCTGGGACACCATCGCCCCCTCTGCGATTGCCTTCGGTGCCAACCTGCCCAAAGTACCGCGTGCGATGACCCTCGAAGACATCGCTCGTGTTCGTCAGAACTTCGTCGATGCTGCCCGTCGCGCCCGTGATGCCGGTTTTGAATGGATCGAACTGCACTTTGCCCACGGCTACCTGGGGCAGAGCTTCTTTTCCGAACATTCCAATCAGCGTACCGATGAATACGGCGGCAGTTTCGACAACCGCAGCCGTTTCTTGCTTGAAACACTGGCTGCGGTGCGTGAAGTCTGGCCGGAAAACCTGCCGCTGACGGCACGTTTCGGGGTGATCGAATACGACGGTCGCGATGAGCAAACACTCACTGAGTCCATCGAGCTGGCCCGTCGTTTCAAGGCCGGTGGGCTTGATC
Source organism: Pseudomonas syringae (assembly GCF_002157375.1). Taxonomy (GTDB): domain Bacteria; phylum Pseudomonadota; class Gammaproteobacteria; order Pseudomonadales; family Pseudomonadaceae; genus Aquipseudomonas; species Aquipseudomonas syringae_T. The sequence goes on from NZ_MTSA01000008.1 coordinate 237,795, forward strand.
TGTTAAGTGTCAGCGTTGGCTTCAGCACGCCTGATGCCAACATTCCGTGGGGACCCGCGTTCATGGGCCCGATTGCCGAGCGTGTGCGTCGCGAAGCGGCTATTCCCGTGACCAGCGCCTGGGGCTTTGGCGAGCCGAAACTGGCGGAAGACGCAGTTAAATCAGGTCAGCTCGATCTGGTCTCGATAGGTCGCGCGCACCTGGCTGATCCGCATTGGGCTTATTTCGCTGCGAAAGAGCTGGGCGTCGAGAAGTCTGCCTGGACCTTGCCTGCGCCTTACGCTCACTGGCTTGAGCGTTATCGCTGATCGCCAGTTGAAAAAGGGGCGGCTCCTTTCGGAGTCTGCCCCTTTGATTCAGCCGCAGGTTTACACGTAACCGCTTACTTGCGCTGCCCGCTTGGCGCAAGACCTCTTGGCTGCACGCCCAAACCACAGCCCACCTCCCGCTTTAAATCCTGATAGCCCGGAAAACGGCACTCGTTCGCCACGCGTTTACAGGTCGAACCCGTGAAGCGGTTTTACGGGGCAGGGGATGCCCGTTTCGCCTCGTCGACAGGCGCCATATCCGGGGCTGATGCAGCAACCAACGTCACCGGCATTGATCTGGCGCAATGCGAACGCCTTCTCGCTGTTTCAAGGTGACGAAATTAATTTATTTATCGGTGATCCGGCCGATATAGACCTACGTATGCAGCGCTCTGCTTGCCCAAGCGTTCTGGAACAGGAGCCTCATGGACCCGCGTCTCGCTGGACTTTCGTTTTTGCTCACGCTGGGGTGGACCGGTGCCGTGTTTCTCGTCATCTGGTTTTTCTCCTGAATCAAGGAGTGTTTTCAGTGTGGGCGTTAGGTATTTGAGGTGCGTTTCCAACCGGTGATCTGACGGATCAACGGTTGCGTATTGAGTGATAGCCAAGTAGTGGCTCTGGAGATAGCCTGACTCAGGCTGTTCTGAACAGATCGCCTGCCCGCTGAGCAGTTTCGGCGTGTGGACCTGTTCTCGGTTCTGTAGTGGCCGGAGCTATGGAGGGCATTGAAAAAGACGATTACCCGGCCTGTTTGCAAGGCACCACAGTCCACGCATACCCATGCGCAGGGCCGGCAACGACCGGTGTTTCACCCCCAAGAACTCCATAGATATTCACCCGCAGAGTATTTTCACATGTCGACCTTAATAGAAAGCATCCCCAAGGACAGGGCCGGATTGCAACTGGACCTTCACTCGTTGATGAAAGCCATCGACAGGTCGCAGGCGATGATCGAGTTCGATCTTGACGGTAATATTCTGCGGGCCAATAGTAATTTTCTGGAGTGCGTGGGCTATCGACTGGAAGAAGTCGAGGGGCGTCACCATCGCATGTTCTGTACACCCGAGTATGCGTCCAGCGTCGAGTATTCGACGTTCTGGGAAAAACTCGGCAAAGGTGCCTTCGACGAAGGGCAGTACAAGCGTCTGGGCAAGAACGGTCGCGAGATCTGGTTGCAGGCAACCTACAATCCGATTTTCGACGAGCAGGGCAACCCGTTCAAAGTCGTGAAGTTCGCCACTGACGTCACACAGCAACGCAAGACCAACGCCGAGTACGAGGGCAAGGTCGCTGCGATTGATCGTTCGCAGGGCATCATCGAGTTCGACCTGAACGGCCGGGTGCTGAATGCCAACGAAAACTTTCTCAAAGTGCTGGGTTATCGTCTCGATGAAATACAGGGCCAGCACCACCGTATGTTCTGCGACGACGAGTACCTGAACAGTCCTGCCTATCGCGCGTTCTGGGCCAAGCTGGAGCGTGGCGAATATGACTCCGGCGAATACAAGCGCGTTGGCAAGAACGGCCGCGAGCTGTGGATCAGTGCCACGTACAACCCGATATTCGATCCGGACGGCCGTCCTTACAAAGTGGTGAAGTTCGCCAACGATGTCACCGAGAGTCGTGCCCGTCAGGCCGAGCAAGCTGGCAAGGTCACCGCCATCGAGCGTTCTCAGGCGGTGATCGAGTTCGACCTGACCGGCAAAGTGCTGCATGCCAACCGTAACTTCCTGTCGGTGTTCGGCTACGAGCTGGACGAAGTCGTCGGTGAACACCACCGCATGTTCTGTTCCGAAGAATTCGTCAGCAGCCTGCATTACCGGGAGCTTTGGGAAAAACTTGGCCGTGGCGAGTACGACGCCAACGAGTACAAGCGTAAGCGTAAGGACGGCAAGGAAATCTGGATTCAGGCGACCTACAACCCGATCTTCGATGCTCAGGGCAAACCCTACAAGATCGTCAAGTTCGCCCTGGACGTGACCGAGGCCAAGGAAACCAGCGTCGAGGACCAGGGCAAGGTCAACGCCATCGACCGCGCCCAGGCCGTCATCGAATTCGACATGGCCGGAAACATTCTTGCGGCCAACGCCAACTTTCTCAAAGCGCTGGGTTATGGCCTGCAGGAAATCAAGGGCCAGCACCACCGGATATTCTGTGAAGAAGAGTATGTGCGCGGGACTGCTTATCGTGAGTTCTGGCACGGGTTGGGGCAGGGCGAGTTCTACTCGGGGCGCTTCATGCGTGTCAGTAAATATGGGCAGAAAATCTGGATTCAGGCGACGTACAGCCCGATTTTCGACCACGATGGCCTGCCATTCAAGGTCGTCAAATTTGCCACCGATATTACCTGTCAGGTCGAGATGGAGCAGGCGATTGAAGCCAAGACCCGTGCGATGGGCGAGTCGGTAAAAGCATTGATGAGTGCCATTTCCTATGTGGCACAGAGCACCGACACGGCCACCGAACTGGCCAGGCTGACGCGCGAGCAGGCCAGCAGCGGCTCGCAGACACTGGTCAAGGCGTCTGATGCAATGGGCATGATTGCCAAGTCGGCTGAGGGTATTCAGGACATCATCCAGGTGATCAGCGAGATCGCCAGCCAGACCAACATGCTGGCGTTCAACGCTGCCATTGAAGCGGCCAGAGCCGGTGAGCATGGTCTGGGCTTCTCGGTCGTTGCCGATGAAGTGCGCAAGCTTGCCGAGAAGTCCTCGCGGGCCACCAAGGAAATCAACAAGCTGATTCTTGAAACGGTGAGCCGGATCGAGTCAGGCAACGAGATCTCCCGTAGCGCCGGTGAGGCGTTTGAGCACATTGTGGAAGGCGTGATGCAGACCACTCAGGCCATCGACGGGATCAACACCGCGACCGAGAAACAGCGCCTGTCAGCGCAGGAAGTTGAAGCGTTGATCACTGAGCTGCACAAAGCCAACCTCACCGGCTACACCGAAACACTGGACAAGGTGTCCGTCGGACAACCTGCATGAGCGATCTGAATGCCTACGGTGTCGTGCAGATCAACGGCGTTTACCTGGCGGTGGTCGCCGATGCCCTGATGGAGGCGGTGCATTGGCCTGCGGATCTGCAACCTCATCCGCTGACTCGCGGTGCATTGCGCGGGATCTTCACCTTGCGCGGCAAGCCGGTGCCGTTGGTGGACCTGCGCGGTCAATTGGCAGAGGGCGGCGACGTTTCGTCACCCACGCCACTGGTTGCGATCCTGAAATACGGCGGCGGTTACCTTGGTCTGGCGATTGATGCGGTCTGTGACATTCTCAAGGCTCGCGACTCGCAGTTCAGCCCGCTGGGGCCTGGCGGCACCAGTGTCGGCTTGTTGCCATCGCTGCTGCTGAGCGCAGACGCGTCGCGGATGGTCTACAAGCTGGACCTGGGCTTTCTGAGCAGCTTACCGGGCGTGCTGTTTGCGGCCGACCCAAGCGCGCAGATTCTCAAGGATGAGGCGCTGGCAGCCAAGAATCGCCTGCTTCATTACCTGGTGTTCGAGTGTGACGGTCGCAACTTCTGCATCGACGCCAGCGTCGTGACCGAACTGGTGGACGGCCCCGAAATCGCGGCGTCTGATTTCGCCAGTGACTGTTGCTTTGGCGTCACTTCAGTACGTGGCACCAAGGTGCCTGCGCTCAACCTTTCCGAAGTGCTGGGCCTGGACCACACGCGTCACGCGTCCAAGCCGCAATTGCTGCTGTTGACGGCGCCAGATGGCCGAGTGTGCGGTTTCGGTTACGACCGCATGGTCGCCATTCAGCGTCAGGACCCTGACAGCCTGTTGGCTGCCCCGGCTTATGGCTTACCGCACCCGGAGTTGCTGGCCGGGGTGATGAACCTTGAGGAAGGCCAGCAGGCGTTATTGCTTGACCACCCGATGTTGTTGCAGCGGCCGGAAGTCAAAAGCTACACCCAGGTTTACCAGCATGACGTCAAACCGGCGCAGGCCTCGCACGACGTGACCAAAGCCATGTTGCGCCATGCCTGCCTGCTGTTCGACGCGCCGACCCGCTTTGTTGCGCCGCTGAGCCAGATCGTGGAAATCATGAGTGTGCCGCAGCAACTGATCGGGTTGCAGCAGCCTGAAACGCACTTGTTGGGCCAGTTCAATCTGCGCGGCGAGCAGGTGCCGCTGATTTGCCTGAGCAGTTTGCTGGGTGAAGGTGCGCCGTCTCAGGACGAAGCGTCCCGGGTGTTGATCGTGCGCGGCGAGCGTTCATGCTTCGGCTTTGCGGTGAGCAGGGTTGATGCGATCGACGCGTTCAATCAGTTCGATCCGGCCATGCTGGACCAAGGCTGGCAAGCCAATACCGGCAAGGGTATCTCGGTCAATGACCGGGTGCGGTCGCTGGTCAGTGTCGGCAGTCAGGAGCGCAGCTGGCGCGCCACCCTGCTTGATCTGCAAGGGCTGGCCAGGCAACTGGAGTGCAGCGTCGATCAGCGCAGGCCTGCCGCGCAATCAGTCTGAACCGAATGCCTCGCAGGTGGCCTTAATGAAATATACACCTGCGCAGGATTCGACCATGACCGAAAAGAATGATGAGAAACAACCAGAGCCGGCGAGCGATGTACCGGCGCACTCGACGCCGGAAGAAAAGGAGCGCCTGAAGGATTTCAACAAGGATGGCATTCCGCCAGGCACCTGCTGATTGCGCGTGACTGAAAGCGCCCGGTCTTGTCAGGCCGGGCGTTTTTTTTTGCGGGATGTATCAATCAATCATCTGCGTTGGCGAACGCGTGTGAACCATTGCCTTCTAGTCGGTCGACAGTTACGCGTCGCGCAGCAAGTCGTTGGCGTTGAGCAATTGATAGGCGATCTGTGGGCGCGCTTCCAAGGCACGGCGAATCGCTGCCGGGATCGATTGACGGGTCTTGCGGCACAAACCGGCTTTTTCCTGAACCACGATGCTGATGCCGCGCATGGTGCGTACTTCATTGAAGCCCGGTGCGACGTCGACACGCACGCCCAACTGTTCGAATATCTTGCGCTGCATGTGCTCAAGGTCTTCCAGGCTGTCGATCCGTTGCAAACGCTCGATCAGGCTTTTTTCAGCGTCGCGGGTCAGCAGCAAAACCCGTAAATCGGCATCTTCTGCGTCCAGCCGTTCGCGCTTGCAGTCGCAAGCGCCGGGCGGGCAGGGGTTACGGACATGCAGAGGCGCGTTCATGGACGCAGCATAACGACGGATAGGGCCTTGTGACCATACCCGCTTGCGTCATATCAGTTCGGCCACTTCATTTCACCCTTGATCACTTTTGCGCTCAGTTCCAGCGAACTCGGCTCCGCCAGTTGAGGCCAGGCTTTCTGCATGGCGTCTATCAGGCCTTTTGAGTCCTGGGTTTTGGCGGCGTACGCCTCAAAGGACTTCAGGTAATCCGCGGTAAACGTGACGGCTTGGGTGCCCGCAGGAACCGGCCCGAGGTAATGCCCCGGAATCACGGTGGCCGGTTTCAGTGCTTCGATGCTCTTGAGTGTCGCGAGCCAGTCCTGACGGGATTTCTGGCTTTGAGTGTCGGCGACCCAGACGTGAATCCCGCTGGACACCACAACACCGCCGACAACGGCCTTGAGTGACGGAATCCAGACGAAGCTGCGCTCGGGGGCCGGCCCGTTCAGGCCTTTGATTTGCAGTGGCTGACCTTCAAGCGTCAGGTGATCGCCTTCAAGCACTTGCGGCAAAACGAGCCGGGCTGGCGCATTGTCCTTGAGGATCGGGCTCCAGTACGCCAGCTTGCCCTGCATCGACGCTTTGATCGCTTTGACGGTGGGTGCGCTGGCAACGATCTTCGCATCGGGAAACGCCGCCTGGATGACGTCCAGACCGAAGTAGTAATCCGGATCGCTGTGGCTGATGTAGACCGTGGTGAGTTTCTTGCCACTGGCCTTGATCTTTTCGACCAGCGCCTGCGCATCGTTGCGCTGGAACTGGGCGTCGATCAGCACCGCTTCATGCTTGCCAGTGATCAGTTCGGACGATACCGGGAAAATGGCTTTATCGGCAGGGTTATAGACGTCGATTGCCAGTGGATCAGCGGCCTGTGCTGCCAGCGGAAGCAGCGCAGTGAGGGATAGGGCAAGCAGGGAACTGCGGAGCATGAGTCACGACCTTTTCAGTGGGCATAAACAGGAGTCGCTATCTTAGGTTGCTTTAAATGAAACAAAAGCCTCAGTATCGGCAATTATTGGTTGCGTAAATCGGATGAGTCATGGATCGCATCACAGCGGCGCGGGTGTTCGTCGCGATCAACGAGAGAGGTAGTCTGATTGCCGCCGCCGAGACGCTGGAGATGTCCCGGGCGATGGTCACTCGCTACCTGGCGCAAATGGAAAGCTGGGCGGGGGCACGATTGCTGCACCGCACCACGCGCAAGCTGGGGCTGACGGCATCCGGACAAGTGACGTTACTGCGTTGCCGGCAGCTTCTCGAGCTGGCCGACGCAGTGTCACTGGCTGCCGACACTCAGGTCGACGAACCGCGCGGCATGTTGCGCATTGCCTGTTCCCAGTCACTTGCGCAGGCAGTACTGGCGCCTGCGGTCACGGCCTATCTGCAGCGTTATGCCGGTACGTCGGTGGACTTGCAGATCGGTAACCAGGCGGTCGACCTTGTCAGTGAACGAATTGATCTGGCGATCCGCATCACCAATCAACTGGACCCCAACCTTATCGCGCGTCCGTTGGGGCACTGTGATTCGCTGGTCTGTGCTTCCCCGGCGTACCTCGCCGCGAGCGGCACGCCGTCCAGACCGCAGGATTTGAACGGGCATAACTGCCTGACCTATTCCTACTTCGGCAAAAGCCTCTGGGAGTTTAGCCATCAAGAAACGCCACTCAGTGTGCCCGTGGGTGGCAACCTCAGCGCCAACGACTCCGTGGTATTGCTGGAGGCCGCAGTGGCGGGGGCGGGCATCACCTTGCAGCCGGTCCACTCGGCCGCGCCGTTGATTGCCAACGGCCAACTGGTCGAATTGCTGCCGGACTACCCGGCAAAAGCAATGGGCATATACGCGATCTACACTTCACGGCATCACCAGTCGGCGACCTTGCGCACGATGCTGGATTTTCTGGCCGAATGGTTTGCGAGAACGTGACGCCACGCTTGCTTGAGACTGGACACAGAGCGTCCGGAACGGCATGCCCACGCAGAGCATGGGCATGAGAGGTGTGCGGATCAGGTCTTGAACTTGCGGACCAGTCCGTCGAGTTCGCTGGACAGCATTTCCAGGCTTCGGGAGTCGGCGCGGGCCGCATCCGAGAGGTCGGCGATCAGCTGTGCATCACCGTGAATCTGGCTGATGTGCCGATTGATGTCCTCGGCCACCTGATGCTGCTCTTCAGCCGCAGTCGCAATCTGGGTGTTCATGTCGCGGATCACATCCACCGACTCACGAATCTGCCCGAAGCTGCTGCGAGCCTGCCCGATCTTGGTGACCGACTGCTGAGATACGTCGAGACTGGCGTGCATCTGTTGAGCGACCGAGGCGGTGCCTTTGGCCAGATTGCCCAGCAGGCTGTCGATCTCGGCGGTCGAGTCGGCGGTGCGTTTGGCCAGTGCGCGAACCTCGTCGGCGACCACGGCAAAACCGCGGCCCTGTTCGCCTGCACGGGCCGCTTCGATGGCCGCGTTCAAGGCCAGCAGGTTGGTCTGTTCCGCAATCGAGCGAATCGTGTTCAGGATCGACTGGATGCCGGTGCTGTCCTTTTCCAGCTGTGTCATCTCTCTGGCTGAGCGGGCCAGTTCCTCGCTCAACTGATCGACACTGCGCACGGCATCATCGATCTGCCGCTGACCATCACGGGCCTGCTGCTGACCGCTGTCAGCAGAGTCGGCCGCCTGGCTGCAGGAGCGCGCGACCTCGTTGGACGTGGCCACCATTTCATGGAACGCGGTCGACACCATGTCCACGGCTTCGCGTTGACGCCCGGCGGCTTCGGCCATGTCATTGGAGACACGGGTGGAGCTGTGCGAAGCCTCGAGAATCTTCCCGGCGGCCTGACCGATGTGCTGAATCAGGCTGCGAATCGCGGTCAGAAACTTGTTGAACCAGCCTGCCAGTTGCGCGGTTTCATCATTGCCGCGCACGGCGAGGTTCTGGGTCAGGTCGCCTTCGCCGCCGGCGATGCCTTCCAGACCGCTGGAAACGCTGTGGATCGGACGCACGATAACGCGAGCAAAACTGGCGCCGACGATGGCGAACACCAGTGCCAGCACCGCAGCGATAATACCGATCAGCCAGGTCAGCCGTGTGGCCGAGGCCATGACTTCGTCCTGCCTGATCAAACCGATGAAGTTCCAGCCCAATTGCTCGGACGGGTACACGTTGGCCATGTAACGCTCGCCATTGAGTGTCACTTCCACCAGGCCGCGGTCGGTTTTGGCCAGCTCGGCGAAGCCGTCACCCAACTCGTTCAGTTTCTTGAAATTGTGTTCTGGCTGTTTGGGATCGACCAGCACCGTGCCGTTCTTTTCCATCAGCATCAGGTAACCGCTTTCGCCCAGTTTGATCTGTTTGACGATGTTGGTCAGCTGCTTGAGCGATACGTCAATGTTGACCACGCCACCGGGGTTGCCCAGTTTGTTGGGGATCGCCTTGATGGTGCTGACCAGCACCGCATCGTCGTTGGCCCAATAGTAGGCATCGCTGCGCACGGTTTTGCCGGCGCTGGCCATCGCGGTCTTGTACCACGGCCGCACCCGCGGGTCGTAGTTACTCATTTTCGGGTCTTCCGGCGTCATGACGTAGCTGCCATTGATCAGACCGTAAGACACATAGGAGTAAGCCGGATGAGCCTTGGCAATGCTCGCAAACAGCTCGGTTGCCTGCTTGTCGTTGTCCGACTGAGGGGTTGCGGTTGCCCCCATATAGCTACGAAAATCATCGCCTGCCCCTGCGATCAGCGGGTGCGATGCGATGTAATTGACGTTCTGCGTGATACCGTCGAAAAACAACTGCATCGCGTTGTCGACCTGACGAATCTCCCTTCCACTGCTGTCCACAAAGTCATTGGTCGCCTTATCGCGCAGGTTCACGATCACGATGGCGGCCACGACTAATATGGGCAAGCACGCAATCACTGCGAAAGCCCCTGTCAATTTCTGCTTGATGTTCATTTGAGCTCCGGAGTGTCCATTACTACCGTAAGTGTTGGTCGCTGCATGGGTGCAGTCTTTTGCCACAGGCCATGACCTGGAGCGTCGTCTCATGGTCTACCAAAGAGCGCAACGGCTTGTCGGTGCCATTCTTTAGCCCTCATGGCGGTAACAGACACGTATTGTCGCTCATGGGTAAGGGGGATGGGCGTCAGTTCTCAAGGGCGCGCCCACCAAATTCGGTCATGGCGTCCAGCATTGCACTCTTGAAGTACGCCAGTGAGGCGCGATCAAAGAGGATCTGAACGCATGGCGCTGCCTCGACGCCGAGATTGATCACAATCACGTTGATCCGCGCGGCCGAGGTCTGCGCCACCGAGCCGGGACCGAACGCCTGCGGGCGCAGGTCTACGCCACATAACTTGGCCATCACTTGTGCGATGCAGGATCCGCTCAGTTGCAGCCAGGCATGGCTGTCTTCCCGGGGCAGCAGATAATTCGCGCTGTGGTCCTGTTCCCAGCGGGCTTCTTCATCGGCGATGCGCTGTCCTTGGTCGAGCCGACTGCCCAGCAACAGGTATTCGGTTTGCGACAGGCGTGCGACGTGGCTGCCATCGGGCTGGGTGACTGCCCGGTTCGGTGCGTCGGGCAGGCTGAAACCGCGTGAGGTCAGGTATTCAGCCGTTTGCGTACCGCGAAAGCCTGCGCGTGCCAGGTCGGTCAGGTCCTCCAGGGTGCAGAGGCTGACTGAGGGGGGCGTATCAAAGCGGATCATGGGTCAAAGCTCCTGGCGCTGGTTTTCAGGATCGAAGAAGGGCAATTTCACGACGGTCGCCTGAACGACAACGCCGCCCTCGACGCGAATCGGGATCTGCTGGCCGGGCGTGCTCTGATCGAACGCTGCGTAGGCCATGCCGATGATCATGCCGAGGGTCGACGAGTATTCGCAGGAGGTCACGTTGCCGCTGATGTCCGGGCCTTTGAGCACCAGGTGGCCTTCGAGCGGCAGCGGGCTGACCTTGGGCAGCGTGAAGCCCACCAGTTTGCGCGTTTGCGGCAGGGCTTCGAGGATGTCCACCGAGCGACGGCCGACAAAGAACGGCTTGCTACGGCTGACCGCCCAGCCCATGTCGATCTCCGCTGGATGGGTCATCCCGTCGGTGTCCTGACTGATGATCACGTGGCCTTTCTCCAGGCGTAACAGGCGCTGGGTCTCGACCCCGAACGGGCGCATGTCGAACGGTTTGCCCGCGTCGGTCAGCGCATCCCACAGCTTGAGGGCATGACGCGCGGCCACGTGAATTTCATAGCCCAGCTCGCCCACGAAACCGACCCGCAGCAGCCGCGCCTTGATCCCCGCGACGGTGCCTTGGCGGACACCCAGATAGGGAAAACCGTCGGCAGACAGGTCAAGATCGGTACACGCGCGCTCAAGCACCTTGCGTGAATCCGGGCCTGCCACGTTGACTGCTGCAATCGCTGCCGTGACGTTGGTGATGTCTACGTTCAGACGCCACTGAGCATTCCACTTGAGCATCTGCTGGTAGAGACGGTCCACGCCGCTGGTGGTAGCGGTCACGTAGAAATGCTGTTCGGCAAAACGCGCACAGACGCCATCGTCGATCACCACGCCTTGTTCGTTGGTCATCAAGGCATAGCGCGAGCGCCCGACCGGCTGCTTGAGGAACGCGAAGGTGTACAGGCGATTGAGCAATTCGGCGGCGTCCGGGCCGCGCACGTCCAGGCCGCCGAGGGTCGAGACGTCGATGATGCCAACCTTGTTGCGCACATGCAGTGCCTCCTGCTGCATGCAGGCATCCCGTTGCGATGGCTTGCCGTAGAAAGCCGGACGCTGCCAGATCCCGGCCGGCATCATTTTTGCCCCTGCCTGCACATGACGTTGGTGCATGGGCGTCTGCCGGTACGGGTCGAACGCGCGGCCTGCCACATGCGCCAGTTTCTCGGCCTCGAAGGGCGGACGCGCGGTGGTCACGCCGGTCTCGCTGATGCTGCGCCGGGTCGACGCCGCGACCAGCCGTGCGGTCGGCAGCGCTGAGTGGCGACCTTGCGAAGGCCCCATGCCGACCGTGGAGTAGCGTTTGACCAGTTGAATGTCCCGGTAGCCGATGCGCGTGGCGTTGACGATGTCGCGCACCTGCAGGTCTTCATCGAAATCGACAAAGTCCTTGCCCTTGGGGTGCGGGAAGATCGGCCAGGCGAAATTGACCGTTGCTTCACTGCGCAGCGTCGCGGGGCTTCCTTCTGATTCCAGGCCCAACGCCGACGCCATTCCGGCAGCGGCATTGGCCGCATCGGCCAGCACGTTATCCAGCGCGTGATAGCCATTCACCGAGCCTGCAATGCCGAGGTTCTGCGGCAGACCACTGAGGGCGAATTCAGCCTGTTGGTCGTCGTAGGCCAGCTTGCCGCCCGCCTGGCAGAGCAGTTGATAAGCCGGCATGTAACCGCCGGACATGCACAGCAGGTCGCACTCGACACTCAAACCGTGGTTGGCCACCTGGCCTTGACCGGTGATCTTGCGCAGCTCGGCCCCGCTTACGTGACGCATGCCTTTCTCGTGCAGTGCTTCATACACGGTCGTGCTCATGTGGCAGACGATGCCGCGTTGCTCCAGCGCAACCTGCAACTCCCGATTCGACGGATTAGCGCGCATATCGACAACCGCGACCACTTCGACTCCCTGATCGTGCAAGTCCAGTGCTGCGAGGTAGCCGTCATCGTTGCCCGTCAGCACCACGGCGCGTTTGCCGGGCTTGACCGCGTACAGTTTCATCAGGCGCTGCACGGCGCTGGTCAGCATGACGCCGGGCAAATCGTTGTTACGAAAAATCACCGGCTGATCGAACGAACCGCTGCACACCAGGCATTGCGTAGCGCGCACTTTGTACAGGCGCTTGCCCTGAATCACCGGCAGGTAGTTGTCGGTGAACCAGGCGTTGCAGGTGGCCTGTTTGAGCACTTGAATATGGGCGTGGGCTTCGACCGCAGCGACCAGTTCGCGCCGCAGTTGCTCGGCGTGCAGGCCGTCGATGTCGAAGCGCGCGTAGGTCAGCGAACCACCGAGAATGGGCTGCAGCTCGATCAGCAACACCTTGGCCCCGGCGTTGGCAGCTGTCAGCGCCGCCTGTAAACCGGCAGGCCCCGCGCCGATGATTGCCAGGTCGGTAAACAGATAGGCCTTGTCGTAATACTCCGGCTGGAAACTCAGGTCCAGCACGCCGAGGCCCGCCTTTTTGCGGATGATCGGTTCCCAGACTTTCCACATGCCTTTGGGCTTATAGAACGCGCGGTAATAAAAGCCCACCGGCATGAACTTCGAAAACTTGCCCAGATACGCGTCCTTGTCGTTATCCAGCGAGCCGTTGAAGTTCTGCCCGGTGGCCTGCAAACCTTCCCGCAGGGCGAAGGTGTCGGCCAGCACGTTGGGCTCTTGAGGCAACTGGACCAAACTGTTGGCGTCCTGCCCGGCCATGGTCAGCGGGCCGCGCGGGCGGTGGTATTTGAACGAACGCGAAAGCAGAAAGCGGCCATTGGCCAACAGCGCGCTGGCAATGCTGTCGCCTTGCAGGCCCTGATAGGTGCGGCCATCGAAACTGAACGTGAGCGGCTGATTACGATCGATCAACAGCCCCATGGGCGCGGGCAGACGGGCGAGGGGGGTCATCCTGCGATCTCCTTGGAGGGGGCCGGTGTGAAGTCGATACGGGTGGTGAACAGTTCTCGCGGGTCGAAGGTGCGAATGATCTCGTCGCTGCCGGTGTGGCGTTCGGCCAAAAACCAGTAGCTGGACGGGGTGTGCATCCACCACTCGCGGACCACGCCCAGCGTGTCTTCACTGTTGAACACGTAGTCGGCCCATTCGGCGTCGCTGCAGGCCTGCGGATCGGGCATCGGTTTGAATTCGCCGCCGTAGGTGAACTCGCTGATGTTGCGCGGCCCGTTGAGCGGGCAGGTCATGATTTTCATCTGTCGCTCTCCGTCAGTGGCTGGCCGCTGTCGCGCCCATTTCGTTGACTTGCTGGAAGGTCGAGAAGCGTTCCAGACCGAACGGCCTGATCAGTTCCGGCACTTTGCCGCCGCTGGCCACCAGCTCGGCCATGGTCTTGCCGCAGATCGGCGTGGCCTTGAAGCCCCATGTGCCCCAGCCGGCGTCCAGGTAGTAATTCTTGACCGGCGACAGGCCCATGATCGGGCTGTAATCCGGGGTCATGTCGGTGATCCCGGCCCACTGACGCATCAGCTTGGCGTTGGCCAGAAACGGAAACATTTCGATGGCGTGGGCCAGCAGGCTTTCCTTGAGGTCCAGCGTCGAGCGGGTGTTGAACAGCGGGTATGGGTCGGAACCGCCACCGAAAACCACTTCGCCACGGCTGGTCTGTTGCACGTAGCAGTGCAGGGCGGACGAACTCACCAGCGGGTCGAGGAACGGCTTGAACGGTTGGGTGACCATCGCCTGCAGCGGGAAGGTCTGAATCGGTGAGCGGATCCCTGCCTTTTTCATCATCTGCGAACTCATGCCCGCGACCGCCTGCACGGCGCAGCCGCACCGGACAGTGCCGCGATTGGTTTTCACCGCCGTGATGCTGCCGTTTTCGATCACCAGCTCCTGCACTTCAGTCAGTTGATGGATTTCAACACCACGTTTGGCCGCTTGCCTGGCGTAGCCCCAGGCGACCGCGTCGTGCCGTGCGGTGGCGCCGTCGATGTGCCACAGGCCTGCAAGCACGGGCAGATGGCCGGGGTCCAGGTTGAGGCTCGGCACCAGTTCGTGGATCTGCTGACGGTCGATCATCTCGGTGCGGCCGCCGAAATGCTTGTTGACCTCGGCGCGCTGGCGGAACGAGCGGACGGTGGCGTCGGTGTGCGCCAGGGTCAACTGTCCGCGTTCGGAATACATGATGTTGAAGTCGAATTCGTTGGACAGGCCCTGAAACATCTTCACCGACTCGGCATAGAACTTCACGCCCTCGCTGGTCAGGTAGTTGGAACGGATGACGGCCGTGTTGCGCGCTGTGTTGCCGCCGCCCAGATAGCCTTTTTCCAGCACGGCGATATGGGTGATACCGTGATACTTCGACAGGTAGTACGCGGTGGCCAGACCATGACCACCGCCGCCGATGATCACCACGTCATAGGACGGTTTGAGTTCTTTGGGCGCAGGCAGATCCACCTCGACCGGGTACTCCGGGCTGAGCCCGTATTTCAGTAGATTGAAAGGCATACGGCCTCCGATGGGCTGCGTTGTGCGTGGGCTTGCTGTCTGGCAGCGGTCACGGTGTTTTTCATCAGAAAGGCAATGGTCATCGGACCGACGCCACCGGGCACCGGCGTGATGGCTGAAGCCACGCTTAGGGCACCGTCGAAATCGACATCGCCCACAAGGCGGCTGCGGCCTTGATCTTCGATGCGGTTGATGCCGACATCGATCACCACTGCGCCGGGCTTGAGCCAACTGGCGTCGATCATGCGCGGGCGACCGACCGCTGCGACGACGATGTCTGCCAACTGGCACAAAGCCTTGGCATCGGTGCTGCGCGAATGCACCACTGTCACCGAGCAATGCGCTTGCAGCAGCAGGGCGGCCATCGGTTTGCCGACGATATTCGAACGACCGATCACCACGGCATGCTTGCCGCTCAGGTCGCCGCAGGTTTCTTTGAGCAGGTGCATGCAGCCGCTGGGCGTGCAGGGCGTCAGCACGTTGCGTCCCTGGCTGAGGCCGCCGACGTTTTCACTGTGAAAACCATCCACATCCTTGCCTGGCGCAATGGCCTGTAATGCCTTGGCTTCGTCCATATGGGCCGGCAGCGGCAGTTGCAGCAGAATGCCGTTCACGGTGTGATCCATGTTGAGTTCGGCGATGAGCGTCAGCACCTGCGCTTCAGTGCTGTCGGCGGGCACGCGATGCTCGAGTGAGTGAATGCCTGCGTCCTCGGCGCGCATTACCTTGTTGCGCACATACACCTCGCTGGCGGGATCGTCGCCCACCAGAATGACCGCCAGCGCCGGCTCAATGCCGTCATTTTTGAGGACCAGCACGTCAACCCTGACCTGTTCCAGAACGCGAGCGGCGGCGGCCTTGCCGTCGATGATTCGAGCGCTCATCGAAAGATCACCGTTCTGTCTGTGTTCAGAAACACTCGGTGTTCAAGGTGGTATTTGACAGCCCTTGATAGCGCGATGGTTTCGTTGTTACGGCCTGCGGCGACCAGATCATCGGGCAGAAAAACGTGATCGACACGCTGTACTTCCTGCTCGATGATCGGACCTTCGTCCAGGTCGCTGGTGACGTAATGCGCGGTGGCTCCGATCAGCTTCACGCCGCGTTCATAAGCCTGGTGATACGGTTTTGCGCCCTTGAAACCGGGCAAAAACGAGTGATGAATATTGATCGCCCGGCCTGCCAGCCGCTTGCACAGGTCATCGGAGAGAATCTGCATGTAACGCGCCAGCACCACCAGCTCGGTGCCGGTTTCGTCGACCACCTTCATCAGCGCCGCTTCCTGTGCAGCCTTGGTGTCCTTGGTGACGGGCAGGTAAATAAACCGGATGCCTTCACGCTCGGCCATCGGGCGCAGGTCCAGATGGTTGGAAACAATCGCGGTGATCGTCATGTCCATCTCACCCTTGTGATGACGGTAAAGCAGGTCAGTCAGGCAATGATCGAACTTGCTGACCATCAGCAGCACACGCATTGGCCGACGCGTGTCGTGCAATTCCCACTGCATGGCAAAATCTTTGGCGACCGCGTCGAACCCTGCTTTCAACTGCTGGATATCGCCGTCGTGCCCATGGTTGAAGCGAAACACTGCGCGCATGAAGAAGGTGCCGCTGAACTCGTCGTCGAACTGGGCCATTTCACCGATGTAGCAGCTGTTGCCAGCCAGGTAGGAAGTCACTGCCGCGACAATGCCGGAGGTCGCCGGGCAGCTGATCTTCAGGATGAAATGGTTCTTTTCGTGTTGCATGGCGTGTCCTCTGGAGGGTGGCGGCAGCTCGGCACAGGGGCGCATAAAGTCAGATACAGAGGGCTATCGGTGTTGAATAAAATTCTCTACAGGAATTTAATATTCTTGAAGGCTGATTTATAGGCGAAAGAAAATGCAGCGTCCAGAGGTTTCTGGAAACTTTATTTATCTCGGGGAATATTGGGGCGGGCAGGTGATCAGAACGCTCGCCAGACGACCATTGCAGTCGGTTCGAGCGGATTCACAAGAAACGCCCGAATCAGACGCCTCTTGTGAATCGTGATGTGTCAGTCGTGGTGCGCTTCACCCACAAACGTTAGCGACGTAAACAGGCCGCGCTCGGCAATGTCGGCGTTGTCCTTCACCGGTTGGGTGACCTCAGCCGCGATGATGTTCAGCCCCTCGTTGCGCACGATCACGCTGGCCAGGCCTTGGGCGTCCGTTTCAGCACTGACCACGTCTGGCGCACTGCGGTAATCGCCGATCAGCTTGATGCCGGCGGCGGGTTTGCCGTCGATCAGTACGCGTACCGGTAGCGGTTTGCCGACACCGACTTTCAAAGGATCAGCCTGGGGCACGATGACGAAGTTCAGCTTCTCGAACGAGGGCAGACGCGCGCCTTCTTCGTAGATCGCCACGCTGTATTTGAACGTGTGAATGGAGTCGGTGCCGTTGGGCACTTTGCTGCGGCCTTCATTGATCCATTTCTTCTCGGCATTGCGCGTCCACATGCCGTTGTCCAGCGCAACGGACATCACGGCAGGGGGCTTGAGCGGCACTAGCCGTGCGTGGTCTTCAAGGCGTTGCACGGTCACCGGGATCATCTTGCCCTGACGGTCATAAGCCCAGGCGCCACTGACTTTCTGCGCCTTGAACGCGTTGTCTTCAGCACCGTGGCCATAGATCACTTCGATGTTGCCACGTCGTTGTTCGGTCCACAGCCCGTGGGCGCTGACGTGAGTGGCGAATAATACGCCGAGCAGACTCAGGGCCAGAAAGGGTTTTGCTGACAGCATGGTGCATCCTTATTGTTGTGAATCGTTCGTGGTCGGCGTCAGAGGCTGAGGGTCAGGCTGACCGTAAAGTTGCGCGGTTCGCCGGGTGCGACCCAGTAATTACTGTAAGAACGCTCGTAGTATTTTTCATCGAAAATATTGTTCAGGTTCAGGCCCACGGTGACGTTCTCGCTGGCCTTGTAATGTGCCAGCAAGTCCACGGTTTGGTAAGCGGGCAGCTCGAAATCGGTGCCGGATTGTCCGGAACGGTCGCCGACGTAGGTGTACGCAGCGCCCACGTCCGAGCCGCGCAAGGCGCCTTCCTGAAACTCATAGACACTCAGCAGGCTGCCGCTGTGTTTGGCAACGCCAAGAATGCGGCTGCCAGAGGGAAGGGTGCGGTCGCCCTTGGTCACTTCGGCATCGATGTAGGCGAATGCCCCGATGATCCGCACGGCCTCGGTCACCTGTCCGGTGAATTGCAGGTCGAAACCCTGGCTGCGGGCCTTGCCCACGGCGCGGTTGGTGTCGGTGCCGGGGTCCAGCGCCAGAACGTTTTCCTTTTCGATATGGAACGCGGCGAGGGTGGTGCTCAGGCGATCATCGAACAGCTCGCTCTTTATACCCGCTTCATAGCCAACGCCTTCTTCCGGGTCGAAGGTCTTGCCGGCTGCGTCCAGGCCGTTGTTGGGTTTGAACGAAGTGGACGCGTTAGCGAACAGACCCACCTGCGGAGTAAGCTGGTAAAGCAGCCCGGCGCGCTGGGTGAATGCATCGTGACGCTGGCCGGAGGTGGCGTTGGTGGTGAAGTCGTCGACCTGTTGATCGAAGTGCTCGATGCGCGCGCCGATCATGCCGCGCAGTTTGTCGGTAAAGACAATCTGGTCCTGCAGGTTCAACGCTCGGCTTTCGATGTGCTCATAGAAGTCGGTTCCCGAGCGCGCCCCGTTGGGCTTTGGCTGGCCGTACACCGGGTCATAGATGTCGATGGCATAAGGGCTACCGGCGATGGTCGTGACTCGCTCGTTCTTGCGGTAGTTCTCGTATTCGGTACCGATCAGCACCTCATGCTCGACCCCCAGCCCATCGAAACGGCCTCGCAGTTCAAGTTGAGTAATGCTGTCATGCCAGTTGTTGTCGCGTTCGCGATAACGACGATTGACGGTGTGCCCATCGGCATTGAGGGGCCGCGCTTCACTGGCAAAACCCGACATCTCGCCTTGCTTGTAATGGCTGGCCAGACGCAAAGACCACACATCGTTGAGTTGGTGGTCCAGGGCGAACTGGACCATGTTGTTGTCGTTATCGATGTCGTCGTCCGGCTCGCCGAGGAAGGTCGAACGGGACACGCCGCTCCATTTATTGTTGGGCGCAACCACGCCCCGGTCGAACGTCGAGGTATGCCGGACGAACTCGGTTTCCACCAGCAGACTGGTATCGGGGTTGAGCTGCCAACTGAACGACGGCGCGACGAAAACCCGCTTGCTCTCGACGTGGTCGCGAAAGCTATTGTTGTCCTCGACGGCCAGATTGACGCGCGAGAGCAGGTTGCCCTGTTCATCCAGCGGCGTGTTGACGTCCAGTGCCGTGCGATAGCGATCCCAGCTACCCGCGCTGGTCTGCAGGGTGGTGAAGGCTTCGCGCTGGGGCTTCTTGGTGACGATATTGACCGTACCGCCCGGATCGCCACGGCCGTACAGGCTGGCGGCCGGGCCTTTCAGCACTTCGATACGTTCGATGTTCGCGGCGTCGGGCGTGGTCGGGTAGCCGCGGTTGGCACTGAAACCGTCCTTGTAGAATTCGGAAGTGGTGAAGCCGCGAATGCTGTACTCGTAAAGCGTCAGGCCGCCGAAATTATTCTGCTTCGACACG
Organism: Pseudomonas syringae; assembly: GCF_002157375.1. Taxonomy (GTDB): domain Bacteria; phylum Pseudomonadota; class Gammaproteobacteria; order Pseudomonadales; family Pseudomonadaceae; genus Aquipseudomonas; species Aquipseudomonas syringae_T. The sequence goes on from NZ_MTSA01000008.1 coordinate 257,057, forward strand.
CCACCGGCAAACTCCAGCGCACGCTCGACGCTGTTGCTGCCCAGGTCCTTGAGAACTGAAGCCGGCACCACGCTGATCGACTGCGGAATATCCTGGATCGCTGTATCGGTTTTGGTCGCCGTGGCCGAACGGGTGGCGCGATAGCCCTTTACCGGGCTGGTGGCGCTTTCATATTGATAATCAGAGGTGACGTTGACGCTTTCCAGCTCGATGGTCTGTGGCTGTTCCTCCGCAAAGCCGTTGCTGCCCAACACCCCGATGGCCAAGCCAGCCAGAGACGCAATTCTACGAGACGACATGTGAGACTTCCTGATGGTTATAGATACAATATAACATCTCCGTTGAGAATTGTTTGTGTTTGTGAGGGCGTGTTGAGTCGCGCTTTTACGTGCTGACCTTTGTCGCCATTTGCGGCGTACTGCCGGACGGTAAGCACGCGGAGCATTATCAATCGCACGCCAGCGTGAACGTTGGCATGAGAGACAATTTGTCAAGACAAAGGCCTGATGAACAATTTTCGCTTTATCAGGCCCTTATGGTTTTAACCGCAAGGCCAGTGCGTCGTTACGCTTTTACAGCGTTATACGAGATAGCCGACTTCATAATAAAACTCTGTGCTTTGGCCTGCGGCGAAGATACCCCTTGCGTTTTTTGCAACCTCAGGCAAATCGCTTTTATAAAATGCAGTCCACTGCGAGGTGACGTTAAAGGTCTGCTTAAAGGTTTCGTCCGCGCCGTTGTCATTATCCAGCCGTAATGCGCAATTGCCTGAGGTCGCAGCACCGTAGGTTCTTACAACAAAGGCTGAATAATTGTTTAGTGTGCTGATTGATGTAAAGTTTTTGGGGGTTGCCCGTTCACCCCACTGGTTTCTTTTATCGCATTTGAACTGCGAATAGGCCTTCTCACCCTCTGGGAATACGACCTTGTCAGGGGCCGGGTGGAGTGGTTTTTCTTCGCTGGACACGTCCTTGTTATCTTCAGACATTTCAATTGCTCCTGGGTTGTGATGCGGTGAGTTGCTGCCTCATTTAAAGCCTAGAGGGTTGTCACGTGAACCGTGGAGTAGTGTGCTTTTTTTAAAGACCGTTTTTGAATATGCAGAAGGTTTTTTGGGGGGGAGGCGGGGTGTCATACTGCTCAGCATTTCGTAGTCAAGAGTGTTGAATAACAGGAGGTTATTAAAGTCGAGTCCACTCCCATGGGAGGGAATGGACTCGCGGACGGTTTAATCAGCGCCAATCAAGCCATCAACTCCGTCCCCAGCTGAAACGCCACCCACAACGCCAGGCCGGTTGCGAAGGTCAGCGCGATGTTTTCGAACCAGTTGTTACGGTATTCCTTGCTCAGCAGCGACTTTTGATTGGACATGATCAACAGCCCGAGCGAGATGATCGGCAAGCCGATGATGTTCAGCGCGTTGACGCCCAGGGTCAGGGTCACGAAGTCGGGCATGCCGGGCAGCGACCAGATCAGCGGGGTAACCAGGATGAACAGCATGAACCACTTGTGCATCGGGTCATTGTGGAAAACCTTGCCGTAGCGTTCGCGGCGCTTCGGGCGGATGTGCTGGAAAGCATCGGTGATCAGCATCGGAAAGGCGGTGGTTTTGCCTGAAATGCTGGCAAACAGCGTGGCAAATACACCGATGAAAAAGATGTACCAACCCAGCGGGCCGAAGAATATTTCCAGTGCTTTGCCCAGATCGGCCAACGTGTTTACCTGAATGCCGTTAGGCCGCAGGATTTCGACACCCACCACCCAGATCGCCAGGTTGATGACGATGCCGACGATCACGGCGAATAACAAATCGTTACGTTGCATGCGCTTGTGCTGCGGCCCCGTCCAGCCTTTTTCGCGCATGACGTAGGGATGAACGAAGTTGGCGATGGAGCCTGCGACGGCCCCGATCACTGACACAGCCACCAGCAGCGCGCCATGTACGCCTTCATCGGGCGGGATACTGAAGCCGATGGTGCCTTTGATGATGCCGCTCACATCGGGACCGGACATGATTGCGAGGGTCAGGAACGCCAGTGTCATGATAGCCAGCAACACCTTCATGACGCCTTCGATCATTGTGTAGATGTTGCGACCGACCAGCAGCCAGACGGCGATCACCACGGCGGCCGAGCAGAGCAGCGGCTGATTGACGTGCAGCAGCATCGCCAGTGCTTCACCAGCGCCCTTGATCATGTAGGCATTGATCAAATGCCCCATGAGCAACGCGTAGCCAAGCATGAACCAGGCAAAAAGGGGATGAAGTTGCGCGTATCCCTGAAGAATGGTCATGCCCTGGTTGTTACAGAGCTGGAACCGGGCAATGATATTGACAATCAGGAACCTGAGCAGCAGTGATATCGCCAGCACCCACATCATGGCGTAGCCGTAACTGGCACCGGCCACAGATGAGGTAATGAGGTCGCCGGCGCCTAGCCAGGACAGCACGGCAATAATGCCGGGTCCCAACAGCTTGGCGAGCTTTTTGAGGCGCGGTTCGGCCACGGGCGCAGCCTTTTCTTCAAGCGTAGGGGTGCCAGACATGCGTTTGATCTCCATTTTTATTGTAATGAGACGTCACTTGTTTGCGGACAAGATAAGACGTCGTACAACAGGCGTGGGGATTCAAATGTAACTACGTGTAAAAGCGTTTACGGATCGGTTGCGTTATCGGCGTGCGCTGTCAATGCACAATGATTACCTGACTGATTCGTGTACCCATGCTCCGCGTTCGATGACGTTCTGCGTTACGTCTGTGCGGCATGCCTTGCCCATAATCACTGCACACAAAAGCGCTTTTTATGATGATGGCGCAGAGTGCGACGTCAGCGCTGGCTGAAGACCGTCTATGATGAACGCCCCACCGAGCTCAATGACCTATGAACAATTCGATGACCCCGCCGACGCTGGCTGCTGCGCAATTCTGTTCGGCAAAAGGCGAGTTTGAGCACAATCTTGCCGGGCATCTGGCGTTCATGCAGCGTGCCGCTGACGTTGGGGCGGAGTATCTGTTGTTTCCTGAGCTGTCGCTGACCGGCTATGAGCCTGATCTCGCACGTGAATTGGCGCTTTATCCAAACGACGCAGGCCTGGAGCCGATTCGCGCGCTGGCGATGCAGTTGCAATTGATGACCACCGTCGGCGTACCGCTCAAATGCCCCGACGGCCGCATTCTGATCAGTGCGCTGACGTTCACGGCGCATGGCGAGATCATTGCCTACGCCAAGCAATACCTGCATCCCGGCGAAGACGCGGTATTCAGTCCAGGGAGTGAGGACTGCTATCTGCAACTCGATCAACACCGAATCGGCCTGTGCGTATGCGCTGACTTCAGCCGTCCAGCGCATGCGCAACGCCTCTCGGACGGCGGCGCCTGGTTATACGCTGCCAGCGTGCTGATTTCGCCGGAGGGTTACGAGCATGATGCAGCGCTGCTCGCTGAGCATGCGCGGCGCCACAGGTTGCCTGTGCTGATGGCCAATCATGGCGGGCCTACGGGCGGTTGGCAGTCGGCGGGGCGCAGCGGTCTTTGGGACGAAGCGGGGTGCTGGATTGGCGGGATGGACGGTGCAGGGAGCGGGCTGGTTATCGCAACTTGCCAGCGCGAGGGCTGGCAGGTTCGTGCCGTCACGTTTGAATGAGCAGCCTCAGGTGTTCACGGCAGGGGCGGGCTTGAGTTCAGGTGCATGGTCCTGGCGTGAAAGAGTCTCTGGCACTGTCGCCAGTAACAGACAGAACGCCACTGCCGCGACCGCCGCAAGGGTCAAAAATGCTGCACTGTACCCAGCCGTATGCACCACAAAACCGGCCAGGCTGTTGCTCAGCGCCGCGCCCAGACCGAACAGTGTCGACAATGCCCCCAGGCTGACGTTGAAGCGTCCGCTGCCCTGGGTCAGGTCTTTGACCATCAACGGGAACAATGCGCCAAAAAGGCCCGCGCCGATGCCGTCGAGCATCTGCACAGCCACCAGCCAGTACGGGTCATCGGACAGCGTGTAAAGCACGCCCCGGATCGGAAGAATCAGAAACCCGGCCAGCAGTAGCGGTTTGCGCCCCCAGACATCCGCTTTCATGCCCACCAGCAGTGCAGCAGGCACCATGACCAGCTGCGCCGCGACGATGCAGGCGGAGGTCAATGGCGTCGCCATCTGCATGTTGATCAGTGACAGTTTCTGGCTCACCAGCGGCAGCATCGCAGCGTTGGCCAGATGAAACAGCGCACAGCAGATGCCGAACAATAAAAGCGGCTTGTTGCTCAGCAGGGCGGACAACCCTGAAGGCTGATGACCGCTGGCATCGTGGCTCGCATCGAACCCTCGCGCCACGTCATGATCGATTGCATCCGCCGAAACAAAACTGATCGCGATGACGCTCGCCAACGCCATCGCGGCCATCAGGTAAAACACCGCGATCGGGCCGAACAGATACGCAAAACCGCCCGCCAGCAAGGCTGCGCAGGCATTGCCCGCATGGTTGAAGGTCTCGTTGCGCCCGGTACGTCGAGTAAAGGCTTTCGGCCCGGTGATGCCCAGGGAAATGGCAGCGATAGCGGGTGCGAACACCGAAGACGCCACGCTGCTCAACGCCTGAGTCAGGGCAACCACCGTGAAGGACGAGGTGAAAGGCAGGATCAGACAGCTCAGCGTGACCAGCAGCGCCGCCACACCGATTATTCCGCGCTTGTAGGGCGTGCGGTCGATAAGGGCTCCAGCGGGTGTCTGCGTCAGCAACCCGGCAATCCCTGCAATGGTCATGACCACGCCGATGCTGGCCGGGTCCCATTTATGGACTGCCAGCAGGTAAATCGCCAGGTAAGGGCCTAACCCATCGCGCACATCGGCGAGGAAGAAATTAAGGCTGTCGAGTGAAAGGGTATTGCGGCGATCTGTATGGCTGGCCAAGAGCGGGATTCCCGTAATTCGTCAGACTCCAGGTAGCCGAGTCACGGCTAATACTGACCCAAGGCGTTTTAAAGAAGTTTCCGCACCCAACATGAAATTTGCAGGTTCATACGCTCTTTTTTTGCAGGCTTTTCATGCGTTGTGCTGCACGTTGCACAGCGGCCATCTTTTCCGGCCGCTTCATGCGTTTCCATTTGCGAATGTCGTCTTTGGTGCGCCCGCAGCTGACGCACAGGTCACCACTGAGCTGGCACACGGAAATACAGGGGTTCTCAATGTCCTTGGCCATCTCGACCTCGTCTGGCGTACTTGCGTTTGATACGCTGCTGCCAGTCGCCACCGTTCTCGAAATGGCACTGCTCTTCACAGTCGACATGCACGTGAGCCGAGATGCTCGACACACTCACTTGCGCCTCCTCGAACGCCGCGGCCGTCAACTCGATCATCCGCTCGCCCAGTCCGCACGCCAGTGCTGCTTGCTTTTCAGCCTGCGTATCGAACACCCAGACCACCTGGAGGCTGGCCGGGAAGGCCGCGTAATCGACTTCATGAGTCAGCCAGCGGAAGCCGGGCATTTCTGACTTCGCGGTTTCACAGGCCTGCGTCAGCGCTGTAACAAGCTGGCGTTCAGCGCGGGCCTGCTCGCGTTTGCTTGAGGGCATCTGGGGGCCTCGGGCCGTGGAGGGGGTGGTTGGTTGCGTACGATACCTGAATGTCAAATCAGGCTCCAAGACGAAAATCTGATCAGTCATTGCTGCGTATCAGCCGCACTCATCTGGTGTTGCTGCGGTCTCAACATCTTGACAGGGTTAAGTCGTGAGTCTGTTCAACATAACAACAAGGAGACACATCATGGATTTCTCATCCTCAAACACCACCGCAGACCAAAGCCGTCGGGGTTTTCTGAAAAAGTCGCTGGCTGTTTCGGCAACGGTCGCGGCCATTGGCTCGTTGCCGCGTCTGTCTGTTGCCGAGCCGTTGACCCAGCGCTATCCCGATCCGCTGGTCGGCGTGCTGGATGACAGTTTTCTGGACATCCGTATTTTCAATGCCAGCGTCGAGAAACTCGCCACCGGCATGCGTTGGGCCGAAGGGCCGGTATGGATCGGGGATGGTCGTTATCTGTTGGTCAGTGATATCGCCAACAACCGCATCATGCGCTGGGATGAGGTGACAGGGGCGCTGTCTGTGTACCGCGAGCACTCCAATTTCTCCAATGGCATGTGCCGCGACCGCCAAGGCCGGTTGCTGGTCTGTGAAGGCTCGAGCACGACCAGCGAAGGGCGTCGGGTGACGCGTACCGAGTACAACGGACGCATCACGGTGCTGGCCGACAGTTTCGACGGCAAGCCTTTCAATTCGCCCAATGACATCGTCTGCAAACGCGACGGTTCAATCTGGTTCACCGATCCGACCTTTCAGGCCAACAGCGATTACGAAGGTCGCAAGGTCAAGCAGGAACAGCCTTTCGGGGTTTATCGAATCGATCCTTCGAGCGGCAAGGTCGGTCGGGTCATCGATGATCTGGCAGGCCCGAACGGCTTGTGTTTTTCGCCGGACGAGAAAACCCTGTATGTGGTCGAAGGGCGCGCTAAACCGACCGGGATCGTCTGGGCGATAGCGGTGAATGAAGACGGCACGCTTGGAGAGCGACGCAAGCACATCGAAGGGCTGGAATATGCAGCCATCGACGGTATCAAGTGCGACGAGAGCGGCAACCTCTGGTGTGGCTGGGGCGGCAACGGCCACCCGAAGGCCGACCTGGAAAAACTCGACGGGGTGCGGGTATTCAACCCGCAGGGTAAAGCCATCGGGCATATCAGCCTGCCCGAGCGCTGCGCCAATGTCTGCTTTGGCGGGCGAGAGGGCAACCGGCTGTTCATGGCCAGCAGTCACTCACTGTACTCAGTGTTCGTGAACGCGCGAGGTGCCACGTTCGCCTGACCCGTCATCGTCAGGCAAGGCGTGCAGGCTGCCCGCTGTCAATTGAGTCGAACCCCTGAGAACGTGCCGGGTCTGTTCCTGTAATTACTCTCAGGGATCGTTTATTTATGTCGGCGCAACGTGGACTGGTATTGCTTGCACGAGGCGGTTATGCCGCGCGTGGTGTGGTTTATCTGATTATTGGCCTGTTTGCTGTTCTGGCAGCTCAGGGTTCTTCGCAACCGGCTGACAGCCACAGCAGCCTTGAGGCGTTGCTGAGTCAGCCGTTCGGCAATGTGCTGGTTGGCCTGGTGGTCGTCGGTCTTCTGGCGTTCGCGGCCTGGCGAGTGCTGCAGGCAACGCGGGACGTCGACCATCATGGCCGCGAGCTGAAAGGGCTGGTGATTCGTGGCGGTTTGCTGGTGGGCGGTTTCACGTATGGCGCGCTTGCGTTCTTCGCGCTGGGCCTTCTGATCAGCGGGTTGAAAAGCTCCGGTGGCTCCGATGGCGGTCAGGCCAAGGACCTGCTGGCGTCCATTCTGTCGTGGGATCACTCCAACCTGCTGGTCTACGTGGTTGCGCTGGTCCCTCTGGCGTTAGGCATCGTGCATATCATCAAAGGCTACAAGGCGTCCTTCGAGAAATATTTCGAGGCTGACGAAGACGTCATGAAGTATGTCCGACCGGTCTCGCAATTCGGCCTGATCGCACGTGGCGTGGCGTTTATCGAGATTGCCGTCTTGCTGGCCGTGAGCGGTTCCAGCTATCAGGCGATGCACCCGCCTGGCATGAAGGACGCGCTCAACGGCCTGCAGGATCTGCCCGCGGGCGGCCTGGTGCTGCTGATCGTGGCCTTGGGGCTGATCGCGTTTTCGGTTTACAGCTTCGCCCAGGCCGCGTGGCGCAAGATCAACATGGATGTACCCGACGCGCCAGAAGCCGTCACGCGTCATTTTCGCTGATTGCTCCCCTGTTGATCAGCGGTCTGGCGTATGCCAGCACGCCGCTGGTTGGCGTGGGCGTGGCCGAAGGCGAGATGGCGGCAGGATGCGATGGGCCAGGCTAACAGTGCGGTCGACGCAGCGCTGAGCATGGCCCGTGGTGAAACCCTGGCACCTCCGGTGACCTGGGGCCTGTTCAGGCTCATCGCCCGGAAAATCACCAGGCGTTTGAATAAGAGCATTTGAGCCTCGCCTTATGGGCTCATCGAGCGCCATGACAAGGCGCAGGTTTCAGACCCTGATGTCCTGCGGCCCACGGATCTGCGCTTCGATGCGCGTGCCGGTCAGGCGTTCTTCGTTGGAGAACCCGTCGTATCTGGACAGCTCACCAAAGCGGATGCCGGTGAGTTGTTCGATCTGCGCAACGCTGCGTTGCCAGGTTTTGAGCGGGCCGAACACGATGCCCAGTTTACCCAGCTCGCTGCTTTGATCGATCATGTAGGCACTGGCCGAGGGCTTGCCATCATCGCCGAGAAACGCCACGACCTTCCAGAATGCCGATGGAATTCTGATGTTCCGGTAGCTGCGGTCGTCGTCCCGCAATATGGGGCCGGTGAATACCGTTACCCGGGATTTCCAGCGACGCGTGTTGTCGAGAATGTAGTCCTCAAGTTCCAGCCAGGTCTTCTGATTGAACGCGCCCATCTGCGGCGAGCAGTTGGTGAAGTGAAACGTGTCACTGTTGGCAACCTCGGCGTCCTTGCCCCAGTTCGGGTCCTGACGTCTGACCAGATGGCCGCGATCCAGCAGATTGTCGGCATACAGGCTTTCGCCGATTTGCGCCTCGGCAGGCAAGCGGCCGTCGAATGACCATGAATCCTTGCTGCGCTTGACCTCTACGCTATTGGCGCCATCGATATTGACACCGACATACAGCGCCAGGCGCCGGCTGCGTGACATGGTGATCGAGAAGTGTGTGTAATCGAGGCGATTGCCAGCGTTATCCAGTGGATAGACATCAGGCGCCAGCTCTTCGTCCGCAGACGGCCAGGGCACGACGAAATCGCCGAGAAAATTATCGGCATAACCTTTGCGCTTCTTAAATTCGCTTGCCGGGGTCGTGCGGGGGGCTGCGAGCGTCTGTGGCTCGAGCAATCCGGTCATGGAGGTCAGCGGCTTGAGGTCGGCAAGGCGGGGGCGGTGGGCGAGGTCGATAGCGAACTTTTTGTCGGGCACGGTGCTTGCTCCTGCGATGGGCGTGGTTTTCGTTACAGTTCACCATAGCCGCGTTACAGGCCAGCGTCAGGTCAGGCCAACGGTGGTCTCTATGACTAATTCAGCAAAAGTCCATAAACAGGCTTAAGTAACAGGCAGTGTGCGTCGATAAGCTCAAGATAAGAGCAATCCGCAGCTCGTGTTATTTCATTAACCGTAGAGGGCTCCAGGATGTCGATAAAACTACGTCTGTTCTTGCTGATCGGCACCAGCGTGTTGACCGTTCTGATCATCAGTCTGGTCAATTACCTGGGCAATACACGCATGGAGTCGGCTATGTTCGACAGCGAAGTCAGCATGACTGCGCTGGGCAATCATCTGGAAGCCGACATGATGCACGACGCGCTGCGCGCTGACGTGCTGTCAGCGATGCTGGTTGGCCTGGGGAAAAGCGACAGCACCCGAAGCGAGGTGCAGGCCTCCCTCAACGAGCATGCCGCGCACTTTCGTAAAGTGATAGGCGACAACCTTCAGCTTCCCGTCACCGCCGCGATCATGGCGGAGTTGAACAGTCTCAAGCCCAGTCTCGATGCCTATATCGTCGCAGGCGAGCGCATTGTCGGATTAGCCCTCGACAGCCCGGACAGCGCCCAGCGAGAGCTGGGTACTTTCAGCAGCGCCTTCACTCAACTGGAGGACCGGATGTCGACCCTGAGCGACCTGATCGAAAGTCACTCCAAAGCCAGCGGCGAAGGGGTCCGGCAAACGATTCGCAGCGCCAATATCATGCTGGTCGTGGTGCTTGTGATCAGCCTGTTGCTGCTGCTCGCTCAGGGGCACTGGGTGACCCGCAGCATCATGATCCCCCTCGCGTCTGCCAGCCGGATAGCCGACAGCATTGCCCACGGCAATCTCAGCGAATCCATCGCCGAGCCTCGCAGCCGTGACGAAGCCAGCATGTTGATTCGCAGCCTGGCGATCATGCAGCGCGACCTGCGCGGCATGATCGAAGTGGTTCGCGCCAATGCGCACGGCGTCAGTGGCATGAGCCGTCAACTCAGCAGCGGTTGCCATGACGTGGCCGACAGCAGCCGGCAGCAGAGTTCGGCAGCGGGCACCATGTCGGCGGCGACCAGCGAGATGACCGCCAGCATCGAGGAAATCACTCGTCATGCCGGGCACGCACTGGAAATGGCCAGTCAGGCCGAGTCCCTGGCCAAGAACGGCGGCCGGGTGATTCATCAGGTGGTCAGTGACATGGACAGTATCGCCCGCTCCGCGCAACAGTCCGCGCAGGTCATTCGTACGCTGGACAAGGATTCCGAGGGGATTTTCAACATTATTCAGGTGATCAAGGGCATTGCCGATCAGACCAACCTGCTGGCGCTCAATGCCGCCATCGAAGCCGCGCGGGCCGGCGAGCAGGGCCGTGGTTTTGCCGTGGTGGCCGACGAAGTGCGTAGTCTGGCGGGTCGTACCAGCGCTTCCACGCAGGAAATCACCACAATGGTTGCGCGCATTCAGCAAAGCACCCGTGAGGCAGTGACCAGCATGGAGGCCGGCGTCGCTCAGGTAGACAAGGGCATGGCCGTCACTGCCGAGGTAGAGCGCGCGATCAGCGATATTCTTGATGCCACACTGAGCACCACGCAACTGGTCAACGACATCACGCGCACGATTGGTGAACAGAGCCTGGCCAGTAATGAAATTGCCCATCAAGTGGAGATGATTGCCAGCATGTCCGAAGGTAACAGCCGGATCATCGGTCAGACCGCCAGCACCACTGACGAACTGTCCGTGATGGCCGGGCAGCTTTCGCAATCGGTTGACCGGTTTCGACTTTGATATTAAATAGCCCAAGTCTGCAGTACTCTGCGGCGCAGTCAGCGCCGCAGCCTGTCTGACTGACGTTTCATGCATTAAAGCTTTGGCAGCGACTGACGTTAACCCTCGCACGTGAATCACCTTGCACCCTTGGAGCAGCGATATGCAGATGTTAAAGGCTTTATACGAGTCAGTTGAAAAGCAGTTTTTCAACACACTGACCAAAAAGCTATCAAGCCTTTTTCTGCTGGTCCTGGTGAGTGCGCTGTTGTACTGGGTGGCGTTGAACATTCGCGACGGCATCATGCAGCAGTTGCACACTGCACAACTGGACGCCACTGTGCTGAGCCAGGTCCAGAGCCGGCTTGACCTCCTGAGCAATGCCATTTTGCTGAGTACGCTGTTCACGCTGGTGATGGTCAGCTTCATGGTCTGGTACTTCCGGCACTTGATCGTCCGGCCAGTCATTTCCATGACGCGTGCGCTTGAAGAAGTCGCCAGCGGGGAGGGCGATCTGTCAAAAGACCTGCCGTTGCTGACTCATGATGAAATCCGCGTATTGGCCAGTACCTGTAATCGCTTTCTGGCCAAGCAGCGTGAGGTGATCAGCAGTATCCAGGGGCTTACCGTACAGATCGCCGTCGAATCGGCCCGTTCGCTGAAAAACATCAGTGACTCCAGCGACAGCGCCACTGATCAGGCACGTTTCGCCCGAGAGGTCATGGACCAGAGCAACATGGCGGTGGGCAGCATTGAAGACGTCTCACAGCAGACCCAGGGTATTTCCAGCACCACGGCACAAAACCTGAGCATGGCGCGGGATTCATACGCCGAGCTGCTGGAGGTGACCGGCAATATCAGTCAGATATCCAGCAGCCTCAACGAGTTCGGTACGCTGGTATCGGGGTTGAACGAGCGCTCATCGAGCATCAAATCCATCGTCGGCCTGATCCAGCAGATTTCCGCACAGACCAACCTGCTGGCGCTCAATGCCGCCATTGAAGCAGCGCGCGCCGGGGAAAGCGGTCGGGGCTTTGCGGTGGTGGCCGACGAGGTTCGCACCCTGGCACAGAACGTCAGTAAAGCGACCGAAGACATCTCTCGTAATATCGACGCGATGCTTCAGGAAGTCAGTTCCACCCACGAGCAGACCATTCAAATCAGTCACAGCGCCCGCGAAACCCAGATGGTGGTGGAGCGCGCTTCCGGTCATTTCGAGAGCATGATCGGCGATTTCGAATCCACGAATGACAAGCTGGCTGACATCGCTACGCATATTCAGCAGTTTGCGACCACCAACACCGGGATCAACGAACGGGTCACGCGGATCTATTCCGACAGCCAGGCCATTGATCAACGCATGCAGCACTCCGCCACGGCGACCCGTGATCTGTCCGGCGTGGCCGAGCAGGTCCAGAGCCTGTTGGGACGATTCGTGCTCGGGCACGGCGAGCTGGATGCTGCGATCACCAGGGCCAGCCAGTGCCGTGACATTCTGCAGGTGCGCCTGGCTGAGCTGCACAAGCAGGGCGTCAACCTGTTCGATCAGAACTACAAACTGATCCCCGGCACCGACCCCAAACAGTACATGACCAGCTACACCGAGCGTTTCGCGCAAGTCTGCCAGGAAGAATGCGACAAGCTGACCAAAGGCACCCGAGGCGGAAAGGTGACGTTTATCGTGGACAGCAAAGGTTATTGCCCGGTCAACAACAGTTGGGTGTCGCAAAAACCGACCGGCAACCGTGAAGTCGATCTGCCTGTGTGCCGCAACAAGCGGATGTTCTCCGACCCGATAGGGCTGCGTGCCGCCGGTAACAAACAACGCTTCCTGTTACAGACTTACCTGCGTGATACCGGCGAGATCATGACTGAAATCGATGTGCCGTTCTTTTTCGAGGGTCGCCATTGGGGCAACATGCGGATGGGCTTCGACGCGGCGCTGTTATTGGGCAAGTAACGGGTCGCGCCGGCAGACAAGCCTGCGCGCAGGGCGCAGGCTCGAGATCGCTGTTAGCCCAGCAGGTGCTGGGAGATGTACCTGGATATCTGGACCACCGACGTCTTGCCGGTGAATTCGAATTTCACCTTGCCGATAGCCGAGAAGTAGATTTCCAGCTCAGAGTCCAGGTCAAAGGTGCCTGATGTTTCAACTGACCATGCCACGATGTTTTTGTACGGCAGTGACGTGAAGTCTTTCTTGCTGCCGGTCAGGCCCTGCACATTGACCGAAATGATGCGTTTGGTTGTAAATACCACGCCGTCGCGCATGGATTTATAGGCGTCGATCACCTCTTCGCCGTCAAGTAACAGGTCCTTGACCCGGTCTGCATACTCGTCATTCTGCTTGAGTTTGAAGAAGCCCTTGTTGTTGAAGTCAATCATTTGTCTGTCCTTGAATGGTCATTCGAACGGGTCTACAACCTGCGCAGTTCACGCGCCCGGTGGTGGCTCACCATAACATTGCGCTGAAGGTGTCACGCAACGATTGCAGGCGGTGATTACGCTGTGCGCAGCCGAAACAACGGAACGTTCGCGCGGGGACAGGCTCAACTTCTATACGGCGCTGATTTCCAGAACGCCACGGAGGTGTGACCTTTGAACATTCAAGACCTGACAAAGCATGTGAAAGACGACAAGGTTCGCGAACTCGACCTGATTTCCATGGAAGGCGGCTCCTATGTACTCCACGCCCTGGTGGATGGCAAGTCTGTCCCGGTACAGGATTCGACAGGCAAAACCCTGCACGTTGCCTCGGTAGAAGAGGCGCGCAAGGTGCTTTCTTCTGTCTCCGACGTAAAGCTGTTCATGACTCAGGCTGTTGCCCACGATGAGATGGTAGGCCTGGACAGCGTTCAGCCTGAGTCCTCGCGTCATGAGATCCCGCTGCGCTCGAGCCTCTGATCGCGGAGTCAGGCTGCACGTCTGACCGCGATGCATTTGATCTCCAGCAACAGGCCGGGGTGTGCCAGTTCTGCGACGCCTATACAGGTCCAGGCACATTGCCCGCGCGGAAAGATGCGGTTTTTCACGTCACGAAACACCGGCATGTGTTCGCTCATGGCAACGTGGTAGGTGGTCATGTCGACGATGTCATCGAACGTGCAGCCGCCCTCGGCCAGGACCGTGCGCAGATTCTCCCAGCAGGCGACAAACTGCGCCTCCGGGTTGAGGATGACTTCCATGTCCCGTGTACGCCCCACCTGTCCGGCGCAGTAGAGCGTATCGCCCACCCTTACTGCGGGGGCATAGCCTGCGCGGTCCATGATCGACTGCATAGTGGACGGGACGATGATTTCGCGATCTGACATAGATAACACCTGTGTGTAACGCCTTGGTTTGTACTGATGACTGTGTAACGGGTTGTCCTGGCATCTGATGAGTGCGCAATGCCCGATCAGGTGCTGCGCGTTCATGCCCGGCGTGATCTCAACCTTTTGCGGCAGGTTTGGCAACACGCCGTGGCTTTTTGGCCGCGCCAGCAGGTGCCGTGGAAGCTGCCGTACTGCGCTTGGCGGTCTTGCGTTTTTTCTTCCAGGGCGGCGCGACGCCCGCCGGGTTGGCCGGGCCGCTGATGGTCATGCGCATGCCGACGCAGCGGCTGACCTGCCTGCTCATCCAGGCCGCCTGCTTGGCAACGAATTCTTCCAGGCTCATTTCGCCGCTTTGCACCATGTCCAGCGCCTGTTCCCAGATTGCCGTAGTGCCGGGGTCGGCGATGGCACGAGGCACCGCATCGATCAGGCTGAACGCTGCCGGTGTGGCGCACAGCGCCTTGCCCTGTTTGGTCAGATAGCCACGGTCCAGCAGACCCTGAATGATCCCGGCACGGGTGGCTTCGGTGCCGATGCCGGTGGTGTCTTTCAGTTTTTGCTTGAGCAGCGGATCTTCCACCAGTTTGGCGACGTTCTTCATCGCCTTGATCAGGTCGCCCTCCGTGAAAGGCTTGGGCGGCTGGGTCCAGAGATCCTTGAGGATGACCTCGGCCACCGCGCACTCGCAGTCTTGAAACAGTGTGGGCAGTGGCTGCGGCGCGGGCGCTTCGCGGCCTTTGGCCGGGGCCAGCGCCTCTGGCATGGCACGCTTCCAGCCAGGCTCGACAATCTGCTTGCCGACCGCCCGCAGCGCATGGCCTGCACAATCGAAGTCGGCCTGAGTGCGGTCATATTCGTGGTTGGGCAGGAACTGCGCCAGATAGCGTGCCCTGATCAGGGTATACACCGCTCGGGGCTTGCCGGTCAGTCGTTCGACCCCGCGAACCGCGGCCGTGGGAATGATCCCGTGGTGGGCCGTGACCTTCGCATCGTTCCAGGCACGTGAGCGACGGCTCGGGTCAAGGTGCGGCAGCAGGCTGGCCAACGCCGGGTCAGCCTTGCCCAGCGCGGCAATAATGCTCGCGGCTTCGCCATGCTGGCTGTTCGGCAGAAAGCCGCAATCGCTGCGCGGGTAAGTGATGACCTTGTGGGTTTCATAGAGCGCCTGGGCAATGTCGAGGGTTTCCTGGGCGCCCAGCCCAAGCTTTTTCGAGCAGATTTCCTGCAAGGTGCCCAGATCGAAAGGCAAAGGCGCCGCTTCGCGAATCCGTTCGGTGCGCAGCTTGACGAGCTGAGCGCTGGACGCGTTGCGCATGGCGTCGGCGGCCTGTTGCGCCAGCGGCTGGTTCAGGCAGCGATCCTGGTCGTCACACGCATCGGACGGCGCGCGCCATTGGGCGATAAACGCCTGATCGTCGTGCAGCAGTTTGACGTCGATGGCCCAGAATGGCGCGGGCACGAAATCAGCAATGCTGCGATCGCGGTCCACCACCAGGCGCAAGGTCGGGGTCTGCACACGCCCGACGGGTAACACGCCCTGATAGCCGGATTGCCGACCCAGCAGTGTGAACAAACGGCTCATGTTCATGCCGATCAGCCAGTCGGCGCGGGATCGCCCCAGCGCCGAGTGATACAGGCTGAAAGTGTCGGCACCGGGCTTGAGTGATGCCAATGCCTTGCGGATCGAGGCGTCATCCAGCGCCGACAGCCAGAGACGCTGGATCGGCCCGCGGTAGCGGCAGTGCTCGACCAGTTCACGGGCGATCATTTCACCTTCCCGGTCAGCATCGGTGGCAATGACCAGTTCCTGCGCCTCGCCCAGCAGCCGCTTGACGGCCTTGAACTGGCTGGCGGTTCTGGGCTTGACCAGCATTTTCCATTTTTCCGGAACAATGGGCAGGTCTTCCAGCACCCAGCGTTTGTAACGCGCGTCATAAGCGTCGGGCGGTGCGGTTTCCAGCAAGTGGCCGATGCACCAGGTCACGGTGGCACTGGCTCCCACCCAGCAGCCATCGCCACGCCGGGTAGCGCCAAGCGCAGCCGCAATGTCTTTGGCCTGGGAAGGTTTTTCGCAGAGAAACAGCCGCATGACTACCGTCGTCGATTACCGGTGTGAGGCTGCAAGAATGGACGTTGAGGGCGTGTGGAGCAAGTTTTATCTGTATGGATATACAGATAAATGTGTCGGCGGCGCTGTCATGCGGAGAGTCCGGGGCATGACAGCGCCATTGGCGGGAGACGCTTCAGGCGTTTCACGAGTGCGCCATATCGCCTAATTGAGCAGCTCCGAAAACGCCTTGTCTGCTTCCAGCACAGCGGGTAGCCCCGCAAACAGCGCGTCCAGGTCAATGCCTTCCATCAAGGGTCCGCCGGACGCTTTTTGCGCTTCTGGCGTAGCACCGTCGTGGGCTTCCAGTGCGTCTGAAATGGTAATCGCCTGAGCAACGATCCTTGGCAAGGTTGCGTCAGCCGGCGCCTTGAGGGGGGTGGCCTGATAGGTGATGGCCTGATGGATAACCAGCGGCAGACGCCAGCGACGGGCCAGTTCAGCGCCGACTTCCGGGTAGCTGAACCCCAACTGCAATGTTTCGCCGGCTGCGCGTCCCGGCGTCCCGGCCTTGGCGGCGTTGTTCAGGCGCTCCGCCACCTCGGGGGCGCCGGTCTGGATCAGCAGCTCGCCGATGTTGTGCATGACCCCGCAGGTGAAGGCAATTTCAAGGTCCACGCGCGTCTGTTTCGCCAGCATCCGGCAGATCCCGGCCACCTGAAAGCTTTTGAGCCAGAACCCCTTGAGGTCGAAACTCGGTCCGGCCTTGAACGCGCCAGTGACCGCCGAGGCCATGACCAGGGTGCGCAGGGTATTGAAACCCAGGCGCATCGCCGCGTCTTCAATACTTGAAGATTCCCGCGAACCCCGAAACCGCGCCGAGTTGGCCAGCCGCAGCACTTTGGCTGCGATCACCGGGTCCTTCTCGATATTGCGGGCGATGCTTTCCAGGTTGGAGGAGGGGTTATCGAATTGCAGCATAAGGTCCTGAGCCACTTTTGGAATACTGGGGAGACTGTGCAAATCGTCAAACAGCTTTTCGATACTCAACATGGCTAGGCCATCCTCTGCAAGGCGGGGATGATTTCAACCATAGCCAGTTTTTAACGCTCTGCACGTTTTGCCATCGATTGTGGGACAGGCATCTCACGGCGGCATTAAAAAATAATCAAGGACTCCTCGGTCGCTGCCGATATGACGACACAAGCGATTCCGTTAAGTGTCGATGCTCGGCGCTGTCTGATGTTTTTCGGACAGTCCACCGGCGTGTCGACTGTGGTTGCTGAACGGCCTTTAGTTGCTCCGTTGGAAAGACGGTGCGGTGGTGACGTTTGATTGACGATCCAGAGATCGTCCTAATTGGTTTTTTGCCGTGGAAGTAACTGCTATGAAAAGTCTGGGTTTCAGCAAAAAAATCCTGCTCGCTGCCGCGCTGATCGTGGTGGTTGCGTTCAGCGCGTTCATTGTCATCAATGACTACCGACAACGTCAGTCGCTCAAGTCCAGTGTCAAGTCCGAGCTGCAACAGCTGGGCACATTGACCACACAGAATATTCAGACCTGGCTGGAAAGCCGCATTCAGTTGCTGCAGTCGATGTCCCAGCAAATCGCTGCGGACGGCAAAGCGTTGCCACAATTGCAGCGCGCAATCGGTCTGCCGACCTACAGCGACAACTTCCAGCTCAGCTACTTTGGCAGTACCGAGGGCGTGATGTTTTCGGTGCCGTCGGCCAATCGTCCTGCCGACTATGACCCGCGTGCGCGCGGCTGGTACAAGGCGGCCCAGAATGCATCGGGCACCATCGTAACCGAGCCTTACATCGCAGCGTCCTCCGGCAAGCTGGTCATGACCATGGCGACGCCGGTCAAGTTCCAGAACCAGTTCGTCGGTGTTGCCGGTGCTGACATCTCGCTGGATAACGTTACCAAGATCATCAACTCGCTGAACTTTGGCGGCCACGGGTATGCGTTTCTGGTCAGTGCCGAAGGCAAGATTCTGGTACACCCGGACAGCAAGCTGGTCCTCAAGAACATCAGCGAAGCCTACCCGGTCAACACACCGAAAATCACCACTGGCGTCACCGAAATCGACTCCGGCAATGAGCCGGAAATCATCTCGTTCACGCCGGTACAGGGCGTATCGTCTGCCAACTGGTACGTGGCGCTGGTGCTGGAGCAGGACACGGCCTACGCGATGCTGTCCGAGTTCCGTACCTCGGCCATCACCGCGATGGTGGTGGTTGTGGTGGTGATCATCCTGTTGCTGGGGTTGTTGATTCGTGTGCTGATGCAGCCGCTGCACCAGATGGGCCGTGCGATGCGGGACATCGCTGACGGGGAGGGTGATCTGACCAAGCGTCTGGCCATTACGTCTCAGGATGAATTCGGCGCACTGGCTGAATCCTTCAACCATTTCGTCGAGCGTATTCACGCCTCGATTCGTGAAGTGGCCTCTACCGCAGCACAACTGGGCGAGGTCGCCACGCGGGTGGTCAAGGTCTCCAACGCGTCGATGGGCAACTCCGACCAGCAGGCCCACCGCACTGAAAGCGTGGCTGCCGCCATCAATGAACTGGGTGCCGCAGCACAGGAAATCGCCCAGAATGCCGCGCGCACGTCGCAGCAGTCCAGCGATGCCAGCGGGCTGGCCAGCGATGGTCAGAGCGTGGTGCAGCAAACCATCAAGGCGATGAACGAGCTGTCCGGCAAGATCAGCGAGTCTTGTGTGAACATCGAGAGCCTGAACGGCAAGACGGCCAACATCGGGCAAATTCTTGAAGTGATCACCAGTATTTCCCAGCAGACCAACCTGTTGGCGCTCAACGCAGCCATTGAAGCGGCGCGTGCCGGTGAAGCAGGCCGTGGTTTTGCGGTTGTGGCGGACGAGGTGCGCAACCTGGCACACCGCACACAGGATTCGGCGCAGCAAGTGCAGAAGATGATCGAAGAGCTGCAGGTCGGTGCCCGCGAAGCGGTCATCAACATGACCGAAAGCCAGCGTCAGAGCGAGGACAGCGTCGGTATCGCCAACCTGGCCGGTGAGCGTCTGGGCAGCGTGACGCGCCGTATCGAAGAAATCAACGGCATGAACCAGTCGGTGGCCGCTGCCACGGAAGAGCAGACGTCGGTGGTGGAGTCGATCAACGTCGACATCACCCATATCAACACCCTCAACCAGTTGGGCGTGGACAACCTGCGCCAGACCCTGGAAGCCTGCAACTCCCTGGAAGAACAGGCCGGCCGACTGCAGCAACTGGTGGGCAGCTTCAGGATCTGATCATGCGCCTCTGCGCCCGTCTCCGGAGTCGGGGTGGGCGCAGAGCGTCGGCACGACAGTGACGCCCCTCGTCGCGCCATTCCGTCAGGCAGACAACAATCCCATGTTCGCATTGCAACAACATCTGCGATGAACTGTTATTCCCTCGTCATTCGCGGTTCATGAGGCTGCAACACCACGCGCTCAGTCTGGCTGATAACCGAACGCGACCTGTTCCGGGCCGTGAAAAGACCGAGAAGCCTCATGAATGCAGCAATTCATGTCGAAGGCCTGAACAAGACGTTCTCGCATAAAAGTGCCCTCGTGGACCTCGCCTTGTCTATACAACCGGGTGAAATGGTTGCTCTGATTGGGGCATCCGGCTCCGGCAAGTCAACCTTGTTGCGCCATCTTGCAGGCCTTGCCTGTTGTGATCGTGGCAATGGAGGCCATGTTCAGGTGTTGGGCCGCGAGGTTCAGGCCTCGGGTCGTCTGAACAGCCAGGTGCGGCGTCTGCGCGCCGACATCGGTTACATCTTCCAGCAGTTCAATCTGGTCAACCGCCTCAGCGTACTGGACAACGTATTGCTTGGTTGCCTGGGCCGCATGCCGCGCTGGCGTGGCAGCCTGGCGCTGTTCAACCGCGAGGAAAAACAGCGTGCGCTGGCCGCGCTGGATCGGGTAGGGCTGGCGGATCTTGCCAGCCAGCGCGCTTCGACCCTGTCAGGCGGCCAGCAACAACGTGTCGCCATCGCCCGGGCGCTGACCCAGCGCGCTGAAGTCATTCTGGCTGACGAACCGATTGCCTCGCTCGACCCCGAATCGGCCCGCCGGGTCATGGAAATTCTCGCCGACATCAATCGCCGCGATGGCAAGACGGTCGTGGTCACGTTGCATCAGGTCGATTATGCCGTGCGCTACTGCCCGCGTGCCGTGGCCCTGAAGGGCGGGCGCATTCACTACGACGGCCTTGCACAAGACCTCAGCAAGCAGTTCCTCAACGACCTGTACGGCGCAGATGAGGATGCCAGCCTGATGATCACCGAACGAAGCCGTCGCGTCCGCCAAAAGCCGCGTCTGGCGCTGGCCAAAGTCTGACGGTTTTCACTGTCCATCGCCGTTGCATCAACTCATTATCTGGAGAGCTTGCATGTTAAACCGTATCGGTCGCGTTCTTGCGTCTGCCGCCTTGCTGACTGCCTGCGCCTTGGGCACGGCCCACGCAGACGAGAAAGTCATCAACTTCGGCATCATGTCCACCGAGTCGTCGCAGAACCTGAAAAGTATCTGGCAGCCGTTTCTCGATGACATGACTAAAAAAACCGGCCTCAAGGTCAATGCCACCTTCGCTTCCGACTATGCCGGTCTGATCCAGGGCATGCGCTTCAACAAGGTCGATGTGGCCTGGTTAGGCAACAAGGCCGCGCTGGAAGCGGTGGATCGATCCAACGGTGAAATCTTCGCTCAGACCTCGGCCGCCGATGGCGCGCCGGGCTACTGGAGCCTGTTGATCGTGCGCAAGGACAGCCCGATCAACTCGGTCGAAGACATGCTCAAGAACGCCAAGAACCTGACCTTCGGCAACGGCGACCCGAACTCCACTTCGGGGTATCTGGTGCCCGGCTATTACGTGTTCGCCAAGAACCACGTGGATGCCTCGACCGCGTTCAAGCGCACGTTGAATTCCAGCCATGAAGTCAATGCTCTGAGCGTCGCCAAGGGCCAGCTCGATGTCGCGACTTTCAACACCGAAAGCTGGGATCGCCTGGCCGTGACTCAGCCGGACAAGGTCAAGGAACTCAAGGTGATCTGGAAGTCGCCGCTCATTCCGGCTGACCCAATGGTCTGGAGCAAAGCACTGTCGGACGAAAACAAGGCAAAGATTCGTGAGTTCTTCGCCAGCTACGGCAATACCGACGAAGAGAAAGCCGTTCTCAAGAACATGCAACTGGGCAAGTTCCTCACGTCCAGCGATGACCAGTTACTGCCGATTCGCCAACTCGAACTGTTCAAACAGCGCACTGAAGTGGCGGCCAGCACCACACTGGACGCCCAGGAGAAAGCGAGTCGCCTCAAGGACATTGACGCCAGCCTGAGCAAGTTGCAGGAACGCATCACCGAGTTGAACCAGAAAACCGCAGCCAGTACCGCAGGCTGATATCAGGCTGCCAACAGGAGGTCGTCATGACCGTTCAAGTTGCATACGCGCAGGTCGCGGGCAAGCACAACTGGTCTCGTTATCTGGGCTGGGGGCTGTTACTGGTCGCGCTGACCTGGGCCTGGCAGGGCGCGGAAATGAATCCGATGGCGCTGGTGCGCGATTCGTCGAACATGGCGACCTTCGCCTCGGATTTCTTCCCGCCCGACTTCCGCGAGTGGCGCAGTTACCTCAAGGAAATGCTGATAACGATCCAGATCGCCCTCTGGGGCACGGCGCTGGCGATAGTCTGCTCGATCCCGCTGGGCATTCTCTGCGCCGAGAACATTACCCCGTGGTGGGTGCATTTGCCGATACGGCGCTGCATGGACGCGTTTCGCTCGATCAACGAAATGGTCTTTGCCATGTTGTTCGTGGTGGCCGTAGGGCTCGGACCGTTCGCCGGGGTGCTGGCGCTGTGGATCAGCACCACCGGCGTACTGGCCAAACTGTTTGCCGAGGCCGTCGAGGCGATAGAACCCGGCCCGGTCGAAGGCGTTCGCGCCACCGGGGCCAGCGCGTTGCAGGAAGTGATCTACGGTGTGATTCCGCAGGTCATGCCGCTGTGGATCTCCTATGCTCTCTACCGTTTCGAATCGAACGTGCGTTCGGCTACCGTGGTAGGTATGGTCGGGGCAGGGGGCATCGGGGTGATTCTCTGGGAAAACATCCGTGCCTTTGCGTTCGTCCAGACCAGCGCCGTGCTGCTGGTCATCATTGTTGTGGTGAGCGTGATCGACATCATGTCGCAGCGCCTGCGCAAGCAATTCATCTGACTGAAGAGGGGTGTTCCGATGAACACTTTTTTTAACCATGCAGTTGTCTAGACAAGCTGGTCCGATGTACCGCGAACTTGCCAACACGTTGCGCGAGGAACTGGCCCGTTATCAGCCTGGCGACTTTCTGCCCGCCGAGTTTCAACTGGCCGAGCGCTTCAGCGTCAACCGCCACACCATCCGCCGTGCGGTGGATGAACTGGTGCGCGAGGGCAGCGTATTGCGCCGTCAGGGCAAGGGCACTCAAGTGCTGGAGCGCCCGTTGATTTATCCGATGCAGGCCGACAGCGCCTACAGCAAGTCATGGTCGGCGCAAGGGCTGGGGGTAGAGGCGATTCTGTTGCAGCGCCGCGAATGCCTGGCCAGCGCTGAAGACGCGTTGCACCTGGGGCTGGAAGAGCAGGCGCCGCTGATCGAGCTACAGACCTTGCGCAAGCTGGACGGTCAGGCGGTCAGCCTGATCTTTCACCGCTACAGCGCCCGGTACAGCGGGTTGCTGGCCGATTACCGCAGTGGCTCGGTGCGTCAGTACCTGGCCGAGCGCGAGCTGCCGTTGCGTCGTGTGCAAAGCCTGATTGGCGCGCGACTGCCGTCCCGAGAAGAAGCCGGATGGCTGTTGATGCCCCGGCACATGCCTGCGCTGACGGTGTTGACCGTGTCCTGCGATGCGTCCGGGCAGCCGGTGGAGCTGTCCCGCTCGGTCAGCCGCGCCGACCGCTTCCAGTACCAAGTAACGACGCCTTTAGCGACCCCTATCAAGACGACCTGACACCGAGGTGTGCCATGCAGACAACTCCCGAAACAGCGGCGCGTCAGCGCTGGATGAGCGTACTGGCTCGCGCCCATGTCGATGAACCGAGCCGCGCGCAGTTGAACCTTCATGAAGCGGCGCTGCGTGACACCGAATACCAGATGATCCGCGCGCCCGAGATCGGCATGACGCTGGTACGCGGCCGTATGGGCGGCACCGGTTCGGCTTTCAATCTGGGTGAGATGAGCGTCACGCGTTGTGTGGTCCGTCTGGCTGACGGTCGCACCGGTTACAGCTACCTGGCCGGGCGCGACAAGCGCCACGCCGAACTGGCCGCTCTGGCTGACGCGCATCTGCAGGGCGCACAGCAGGCCTGGTGGCTGACCGAACTGATCGAACCGCTGGCGCAGGCGCAAGCCGTGCGCCGTGAACGCAAGGATGCTGAAACCGCTGCGACCAAAGTGGAATTCTTTACCCTGGTCCGAGGAGAAGACTGATGAACGCCGCTCTTCTGCAACCTGCTTTCACCGATCCTGTACTGGACGCCCAACGCAGTTTCCGGGTGGCGCTCAAAGCGCTGGCCGGTCCCGGTGTGATTCAGGCCCTGCCAGCCCCGCATCAGCCCCCGGCGTTGCAAGGGCTGGACAGCGCGACCCATGCGCTGTGCCTGGCATTACTGGACCTGGACACGCCTGTCTGGCTTGCGCCCGCATTCGACACGCCGGCGATCCGCGCCAATATCGCCTTTCATTGCGGCAGCCCGATGGTGGCGGAGCGACAAGCTGCCCGCTTTGCGCTGCTCGATGCGACGGCGGCTCAGGACCTCGACGGTTTCGATATTGGCAATGACCGCTACCCGGATCAGTCCTGCACCTTGCTGATCCAGTTGCCGAGCCTCGAAGGCGGGCGGTCAATGAGCTGCACAGGCCCTGGCATCGAGCGACAAAACCGCGTGACCTTGCCGCTGGACGACGGGTTCTGGGCCGCGCGTGACTCGCGTAACGAATTCCCGTGCGGGCTGGATATGTTCTTTCTGTCGGGCAACCAGATGCTCGGCCTGCCACGCAGTACGCGCGTGAAGGAGTGTGTCTGATGTACGTAGCCGTCAAGGGTGGCGAACAGGCCATCGATAACGCCCACCGTCTGCTGGCCAACAGGCGCCGTGGCGATACAGACACTGCCGAGCTTGATGTCGCGCAGGTCCTTCAGCAGTTGCCACTCGCGGTTGCGCGGGTCATGAGCGAAGGCTCGCTGTACGACCCGCAACTGGCCGCGCTGGCGATCAAGCAGTCGGCCGGGGACCTGGTTGAAGCGATTTTTCTGCTGCGTGCCTACCGCACGACCCTGACGCGCTTCTGCGCCAGCCTGCCCATCGACACCTCGAACATGCAGCTCAACCGACGCTTGTCAGCCACCTTCAAGGACCTGCCGGGCGGTCAATTGCTGGGGCCGACCTTTGATTACACCCATCGCCTGCTGGATTTCACCTTGCTGGCCGAAGGCGAGCATCCTCAGCCGAACGTCGACCCGCAAGCCACGCTAGAGCCTTGCCCGCGTGTGCTGGGTTTGCTGGCCAAAGAAGGGTTGATGAAGCCTGAAGTCGATGACGGCGAGCGCGTGGCGGACATTACCCGCGAACCGCTTGAATATCCCGCCAGCCGTGCCCAGCGTTTACAGGCCCTGGCGCGGGGCGATGAAGGTTTTCTGCTGGCCTTGGGGTATTCCACCCAGCGCGGCTACGGCCGCAATCACCCGTTCGCCGGGGAAATCCGCATCGGCGCGGTCGATGT
This sequence comes from Pseudomonas syringae, assembly GCF_002157375.1. Lineage (GTDB taxonomy): Bacteria > Pseudomonadota > Gammaproteobacteria > Pseudomonadales > Pseudomonadaceae > Aquipseudomonas > Aquipseudomonas syringae_T. The sequence goes on from NZ_MTSA01000008.1 coordinate 281,992, forward strand.
CTGGATCGAGCCCGAAGAGCTGGGCTTTCCGATCCTGATCGGCGAGATCGACATCACCGAGTGCGAGATGGTTAATCAGTTTGTCGGCTCGGCCAGCGAACCGGCGCAATTTACCCGGGGTTATGGCCTGGCATTCGGCAATGCAGAGCGCAAGGCGATGGGCATGGCGCTGGTGGACCGTTCATTGCGCGCCGAGGAGTTCAACGAAGAAATCCGCTCGCCCGCCCAGCAGGAAGAGTTTGTCCTGGCGCATTGCGACAACGTTGAAGCCGCAGGCTTTGTCTCGCACCTGAAACTGCCGCATTACGTGGATTTCCAGTCCGAACTGGAGCTGATCCGCAAGTTGCGCAAATCCGGCCCGAACGGGGAGAACGACCAATGAGCACCACACAGCAACGACCTGCACGAGACGAGGCGTACAACTTCGCTTATCTGGACGAGCAGACCAAACGCATGATTCGGCGTGGGCTGCTTAAGGCGGTGGCGATCCCCGGTTATCAGGTGCCGTTTGGCGGGCGCGAAATGCCGCTGCCTTATGGTTGGGGCACCGGTGGTATGCAATTGACGGCCACCATTCTCGGCGACGATGACGTGCTCAAGGTAATTGATCAGGGCGCTGACGACACCACCAATGCGGTGTCCATCAGGCGATTTTTCGCTCGCACGGCGGGCATTGCCACCACCGAGCGCACCCCGGAAGCCACCGTGATCCAGACCCGCCACCGGATTCCGGAAACACTCCTGCACGCCGATCAGATTCTGGTGTTTCAGGTGCCGATTCCCGAGCCGTTGCGTTTCATCGAGCCCTCGGAAACCGAGACCCGCACCATGCATGCGCTGGATGATTACGGCGTCATGCACGTCAAACTCTACGAAGACATCGCCACCTTTGGCCACATCGCCACCAGTTACGCCTACCCGGTGATGGTCGATGAGCGGTACGTGATGGACCCGTCGCCGATTCCGAAATTCGACAACCCCAAGCTGCACATGAGCCCGGCGTTGATGCTGTTCGGGGCCGGACGTGAGAAACGCCTGTACGCCGTACCGCCGTTTACGCAGGTGGTGAGTCTGGACTTTGAAGACCACCCGTTTGAAGTGCAGCGTTGGGAACAGTGTTGCGCCATCTGCGGTAGCCACGATTCCTTCCTCGACGAACTGATTCTCGATGACGCGGGCACCCAGAGCTTTGTCTGTTCCGACACCGATTACTGCGCCCAGCGCGTCAAACAGCAGGAGAACGCCCGATGATCAGCGCTCTTTCATTGAGTCCCGAGGGTGAGCGCCAGGCCGAACCTGCGCAGCCGCTGCTCAAGGTCCGCGGGCTGACCCGCCTGTACGGTGTGCAGAAGGGCTGTCAGGACGTCAGTTTTGACCTGTATCCCGGCGAGGTGCTGGGTATCGTTGGCGAGTCCGGCTCAGGCAAGTCCACCTTGCTGTCGCTGCTGAGCGGGCGCTGCCCGCCGGATCGCGGCAGCATCGGGTATCGCGGCAAACAGGGCGACTGGCTCGACCTGTACAGCGCCAGCGAGGCGCAGCGTCGCACATTACTGCGCACCGAGTGGGGGTTTGTCGAGCAGAACCCGCGCGATGGTTTGCGCATGGGCGTGTCGGCCGGGGCCAACATCGGCGAGCGCCTGATGGCTCAGGGCGTGCGCAATTATCAGCAATTGCGCGGCGCGGCGGTGGACTGGCTGACCCAGGTGGAAATCGATCCGCAACGTGTCGATGACCTGCCGCGCACGTTCTCCGGTGGCATGCAGCAGCGCCTGCAAATTGCCCGCAATCTGGTCTCCAGCCCGAGGCTGGTGTTCATGGACGAACCTACCGGCGGGCTGGACGTGTCGGTGCAGGCGCGCTTGCTCGACCTGTTGCGCGGGCTGGTTCGGGAGCTGGACCTGGCGGTGGTCATCGTCACCCATGACCTGGCGGTCGCGCGGTTGCTGGCGGATCGATTGATGGTGATGCGCCGTTCGGAAGTGGTGGAAAGCGGGCTCACCGATCAGATCCTCGATGACCCGCAGCATCCGTATTCGCAACTGCTGGTGTCTTCGGTACTGCAGCCATGAACCGCCCATTCCCTGTAGAAGAGGTGAACCCGATGAGCACATTGATCGAGGTCCGCGACCTGTCGAAAACCTTCACCCTGCATCAGCACAACGGCGTGGTCCTGAATGTGTTGCGTGGCCTCAACTTCTCGGTGCGCAGTGGCGAATGCCTGGTGCTCAGCGGGCAGTCCGGCGCGGGCAAAAGCACGCTGCTGCGCACCTTGTACGGCAATTACCTGCCCGCTGCCGGGAGTATTCGTGTGCAGCACGAGGGCGGACAGGTCGAGCTGGTCGGCGCCACACCGCGCCAGGTGCTGGAGGTGCGCCGCAAGACGCTGGGCTACGTCAGCCAGTTTCTGCGGGTCATCCCGCGTGTCTCCAGCCTGGATGTGTTGATGGAGCCTGCACTGTCGCGAGGCTGGTCCCGCGAGCAGGCGCAGGAGCGTGCGCAAGCGCTACTGACCCGTCTGAACATCCCCCAGCGCTTGTGGCCGCTGGCGCCCAGTACGTTCTCTGGCGGCGAGCAACAACGTATCAACATTGCCCGGGCGTTCATGGTGCCCTGGCCAGTGCTGTTACTCGACGAGCCAACCGCTTCGCTGGATGACGCCAACCGTCAGGTTGTACTCGCACTGATCAGTGAGGCCAAACAGGCCGGCGCGGCTTTGATTGGCATCTTTCATGACCGAGACGCTCGTGAATCGGTCGCCAACCGTCAACTCGACATGACCCCGGTGGACCTCACCGCCAAGGAGTTGCTGCAATGCTGAACGAACAGATTTTCAGTAACGCCCGCGTGGTGACTGCCGAGCAGGTGTTCACCGGCACGGTCGTGGTCCGTGATGGCCTGATTGCCGATGTACAGACAGGGCTCAGCCAATTGAGTCAGGCCCAGGACCTGCACGGGGATTTTCTGCTGCCGGGCCTGGTGGAATTGCACACCGATAACCTGGAAAAGCACCTGGCACCGCGTCCCGGCGTCGACTGGCCGTCGATGTCGGCCGTAATCAGTCATGATGCGCAAATCGTCGCCGCAGGTATCACCACGGTCTTCGACGCGCTGTCGATTGGTGACATCAATCCCAAGGGCAAGCGCATGCAGCAATTGCCCTCGATGCTGAAGGCTATTGCCGACGCCAGTGCCGCAGGGCTGACCCGCGCCGAGCACTTGCTGCACCTGCGTTGCGAGGTCAGCCATCCCGACACCCTGAGTGTGTTTCGCGATCTGGTGGGCCAGCCGCTGGTGCAACTGGTGTCGGTGATGGACCACGCACCCGGTCAGCGCCAGTTCGCGCTGGAGTCCAAGTACCGTGAATACTACATGGGCAAATACCACATGACTCATGAGGAAATGGATGGCTTCATCATCGATCAGGTTGCCAATTCCATCGAATATGCTGACCGTTACCGCCGCGCCATCGTCGAGCTGTGCCTGGCGCGCGGGCTGTCGATTGCCAGCCACGATGACGCGACGATGGCTCACGTCGAGGAATCGGCGGGGTATGGCATGAACATCGCCGAGTTTCCGACCACTCTGGAAGCGGCCAAAGGCTGTCGCCAACTGGGCATGAGTGTGTTGATGGGTGCGCCGAACATCGTGCGTGGCGGCTCGCACTCCGGTAACGTGGCGGCAGCGTCGCTGGCGAGGGAAGGGCTGCTGGACATTCTTTCCAGCGATTATTATCCGGCCAGTCTTCTGCAGGCGGCATTCATGCTGGCCGAGCAAGACAATGCGTGCGACTTGCCGCAGGCGGTCAACATGGTCAGCCGCACCCCGGCCAATGCAGCCGGGCTGGCGGATCGCGGTGAAATTCGTGTCGGTCTGCGCGCCGATCTGATTAAGGCGCGCACTCATGGAAACCTGCCGGTTATCGACAAGGTCTGGCGACAAGGCAAGAGGGTGTTTTGATGGTTGGCAGGTTGATCTATCTCATCGGGCCATCCGGTTCAGGCAAGGACAGCCTGCTGGATGCTGCCCGGGAAACCCTGGCGCGACGCGGTTGCCGGGTGGTTCGACGGGTAATCACACGCTCCGCCGAAGCGGTGGGCGAGGCGGCGCAGGCGGTGACTGTCGAACAGTTCGAGCAGATGCGTGAGCGGGGTTCGTTCGCGTTGAGCTGGCAAGCCAATGGCCTGCACTACGGGATTCCCATCGAGATCGATCAATGGCTGCTGGAAGGCCATGACGTGCTGATCAACGGTTCCCGGGCGCACCTGCAAAAGGCGCAAATGCGCTATCCGAACCTGCTGGCCGTGTTGCTGACGGTCAAGCAGGACGTGTTGCGTCAGCGCCTGCTGGCGCGCAATCGCGAAACCCTCCCGGAGATCGAGGAACGGCTGGAGCGCAATACGCGCTTTACCGGTGACCTGCTGGCCACCAGTCCGCAGGTGTTTCCGCTGGACAACTCCGGCGATCTGCAACAGACCGTCGCCACCCTGATCGGCTTGCTGGACAAGCGTCACGCATGCGCCTGACGCTGCTGGGCACCGGTGATGCGCGCCAGGTGCCGGTTTACGGTTGCCGGTGCGTGGCGTGCCTGGCAGCGCGGGCCAATCATGACCTGCGACGCTTGCCCTGTAGCGCGCTGATCGAATGTGCCGACCAGCGCTGGTTGATCGACACCGGCCTGACTGACCTCACCGAGCGTTTTCCGCCGCACAGCCTGAGCGGTATTCTGCAGACCCACTACCACGCCGACCATGCGCAGGGCTTGCTGCATCTTCGCTGGGGTCACGGCTTGATCATTCCGGTTCACGGCCCGGCGGACCCGGAAGGCCTGGCCGACCTCTACAAACACCCCGGCATTCTTGACTTCAGCCAGCCGTTTGCCGCCTTCGAAACCCGCGCCTTAGGCGCGTTGAAGGTTACAGCGCTGCCGCTGACGCACTCAAAGCCCACCTTTGGTTACCTGTTCGAAGGCGACGGGCAACGCGTGGCGTACCTGACCGACACCGTCGGCCTGCCCGACGCGACCTGCGAGTTTCTGCAACGCCAGCCGTTGGACGTGCTGATCCTCGACTGCTCCATGCCCCCACACCCCCAACCGCCGCGAAATCACAATGACCTGACCCTGGCACTGGAAACCATTGACCAACTGCGACCGGGCAAGGCGGTGTTGACGCACATTGGCCATACGCTGGATGCGTGGTTGATGGAGTCGACGCAGCGGCTGCCAGATCATGTTTTGATAGGCCGGGACGGCATGTCGCTGTAATGCAAATACAAGCGCAAAAACGGGTCGCCGATTGGCCGTAACGATTAGGCTGATAGCGTTAATTCAAGAAAGCTAAGGCAGAGGGGCCGTAAAAGTTATGGTCCCGAGTCTAAATCAGTTAGCTGTTTTCGATGGCCAGTTCGAATGATTTGTTTGTGAACTGCTTGGCTAGAATAGCGAGTTGGTGTGGTGTCATTATTTTGCTGTGGCCTGTTCCTTGATCGGTGGCTCAATAGACGGTCCATTTTCTTCTGCGCTAGCTTGCAAAGCGTCAGTAGGTTCACATTTTACACGTTCATCAATAGCGTGGTGTTGTGTCTGTCTGTATGCCGTCATTATACATTTCATGGTTACTTCACAGGCGGATGATTTATTTTTTAATCATGCTGCCGAGTTTGGTGTTAGGGCTATTAAAGTTCGGCGCTGGCTATTTTTAAGGGTGTTGTGTGATTCCGTTTTCCAAGGGCTTTAAGCGGCTCTTGCTCTTGATGAGGCAGGGAGCCGCTTTAACAGTGATCTATGAGTGGGCGGTTATTCTTTTGGCAAGGTATTCATAGAAATTCTCTGCGTATAAAATAGTTTTCCCAGACGGTATTTTCAAGAAAATCTGGCATTCGTTGTTTTTATAAGTGTCGTAGTTAAAAAAGAAAATCTCACCCAGGTCAGTTTTGCTGATGACCACTTTTTCCGGCGTTGTTGATTTGTTTTTCAGGCCGTTAATGTGCTGGAAGACAATGTCCCCTCCATTGATATCATCAAAATCCATTCCGTAAATGCTATAGATCTCTTCAGTGCCTACCTCTCCCCCAGCGTAATGACGCAGGAACCATTTATAAGAATCAGGAAGTGGGTGGCCCAAACGCTGTTCAGCTTTCTTGATCCACTCGTCCGAGACAGCGTCGTCAGCTGTTCCAAATGCCGCCACGTCTTCATGTGCTTTAATAAGGCTTTCAACATCAGATGCTGTCAAATTGGTCATTATGGGGCCTCGTAAGTTTCTGCGCGATAGCGCCAGTAATCATTCTTCCACTGATTAAACAATGGTCGATCTATTCCGGAGGGTATTGTATTCGGATTGATATGTATGACGGAACCGTATTTTTGATGAAATGTTTGAGTCAGCTCTGCGATGGCTCCGTTTTGAGTTTGTATCATATGATGCAGGTTGATTGACTCGCCATCGATGCCAATGGGCGCCCGTCCACTTGCCATGCGCTCTAAGTTAGTACCCCGCACCAGTCTCCCACGCTCTCTCCAGGTCGTCATCAACTCTGGATCAAAAAGATCGTTACGTTGAAAGACTCTGTTGCCTTTAAATTCTATCGGAGGTTTAGACCAGAATTTTCTTTTGGGGACTGGGGTTGACTCAATTGGGTTCTCAGGCTTCGGATTTCTGATCGGCTCTCTGTGAGGCTCATCGATTAAAGGCGACTCTTGTTTTCTGAGCGGTACCGGATCGTTCATTCGCAACTCAGGATGAGCCAGCAGCTTCTGCTCATTACGAGCCAACCAACCTGCAATTTGCTTGT
>NZ_MTSA01000009.1:0-230328 GCF_002157375.1 Pseudomonas syringae
CACGCCCTCTTCGCGAACAAGTTCGCTCCCACAAAAGCCAACGGATAACCTGTAGGAGCGAACTTGTTCGCGAAAGCGTTAATCCTGACGCAAGAAATGCATCGACTGTCACGCCCTCTTCGCGAACAAGTTCGCTCCTACAACAGCCCACGGATCAGCGTGACGCTCACAACGTCCAGATCGATCCGCTGGCCCTGGCGCGCTCGTCGCACAGCTTCAGCACGACACGGCGCTCGTCGTTGCTCATGCGGCTCCAGCGGGTGATCTCGCTCACGGTGCGCTGGCATCCGGTGCAGATATCCTGTTCATCCAGCGCGCAGATGCTGACGCATGGAGAACGGACCGGCTTTTCGACTATGGAATCGGTGCTCATTAATCTTCCTGCTCGGCCAGGTCGCGGGCGTAGCGCTGAGCGTTTTGGACGTAGTGGGCGGCACCGGCTTCCAGCATCTTCTTCTGCACGTCAGTAAGTTCACGTATCACTTTGCCTGGCGACCCCATGACCAGCGAGCCGTCAGGAATGATTTTGCCCTCTGCAATCAGCGAATTGGCGCCGATGATGCAATATTTTCCGATTTTTGCCCCATTGAGAATGACGGCGTTGATACCGATCAGGCTGTAATCGTCAACGCTGCAACCGTGCAGCATGGCGTTGTGCCCGATGGTCACGCCCTTGCCGATGTCCAGCGGCCAGCCCATGTCGGTGTGCATCACCGTGCCGTCTTGCACATTGCTGTTTTCGCCGATGTGGATCAGCTCGTTATCGCCGCGAAGAACGGTGTTGAACCAGACGCTGGCGCCCGCGTCGAGCCTGACGTTGCCGATCAGTACGGCGCTGGGTGCCACCCAGCTCTGCGGGTCGGTCTGAACGCGGGAATTTCCCAGGCGAAATTTCATGCAGATTCCTCAGGCTGGCCGCTTAGGGGTCAGCTCGTTATGGATAACGTGAAAACTGTCTACTTAGCGGATCGAGCGTTCCGGCGGATGATGCAGGCTGATTTTACTGTCGTAGAGCACATTGACCAACTCGACAATCATGATCGCGGTCAGCCCCCAGATCTTGTACTCGCCGTACCGGTAACTGGGCACGTACCAGCTCCGGCCTTCGTAATCGATGCGGTGCGTGTGCTCACGCGTGTCCTGCCGAAAAAACTCCAGAGGTACGCTGAATACTGCAGCAATCTCGCCATCGTTGGGGCGGTACTCGACAAAGTCGGGGATGACACCCACATAAGGCGTGACCTTGATTCCGTGTTTGGAGATCAGCGGGCTGAGCGGGCCGATGATTTCGACCAGTCCGGGCGGCAGGCCAATCTCTTCTTCGGCCTCACGCAACGCCGTGAAAATCAGATCAGGATCACCCGGATCGCGACGGCCGCCCGGAAAAGCCACCTCACCGCCATGAGTCGACAGGCCGCTGGCGCGCAGGGTGAGGATCAGCTCGGGTTGCTCACTGCGGGTGACAGGCACCAAAACAGCTGCTTCGGGAAATCCTCGACCCGTGTCGAGGGTCTCTGGCGTATGACTGACGACGCGGCGAAGTAGCTCATCCAGCATGGGGAATCTCGATCTGTTGCCTGTCTGGCATCATGCACCAAAGCAACGTTGCGCCCAACCCCTTGTAGGACAACTCTCCGCAAACCGAGGCTTGCCGAGCCGCTGCGGGACAGGCCAAGATAGCCACTGCGTTCACTATCGACTGAAACCATGAAATTTTGCAGCCAGTGCGGCAACCCGGTCATTCAGCGTATTCCCGAAGGCGACAGCCGTCTGCGGTACGTCTGCGAACAGTGCCAGACCATTCATTACCAGAACCCGAACATCGTTGCGGGTTGCCTGGTGACGCAGGGTGATAAGGTTCTGCTCTGCCGCCGCGCCATCGAACCGCGCCTGGGCTTCTGGACATTGCCGGCCGGTTTCATGGAGAACGGTGAGACCATTGAACAGGCCGCGCGCCGGGAAACCGTCGAAGAAGCCTGCGCGACATTGACCGAACTGCATCTGTACACATTGATTGACGTTCCTCATATCAACCAGGTGCATGTTTTTTATCGTGCGGAAATGGCGTCCGACGCATTCGCCGCAGGTATCGAGAGCTTGGAAGTGCAGTTATTCGACGAAGCAGACATTCCCTGGGCGGACCTGGCTTTCATGACGGTCAGGCGTACTCTAGAATGCTTCTTCGCGGATCGGCGTCGGCAGACTTACCCGGTTCATACCAGCGCCCTCCCCCCGTCACGTCCGCTGCTGGACACCTGAGCCAGGGTCGCAATCAACATCGGCCTGATGATCGGTAACAAGCGTTATCCATCAAGGAAGCCGTCAGGGAAATCGTAATGCGCTGGTTGCTCGCCTTTTTTTGCATGTCATTCGTACCGCTGTCGCAGGCTGCGTTTACTCAGACCATCGTGCCCAAGGGCAGCGAACAGAAAATCATCAATAACACAGTCATCAACACCGAAAGCATTGCCAGCAAGAAAATCGACAAGGTGCTGGTGCTCAAGTCGGCGCGTCAGTTGCAACTGATCAGCGGCGGTGAGGCCTTGAAAACCTACCGCATCTCTTTGGGTAAAAACCCCAAGGGCACCAAACTTCAGGAAGGCGATCAGCGCACACCGGAGGGTTTTTACTGGCTCGACTGGCGCAAGCCCAGTAACAACTTCAACTTATCGATGCACATTTCCTACCCGAACATCTCTGACGCCGCGCGTGCGCGCAGCCAGGGCGTGAAGCCAGGCAGCATGATCATGATCCACGGTACGCCGGTGGATGAGGAATACCCGGAATGGTATTTCCACACACTGGACTGGACCAACGGCTGTATCGCGATGAAAAACAACGACATGCGCGAGGTCTGGGATCTGGTGAAGGACGGGACAATGATCGAGATTCGACCTTGAATGCGCGGCGTCACGCAAAGTTGTGACGCAGAGCGTCACGAAAGGCATGCCAACATAGCCTTCTCCCGAGCACCTCTCATGCCTCACGCTCCAGCGTGGGAATGCAGTTCTGGACGCTCTGCGTCCAACCCCGAGCGTGCATGTCGCGCAGAGTCAGGCTTCAGAAATCTTCCAGTCGCCACACTTCATAAGCAGGTGTTTCGTAGGGATGGCTCTGCTTGAGCGCCGTCACGGCCTGCTGAATCAGCTCGTCAGCCACGACCAGCTCGACTTTCCATTCCTCCACCGACTCGACCGCGCCATTCTGCCCGATAAATGGCTGGCTGCCATTCAGCGGGCGGAACTGGCCGTGGCCGAGTACCTGCCACGAGCATTGATCGTAAGCGCCGATTCGCCCTGCACCCGCAGCGAATACGGCGCTCTTGACCTCGTCCACATGACTCGGTGGAACAAAGAAAGCGAGCTTGTACACGCGCCTTAGTTAACCCAGGCGCGCGCGTTGCGGAACATGCGCATCCAGGCACCGTCCTCGTTCCAGTCCTCTGGACGCCACGAGTTCTGCACGGCGCGGAACACGCGCTCCGGGTGCGGCATCATGATGGTGACGCGACCGTCAAGGGTGGTCATGCCGCCGATACCGCGAGGCGAGCCGTTCGGGTTGGCCGGGTAGGTTTCAGTGACCTTGCCGTGGTTGTCCACGAAACGCAGCGCCACCGTACCGGAGATATCCGCCTCAAGCAGCGCATCGCCATTGCGGAATTCCGCATGGCCTTCACCGTGAGCGATAGCGATCGGCATACGCGAACCGGCCATGCCTTGCAGGAAGATAGAAGCCGACTCCTGAACCTGCACCATCGCCACACGCGCTTCGAACTGCTCGGAACGGTTACGCACGAAGTGCGGCCAGAACTCGCTGCCCGGAATCAACTCATGCAGATTGGAGAGCATCTGGCAGCCGTTGCACACGCCCAGCGTAAAGCTGTCGGAGCGCTCGAAGAAGCCCTGGAACGCATCGCGTGCGCGGCTGTTGAACAAGGCCGACTTGGCCCAGCCTTCACCGGCACCCAGTACGTCGCCGTAAGAGAAGCCGCCGCAGGCAACCATGCCCTTGAAGTCGTTCAGATCGACACGACCCGCCAGGATGTCACTCATGTGTACGTCGATAGCGTTGAAGCCGGCGCGGTCAAAGGCTGCGGCCATCTCGACCTGCCCGTTGACACCCTGCTCGCGCAGAACGGCCACTTGAGGACGAACACCGGTCTTGATATACGGCGCAGCGATATCTTCGTTGACGTCGAAGCCCAGCTTGACGGTCAAGCCCGGATTGTCTTCTTCCAGCAGCGCGTCGAATTCCTGATCGGCACACTCGGCGTTGTCACGCAGGCGCTGGATCTGGTAGCTGGTCTCGGCCCACTGACGCTGCAACAGACGGCGCTGACCGCTGAACACTGGCTCGCCGTGGAAGCTGATCGACACTTCGTCGTTATTGATCGGCTGCCCGATCACCGCTACGCAATCTGCCAGACCCGCTGCGCTGAACTGGGTCAGCACCAGCGGCGTGGCGTCCTGACGCACCTGGATGACCGCACCCAGTTCTTCGTTGAACAGGATAGCGCCCAGCTCTGAAACGTTATCGGCCAGACCGTCGAGGTGCAGGTTCAGACCGCAGTGGCCGGCAAACGCCATTTCCAGTGTGCTGACCAGCAAACCACCGTCAGAACGGTCGTGATAGGAAAGAATATGGCCATCGGCGTTCAGCCCCTGAATCACGGTGAAGAACGCTTTCAGATCTTCACCGTCATCGACGTCGGGAGCAACGCGACCCAGCTTGCCATGCGTCTGGGCAAGGATGGAGGCGCCCATGCGGTTCTGGCCACGACCCAGGTCGATCAGGATCAGGTCGGTGATGCCTTTGTCCATGCGCAGCTCAGGCGTCAGGGTCTTGCGGATATCGACCACGGGCGCAAAGCCGGTCACGATCAACGACAGCGGCGAGGTCACGCTCTTCTCGGTGCCTTCGTCGCTCCAGCGGGTTTTCATGGACATCGAGTCCTTGCCCACTGGAATGGTGATCCCCAGTTCCGGGCAAAGCTCCATACCGACCGCTTTCACGGTGTCATACAGACGCGCGTCTTCGCCAGGGTGTCCGGCAGCCGACATCCAGTTTGCCGACAGCTTGATGTCGGACAGCTTTTCAATGCGCGAAGCCGCGATATTGGTCAGCGTCTCGCCGATGGCCATACGACCGGAAGCCGGGGCGTCGAGCAGTGCCAGCGGTGTGCGCTCGCCCATTGCCATGGCTTCGCCAGTGTTAACGTCGAAGCTGGTCGCAGTGACGGCGCAGTCAGCCACCGGCACTTGCCACGGGCCGACCATCTGATCGCGGGCTACCAGACCGGTGATGCTGCGGTCGCCAATGGTGATCAGGAAGCTTTTGCTGGCGACGGCCGGGTGACGCAGCACGCGCTGCACACTTTCTTCGATATCCAGCGTGCTCGGGTCGAAATCATCGCCAATCTCGGCTTCACGCTCGACCGAACGGTGCATGCGCGGTGCCTTGCCGAGCAGCACTTCCAGCGGCATGTCCACCGGGCTGTTGCCGAAATGACTGTCGGTCACGGTCAGTTGCGGCTCGGCAGTGGCTTCGCCGACCACGGCAAACGGGCAGCGCTCGCGCTCACAGATGGCCTTGAAACGCTCGAAGTCTTCAACGCCGACCGCGAGCACATAACGTTCCTGGGACTCGTTGCTCCAGATTTCCAGCGGGGCCATGCCCGGCTCGTCGTTGGGTACGTTACGCAATTCGAAACGACCGCCGCGATCACCGTCATTGACCAGTTCAGGGAAGGCGTTTGACAAACCCCCGGCACCGACATCATGGATAAAGCTGATCGGGTTACGGTCGCCCAACTGCCAGCAGCGATCGATCACTTCCTGGCAACGACGCTCCATCTCAGGGTTTTCACGCTGAACGGAAGCAAAATCGAGGTCTGCAGAGCTGGTCCCCGTTGCCATCGAGGAGGCCGCACCGCCGCCCAGGCCGATGAGCATGGCCGGACCACCCAGCACGATCAGCTTGGAACCGACGGTAATCTCGCCCTTCTGAACGTGATCTTCGCGGATATTGCCCATACCACCCGCCAGCATGATCGGCTTGTGGTAACCACGAACTTCATCGCCATGCGGCGTCGTGATGGACTGCTCGAAGGTACGGAAATAACCCGTCAGGGCAGGACGGCCGAACTCATTGTTGAACGCCGCGCCACCCAGCGGGCCTTCGATCATGATGTCCAGCGCGGTCACGATACGCTCGGGCTTGCCGTACGGCACTTCCCAAGGCTGCACGAAACCGGGGATCTGCAGGTTGGACACGGTAAAACCGGTCAGGCCAGCTTTGGGCTTGGCGCCGCGACCGGTTGCACCTTCGTCGCGAATCTCACCGCCGGAGCCGGTCGCTGCGCCCGGAAACGGGGCGATGGCTGTCGGGTGGTTATGGGTCTCGACCTTCATCAGAATATGCACCGGCTCCTGCACCGCGCCGTACTGACGGGTTTCAGGGTCCGGGAAAAAGCGACCGGCGACGTTGCCGACGATCACCGACGCGTTGTCCTTGTAAGCGGACAGTACGCCTTCGCTGTGCATCTGGTAGGTGTTCTTGATCATGCCGAACAGGCTTTTTTCCTGGCTCTGACCGTCGATGTCCCAACTGGCGTTGAAAATCTTGTGACGGCAATGCTCGGAGTTCGCCTGGGCAAACATCATCAGTTCGATGTCGTGAGGGTTGCGCCCCAGGCCATTGAAGCTGGTGATCAGGTAATCGATTTCATCTTCCGCGAGGGCCAGGCCCAGCTCGACGTTGGCCTTTTCCAGTGCGGCACGACCGCCGCCCAGAATATCCACGGCGGTCAGCGGCTTTGGCTGAGCGTGGCTGAACAGACCCGCAGCCTGATCGTGATCGCCCAAGACCAACTGCGTCATGCGGTCGTGCAGACTGTCGGCGATGGCCTGAGCGTCGGCTTCGCTGAACTGACCTTCTACATAGAAGGCAATCCCGCGCTCGATGCGCTGGATTTTGCTCAGGCCGCAATTGCGAGCGATGTCGCTGGCCTTGCTCGACCAGGGAGAAATAGTGCCAAAACGCGGCAACACCAGAAACAGACGGCCGCTCGGTTCCTGAACAGGCACGCTTGGGCCGTATTTCAGGAGACGGTCGAGAACCTGCTGTTCTTCGCGGGTCAGAACGTCGGTGACGTCAGCGAAGTGAGCGAATTCGGCGTACAAGCCACTGACAGCTGAAACTTTTTGTTTCAGTTGTTCTAGTAATTTGCTGTGGCGGAAAGCAGAAAGGGCAGGAGCACCGCGCAGGATCAACATCTTCGGGACAGCCTCGAGAAGGGGGTGTGCTTTGAGGCCGGATATTCTAGCCTAAACCGGGCCTTTGATCACCCAAAACGGCAGCACTCCGTGCGCCCAAATGTCGCTGCACCCAAAAAAAGACGGTAAATACCTGCAAATTGCCTTCGCCTATCAGACGCAAGCGTCACTGTCGAGATATGGCGCCCGGTGCGCTTTGCGTATACTGCACCGATGTTCTTCAGACCAGATTTCCGCCCACGTTGCGCCAAGTGGCTCATCGCAACCGGACTCTTCCTGATGCTCGGCGCCTGCGTGGAGAAACCCACCACACTGGAACGAGTCAAGGAGGACGGTGTTCTGCGCGTGATTACCCGTAACAGCCCGGCGACTTATTTCCAGGATCGCAACGGTGAAACGGGCTTCGAATACGAGCTGGTCAAGCGTTTTGCCGAGGATCTGGGCGTCGAACTGAAGATCGAAACGGCAGACAATCTGGACGATCTGTTCGATCAGATGAACAAACCTGGCGGTCCGGTGCTCGGCGCAGCAGGCCTGATTGACACGCCAAAGCGCAAACAGCAGGCGCGTTTCTCGCATTCGTACCTGGAAGTGACCCCGCAGGTTGTGTATCGCAACGGCCAGTCGCGCCCGACTGACCCCGGCGATCTGGTGGGCAAGCGCATCGTGGTGCTTAAAGGCAGCGCCCACGCAGAACAGCTTGCGGCGCTCAAGGAAAAAAATCCCGCCCTTGAATATGAAGAGTCGGACGCGGTCGAGGTCGTCGATCTCCTGCGCATGGTGGATGAAGGCCAGATTGACCTGACGCTAGTCGACTCCAATGAACTGGCGATGAATCAGGTGTATTTCCCCAACGTGCGGGTCGCTTTCGACCTGGGCGAGGCCCGCCAGCAGCGCTGGGTGGTGGCGCCGGGTGAAGACAACAGCCTGCTCAACGAAATCAACGCCTACCTCGACAAGGTCGAAAAGAACGGCACGCTGCAGCGCCTGAAGGACCGCTACTACGGTCATGTTGATGTACTTGGCTACGTTGGCGCTTACACCTTCGCCCAGCACTTGCAAGAACGTCTGCCCAAGTACGAGAAGCACTTCCAGATATCCGCCAAGAAAGAACAGGTCGACTGGAGGCTGCTGGCCGCTATCGGTTATCAGGAATCGATGTGGCAACCCACGGTGACATCAAAAACCGGTGTGCGCGGCTTGATGATGCTGACTCAGAACACGGCTCAAGCCATGGGCGTGACCAACCGTCTTGATGCGCGACAGAGCATTCAAGGTGGAGCAAAGTATTTTGCCTACGTGAAGGATCAACTGGACGACTCGATTAAAGAGCCGGATCGCACATGGCTGGCTCTCGCTTCCTACAACATTGGCAGCGGTCACCTCGAAGATGCACGCAAATTGGCCCAGAACGAGGGGCTGAATCCTGATAAATGGCTCGACGTTAAAAAAATGCTGCCGCGTCTGGCACAGAAGAAGTGGTACAGCAAAACCCGATACGGCTATGCACGGGGCGGCGAGCCGGTGCATTTCGTTGCAAACATTCGTCGCTATTACGACATTCTGACCTGGGTCACGCAGCCGCAGCTTGAAGGCAGCCAGGTGGCCGATGGCAATCTGCACGTGCCCGGCGTCGACAAGACACAACCCGCCACGCCGCCCGGCCCGGCGCCTGCCAGCAACGACGAAAAGCCGGCGCTCTAGCTGACCGGACCTTTCCCTGCCTCCTTGGCCGCCCGGCGCATTCTGAAAAACTCGCTCAGCATTGCCCCGCACTCCTCGCCCAGCACACCGCCTTCAAACAAGACACGATGATTGAGAAAGCCCTGGCTGAAAAACTGCCCCTGGCTTTGAACGATGCCTGCCTTTGGCTCAAGTGCGCCGTAGACCACACGCGCCACACGTGAATGCACGATCAAACCGGCGCACATGCTGCACGGTTCCAGCGTCACGTAGAGCGTGCTGCCTGGCAGCCGGTAATTGTCCAGCGCCTTTGCCGCATCACGAATCGCGACCATCTCGGCATGGGCGCTGGGGTCGCTGCCGCTGATCGGGCAATTGTAACCACGGCCGATGATCTCACCGTTCTGAACCACCACCGCGCCGACCGGAACTTCGCCCAGCAACGCACCCTGCGCGGCCAGTGCCAGCGCCTCACGCATGAAATATTGGTCATTGCTGCGATCAATGATCTGCGGCTGCCTCATCACGCCACCTCGATGGCGGCCATCAGGCCGGTTTCCATGTGATCGATGACGTGGCAGTGAAACATCCAGACGCCGGGATTATCGGCAACCAGTGCAACCCGCGCCCGTTCGTTACGCCCCAGTAGAAAGGTGTCGGTGAAGTACGGAATGATCTTGCGCCGATTGGACGCAATCACCTTGAAACTCATGCCGTGCAGATGAATCGGATGCTGGTACTGGGTCATGTTCTTCAGCTCGAAAATGTAGCTATTGCCGAGCTTCAGTTTGGCGATGGGGCGATCAGCACAGGTTTTGTCGGTAATGTCCCAGGCTTCACCGTTGATCTGCCACAGGCTGGGCGGCTTGCCATTGCCCGTGTTGACTGACATGGAGCCGACCCACTCGACATTGAAATTGATCTTCTCGGCGTTCTCCAGATCAGGTTCGGCCACCGGATTGGCCGGCAGCTCAGGCGGCCACTGGCCGGGCGCGTCGTTATTGGCGACTGACCGGAACGTCCCCAGACGCACCGGGCCGTTGCGCAATGAAATTTCCTCGCCCGCAGGCGGTGCCTTGATCGCCAGACAGAGGCGCATGCCTGGCCCGAGCCAGTATTCATCACCAAACGGACGCGGCGTGACCGGGTTGCCATCCAGCGCATAAATCTGCGCTTCGGCGTCCGGCAGGTTGAGCCGGTAGGTCACGGTATTGTCCAGATTGAGCAGCCGCACGCGAGTGATCTGCCCGGCTGGCAATTCAATGACGGCCTGAGGAACGCCGTTCAGCGTCGAAAGCCGCCCCGCCGTACCTTCGCGCGCCGCCTCACGCAGCACACTGAACTCGGTGAACGCGCCCTCTTCGTCCACATGCCAGCTTTTCAGGCTGACCGTGCGCTCATGGGCAAAACCGGTCGACTCACGTTCTTCGACAATCAACGGCCCGACCAGCCCGCGCCCCAGCTCTTCGCTGCTGCTGACGTGCGGGTGATACCAGTAGCTGCCAGCATCCGGCACACGGAATTTATAATCGAAATACTCTCCCGGTTTGACCGGCAACTGCGACACGTACGGCACGCCGTCCATCTCCAGCGGCAAGCGGATGCCATGCCAGTGAATGGTCGTCTCGACCGGTAACTGATTGATGAAGCGCAACCGCAGCCACTCACCCTGCCGCACCCGCAACTCAGTGCCCGGCGCAGAACCGCCAAACGCCCAGGCAGGCGTCTTGTGGCCAGAGACCAGCTCTATATCCAGCGGTGCAGCGATCAACACAAAGTCCGACCCCGCCTCCGACTCGCGACGCCCCATCCAGTAACGCGAAGCCCCGCCTGCGCCAAGGCCGACTACGGCAAGACCGGCGATGCCTGTAAGGATCTGACGACGTGTGAAGGACATGAACGGCGGGACCTCTGATACGAAAGCTAGGGCACCTGAGAGCAGATGCGAGGGGCGAGTACGATACACCTGCATTTGAGGAAAGATAAGGGTAGACGGTGCGGACTGAAGTCGAGTCGTGAAAAAGCCGGAAGGGCAGCAATGCCCGCTCCGGCTTTTTGAGTGATGAGACCGTTATGCCTGACTGACTCGTTCAAGCCATGCGATATAAGCAGGGCTGGTATCGGGCGGCAGAGTCGCACTGTAGCGCTCCAACTCGGGCTGCATGTTGAACGCTTTCCATATCAACGGTGCAAAGCGCCATGCCGGGCTGTTCACCTGTTCCAGTTCGCTTAATAATTGCAGGCTGCGTTGTTTGTGCTCGGCCAATATGTCCGACTTGTAATCAAGCGCTTTTCCCAATCCCGAGATGTACATCAGCTTTGCTGTTTCTAGCTCAGGCCACTGGAGCGCCATATTCAGCGGCCATTCGAGCATGGCACGCTCACCCCACATTGGCGATTTGGGCATATGGTCATTCGCGAGCAACGTCAGCATAAAGGACTGGCCCAACTGGGCCAGATAAACCGGCAACACCTCAGCTTCGGGCTGCCGGTAAAACACGTCCAGTGGTTGCTCACGCTTAAGTCCGATTCCGGCAAGCAAGCGCTGTTGGGTGTCGAGCACCAGAGCACCCAGTTCAGCCTTGACTGCACTGCCGCTTTCGGTGTTTTGCTTTGTACGGGTGGTGCAATTCCAGAGGCTCATTGAAATCCGCCACAGGGCCGCCTCGCCTTCACCGGAACAACCCAGCTCACCGGTAACGAAATACTTCATGACGGGGGGCACTATATCGAACAGCGCATTGCCGTCGGCCTCACATCCCGATAGCACAGGCCCGCCGCCCTCAATCACCTGAACATAGCAAGTGGCTGCGTAGTCATTCCAGTAATGTATCGACTCAGCCAGATAAAGAGGAATGGCACGCGTGAAGCGTCCCACGTCATCTTCTCGCTGCGATTCAGCTGATTCTTGCGTTTCCATGATTTTTGAAAAAGCAAAGAAACCCACTTCTGGAGCCCCTTCCGGCTTCTGCGTAAAAAACCAGTCGGGATTGCGCAAACCGTAGTGCCAGACAGGCTTGGTCAGTGCCATTGTATTGATCGTCATAGTGTCAGGATCAATCGGAATGCCTTTGTCTTCCTGCCTGCGCATTTCATCAAACGCGTGCGCAAATTGGTCAAGGTGACCTTTGATCGGTGCAAAGCCGAGTGCGTACAGGCGACTCAGCAATGCCTCGCCTTCATCCACCCTGCCAAGCTCCTGATAGGCACGCAACAGATTGAGACCTGCCGTCGAATCATGTTTGTGCTCGTCGTAAGCAGGCCCTACAAGCTCAACGATCAGTGGGATGTGGCCATTGTTACCCAAATCACCCGAGATCATTTGCAGCGCGCTGCGGTCGAACTGACCTCCCGCCAACACCTCCTCATACAGCACGCGCGCCTGTTCAACGTTCTGATGCTGCAGATAATGACGTGCCATCCACAATTGCGAACGCCAGCTACCAGGCAATGCCATGACAGTGCGGAGTGCAGTGAGGTAGCCCGCCTCGCCACTTCGCTCTTGCTGAATGCTCAGCCACCACATCACGCCATTCTCTTGATTCGGATCGGCTTCGACCGCCTGCCAGAGCGTTGACTCTGCGGCTGATTGATCACCACGTTCGGCGAACACTTTGGCCAGGTTGGTCAGCAGAATCCCGGACACACCTACTTTCGCCATTCCGGTGCGCAAGGCAGTTTCAGCAGCATCGAGCTGGCCGTTATGCATCAGCACAATGCCGTGGGCAACGTAACTACGCTCAGGGTTATCGTCGATCTCTATCAGTCGTTCGGCTGCAGGAATCAAATCAGCCGCAAAACCATCATTCAGACCCGACGCAATCAGGTTGTAAAGCTCGTCGGGGCTGCTCCACTGCTGCTTCAGATTGGGCAGGAATACTGTGTCGCGCCACTCACTCCGGGCAATCTTCAACTCACGTCCGTGGCTGTCATAGACGGTGATCAACTCGCCCTCATGGGACTTAGACGACGTGGCATCAGAATGCCGAGCGGATGTATCTGCGGGAGCTTGAGTTTTTTTACCGCTGAGAGCAGACAGAATGCGTTTGAACATAAATGAGTCGCCAAGGTGTCAGGTTAAATGGCGCCGGCAACCCTGAGAGTGAGGTCTGTCAGCAGTTTCACAGTTCTCTTAAAAGCGGTAGTACCCGACTATGCCAGCTGCCGCCGCAAGGCCGGATGCCTACAATAGCTTGTATCGACCCCGCGTGACCGAGGCAGGAATCTGAAATCAATTGCCTGTTTGACGCCAGGGGCGATCTTCAACCCGACGCGTCTCTACGACCTTCATCCGCAGCGGCAGGCGTCCACTGAGCCAGGAACGCCACGACCCTTTGCTCTATGTAGCTCTCAACGGTTCTCAGCCGAAGCAAGGGGATGCCGCATTTGCTCAAAATGCTGTTTTTCACAGCGTCTCTCTCGGCTTGTATCGGATCATCGTGGTAGCCGCCGTCAACTTCAATGACGCCCAGCGGACTTTTCCCCACCTTGAAATAGAGTACAAAATCACAGCTGGCCGCGTTGTTCATGAACTCCAGCTCTCGCGCCGTGAAGTCGGCACGGGCTACAGACACAAGTTGTTTGAGCAGGACCTCGCGATGAAACATGATGCCTTGATGGGTTTCCTGATCCAGCGCCTCACGAAGTATCTGCGCCACAATCCGTTCGGACTTGACTGAGATGTCTTCAGGGTCGAGCCTCTGGTCCAGACGCTCCAGTGATTGGTCGAACTCTTTGTAGAGCAGATCGAACGCGGAGATAACCGGCGCACGATGAATTTGCCCGTCGTCTGCGTAATACTCCATGTAGCGGATAAGTGCAGCGATGTGCCCATTGCTCGTTTTGAAGACGTTGTCGCCCGTGACCAGCGTGAACCTGCTCTTGGCCCTCGAAACGGCCACATTGACCATGCGCGCATCGTCTACAAAGCTCAGCCGTTTCGGGCTTTTGTGTTTGTCCAGAACGGTAGAAAAAACGATTTCGTCGCACTCTCGGCCCTGAAACTTATGCACGGTGTCTTTAACGAAATCTGTCGGCAAACACGAACTGGACAGTACCGCCTGATTCTTGAACGGCGCAATGAACCCTCTGCCATCCTCGCCCTCCCAGAGGCTTTCTCCATTGGCCTCAAGCACCGCCAATAGTGAG
Source organism: Pseudomonas syringae (assembly GCF_002157375.1). GTDB lineage: Bacteria > Pseudomonadota > Gammaproteobacteria > Pseudomonadales > Pseudomonadaceae > Aquipseudomonas > Aquipseudomonas syringae_T. Next base: position 14,106 of record NZ_MTSA01000009.1, read on the forward strand.
TCCAGCTCTCTCAGGTTGGAATTGTTGCGCGTATGATTTCCCTTGGCGGTCACCAACAGCGTCAGTGCCTGCTCGCCGCTGTCCTGCGTCATCGGAACCAGCTGATTGTCATAGAACTGTTGATTGCAGAACTGAATGATCCGCGGATGGCATCGGTAATGCTCTTTGAGCAATGTCATCGGGATTGAATCTCCGAATACACTGATGCACGAATCCAGCAAGCTGTACTTCTCGCAGTCATACCAGGGCGCAGGCGCATCCAGGCCCAGTTTTTCCGGAATATGGGCAAGCTGCTTTCGATCACCCACGATAATAAGGTTCTTCGCGCAACTCAGCGCCAGCACACCGGGAACGATGTCCTGCTGCGAGGCCTCATCGATGATGACATAGTCCAGCACCGCCTTGCCCCCCAGGGAATTGACGATCGAATGCGTACTGCTGCCGATGACCGGGAAGCGCTTCAGAAATGCATCGAGCCGATTTTTGTAATCGGTATCGAAGGTATCATCATCAGAAAGGTGACGCTGCAAGTGGCGTTTCAGGTGGTGCATCGAAGAGGATGTCAGCTCTTCCAGCAGTGCCTTGAAATGACCGACCCGCAAGGTTTCCTTATGGACAGCCAGTTCCGACCTTTTCTTCTGCAGAACGGCGTCGTAATAATGAAGCTGCAAGTTATAAAAGGCCGACATGCGCTTCTCCCGGTCTTTCAACGGCCGGGTGCGCACTATTCTGAAATTGAACAGCAACTCGATCCGGTCCTTGAGCCTGATCCGATCACCAGGAATCCGCGGCAGGTAGGCCATTAAGTCCGTCGTCTTGCGTGGCGACAACATGTACCTGTCTTGAACAGGCACTACTCCGTTGTCCTGTTGCCATTCAAGGAGGTAGCGCCGTTCTATGTCCAGTTCGTTAATTTCGATTTGCAACTGAGCCACTGCATTTTGGGCGCCCAGATAGCGTTTGAGTTGCTGCAGAACGCTCTGGATATTTTCGATGGAAGGCGCAGGCTCAGGGTCTGCTACAGGCCGGGAAGGCAAGTCGGCAAAGAAAGCATTCTGGTTTTTCTGGCTACCCAACCTGGCAACAAGATAGTCCAGCCCGCACTTGCCCAGCTTTTCATAGACATTATCGACTGCGGGATTGTTGTTGGACACCACTGCCACGGTTTTCCCCTGCAAGAGGATATTGGCAATGATGTTCAAGATAGTTTGTGTCTTGCCCGTCCCGGGAGGCCCTTCGATAACGCTTATTTGCGAACTGAAAGCCTGCTCCACCGCCGTGAGCTGACTTTCGTTAAGCCCGAACGGAAAGATAAATTTCCCCGGCGACTCCAGCCGTCCCTGCTGTTTTTTGCAGTAGGCATGCAGCGCCGTGGCCGGAGACAACGAAAGGGTCGCCATCTGACGCGCAACATTTTTGGCAATGCCCTTTTTGTCTTCATCGGGCGCATTGCTGACCCGAGCGTCGGCCACCGAACGGAAATAGTTGAATGCAGGCTCATTGGTGATCGTCGTTGGAGAAACGAGCTCGATCTTGTCCATCCTGAACAAGTATTTTTTTAGGCTTTTTGGATACTGAACGAGCGCGTATTTTTCGCCATAGACCTCCACCTTCTCGACGGGACTGAGCACAGCGCTTCCTTTCTTCAGAAGAAGCATGTCCTTTAGTTCGCGGGTAGGCACAATCGTGCAGTCTTCAAGCAGGCTGGCGTCAGACGGTTGAGAGGCGTAATGGCACGTCAGCGTGAATTCGTTTTGGTCATTCTTTTTTATCACCCAGTCGCTGACCCGCCGGGGCGTGTCCTCGCCGCACACATAGATAGAAACCATAAATCCCTTAAACAGGCTTGATGAAGGCCTGTGTGCATCCGTGCCTTAAAAATCCGAACCGTGTGATTCGGTGCGTGGGGGCCATGTTCGCATTTGTCATTGGTTGAGGCCAGCGTGGAATGATACGGCAAATTGACCATTTTATGAGCGACTCTTTCTAATGCAAAAAAGTACTTTTGAATGAGGTTATGCCAAATCAGTGATCCACGAAATATCCAAGCCACTTTAACGCGCGGACAGTCGATACGCGCGCTTGAGGTGGGTGGACCCGTTATTTCTATCTTGATCTTGGCGCCCGCAATCAGATCTCTAATAGGGTCATCACCACGCCTAAAGGCAAATAATTGGACTCGAGCTTGGGCACTTTGCTTTCCGAACCCGCTAGAAAAAGCTGTCCCTCATCTCATCCCACGAACGAGACATTCTATTTCGTACACGCCATTCATCGACTGCGTTATCTGTTCGTCCAGCGAAAGGCTGCTCAAATTGTGCAGATAACGCGACATCCAAAAATTCACTCACAGGCAAAATCCAACACTTAGAATCGGCAAATGGCAAAACCTTGCCCAAATAGTAGCCATACGCTACCCTCGACATTTCATTATGATGGGCATCGCCCACTTCCCCCGTGAACCCTTTACGTCTAAGGAATGACATGACCACTGCAAAAATCTCAGGACTTATTAACGGCAACAAGCTCTATCAGGAAAGGGCGCGAATGGCACTCCCGATTCTGATTCGTCAAGCCGAGGCAAGAAAGACTCTACATTACTCCGACCTGGCGCAAGAATTGGGCATGCCTAATCCACGCAACCTGAACTTTGTTCTCGGGAGTATCGGTCAAACGCTTGAACAGCTTTCAAAAGAATGGAATACAAAAATCCCCCCTCTTCAAGCGTTGGTAGTCAATAAAAACAGCGGCCTCCCCGGAGAAGGCATTGGTTGGTTTTTAGTGAAAGAAGAAGAATTCTCTACACTGCCTAATCATAAAAAAAAGACGATTATCGACGCCGAGCTTAGCCATGTTTTCGCTTTTCCGCATTGGGACAGGGTCCTTCATGCTTTAGGTCTCGAGCCCGTCGAAGGCGATTTTTCGCACACCATTGAGCTGGCGTCTCAAATGCGTGGCGGTGGCGAAAGTGATCGCCATAAAGCATTGAAGGATTTCGTGGCACGCCATCCTGCCTCAATTGGCTTACCTTCAAATACACCGTGCGGGCTGATGGAGGAGCGACTCCCATCTGGTGACAGTCTCGATGTATCATTTTCGACCCAATCCTCATGGATAGCCGCCGAAGTCAAGTCTGCTCTCTCTTCGGCAGCTGACATCACCCGAGGTCTGTTCCAATGCGTAAAATATCGAGCTGTTATGGAAGCAGTATTGCTTGCGCGGTCGCAGGTAAAAGACGTTCGTGCCCTACTGGTAGTAGAGTCCGGATTCCCTAAACATCTACTGCCATTGAAAAACCTTCTTGGCATTGAAGTAGTCGACTTTGTCCAGCCTGAAAAAACCTCATAGAACGCCTCATCACAAGAAGAGTGAACGCGCTCAACTTTAATATCGTCCCCGCGGAAGTCTACCTCTCCAATCGGCTACTTTTGTTTTGAGATAACGCAGCGGGGTATCGGTCAGTGCCCCTTATTCTAAAGATACACTCAATGAGACTCCCCAATAATCTGTTTATGAATGTTATCTATTGCCTGATCGTCATGCTCTCCACCATTCAAAACTACATGACCACCTGAAAGATGGACAGAGCCGTGTGGCAGCCCGCTTCCGCTCTCACTCGATTCAACATGAAAATACCCATGCTTTGCGTCCTTCACACCGTTATAATCAGATGAAAGCTTATCGATTACACTCTGCTTGTTATTTGACATCTTTAAGGCCTCTTTAAAACTTGCCGCATCTGCTTTATGTTCAAAAAAGTAGTCACTGTGCGCGCCAGCATTGGCTTTTGCAAGCGGGCCGCTCCGGTGCTGCTGCCTGAGACGCCCACTTCTAGCATGATCTTCCGTGTTGAAATATAAGGTGGGCAGCCTGCCTTCTGCCTGTGTCGAAAATTTGTGATTGGCCTGACTAAATAATTTATTCTGGTCATTTTCATTACTTGCCCTTGCCTTCTCAACCACGGCGGCTTCAAGCGCCTCCAGAAACTTCCCTTTTTTAAAGCTATGAAGTGTGGGGGATGCCTCCCAATTAGTAAGAATTGCCAGTCCTGCTGGAGAAAAATCATATGCTTTTAACATAGCGTCAAAGTTCATTCCCCCTTCAATCACCACACGTTGAACAACAGTGGGTCCTGACGCCTCGCTGGATAACAAACTATTCTGTGCAGATCCAGACTTCTGCTGTAACGCTTGATGTCCCATCACATCCGCCTCCCTCTCCAGCCCCGCATCATCATTCACATTCGCCCCGCCCTTCATCTGCACCGTAGGCCTCACTCGGCCCTGAGCCTGTTGCACCACGTGCCAGGCTTCGTGCGGCAAATGTTTTTCCTGCCCGGGGGCCAGGTGGATGTCGCTGCCTTGGGCATAGGCGTGGGCGTGCAGTTGAGCGGGTTTGTCGGAGTTGTAGTGGACTTTGACGTGGTCCATGCTCATGCCTGACAGGGACTCGATGCCCGACTTGAGCGTGTCGGGCATGCCGGTGCGGTTGGGAGTCGGGGCGGCTTTGGCCTGGACGGGGGATGGGCGATTGTCCTGTAGCACCGCAGCGCTCTGACGCTGATGGACGGCGTCGGCTTTGGTGGTGTCGGACTGTTTCTTGCGCTGCGGGGTAAATTCGCTCATCGGGTCTGGCTCCTGCCCACTTGAAGGGTCTTGTTGTCCTTGCGAAATTCGCGCTTGATCCCTTCGATCAAGTCGTTGCGGCCGACTGTTCGGCTGTCACGGCCGATGGCATTCAGCGCGCAGTAACGCAGGACGTTGATGATTGCGCCGCCGGCCAGTTCATGGTCCTGAGCCAGTTGCGGCAGGTCGACGTCTGGTTGCAGTTCGCACACACCGTCGAACGCGTTTTTCCATAATTGCAGGCGCTGCGCCGCAGACGGCATGCTGAAATGGATCATCGACTGGAAGCGCCGGGTAAAGGCTTCATCCATATTGGCCTTGAGGTTGGTTGCCAGAATCACCGTGCCGGGAAAGTCTTCGATCCGTTGCAACAAATAACCGGTCTGCTGGTTGGCATGCCGGTCGTTGGAGGACGCGGCAGCCGTGCGCTTGCCGAACAGCGCGTCGGCCTCGTCAAAAAACAGAATCCAGTCTTTGTAACTGGCCACGTCGAACACTTTGCCAAGGTTCTTTTCGGTTTCACCAATGTATTTCGAAACCACCATCGACAGGTCAACGCGGTACACCTCACGCCCGCTGGACTTGCCCAACAAGGCGGCAGTCAGGGTTTTCCCGGTGCCGGGCGGGCCGTGGAATACCGTTCGGTAACCCGGTTTTACCTTGCGGGCCAGCCCCCAATCCTGCATCAGCGTCTGGCCATGTGTCAGCCAGGCACGGACTTCTTCAACTTGGGCCATCACGCTGTAGTCGAGCACCAGATCACGCCAGTCGAGCGGCGTGCCAATCGGGCTGGCGGGAAAGGCCGGGCTCAGTTCCGGGCGCACCTGTTCGCCGGTCAACAGGTAGTGCAGCCACTGATCCGAGAGCGTGAGCATCGCCGCCAGTTGAGGCAGCGTCTCATCGCGACGCTCGAGCGTGACCAGCTGTTCTGCGGCGAAGCGATGTTGCGGTGCAAGTACCCGCATGGCTTCCAGCCGTCTGGCTGGATGGTTGGCGCTGAGCAGAAATACCAGCGTCTGGCCGGTGGGTAGAAAACCACCGACGGCTCGCTCGGTGCAGCCACCGAACTCACTGAAACCGCGACCGGTGCGGCCATTGACGCCAAACAGGGTGTCCAGCGCCTCAGGTCGCAAATGCGGCGCCATCGCGAGGGCCAGGGTCAGTCGTTCATGGGTATCAAGCTTCCAGTCGGCAACCTGCCGGGCATAGATGCTCTGCTCCGGGTCCAGCCGTGGCGCAGGAATGTCTTCGCCCATCGCCTCATGGCCGTCCTGTTTCAGGTAGCACGCTACGGTTTGCTCGATCACAGCGCTCAGCCAGTCCAGCTCTTGATCAAGGGCGTGCAGATTCTGTTGACGGTCGGCCATTGCACCTCTCCATGGGCTACGCAGTGAGTCGCTCGATGTCGTCGAGTGACAGGTCCGCCCAGGCAAAAAAACCGATGCTGGTCGTAAGGTTCAGTTCGTTGCTTTTGATCAGGTTGAGCAGTGACGTATTCAGCCAGTTGGCTATTTCGCCGGGGCGCAGGTCAGCCGCGTTTTCCAGAAGCTGTTTAAGGTAGTGGTCATGCATGGCATCGCTGATCACCAGTTTCCTGGCCTTGAAAAAATAGGCAGCCCGGCCTTCGGATTGCTCGAAATCCACGCTGCCCTGCCGTTGCTGCACGCGGGCGGAGGCATGCCCGAGTAATGCGTGGTGGTCGCTGCTGCCTGAAGACGCCGAAATATCGAGGCGCCCACCTGCCTGTCCGGCCACGGCCAGCCCCCAATCGCTGGCCCTGGCAACGCCGGTCACCACATAGACGTCGGTGAAACCATAGTGCAACTGGGTCAGTTTCAGCGTCACCTCGTCACGAATCTGGCTCCAGTTGGTCATCAACAAGGCACTGACCTCAGCGGCACTGAACAGGTAACCGCCTGCCTCGGAGAATTCCAGCACCTGCTTGGTGAAGGCCCTGCGCTCGCCCTCGTCATCCTCGGCCCACAGGGTTTCGGAAAAGGTCTGTTGCACATCACGACTCAACTTCCAGTCGACCGGGTCGAGGACAACCGGCTGGCTGACGCCGACACGTTCGATCAGGTGCGCGTCCGCAATGTTGAGCAAGGGTTGAAACCGTCCCTGACGCAATTGGCAGGCGTCCCCCACGGCCAGACGGTGGGCCAGTGGGTGCATCGGCAACCAGCCGGTTTTCAGGTAGCAGTCTTGAAAAAAGCGTTTTCTGGACATGTTGAATTTCCCTGGCAGTCTGGCCGATGGGCAACGTTGCCAACCGGCCACGTTGCCTGATGAACCTAGGCCGCGTAAGCCGCTGCCGTGGCGGCCCTGAGCCCGGCCTGAAAGGAACTCAACTGCATGTTGGCCAATGCCAGTCGGGTCTGGGCGAAAACCAGTTGATCGGCAACGTTCTGGTTATTGGCCAGCGTGTTGTTGTAAGTATCAACCGAGTTTTCGTAGGCACTTTGCAGCAACACCAGCAAGCCATCACCGTTGCTGCCCAGGTCCAGAGCGGCCAGGTTGCCGCCGTTGTCGGACGATGGGCGTCCGCTGGCATCCATGCGCTGTAACAGCTTTTCCGCCTGATCGTTGGCCAGACCGATGACGCCGTTGGACTCCAGCAAGGTCGATTCGGCGACGTAGCAGCTTTGAAGGGCCGTCAGCGTCAGCGCCACCGCATTGTTGGCGTCCCGGGTCGCATTGGTCATGAAAACAATCAACGTGTCCGGCAAGAACGCATTCAAGGCTTTCTGTTTGTTGACCAGTTGCGTGACCTTGTTGATGACCTCGACGGAAAAAATCAGCTTGCCGATCAGGCTCGACATTTTCTCCGACACCCGCGCGGCCCCCGCGCTCGCTCGGTCGCCCTGCTTACGAGCCATATCAAAATTGCTGGCCAGGCTTCTCACTCCCGATACCGTGTCGCGGACCAGGTTGTAGTTGACCAGCGCAGTGGCTTTGTTGGCAGTCGCCTGGGTCAGGCTGTCGGCAAACAGGCCGGATTTGGCCTGCAGCGAATCCACGATGGCCTGGTGTTCTGCAACACGGTTTTGCGCCCGCTGCACCTGATCTGTCAGATGCTTGATGTCTACTTTCTTCTTGCCCGCAATTCCATACGCCAAATGTTCGTTAACCATTTCACAAGCTCCTTGTATGAGAAGAATCAGTCAGCAGACGGATTGCCGAGGTGGGGAAAAGTAACCAGATCAAGCGTGTCTGAAAGAACGCTGATATAGGCATCGCTGTGATCGTTTTGGGCGCTGTCGACCTGCGTCAGAATGTACGGCTTGTAAGCGGTTTTCAGTTTCAGCGGGTTGCCGAAGTTGTCAGTGGTCGTCGCAGTGATGGGAACGGTGTAATGACGGAGCGCGCCCTCACTGACCGACACGATGGCCGGGCTGGACTCGTCATCACCCGCAGCAGCCTCGGCGGCTTTTTTCTTGCCCGGCTTTGCTGTGGTGACCAGATGGGCACGTTCGCAATTGGCCGGGGCAATTTGCTGCGCGATGTCGAGATTGAAATAGATGGGTGCCTTTCGGTACTCGGCACTGGCGAGCAGGTTCAGCTTATGAAGATGGCCGTGTTCCACCAGAATGCAGTACGACGCCAGGCCGACGGGTTCGGGCTTGAGCCCTGCCAGATTGAAGTTCAACAGAAACAGCACTCCGTCGGTTGCGGGCGTCAGTGCTTCACCTTCTGACGGCTGGGCCAGTGGCAGTGTGGTCGCCGGCGTGAACGGCAGACTCGGCGAGGACAACACGTCAGAGAAGTCACCGATGTAACGTCGATACTTCATGGACAGCTCAATGTACAGGTAAGCGACATAGGCGGTGCCCGGCAGCACTTTTTCGCCGAACACATCCTTTTTCAGATCCACAGAGGAATGCCTGCCCCCGTTGGCTTTCACTTCTCTGAACTGATCATCCGCTCTGCTGGCAAACAGCTGCTGTGCCTGATCGACAGTGAAGGTAGCGCTCTGATCCTGAGACACCAGCGCCAGGTAGTACACAGGATCGGCAGAGGGAATCACGATTTCGCTGGCAGGCCTGGCATTGAATGTCGGCACCAGCGCAGGCAAGCCCTGAAACGCCACGCCGATTTCCTGACTGCCATACACGCGGACATCCAGACCCATGTTGAGCTGGTTGTTGGTGCGTCGATAAGCTTCGTCGCTGGCCTTGACCTGACTGTCGATGTCACGCACCGCGCCTTCCGCCTGACGCTCCAGTTGCACGGCCTGAACCGCCGCCGCATTACTGGCACTGGCCTGAGCAGAAGCGGTATCAAAGACGGCTTGTGTGGTCTTGAGCAAACCGTCGATCTTGCCTTTGACCTCTGTGGTTTGCTGCAACAGCGCCTGAGTGACGATTTCCGACGTATTGCTGGACGCCTCCATCGCCAGCAGCGAGATTTCACGGGCATCGTTGGCGGTTTCATTGATGAAATCGTTGGCTTGCAGAACCTGCCTGTAGATTTCGCTCTCATACGCCGATGCAATGGCGTTGTTCAACGCAGAACCGATACCGGCCGCCAATGCCGAAATAGCATTGGCGGCAATGTTCACGTTTGAAGCGGCTGTTGCCATATTGGTGTTGCTGGCTGCCACATCGGTATTGGCCAGGGTCGCCGACAGGTACAGATTATCGATAATGTTTTCGTCGAGCAGACTTTGATCATTGATGGCACGACTCAGCTTTTGCAGCTCGATCATCTCCCGTGCCGCATCCTGTCGGGTGATCTGCGCTTCCTGAGCGTAGTAGAGCGAATAATCCTTTGCGATCTGCTCGGACTTCAACCGGGTCTGCTCAGTTGATAATGCCGCCAGGGTCGTGTTGACCGTGGCTTGCAGGTTCTCGTTATAAGTATTCATCTGTGCTTCCTTACAGGTTCATGAAAACAGATAACACGGTGCCCGCCTCGCCCCACTGCGCGAGGCGACCATCACGTCGGCCAAGTGACATACAGCGCCTTCGGCATCCAGGGAAACCTGATGACCGAAAAGGTATACGGTGAGCGATCCAGCAACATATCGTAGGGCCGGTGATGCACCTTCAAATCCCAGCGGTCCTGCGTTTCCTGCAACAACCCGTCCCTGACAAACCAGTTGCCCCGCAGACCTTCAACGCTGGACTTGCCGATGGCCGGCCAGTGGTTGATGACCGCAAGGAGCATCTCGTCCATGGTTTTCTTTTCTGCGTCGCTCAGCGTTATTTCGGCCTCGACGGGATCAGTGACCGCAAGACCGCAAAGCAACTTGTTGAGCATCAGGTATTGCTCCGGTGTATCGGTGCGTCCGTTGACCAGATACTGCAGGCAATGGACGGCACGGCGTTGCGCGTCTTCGCTGACGAACGCCCCCTTCTCGACCAGCCCCTGTAGGGCGAACAGCCTTGTGATGTAGCCCTGCACGATAACCAGTCCAGCGTTATTGAGAGTCATGGGAATATCCAGCATGTGGGTGGGTTTGGAAGGCACGCGAGGTTTTTGCACGGCGGCGGCCGGCGTGTCCGCCGTCTTTTTCGTACCGTTCGTGATGACGTCCAGTGCCTGACGCAGACGTTTGGGCAACTGGCTCCGGTGTGGCGCAAGCGCGTCGTACACAGCGGCCGGGCTGACCGGGCGCTGGCGTATCAACTGATTGAAGACGTTGTCGACCAGTGGTTCTGGCTCCAGCGCGGCCCAGTCACCGACCATCGACCTGTCCAGCACCCGCTGAAACAGCAGGGCCTCGCATTGCTGCGCGCTCGCGCCCGGCAACTCGATGCGGCTCAGGCAGTGGTGGAATGCGTCGAGCAGCATGAGCAGAACCTGGCGTTGCGGGGCGATGCTGCGCAAGGCATGGGCCAGCCAGGCAAAAGGCACAATACGTGTCAGCCGGAACAGCGCGGCGGGATGCTGCGCACTCTCCTTCAGGACCCCTGGCAGCAGATCAGGGCGTACATGAAACAGGTCATGCAGCAACCGCGTCAGGTCCCAGGCCACAGCAGACGAAGACGGGGCAGAAGAACCACTGACGGGCGCGCGACCGTGAAACAAAAAGTGACGCGCGACTTCCGGCAACCGCGCATCACGCAGATAAAGCCCCGAGTAATCCTGTTGATAGACGCCGGCGGCCAGATCGGTGACGGACGCGGGCTGATCACCGTGGGCTGGCGATTGTTGCAGCAGACAGACGCAGGCGTCATGCCATGAGCTGTGGGCCATCGCCGGAAGCCGGGTGCGATAGGCCGCGAGCATGTCCGCAACGCTGATGTTCAGCCGCAGGCTCGCACACACCGTCATGCGTGCGAGCAGTTGCGCAGCGCTGAGGTGTTGATCGCGCGCGTCGAAACTGACCGACCAGAATACCTGCGCCAATTGTTGCTCCAGCAGTGCCTGTGCGCCCTGCCAGCAGTCGCCCAACAGCTCGCGCCACTGCTTGAGGATCGCCTGCGGACGCTTCAGCCCGGCGGGCAAAAACGTGAGCATTCCGTCAGCAACCGGCGCAACGTGTTGCTGCGTGGACAGCCAGTTCAGAGCCTGATAACGGTCAGGCTGGTGTTCTATCCAACGGTCGAGGGCGACGCTCTTTTCCTGCGTCAGGTCGAGCAGCAATTGTTGTTGCGCATCCACACACGTACGGTCGACGGGATCGACCGGGTGACCGGTCTGCGTAACGGGCAGTTCAAAGGCGACGACTGTCTGCGCAGCCCCCCACAGCGGATCGCTCAGCAGATAATCGGCCAATTGCCGATGCAGCGCAGCGGTGTCAACGCCCGCCTGCCGTTCGAGCAGCGAACTCAGTTGCCGCCAGAAAACGGCGCTATTGAAGCGTGCAATGGAGCGTTGATGGCGCATGTGCAAAGCGGGCAGCGACTGGATCAGCAGCGCTGGCAACTGAAACCCCGGATCAAGCCGCGCCAGGCACGGCAAGTGACCGCGCCGGTAGCCATCCAGCAGGCGTTTGGACAGGTCGTGGCAATAATCGACAGCGTCGGGATCAAGCCATGCCACCAGGCGCAGCCAGTCCACTGCGCCCGCAAGGCTGAGCAATCGCTGACTCAACACGCGGTCGCTGACACCGCGCAGCTGTGGCGAACGCAACAGGTCGCCGAGCAGGTTGCACGCCTCCGGGGTAACGGGGTCAGCCAGTAACACGGCGAACCTGTGTGTCCAGGAATGCCGGCCACGGCGACTTCGCGAACCGGTGTTCAGATAGCTCAGCAGGCCGCGCCACTGAAGGTTCTGTGCCTCGACGGCCGTCGGCTGCTGGAGCAGATCGCTTTGCAAGCGCCTGAGCACTGCCAGCAACTCAAAACGATGGCCGGCGTGAGCCACCGATACCGAGTGAATCAGCAGGTCCAGCAAGGCTTCAAACGAATAACCATGCGCACTGCAAAGTTGCTGCAACGTATCGCGCACCAACTGGCGCCGATTGAAATCAGAACCTCTGGTAGACAGCAGGCAGGCCAGCACTGCCTGCCAGACAACCTCGACCTTCCAGCGTTGCGCGCGCATCAGTTGTTCTGCCTGATCGGCATAGGCGACAACGAAGCGGTGCGCCTGTGGTGCCAGCAAGCGGGCCAGCAAATCCAGACCTGATGCGTCCAGATGACGCAGCAAACCCTGGCGAACCTCAAGGGCCGCGCCCTCCTGGTACAGAAGCGCAGTCATGCGAGCGGGATCAAGGCCCGCCAGGGCGGCAAACAGCTCGGTATAACGCACACTGTCCTGCTCGATGGTCCGCCGCGTCTGGCCATGACGCAGCATCAGTTGCCAGTGCGCCCAACGGTCTGCCGGCGGTGAGTCAGCATGCGTGACAACGCGGGCGGCCTGTTCCTGACCGTGAAGGGTTTCTATGGCCGTGAGAAATCCGACATTGATCACACCCGATGGCCGCAATGCCTGTACGGCTCCAGCCATCTGCGCCAGCAACATCCGGGGATCGATTCGATAGTGCTGCGCGGTCCGCCAGACACTGGCCCGCATGAAACTGATGGTGTTGAACAGCGTGCCGCGGTCGATCAAAAGGTAACCGAGAATGCTCAGCCAGACCTGCGTGCTGAAACTGCTCGGGTCCACGTCCGGTACTCGATGCCTGGACTGCACGACAAGCAACTGATCAGCATAGGCACACACCACCGTGCCCTGCCACGGCTCCAGAAGGTGAACCACGCTACGCACCCTCGCCTCGCCCAATTGCCAGACGACACGCTTGCGCACCACGTCCGACTGGCCAAGGTCACGCAGCAGTTCGCCCACGGCCTCAGGCTGCACGGCCAGCAGTTGATCGAATACTTGCAGCGCATCCAGCGAATCCCCGGACCACCAGGGCGCGCAACCATGCTGGAGGTACCAGGCGAGAAAATCACGCGGCGAATTATTGCGTTGCAGAATGCGGAAATTCGGTTGGCCGGCATCGTCGCTCGCAAAGGCCTGCTGGCTCAGCAGGCGGTCAATGGCCTCATGCAGACGCACACGAAAACGCTGCGGCAGTTCGCTTGTCAGCTCATCCAGTTCGATCTCGCCCAGGTCCAGATGCAGGCGCTCGATCCGCCAGGTCTGATCGGCCGGGCAACGCGCGTTGAAACAGCGGTCCAGTTCCTCGGTAAGGCCCGTATTGCTCCAGTGGCTGAGTACATCCTGCAAAGCACCCGCCTGCGCCTCACGGTCAAAGGTACTTTGCCAACGGCAGCGGGCAATGACGTTGTCAGCCTGCATGCGGCACCTCGCTCGGCGCAGGCAGCCTCAGCAACCTTGCCAGCACCCGGGCGGCCGGTTCACGGCGCTCTGCATGGCGAGGGCTGTTATGCCAGAGGACAAAGTGCGGAATCATCGCGCGCAGGCCGACATGGGACATTTTCACGACGTTGACCATAACGTGCGCGGGCCAGTGCTGCTCAAGCAGCGTCTGGATAAAGGCATCGAAGCCTTGCTGACTGACCAGGCCGACGTAGTCGGGAAAGACCAGCGAAGCGCTCAGGCAGTAGTCCGCCGGCCCTTGCCCGATGTCCGGCAGCAACAGAATGTGTTCAATCAACAAAAAGCTTTTGCGCTGTGTCGCCAGCCAGTGCAACTGGTCCAGGTGCATCCGGTAATCGTGCCGGTCCAGCCGCCTGTCTGCGGCCCCGGCAATGGTCAGCAAATGCCCGTTGCTTTCATACAACTGGTGGCCAGTGTCCGCGTGGCACACCGAGATATCCAGATGAGGCTTCGAATAGCTGGCGGAGTCGCCGGACGACGCTTGCAGCCATTCATCGAAGTCCGGCTCATCCAGCAACGATTGCATTTTGCCGGCCAGCGCCAGCAGATGGGTAGAAAGCCCGAGCAGAATATCGACCTTGAGTTCAAACGCCGAAAAGTTGCGAAAGTCCTTCTGGGTCAGTTCGGCACGCTGGTATATCAGCGCTTCATCAAGCTGCCCGTCAATGGTCGGGTGACCGGCAAAAGGCTGATGGCGGTGCGGCTGCCTGCTGTCGGGCAGCACCTTGAGCGGTGTGGCGAATTCACGGTTGAATGCGCAGGTGCGGTAATACGACAGCATCCGGTAGTTCTGCAGCCAGATGCCTTTGACCACAATACGGCTCTTGGCGTCGCTGCCATACCCATGACCGATTCTGATCATGTCGTCGTAACGATCTGCCTGCTCGCCGTGCCTCGCCATCAAGTGCGTCAGCATTCGATCGCGCCGCAGCTGCGCCTCGGACACACGCTCCATCATGGCACGCAGCCCGTGCAGGTAAGCATTGCCCGGATGCTGCCGGAAACGCAGCCAGGCATCACGTGCGACCAGTTTGTCCGGTTGCTGGGGGTCGGCCTGATAATGGAATGCGTCATTGCCTCGCAACAGCGGGATGGCGCCGGGCACGTCATACAGGGGCTGACAGTGATACGTCACTTCGACACCGGAATAGCCCAGGCCTCGAGTGTCCGCGCTGCCCGTGTAGAGCGCGGTTTTCGGCAATTTGAATGAGAACAGATCGCTGACATGGGCCAGTTGCGAAAACTGATTGGCCAGCAGCTGATCGTAGACCAGCAGGTAGCCTTTGAGCTGACGTGAGCTGGCCACCCGCGAATCCGGCAAGTCCGATTGCAGGGAGTTGGCACCGATGCCGTAAGTATCCGGAAAGGTGTTCTGAATCGAGTAATAGGCCTCGATATTCCGATAGCGACCCTGCGGCAGCGACGGGTAACGGCATACCGCCGACTCGACACCGGAAGACACATGCTGCTCTCGCATATCACTCAGGTAATCGGCGGCCTCGGACAGCGAAGCGAGGGGGTGTTGCACGGTGCCCAGGGTGAATACCAGTGCGGATGAATCGATATCGGGAATCTGATCCAGGTGTATATCGAGCGTGTCCTTTGCCGCATCAGGGCCACTGAAGCACAGGCCTTGCAGTTGCTCCACGCCGTCGATGCCGAGGAGCAAGGCATGCAGCTCGAACAGGTTCACGCTGTCTCTCTTGGTCCCTAACGCATCCGGTCCGCTGACCCAGCCTTGCTGCAGGTCCGGCCCGTTGAAAATCTCGTCAGCCTCCACGCCCAGGTCCCGCAGCTGTTGGTAACCCTGGCGAACAACCGGGGGTATTACATAGGCCTTGAGTGCTTGCAGAACCCGGCTCTGCACATTGACAACGCTGGCCGTGGAAGAGAGGCGCAGCGTGCCCGCCAAGGCCAGGGTGCGAACCGCGATGGGTGTGGGCGTGAGGAAAAGCTCGCCCAGATTACGATGGCTGTTGAGCAGCGTCTGCACCTTGGCAAGCAGTTCTTTTGATGGCTCGACCGCCAGATGTACAGCGCTGAGGTAACGCCCGCTGGGTTGCGCGGCCCCGTCAGCCATGATGAGTTCGGCCTGAATGTAGATCGCCTCGACCACGTCGATGCGGTCATGCACCAGCTTGCGGTAGTCGTCGAGGGTGACCGGCGAACAGGTCAATATGTGCTGCGGCTCAAAGAACTGGCCGTCGTAGCGAATGCGCCCATCCTTCTCGGTCAGCACATCGTTGATCGGGAAATCCGCGCAATAGCCCAGTTCGGTGAGCGCGTAGCACAACTGGTCGAGAATCGTGACACCCGGGTCGCTCTCGTTGAAGTTGCTCCAGGTCTCACCCACCAAGTGCTTCAACCGGTCGATGCCCATCGCCTTCAATGCGTTGAAATTCAAGGCGTCGGACAGGGGCGTGTCGATAATGCAGGTGGCCTTGTCAACCATGACGGGCCTCCATGCTCGTCTGCTCTGATCCGTCATGCAGCAGGTGATGCTCGGCGGACACCAGCAGGCAGCCGCCAGCCGCCAGCAGTGGATCTGCGAGGACGGGAACCCCACACTCGGCACCCTGCCCGACCGGAACCAGCAGAAGCTGTAGCGAAGACACGCCCAGAACATCGGGATGCTGGTTGATGACGCTGGCCAGTTCGGAACGGCTCAAGCCGCTAGCGATGTCCATCTGCGGCCGGTCGCTCGCAATCCAGGGCGAAAGGTACAGACGCAGCCGCTGATTCAGGTCCTTGAGCACCGCATTGCTGCTGGCTGCGGGTGACAGCACCAGTGTTGCCTGGACTCTGACAACCTGGTGATCCAGGTTCCGCACGCCAACCACGGCCATCGCACTGGTGCGTCGGGCAATAAATGTCTGGATGGCGAGTTGCGCAGCGGCATTGACCAGCGGCCTGAAGGCATCAGGGTGCGTAGCGTCGGGATAGCCATTGACCAGACCGATGCTGACCGCCCCTTTGCGTGTCTGGCTTGCGGAACGCTGCGCACAATACAGCTCAGGGCACGCTTGCAGCGCCATTTCAATGTAGTTGCTATGGCTGCTGGCGCGGTCCTTGTGATTGAGCCGCATACTGACGCGCCGGTAAAAACTGTTCGCCTGATCGTAACTCGCGCTGCCTTCGGATGGCAGGCCACCCGAGGAGGCGAAAGGCTGAGCGACTCCCGCCACCTGCACGCACTTTTGCAGGGTCGACACAATGCTGCCGGGGCTGATGACAGGGGTTTCACCCTCTGGCACGGACACCACAGAACAGCGGCGCAGCGTCACCCCTTGGGTGTTGAGACAGGTCACTCTGACGTTCGGTGCGTTGCACGGCGCCGCGATGGCCAGCCAGAACCCTTCGGCGGGCATGACCGGCGAAGCCAGCCAGGAGGCGCCGCCCGCCGCCTGGGTTGCAGCAGAGGTCGCTGGGATCTCCAGCGTGATGATTCCGGAGCAGCTCAGGTTGCAGGTGCCATCGTCGACGACATCAAGGGCTGCCCAGCCATCGGCCGTCCAGTAAAAGCAGGCAGCCCTCTCGCTGGCGGAAACCACCCGGTGTTCGTCGGTGAGGATGTTCAGAAAAAGGCTCAGGGAGCCAGGCGCGACCAGATTGCTCAGGGCCAGATACAGGCTGCCGCTGCCTGCCACACCCGGATACAGCGGCAGCCGGCGATGCCGAATGTCCTCTTGCGTCGCCACCTGCGTTTTTGCGACCTGCGGCGTCAGTTGCGCGAACCCGCAGCCCAGATCAGGACGCTGGGCATCGTAGGCCAGATAAGGCCTGAACGAACCATAATGATAAATTTCCAGCGGGTGGTTTTCATCCTGCCCGCTGCGGACAATATCCAGCGACACGCTGGCCTTGTAACGGGCCACCAGTTTTTGCAAAACAGGCGCATAGGGCGGGTTGGGCAGCTCCAGCAACGAGTCTGAGGCTGCACCGCTGGCAGGGACGCTGCCGGATGCGGGCGGCGGGGTTTGCGGGGTTGTCGGCTTCGTGGTCGTGGCGTTGCTCATTACGCGCATGAACGCGCGGCACAGTTTGCTGAACAACGACTCACGGCGGGTGGTTGCCGACTGGATCAGGGATTGCGCGTTGTGCAGGCTGACACTGGCGACAACCTTGGGATAGAGGCTGTGACCAAAGGCCCAAGGAGGGTTCACAAGCTGTAAACGGACGTAGCCGTTCTCCGCCAGCCGGACAGGGGGCAACGGCGCCAGTGCCAGCTGCGGTGCCGCCGGGAAAACGCTGTCCGAATCGGGATGCGCCAGGCCCGGCTCGGGAAAGATGTTGAACACGCTGGTGGCCGGTGTGGGGTCGGTCGCTACTGCGGACGTCTGATCAGACGTGGCGTCTTGTTGCTGAAACAGCGGAGTCACACCGATACGGGTGGCGTCCGGCAAGGTTGGCGAAACCTGCAACAGCGGCCAGCTCTTGTTCTTGAGCATTTGCCAGCACACGCTGAAGACGCCAGGGTCAACCGCCGCATCCGTCCCGGAGGCCTCGACGGCGGTATACGCGTTGTAGGCCTGGTAATAATGTTTCAAATCAGCGGGCAGGCCTTCCCACGTCATTGACAGCCCGAACTCGCTCAGCGGCTTGGCAAAACACTCGTTGCTGCCCACATAGAAATTCTGCCCGACCACTGGCACCGGGCCGAACGGCTGAACGATCCCTGTCGAGGGGAGCACGGAACTGTCACTTGCCAACACCAGCCGGGTAAACCCCTCGACGCTCACACTGATCGAAACCGTGGCCAGGCTGCAGGGTTTATCAAGCCTCTGCGCGGGCCCCGGCAGTACTTTGAACATCGGCCACTGGCTTGCGAAACCGTCTATTGCCGTCCCGAATGCGACGATGGCGGGGGCGCTGTCGCGCAGCTCGAAATGCAGGGTCACGACACCCTCCACCGCCGTGCCGACCGTTTTTTCCGGCGTCACTTGTAACCAGGCTTTCTCGGTGCTGAAAAAGTATCGGCAGCCCGCATCGGGGAAACCCGTCACCGGCGTCTCGTCGGACATCAGACCCAGCGTGATCGTGATGGAGCGTTTGCCGCTCTGCAGTAACAACATCGGCGAAGCGATGGCGAACCCCTGCTCCACCGCAACGCCTTGGTCATTGCCAAAGGCATCCCAATAGCGGGTTCCGTGAACAGGGTCCTGAACCAGCTTGCCCGGATCGCTCACGGTGGCCGAGTACAGCAGCGCGTCGGGTTCGCCGACCGGATAGTACAGCGTGCGGACCTGAGCGATGGCCGCACGGCTGAGCTGCGCCTGTTGATCGTTGACAAAAATAATGTCGCTGCCATCTGCATAAGTGCCGGCCTTGAACAACGTGCCCGCCGGGAGCGTGAACGTGTTGTACCTTGGCGCCAGGCTCAAGCAGACGTGGACCTGATCTGCCTGCGCGGGCCTGGGGTTTTGAAGCAGCACCTGCCGGTAATAGAAATCGAGGTGCTTGCGGCCCAGCCCGTTGATCTCACGCTGCTGGACTTCCATCAGTTCGCTGAACGCCATCAGCAGCGCTGTGTCTGCATACCGGGTGGGAAGGTTCTGACACTCCTTGAAGGCGTGCCCCGCGTAGCCCACGACCTGAGTAAAAATGCTGAACACTTGTTGGTAGATTTGCTGCAGGCTTGCGTAAATGGCCTCCAGCGTCGGCGCAACCAGTGAAGCCTCGACGGCCGAGTAATCACGCACCTCATGCCATACCGGTTCAAAACCTGCAAAAAGCTGCCGATCCGGCGGTGCCACGCTGCCATGAGAGCTGATGCTCAGGGCCTGCTGCCAAGCCACCAGGCCCCACAGCAGCCCGGCGAGCGAGCTTCCGATCCGGGCGTTCAGAAAGGCATGCAAGACGTAGGAATCGGGAGACTGATTCATGAAATGCAGCCACCGGTCCAGAAGCACAAGCATGTTGCTGGTCAGAACGCATAGCTGGGACGCTGCTCCGATGTTGGCGACATCCCTGACCTCGGGCGAGCGGCCTGACAGGCCTGCACAAGCCCCCGCGTAGTAACTGCCAGGTTCCGTCTTGCTGATCGCGGCCATGAGAATGGCCGGATCCTTTAGAAAGAACCGGCTCCACTCCCCGGCCACCCGGTTGGACTTGTCGTAATACAGCACCAGCGTGGCGAAATCGGCAGCGAAAGCGAGCCGGTCGCGATGATCCCTCTCGTCCACCCTGCAACTGTCTGGGTCGAGTGCCGCAGCAAGGGCCATCCTGGCGTTGTCCCGATGCGCCCCCATCTAGCCACCGATCTCCAGATTAGTGCCTTCCAGCTGCGAGAACGGATAGACGTGGTTATGCCGGGTGTTGGTCTCCCTGACGCGATAGGTAATGGCAATCTGCGCTGTCGCTTCTGCCGCCAGCACCGACAGATCTACGCGCTCCACATCAATGCGCGGCTCACCGTTGAGCAATGTCAGCCTCACGGACTGGATGATCTCTTCCCTGACAGACGCGTCGATACGCCGAAAGACATAGCTGGACAGGTTGCAGCCGTAATCCGGCATCAGCGTGCGGCTGCCGACAGGCGTGTTCAACAAGAGGTCGATCGACTGGTTGATATTGTCGACACCGCTGCTCATTTTCAGCTCGAAATTGACGTCGTCGAACACGGGAGGATACGACCAGCCGGTTCCCAGAAAGGTGCTGTCAGCCATGCCGCTCAGCCTCCGATCATCACGGTGAAATCACCCAGCGCCACCGACCCGCCATGTGCTGTGCTGTCCCCCATCCTCACCGCCGGCACACCGTTGATCATGACCGTCGCGGAACCGGTGATGATCGTATCGGGCGGACCGACGCACACGCAGGAAGTCCCGATCACCGCAGCGGGCAAGCCGCCTATCAATACGGTCGGCGCGCCTGGCGGCAGGATCGGGCCGCCGACATGAGGAATGGGCGGCACGCCGGGGGTGACCATCGGGCAGAGATGAAAATCGGTGACACGAGCTGCTGGCGGCATGGAACCTCCTGGATCAGTTGATCATTACCAGCGCGGCCTTCAGGGTCAGCTCCATACCGCCCTGAACCTGCGCGGTGGCTTCACCCTTGGCACTGAATTGCATGTTTGCGCTGTGGCCGATATTGATTGCGGTGGTCTGCACATCGCCCGTTTTGCTCTGGATCTCGATACCGAGATCGCCTGTCAGGGTGATTTTCTGCGCAGCCTGCATGGAGATGTTCTGGTCACTCTTGAGGGTGATGCCCGACTCGGACATGACGATGGAGTTACCGTTTTTATCGCTTATTTCGATCTTCTGATGCTGATCATCAAGCACCACGCTGTTCTGGCCGGGCGTTATCAGCGAGAGGATTGCGTTCTTGTCGTCAAACAGGACACGCAATGCACTTTTGCTCACGATGCCTTTCAGGCTGTTTTCTTCATTCGGCGAAAACTCGCTGAATGGCGCATTCTTCTGGCTGTACATGCTGCCCAGAATGACCGGGAAACGCGGGTCCTGATTGAGAAAACCGAGAATGACTTCATCTCCGACTTCCGGCAAAAAGAACGTGCCCTGGCCATTGGTCGAGTAGAAGTTGGCCACTCTCGCCCACACGCCTGTCGCCTGGTCGTCGAACAGCGCCACTTCCACCTGGATTCTGAATTCGCCGTCCGGGTCATTGAACAACTGCAAGACCGTGCCATTGAACAAGCCCTGAATACCGGGCAACAGGCCCGCTGCGCAGGGTGCCTGCACCTCATGTTCCTGCGCGAACCAGAGCGGCGACATCCCGA
The DNA here is from genome assembly GCF_002157375.1 of Pseudomonas syringae. GTDB lineage: Bacteria > Pseudomonadota > Gammaproteobacteria > Pseudomonadales > Pseudomonadaceae > Aquipseudomonas > Aquipseudomonas syringae_T. Next base: position 35,211 of record NZ_MTSA01000009.1, read on the forward strand.
TTCGCGCCTCGGTGAACCAGTTACCGTCAGCGATATCGTGAGTAATGCCCGACACGAAATGGTCGCCGTCGAAACGCGCACCCAGACCTTTCAGGCTGAGGTAGTTGCCCGGCACGATGGCCGCGCTGCCCTGAAAACGTACTTCCCCGGTGATCTTTGACAAGGCACTTTTGAGCATCTGTGCCTGGGCCCAGCACAACAGTTCGGCATCGGTCTCGGTAGCCGAGGTCTGCAGGTCGTAGCTGCTCAAACCCACCACTGAGGCCAGTGTCTTGCTGCTCAGATTGCCCGGTCCGGGCATTATGTTTTGGGCGGTGGCAGAGATCATCTGCTGGCTCTGGAAACTCCATGCCGAGGCTTTGACCTCGGCCACCTGATCGATGGCATTGAGCTGTGCATTGAAATCCATGATGTCGTTGCCATAGGTCAGGGTCCGCACCGACGTGGTGTCCGCAACCGGATCGAAAACCCTGACCTGATTATTGAGCGTGCTGATCATGAGGCCGTTGACTTCGGCCCTCGACAGAATGAAGTCCCAGTCCGTTGCGTAATACTGGACCAGGTTGGGCAAGGTCAGACGGGTTGCGCTCACTGCAGCGGTCAGCCCGGCCCCCGCGATCACCTTACTGATGACGTCGCTGTCAGTGCTGGCACTGAAGTTTGCACTTTTGCGCCCTACCGTCATTTTCACAGCCTTGTCCTTGCACTCCACTTCCAGCAAAGAGCCATTCATGCTGTCGATGCGCAGCGCCTGTTGAGTGACAATGCCTTGAAACACCACCGTGTTCAGGCCGTCGTAGCCGACCTCAATGCTGACATCGTTACCCGGCACGAAGCTGGCTGAGGCGCTGACAGGAAAACCTTCATCAGCCGCGCTGCCGTCGAGCAACGTGATGGTGGCGGTGGCGATGCGATTGATCATCTGCTCCACTCGAATCGCAGAAACCGGGTAATTGCCCGGAATGGCCGTGCCATTGATCTTTACGGTGAAGCTGACAACACTGCCTTCACTGGGACTAGACATTGCCGGACTCCTGGGCCACCAGCGGCGGTACACTCAACACCGTACCGGGCTTGAGGTGACGGAACTTGTCCAGTTTGTTGACCTGGGCAATGTGCAGGTAATAGCCCGGATCCCGGTAGATATCGTCGGCAATCTGCGGCAGCGTATCGCCTTCGACAATACTCACCAGATGGCTCATGTCGGGCGATGCTTTCTTGTCTTTCCGGGCCAGCGTGACGCTGTCGATATAGGACGCGAACTCCAGTGACACCTTGGCGCGTAACGGCGTGCCGTCCGGTTTGAAAAAGGTGTAGCTGGTGTTGAAACCGGTCAACACACCGCGAAACGCCAGCCCGCCGCCCCAATTGATGATCACGTAGTTGGGACGGTGGACAGTGCCGTTGTAGTCATAAATGACCCGCGAGAGGTGCGCCATCTCTTCAGGCAGGTCGACACGTTTGCTGTCCACGACCCCCGTGCAATCGATGACCAATTCAAAGCTGAGCTTTTCGCTGTTGGTCTTGTTGTATTTGGACGTCGGGGCGCTGCTGTCGGGCGCCGACGCTTCGTTGTATTGAACCTGACGGCCCCACTGTAACTTTTCAGGGTTGAGCATGGCGGTGTACAGCCCACCCGCGACCCTGTCAGTGAACTTTTCATCGCTGTAGGCGACGATTCTCATGTTGCTCATCTGGCGCCATCCCTGGGTTAACGATCCGCAATGCGTTTGGCGGTCTTCTCTTTCAATAGCCGAAGACACTCCTGAACAACTGTCTTTTTCAGCTGGGCCATTCGCTCGGCGCTGAGGGGTTCTTTTTCCGTCTCGTCATGACTGACAATTCGGGTTTGAATCACCAGTTCACGTATTTCCACCGGCATGGTCAGGCGTCTCCGAAGAGTGATGCGAATGCCGCGTACTGATTGATTCGACTGTCATCGGCTTTGTAATACTGGTAAGCCAGTTCAATGGTTTCCACCAGGAGGTTGCTGTCCTGAGACTTCAATTCACTCATCGACCATTTAACGGGATAGGCCTTCACGAAATTCCAGCTCAGGCGCGTCAGCCCCTGTTCATCAAACAGGCTCACAATAATGTTTTTGGTCTGTATCGGGTTTCTCAGGCCATCGTCCATCGTCTCCTGACACCATTCGATCAGCGGAGAATCAGCCTGCGCCACACCGCGCTTCAAGATCAGATTCGAGTAGCGCGTGTGTCCGGGCAGGCGATAGTTGAAACGGTTCTCTCCGCCGCTGATCACTTCCTCGATAGCGGTTTCCTGGCTCAGCCCGGAGACTTCCTGAAAAGCAGCGTCCGTGCCGCTGCTCTCACCGGAAATCCTCACGCTGAAATAGAAACCGGTCAGCAGGTCTCTATCAGCCATTGGTGATAATCAACTGCTCGTGGGCAATCTCGATGGTGTCCACGGCCACCTCGTTACCGTCGGACTTCAAGTCCGTGCCCGTGATCTTGGTGGGCCAGGCATTATTCAATTGCCACTGCATCGTCACGGCACCCGCTTCATCCAGCAGCTTGATCAACACCGTACGGCGCGCGACGGTGTTCATCTTTATTTCGTCCATCCATGCCCAGAACGTGTTGTCGTTGACGAACACACCGCGTTTCATGGTGACGTTGCTGTACTTGGCGATGCCCGGCATTTTAATCGTCGAGAACAACGCGCTGTTGCTGTGCCGGTACTCGATGATCTGAACTTCCTTGTCCATGCCCGACACTTCCTGAAACGCGATCTTGGGCAACTGGGTTCCGAAGTCCACTTCGAAACGAAACTTGGGCATCGGCCATGTCGTGCCCTCTTTACTTCCGTCATCTGCCATAACACATCCCTTTCAAGATAATCCGAACCAATGATTGATTGAACTCGACACGCTCGTGATACCGGAACCGTGGTCCGGGTATCAGCCAGACTTGGCCTGCTCCTGCTGGAACGTGATGACCAGGAATTCGGCAGGTTTGACGGTTGCCACAAGAACGGAAACGCGCATGTAACCATTGAGCAGATCATCGGCCGTCATGGTACTGCCCAACCCGACGTTGACCTGAAAGGCGTCCGCAGGCGATGCACCCTGCAGGCCACCTTGTGCCCACACCCCCATGAGGAAGCTGGTGATCATGCTTTTCACGGCAGACCAGGTGTTGGCCGTGTTCGGACTGAAGACATACTCCCGAGCGGCCAGTTTGACCGACTGTTCAAGGTAGGTCATGGTCCTGCGCACGGGCACGTAACGCCAGTCCTGACTGTTGCCATCCAGCGTACGCGCGCCCCAGATCAGGATGCCCTGGCCGTTGAAGAAGCGAATTGCGTTCACTGACTTTCCGGAAACGGCATCGATGTTGAGCGGTTCCTGCTGCGAGTCCGACAGGCGAATCGGCAAACTGGCCGCCCCTACAATGCCGACGTTGGCTGGGGCTCCCCACACTCCGTTGGTGTTGTCATTGACGGTATAGACCCCCGCGATGGCGCCGCTTGGGGGCAGCGTGTTGGCACTCGACAGCACGTGATTGACAATTTGCTGGTAGACCGGGCTGGCGATAAGCAGCGCCGCCTGCAATTGACTGTTGCTCATCGGATTGGCCGGCGGCTTCTGGATCATTCCAAGCAGCGTGGCGACCGCGGGGTTGGGTGCCGAAGGCGGATTCAACAAAGGCCCCAGTTGGGTCGTGTCCCCGCCAAACAGATTGGTGAAGTCGATGTCCGAGGCCTGCATGATCGTGGTGCCGATAAACGGGTAGTAGCTGGCACCGTATTTAAGCCCGGTGTTGCCCGTGCTGTTGCGGAACGTCTGAATGTCCTGGGTATAAAGGATCGGGTCAGGGTTGGCGCCACCGATGATGTCGAACACACACATCGCGGTGCCCATCTCTTCGGCCTGCAACAACATGCTCTGCATCAATGTGCCATTGTCGGCCACCGACAACAGCGTCGCCTCGGGGCAGATATACATCGTCGGCTCGGGCTCATTCTGGAGCAGGGCCAGACCGCGCTGCAGGTCAGCCAACTGAACGTTGGGGTTAACCACCGGAGCGGCCGGGTCGGTCGCAGGTTTTTTGCTGGGCGGGCCATAGGGGCCGACCGCCACGATGTAAGCATCGCCGCCGCCGTTCTGATAGAAAAGCCGCACGCTGTTGTAGAGGTAGTAGAGGGTGTTCGGGTCTGGCAGGATCGAATAATACTGATTGTTCAACATCAGGTATTCGCCGGACGTCGGCAGGTCCTTCTGTTGAACCAAGTAATACTCCGGGCTGTATTGCCTGGCCGGGTCGGCGGGCGCCGGCAGGTCGTCCAGCATGAAAAACGCCTGAAACTCCATGAACGAAGAGATCTTTTGAGGCTTGTTGTAATACGACTTGCCCTTGTAGTCCGCTTTCGGTGTGTAGCCGATAAAAGCAGGCACGGCAGTGGCTATTGGCACGACCGAGTTGGCAAAGCCATTAACCTCATTAATATACACACCTGGCGTTGAATAGTTGGAAGCCATTGCTCATCCTTGAAGGAGTTGGGAATTAATGGATTAACGGATTGCAGCCTTGCAGGTATTACACGTAAACATACATGGCACACACGGCACAGGATGATCGCGGATCACTGGACTTGATCAAGTGGCCGAGCCCCGGTGTCGGCAAGCCTTTTATTAAAACCCGTTCAGCCGAGTGCCCTGCTGAAAAACCGTCCAGCCTGTCCACCAGATTAAAGGGCGTATCGGGCACCTGCCGCAAGGGATAGGCTTCTGTGCCCGAACTGAAATGCAGAGCCTGCTCGCTGCCAGGAAGCGTCATGATAACAGGGCCTTCAAACACACTTCCGGATGCACTGACAATAACCGGACTTGTCAGTTTGACCTCACTGCGATTGATCAAATAATAATGCCAATGAACCGTCCGGCTATTAAACTCAACCACGTAACGCGTACCACAACCGGTGACCAGTAGATCGTGCAGATTGACACACACCGTCGCGACCACGCTGTTTCCAATCACGGCCTGTTCATCAAGTATTGGCAGCATTTCAAACGGCCCTGCTGCGGTGCTTTTGACGTGTCCGGTGCTGAGTTGCAGCACGCCCGTCCAGTCCAGCGGCAGATCCGTTATAAATAAAAAATGCCCTTGGTCGCCGACCAGAGAAAACCCCAATGGCGCTGCCTGCATCTGATCCAGCAAATACGCCACCAAGCGGTCGTCAGCACTTTCGGCCAGCAGGCTAAAGACGCCCTGCTCGAAGCGGATCATCAACCTGTACCGGGCGAGTAACCGAGCCGTGGCCTCGTCAGGCACCACCCGAAAACCACCCAACACCCCGTCCTGGAAGTAATCATGCCGCAGCTCGATCTCGAGCAAAGGCCGGATCATGGCGACGCCGAACCGGTAACACTTTGAACACGTGCAGAGACACTTTTGACATGGCCCGACTGAATGGAAACATGCCGAAACTTGTAAACCATCGAGGGTAAATACCCCACCCCCAACGCCGTCCATAACTCGTGAGTTTTTGCGGAGGGCGAGTTTTCTATTTCACACTTCAAGGCAGACAACCCCTCCGGCATGGACGGATTGTTATGCCGGTCAAACGAGAGATTATCCTGAAAGAAAGCAATCACCAATGACAGCTGCTTGAGCGCTTCGGTGTAGTCGTCGAAGTTCGCGCTGACCAAAACATCAAGGTTGAAAAACACGGCTGGATTAACACGATTGACATGATCGCCTTCCTTGCGTTGACCGCCATAAAACTGCTTATTGCTTTCGTATTCAAGATTGATCAGCGTGACCACTATCCTGTTCCGATTCTGCTCGATTTTAGCAGGGTCAGAACCCGATAAATTGTTCAAGATAACGCTGCCACTGTCCTGACCCAACTGGGCACAAAGATACTGATCCAGCACCTGCCGAATATACGATAACGCCACATCAATCATAAGCCGCACTCAGTCGCGTGCCGGTGCCTCCACGGGCAACTTTAATAACCCCGCATGAAAGGGCTGCTGAAAAAATCCCCCTTAGACCTCAACTTCGAAAAAAAGTACCATAAGCCTCAGGACTTTTCCTAGGCCCTTCGCAAAATATATTTTAAAAACCGAGGTAAATTTATTCACCGCACTCCACACGCTTAAAATTTCCTTTGTAGATCAATCGGTAACTTTCACTGACGGGCTCGGTTTTAAAAACTCGTCAAATAAAGACATTGCGCTGCCGGCCGAAAACAAACGACGTCAAAGGCCCAGCCAGACCGCAAAAGAAAATCATAAAAAAGCCCGCAATTATGCGGGCTTAGGGGTGTTTTTTTCACCTGTCGGTGCAGGAATGCGCGTTAAACCATCATTCCCACTCAATCGTCGCAGGCGGCTTGCTCGACACATCGTAAGTCACCCGCGAAATACCTTCGATTTCGTTGATGATACGGCCGCTGACGGTTTCCAGCAGTTCGTAGGGCAGATGTGCCCAGCGAGCGGTCATGAAGTCGATGGTTTCGACCGCACGCAATGCCACAACCCACGCGTAACGGCGGCCGTCGCCGACCACGCCGACTGATTTGACTGGCTGGAAGACCACGAATGCCTGGCTGACTTTGTGATACCAGTCGGCCTTGCGCAGTTCTTCGATGAAGATGTGGTCGGCACGACGCAGGATGTCGGCGTATTCCTTCTTCACTTCACCCAGGATACGCACGCCCAGGCCTGGGCCTGGGAATGGATGGCGGTAGACCATGTCGTACGGCAGGCCGAGTTCCAGGCCAAGGCGGCGGACTTCGTCTTTGAACAGCTCGCGCAGTGGCTCGACCAGCTTGAGGTTCATTTCTTCCGGCAGGCCGCCCACGTTGTGGTGCGACTTGATGACGTGGGCCTTGCCGCTTTTTGCGCCAGCCGACTCGATCACGTCCGGGTAGATGGTGCCTTGCGCCAGGTACTTGATGTTGTCCAGCTTGCAGGATTCGGCATCGAACACGTCGATGAAGGTGCGGCCGATGATCTTGCGCTTCTTCTCTGGATCGCTCTCGCCTTCCAGGTTGTTCAGGAACTGTTCTTCAGCGTTGGCGCGAATGACTTTGACGCCCATGTTCTCGGCGAACATGGCCATCACTTGCTCGCCTTCGTGCAGGCGCAGCAGGCCGTTGTCTACGAACACGCAGGTCAGTTGATCGCCAATGGCCTTGTGCAGCAGCGCCGCGACCACAGAGGAGTCAACACCACCGGACAGGCCCAGCAGCACGTTGTCGGTGCCGACCTGAGCACGGATGGTGGCAATGGCGTCGTCAGCGATGTGCGACGGCGTCCACAGTGCTTCGCAGCCGCAGATGTCGAGGATGAAGCGCGAGAGGATGCGACCGCCCTGCTTGGTGTGCGTCACTTCCGGGTGGAACTGCACGCCGTAATAGCCGCGGGTGTCGTCAGCCATGCCGGCAATCGGGCAGCTCGGGGTGCTGGCCAGGACGTGGAAGCCGTCCGGGATTTCAGTGACTTTGTCGCCGTGGCTCATCCAGACATCGAGGCCGAACACGCCGTCGGCATCTATATGGTCTTCAATGCCGTCGAGTACGCGGCTCTTGCCAACCACATCGACACGGGCGTAGCCGAATTCGCGCAGTTCGGAGCCTTCGACGCGACCGCCCAGTTGCTCTGCCATGGTCTGCATGCCGTAGCAGATGCCGAACACCGGTACATTGAGGTCGAATACCGCCTGCGGCGCGCGCGGGCTGTTCGCTTCGTGTACCGACTCGGGGCCGCCAGCGAGGATGATCCCGCGCGGGGCGAATTCGCGAATCGCTTCGTCGTCCATGTCGTACGGATGCAGTTCGCAATACACGCCGATTTCACGCACGCGGCGGGCAATCAGCTGGGTGTACTGGGAACCGAAGTCGAGGATCAGGATACGGTGGGCGTGAATGTCGAGGGCCATGACTCATTCTCGTCAAAAAACAGAAACGACACGGGGCTGCGTCAACAGCCCCGGCTATAAAACTTGCTGGCCTGCATCGCGGCGCAAACCACGATGCAGTCCGGATCAACCAACGCGGTAGTTCGGCGCTTCCTTGGTGATCTGCACGTCGTGGACGTGGGACTCAGCCATGCCTGCGCCGGTAATGCGAACGAACTCGGGCTTGGTGCGCATCTGCTCGATGTCGGCGCTGCCGGTGTAGCCCATGGAGGAACGCAGACCGCCCATCAACTGATGGATGATGGCGGACAACGGGCCTTTGTAGGCAACACGGCCTTCGATGCCTTCCGGCACCAGCTTCTCGGCACCTGCGGACGAGTCCTGGAAGTAACGATCAGACGAGCCTTGCGCCTGGGACATCGCACCCAGCGAACCCATGCCGCGGTAAGCCTTGTAGGAACGACCCTGGAACAGCTCGATTTCGCCCGGTGCTTCTTCAGTACCGGCAAACATCGAACCCATCATCACGCAGGACGCACCGGCCACGATGGCCTTGGACAGGTCACCGGAGAAACGGATACCGCCGTCGGCGATCAACGGAACGCCGGTGCCCTCAAGGGCGGCGGCGACGTTGGCGATGGCGCTGATCTGCGGCACGCCGACACCGGCAACGATACGGGTGGTGCAGATGGAACCCGGGCCGATACCGACCTTGACCGCATCGGCACCGGCAGCGACCAGCGCTTTGGCCGCTTCGCCAGTGGCGATGTTGCCGCCAATGACCTGTACGTGAGGGAAGTTGTCCTTGACCCAGCGAACGCGGTCGATCACGCCTTTGGAGTGACCGTGGGCGGTGTCGACGACGACGACGTCAACGCCGGCAGCGACCAGCGCGGTGACGCGCTCGCCGGTGTCCTTGCCGGTGCCGACCGCAGCGCCGACGCGCAGGCGGGCCTGATCGTCCTTGCTGGCCAGCGGATAAGCTTTGGCTTTTTCGATGTCCTTGACGGTCATCATGCCCTTGAGCGCGAAATTGGCGTCCACGATCAGGACTTTTTCAAGACGGTGCTTGTGCAGCAGTTCGCGCACTTCGTTCTTGTCGGCGCCTTCACGCACGGTGACCAGACGCTCTTTGGGCGTCATCACTTCGCGGACAGGGACATCAAGACGGTTTTCAAAGCGTACGTCGCGCGACGTCACGATGCCGACTAGGTCGCCATTGTGCAGCACCGGTACGCCGGAAATGTTGTGCATGCGAGTCAGTTCGAACAGATCGCGAACAGTGGCGTCGGCTTCGATCGTGATCGGGTCCTTGACGACACCGGCTTCGAACTTCTTGACCTTGCGCACTTCGGCGGCCTGTTGCTCGACGGTCATGTTCTTGTGGATGATACCGATACCGCCTTCCTGGGCCATGGCAATTGCCAGACGGGCCTCGGTGACTGTATCCATTGCAGCAGAGACCAAAGGTATATTCAGCTCGATGCCACGGGTCAAACGGGTTTTCAGACTGACTTCGTTGGGAAGTACCTCGGAATAACCGGGCACTAGGAGAATGTCGTCGAATGTAAGGGCTTCTTGACTGATACGCAGCATCGCGGGGGCTCCCGGGCGGGAAATTGGAAGCGCGCCATTATACCCACAGACCCCGCCCGGCTCAATGTAAACCTCAGCCTATTATCAAAGCTGTTTATAAACGCACTTGAACGAACGATACCGGGCGATCCAGACGTTCGGCGAAGTCGTCCAGAAAGGTCTGGGTGAAAGACGCCTCCAGCCAGTTATTGAAGATGAAGCCCAGGTTGGAAAAGCCGCAGGCGTCCAGAAACAGGAAACCGTTGATGTCGTCTTCATGACGGCATTCAGGGCAGGTGAAATTATCCGTGTGGCCGGGCATCCAGTCTTCCAGGCTGTCGAACAGCGCTTCGCCGACCTCACGACGGCACTCAGGGCAGCCGGCTTCTTCGGCAAAGTGGTTCAGCGGGGTGAAAATGCAGCGCTTGGTGACAATTTCCAGACCATTGATGACCTGCCCGAACGGCAAAGCGTCGGGGTTCTTCACCACCCGCCTGGCTCCGGGGGCCACGGCGTAGGCCATTTTGTTATAGGTACGCCCGCAGGTGGTCAGCTCCGGCTCGACCACATCGAGCTTGACCAGCCAGCGCAGGATCAGCCGCGCACGGGCCTCGTGCCCTGGAAAGGTTGAGATTTGCGGGACGATGATGCTTTGGGTGTTCATGGTGAAGCGTCACTCGAAGCTGTGCGAGGCCCGCAGCTTAATAGGCTAGCGTTTCAGGTCAAGGTCAAATCCCGACTCAGGCAGCGACACAGACCCGTGCGCCGGACCCGCATTGCCATTATGATGCCCGACATGATCAAAGACCCTTTCGCAAGACTCGGCCTCGACCGGGAAGTCCTAACTGTCAGCCAGCTCAACGGCCGTGCGCGGGTGTTGCTGGAGGACGTGTTCAGTAGCATCTGGGTAGAGGGCGAGATTTCCAATCTGTCGCGTCCGGCTTCGGGCCACGTGTACTTCACCCTCAAGGACTCCGGCGCTCAGGTGCGCTGCGCACTGTTCCGGCAAAGCGCTGCCCGTGTGCGCCAGGCGCTCAAGGATGGCTTGCAGGTCAAGGTGCGCGGCAAGGTTTCGCTGTTTGAAGGCCGTGGCGACTATCAGTTGATCCTCGACACCGTCGAGCCGGCAGGCGACGGTGCGCTGCGCCTGGCGTTCGATGCGCTCAAGGCCAAACTGAGTGACGAAGGTCTGTTCAGCGCCGAGCGGAAAGTCGCTCTACCGCTGCACCCGCAACGCATCGGCATCATCAGTTCGCCGACCGGCGCCGTTATCCGCGACATCATCAGCGTATTCCGCCGTCGCGCCCCACGTGTCGAACTGACGCTGATCCCTACGGCCGTTCAAGGCCGCGAGGCGATCAACCAGATCGTCCGCGCCCTGAAAATGGCTGACGCGAGAGGTTTCGACGCGTTGATCCTCGCCCGCGGCGGCGGATCGCTGGAAGACCTCTGGTGTTTCAACGAAGAAGCCGTAGCCCGCGCCATTGACGCCTGCGTGACGCCGATTGTCAGCGCTGTAGGCCATGAGACCGACGTGTCCATCAGCGATTTCGTGGCCGACGTGCGCGCGCCGACGCCCTCTGCCGCTGCCGAGCTGCTGGCCCCGGATTCCAGCGACCTGCATCGTCGCGTCGATAACCTGCATCGTCGGCTGGTCAGCCGCATGCAGGACCGCCTGATGCGCGAACGGCTGCGCCTTGAAGGCATTTCACGGCGACTGCGCCATCCGGGCGAACGGCTGCGCCAGCAATCTCAGCGCCTTGACGATCTGGACATGCGCCTGCGCCGGGCTTTCGAGCAGACCATGCATAAAAGGCAGGTTCGTCTCGCGCACATGGAAAGTCGCCTCGCCGCCCAGCATCCGGGCCGGACCCTGGCATTTCTGCGCCAGCGGCTGGACGCGCTGGCCGAGCGCTTGCCGAGGGCCATTCGCGAGCAGATCAAGGCGCGCAAGTTGCAACTGCAAAGCCAGATGCAGACGCTTAACGTGGTCAGCCCGCTTGCCACACTGGGCCGCGGCTACAGCATCCTGCTTGACGAGCGGGGCCATGCGATCCGAAAGGCCGCACAAACCCGCCCTGGCCAGCGACTGACCGCCAGGCTCGGCGAAGGCGAACTGCAAGTACGCGTCGAAGACAATCACCTCACGCCCGTGACCCTTTCACTTCTGGACTGACCCTCTGATGCTACGTTTTATTGCACCGCTGTTTGCCCTGCTGCTCTGCCTGCCCGCTCACGCCGACAGCTTCATCACTCGCGCACTCGACAAGCCGGTGCCCGGCGGCGTGGCCGTCATCGATCTTGGCATCGGTGCGCAGGCGCCAACGGCCACCTATCAAGGCAAACCGGTGCTGGTGGTCAAGGAACAAGGCACGCGCTGGCTGGCCATCGTCGGCATTCCGCTGACCGTCAAGCCGGGCACTCAACAGGTCGCGTCTGGCGGGCGCACGCTCAACTTCACGGTCGGCAACAAGAAATACCCGGAACAACACATCACCCTCAAGAACAAGCGCCAGGTCAATCCCAACCCTGAGGACAACAAACGTATCGAAGGCGAACTGGCCGAACAGCTTCGCGCCTATCGCAGCTTCAGCCCCGGCACGCCAAGCAACCTGATTCTCGACAAACCGGTCAACGGCCCGCTGTCGAGCAAGTTCGGCGTGCGCCGCTTCTTCAACGGCGAAGAGCGCAACCCGCACTCAGGGCTGGACTTCGCAGTGCCGGCCGGCACGCCGATCAAATCCCCGGCAGCGGGCAAGGTGATTCTGACCGGCAACTACTTTTTCAACGGCAACACCGTGTTCGTCGACCACGGGCAGGGTTTCATCAGCATGTTCTGCCACATGTCGAAGATCGACGTGAAGGTCGGCGACGTGGTTCCTCGTGGCGGCGTGGTGGGCAAAGTCGGCGCGACCGGTCGGGCAACCGGTCCGCATATGCACTGGAACGTCAGCCTGAACGATGCACGCGTCGACCCGGCGATCTTCATCGGTGCATTTCAGCCCTGAGGCGTTCATGGGCGAGCACAACAGCGCTCGCCCGGCACGACCTGCTGTTGCGCACATCGCTTGAGCCCGACAATAACCGGCAAACAAAGCGCAAAATTCCGCTATAAAAAATCGGCAATAACGTATTTTCGAGAATTTATCCCAATCTTTTTCAAGGGCTTGCCATCGTTGAGCCCAATGGTTACGGTTGGCCTCATGAAAAACGCTCAAACCCTTATTCTGTTGCGCCAGCATCGGTGCCTCAGCCTGGTCAGTGCCCGACTGCCAGGCTAGATTTGCAGTACCTCGCCCCTGCGTTCGCAACCCCCGTATTTTCTAAGAAACGGCAGGCCGCCTTGACCGGCCCCGTGAATACAAAAGGATTTCCTGATGACCATGCTCAAAGACCCTTCGAAGAAGTACCGCGCGTTCCCGACCATCAACCTGCCCGATCGTACCTGGCCGTCGAAAACCATCGACACGGCGCCGATCTGGTGCAGTTCCGACCTGCGCGACGGCAACCAGTCTTTGATCGAGCCAATGGATTCGGTCAAGAAACTGCGTTTCTGGAAAACCCTGGTCAGCGTCGGAGTCAAGGAAATCGAAGCGTCGTTCCCAGCAGCTTCGCAAACTGACTTCGACTTCGTTCGCACCCTGATCGAAGACGGTCACATCCCGGACGACACCACCATTCAGGTGCTGACCCAGGCGCGCGAAGACCTGATCGCACGCACTTTCGAATCGCTGCGCGGTGCCAAGAAGGCCATCGTCCATCTGTATAACGCTACCTGCCCGTCGTTCCGCCGCATTGTGTTCAATCAGGACAAGGCCGGCGTGAAGGAAATCGCGGTCAACGCGGCCAAGCTGTTCGTCAAGTACGCCGCACAACAGCCCGACACACAATGGACGTTCGAATACTCGCCGGAAACCTTCAGCGCCACCGAGCTGGAATTCGCCAAGGAAGTCTGCGACGCCGTGATCGAGGTCTGGAACCCGACGCCTGAGAACAAGGTGATCCTGAACCTTCCGGCCACGGTGGAAGTGGCCACACCGAATATCTATGCCGATCAGATCGAATGGTTCGGCCGCAACATCACCCGCCGCGACAGCGTGCTGATCAGCCTGCACACGCACAACGACCGTGGCACAGGCGTAGCCGCCACCGAGCTCGGCCTGATGGCCGGTGCAGATCGTGTCGAAGGCTGCCTGTTCGGCAACGGCGAGCGCACCGGCAACGTCGATCTGGTCACCGTGGCACTGAACCTCTACACCCAGGGCATCAATCCGGAGCTGGACTTCTCGGACATCGACGGCGTGCGCAAAGTGGTCGAAGAGTGCAACCAGATTCCGGTTCACCCTCGCCATCCGTACGTCGGCGATCTGGTCCACACTGCGTTCTCCGGCTCGCACCAGGATGCCATTCGCAAGGGCTTCACGCAGCAGAAGGACGGCGAGCTGTGGGAAGTGCCTTACTTGCCGATTGACCCGGCTGACATCGGTCGCAGCTACGAGGCGGTGATTCGCGTCAACAGCCAGTCAGGCAAGGGCGGCATCGCTTATCTGCTCGAGCAGGAATACGGCATCTCTCTGCCGCGTCGCATGCAGATCGAGTTCAGCCAGGTGGTTCAGGGTGAAACCGATCGCCTGGGCCTGGAAATGACGGCCCAGCAGATTCACTCGCTGTTGCGTCGCGAATACCTGCAGGCCAACACGCCTTACGCGCTGATCAGCCACAAGTTGCAGGAAGAAAACGGCAACAGCGCCGTGGATGCCGAAGTGCATGTAGACGGCGAAACCCAGCACTGGCGCGGCAAGGGCAAAGGCGCTCTGGAAGCACTGGTTGCGGGCCTGCCGGTAGCAGTCGAGATCATGGATTACAACGAACATGCGATCGGCTCGGGCACTACCGCCAAAGCGGCCGCCTACATCGAGTTGCGCGTCAACGGCGACCGTGCGGTACACGGTGTGGGCATTGATGAAAACATCACCACTGCGAGCTTCCGCGCGCTGTTCAGCGCCTTGAACCGCTCGTTGAGTCAGGCACAAGCCAAGGCCGCCTGAGTCGATAACCTGGAGGGCGGACCCGGTCCGCCCTTTTCGGCCCAGTGCCAAACACGTTCCCCCGCCCTTCCCGCTTCAAGCCTCTTGCAATCTGCGCATGACCCTGTCTTTTTCGGCATAATCTTTTTCATTTCTGCTGTGGTAGCATGCTGCCCTTATTCGAGACTGGCCCACATCCAACAGCAACCCATATGCTGACGATGCCAATCCGGACTTTCCTGCCAGCTGCACCTTTCCTATAAAAACACGACGACTATTGCTTTGATTTCCGGACGAAAAAAATGCTCGGGCAGAGTTTCCGTGCATTGAAATTACTATCTGCCTCGGTAATGCTGAGCTGATCCAATCACATTTGGAGCGATTATGCCCAAGGCTTCCCACCAAGATTTGCGCCGCAGTTTCCGTGAGCTCACCTCCTCGAACTCATGCTTTCATACCGCCTCGGTGTTCGACCCCATGTCAGCGCGAATCGCGGCGGATCTGGGCTTTGAAGTCGGCATACTCGGCGGCTCCGTCGCGTCGCTGCAAGTGCTGGCAGCACCGGACTTCGCGCTTATCACCCTCAGCGAATTCGTCGAGCAGGCCACACGAATCGGCCGCGTCGCGCAGCTCCCGGTGATCGCGGACGCAGACCACGGCTATGGCAATGCCCTCAACGTCATGCGCACCGTGGTCGAACTGGAACGCGCCGGTATCTCGGCACTGACCATCGAAGATACCCTGCTGCCTGCTCAGTTCGGGCGCAAATCCACCGACCTGATCTCCACCGCTGAAGGCGTCGGCAAGATCCGCGCAGCCTTGGAAGCACGCGTCGACCCCGAGATGTCGATCTTTGCCCGCACCAACGCGGCGATCATTCCGGTTCAGGAAGCCATCAGCCGCGTTCAGCAGTACCAGGCTGCCGGCGCTGACGGCATCACCATCGTCGGCATTCGTGACTTTGATCATTTGGCGCAGGTATCGGAAGGCCTGACCGTACCGCTGATGCTGGTGACTTACGGCAATCCTGAACTGCACGACAATGCGCGCCTTGCCGAAATGGGCGTGAGGGTTTGCGTACACGGTCATGCTGCGTATTTCGCGGCGATCAAGGCCACCTACGACTGCCTGCGCGAGCAACGCCAGATACTGGGCAGCGAGTCGAACATGAGCGCGACCGAATTGACCCACACTTATACGCAGCCTGAAGACTATGTCGAATGGGCCAAAAAGTTCATGAACGTGAACGAGTAAGGGTCAGAGCGGTTCTGGACCCTCGCGCCGTGTGATAAACGCGGACGCAGAGCGTCCGGAACGGCATGCCCACGCGGGAGCATGGGCACGATGAGCGTGCTTCCAGGCACAAATCTGCGCAGCGCCACATAATCAGGCACACCTGCAGAATGTCCGGAAAAACGTGCCCATGAAGCGAACGGGCACGATAGTCATCAGCAGTGAGCGATCAAGCGGTGGTGTTTACGCCGCCATCGGTTTGCAGCTGCAACAACGCGCCCTGCAAGGTCTGCAAGGCAGCACTGGTGACCGCGATCTGCCCCATGATTGTCATGGCTTTTTGAGCCTTCTCTTCCTGAGTACCTTTGCCGCTTTGGGCAGCAGCCAATTGCGCCTGCTGTTCCGCCAGTTGCTTCTGGGTCTGCTTGATCTGCTCTTTTATCCTGTCCATGGTCTCATCAAGCGCAGACTTGCTGGAGCCGCCAACAGTGCCGCCGCCCTCTGCTGCCCCGGTCTTGCCGTCGGCAGACGTCTCGTCAGTGGCTGCATCCGCATCCACAGCACTGGTGGCAGTGGCTTTGTCCGCATCAACCTCAGGCTTCTTGATTGCAAGCGTGAACGCACTCGAATAGCTGTTCAGCGTGGACGTGTTGATGGTAGTCATGACAGTCTCCTGGAGGTCTGGACACGGTATCGGCCGCTTCGAAACATTCTGAAGTAATTTAATGAATATCGAATGAATCAGCGTCGAGCGCCGCCGGGAAACGTGTCCGATAGGCCTGCAAGTCCGCTGCGCTGAGGGTTGCCAGAAACACCCCGTCAGCTTCACCAGCACTCAACAGGCTCTCGCCTTGAAAATCCAGAACCTGACTGTCGCCGGTGTAGGCAAAGCCCTTGCCGTCTACCCCCACACGGTTGACCGCAGCGACGTAGCAGAGGTTTTCAATGGCCCGGGCAGGCAGCAGACGATTCCAGTGCAGACGCCTGGCGCCTGGCCAGTTGGCGGTGTACAGCAACACATCAGTGTTCTGGGCATCTCGGCTCCAGACCGGAAAGCGCAGGTCGTAGCAGATCAGCGGGCGAATACGCCAACCGTTAAGCTCGAACGTCACCTGACGCTCGCCCGGCGTGTAATGTTCATGCTCACCGGCCATGCGGAACAGGTGGCGTTTATCGTAATGCAGCAACTCACCGTCCGGACGCGCCCACAGAAGCCGGTTGCGATGGCTGCCATCCGCCGCACGCACAATCACGCTGCCGGTCACCACGGCGTTGATGCGCCTGGCTTGTTCCACTAGCCAGACCGATGCAGGCCCGGCTTCCGGCTCGGCCAGTGCCTCAGACTCCATCGAGAACCCTGTGGTGAACATCTCAGGCAGGATCACCAGGTCGGCACCTCGCGCCTGATCCAGCATCTGCTCGAAATGATCGAGATTGGCCTCGCGGTCGTGCCAGACCAGTGTCGTCTGAATCAGCGCCAGTTTCAGGTCCGGCAGTTCGCTTATATCGCGCATAGTTTTTCCGCCGCCTGACGCAACGTGTCTTCTTGCTTGGCAAAACATAGTCGGATCAGGCGCTGCCCTTGCGGCGGGCTTTGGTAGAACACTGAAATGGGAATGCTTGCCACACCGTGCTCACGGGTCATCCACAACGCCATGTCCACATCGTTCAGATCAGGCCTGATCTGCGAATAGTCCACCAACTGGAAATAAGTACCGCCAACAGGTGTGAAGCTGAAGCGAGAGCCCACCAACTGATTGCAAAAATAATCCCGCTTGGCCTGATAAAAACCTGGCAGCTCATCGACGTGTTCAGGGTGTTCGGCCATGAAGTCAGCCAGTGCATACTGCAACGGCGTCACGCCACAGAAACTCACGTACTGATGCACCTTGCGCAACTCGGAGGTCAATGCGGGAGGCGCGACCACGTAACCGGTTTTCCAGCCGGTGGCGTGATACGTCTTGCCGAACGAACTGACGACGAAGGCGCGCTGATACAGCGCCTCGTGATCAAGGACGCTGACGTGACGCGCGCCGTCGAACACCAGATGTTCGTAGACCTCGTCACTGAGCAGGTAGATATCGCGATCAGCAATCAGCGCAGCCAGTCGATCAAGCTCGGCACGACTGATCAGTGCGCCGCTCGGGTTGTGGGGGCTGTTGATGACGATCATGCGCGTGCGCGGGCTGAGCGCATCGGTCAGCTTTTGCCAGTCGATGGAGAAATCCTCCAGCCCCAACTGCACATGCACGCAGCGCCCACCGGCCAGCTCCACGGCAGGCTCGTAGCTGTCATAGCATGGATCGAAAATGATGACTTCGTCGCCAGGACGGATCACCGAGTGGATCGCGCAGAAAATCGCCTGGGTCGCGCCAGGGGTGATGGTGATTTCACTGTCCGGGCTGACCGCACGCCCGTAGCTGCGCGCGATCTTGGCCGCCACCTGCTGGCGAAGGGCTGGCAGCCCGGTCATCGGCGAATACTGGTTATGGCCTTGAGTCACGTGCCGGCAGACCGCATCGCGCAGCGCCTGCGGCCCGTCAAAATCGGGAAACCCCTGGGACAGGTTGATAGCGCCGGTTTCGGCGGCCAGCTGTGACATGACGGTGAAGATAGTGGTGCCCACATTGGGCAACTTGCTGTCGATCATGGAACCCTTTCCCTGCAATCTCCCGGCACCGGGCGGCGCGGGGTCAAGCAGGATAGCCCATTAAACGCGCACAAAAAAAGGCGCCGAAGCGCCTTTTTCCAGTGGCTGACTCAGCGCTTGTCGCGGCGCTTCTTGTCGGCTTTCTTGTGGTGCGACATCATTCGACGCTTCTTGTTGACCTGACGGTCGGTCAGCGTGTTCTTGTTGCCTTCATACGGGTTCTCGCCACCCTTGAACTCGATGCGGATCGGCGTACCGACCAGCTTGAGCACACGGCGGTACGTGTTTTCCAGGTACCGAACGTAAGACTTGGGTACTTTCTCGACCTGGTTGCCGTGGATGACGATCAGTGGCGGGTTGGCACCCCCAAGGTGAGCGTAGCGCAGCTTGATGCGGCGGCTGCCGACCATCGGTGGCGCATGCTCGCTGACCGCATCTTCGAGGATCTGGGTCAGGCGGCTGGTCGGCCAGCGCGTTACCGCCGATTTGAACGAGTTCTGTACCGACTGATACAGGTTGCCCACGCCCGTGCCGTGCATGGCCGAAATGAAGTGGATGTCCGCAAAGTCTACGAAGAACAACCTGCGTTCCAGCTCGATCTTCACGAAATCACGTTCGCCCGGCGTCATGCCATCCCACTTGTTCAACGCAATGACCAGCGCGCGGCCCGCTTCAAGTGCGAAGCCCAGCAGGTTGAGGTCGTGATCGACCACCCCTTCGCGGGCGTCCATCACGAAGATCACAACGTTGGCGTCCTTGATGGCCTGCAGCGTCTTGACCACGGAGAACTTTTCAACCTCCTCGTGAATCTTGCCGCGCTTGCGCACACCCGCGGTGTCGATCAGCGTGTACTTCTCTTCATTACGCTCGAAAGGAATGTAGATGCTGTCACGCGTGGTGCCCGGCTCGTCATAGACGATAACCCGGTCTTCGCCCAGCATGCGGTTGACCAGCGTCGACTTGCCGACGTTAGGACGACCGATGATCGCGATCTTGATGCCGTCTTTCTCGCTCGGGCCTGGAATGCGCTTGGCTTCCTGACCTTCGGCGACTTCTTCGACCTCACCTTCTTCAAGCTCGTCCTCGTCCTTCGGGAATTCCCGCAGGGCGATTTCGAGCATTTGCGAGATACCGCGGCCGTGGGCGCCGGCCACCGGAATGGCATCGCCCAGACCCATCGGGCTGAACTCGGCACGCGCCAGGTTCTCGTCAATGTTGTCGATCTTGTTGGCAACCACGTAGGAACGCTTGTTGCGCTTGCGCAGGTGCTCACCAATCATCTGATCAGCGGCGGTATAGCCTGCACGGGCGTCCACCAGAAACAGCACCACATCGGCTTCTTCAATGGCCAGCAGCGACTGCTCGGCCATTTTTTCGTCCATGCCATGCTCGTCACCGGAGATACCACCGGTGTCGATCAGAATATAGGAGCGCCCTTGCCACTTCGCCTCTCCGTATTGGCGATCACGGGTAAGACCGGACAGATCGCCGACAATAGCGTCGCGGGTCCTGGTCAGGCGGTTGAACATGGTGGACTTGCCGACGTTCGGTCGACCCACCAGGGCGATTACGGGAACCATTAGGCTCTCCACTTCGTTATTTCAGAAAATACAAAAGCCGCTGCAGGGCAGCGGCCGGAGTTCGGAGCAGCGCACCAGGGCGCTGCAGCCTTGCCGAAGCAAGGTCACCCGGGGCCATTGGCCCCAGGCATGGACACTTATTGCTTGATGGTCAGGGCTTCCAGTTTGCCGCTGTTGCCATACACGTAAATCATGTCCCCTACCACCAGCGGACGGGCACGCAGGCCGTCGCTGTCGATACGCTCGCGACCGACAAAGCGACCGTCTACCTGGCTCAACAGGTGGAGGTAGCCTTCCATGTCGCCGACCGCTACGTAGCTGGAATAGACTTCCGGCGCACCCAACTGGCGGCGAGCCAGCGACTCGTTGCTCCACAGTGCGGAGGACGAACGCTCGTCGATGCCTTCGACAGTGCCGGAGGCCAGGGTTGCGTAAACGCTGCCAAAGCCTTGGGCAACGCCCGAGTAGCTCGATCCGTCACGCTGCCAGAGGACACGACCGCTTTCCAGATCGAGGCCGGCGATGCGGCCCTGATAGGTAGCGACGTACAGTGTACCGCCGGACAACAACAGGCCGCCGTCGATGTCGACCACACGGTCCAGCTCGGAACGACCTTGCGGGATCGCGACACGCTGTTCCCAGATCGGCACGCCGCTGGAAATATCAAGGGCGATGACCTTGCCGGTCGACAGACCTGCCAGCGCAAGACGGTTGGTCGCCAGTGGAGCGCCCGTGCCGCGAAGGGTCAGCACGGCCGGCGTGCTTTCGTAGATCCAGAGCTGGGAACCGGTAGACGCATCAAAACCTACGACACGGTCATCCTGCGTCTGAACCACCACCACTGAACCGTTGGTGGCAGGCGGAGCCAGCACTTCACTGGTCACGTGGGCGCGCCATTTTTCCTCACCGGTGGCAGCGTCCATGGCAACGACTTCACCCTTCAGGGTGCCGATCATCAGCAGGCCGTACCCTACGCCGACAGCGCCGGAAACCGGAAGATCAAGATCCTTCTTCCAGATCACGTCACCGGTCAGTCGATCCAGCGAAACGACTTCGCCAGTGACGTCAGATGCGTAGATGCGGTCGCCGTCAATCGCCGGGACCAACATGTTGTAGGTCTTGCCCTGCCCGTCGCCGATCGAACGGCTCCACTGCTTGTGCAGAACCACTTCTTCTTTGAAGTCGGTCAGCTCGGCCGGAGGCAATTCCTTTTTGCTGTTGCTGCTGCAACCCGCGGCCAGAATGGCCAGAGCCAGCAATGCTGCATGTTTCCAACGAATCACGTCACGCATCCCCTTTCGCCAGATCGTCGAGCTTCATTTGCAGGCCACCGACCGCTGCATCTTCGGACAGAGCGGATTTGGCCTTTTGGTATGCAGCATGTGCCTCATCGGTCCGACCCAGCTGTACCAGCAGGTCACCCTTGAGTTCTTCACGACTGGCGAGGAATGCCTTGTCGGCATCGCCGTCGAGCAATTTCAGCGCGTCATCGACCTTGTTCTGTGCAGCCATCACGCGCGCCAGACGCTGACGGGCGATCTCGCCCAGGGTGTCGCTGGCCGGCTTGTCGGCCACGGTTTTCAGTTCGGCCGCTGCATCATCCAGCTTGCCGGCATCAACCGCCACCTTGGCGACGAACAGGCTACCGAACTGCGCGTAGGTAGTGCCACCAAATTCGCTTTTCAGTTTGCCGGAGAGATCAGCGACACGCGCCGTATCGGCCTGACCACTTGGCGTCAGTGCGGTTTCCAGCAGTTGCTGATAGAGCATCGAGGCGCCTTGCGACTGGCCAGCCTGATACCGCTGCCAGCCCTGCCAGCCCAAGACCACGACCAGCGCCAGCAACCCACCGGTCAACAGGGGTTTGCCGTTACGCTGCCACCAGTCCTTCATTACCGCCAGCTCTTCATCTTCGGTACCCGACACCCCAATACTCCTATTCGCTAAACGGCTGTTAATCTGCTTCAACCCTGCACGACGCAGGCGGCCAGGTGCTCCGAAAGAGCGTCCCAGGCAATAGTTTGTTGTTCGCCCTGACCACGCAGGGGTTTGACGCCAATGACCTTTGCTGCCAGTTCTTCTTCGCCCAGAATCAGGGCATACAGCGCGCCGCTCTTGTCAGCCTTCTTGAACTGGCTCTTGAAGCTGCCTGCACCGGCATTGACCTGCAGGCGCAGAGTCGGCAACCGGTCGCGAACCTGTTCGGTCAGCGCCAGCGCGGCCAGTTCAGCGGCTTCGCCGAAGGCACAGAGGTAAACGTCCACCTGACGGGAAATTTCTTCCGGAACCTGCTCCAGCGTTTCGAGCAACAGAACCAGACGCTCGATACCCATTGCGAACCCGACGCCGGCAGTCGGCTTGCCGCCCATCTGCTCGACCAGACCGTCGTAACGCCCCCCGGCACAGACGGTGCCCTGGGCACCCAACTGGTCGGTGACCCATTCAAAAACGGTCTTGCTGTAGTAATCCAGCCCGCGTACCAGCTTCGGGTTGATGACATAAGGAATACCGGCTGCATCCAGACGAGCCTTGAGGCCTTCGAAGTGGGCGCGGGACTCGTCATCCAGATAATCCGCCAGTTTCGGCGCATCGACCAGCGCAGCCTGGGTCTCAGGGTGCTTGGTGTCCAGCACGCGCAGCGGATTGGTTTTCAGGCGGCGCTGGCTGTCTTCATCCAGTTGATCAAGACGGGCTGACAGAAACTCGACCAGCGCATCGCGATAACGCGCACGCGCCTCGCTGGTGCCAAGGCTGTTCAGTTCGAGCTTGACCGCGTTGCGAATGCCCAGCATGCCCCACAGGCGCCAGGTCATGACGATCAGCTCGGCATCGATGTCCGGACCGTCGAGATTGAACACCTCGACGCCAATCTGGTGAAACTGACGATAACGACCTTTCTGGGGACGCTCATGACGGAACATCGGACCGATGTACCACAGTTTCTGAACCTGACCGCCACCGGTAATACCATGCTCCAGAACCGCCCGCACGCAGGCGGCAGTGCCTTCCGGGCGCAGGGTCAGGGAGTCGCCGTTGCGGTCGGCGAAGGTGTACATTTCTTTCTCTACGATATCGGTCACTTCACCGATAGAGCGCTTGAACAGGTCGGTGAATTCGACAATGGGCATGCGGATCTGGCGGTAACCGTAGTTATCCAGCAGACGCGAAACAGTGCCTTCAAAGTGGCGCCACAGCGGCGTCTGCTCAGGCAGGATGTCGTTCATGCCACGAATGGCTTGTAGAGACTTACTCACAGAAAATCCTTAGCAATCCTGATTAGCCGCGCACGATGACCGAGGCGTCGGCTTCGGCCTTTTCGGCCGCTTTCTCGCGAATCAAGCGTTCAAGCTCGTTCACGAGATTGTCGTTGGTCAGTTTCTGCGCGGGTTTGCCGTCGATGTAGATCAGGTTCGGCGTGCCGCCCGTGAGGCCGATATGCGCCTCCTTGGCTTCACCGGGACCATTGACCACACAACCGATGACCGCTACATCAAGAGGCACCAGCAAATCTTCGAGGCGACCTTCAAGCTCGTTCATGGTCTTGACCACATCGAAATTCTGCCGCGAGCAGCTCGGGCAGGCGATGAAGTTGATCCCACGGGAACGAAGGCGCAACGATTTGAGAATGTCGTAACCGACCTTCACCTCTTCGACCGGGTCAGCGGCCAGCGAGATGCGGATAGTATCGCCAATTCCCTCGGCAAGCAGCATCCCCAGACCGACTGCCGATTTCACGGTGCCCGAACGCAGGCCACCCGCTTCGGTGATGCCCAGGTGCAGCGGCTGCACAATTTGTTTGGCCAGCAAACGGTAGGCAGCAACGGCCATGAACACGTCAGACGCCTTGACGCTCACCTTGAAGTCCTGAAAATTCAGGCGCTCGAGGTGTTCGACATGGCGCAGCGCGGACTCTACCAGAGCCTCGGGGGTCGGTTCGCCGTACTTTTTCTGCAGGTCTTTTTCCAGAGAGCCGGCATTGACGCCGATCCGGATCGGAATGCCGCGATCACGCGCAGCATCGACCACGGCACGCACGCGATCTTCGCGACCGATGTTGCCGGGGTTGATACGCAGACAGTCGACGCCCAGCTCCGCCACGCGCAACGCGATGCGGTAATCAAAATGGATATCAGCGACAAGTGGCACTTTGACCAGTTGCTTGATGCGACCAAAGGCCTCGGCAGCGTCCATGTCGGGCACGGAAACCCGCACGATATCGACGCCGGCCGCTTCCAGACGATTGATCTGGGCAACGGTGGCAGCCACATCATTGGTGTCACTGTTGGTCATGCTTTGTACAGCAATCGGCGCGTCACCACCGACCGGTACAGAACCGACCCATATTTTTCGGGATTCGCGACGCTTGATCGGAGATTCGCCGTGCATGACTTATTGCCCTAGCTTCAGGCGAGCAGTTTCGCCGCTGGTGAAAGGTGCTACGTCTACCGGCTGACCGTTATAGGTAACCTGCGCACCGCGTGCGTAGCCCAGACGCAGGGTCAAGGGCGGCTTGCCGCTCACGTCTAGGTTCTCGCCCTTGCGCTTGAGGCCGCTGACCAGCACCTTGCCGTTGCCGTCAGTGACTTGAGTCCAGCAATCGGCGACAAACTGCACCGAGACCTGACCGGCACCCGCCATGACGGGCGCAGGCTGTTCAGCAGGCGTCGTCGGCATGGATGGCACATTGGGCGACGCGACGGGTGCTTGTGCGGTGGTTGCAGGCGGCGTGGCAGCGGCAGGCGGAGGCGTCTGAGCCTGTGCAGCAGAATGGCCCGCTGCATTTGTCACAGGAGCAGCCGGCGTGGCACTTGGCGATTCGCTGGCAGGTGCGCCGGTGTTCAATGGCAGAGACGTCTGCCCCGAAGACGGCGCTTCGGCCACAGGCGCTTCCTCAGGCTCGTCCAGAGGATGAATCTGCGTGGTGCCATCGGCGCTTTCTACTTCGACGTGTTCCATGTTCAGCCCGGACTGATCCCTGCCGCGCAGGCTCGCCTGGTCCTGCCACCAGAAAAACCCGCCGCCGACCAGAATCACCAGCAACAACAGGCTGACGATACGCAAAATATTGTGTGACAGCCTTACCGGCTCTTCGATACGGCCCAATGCGTGAACCGCACTGCCCTTGCCGTCGGTGCCGGTGAACTGGTCGAACTGATCGACCAGCGCCGCCTGATCGAGGCCAAGCAGTTTGGCGTAAGCACGCACATACCCCCGAGCAAACGTATGCCCAGGCAGTTTTTCAAAATGTCCGTTCTCCAGATTGCTCAGGGAGGTCACGGTGAGGTTCAGTCTCAAAGCCACATCGGGCAGCGACCAGCTCCTGCTCTCGCGGGCCTGGCGCAGTGTTTCTCCAGGGTTCACGCGGTTGGTTGCTACAACTTCGGGATGCGCCGCTTTCATCATTGCTCCGACAGGTATTGCTGATATTCCGGCGTACCGGGATAGAGTCTTTTCAATTGCAGACCAAAACTGGCTGCTTTGTTACGGTCATCGTAGACCTTGGCCAAGCGTGTACCGAGCAACAGACTACGTGCATTTTGCTCGCTGAGCTGGCTAAAACGGTCGTAATAATCACGCGCGGGTACATATTGCCTGTCTTCGTACGACAACTGAGCCATTTCCAGCAAAGAGCGCGGCAGTTGGCGGTCGAGGCGCAACGCCTTGGTGAACTGCTCGCGGGCCTGTTCGCGATTACCCAGTGCCAGCGAGGTCATGCCCAGGCTTTCAAAGACCCGTGAACGCTCAGGATACAGGTTGTCGGCTGCAGCCTGTTCAAAACGCTCGTAGGCTTCCTTGTAACGCTTTTGCTCGTAGAGGAAGCTGCCGTAGTTGTTGACGATGCGCGTGTCGTTATGACTGGAAGCAAGTGCCTTGCGGTAGTACTGCTCCGCAAGCTCTGGCTCCATTTCGGTCTGGAACACCAGCGCCAGCGCAGCATTGGCTTGCGGGTCCGAGCTATCCAGCTCTAGTGCTTTCTTCAGCGGCACCTTGGCGCGCTCGGTTTGCCCCTGTTGAAAATAGCCCAATCCCAGCTGTACGTAAGCATTGCGCGCCTCGTCACGCCCCTGTTTGGTGCTCAGCGGGTTGACGTTGCCTGTAGACACACAGGCTGTCAGCAGCATGGCAACACACAGTAAAAAGCAGGCACGCACAGGCATGAAGTCTTCCCGGTCAGGTTCGCAGTCAGGTTCGGGTTGCCGCACCGGTAGCCGTGTCGGCATCGGCGCTCAACTCACGCACAGCGATGTAGCGTTCACTACGACGTGTACGGTCCATGACCTGACCGACCAACTGGCCGCATGCAGCATCGATGTCTTCGCCACGCGTGGTACGCACAGTGACGTTATAACCGGCCTGATGCAACAGGTCCTGAAAACGACGGATTGCGTTATTGCTGGGGCGTTCGTAACCGGAGTGCGGAAACGGGTTGAACGGGATCAGGTTGATCTTGCACGGCGTGTCCTTGAGCAGCTCGATCATCTCGACCGCATGCTCGACCTTGTCGTTGATGTCCTTGAGCATGGTGTATTCGATGGTGAGTACACGCTTTTCGCCCAGACTGGACATGTAACGACGGCAGGACTCAAGGAGCATCTGCAACGGGTATTTCTTGTTGATCGGCACCAGCTGGTTGCGCAGCGCATCGTTCGGAGCGTGCAGCGACAAAGCCAGGGAAACGTCGATGTGCTTTGAAAGCTCGTCGATCATCGGTACCACGCCGGAGGTGGACAGCGTCACCCGGCGCTTGGAAATGCCATACCCCAGGTCATCCATCATCAGATGCATGGCGGCGATGACATTGTCGAAGTTCAGCAGCGGCTCACCCATGCCCATCATCACCACGTTGGTGATGGCACGGTCGACGGTCGCCGGGACGCTGCCAAAGGATTTGTTGGCAATCCACACCTGACCGATGACTTCGGCGGCGGTGAGGTTGCTGTTGAAGCCTTGCTTGCCGGTGGAGCAGAAACTGCAATCCAAGGCACAGCCCGCCTGGGACGAAACACACAAGGTGCCGCGCTTGCCCTGCGGAATGTAGACGGTCTCGACGCAGCTGCCGGACTCTACGCGCACCACCCATTTACGGGTGCCGTCGCTGGAGATGTCCTCGCTGACGACTTCCGGACCGCGAACTTCAGCGCAGGCCTTGAGCTTTTCGCGCAGGGCCTTGCTGACGTTCGTCATTGCGTCGAAATCATCGACGCCGAAGTGGTGAATCCACTTCATGACCTGACCGGCACGGAAGCGCTTCTCCCCGATAGAGTCGAAGAATTTCTCCATTTCCTGTTGAGTCAGCCCCAGCAGGTTGGTTTTACCAGTCGATGCAATCAT
Source organism: Pseudomonas syringae (assembly GCF_002157375.1). Lineage (GTDB taxonomy): Bacteria > Pseudomonadota > Gammaproteobacteria > Pseudomonadales > Pseudomonadaceae > Aquipseudomonas > Aquipseudomonas syringae_T. The sequence continues at coordinate 62,497 of NZ_MTSA01000009.1, forward strand.
GAATTCACCCTTCACTCGTCAGTCAAAATGACTTAGCGAGCGGTTACTTCGGTAGCGGCGAAGAAGTACGAGATTTCGCGAGCAGCAGCTGCTTCGGAATCGGAACCGTGAACAGCGTTGGCGTCGATGGAATCAGCGAAGTCGGCGCGGATGGTACCGGCAGCCGCTTCTTTAGGGTTGGTAGCGCCCATCAGCTCGCGGTTCAGAGCGATAGCGTTTTCGCCTTCCAGAACCTGAACGACAACCGGGCCGGAGATCATGAAGGCAACCAGGTCGCCGAAGAAACCACGAGCGCTGTGCTCAGCGTAGAAACCTTCAGCTTCGGCCTTGGACAGCTGCTTCAGCTTGGAAGCGACAACGCGCAGACCGGCTTTTTCGAAACGAGTGGTGATCTCGCCGATTACGTTCTTGGCAACGGCGTCAGGCTTGATGATGGAGAAAGTACGTTGAACAGCCATGGTGAAACTCCAGAAACAGTGATTGAAGCGAAAAATTAAACCCGCGAATTATACGCGGGTTCTGGTGTATTGCCTAACGGCGTACGTTACTGAACGTCAATCTGCCTCTTCGATCCACAACCCCTGGATCGCTTCAAGGACCTTTTCACCGCCTCGCTCCGGGACATCATCGAAGTCGGGCAAGGCCATGACCAGATTGCGCAGCTTGACGAAATTGACTGAAAGCGGACTGACATTCGGGTGGCTTTCGGCCAGCTGAATGGCGATTTCCTGTACATCAACCCATTTGAGACTCATGAGCATTCCTTGAATCAGTGCGGCGCTTCAGCAGCGTGATTGAGCGAGTACTTGGGAATTTCGACGGTAATGTCTTGCGTACCGACAATCGCCTGACAGGATAGACGCGATTGCGCCTCAAGGCCCCAGGCTTTATCCAGCATGTCTTCTTCCAGCTCGTCGGCCTCGTTCAGCGAGCCGAAACCTTCACGAATGACGCAATGGCACGTGGTGCAGGCACACACGCCGCCACAGGCGCTTTCGATCTCGATGTGGTGTTCGTGGGCAATGTCGAGAATAGACGTGCCAGGCTCCACTTCTACTCTTAGCCCGTCCGGGCAATGCTCGGCGTGGGGCAGAAAAATCACCTGCGGCATCAGTTATTCCTCAATCTCATTCAAGTTGCGCCCGGCCAGTGCGGCTTTTACCGTCGAATCAAGGCGGCGGGCAGCAAATGCGTCGGTCACCTGCGACAGACGCTTGGTCTGCTGCTCGATGGCGTAACCATCGGTGCCTTGCATCAATTCACGTAATTCGTCCATCTGCAGATTGATGACCATGCGTTCTTCCTCATCGAGGAGGCGCTCGCCATCGGCATCCAGCGCGCCCTGAACGGCTTCGATAAGCCGCTCGGCATCGACCTGATGCTCGCGCAGTACGCGAGCGACCTTGTCGTCACCGGCGTATTCGAAGGAATCCTTGAGCATGCGGGTGATTTCGCCATCAGTCAGCCCGTAAGAGGGCTTGACCTGAATGCTGGACTCGATGCCTGACCCCATTTCACGGGCCGAAACACTGAGCAGACCGTCGGCATCGACCTGGAACGTGACACGGATCTTTGCCGCGCCCGCCACCATCGGCGGTATACCGCGCAGTTCGAAACGCGCCAGGGAGCGGCAATCACTGACCAGCTCGCGCTCACCCTGCAAGACATGGATCTTCATGGCCGTCTGGCCATCTTTGTAGGTGGTGAATTCCTGCCCGCGTGCGACGGGAATCGTGGTGTTGCGCGGGATGACCTTTTCCATCAGCCCGCCCATGGTTTCCAGCCCCAGGGAGAGCGGAATCACATCAAGAAGCAGCAGTTCCCCACCTTCACGGGTGTTGCCGGCCAACGCATCAGCCTGGATCGCAGCCCCGATGGCCACCACTTGATCCGGGTCGATCTGGGTCAATGGCTGACGACCGAACATTTCGGCTACGGCCTCGCGCACTCGTGGAACACGGGTCGAACCGCCCACCATGACCACCGCCTCGACCTCTTCAAGTTCGATACCGGCATCACGCACCGCACGACGACAGGCCTTGAGGCTGCGCGCGATCATTGGCTCGATCAGCGCATTGAGCGCGCTGCGGGTCAACGTACCGCGCCACTCGCCGTAGGCAAGGTCGACAGACTCTGCGTCGGTCAGGGCTTCCTTGGCCGAACAGGCCGTCTGCAGCAGGTTGCGCTGCGCGGACGGGTCCAGGTCGGAAGACAGACCGGCATCAGCCACGATCCAGCTGGCAATCGCATGATCGAAATCATCGCCACCCAGCGCGGTGTCGCCGCCGGTGGCCAGCACTTCAAAAACGCCGCCAGTGAGGCGCAGGATCGAAATATCGAACGTCCCGCCGCCCAGATCGTAGATAGCAACCACGCCCTCGGCTTTCTGATCCAGGCCATAGGCAACGGCAGCAGCAGTCGGCTCATTGAGCAGACGCAGGACGTTGAGACCCGCCAGCTTGGCGGCATCTTTGGTCGCTTGACGCTGCGAATCGTCGAAATAGGCTGGCACGGTGATCACCGCCCCCACCAGCTCGCCACCCAGCGCGGCTTCAGCACGCTGACGCAGAACCTTGAGGATGTCGGCGGACACTTCAACCGGGCTTTTCGGCCCCTGCACGGTGTCAATGAACGGCATGTGCGACTCACCGCCAACAAAGCGGTACGGCAGTTGCTCACCCAGCTGCTTGACGTCAGTCAGACCGCGCCCCATGAGGCGTTTGACCGACAGCACAGTGTTGAACGGGTCTTGCGACGCGGCGACTTTTGCCGACTGCCCCACTTCGACACGGTCAGCGTGGTAGCGCACGGCAGACGGCAGAATGACCTGCCCTTCTGCGTCGGCCAGCGGTTCAGACAGGCCGCTGCGTACTGCAGCAACCAGAGAATTGGTGGTGCCCAGGTCGATCCCCACAGCCAGACGACGCTGGTGCGGTTGAGGACTCAGGCCGGGTTCGGCAATTTGCAGTAAGGCCATGCTGTTCAGAATAATCACTGGCGCGCAACCGAAGCCGCGCGGGGTTAATCGTCGAGGCGCTCTTCTAGCTGGCGCACTTCGTGAGAAAGCTTGTCGAGAAACTGCATACGCCGCATCAGCTTTTCGGCGTGCTCGCGTTGTGCAGGATCGTTCCAACAGGCAGCGAAGCTCTGGTTCAGTTCATCCTGAGCCACTTTGAGCTGCCGCTTGAAAGTCGCCACGCCAGCAAGATCAGCCTCGTCCTGCAGATCCTCGAGATCTTCACGCAATTGCATCTGCTGCAGAAGAAACTCGGGATCATGCACGGTAACTTCGAGCGGCACTTCGCTGCCATTCATTGCCAGCAGGTAGCGCGCCCTTTTCGGCGGGCTCTTCAGGGTCTGATAGGCCTCGTTGAGGCTGGCGGAGCGTTCCAGCGCCAGACGCTGCTCACGCTCGGGGGCGTCGGCAAAGCGGTCCGGGTGTACGCTGCGCGCCAGCTCACGGTAGCGCGTCGCCAACTTGTCGAGGTCTAGCTCAAACTCGGGCTTGAGCTCGAACAGGGCGAAATGACAGGGAGTACCCACAATAAAAGCCTCAGACGTTGAAGCTTTCGCCACAACCGCACTCGCCGCGCGAGTTCGGATTGTTGAACTTGAAGCCTTCGTTCAACCCTTCGCGCACGAAGTCGAGCTCGGTGCCATCCAGATAGACCAGGCTTTTCGGGTCAATGATCACCTTGACGCCGTGCATTTCGAACACGGTGTCTTCGCTGGCCGCCTCATCGACGAACTCAAGCACATAGGCCAGACCTGAACAGCCTGTGGTGCGAACACCCAGACGAACGCCATCACCCTTGCCACGCCCCTCAAGGGAGCGTCGTACGTGGTTAGCGGCAGCTTCTGTCATGCTGATAGCCATCGGAGCTCCTTACTTGTCTCTGACTTCTTTTTGAAGACCTGCTTACAGCAGGCCTTTCTTCTGCTTGTAGTCGCGAACAGCCGCTTTGATAGCGTCTTCGGCGAGTACCGAGCAGTGAATCTTTACCGGCGGCAGGGCCAGCTCTTCAGCCAGCTGAGTGTTCTTGATGGTCTCTGCTTCGTCCAGAGTCTTGCCTTTCATCCACTCGGTCGCCAGGGAGCTGGAGGCAATTGCCGATCCGCAACCGTAGGTCTTGAACTTCGCGTCTTCGATAACGCCTTGTTCGTTGACCTTGATCTGCAGGCGCATCACGTCGCCGCACGCAGGAGCGCCGACCATGCCGGTGCCAACATCAGGATCTTCCGCGTTCATCTTGCCGACGTTACGTGGATTCTCGTAGTGGTCGATGACCTTTTCGCTGTAAGCCATGATTCTGTTCCTCTCACATCAGGGAGCCGCTCTGCAGGTCATGCCGGTTTGCACATGACCTGTCTTGAAGGCGGCTTTAAATTAGTGCGCCGCCCACTCGATCTTGGAGATGTCGATGCCGTCTTTGAACATGTCCCACAGCGGCGAAAGCGTACGCAGCCTGGTGACGGCCTCGCAGACTTTCTGCGCGGCGTAATCAATCTCTTCTTCGGTACTGAAACGGCCGAAGGTAAAGCGAATCGAGCTGTGCGCCAGTTCGTCGTTACGACCCAGAGCGCGCAGCACGTACGAGGGCTCCAGCGAAGCCGAGGTACAGGCCGAACCGGACGAGACCGCCAGATCCTTGAGCGCCATGATCAGCGACTCGCCTTCGACATAGTTGAAGCTCAGGTTCAGGTTGTGCGGTACGCGGGCAGTCATGCTGCCGTTGACGTAAAGCTCTTCCAGATTTTCAACCTGCTTGAAGAAGCGATCGCTGAGTGCCTTGATGCGCACGTTTTCAGACGCCATTTCTTCTTTGGCAATGCGAAACGCTTCGCCCATGCCGACGATCTGGTGAGTGGCCAGCGTGCCGGAACGCATCCCGCGCTCGTGACCGCCACCGTGCATGGCCGCCTCGAGGCGAACACGCGGTTTGCGGCTTACGTACAGCGCGCCGATGCCTTTAGGGCCATAGGTCTTGTGCGCCGAGAACGACATGAGGTCAACCTTGAGGCTGGCCAGATCGATTTCAACCTTGCCGGTCGACTGGGCGCCGTCAACGTGGAACAGCACACCGCGCGAACGGGTCAGCTCACCGATGGCTGCGATGTCGTTGATGGTGCCGATTTCGTTGTTCACGTGCATGATCGACACCAGAATGGTGTCATCGCGCAGTGCGGCTTCAATCATCGAAGGCGTGATCAGACCGTCTTCGCCCGGCTCGATGTAAGTCACTTCGAACCCTTCACGCTCCAGTTGGCGCGTGGTGTCGAGAACAGCTTTGTGCTCGACCTTCGAGGTGATCAGGTGCTTGCCTTTGCTGGCGTAAAAATGCGCAACACCCTTGATGGCCAGGTTGTCGGACTCGGTGGCACCCGAGGTCCAGACGATTTCGCGCGGATCGGCGTTAACCAGGTCGGCGACCTGACGACGAGCGTTCTCGACCGCCTCTTCGGCTTTCCAGCCAAAGACGTGGGAGCGCGAAGCCGGGTTGCCGAAGTTTCCTTCGACTGTCAGGCATTCGATCATTTTCTGCGCGACACGCGGGTCGACCGGGGTCGTCGCGGAGTAGTCGAGGTAAATCGGCAATTTCATTGAAGCTCTCCTATCAGGCAGGCGCACCGCTCATTCATCTGCGTTCATTCGACGGCGGACGTTTCGATCTTACCCAGTTGCGACACATGGTTATGACCACGGCGCATATCCTGGCGCTGAGCGACTTCTTGTACCTCACGGCGAGTGACAAGATCCGCCAAGCTGATACCGCTTAGAAATTCGTGAATCTGCTGGCTCAGGTCGCACCACAAGTGGTGGGTCAGGCAGGTATCGCCAGCGTGGCAATCGCCCAGCCCCTGACAACGTGTGGCGTCGACTGATTCGTTGACCGCATCGACAACCTGCGCAACCTGGATGACTTTCATGTCGCGGGACAGCTGATAACCGCCGCCCGGACCACGAACACTGGAAACCAGATTGCCGCGACGCAGCTTGGCAAACAGCTGCTCGAGGTAGGACAGGGAAATACCCTGACGCTCGGAGATGTCAGCCAGAGACACAGGCCCGTTCTGCGCGTGCAACGCCAGATCAAGCATGGCGGTCACAGCGTATCGGCCTTTAGTAGTCAGTCGCATGGCATATACCGCAGAGGTTCGGAATGAGGGCGAGTATGCTATTCCCGAGTAAATGAGTCAAGTATTAGACCAAGTAAAACAGTCGGGATTAGCGAAAAGTGCGGGCTGCATCATAGCAAAGGTGCGGCGTAATGGCACGCCCCAAGCCTTCTAGCCCGCCGTGTTCTCGCGCTCGTCCTTGACGCAGTCGAAGACCTCGCCACCCAGCTCTGGCAGCTCTTTGGCGCAGTAATCGCTGCCCAGCTTGCCGAGCGCATCACACATGCCTTCCAGACGGCCATCGACGGCTTGCAGATGATCAAGCAACTGACCGATGGCGCGCGCGATCGGGTCCGGCATGTCGCCGCTGACGCCATAGGCATCGAAGCCAAGCTTTTCTGCCATGGCCTTGCGCCTGGCTTCGGTTTCATCATCGGACTTGATGATGATGCGACCCGGAATACCCACAGCGGTAGCACCGGCAGGCACCGCCTTGGTCACGACGGCGTTGGAGCCGATCTTCGCGCCGGCGCCCACCGTGAATGGCCCAAGCACTTTCGCACCTGCACCCACGACCACACCGTCTTCAAGGGTCGGGTGGCGCTTTCCGGCATTCCAGCTGGTGCCTCCCAGGGTCACGCCCTGATAAAGCGTCACGTCATTGCCGATCTCGGCGGTTTCACCAATGACGATGCCCATGCCGTGATCGATGAAAAAACGACGACCGATACGCGCGCCCGGATGGATTTCGATACCGGACATCCAGCGGCCGAAGTTGGACACCACTCGCGCAGGCCATTTCCAGCCATTGCGCCATAGGACATTGGCGAAACGGTGCAGCCAGATGGCGTGCATGCCCGGGTAGCAGGTCAGCACCTCAAAGGCATTGCGCGCCGCAGGATCGCGATGAAATACGCTTTGAATGTCTTCTCGCAGACGCTCGAACATCACTGATCCTTCCGCTTATAGGGCTCGCCGCGCGCGACTTTCTGGGTTTCAGTGAGCACGCCGCGCAAAATACTCAGCTCGGAACGCTCTACTTCACTGCGCCCGAACAACCTGCGCAAGCGCGCCATCAGATGCCGAGGCTTTTCGGGATCAAGAAAACCGATGTCCACCAGTGTCGACTCCAGATGGCCGTAGAAACCCTCCATCTCGTCCATCGTCGCCAGCTCGGCACTGTGCGCCGAAACAGCCTTGGGCGCCTCGCTTTGCTCCGACGCTGCCAGCCAGGCCATGCGCACTTCATAGCTGAGCACCTGAACGGCCGCGGCAAGATTGAGCGAACTGAAGGCCGGGTCCGACGGGATATGCACATGAAAATGGCAGCGTTGCAGCTCTTCGTTGGTCAGGCCCGCATGCTCGCGACCAAAGACCAACGCCACCTCAGCGCCCTCCCCGGCCTGCTCGATGACTTTTTCGCCCGAAGCACGCGGATCAAGCAAGGGCCAGGGCAGGCTGCGATCACGCGCGCTGGTGCCCAACACCAGACGGCAACCCACCAGCGCCTCTTCAAGCGTGGCAACGACCTGCGCGCCCTCAAGAATATCGGTAGCCCCGGATGCGCGGGCATCGGCATCGGGCGAGGGAAAGATCCGGGGTTCGACCAGCACCAGACGCGAAAGCCCCATGTTTTTCATGGCGCGAGCGGCACCGCCGATATTTCCGGGATGGGTAGTGCCGACCAGGACAACACGGATGTTCTGCAACAAGGCGAACGCTCACTGAGGCGAATTAGGGGGGCAAATCTTACAGAAACGGTCCGGCTAACGCTACGAACCCGTGCAGACGGGTCAACCTGAAACCGTTCACCCGGTCGCAAAAAAACTCACCTGAAGTCGACAGTCGTAACAACGCAAGGCTGGAAATAATTCGAATCAGCCCATAGAATGCCCGGCTCTCTTTAACAACCTTAGGTGAATTGTCCATGCAGCCCATGCTGAATATCGCGCTGCGCGCCGCCCGCAGCGCCAGCGAATTGATTTTCCGCTCCATCGAGCGCTTGGATACCATCAAGGTTGACGAAAAAGAAGCCAAGGATTACGTCACAGAGATCGACCGCGCTGCCGAACAGAGCATCATCACTGCGCTGCGCAAAGCCTACCCGACTCACGGCATCCTCGGCGAAGAAAGCGGCCTGCACGAAGGCAGCGGCGAAGGCACCGACTACCTGTGGATCATCGACCCGCTGGACGGCACCACCAACTTCGTTCGCGGCATCCCGCACTTCGCGGTCAGCATTGCCTGCAAATACCGTGGCCGCCTTGAGCACGCAGTGGTTCTGGACCCGGTTCGCCAGGAAGAATTCACCGCCAGCCGTGGCCGCGGTGCTGCCCTCAACGGTCGTCGTCTGCGCGTCAGCCAGCGCAAGAGCCTGGAAGGCGCCCTGCTCGGCACCGGCTTCCCGTTCCGCGACAACCAGATGGACAACATCGAAAACTACCTGGGCATGTTCCGCAGCCTGGTCGGCCAGACTGCCGGCATCCGTCGCGCAGGCGCCGCGAGCCTTGACCTGGCTTACGTTGCTGCCGGTCGTTTCGATGCGTTCTGGGAGTCGGGTCTGTCGGAGTGGGACATGGCCGCGGGCGCACTGCTGATTCAGGAAGCAGGCGGCCTGGTCAGCGATTTCACAGGCGGTCACGACTTCCTGGAAAAAGGCCATATCGTTGCCGGCAACACCAAGTGCTTCAAAGCTGTACTGACGGCCATCGCGCCGCACCTGCCCGCCTCGCTCAAGCGCTAAGCGGCAGATGTAAAAAAACCGGCGAAAGCCGGTTTTTTTATGTCTTGCAGAAGCTCAGCGGCTGGCGTTATTGCGCCTGACCCAAAATCAGCTGACCATTCTTGTCGACCGGAATCTGACTGCCTGGATCGCGCTCCATACGGACCTGACCCACTTTCTCGTTCAACTTGTACTTGACGTTGTAGCCCACTACTTTATCGCTGACATCGTTGACCGTCGTGCAGCGGTTCTGCGTGGTGGTGTAGGTATCACGCTCCTGCATGCCTTCCTGCACCTTGTTACCGGCATAGCCACCACCGACCGCACCTGCGACCGTTGCGATCTTCTTGCCGTTACCGCCACCTATCTGGTTGCCCAGCAAACCGCCGGCAACTGCACCGATCACGCTACCGACAATCTGGTGCTGATCCTTGACCGGCGCCTGACGGGTAACGGTTACGTCCTTGCAAACTTCACGGGGGGTTTTGATCTGCTGGTTGATTGGCTCGACAGCCAATACATCCGCATACTCAGGACCACCCTTGACCAAGCTATAGGTGGCAACGGCGCCGCCAGCGGTCACGACAGCAGCACCTAATACAGCACCAACAAGCATAGACTTGTTCACTTGAACCTCCTGACCAATCGAAACGCAGCATGACTGCGCAATGCCTAGCCTTGGAGCATAAAAAAAGGCGCGAGTTCAGCACTCGCGCCTTTTTTATGATGGGCGGATCTACGGGAGATCGTCGGCCTTCTCGACAACCACCGGCGGAATCAGATCCTCAGTGGTCAGGTTCAGCCAGATCAGCACCACGTTGGCGATGTAGATCGACGAGTAAGTACCCGCCAGCACACCGATGAACAACGCGATGGAGAAGCCTTCCAGGCTGTCGCCACCAAATACCCACAATGCAACGATCGCCAACAGGGTCGAAACAGAGGTCGCGATTGTGCGCAGCAGTGTCTGCGTGGTGGAGATATTGATGTTCTCGATCAGCGAAGCCTTGCGCAGCAAGCGGAAGTTTTCACGGACCCGGTCGAACACGACGATGGTGTCGTTCAGCGAGTAGCCGATGATCGCCAGTACTGCCGCCAGCACCGTCAGGTCGAAGGTGATCTGGAAAAACGACAGGATACCCATCGTCACCACCACGTCGTGGATCAGCGAGATAATGGCACCGACGGCAAACTTCCACTGGAAGCGGAACGCCAGATAGATCAGAACGCCGCCCAGCGCCATCAGCATGCCGAGGCCGCCCTGATCGCGAAGCTCTTCACCAACCTGAGGGCCGACGAACTCGACGCGCTTGACCACTGCCGGGTTATCGGCACCCGACTTGCGCAGGGCTTCAGCCACCTGAGTACCCAATTGCGGGTCTTCACCCGGCATGCGCACCAGCAGGTCGGTGGTCGCGCCGAAACTCTGTACGACAGCTTCGTGATAGCCCGCCGAAACCAGTTCCTGACGCACCTTGCCCAGATCGGCCGGACGCTCGTAGGTCAGCTCGATGAGCGTACCGCCGGTGAAGTCCAGACCAAAGTTGAGCCCTTTATGGAACCAGCTGAACAACGCCAGTGCGGTCAGGAGCATCGTGATGGCGAACGCAACATTGCGAACGCCCATGAAGTTGATGGTACGTAACATGGCAGCCCCTTAAATCCACAACTTCTTGAAGTCACGACCGCCGTAGATCAGGTTGACCATAGCGCGGGTCACCATGATGGCCGTGAACATCGAGGTAAAGATCCCGAGCGACATGGTCACCGCAAACCCTTTGACCGGGCCGGTGCCCATCGCAAAGAGAATGCCGCCGACCAGCAGCGTCGTCAGGTTGGCGTCGAGGATCGCCGTGTAGGCGCGGTCGAAACCTTCGTTGATAGCGCGTTGCACCGTCATGCCATTGGCAATCTCTTCACGAATCCGCGAGAAGATCAGCACGTTGGCATCGACCGCCATACCCATGGTCAGGACGATACCGGCGATACCCGGCAGGGTCAGTGTTGCACCCAGCAAGGACATCAGTGCCAGCAGCATGACCATGTTCAGGGCCAGCGCGACGGTAGCGATCAGACCGAAGAAGCGGTAGATCGCCATGATGAACAGCGACACGAACAGCATGCCCCACAAGGAAGCGTCGATACCCTTGGTGATGTTGTCGGCACCCAGGCTCGGACCGATGGTGCGCTCTTCAGCGAAGTACATCGGTGCGGCCAGACCACCGGCACGCAACAGCAGCGCCAGTTCGGAAGACTCGCCCTGGCCGTTCAGACCGGTAATCCGGAACTGACTGCCGAGCGGCGACTGGATGGTCGCCAGGCTGATGATCTTCTTCTCTTCCTTGAAGGTCTGTACCGGCACGTCTTTTTCGACGCCGTTGACCATCTGCCTGGTGTACGTGGTGGTCGGGCGCTGCTCGATGAAGATCACCGCCATGCTGCGGCCCACATTGCTGCGGGTTGCGCGGCTCATCAGCTCGCCACCGTGGCCATCAAGGTTGATGTTCACCTGTGGACGGCCATGCTCGTCGAAACTGGCCTTGGCGTCAGTCACCTGATCACCGGTGATGATCAGACCACGCTCCACCGCCGCTGCCGGACGCCCGCCTTCGCGGAATTCGAACATTTCGGTGGTGCCTTTCGAATCATCGGGGCCTGCGCCCAGACGGAACTCGAGGTTGGCGGTCTTGCCCAGAATACGCTTGGCTTCAGCCGTGTCCTGCACGCCCGGCAGCTCGACCACGATGCGGTTGGCACCCTGGCGCTGAACCAGCGGCTCGGCCACGCCCAGCTCGTTGACCCGGTTACGCACCGTGGTCAGGTTCTGTTTGATCGAGTATTCGCGAATCTCGGCCAGCTTGGCCGGTGTCAGCGCCATGCGCAGCACGGGAATCCCGTTCAGCTCGGCAGGCGTGATTTCGAAGTCGGTGAACGTCTTGCGAATCAGCGCACGGGCCTGCTCGCGTTCGGTGTCATCACTGAAGCCCAGTTGAAGCGAATTACCCAGTTGCGGCAGGCTGCGATAACGCACCTTTTCCTTGCGCAGCAGGGATTTGACTTCGCCTTCGTAGACTTTCAGACGAGCATCGATTGCCTTGTCCATGTCGACTTCCAGCAGGAAGTGAACACCACCGGACAGGTCGAGGCCGAGTTTCATCGGGCTTGCGCCCAGGTGACGCAGCCAGGTCGGCGTGGTACGCGCCAGGTTCAGTGCGACGACATAGTCATCACCCAACGCCTTGCGCACGACATCCTTGGCCGGCAACTGATCTTCCTGCTTGCTCAGACGCAACAAACCGCCCTTGCCATTCTCGGCCAGAGAAGAAGCCTTGACCGAGATGCCAGCATCGGCAAGCGCCTTGGCTGCACGATCCACGTCTGCCTGATTGACTTGCAGCGCAGTGCTTGCGCCGCTGATCTGGATGGCAGAATCATCAGGGTAGAGATTGGGTGCGGAATAAATAAAACCGATCACCAGCACCGCCAGGATCAGTACGTATTTCCACAGAGGGTATTTGTTCAGCATCACGCCGCCCGCTTAAAACGCGGGGCGCCTTGCGCGCCCCGTCGATGGGTAAAAGTTACTACTCAGATCGCTTTCAGGGTGCCTTTTGGCAGAGTGGCCGCGATGGCGCCTTTCTGGATTTTCAGCTCGACCGTGTCGGACACTTCGATCACGACGAAGTCATCGGTCACTTTGTTGATCTTGCCGGCGATGCCGCCGCTGGTCACGACTTCGTCGCCTTTCTGCAGGTTGCCCAGCAGGTTTTTCTGCTCTTTGGCGCGCTTGGCCTGTGGACGCCAGATCATCAGGTAGAAGATGACCAGAAAGCCGACCAGGAAGATCCACTCGAAACCACTGCCCGCAGGACCGGCAGCCGGTGCAGCAGCATCCGCAAAAGCGGGAGAGATGAAAAAGCTCATTTGTCGCTCCAGTTACATAATTAGTATAAAAGCAGGAAAAACCCGTTCTGTTTCAACCCAGAGGCGGCGTTGGAAGGCCGCGTTTGGCATAGAAGGCATCGACGAAGGCGGCCAATGTACCCTGTTGAATAGCCTCGCGCAAACCAGCCATCAGCAGTTGGTAGTGCCGCAAATTATGGATCGTATTGAGCATGCTACCCAGCATTTCCCCGCACTTGTCCAAGTGATGCAGATAAGCGCGAGAGAAGTTCTTGCAGGTGTAGCAATCGCAGGTCGGATCCAGTGGCGAATTGTCATGACGATGGAAGGCGTTGCGGATTTTCAGAACGCCGGTATCGATGAACAAGTGGCCGTTGCGAGCGTTGCGGGTCGGCATCACACAGTCGAACATGTCCACGCCACGGCGCACACCTTCGACCAGATCTTCCGGCTTGCCTACGCCCATCAGGTAACGGGGTTTGTCTGCAGGCATCTGGCCCGGCAGATAATCCAGCACCTTGATCATTTCGTGCTTGGGCTCACCGACTGACAGACCGCCAATCGCCAGACCGTCAAAGCCGATCTCGTCCAGCCCTTCCAGCGAGCGCATGCGCAGGTTCTCGTGCATGCCCCCCTGAACAATGCCGAACAAGGCAGCCGTGTTCTCGCCATGCGCGACCTTGGAACGCTTGGCCCAGCGCAGCGACAGCTCCATGGAAATGCGCGCGACGTCCTCATCAGCCGGATACGGCGTGCATTCATCGAAGATCATCACGATGTCCGAGCCCAGGTCACGCTGGACCTGCATCGACTCTTCCGGCCCCATGAACACCTTGGCGCCATCGACCGGGGACGCGAACGTCACGCCCTCCTCTTTGATTTTGCGCATGGCGCCCAGGCTGAACACCTGAAAACCGCCGGAGTCGGTCAGAATCGGCCCTTGCCATTGCATGAAATCGTGCAGGTCGCCGTGGCCCTTGATGACCTCAGTGCCCGGACGCAGCCACAGATGGAACGTGTTGCCCAGAATCATCTGCGCACCGGTGGCCTCGATATCACGCGGCAGCATGCCCTTGACCGTGCCATAGGTGCCCACCGGCATGAACGCCGGGGTCTCGACCACGCCACGCGGAAAGGTCAGGCGACCACGACGGGCCTTGCCGTCGGTGGCCAACAACTCGAAAGACATACGACAGGTGCGACTCATGCGTGATCCTCTGGTGCCGATTCCTGTGGGGCCGTCGGCGCGGGATTGCGGGTGATGAACATGGCATCACCGTAACTGAAGAAGCGGTAACCGTGCTCGACGGCCGCCGCATAGGCAGCCATGGTCTCGGGATAACCGGCGAACGCCGAAACCAGCATCAACAGCGTGGACTCGGGCAAATGGAAATTGGTCACCAGGGCATCGACCACGTGAAACGGCCGCCCCGGATAGATGAAGATGTCGGTGTCGCCGCTGAATGGCTTCAATTCGCCATTACGCGCAGCGCTTTCCAGTGAGCGCACGCTGGTGGTCCCGACTGCGATCACCCGCCCGCCTCGCGCGCGGCATGCCGCCACGGCATCGACCACGTCCTGGCCCACTTCCAGCCACTCGCTGTGCATGTGGTGATCTTCGATCTGCTCGACGCGCACCGGCTGGAACGTTCCCGCACCGACGTGCAAGGTGACGAAAGCAGTCTCGACGCCCTTGGCGGCAATCGCTTCCAGCAACGGCTGATCGAAATGCAGGCCGGCAGTCGGCGCCGCTACCGCACCGGCGCGCTGGGCGTAAACGGTCTGATAACGCTCGCGGTCCGCGCCTTCGTCCGGTCGGTCTATATAAGGAGGCAACGGCATGTGCCCAACACGGTCCAGCAGCGGCAGCACTTCTTCAGCGAAACGCAGCTCGAACAGCGCATCATGCCGCGCCACCATCTCGGCCTCGCCGCCGCCGTCGATCAAAATCGACGCGCCAGGCTTGGGCGACTTGCTGGCACGCACATGCGCCAGCACACGATGGCTGTCCAGCACGCGTTCGACCAGAATTTCCAGCTTGCCGCCGGACGACTTCTGCCCGAACAGGCGTGCGGGAATGACACGGGTATTGTTGAACACCATCAAATCGCCCGGGCGCAAATGCTCAAGCAAATCAGTGAATTGACGATGTGCCAGCGCGCCAGTCGGCCCATCAAGGGTCAACAGACGACTGCTGCGACGCTCGGCCAGCGGGTGACGAGCTATCAGGGAATCGGGGAGTTCGAAGGTAAAGTCAGCGACGCGCATGATCGGGTTCGTTTAGCAGGGCCGGGAAGTTTATCCGGTTTGGCGGCATTAGTAAAAAACCTGCGTAAATCCCTGTTGACCAACGGAAAACTCATCCTTATACTTCGCCGCCATTGAGCCCTGATGGCGGAATTGGTAGACGCGGCGGATTCAAAATCCGTTTTCGAAAGAAGTGGGAGTTCGATTCTCCCTCGGGGCACCACCAAATTAAAGAAAGACCTTGATTTTCAAGGTCTTTTTTTTCGTCTGGCGTAATCTTGGCGTAATGCGCTGTGTTCCGCGCAGTTCCAAAGCATGATGCACGGCGCGACCAAGCGTTCGTTCACACCTCTGATTAATCTGCAGCTTCCTGGCCAGCAAACGTGATGCTCCGCTCCTCGATCAGAAGCCGCCCTTCCCGATCTCATCGCCTAGTGTTTCGACAGCACGCTGCATATAAACCATGCTGGCAATCGGTGAGCTCCGTAAGCTAGGCTAAGCTCTCAATTTTTTGAAGCAGGGAGCTGATATGTCTTTTGACGCATTTATGCAGGTGGACGGTGTAGAGGGCGAATCCCTTGATGACGGCCACAAAGGCTGGGTAGAGCTGCTGTCCTATCATTACGAAGCAATTCAGTCGATCAGTAATACTGCCTCATCTAGCGGGGGCGCGACTGCAGGGGGCGTGACTCTGGGCGACTTTAGAGTAAGTAAATATATAGACAGAGCAACACCAAAACTATTTGAGCTTTGCTGCCGAGGTTCGCATATCAAGAAAGTAACTATACGCGTACACCGTGCAGGCACCGAGAAGTTCAAATATCTAGATATCGTCCTTGAAGAAGTCTTGATATCAACTGTTAGCGGTAATGGCGCGGAACATGCTGGCTTACCATTGGAAATGATCACGCTCAACTATGGCCGTATAAAATTCGAATATTCTCAGCAGCGACGTGCTGACGGAGGAAATGCTGGTATCGTCTCAGGGGGGTGGGATAGGACAGCAAATAAGCCTTTTGCTTAATCAATAACACTATCAGCTCAGCGATATTCTTTAAAAACTAAAGCCCGCCCAACGAAAGGGCGGGCTCCAAATTTACTTGAACAGTAGCAAAGTGACACCGAATAGAATGACAGTAATTATTGCTTCTTTTCGAGAAAGCGAAAAGCAAATAGCCATCTGCACAACGATAGCTATAGTTACGATCAAGCCCCGAAAAACCGCTCTGTCATTAGACTCATCTTGAATCGGCAAGGATAAATTATCAGGTGATGGCGTGAGACCGGGTGGGGACGCGAGCATACTAGGATCCATCCAATCATATTCAGAGCCCTGAAAGAGCACATACATTAGCAGACAGAAAAAATAAATACCGTACAAAAAAATTCGCAGCAATACGCTTTTAATTTTCATATTCATCACATCGTAAGCTGTTTGAGGTGGGACCAAGAATTGACGATGAAGTTACCATAACTCAGATCTTTTTTAATCTCATCTAAAGACCGACTTGTACCCCAATTATACCGAGCACCGATAATTCGTATCTCTTCCATTCCGATGGAAGAAAAATGATCATAATCAGCAAGCATACGTATGTGCTTTGCCGCAATATCAATATTATAAATATCAGTTTCAATACAGTTAGCCAAGCTCCGAAGCTGACTGATATCCATCTCATCGGGATTCATCCCTAAAGTAACAGCTGCTGTGCGAAGCTGGATGCTGACCCAACCAAAACTGGTTTTGAGTGGAGGACTAGTAATTAGGTGTGGCCGATTACCCAAGCGGTCAAAAGCCCTTATCTCAAAGCCAAGCCTGTCCACAAAATTGGGATCACCACCTACCTCAATCCAACAAACTCCAGCCAACAGCTCAATAGGGAGTGAGTACTTAGCTGCTGCCGCCTTGATATATGATTTATTATGAACTACCCAAGCATCTTTGAATCGTCGTGAATAAGCGGTGCCACCGCCCAATCGCTCGGGCCATGCTTTCCAAATGACTAAATCAAGCAGGGTCCAAGTGGGACTATTGTTTGACTCTGGCGTGCAAAATTCGTCCATATGTTCATCCATGACCTGCTTACAAAACCATACTCTAACATTAACCTTTGCCGGAAGTGCAGTCACTACAGGCCCAGCTACGGACAAAATTCAGAACAACCTGCCCAACGCCACAGGTTCCCAATTCATGATAACCAGCTCACCACTGACATCAGCCTTCCCCTGTCTCTGGTTTGCCGTGCTGTAGCGAATGTCGACCATTTCAAAATGGAAACCTTCAAACACGCACCGTATGTCAGGGTGGTCATTGATGCTGACCATCACCTTTCCCTTGCAGCGTCGCATGAAGTCGGCCATTCGCTCATAGTTTTCAAACGGAAAATCCACACCATACCCGGCCGTCTGCCAGTAAGGCGGGTCCATGTAGTGGAAGGTGTGAGGCCGGTCATAGCGCTCGGCACATTCGAGCCACGGCAGGTTCTCCACATACGTACCTGACAAACGTTGCCAAGCTGCAGACAGGTTTTCCTCGATCCGCAGCAGGTTGATGGCCGGGCCGGTCGTGGCAGTGCCAAACGTCTGCCCGCTCACCTTGCTCGCGAAGGCATGGTGCTGCAGGTAGAAGAACCGGGCAGCGCGCTGGATGTCAGTGAGGGTTTCAGGCCGGGTCATCTTTTGCCACTCAAACACTTGGCGCGAGCTGAGTGCCCATTTGAACTGGCGGACGAATTCTTCAAGGTGATTTTGGACGACGCGATACAGCGTGACCAGGTCTCCGTTGATGTCATTCAAGACCTCAACGGGAGCTGCCTGGGGACGCATGAAGTAGAGTGCCGCACCGCCAGCGAACACTTCGACGTAGCATTCGTGGGGCGGGAAAAGCGGGATGAGGCGGTCGGCCAGGCGGCGTTTTCCGCCCATCCAAGGGATGATGGGTGTGGACATAGAAAGCAAGACCTTTACTGTATATATAGACAGGTGCTAGGCTCGCTCCGCTTTGTGCACGAAGCGAGAGCCTTGGCTGGACTTGCAGGGGTAATCTGCGGGATCAGTGACCAGCCGGGATGTTGACGCATCTCGACTGGTCGCTCTTTTCACTTTGAATAACTTGCACGACCTACGCCATGAGCGGCGTTGATGAGGTCAGCCTTTGATAACCTGCAACGCACGGTCATAAAGAGCCTGACGATCAGCCAAGCCATTCGTGCCGCCGTTGATGCGCTTGGTGATGGTGATGTAGTCGCCCTTGTCCGCCAGCGTGTTGAGGTTGGAGCGGTGCCAGAACCACGCAGCCGACATTGCGGCGTGTTGAGGCAACTCCAGCAGCTCCGGATGATTGATGAGATCCAGCCCAAGCGCTTCGCCACACTCCGCGTAGTTCGCTTTGCCGGTGACCTGAATCAGCCCCCTGCCCCTATACAATTGGCCGTCATCATCATCCTCGGGCGTGTTGCCCAAGCGTTCAGCCAGCCGTCCAGTGTCGTACTTGTCGAGGTAGTCATCGCTGCCCAGTTCGCGAACGTAGCGCAACTGTCCAGACTCATGGCCGATCTGGGCGATGAATGCGGCAATGCGCAATCTGGTGACGATGGCGTACTTGCTCATTGCAACGTTTAAGACAGGAACAAAAACGCCAGCTCGGGAGCTGGCGTTGGGAAGAATCTGCAGCAACTGCTGCGTGGTAATCGACATGCGTGGTTCTCCTGATAAGTGGGTGCTGATCTGGCCGGTTAAAGCTGTACGACCTTGACCGGTTTCTTCTCTTTCTTTTTCTTGCCCTTCGCTTTGGCCTTGCCGGATTTACCGCCGTTGCACTCCACCGTGGTGGTCCAGCCGGACTGGGTGAATACCTGTTCAACCGAGTCGACCAGGTACTCACCATCCAGGCCGACCTTGAAGCCCTGGGCGTCGACCATCCGCTCGGCGAACAGATCGGTGCGCCCGGCCATTTCCAGCCGAACGCCAGCGGTGCTGCGATTGAATGCGGCAAGGCGCGCCTTGGCTGCCTGCTCTGCTGCAGATTTGTTCGGGTAGATATGACGGTCGGTGTGAACGGGCGGGAGGCCGTCAGGTGACTGATCGTTGGTCAGCTCAACCACCTTCAGCTTCCCAGTCTTCTTATCCAGATGCTTGGCTTGGACGGCTTTCTGTGTCGTCTTGTCGCTGAGTCGAAACTGCCACCGTGCCACGTCATGACGACGGATCGTTATGACACCCAACGCTTTACCGCTAGCGCTCAATCCGTCTTGTCGAGGCAGCACCAGCAGCTTGCCGTCGGCGACTTTCGCGGTGCAGTCATACTTCTTGGCCACCCGGGTGATGAAGTTGTAATCCGACTCGTCCAGTTGATCGACGCGAGGCACTTTTGTCATGACGGTACACGCGGGCTTCCAGCCATTACGTGCTGCAACGTCGCTGACGATCTGCTGCAGGGTGACGTTCTCCCAACTGCCGGAGCGTGTGGTCCGACCGCTGCCGCGCATATTGCTGGCCTTGCCGCGTATGACCAAGGTATCGGGAGGACCGGATGCTTCGATGTCATCAACGGTGTAAAGACCCAGTCGGGTCAGTCGATGCCCTTCGTAACCGAGGTAAATCTCGATGTCCGCACCGCGCGCAGGCAGTGAAACGGCCCTATCCCTGTCGTCGATGCGCAGCTCAAACTCATCTGACTCCATATCAGGCTTGTCGCTTGTGCGCAGTAGCAACAAACGGTCATTGATCAACGCCGTAATGTCGTTGCGGTCCGCAACAATTCGGAATACAGGCTTCATGAGACCTTCTTAATAGCCATAGCAAGGCACGGCAGAGTCACTAGAATCCGCCGCCGAGTGTTGATAAAAGTTGGATGTGAACTAGCTGCCAGTTAGCCCCAGAGCTGTATCACTTCCTCGGTCTGGGTGAGCAGATCCGGCAGCAGGATCTGCACACCCGCTCGATACGGCTGGGGCTCGTCGGCCAGACCTTGATTGGCATCCAGCACGGCCTCAACGCTACCGCTCAGATGCCCGTAATACTGTTGGCAGATAGTGTCCAGCAGATCCCCATCAGACGTTCTGCAGATCGTCGCCATAGCTCACAAACTCCAGTGAAAAGCCCTGCTTGCGGGGAATACCCCCGGCCAGCAGGTTGCTCTGTTCTTCATCCACACTGAGCAGACACCAGTTGCCCAGCACCTCGCCGTAACCGGTGGTCAGGCTCAGCGGCTGTAAGTTGCGCCCCATGCTGCGCAAGGTATCCAGTTGCTTGAGGCCGCCCTTGAAACCGGGAAAAATGGCCCCCTTCAAACTCAGCTTGTCGTCACCGAGGCCAACCGCCTGTTGCGCAATGCTGCGCGTCAAGCGCTCTTGCCCGGCCCAGCGGAACGCGGTCTGCCTGCGAAGCTCATCGAAGGCAGCCGTGTCCAGGTTGAAGTAGTACGGCTGCGCCTCAGGCTTGAGCGGCTGAATAATCAGCAGATGAGGAAAAGGTTTCACGGCCTCGGGGGCCGGTGTCATCTGGGTTGCAAAGCTGCCAGTCGGGACAATGTTGCCCAGCGACGGACTGACGCTTCCCGCCACCCGATTGATCGCGGCTCCGGCCTTGGACGCCTGCTCTTGCAGTGCCCCCATACGCTCCTGCACTTGCGATGCAGCACTGGTTGCCTGCCCGTACATCGCTGCCACCTGCCCTACCTTTGTCTGCGCGACACTGATGCCCCGCATGGTGCGTTGCAGTTTTTCACCAATGGCCGGGCCAATGAACGGAATGTTCTCCAGCTCCGACGCGGCCCCTGTCATATCGCCAATGGCCCCGTTCAAGAGACCGAGCATGTCATCCAGACTACGGCGTCCCACCTCTCCCGCTGCAATCAGGTATTTCAACGATGACTGCAGTTGTTCTGCATAAGCCATAACCTTTCCTCATCCTACGTGCGGGGCATCAAACAGTTGGCGGGCAGCCGCCTGCCGACTGAACTCTTCAAATTGGCGCTGCAGAAACGGTGCAATGTCCCGCGCCAGCTGTGCCGGGTCCTTTACATCGCCTTGTACGTTGACGGGCATATTCGGCGAGAAGGTGAATTGCTGGTCGACCTGGGTGGGTTCAGGCTTGCTCTGCTCGGCAGCCTTGACGACTGCGGGCAATGCCAGAGGGGCGGGTGCGACTGCCGCCATCGCTTTGACCACATCGCCAGGTGCGGCAGAAGGTTTGGCATCACCGCCCTTGTCAGCGACGGCCTCGGTTTTTTCATCTGAGCCAAACAGCGCTTTGCCCAGAAAGCCACCGATATCCTGGCCGCCCATGCCGCCAAGAAACGCACCGACCGCGCCACCAATGGCCGTTCCGATCACCGGCACGATAGAGCCAATCGCGGCACCCGCCGCACCGCCTGCCAATGCACCGGCCAGCCCACCCGCAGCGCCGCCGTAGCCTTCGGCTTTCTCGTCCTGGGTCTCGGCGTTTTGGTACGTGTCCAGAGCAAGCATGCCCGCATCCAGAAACTTCGCGCCGGGGACCACCTTGGCAACACTGCCCAGCTTTCCTGCGGCACCCGCCAACCGCGCCAGTCGGCCTGCTGGTACAGGAGGAGCTGGCGGCATCGGAGGGCGCGGAGGTCCTGCGCGTCGACCACCGGCACCGCCAGCAGCACCGCGCCGACGGCTGCGACGTGACCGGCGTTGATCACCCGGTGCATCCGAACCGCCACCGAACGCACTGGCGTTGACCACAAAGACCTTCTGCAGCTCAGAGCTGCTGCCGCCCTTGGCACCGTCAGCGTCATTACCACCCTCACCGAACAGATCGAGGATCTTCAGGCCGGTGTCGACCGGATCAAAACCGGTCTTGCCGCTTTCCTCTGCGTCGTCATCAGCATCGTCAGCGCCGTCCTTGCCATCTCCACCAGGCTTGCCCTTATCCTTGCCCTTTGTTTTGTCATTGCCTTTGAATGCTTTGAGACCGGTCTCCAGCAAGCCTTTGACCGCACCCACTTTCCCTTCCGGCTTACCGTCTTTATCGCCTGAGTTGGTGACGTAGACTTTCTGGACCTTGTTCGGATTGCCACCCAGTGACCCACGCCCAATGTTGAGCAGCCCCTTGCCGATTTTGAACACCCCGGCAGCAGACTTCAGTGCCAGCAACCCGGCACCGATTGAGGCGATGGCCAGCACTACCGGCTTGGAAGTATCAGAGAGCGCTGTGAATTCCTTGGCCGTTGCTGTGATCCCTTTCGCAACGGCGTCTGTGACAGGGCGGATCGCGTCACCAATGCTGCGCATAGAGTCGTTTACCGCCTGGAACGTCTCGGCCCAGATCTGCGACGATGTACCACGACGCTCGGCCAGGTTCTTGTCGAGAATCCCTGAAGCATTCTGAGCGTCCTTTTTCAGTTGCTCATACATGCCACGGTTTTGCGAGTAAGCCGTCAGCGCGGCCTTCACCTGCATGTCGGCGAACAGATCGCCGGTACGCAGTGCTTGCTCCAGCGAATCCAGCATTTCCTTTGCTTTTTTCGGATCAGCTTCTTTGCTGATCTTCGCCGTTGCCTCCTTCATTTTTTTGGCTTTTTCAGGGTCAGTCTTTTCGATGTAACGCTGAGCCAGCGCAAAACTGGACTCCAGTGTCGACATCCCCTTCTGGATACCGGTGTTCAGCGACCCCTGATAATCGATACCAACGTCCTTGTAGGACTTCACCACGTCGGTGGAGCCGATCTTCTCCATCCAGTTTTTCAGGTTGTTGGCCGCTTCATCCGAGCCGCCGGCTGTTTTCATCTGCACCTGTAGCATCGCGCCGAGCTGGCTCACCGAATCCATGCCGGTCACACCGAGCTTGCCCATGCCCGCAAGCAGTTGCGGAAACCACTTCGCCATGTCACTAGCTTCAAAACTACCCGCCTGGCCCTGCATGGCGACTGCCTCAAGGGCTTTCTCCATGATCTTAGGGTCGGTGATCTTGGCGTTCTGCTGCAGTGCCTGAATCATGTTGGCCGTATCGGTGCCGCTGGCCCCCTGCCCGACCGCAAACTTTGCAGCCACCGGTGCGTACGAAAGTGCCTTGTCCAGGCTCATGCCTGCACCGACCAGTTTGTTGACCAGGTCGGCGACGTCATTGCGGGCCATGCCCGTGTCCTGGGAGGTCTTGATCACCGAGGTGGTCAGCTCCGCTTCCTGCGGCTTGTTGGCCACACCGGCCTTGATCGCGATATCCCGGATGATCGCCTGATAGTCGGCACTGATCTTGGTCGGCACGGCCAATGCGCCGACACCGGCGACGGCGGTGCCGATACCTGACTTGAGTCCGGCCTTGCCCTGCTCGATCTGTTGGTGCCCCTTGACCTTGAGGTCCATGCTTCTGGCCACACGGTCAAGAGACTGATATTCCTGCCTGAGCTTACCGACCTGAACACCCTGTTTACGCAAGGTGTCGAGGTTGTTCTCAAGCTTGCGCAGCAAACCAGAGGCCGAGGCAGCACCACTGTCGTGCGCTTTCTTCCACTCGTCACGCAGACGCATGGTTTCGCCAATCGTGTTTCTCAGCACCTTGGCCTGATTGCCGCGCTGCTCCAGCTTCTTGATGCGGTTTTCAACAGTGTTGAATGCCGCACCCACGGTCGGGCTGACAGCGCCGCCAATCACCAGGCCCAGTGCCAGATTGTTCGCCATCACTCACCTCAGATATTGGGATGGGCTCAGTCCGTGAGCCACCAGATCATGTCCGAGAAAGACATGGACATGATTTCCGCCGACGAGAAGCCCAGCTCTTTTGCAAGCCGCTTCGCCGCAAGCCTCTGCAATGAGGGGTCAAAGCTCGTCGTCGCGCACCAGGCGAAAATAACCGGCCTGCAAGCGGCTGTAGTCCTTGAGGGACAGCCCTTCAAGATCGCGGACGCCCATCTCGGCCAGGGATGCAAACAGGTTCAGCTCGCGCTGTTCGTCGTCGCCGCTGGCAGCCGCCTGGGCCGTACGCACATCACGCACGGTAGGTGCGCGCATGGTGATGGTGTCGACCTGAACGCTGTTGACCTCGGCAGGCTTGGTCAGCTTCACCGACACGCTCTCGGCCGTCAGGGTCATCCACTTAGGATTGGTATTTGCTTGAGACACAGAATTTTCCTTCTATCAGAGGCCAAGGGCCGAACGTTCTGCCGCGAGCTGATCAACACCGTCGATGACGCGCTTCATGCCCAGCGCATCGATCTCGTAAATCACACGGCCATCCACTTCCAGCTTGTAATACGTGAGCGCGACCGAGTGCTTGATCTCGGCCTTGTCACCCGCCTTCCAGTCACCCATGTCGACCTCTTTGAGTCGGCCACGTTGAGTCACCACGACCGGGGTGATCTTGCCTTTGAGCCCTTTGAAGGCACCACGGAACACACCGTTGAAGGCCGTGCCATCCGCTAGGCCGAAGAACTTCAGGGACTCGCGACGCACGCCTGTAGTGGTGAAGTTGGACTCCTGCTTTTCCATGCCCATGTCCAGCTCGACCGGCAAGTCCATGCCACCGCCACGGTGTTCTTCAGTCTTGAGCGTCATCTTGGGCAGGGTCAGGCTGGGCACATCGCCCTGAAAGCTGACACCGTCCACGAACAGGTTCAGGTTGCTCAGTGTTTCGGGAATCATTGCCATCGTTGCAGCTCCTTAAGCGGCAGAGTCAAGCACTTCGGTCAGCCATTGATTGGTGACTTCAACGCGGAAATTAGGGTTTTCTGCAGGTGGCACGTCAGTGAAACGGATGTTCCAGAACACCTTGCCCTGCTCCAGCTGGCTGGCCGTGTTCAGTTCGGTGTCCGCGAACACTTCGAAGTTGATGATCGCGCCCTGATTTTTCAGATCACGCATGAACGCCTGCAGGCCCTCGGTCACGTCCTTGACGTAGGTGGCAGTGATCGAGCGGTCGACCGCCCATTTGTGCCCGTAGAGGATCGCGTCCATGACGATGTCCATGGTGCGCACGCGTGTGACGAACGCCCATTTGGGATCGCTGCTGAGCGTGCGGTTGCCCCACAGGCGATAGCCGTCATCACGGATGATGGTGGCGATATTGGCGTTGTTGAGCAGGTTGGCCCGGCAGGTTTCGTCACCGTCCAGAAACTCGATGGGCCGCTTGGTGCCGGTGATGCCTGCAAACTCTTTGTTCGACGGCGAGGCCCAGAAGCCGTACTCCGCGTCGGTCCAGGCGAACAGGCCTGCCACCCAGGCGGAGCCCGGTGCATCGACCGTCTCACTGGCCGTCGTATCCCAATACTGAACACCGGGGTCGACCATGAAAGAGCGCTTGCCGCCGAAGTTCTTGGCATACGCCATGACCGCTTCGTCTGTGGTGTTGGGGCCATCGAAGATCGGCAGCGCCCGCAGTTTGTCTGCCAATGCAGCCATAGCGGTGCCGACCGCCAGAATCGAGCTGTGCTTGGGCGCGATCAGAAGTCGCGGCTGGGCATTGAAGCGGCTCTTGCCATCGAGCAGTGCCTGGAGCCCGGTACGTGTGCCATCGGCTTTGACACCGCCGATGATGGCGGAAGTTTGCAGGGCAGCATCGTCCAGTTTGGCGACGCCACAAGCAACGATCACCGCCTTGGCCCGCACATAGACCGCCTGACAGGCTTTAGTAATCGCCGAGTCAGGACCAAACGCTGCAATGGCTTCGCGCTCGGAAGTGATCAGCACCAGGTCATTGGCCTTGGCGCTGTAACCGGGGGCCTCGGTAAACGTATCGACCAGACCGATGATCGCGGACGTGGGCAACGAAATGGTACGTGCGCCCGTGTCGACGGCCGTCATGGTCACGCCGTGGAAGAAACTCATAAGACGATCTCCAGAAACGAAAAAACCCCGATCAGCGGGGTTATTGGTGGAATGCGAATAGCGGGTAAGAAAACGCCCCGTCAGTGCGGGGCGTTAGGTGCTTTGCTGATCGTCGTCGCTGACGTCCTGCGCAGGAGCTTCCGGCTCGGGCGGCTCGTACACGAACGGATTCGCAGGCGGCGTAGGCCATTCAAAGTCCAGCGGGTAGCCAGGCTTCGTATCGAGCTGGCCGAGCTGTACGCGGTACAGACGATACGCATCAATCTCAGCCCTGACAGCGGGCAGCGCTTTGCGCTGGTCGTCGGTCGCCATATCCAGTGACACGGCGTCCTGCAACTCCTCGTACTGATTGACCAGCTCATCAATACGGGCAGTGGCTGCAGCCGAACGGTCGCCACGAGCGCACATGACCTGCACACGCACCAGCTCAATCGGCGTGTCTTGAACCGGGCCAAACTCACCCGCCAAGGCTCGTTCGTACAGCTCTACACCGTGGGGTTCTGGGTCGTGGGGAGAAGCCGTGAACGGTAACTCCCCATGTGTTTCCTCCAGCCCCTCGAAAACCACCATCAATTCGATGGTAGCGCGGGCCTGAGAAGACCAGTACGGATTGCGGGCATTTAATACGTTGGACATAGTTAAACCTACTGGATTCGTTGAAAGAGCGTGCGCTCTGTATTGTTGAAAGCACCATGGGCGCGCCAAACACCTATAGCGATAGCACCGGAGTTACTGCTCGTGCCATCACCCACAGCCGTGGAACTGAAAAGAAGGTTAGAGCCGGGGACTGAAGTGCCTTGGTTAATTGAATTTCCGTAGGCGGTGATGACTCGCGCAAATGCATACTGCCCAATGCCAGTAAGTCCCTGCGCAGCAACTTTTGCTCCGAGGTTCAGGTCGCTGACCAAGTAATAAACTGCACCGTCGGCAGCGCGACGCATATACGGCACTGCTGCATTATCTGCCGCAAAGCCTACATGCGTGATTGAGTCAGCTACAGGCCGTGTCGAAATACGCGTGTCAGTTTCAGACTTCGTGTAAACATCGGCCTTGGCATAAACCTCAGATTTTAGAGGCCGCTCCATGTCTCGAGCATCTGTTTCGTTCTTGGTATAGGCGTCGGTAATACCGTAAGCAAATAACGTGCTGCCGACGTTGGCTTTTTTGGACGGATCAAAGTTACCGGAATACCAAAGATTCCCGAAGTCCGTGTTATCGACCGCCAACTTAACCTGACCTGCGGACGTATATCCGATCTTGATCAGGTTGTTTAACTGGCCTGCACCCGTGCCTTGCTGGACAGGAACAAAGCCAAGCTTGGTTTGAAGAAAATACGTCGTGTTGTCACTGGCGCGGCGCATATAGGGCGACGCAGGGTCGTTGGCCGCAAGCCCGATGTTCGTGATGCTGTCCGCCAGCGGCCGTTGCGAATCCCGTGCATCGGTTTCAGCCTTGGTGTAAACGTCGGCTTTGGCATAGACCTCTGTCCTTAAAGCCCGCTCGGACACTCGCTGGTCAACCTCAGCCTTGGTGTAGGCATCGGTAATGCCGTAAGCAAACAACGTGCTGCCTACGTTGGCCTTGGTGGCCGGATCAAAGTTGCCCGAATACCAGAGGTTGCCTAAATCGGTATTGTCGACCGCCGCCTTAAGCCCGCTACCCGACCAGCCGAGCCTGACCTGATTGTTCAACTGGCCCGCGCCAGTGCCCTGCTGCACGGGAACAAACCCGAGCTTGGGCTGCAACGCCGCCACCCGCGCATCAATTTCCGTTTTGCTGTAAGCATCAGCGATCCCGTAACCGCCCAGGGTGGTCGGGTTGAAACCGGCCATCACCAGGCCGCGCCGGTCGACCGTGACCCGGTTGTAAGTTCCGGGCAGAACGCCAGTCGGACCTGCCACTTGCTCGAACGCCAGCGCAGTCGTACCCAAGGTAATTGGCGCGTTTGTGGTCAACTGCCAGAGCGTGTCGAACAACGCGTCACCCTGCTCGACGCTAACCATCAGGTTAGGTGTCACCTCCACGCTCACATCCGCGTCAACAACGCGTAACCAGGCACCACCCGCGACGACCGAGTACAAACCATTATCTTTGCCGCTGGCCTGATTTTTTACCAGCACCCGGTCGCCTGCGGCGAGCGCAACGCCATCGACCGACTGGATGCCAGCAAGGACCACCGGGCCGGTCGTGGCAGCACGAACCGATTGTTTATTGTCGAGCCTGGAAAGCTCTTCCTGAATCCGCAGGTCCACAAAGGAACGCGTGGCCAGCACAACGGTTGGGTCAATGCGCAGCTCGACGTTGCTGGTATTGCTGACCAGCAGGTTAATGCGCACGATCTGCGTGCGACCAGAACCTTGAGCCAGCAATGGCTTGAAGGACGGCGCGCAGTTCGCGACCGCCACCAGGTCGCCGTCTGTATCGTACAAGCCAATTTCACGAATCCAGAAACCACCGATCTCTGCGGGGATAACCTGCTCGGCGATGATGATCGCGTTGTTGGCTGGATCAACCTTGAGCTGATTGAGCGGGGCACGGCGGCGCTCGTTGATCAGTTTTTTCTGTGAAGCATCGGGCACCGGATCGGTGCCATTGGCATCACCCACACCCATTTGAGCTATTTTCCAAGGCACGCCGAGGGCATCGGCATTGGCCTGCTTGGCCGCACCGACATTCGTCAGGGTGGCAAAGAATTGCGAAGTCTGATCGATCATGCGAAGACATCCAGAGTATCGATAGTGGTTTCACGCCCACCCAGCCCCATATGCCCCGTGACTTCAATGTCTCGCGGTACAGGTGGGTAAACATCGATTTCGTCGCCTTCAGAGACCGAAGCGGCGAGGTAGAAACGGCCGGTAGTTTCAAGGCTGATGGCCAGTTCGAGCATGTGACGGCTGACAGGCTTGGCGTCATCGATCAGGGCCGTCAGTTCCTGATACATCTCCTCGGTGATGCCGGTGTCCAGCACACCCACCTTGAGCGCAAAAGTACCGGGGATTCCCTCAGGTACGGTCTGCCACCATTCCAGGACATCGATGAGGTAGCCAAGCGGTTCAACCACTCGGCGTATCGCGCCAATCGTCCCTTTGCGTTCATGGATGAAGAACGAAGCGGCAATGGCTGCACGCTTTACCGGCTCAGACCATCCATCATCCCAACGGTCCACAGACCAGGCCCACGCAAGGTGGTAGAGCAAGTGCGCGGGACAGGTCTGTGGGTTGTACAGAGTGCGCAGGGGAATCGTGGTGACTTCATCCGTGGCAACCTCAATGGCGCGCTCAAGCGGAGAACTGTTGAGGGGGAGCAAGCTGGTCATCTCAACTACCCCGCGTCACGGTGAACGCTTCGCACCAGGCTGCCTGCGCCTTGGTCGGACGGATGTCCGTCCAGTCTTGAAGGTCAACTCGACTGACGCCGCTGATGTGTAATTGCGCATCAATGCCGGATCGAGCCACCTCAATGCCCAAACGTCTCCGGGGATTGATCCAAGCGTCCAGCCGGTTTTTGCATTCAGCCAGGGTGGCCTCCGTTTCAGGTCCGCTTCCGACCATGTGGACGACAGCGTTGATACGGAAAGGCAGAATCTCAGCGCTCTGAACAATCAGGCGATCCCCCAAGGGGCGCACATCCTCGTCACTGAGATTGAGCCGAACCGTCTCCAGCAGATCCGCATCGGCCGCACCACTGCCTTCCAGCGCAAGCACTGTAACCACGACTACTGCCGGGGCTGGGCTTTCCGCAGTGGCGTCGGCCACCAAACCTGAGGCGTTGCGTGCGTGAAGGATGTAGCTGTTTCGTGGCCCCGCCGTGGTCAGTCCCTCGTAGGCAAGCTGGACACGTTCCCGAAGCGCATCGTCTTCTTCCATGACAGCTGCAGTGGGAGGCACTGCAACGGGATCTGCTGCCTGGATCTGCAGACGTTTGAGATTGACGTTGGCTGCCAACTGATCAAGATCGGCTTTCTGGGCATAGGCCAGCATCAATGACTTCGCCGCATCGTTGACACGTGCCCTGTTCTGGAGCCGCCTGTAAGCCCCCAGTTCGAGCAACTTGGTGACCGGGTCGCTTTCCAGCAAGGCGCTCCAGTTCTCCCCCATGTATTCACGAAAGGCGGCTAGCTCCCCCTGATACTCTTCTTCAAAGTCCAGGTCCTCAAGGACTTGCGGCGCGGGCAGCGCCGACAGTTCAATCAAGCTCATGCCGTCACCTCCAACACCGCATTGTCACCCAGATACGTCCCCTGCACTTCCAAGGTAACCTGGCCGTTCAGGACCGCAATCACCCTGACACGCTCAAGTCTCAGGCGAGGTTCCCAACGGCCTAGCGATCTGGCCACCTCGGCCTGCACCGCGCTTTTCCAGCCCTCGTTCACAGGCAGATCGACAAAGCGCCGGATCTTGCTGCCGTACTCCGGGCGCATTCGGCGGCTGCCCACGGGAGTGCCCAGAATGTCTTCGATGGACTGCCGCAGGTGCGCCAGGCCGGAGACGGGCTGACCGGTACGGCGATCCATTCCGATCATGAGTTACTCCAGCGGTTCAAGGTCCGGGTGTGCACGCAGATACTCCAGCGCGACGGTGTCATCGGCCTGCGCCGTGGCAATGCCCTTAGCGACAGCCAGGGTGCGGTTATCCGGCAGAATCAGCGTGCGCGAGGTGAACAGCGTGTCTCGATACATCCGCACCGCTACAGCGGGCGCGGGATGAGGCAAGGCGTCAGTGGCTGATATCGCCGTGGGGGTGACCTGGCCTGTTGGGGCTGCCGGTTGGTCACCAGAAGTCTTATCGATTTTTACGGTCGCCATGGGTCATCTCCAGACATTAAAAAGCCCGCATGGCGGGCTGGGTCAGTGCTTGTGGTTCGGGGTGTTGCCACCCGTGTCGAGAATCTGCCCGCCGCCATGGATATCACCGACTACGGCGAGCGTTCCGCTGATCGTGACATTTCCGTCCAGCGTGATAGTGCCAGCCTTGGCGGTGATCGTTCCGGAGGTCGCACTGATAGATTCGTCGGTCACAACGGCCGAGCTGGCTCCGACAGTGACTGTCACTGTCCCGGCGGGCAGATCAATTGTGTAAGTGCTGGCCTGCCAGTCGTAGATCAGTGAACCGCCGTCGTCGAAACGCCAGACTTCCACATGATCGCGGTTGTCAGGCTGGGCACCCGCATTGCCATACAGTCCCGGAATGAACGTACCTTGCGACACGTCACCGCTGGCACTAAACAAGGTGCCTTGCTCACCAAGGGTCGGTGCACGCCAGTGTCGCGCCTTGCCCGCCGCCACGCTGTGCCAGCGCACCCAGGCGCTGACCCAGTCACCATCCGAAACGCGGCATACCGGAGGTGACGCGGCAAGGTCTAGCGCAACGACGTAGCAATCCTTCACCACACCGGCCAGCATGCGGTCATGTTCAGCCAACGCGAAACTCATCACATATCCTCTGGCGACTGGTACTGATCTTCGTTACCACGTCCGGTGTCCGGACTGAAGGCAAACACCAGAGTGCCA
This sequence comes from Pseudomonas syringae, assembly GCF_002157375.1. Taxonomy (GTDB): domain Bacteria; phylum Pseudomonadota; class Gammaproteobacteria; order Pseudomonadales; family Pseudomonadaceae; genus Aquipseudomonas; species Aquipseudomonas syringae_T. Next base: position 93,785 of record NZ_MTSA01000009.1, read on the forward strand.
GGCGGCTCATTGGGCCACGGCCATTCCTCTTCGCCGAGGTAGATACCTTGGGTCCACTCGACGACCCAGACCGCGTAGCCGTCCAGCTCGGGACGCGACCAGTCTTGAGCGGCCCTCACGAACTCGGCGGGCTCGACCTCAAGGCCCCAGGTTTGCAGCCTCAACAATACGGCCAACTGAGTGGCTGCAAAGGCGGCCTGCTGCTGGCATTGCTCGCGCTCGGACCCAACAATCACTCGGGCTTCAAACCGGGCAATCAAAGCGGTTTCCCCGGTGCCCTGATCAATGCCTGGCTCAAACTCCACCAGTTCGATCAGCACGGCCGGGACGGCAACCTGCTGAAGCATGTCCGGCATGGTGCCGACGTACTCAAGCCCGGCAATCGAGGCCCTGATGTGTTGTTCAATGGCTTCGTACAGTGAATCAAGATTGAACGCTTGGTCAGGCACGGGCAGTTCCTTTCAGGTGCTTCTGCAGTTCGTAATTGAATTCCTGCTTGAGGATCTCCAGCAGGCGCTCATCAGCACGTTTCACCCAGTTATCGAAATGCGGCCTCGCCTCTTCAAGCGATACCTTGGCTTTAGCGAGCGGGAAGCGGCTGCCGTTTTCTTCGACAAAACCGGAGCGCCGTTTGCCTTGCCTTGTCTCGGCATACGCACCTGAGTCAAAGTGCTTGCTCGCGGTGCGGATCCAGATATCGGGACTGCCGCCGTAGACCGTTTTGAAGAACGCGCCCTGATAACGGCGACCGGCAACGGATACGCCGGTACGGCTCTGCCGCGCACGGCCGATACGACTGGCGGAAATAGCATCCAGACCAAACCAGAGCTTGCCCCGCATCGTGCCACCGTTGACCGGGTAGGCCCGAAGACGTTGCCGGACAGCCGTGACCGCGATGCGCTCTTGCCGCCCGACAGTCCTGGCAATGTGCGTGCGCAACCAGCGTAGCGTCTTGTTGATGGCACGCCGCTGGGCCGCTGCCGCAGCTTTGGGAACCGCTGCAGCAAAGTCCTTGAACGCTTCCAGATCGGCCGAAGATGGCTGCAGGGTGATCATGCCGTCCTTGGCCGACTGTTTGTAGAAGCTGCCTATGCTCATCGTTTCAGCCTCAGAATAAGAGAAACCCAGCCTGTACCGTCTGGCTCAAGGCCGACCAGGTCATACCGACCACCACCGTCCTGCTCAGGCAGGTCGATGGAGGCGATCTGACCAATCGCAACCCCAGTAGCGTCGTGAACGCGTATCGCGAAGTGCGGTTCCCTGATGCCAGTGTTGATGCGTCCGAGCTTGGGTTGCAGCCACGGGATTGAAAGAAACCCCGCGATATCGCGCCCGTCGATGGTTGCGATATCGCCCAGAGATTCAAGGATCTGGGCGTCCATGTCCTCAGCCAGTTCTCGAAAGCTCATGGTCAGTCACCGTCGGTGGCGTCATCAGTATCGCCAGGGCTCGCTGCCTGAGACTGGATAGCCTCTTGCGCCCGAGGGTCCGTGCTGATGGCGATACGCCCTTCTGCCACCAGCGCATCCTCCATCTCTTTGCTGGCCGGAGTGTATGGGCTGCCTCTGAGGACGATGTTGCGCCCCTCCTGAATGCAGCCGTCTACCACGATATAGCCGGGTTTTTTGGCCATCTCACACCACCTTGGCGTAGATGAATGCGTCCGGCTCCAGCAAACCGGCGAGTGCCGCGCTCTGCAGCTTCAACCAGCGAGCGCTCGGCTCCTGGGTTGTCCAGCTCTTGGGGAAGCGTGCCGCTTCGACCAGCCCGCTCTCGATGGCTTCCAGATCCTGAATCGCACCGTAAAGCATGGCGTTACGCGTGGACGTCGCGCCCAGAATCAAACCGCCTGCTGGGATCATGGGCTGCTCATCGCCCTCGTCATCCAGATACCACTCGTCATAACCGTAAAGGTCGACGCCCGGATCGTTCAGGTAGCCTAGATAGGTGACGCCGTCCGGCAGCTCTTCCGGCTTGATCAGACCCATGTCCACACGGCGAGTGTTCAGTTGCTTGATGACAGTCAGATTGGACTGGAATGCATCAAGCGCCTCACCGCTCAGCGCAGCAGTGTTGGCAGTGCGGCCAGAGTCTTTGGCAATTTTGCGTTTCCAGGCGCGCAGGTTGCCTATCGGGTCAGAGTTGTCGGTGCCCCACTGACCGGTGCCCAGCGTGATTTTGTGATCGTTGGCCATCAGGAAGTCGATCGTGTCATCGACGCCGTCGCCCAGCACCCGCACCTTGCCGGTGGTCAGTGCCTGGGCACACATCCACTCCTCGCGACGAATGATCTCGTCATCGAGATCGCGCAGATCCTTGCCCAACATCTGGCCTGCCCGCTCCAACGGCGACCGGCTGGAGAAAGGGTTGTCCCCTGCCGAGCGTTTGAGGACCAGCTCAGCGGTCGTTTCACGTTTGGGCTGGATGTACGGCGGCGCGTAGGAGTCAGTCCGGTAACCGTCACGCAACGAAATGCTGCCGGGCAAGCGCGGATGAACAAACGGTGCCATTTTGCGCTGGCCTTTGACGATATCAATGTCCACCGTCTTGGTGGGGAACGTCACGGGGCTGCCGCCATTGAAGAACGTGTTCAGCAGAAAACGTCGCGCCGTGGGCATCTGCTCAACGGCTTCAAGCATGGTACGGGTGTCGAAAATATCCATCAGAAGCTCCGATTAACGAATGAACAGGCACAGCGGCCGCAGGGCTGCTTTTGCTTTGGCGAGTGACAGGCCTTCGCCCAACATGAGCTCAGAGCCCAGCACCTCGCCGGTGAGAAGGATCGATGCTGGAAAAGCACCGCCGGTGGTGTCTACGTCTTGGTCGAGCACAGCCTTGGGTGCCTGAGAGCCGTTGTCGGCAGCGGCGGCGCTGAGCAGGTACTCGCCCGAAGCGTCGACCTGACCGAGCACCGCACCACGCTTGAGCTTCTGGCCTGCCGCAATGATCCCGGTCTCAATCACCACAGGGAACGCGCCTGCAGAGAGATGACTGGGGACATAGGTCTGACGGGTTGGATTACTCATGATGTTCTCCTGATCAGCGACGCGAAGCGCCCGCGACAATGGCTCCGACTACGGCTTTGCGCTCACCCTGAGCGTTGCCATCGGAGGGTGTAGAGGTCGACGCACGGGTGCTGTCGGCTTTGATTGCGCTCAACGAAATGCCACGGTCCTGGGCAGCCTTGAACAACTGCAAGGCGGTTGCCTCGACCGAGGCCCCGGAATCGATGGCCGCCGTGATCTCGGCCTCAAAGCCCTTACTGGCCAGACCGTTGATACCCTTGATGCGCTCACGCTCAGCGGTGACCGCCTGCGTGCTGGCTTGCGTACGTGCAGTCTCCAGTTCGGACTGGCTGGCCTGAGCAATTTCGATGGTGTTTGGGTCGGTGCCAGCGGCCAGTGCTTCGCGCAGCTGAGCGGTGGAGTTGACGGTGGTCATAGTGAATGTCCTCGGTTGTGTCGCGGCCGGTTTGGCCAGTTCGGTAATTAGTCCTTCCAGTGAGCCCAGGCGGTGAGCAAGGCCCGATTCAACGGCGGCTGCACCTACCCGCAAGCCGCCAAAATCTCCCATTGCAGGAACAGCGTCGGATGCCACGCCAAGGTTGCGGGCGACCTTGGCCACAAACACCTCGCCCATTGCGTCCACGGTTTCACCGACCTTGGCGCGCCCCTCTTCGGTGGCCATGTCGAGCCGTTTGTTGGGAGCGTTGCGGCTGACGATCTGGTAACGCTTGCGGCCGCTGCCGGCCTCACCCTCGACCACGGCTTCCACCACAACACCGATGCTGCCGAGCAACGCCGTCTCATCGATGACAATCTCGCTGGCCGCAGAAGCCAGCCAGTAAGCAGCGCTGGCCCCCGTTCCACCGACGTAGGCCACAATGCGCTTACGCGCGCGTCCCGCATGGATCTGATCAGCCAGCTCGTTGATGCCCGCCGCCACCCCGCCAGGGCTGTCGATATTGAGGATGATGGACTTGATGTTCGGGTCATCCAGTGCCGACTGCAGGTCGGTGGCCAGCACCTGGGTGCTGGTCGCGCCACTGACCTCGGTAAACAGATTGGCGTAGCGAAAAACCGGACCGACCACCGGGATGATGGCGACGCCGTTGCGAACGCTGACCGTGCGGCTGTTCTCCAGCCGGATACCGGTTTTGCTCTCCAACGCACCCGGATCGCCCATGCGGTCGGCAATGGTCAGCAGGTTATCCAGGGCGTCAGGCAGCATCAGCCAAGGCTGCGATGCAGCCAGCTCCAATGCGCGGGGCATGGTTATTCCTCGTTGGATGGTGTGGGTGGGTCAGCGATGACGCCGCCTTTGGGCAACATGTGCAGGTTGTCTGCGCGTCGCTGCTCAACTTCGCGAACACGCTGGCGGTAGACCTGCTGCCAGGGCTCGCCCGTCATTGCGGCCGTTTCGAGGGTTTCGTTGCTGACCCCGATTTCGATCCGCTTACCGGCTGCATTGGCTTCTTTGAGCTCATCGATAGCGCCGCGCGCAGGACCGATCCAGATCCCCTGACAGTAGGCTTTACGCTTCGCAGGATCTGAATAACCCGGCAGGTGAATCAGTCCCCTCGCCACGGCCTCATCAATGATCAACTCGCGGCTGGGCTGACAGAAGTCGCAGGCCAGCCACCAGCGCCGAACGCTGTAGAACCGCCACGCCTGCAGCATCGCAGCGCGAGCCGCGCTGTAACTGCTGCTGTAATGCAGCAGCAACTCTTCCATCGGTTGCTCGAGCGCCGCGCCGATCTCTTTCACGACCGCCGTGAAGAAGGGGTCGAACTGGGCATTGGGTCGAGCCGGATTGGCAACCACCGGCTCCTCGCCCATTCCCAAGTCGACAATGGCACCCTCCCCCAATGCCAGCTCACCATCGTCGGTGGTATCACCACCCGCGCCCTCGTTACCCATGGCGGACATGGGCAAGTTGGAGACGTTGAAGTCGTTGTTCTTTTTGATGAACACGGTGAACATCGCCGAGATAACCGCCGCCATCAACTCAGCACTGCTGTAGCGCTCCAGCTTCTGCAACGGCTCCAGCACCGGAGCCAGATAAGGAGCGCCTCGCTTCTGGCCTGGCCTTTCCTTGTCCGACATGACATGCATGACCCGACGTCTGCCGGTCACATCACCGAAAGCAGGCAGTCGCTCCCACGCCAGGCTCTGCCCTGCCAAATACTCATTGGGATAACCGTTGCAGACGTGATACGCCAAGGGGGCTCCCAACCGATCAAACTCCACACCTTCAACCATGTTTGCGCGGTCCATGCCCCCGTCCGGATTGCAGACACGATCCGATTCGATCAACTGCAATCGGGTGCTGAAAATGCAGCCGGGACGTTCATCGTCAGGACTGGCGATCAGGACATCGCCGCAAACCATGGCCGATATGAGCACCAGCGCCTGCAGTTGGTAGTGGTTGAGCGTGGCTTCGGCATCACACTCGCGGGGGTCATCGGCGTACAGCGACCAGATCCTGTCCAATTGGGCATTGAGTTGCTCGGCCTGCTGCTCGTCGATGCCCACCGCGACATGATCGATCTGGGCACGGCAGACCAGGCCGGTGCCGACCACATTGGTGCGCAGGCGGGTGATAGCCGCCCGAGCGATCAGATGGTTGCGCATGGCATCACGCGACCGGGCTACCAGCATGCGACGCTCGCTGTGGTGCAGGTCGCGCCTGGCACTGCCCAATCCCGGAATCCAGCCTGCCATGCTACGCAGCACACGGGATGCACCGCGCCAGCGGGTTTCAACCCCGCCACCGCCACCCTGCGCTTTGGCAGGCGACCCTTCAGACACAGATTTGGCGAGCTTGAGTGCCTCTCGCATCAACAGCTCGGCAGGGTCTTTGCGGAAAAAACCCATAATCAGATCACCATGTAGGAGATGCGATTACGCCCCCTGCCCTGCAGCGATGCTTGTTCCAGCGCGACCTCTTTGGCGTATTGCTGTTCCAGCAAACGCAGACTGTCGAGCTCGGCCCGATAGATCTCGCGATCCGCTCGCTTCAGCCGCTGACCCTTTTTGAGGACGTCAGAGATCGCCGCCCGTACTTGCTCCAGGCGCATTTGTGCGTCAGTCATGATTGAACCTCTAGTAGCCTGCACGGCTGCGCGTGCCACGACCGCGAGCATTCGCTTTACGTGGCACAGGAGTGACGGCCTGCTCGGTGTTGAAAAGAGTGGGTTGCAGCAATTGTTGCTCCAGCTGATCCCACTCATGTTCGCGTAACAGATGGGTCTTCAAGCTTCTGGCCGCATGCAGTGCATACACTTCGCAGTCCAGCGCTTCGTTACGGCGGCCCGCCTTCTTCTGCCACACCATCTTGCTGGGGTTGCGCGCGTGCGGGGCCAGCACTTCATTGGTGAGTTGCTCGTAGTAGTCCGAGCGGATCTCGCTGTACCAGTGCATCCGCCCCGGCCCTGCGCCGGTGAGTCGAAGACGGCCGTCGATCAGCGTCTTGGCCTTGTGGGTTCCGACGATGTAGACACGCAAGCCATATTTCGACGCTTTGGTGTTGTCCTGGGAGGAGTCAACCGACGGGGACGGCCGGGTAAAGATTTCCTTATCACGGCTGTCAATCGACGCACCTTTGATCGCCATGATGTTGTAGCGCTGCCGGTCCCGGACGTATCCGTAGACCGCGTCGCTGGTGTTGCCGTCCGAGCTGTCGATACTCACGGCGGAAATGACCAGCTGCGCTCCGCCCTCTGTCGCCACCGGCTTGGCAATCAGCCGATCCAGCTCCTGCCAAACGGCGTCATGCGGATCGATAGGATTACCGTACAGCTCACCCCAGTACAGTCGCCACGATTCTTCACCCCGGCCCCAGCCGATGACGACCAACGCCAGCCGGTCGCCCTGAACATCGACGCCCACCGTAATCAGCAGCACCCCGTTGGGTGCCGTCAGCTCTGCGTAAGGCTCGGCGCGCTTTTCCAGTTCATCCGTTTTGGGCGCATCGCTTTTGTATTCGTAACTCTCCCCCTTGGAGCTGTTGACGAAGGCGATCATCGGCCCGATGTTGCCGTGGGACGCGGCGTGCTCGGCCTGAAGCTTTTTCTCCATCAGCGCCTGGAAGCGCGATCCCCAGAAGGTGGCGTACAGCTCGTTGAGAATGTAACCGGCAATGCCTCTAAACTCGGCCGTCGCGACCCAACGGCCGTGTTTGAGGTTCGCGTTTTTCTGGTTGTCATCCCACGAACAGCCGCAGTGTGGGCAGGCGTAATAAGCATGTTCCGGCCGCTTCTTGCCATACACCTCGTGGTGATAGTCGGGATCGTCCGCGCAGAACAGATTGTCGAAGCTCAACGCGTGCGACTGTCCGCATTCGTGGCAAGGCACGAGCCCTTCGCGCTTGTCGGAGATTTCCAGCTCCGCATCAATGGCCGACAACCCCTTGATGGTCGGGGTGCCGCCGATGATGATTTTCGAGCGGCGAAACGTCTTCAATCGTTCCTTGGCCAGCTTTATGCTGTCCCCCTGACCCCGCAGGTTGAGGTTGCAGTCATCAGGCTCCTCGACAGCGACTCTCGGAACCGGCGTGGACTTCACGCTCGCCGGACTGTTGGAGCCCACCATTTTCAGAAAGCCGCCCGGAAATCGCTTGAAGTCCTGGCGTTGCTGCAGCTTGCGACTGCGTAGATCGACCTTCTTGCGAAGCCTGGGTGTCGCCTCAATCATGGGCTCGAGCTTCTCGCCCACATACTGCTTGGCCGCTTCTGCTTTGGGAAACAGCACCAGAATCGGAGACGGATCGATGTCGATCCACTTACCCAGGGCGTTACCCAGCACGCCCGATGTCCAGGCCACCTGCGCAGACTTGCGCCCTACGATTTCTGTAACGTTTGGATCGTCCAGCGCCTCAAGCGGACCACCAGGCCAGACCAGATGGGGGGTCACATCGAACCGGTATTTACCCGGCCGAGCCGCCTCTTCAGCGGACAGCCAGCGATACTTGTCTGCCCATTCAATGATGCTCATGCGCGGCGGTGGAGCCCACTTCAAACAGGCCTTGTGCAGGGACTCACTCGCCGTCTTCCTCAAGGCCCTCCGGGTATGGCGATTCGTCAGAATCTCCAGTTGAGTCAGCATCATTGTCATAGTCCGAAAGCCTTCTCAGGATGGCCTCGATGGGCTCACGAATCAGTAGATCGTCCACCTCAATGCCGTACCGGGCTGACAACTCAGCGGCGAGCACATCTGGAAATGTATTAAGCAGTTCGACCTTGGCCGACATGATCATGGCCTCGAAGCGCTGGATCATGTCGGAGGCGATCACCACCTCCCCAAGCTCTTTGGCCAGCGCCAGCTCTTCACGGTTGGCCCGGACCCGGTCAAGCCTGTCACGGGACGATTCTTTCTTGCCGTTGAGCGAGGCCTGCTGCATCAGCCACTGGACCACCGCTTCGGTGTCGTACTGGTTTTCGTTGCCACGACCCAGACCAAACTCAACCACCGGCATGCCGTCGTGTTGCCACCGGGTCAGGGTGCGTTCGTCCCGGCCAACGATCTCACCCAAGTCGGCCTTGCTGACTTTCCTGCCCATACAGAACCCTTTAGAAAGACGGACATCCCTGCAAAAAACTCAGCTGCACAAGAACCGCGAGTCCACGTACCCGTGTAGGGAGCCCCCCTCAGGGAGGACCCAAAAAACAGGGGGTTGGTGCGCCCCCCGATGGGGCATGAAGCCCAGCGGCGTCGACTACTTGCTCTGGCTGCGCAGGATCTGGGCGTCGACCTGATCGGCGCACGTGTCGAGCAGCTTGATGGCCTGATCCTTCAGCTCCCAGACGTCGCCGTTCGAACGAAGGTCAGCCTCCTCGGCGTTGATGCGTTCGCAAGGAATCAACTCAGGGGGTTCGAGTCGAACCGCTGACGTTTTTGTGACCACCACCGGCTTTGCCGCGCAGGCCGTCAGGCAAAGGCTGAGAAGCCCAATCACGAACGGGCTTGCTGTTGCGCTTGAGGTCTTCAAATTCTTTCCTCGCCTGTTTGGCTTTGTTCTCGCTGGCCTTGATCCGTTGATTCAAGTCCTTCAGATAGGCAGCGTTACGTTGGGCCTCGGCGCGCAACGTGGTGATGGTGGCCTCGCTTTCGAGGTTGGCGTCGAGCGCTTTCTTCTTGGCCGTCGCTTCCACTTCCACTTCGCCGCGCAATGCGACGACCCGGTACTGTTGAATGCCGACGAGCAACAAGCCCACCAGCGCGATGATGATTGCAGCGGCGATAGCCTTCATAGGGAATCCACCTTCCGGCCTATGAAACGGGCCACCAATTCGCGAATGGCCGTAACGCCAAGAAAGCCAATCGTTCCACCTGCAGCTACCGATAAGCTCGGCGGCCAGGTCATCCACTCAATCAGACTGGACGCGACCAGACTCAACGAACCGCAGATAAGCGCTTCGAATAAGATCCGGCGCTTACTGGTTTCTTTGGCGTCGTAGAGGATGCGCAGTAGAGAAACGACGATGGCCATGATCATGCCCTGCCACAGTGGATTTGAAATGGCCGCCACGATCCTGGCCCACGTATCTGGTTTGTCGGGCATGTTGCGCATCCGGTTGCCACCCTTCCGGGGGAGCTGAAATGAAAAACCCCGCCGAAGCGGGGTTGGTGACAGCCTTGGGGATGGCTGGGTGAAGCATACACAGCGGGTGCTCTGGCTGTGATTCAGGCGCAAAGCGCAGATCGTGCCTACGTTGTACCGGCGTTCGGAAAAACCGAAAAGGGCTGTTTAACGGTTGGACCAAACGTGGCCGCGATAGAACATCAATGCGACCACAATGCGACAAACTACTCGGACGAACGGTCTGCATGGGCTTGACCACTCATATGCATAGCCACTGACCAGTCAATGGCATTCCTGCTGACCAACCTTTGCATTCGACTTGACCAGCGTATACGGAAGTGACGACCGGCAGAGAACGGCCAAAAGCGGCCATTCGAGCGGGCAGCTAAAGGCCAAAAGCGGTTGGTCGCTAGCTAAAAGTGCCGATCATCGTCAACTGTTTTCCACAATGTATGTAAATCCATCTACCTCGCCTCTTTCTATAGCGATCTCAACAGCGTGTTTTGCTGTATCGAGTAATCGGAGCGCTTCTTGACGTTGCTTAAAACTCTTCTCGACCTGCGATCTTATAGCCTGCTGTATAGGCATAGGTGCTAGCCAAATGCGGAATTCAGCAAGGTCGGTAGGATAAAGCTCGATTTGTCCAGACGAGCCTCGCAGCCGTTGTTCGACCTGCATTTGACCGGCTTTTGAATTGAGAAATACCGCCAGGTAAACCGGATCGAGCGAAGGTTTCGGGCGAAGTATCGTTACATGGTTATCAGGAATTGCCGGGACTTTATGTAAGAAAGCCGCTGACCTGCCGATAGTCCCTGCTCCGGTTCCATTAACAAGAACATCACCTTCTCGGATCATAATCCCGGCATCTTCCGCTGATCCACAGCGATTATCGTCATCCAAACGAACTTCATTCCGTAAGACTTGCTTGGAGTTTATTACAGGAAGCCCAACGGATTCATAGGCTGGCTGTTTTCCACGTTTATTTTCCAAAAGAAAATCGCCAAGTCTTATCCCGGAACCTGAAGCGTCTATCAAATCTACAAGTTCTCGGTAACATGGCTGGAAATGCTCGGCATCCAATCGTAGTGCTGCAAATACATCACTGCTTGATCGAACATAACAAAGAGCTTCTGGCGCTCGCCACGTATTCAACCCGATTTCGGTAGAAAGTATCAGATCGGCATTGGTGAGTTGAGAGGTTGACGTCTCGCGAAGCTCAGACGACCTCTCAACTATACTTTTTATAGCCTTGTTAAAATCCTTAGAAAACTCTGGTATGCAGATGCTCTCAATCTCTGCAAGATTGAGGTTGTATTGGCCCGTGGGCCTAGCAAGCCTTCTTACTTGCAGCTGCCCATATCTCCCAGCGAGATACGAAAAAACAGTCTCGGCTGACCACGCTTTGTTCGTTATCCGCAATAACGCCATTGCTTGAGTTATGTTCGACTCAGGGAAATCTTTGGGAATGAGTGCTACTCGCCCAACTACGTCCGTCGTAGCGCCGACAATATTTATCAGGACATCCCGAGGCTCCAGTCGGGTTTTTTTCATCCTGTCCGCTATCTCGACAGAGATGCGATAGAAGCTTTCAGCGTCTGCAGAGCTTAGAGGTCTGTTTCTGATATCCACGGTTTTCAGAAGGAACGCGCCCTCTTTCAAATTGTCATCCCTGTCAGAGGGGGTTGTGCCGCTTCTGACGATGGCAATATCACCAATCGTGGACTGGTAGCGAGGTAGACTCAAATACTCCTTTTGAAAAAAGGAGCTATCGATTCGATTTGTCGGATTGACTATTTCTTCAAATGCATCTGAGATACTCAAAACCGATATTTCAAGCTCCTCTAACAGTTGCTCATAACGAGCATTGTTAAAGGAGCTTAGGGAAAAAAACCCAGATCCTCTTTTATCGCAAACTCAATAAAGGCTTCAGCGATACCGTCTTCAGTTAAGCCGTCGTGATTAAATAAATCGTGTTTAACGATTAGGTGGCCATGGTTATCAAGGAGCGGTTCACCATCAGGATTATTGCGGTAAATTTTATCACCAGAGTTATCTTTGCTTGGCTCACGCATTGTTGCAAAAAAGACTGGATAATCTGCCTTTGGTGGGCACAGTGGCCCTAGAGCAGGATCATCATTCCACTTTTGAATAAACAATATGCTGGTTTTAGTATTGGTATGCGGCTTAAAGACGTTACCGTGCAGCCCCACAACCGCTAGTATTCGACCGTGGGCTGATAGATATTCACGCAATGCTTTGTCTGACGAGTTGTTAAACCGGCCCTGCGGCAATACTACAGCCATTCGACCGCCTGGCTTTAAAAATTGTAGGTTGCGTTCAATAAAAAGTATATCCCGACCAACATTCATCTGTTGCTTAATCTTTACTTTCCGATACGACTGATCCGCCATTTGGTATATTACCTCGTGACTCGCATGCAATGCTTCCGGAAATGTGGGGGTACCACCTATATTTTGAATGTTGGCATCAGCGGGATTGACCTTGTTGACTTTTTCAAAACTTACCGAGCGCGCCAACTCGTACTTGGCAAGAATCCGTGTTTCTTTAATATCACCTGCAAAGGGCGGATTCGCCATCAACACATCGAACTGGAAGTCACGATTATGGTTTCTTTCGGAGCGTAGTTTCCGAATGCGCTTCCAGCCTTCACCGTAAATATCTAGCCAAACTTCATCGTTGGTCTTTTCGTCCCAGCGTTCATAATCAAGAGTATTGAGGTGTAAAACGTTTGTCTGGCCGTCACCGGCAATTAGATTGAGCGTACGCCCCACTCGTACTGCTTTTTCATCAAAGTCTATAGCGAAAACTTTACTGCGTACGTAATCTTCACATCTAGCAGACTTCTTCTCGGTGGTAAAAAGGTGACTTTTCGAATAGCCTTCATCCTCCATTATCTTTTCCCACACATGGAATATACCATGAACAGGAAAACCACAGCTTCCGGCGGCAGTATCGATTAGCGTTTCATGCTCTTGCGGATTCAACATTTTTACGCACATATCGATGACATATCGAGGGGTAAAATACTGTCCTTTTTCACCTTTGCTTGACTTGTTTATTAAATACTCGAAAGCCTCATCTACCACCTCAAGGTTCGAATTGAAAAGCTTGACCTTTTCTAAAGATGAAACGCATACAGCAAGATGGCTTGGGGTTAATTCTATTCTTGCCCCATCCTGAAACACTCCCTCCCACTTTTCTTGCGCTTTATTAAATAACACCTGAATCTTTGCTTTTAGCTCGGTCTCCGTGTCGCCGTAGTTTTTAAATACGAGATAGCGCTTCTTGTCTCTCCCACTTTCCATCTCATCATACAGCTTGGTGAAGAACAGCTTGAATAGTTCTTCGAATACATCGACACCGGCATTCGCAAGGACCTCATCTTCCATCTCGAGAATGAGGTCTTTCAGTGATTTGCGCTCATTAACAAGCTTATCTAATTTGACGAGGTCATCTATCGTCCAGCGCTCTGATAAAATATCCGAGAGCTTTTCATGAGCAGATGGAATGGACGGAATATCTTCAAAGTAGTTGGGGTCTTTGCGGTGATAGAAAGAGATTTGTTGTCCATTAGTCCATACCCCCATAGGCGCGCCAGTAGCATTGCAATAACTTTTTAGTTGCTCTTTACCATCTTTGAGCTTTGGTTTTTTTACTTCCACCAAAATATAGGGAGTTGTAGGCCGTTCCTTATCGAAAACGCAAATATCAGCTCGTTTTTTTTCACGACCAAAAGTAACTTCGTACTCAACAGTCATCCGACTCGTTGAATAGCCCAATTCATCACGAAGCACAATTATATACAGCTGTCGCATCGCCTCCTCAGGCGTCAGCTTAATAGGCTTGCCTCGGACCAAGCAGGTGACATAAGGGGCTTGTTTTTTCCCCGTATCCTTCATGGTAATTGAGGCTTGCAGCATTGCCACTTGATGCGGCTTGAACTGATCTAACTGGTAAGCGCTGTCTTTAAGCAGCTCCGCGAGGAAGGACATCTTTGTTTCCTGTAATTCGAGTAATGTGGCAATTGCCTGAAAGGGCGCAGTTTTACTACTAGCGCCGTAAAATAATGCAGCTAAGGCGCCACATTATGGCCTGATCCTGTGTCCTGCTTGCGACACGGAGGTGAGATTCTGCATGACTCTCGACCTTGGTCCAACCGTGCTCTGCCCCGTCATGCTTGAAGAGATTTTAACGGAGTAAGCTGCAGTGTTGGCAGATTTACTTGAAGCTTCACGGAGCCGAGAAACGCTTCCGGAATGCGATTATGGCATACAGGACGTGGCCAGCACTCTCGCCGTGATTCAAATCCGAACAATTCCGCGACTATCAGAGTCTCGAGCTCTATGGTCAAAACCGCAAGTAAAATTTGGCCTAGGCTTTATCCAACATTGAATCGTCCCCAAATTCGTAGCCCCTTCCAGTGACTGCGTCTGGCCGGTTGCAGTCCTTCAGTACTTGGCTGACGCACTCCCCCTGAGTGTCATGCGCTGACACCCATAGCTAAAACAACTGGTCAGCAAGAATGGAATGACTGGTCAAGTCCAATGCAAACGGGTGGCCAAGTGAGTGCATTTACACAGTCAGAGCGCCCCAGGGATTCCAATCGCTCTTGAGGCACCTTTCGCCACCTTCAGATTGCGGTTGGTTTGCGGTCCAACCGGGTAGCCACGGGTTGAGCCGCTGCGCAGCTTCAGAATCAATAGGACCTGCTGGTGCAGGCGATCCACCCAATTGCGGTAAGTGCGCTCAGCGCCTTCAGCAATGCCGACTGCCTTCATCTGTTCCCGGATCGTAGTCATGGCGCAATAACGCTCCAGTGCCAATCGTGCCAGCGGTGCGCGGCCTGACCGTTCCAGCTCTGCCACTGCTGCCTGAACCTCACTGGCAATGTGATCAATTCCACACCCAGCACCGCCAAGTATCCGAGAACCAGGTGTACCACGCGGCGGCGCACCGCCCCATTCGATGATCGCCCCCATCTGGCTGCCCAATCCACCGCCTTGGCCGCGCTCGCGCATCTGCTCGCCCCAATGCACCATCAACGCTTCGATTTCCTTGATCACCGCCCTTTCCTCTCGAAATCTAAACCCAACACACAAAACGCCCTACCCAACACAGACTCAACACAGCTAAAGCCCTTTAAAAACAATGAATTAATAAAGAGTGTGCTAGGTGTGTTGGGTTTGTCGGGTTTATAGGTCCTCGCATGGAGAAAAAATAACTGCGCTTTAACCGGCATAAATAACGTCACGCATGCGCGCACGCGACGCCAAACCCAGCACACCCAACACACACGTCTGCACCCCGCGAAAAATGGGCGTTTGATCTGTGTCGGGTTGCCAAAACCAACCCAAAACATACCCAACACACCCGACACACTTTTAGAGGTACTCATGCTGCGACCGCCTTCACGTGGTCCCAGCTGTCGACGTTCCACCCCGCAAGGCGCGCCTTGGCCCGCCAGGCATCGACGGCAACGCCCAAGTCCGGCGCTCTCATTGATGGGGGAAGGGAAGCCTCAGGATCATCGGGCACAAAGAAAGCGCCGAAGCGCCGATCATTGCGTTCAGTCCAGGGTATTGACCGGGTCTTCTCCACCTCCGAGCTGATGAACAGCGAGAACTTCGTCTGGCTCATCACGTGTTCTTTGTTGCGCTGACACCACTCAAGGAACAAGGCGTAGAGATCCGTTGAAAGACATACCCCCCAGAGCCCTCGGCCCAATTCGCCATACCGCCAAAGGTACAGAAACGTTTGCCACCCGGCCCGACTGAGCGCAACCAGCCGCTCGCGTGAGGCAGTGCTGGGCGGGCGGGTGCGTTCATCGAAGTCACCCAGATCCACACGCAGCAGCCAGCCGTAGAGCGCGGCGACACCGCCATTCTCCAGCTCGCGTCCGATGGCTTTCTGTCGGGCAACCGGCAAGGTTTCCATCGGCCACATGACCAACATTCGTCGGTCACTGTCGCTGATCGGCCACGGCAGGATCTCGTTACTCAGGAACACCGCGTTCATGTGGTTGGCCTCCTCCCAGCCGTTGATGAACTTCGACTCCATGCGCACGGTCTTGCCGGTGACCAAGTGCTTGATCTTACCGACCTGGTTGTAACGCTGATCGCGGCTGACCACCTCTTCGAACACGGCCCACATCTTCCTGCTTTGCCAAGCGTTGAAGTTGCTCTCCAGCTGGGTCTGGCCAACTGTCGCGGCGTACTGCCCATAAAGCGCGCCGAAGGTGTCGGCGAACAACAGGCTTTTGCCCGAGCCTTCCATGGTGGAGTGCATCAGAACCGCCGTATCCATCTTCGCCCCGAGGTGTTGCAACGGATATGCAAGCCACCGAGTCAGCCACAGAGCAGCGGCCTCATCATGGTTGCAGAGGAATGAAATCAACCAGCGCAGATTGGCGCACGCCGCGTCGTCATTGACCGGCTCCAACGGCAGGCCGTCAAACGTGTTGATGTATATGCTGGGGTCTTTGGTCATGGTCGGGTCGAAGACAATGTGCTCGACGTCGACCACCCGCCGCTCGCTGCTGTTCAACCAGAGCGCATAGGTGTCGCCCAAGGCCATCTTCACGGCCCCCTCGGCGATACGGCGTTTCTTCTCTCGATCCCAAACGTCTTTGGTGCCGTCGATGTACACATAACGTTCCGTGGGGCGCATGCCGAGCGCACCGCCCTTCTTACCCGCCATTTTCCGGGCTTGCTCGATATCCTTCACCTGATCATCGGCGATCAGCTTCTTGTCGGTCGCGTCGAGCCAAAGCTTGGCAATGGGCTTGCCCACACGCGCTTCAAAGGCTGACTTCTTCATCGCCCTAGATTTATCGAAGTCCCAAACATGTGTGGTGCCTTCTACCAACGCAAAACGCCGCAGCACCTGCTCGATGGTCAGCTCCTCCCCCGCGCCCCCGTCAGGTGCAGGAGCCGCCTCGCTTGGGTTATCCGGTGCTGAAGCATCTGGCTTGTCGCTACCCGCAGTTGGGGCCGGGGGAAGATCGCTTGCGCTTGGTCGGGTCGATTGCATGCCCAGTATCCGCGCCGCTTCCTTGACGGCTTTGGACTGATCACCGCCATGCTCCAGCAGACAGAACACTTCGAACGCGTCGTTTTGGTGACCGTTGGCCAACGGATCAGCCGCATGGTGCGAATACACCTTGCCTTCCGTCACGGTGATCCCAGGGAGTCCAGTACTACTCTGCGGATAAAGCCATTTGCCTCCACGCTTGGTATAGCCGTGGCTGCGCAAAATCTCTTCGATATCGTGGCAGTTGTTGAATTCGTCAATGACAGACGGCCGCTTGCCACCTGCTGGGGCTGGCTTCGGTTTCGGCTTTTGTTTGCCAACAGGCTTGGCGTCCTTCGGCAGCCATGGGCACGCAGCCTCCGCGCCCCGCTTGAAGACGTCCCAGTTGTTCCAGACATTCAGCAGATCGCTGATCAGAACTGGAAGCCCCGAAGCATCAGGCGGCGTGCGCCAGGTGTATGGCTGGCCGGTGCCTGGATGAATGGAGGGCGGCAGTACGTCCTGCACCAATCCTGCACGCAGTTCAAACACTGTGAACCGCTTGTACTGCTCGGCATCTGCTCGATACAAAGCCTCTCTGGCCGTATCGCCCGCCTCCCGAGCGGCGTTTGCCTTCAGCATGATTGACTTGTGCTTTGACCCGTCCGGGTCGTTTTCATTGGGCCAAGACAGGGAGTGCCGCGTCAGCTCCAGCCCTTCCGGGACCTGAAAAAGGACCCGAAACCGCAGTGGGTTGCCGACGACAGTCGGGAAAGCCAGGGCAAGCGCATCCAGATCAACGCCCAATAGTTCGTACAGGACGAATCGTGTCCACTGGACATCGTCGACGTCCAGCGAACACACCCGACTCGGCCCCAGTACAACGCCGAGATTATGGCTTGGGTTTTTCGTCCAGAATGCCTCGGCCTTGGCTGGATCAACGATGTACTTGCCGGGCTGGTTCCAGCCCCTACCCTTTGGGCCTTTTTCGCCCGGTTGAATCGGTACTAACGCAAAATTGAATGTCTCGCAGTAGCGGCGTGCCCAAGCAGAAAGCGGTGTTGGACGATCACTCATCTACGCTGCTCCCGCAGCGACTGACAGTGAATGCAAGTTTCGCAGCCAACAATGGCAGCACGGCGTGGCTCAGGGATCGGATCGTCGCAGTCTTCACAAAACTGCGCGCTGACCATGCTTGTCGGGATGCGGCGATGCCGAAACAGAGCAACATCCAGTAAGTACTGCGCCTGTTCTGTGGCGCGGTCGATATCGTCAGCCATTGGAACGATCCTCCATCGCCAGCCGAGCGCCGGCCATGATGCCCAGCACCGCACGAATGATGTCGTTGCCCTGCTTCTCCAGCAGAGCAACTTCGTGCAACTCCCATACTCCATCGGCAGCGCCGTTGTGCATGCCTGAAACGAACTCGCCCGTTTCGGTCAGCAGCTTGCCAACCGACTTGAGCGCATCCTGGGTGGCTGCGACAGGCTCGGGCCGATACCAAACAGCCCCGGCGGGACGCATCAATGCATCAAGCAAAAGCGGGCTGCCAGTCAACCGGACGATGTCTTCCAGTTCGTCAGGATTGAGCCAGCGCCGCTCTTCATCAAGCTTCAGCTTTTTCTGGAGGGTATCGTTGTCCAACACCATGTCGTGGGCAAGGGCAGTAACCCCGCCCTTGTAATCGCGCCCGGCGCGGTAAAGCGCCTGACGCAAAGAAAGTACCTGACCAGCGTCAGGCAAAAGATCCGTGCGACTCATAACCGTAAAACCCCCGTTTACGGTGTAGCCATAGGCAGGGGCACGTCCTATCCTACGACCACGACCGATGTGCTGTGCTAAACGTGCTGTGCGGCACTGTTCATCGTTCTAGCCAACCAGGCGATTCTTGTGGTGAGAGGACCTGGTCGGCGGAGTTGGCAGTGTTTTGCACTGCCATTGCTGGGTCGGGGGAGTCTTGTGGTGAGAGGTCCCCGGCCCTGCTACTTTTTCTTTAAGCCGCTTTAGGTTTTTTTCTATTACCTATGGGCCTGATCTCGTAGGCAAGACAACTGCCGTCAGAACCGATTCGAACCCTGATATCACGATCAGAGTTCAGCATTTGCGATACGGCACTTTGCGACACGCTGAGCAGGCCAGCCAGCTCGGGCTGCGTCTTGCCCTTGGCAAATTCACAAAGCATCACTCCAATTTCATCCGGCATCTTAGTGTCCTCGAAGGGCGTCTACGCAAAAATATTAGTGATACTTCTAAATTAGCGCAAGAGAAATATCAGTCCGCCTGTTTGGAAAGAATAAGTCTTGCTTATAAATTGACAGCCATGACCTATGACCTGCTTAACCCTACCCCCGAAATCCGTGCCGCTGAGGCGAAGCGGTTGAAAGACTTCTATTTGGCCAAAAAACGTGAGGACAAATCACTCACGCAGGAAAGGATCGCTGATCTATGCGGTTGGGCAGGACAGAGCGTTGTGAGTCAGTACCTCAATGGGAAAATTCCACTGAATTTCAACGCCTTATCCAAATTTTCAAACGTTTTAGGCTTCAGCTACGAGCAGGTGAGCCCACGCCTTGCGAGGTTCATCAAATACCCGGTGGTTGGGGCTCCGTTATCCAAGGACCTTCCAGAGGGAGACTTAGACGGACCCCATTCGGCCTCCGCTCAAGCGTTGATCCCAATTGAAGAATGGGATGACAAGACCCCTCTCGACCCGGACGAGGTTGAACTGCCTTTTTTCAAAGAAGTAGAACTTTCAGCAGGTAAAGGCTCCGAAGTTATGCTTGAAACAAACGGAAGGATGCTGCGCTTCGGCAAACGGACTCTGCAGAAGAAGGGTATCGATCCGAACACGGCGGGCTGCGTTCCAGTGCACGGGAACAGCATGGAACCGGTCTTGCCAGATGGAAGCACCGTTGGGGTTGATACGGCTGTCACGGTAATCCAAGACGGGAAAATGTACGCTATTGATCACGACGGTCAGCTTCGCGTGAAAGTCTTGTACCGCCTTCCAGGATCAGGATTGCGCCTTCGAAGCTACAACGCCGAAGAACATCCTGACGAACGCTATGACGGTGATTACGTGCGCGATCACATCCGAGTGATCGGTAAAGTCTTCTGGTATTCGGTTCTTCTCTAAAAGAAAAATCAGCGGAAAATCTAATTTCGCATCAAATTATAAGTATTACTGTTGACATAAATAAACAGTAGTACTAATTTTGTCTCGTACCCCTCTCACCACAGAGTACGAGCCATGCAAACCACTCAGCGCAACACCCGCTGCCCGGTGTATCTCCACCCGACAGCGGCCTCCAATCGCGAATCCATCGCTACCATCCAGCGCCAAACCGGTTTGCTGTTGATCATCCAGCCTAAAAGCAGCGCCGCGAAACCAGCACCTCCAGCTGCAGCCGATGACTTCGGTCCATGGGGAGGTGATGCGGCATGAAGCAGATCCTGATCGGCCTCACCGGCCCTGCCCGCTCAGGCAAAACCACCGCCGCCCACCACCTGGCGCACGAGCACGGGTTTGAGTGCTACGCATTCGCCGACCCGTTGCGCGACGGCATCATGGCCATATTCAACCTCAGCCCCGAGGATCTCGAAGGCGAGAAAAAGGAACAGCCCATTGACTGGCTGGGTCGCTCACCTCGCCAACTGATGCAACTGCTCGGCACCGAGTGGGGCCGTCACATGATCAGCGCCAACCTGTGGATTGACCTCGCCGAACAGAACCTTGACTGCCTCAGTGCGGTGTTCGATGGCGTGCCGGGCTTTGTCGTAAGCGATGTCCGCTTCGAAAACGAGGCCGACTTCATCCGCAAACGCGGCGGGACCGTCATTCATTTGTCCCGACCCGACGCAGCGGAAGTGAATCCCCACATCAGCGAAGCCGGTGTGTCAGTCCATCCGGACGACTTGGTCCTTACCAACGACAGCAGTCCTCAAGAACTGTATGGGGCACTGGACGAGCTGTATCGCGCCATCCGCTCACGCGGTTTGCTGGCTGTGGCCTGAGGCATTCCTCATGAACAGAACCCTAGACGCTACAGCAGTGATTCTCGGCATGAAGCCAAGGGCATTTCGAATGAAGTTGCGCGAAATCGGCGTGTTGACCCAGGCAGGCGAGCTTGCACCCAAGCACCGCGACCAAGGCTACCTTTACGAGGATTCGCGCAGCCGCTGGAACAAGAACATCCACGCCTACAGCCACTATGCAGTGGTGATGGTCAAGGAGGCGGGTGTTGCCTGGCTTTCGGACCAACTTGGCATCACCACCACGAACAAGGACGCCGCAGCATGACTCTGAACGCAATTACTCACGCCGTAGGCGCGCTGAAACTGGTTCCGATGCACCTGAACCACCCAACCATCGTCAGCCGCTCGACATTGATCGGAGCGACGTCAGAGGCACTCGGAATGCTGGACGGTTTGCCACCTGTAACTGCCGAGTTGGCAGAAGTTTTTCGGATGGTGGACGCCTTAGTGCTTGAAGGCCAGGTCGCGTATGTCACCCCAACACGCTGCCCAGAGCGCCCCTACGGGGCAGTGGTGGCGGACGCAAAGGGTCGGCTGTGCGCGGCTGCAACCGGCAAAACGAAGGAGGGTCTCGCTGAGCTGATTCGCCTTCAGTTGGTGCCCCGACAGGAGGGGTATGGGGAGGATTCTGCGTGAGTGAAACGCTAATTCAGCTCCGGGACGAGTTTGCTACCCCCTGCCCAACGCTGAGTACTGTGCGAGAACGTTATTTCTCGCACATATCGAGTGATCGCTACCTGCTTCGCAAGATCAACGCAGGCCGCATCAAACTCAAGGTCACACGGCTCGGCGGATCGAACAAGGGCCAGCCGGTGGTGTACCTGCACGACCTCGCTGCATATCTCGATGCAGAGGCCAAGTCGAAAGCGGCCTGATTAAAAGGTGGTCACTGCCGTCCAGTGACAACAACCAGAGGCACAGGACATGAAACCCACGGACACAGCCGAGTTTATCGGCGAACTCAACGCAGGCGTCTTCGCCAATCAGATCGGCCATGCGCTCTCCGAGGTTGCTGCGGGTGTCGTCGACAACAAAAAGGTCGGCACCGTAACGCTGACGTTTTCGCTGAAACAAATTGCTGACAGCCACCAGGTCACCGTCAACCACAAGCTGGCCTACAAAGTGCCAACCAAGCGCGGCAGCCGCACCGAGGACACCACCCTCGATACGCCGATGTATGTGGGCGAAGGCGGTCGTCTGACGCTGTTTCCAGAGACACCTGCGGCAGACCAAATGTTTGATCGCAACGCCGCACCCGTGCCCGCCAGATCGTAATTCAACGCTATTCCATACCTCTCACCACAGCAGGAAATGATTCATGGAAGCCAAAGCAATCCAGTTGATCCAAGACACCGCAGTCCTCGCAAACGCCAAGGCACTGGACACCTTCACACCTTCAATCGCACTCCCTGCGACCGTGAACGTCGTCAGCCTGGAGAAATTTCAGCAGTCGCGCAGCCGGTTCCGGGGCGTGTTGGAAACGTCATCGTTGAAAGACTTCAGCGAATACGTGCTGACCCAGGCCGATACAAACACGTCGGGCTTCGTTGATAGCGACGACATGACGTGCACCGTCTACTTTAACCTCGGCGACAAGGACAACCCTGGCCATGGAGATTTCCGAGCCAAGCTCACCCTGAAGAAAACCGCTGCATTTATCGCCCTCGAACGCGCAGCCGGGTCCAAGCACACTCAAAAAGACCTGAGCGACTTCATTGAGGACTGGGCACCCAACCTGAAAGCGCTTACCCCGGAAGGTGTCGATATCGATCTGCGCCGAGCTGCTGGTGCAATTCGGTCCATCACCATCGAGCAGGCCCGCAAAAGCGAACACGTCGTCGGTGACATGAGCGCATCCCGCTCGGCGATGGATCAGATCGAGGCCAAATCGGCAGACGGCCTGCCCGCTGAGCTGCTGTTCAGCGTCATCCCCTATGAAGGCTTGCAGGCTCAGACCATTCAGTTGCGCGTTGCCGTCCTCACTGGAGGCGACCAGCCCGTGCTTCGTCTGCGCTGGATCGGCGAGGCGCAGCTGCGCGAGGACCTCGCCCAAGAGTTCAAACAGGTCGTAGCTCAGGAAGTCGGCGGCGCAACTGATCTAACCATCGGCAGCTTCACGCTGGCATAACACTCCCGCATCAGCCCGCCGCCGTCCTCCCACCACCGATCCGGCGACGGGCTCTTTCCAAGGACACAGCACATGCAAGCACAGCACATCGTCATTCTGGTTCGCATAGGGGTCTGCTATCTACTCCTCGCCGTCTTCATCGAGAGAGCGTTCAAGCGGACATTATGCATGTCGTGCTGGGCAGGAAAAGATGTAGGCGCCTCCAAGAGCAGCGTAAGGATGGACGCACTATGAGAAAACTTAAAAACTCTGTGAGTGAACCGGCGGTAGGAGGGCAAAAATGAAGGAGCTGAATGGCGATAAGGAAGATGGCGCAGATTTGTTAATAACACTCCGGACTCTCGTTACTGAGCTTCGCGCACTGAGGGTTTCAATTGATGACGAGCTGTGGACTTTCGATGACATCGCGCAGTACCTGAAGCTTTCTCAATACACTGTTGAAAGGCGAGTAGTCGTTCAACCTAACTTCCCTGAAGCCTTCCAACCATGTGCAACGGGCAGAGGCTCTAAAGCCGTAAAGCGTTGGTTTGCGGGAGAGGTGATTAAGTGGGCACGTCAGAATCGCGCCAAACTTCCTCAAGCGCGAAGCGCTCGAAGGGCAGCCTGATGAAAGGAGTGATGAAACTCAATCGAAAATTTAGCCACACCTAACTTCTCGGCAAGCCGCACAAAGCTAGCCAGTCAATTTGTCAAGCAAGCCCTATTGCCAACCGACCACAACAGATCAGCGAAAAAACGTGATTATCCAAAACATGATCACGGCGTTGCTTGAGTTTCTTGGGATTTAGGATAGGCGATAGAGTGTGAACTCCAGTCCTTGCGAAGAGGAACGGGAGTAGAGAGCGGGAAATTGATTTTTCTTAACTGTTGATTTAATTGGAAGACAACATCAGCGTTGGCTTTACTATTTTTAGAAGACAATTTGCTGACTTGGCTTCCAGGTAAATTGATAAAGCTTACTAGCGTAACACCTAGGAACATTACTACCACAGCAACCATACCAATGATGGCTGAATTCCTGAAAACCCTCTCAGATTTTTCAGCTGGCTCTTTGACCATTTTTTTATACTCTTCCTTTGGTAGGAAGCGGTAAAGCTTTGGCTGCCAATCGTCTCTCAGGTCGCGCTGCAGACATACAAAACTCCACCCTGAATAAACGATCATTCCAATGTAAGCAGTTGCTATCAGCATCACCACACTGGCTACCCACGGATCAATACCAGTACTCAGCCTTGCGGCCACTAGCCCCACACCTACGGCCAATGCCCAGGAGACAGCAGTTATAGTCTGCCTTGTTGCATCAGTAGCTTTTGCGGTCTCTTCAGTAATCGCTTTTCGCAGATCGCCAAGTGACTTGAGCGTGTCTTTTCCGAGCTCCGATAGAGACATCTGATAGGCGATCTTTGCGCTTTCTAACGCTGTCGATATATTGGCTTTTAAATACTCCACCGCAGGTCCATTCTCACGACCTGAGCGTGCAATTTCCATGGCCAAGAGACTGTGTTTTATTTCAGCCTCACGACTATTTTCATAGACCCAGTGAACGGCCGATTGGACGCCCAAAAAAGTACTGGAATCAACTCCCTCGGTATTTTGAGCCGATAGATTTGAGGGTTCCAAACTCAACTTTGGAGGACCCTTGAATATTAACGAATGACTTTCCGGGTCGACCTCATTCGCTAAAGCATGCACTAGTGCATTAAAAGCTTTTGTGCTCCATAACTTATGAAAAGGCTCTTCTGAATCGAACTGCATTTGATCCAAGAGAAGCCATGGCCGAACGTCCACTGGGACTATATTGAGTAAGCCGGACACGCGAACCAGTGCCCTAGGCGATTTGGTGGGAGGGGAGATAACAACCTCTGTATCCACAGAATCGCCGTCCCCTGCTTCGTGGAGGATCCAACCGGTGTATATACGATTCTGAGTGAGCAGCGGTTTTGAAAGACTCGCGATCCGCCAGTAGACTGACACATGGCCTTTATCAAGCCAATATGAAAGACCAACTGACGTCAGAATATCTAACGTATTAGTGGGGCGATCTGGCTTTATAATGGTCACACGAAAGGGTTCGAAGGCCTCGACGAGATCGCTCTGCTCAGTTGGTGTTTGCTCCGCATCAAAGGCGTAGCTTTCCCAGCCGAGCTCAGTACAAGTCGATAGTATTAGACGCGCCGCATCAGCACAGAGATTCGAGACTGTGACGCTATCGTCACTCTCGCTGATATGAGCGTTATCATGCACAGCGAGCGAGTCAAGATGCTCAGCGAGTTTTATCAGATACAAGTTTGTCTTCCGTGATAGCTTGGGTATCAATAGTGATCAATTCCCCCCCACGTGGTTTAGGCACGCGAGTGACTGTCATTTGAGCACCATCTGGGTATAGAACAGTAACTCCTTCGGTGGTTTTGATTCTACGCATCGGAGGTCGCCCTAAAATTTCTTGATCAGCAGGAAAAACCAAATTCTCAATCCTGGCGGTCCGAATTTTTCGGCGTGTCGTGTTTTGTAATTTTGAAATTACTTTTTCGTCGGTAGGGCTTCCAGCTGCTAATAGGACAGCATCAATAATCGCATCTTCGTTTATTTCCCGACGTTGCGCCAAAGCGTTTTTGGCCCTGGCAAAAGCTTTTGGAACGGTATCTACTAAATCAGCTTTACAAGAAGTTAAAGTTTCACGTAAGAGCACCACCACCTTGGCATTAAGCTCTTGATCAGACATGCTACGAACCACATCAAGAAAGTTGGCAAAATAGTCGACGATTTCCGGAGCCCTTTTCATCCTATCTCGGGCGGATACCGAGACTTCTGCCACACCGTTTACCACTCTAACTAATGAAGACTTCTGAATCGCTTTCTTATCCGCGACAAAAGCATGCACGATTCGGCGAAGAAGACCGCCGTCTTCCACAGAGGACTGCTCTATTGCTTCGCTGTAATCATATTTTATCATGCTGTACAGCTTTGTTAGAGGGTCGTCACAGGCCAATTCAAAGATAAACAGCGCTCCTTCACGGCTGCTATTCACGTGCCAACGAGAAAAGATAGCGGAAAGACTCTGGGTACCTCTCTCGAAGCTTTCAGTTCCCGAAGCAATCATTTCCAGCTGAGTTTTTGTTGCAGAGGTTTCTCTAAAACTATAGATAGCATCCGCATCAGTATCGAGTATACGCGCGATAAAAAACTCTTCATGCTCGACTTGACGTACAGACTCCGGGGTAAACTCTTCTCCGCCTACAACGTGCAGGATCATATTTGTGATCCTTAGGTCATTCATCTCTCTATCTGTAAAGAAGCCCACCGCTCTCTCCCTAGCTCACAAAATTCCTGTTGGCTGACCCTGATCACCTTTCTAATTCGAGAACTGCTCAGGTGAGTTCAAGATCTCGGCACACGAGTGGTCAGCATAGGCGTGCATAGCGGTAATGGCAATTAGCTTTATCTGCGCCAGCATCGGAAAAGGGGCTCCCGACACATTCCCTATCCCGTGTCACAATCCAATACCGGCAGCCTTACCTGAATTGTTAGGCTCTGATAGGAGTATGTCGGCTAATTTCACTCCATCGTTATCAATAGCTGCAAGGATCTCTTTACCGATCACAGAGGCGACGCGCTACGCTCAATTCCCAAGCTATCTGTGGTCAGATCGAAGGCCAACGGTTGTTTGGATAAGCAGAGCTCATCAGATGCGAAGCGAAGTCAGAGTCCAAAATCAATCCAGGCGCGTTGCCATCTCTGCAGCGGTTGCATTGTAATAAACCATTAACGACCGCGGATCTTTATGCCCTGTGATGCGGGCAAGATCGAGCACATCCACCTTTCGAGCTAACCGAGTGGTAGCTTCGTGTCGCGTATCATGGAAATGAAGATCTACAATGCGTAGCTCATCTCTGATCTTTCGGAACATGGCATCCGCAGACGCTGAACTGAGCTTGAATACCGAGCTTCCCCCCGGGCGCTCACCTAAGAGAACTCTCAGCAGTTCTCCAGCCCGTCGGGTCAGCGGCACATTGCGACCTTGCCCATTCTTGGTCATTTCCAAGCGAACGTAACGATCCTTCAAATACACGTCGCTGACCTTCAGCCCTAGGATCTCACCCTGCCTCATAGCCGTCTCAAGTGCCAGCAAAAATGCATAGGCCAGCTCCTGCTGCAGAGTTACTGGCGCAACACCCTCGATAAACCCCAAACGGCTGGTGAGAGCGCTTTCCTCATATGCAGATACGCGACGATCTCTCGGCCTACCATTGCTTGGACGTTTGACTTCGCGCACAGGATTGTGCGTGCAGCACTTCCACTCTCGCTTAGCAATTTCAAAAACAGACGACAATAAAGTCATGTCGCGTCGGACTGAGGGACTGGATACTTTTTTCAACCTGAGATCGCGCCATTCCGCGATTTGGTCAGCGGTGATATCGGCAATCATCTCACCTACGAACGTCAGCTCGTTGTCCATCTTATCCAGGCGCAGCTCTTCCCAGCGCTGACCGGCCTTTGTAGTCGATACGTCTCGCTTGTAACGTCTCAATGCGTCAGAAAGCGTCATTTGGTTGCCTGCCTTAGGCTTCCCACTTCCTGCCAGGATTTCGGCTTCACGATGCGTTGCCCATGCAACCGCAGCTGCTTTCGTTGCA
Source organism: Pseudomonas syringae (assembly GCF_002157375.1). Taxonomy (GTDB): domain Bacteria; phylum Pseudomonadota; class Gammaproteobacteria; order Pseudomonadales; family Pseudomonadaceae; genus Aquipseudomonas; species Aquipseudomonas syringae_T. Next base: position 121,193 of record NZ_MTSA01000009.1, read on the forward strand.
AAGGTCTGTGAGTCACGGATCCCTAGCTTGACTACTTCTGCTCGCCATCCTCCGCTGCGCTTTCGGTACGACGCCACGTCAGTCCCCTTTTGGCGTAAATTTGGCGTAAAGACTACCACGCCAATGCAACCAGATGCCGCCATCCGCACATCTTATAGCGAATAAAACTAAACAAAACAGTAGGTTGCAACCATCAGCAACCTATAGCAATTTTCTGTGCATAGCATTAAGATTCCCCCTCGGGGCACCACCATTGAAAAAGACCTTGAAATTCAAGGTCTTTTTTTTCGTCTGGTGGAAAGTTGGCGTTATGGCATCGGAGAAAGAGATCAATCGCACCTTGCGGTCCACAGCTGATCCTGTCTGGCTATAAAGCTTCTCGGCGGCAGCAGCCGACCGCCTGTAACAAAAACGACCGCTGCATTGAGCGTGCTAACAACTCCACGGCCTCATCCCCACGAAATGCAGCGCTGCAAGAGCACAATGTCACCGTCCGGAATAGCCGCCATTCCTTCGAGGATCTGCCTGCGCTGGTGACTTTGCCTCGGTCGATCAGGATAACGACCAATCCCGACTTCACACGCTTTGTCCACCTGACTGGAGTGGCGTTCGAGCAGACTGCGAGAACACCGACCTGACGCCTTGGGCGATTCGATCATGGCGATAAGGCACCGCTTCATTTGCAGGCATAGCGAAGCGGTGCCTTGCCCTCAGACTTTGTACGACAGGGTCACGTCCGGATTGATCTTGTCGGCATAGTTCTTTACGTTGATGTTTATCTCGGGACGAGGCTTCGATCCGAAATCATCGATGATCAGACTTCTGGCTCCATGCAGCTCGGCCAGTCCGGGGACTCCCTCATACGTCGTAGCATGCGCTGAGCCGACAAACGCGATCCATTTCCCCTCTGTCTGGCTGAGGCGTATTTTTTCGGCGGCGTAATAGTTCATCACTTTGATGCGCGTATCACCGCCCTCGGTCGAGGTTTCGTATGTCTTGACGGTGTCCACGGGTATCACCTCAAGGCCGGCTTCTTTTGCGGCGCGGATCAGCGTTGTGAAATTGAACTCCGACGCGACCTTACCTATACCCAGATTGCCCTTGGTCTGCATGTCGAGATAAGCCTTGAGCCGGGCAGGCATCGGGCTGCCTTTAGGAGACTTCATGTAATCATCCAGCGCTTTACCATGAGCGTCCGCGCACAGGTGTTCCATGTACAGCGTAGTGACTCCGTCGGCTTTCAGGCTTTTCATGTTTTTAATCAGTTCACGCTTGCTGGCCACTGAGCTGTGCGCCTCGCCAATGACCAGTCCTGGGGCGTCACGCAAGAGTTCGCGCATGACGCCCAGGCTGTCCTTGCTCTTTAATTTTGGCAAGGGGGCAAGCGGCGGTTTGTTCTGAGCGTTGAACTCACCCAGGTAAAGCCCTGCTTTGGTGTACAGTTTTTCACTCGCTCGATGACCATCAGACTGAAACCAGGCGTTGCGGTCGCGCCCCAGATAGCCTTTCATTTCTATATGGTTAAGGTTCACATTGATATGTTTACGGCTTTGAGAGACCACGACGTCTTCCAGCCTTATGCCTGCATGACCAAGCCCTTCTTCCAGACTCTTTTTCGCATCGCTCAGAAATCTTGCTATTGCCGTTGCAGGCATTCCCTTGAAGGCCACGGCGGGCTCTACGCTGTAGGAATGCGTATTTTCACTCCAGCTTGCCAGTTCAGCGAGACTTGAAGCCTTGAATACCCTATCCGGCGGGGCAATGTCTGAACGTGAAGATGAAGCAACAGTTGAGCTGCCAGCGGCCGCCGTGCTCCGACCCGTACGCGCTCTTCGTTCACTTCTTCTCTCTTTACCCGTGTCGCGATTCTCTGTCGGCTCATGATCAGAGTGCTTCATGTTCACGATCACTTCGGCAAGATGCCCATAGCGTCCAGCGGCATAATGGCGGGCCTTTCCCAGCATCGGCGCCTCGGGTATATCGCTGGTCGTTCCAGAAGGACCGGCGTGTGTTGCTTGAGCAGGCGTTGTACGCGCAGAAGGCGTGGCAGGCTTTTCAGCCTCAGGTGCTGGAGGGTAATAGTGGTGAGCAGGGCCGCCGACGGGTCTCATGATTCAATCTCCGAGAGGAAAAGGGACCGCTTGTGCGGTCCGGAAACAGACGCATCATTGCGAGGGAAGTATCCGACCAGCGCAGTTCCATCCAGTCCTGGCCGTTGCTGAAAATAGCGGGTCATTCAGATTGCCGACCGACCCGCTTCGAACAATCAATGCGCCTTCGCAATCCCGAACTGGTCCAGCACCGGGTCGACGTTATGATCAAACGCTTTTTGCGCCTTGTGTTTCTTGACCGCTTCGACGATGGCGGAGATGCCGAAACCCAGCGCCATTGCACCGTCGATGGCCCAGCCGATGATGGGCACTGCAGCGCCCAGCGCTGCACCCGCCGCGAGGCCGGTGGCTTCGCCGGCGACCATGCCGATGGCGCGGCCTGCGATCTGGCCGGCCATGCGCCCCAGACCGGCTGATGCTTCGCGGCCCATCATTTTCGCACCTGCGTCGATACCGCCCTTGACCGCTTCGGCCCCCATTTTGGTGCTGTCGTAAAGGGTCTGAGCTGCGCCGAGCTTGTTGCCTTGGGCAAGCATGTCGGAGACCGACGCGAACCCCATCACCGACTGAAGCGCACGCGGCCCCATTTCGGCCGCCACCTGGCTCACTATCGAGGGGCCTTGGTTGTCTTCATTTTTGCCTTCGAGCAGCTTGCGACCCTTCTTTGAATCCTGCAGTTGGGTCACGGTGGCGTTCAGGTAGTCGCCTTGCTGGCTCTGGGTGAAGTCGCTGGGCAAGACGCTGTCGTAAATGGCCTTTTGATCGTCAGCCGTTTGCAGGGATTCACCGGCATCGGCTTTTTTCTGGCCAAGCAGTTGTTTCAGTGCGCCCCCTTCGCTGAAGTTGCGAACGTAGGAATCTGCGATTTTCGATTGCAGCTCGGGACGATTGCCGATGACCTGATCAGCAGTCGGCACCTCGGCATCGGGAAACAGGTCTTTCTGCAATTGCAACTGAGCGGACAGCCCGCTGATGGCACCGCTGTAATCGGCATTCGGCTTTTTGTCGCTGACCGCCTTGTCAGCGGTGTCCATGTCGTCACTCAGCGCCTGACCGCTGTTGACATGCTTTGTCTGCTTGACCACCGCTTTGCGCAGCTCGGCGTCACTGCGCACCAGTGAACGTTCCTGTTCGGGAACACTGTTGTTCAGGAATCCCTGTACATCGGTGTCGGCCTGCAACTGAGCGATTTTCTGGTTCAACTGCCGTTCTGTTTCTTCGGTGTCGCGCAAGCTGCGTCCAGCGATGACGCTTTGCTGAACCTGTTGCAACTTGATCATGACCGCCGCTTTTTGAGCGCCGCTGTACGCTTCTGGATGGTCAAAAACATCTTTGTCCAGCTTGCTGGTGTCGATGCCCGCGACCGAGTTCAGGGTCGCTGCGTCGCTCAGCATGCTGGCAAACTGACCTCCATTGGTGGGCGCCTGATTCTTGATCCAGCTGTTCACGTTGTCTTTATCGAACAATTGATCCGGGCTGTGTTTCGCCTTGTCGCGTCCGCTGAGCCCTGCCTCGTCAAGCTGCCCCAGAAAACCAGGTTGCGCCCAGGTGTTACAGGCTTGTTTAAGGACCCCGGACAGCCCGGGGTTGCCCTGCGCGAGGCCATTCAGGTCGCCAGCACCGACATTGCCATCCACCTCGGCCTGGTCCTGTGCGCCCAATGCTTTTTTGGGATCAGCTGCGGTAGCCAGCGGCATGTTGGCCTGCATCAAGGCCGCACTGCGGACCATTTCCAGTGACTGCGGGTCGGCATTGGGGTTGGCGGCCCTGTAGTCGGAAACACTTTTATCAGCGTCGTCTGCCGCCTCCTCCATGTACTTGGCAAACGATTTAAGGTCCTTGTTGGTGATCTTGCCATCGGCATGACCGCCGCTGTCCCCAACGTCCACTGCGGTTTTCAACGCCGGGTTGGCATTGATGAATTCCATTGCCTTGGCCGCGTTGGGGCCGTCTTCACGGGCCATCCAGGCGGCTGCAATCGGGCGGTTGAGTTCTTTCTCCGCTTGCAGGCGCTGGTCAGGCGGTAAATGCGCAACCATCGGTTCCCAGCGTTTCAGGGCTTCGGGTGACGAGTATTCGGAGTCGTCCAGAAACGCCGCGTCAGCCGCCTTTGGCGCGTTGGCAGGGTCGGATGCGTCAGGGCTTGCCGCGGCAGCAACCGGTGCGGCCGGGGCCGTGGGTGAAACCTGTGCAGGAACGTCACTGTTTGACGGGGGCTGCGCTGTGGAGTCTATCGGCGCGGAATTGGCGGGCGTACCGCCGTTGCCCTTGAGCAACAGGGCCAGAATTGACGATGCCGCCTGCTCGGTCCCGGTGGGCGCGCCTGGCGAATTTTCAGACGCCTGACCGAACTGCACGCCGGTCTGGACGCTGCCGTTTGAGGTGAGCAAGGCTTTGGCCAGAGGCGACTCACCAGACAGTTCGCCAGAGGTGGGTTGATTCACAATACCGCTGAAGGGAGAACCGGAAATACGCATGGTAAGTTGCCATCCGATAGTGGGGATGGCAACTGTGTGGCCGGGGGAGCAAGTTGGTTCCAGAGAACGTTTTCAAAACCGGCATTCAGGCAAACGGGTCGATCTGTTGCTTCAACTGAACCCGCGCCCGTGACAGCCGCGAACGCACGGTGCCGATCGGAACGCCAAGCGTGTTCGCGGTCTCCTGATAATTGCCGTCCATCTCCAGTGACACTTCGAGGACCTTCTGCATGTTTGACGGCAGGCCATCAATGGCCGCGATGACGCGTGCCAACTGCCGGTGCCCGTCTACCTGATGAGTGATATCACCGTTCCATTCCAGGTCGGTATGCACCTCGTCCTCCCAGCTTTCCTGATACGGCTGGCGATACATTTTGCGGAAGTGGTTGCGGATCAGGTTCAGCGCAATACCGCACAACCAGGTCTGCGGTTTGCTGGCGTGCTGAAACTTGTGCTCGTTGCGTAACGCCTCAAGAAACACGCACTGCAGGATGTCATCGACATCATCAGGGTTCATCACGCGCTTCTGGATGAACGCCCTGAGCATCTGAATCTGATCGGCCGTCAACTGCCGAATGCCGGCGGACGAAGATGGCTGGCGTGGCGAGGTTGCATCGAGAATCACAAGGTTCGTAGACATGGGCTTGCCCTTTGATGATGGAGTGCAAGCCCTATAGCGATAACCGTGCCAGCCAAAAATTCAAAATAAACCATTGATTTTGTTGATAATTAATAAATTTGAAACTCTTTGTAATACAAAAGTTTGCGCAAACCGCTTTTTGCGACGACAGCATTTGGCACAAACGCATCAGTGCCTTCCTTCAGGGAACTGAACCCGGACCGCAACCCACTCAGCGGGCATTACCCGGCTCAGAACTGCTCTATGAAAATCGTCGCTCCGCCTCCCATGCAGACACTTCCGGTCACGCCGACCCGCGTCGTGACGCCTGTTGCGCAGCCACTGCCAGGCGCCGCGCTGAATAGCGCCGGGACTTCACAACAACAGGTTTCGCGTTTCGCTGCGGCGCTGATCCAGCACAGCCGCATCCTGCATCAGCGCGAGTTGATCGCCAGCAACAATGCCCTGCAGTCGCGCGCGGTCAAGCTGGGTGAGCTGTATCAATTGTTGATGGGCGCTCAGGACACCGGGCTGGATAACGCGGCCCGGATGATGCGTAAAAAGCTCATGCAGGAAGATTCTTCCGACGATCTGTCGCTGGTTCTGGCGTTCACCGATGGCGACGCGGCCAAGGCTCATGTGGTGTTGCAAGCGGCCAGAAAACAGGCCGAAGCCGATGGTGCCACCGGCGAACACGTGGTGCTGACCCATAAGCTGAAATTGCTGCGCAGAAAGTACGGTCCTCGCGCCCGGGCAGGCATCAACACGGCCAGGGCCTTTGGCCGCTCGAACATCGATAACAAGCGTCGGGCCTCACTGCGCAATCTGTACAACGTGGCGGTGTCGGGTCAGCCGAACATCACCGGCCTGATCGAAGCACTGCTCAACGAACAAGAGGAAGTCGGCCAGTTCGACGCCGACCTGCGTGACATGCGCATCGCCATCGCCGATGACCTGTCGGCCATGACGCCGTCCGCTTCCCATGAACAACTGCGCACCTTGATGCACGGCCTCAATACCGCACGCCATGTGACCACGCTGCTGAAAGGTTGCGAGCACCTGCTGGGCCGCATGCGTAACAAGAACCCCGACCTGAAAGTCGACCCGCCAGCCTTTCTCAAGCACCTGCTGACCCTGACGGCCAACGGCATGAATGTGAACCAGACCCTGCAACTGACTCAACACATCGGTGGCAAGCACCTCAAGCACCAGTTGGCGTTCCTCAACGGTTTGCGGCCCATGCTGCTGCAACTGCCCATTCTGCTGTGGCGTGACATGAAAAGCCGTCAGACCGCACTGAGCAACCTGCTGATCCTGATGGCCGAGCTCACCCAACAGGAACAGAAGCAGTACTACGGGGTATTTGCCTGATGAATAAACTCATCAACGTGCTGAACATGATCGCCCTGTCGGCCATGCGCCGTTCGGAAGTAGTCGGTGCGTTCTTTGTGATCGCCATCGTGTTCATGATGATCACACCGCTCCCGACCGGGCTGGTAGACGTGCTGATCGCAGTCAACATCTGTATCTCCTGCCTGCTTATCATGCTGGCCATGCACCTGCCCAGGCCGCTGGCGTTTTCGACCTTTCCGGCGGTGCTGTTGCTGACCACCATGTTTCGCCTGGCGCTGTCGATTTCCACCACGCGCCTGATCCTGCTCAATCAGGACGCAGGTCATATCGTCGAAGCCTTCGGGCAGTTTGTGGTGGGCGGTAATCTGGCGGTGGGTCTGGTGATCTTCCTGATCCTGACAGTGGTCAACTTTCTGGTGATCACCAAGGGCTCGGAGCGGGTGGCCGAGGTGGGCGCGCGGTTCACGCTGGACGCCATGCCCGGCAAGCAAATGTCCATCGACAGTGACTTGCGGGCCAACCTGATCACCGTTCACGAAGCCCGCAAGCGGCGCGCTGAACTGAACAAGGAAAGCCAGCTGTTCGGTGCGATGGACGGGGCGATGAAGTTCGTCAACGGCGACGCCATTGCCAGCCTGATCATCGTGGCGATCAACATGATCGGCGGCATCTCCATTGGTGTTCTGCAGCACGGCATGAGTGCCGGTGATGCCTTGCAGTTGTACACCGTGTTGACCATCGGCGACGGCCTGATCGCGCAGATTCCCGCGCTGCTGATCTCCGTGACCTGCGGCATGATCATCACTCGCGTGCCCAATACCGAAGCGGGTGTGGAAGCCAACATCGGCCGGGAAATCGCCGAACAGATCACCAGCCAGCCAAAAGCCTGGATCATTGCCGCCGTGGCCATGCTCGGTTTCGCCGCGCTGCCGGGGATGCCGACCGGGGTGTTCATCACCATTGCGATCATCTGCGGCGCCGGCGGGTTGCTGCAATTGCAACGCGCCAGACCCAAGCCCGAAGAGCGGGGAGCCGTCGCCGTGGCCCCGGAAATGAATGGCAAGGAAGACCTGCGGACTTTTTCACCCAGCCGCCAGTTCGTCCTGCAATTCCACCCCGGCCAGGACAGCGCACTGATCGACGCGCTGGTCAGCGAAATACGTCAGCGCCGCAACCGTCTGGTGGTGCGATTCGGCCTGACCCTGCCCTCCTTCATCATTGAGTATGTCGATCAACTGCCTCAGGACGAATTTCGCTTCCTGGTCTATGACGTGCCCATGCTCAAGGCAACCTTCACGCAGACGCACGTGGCGGTGGATGCCCGCCAGTTGAACGGCGAATCGTTACCGGCGGCCATCTCCGGCAGCACTGATCGCCAGGAAGACCAATGGGTCTGGCTGCCCGCCGAGCAGAGTAGCGAGCTGCCCGCCGTCAACGCCATGACCTTGATCATCGAGCGCATGGAGCGCGCCTTGCAGTCTTGCGGACCACAGTTCATTGGTCTGCAGGAAACCAAAGCGATCCTGGGCTGGCTGGAATCCGAGCAGCCTGAACTCGCTCAGGAAATGCAGCGGGTTCTCACCCTGACACGTTTTTCGGCCGTTCTGCAGCGACTGGCATCGGAGTGTGTGCCGCTGCGGGCGATCCGGGTGATTGCCGAAACCCTGATCGAGCACTGCCAGCATGAGCGCGACACCAGCGTGCTGACCGACTACGTGCGCATTGCGCTCAAGTCGCAGATTTACCACCAGTACTGCGGGGCCGAAGGCTTGCAAGTGTGGCTGCTGACGCCGGAAAGCGAGGGCTTGCTGCGCGACGGATTGCGTCAGACACAGACCGAAACGTTCTTTGCACTGAGCAACGAGATCAGCCAGATGCTCGTGCAGCAAATGCACATTGCGTTCCCGGTACGCGCCCCGGAACAGGCCGTGCTGCTGGTCGCGCAGGACTTGCGCAGTCCGCTGCGCACATTGTTGAAAGAAGAGTTCTATCACGTTCCCGTGCTGTCTTTCGCAGAAATCAGCAATGCAGCCAAGGTCAAGGTCATGGGTCGATTCGACCTTGAAGACGATCTTGAATCGCTGGACAACGAGCATGCCGCTTGAGCCTGTCAGGCTTGAGCACAGGGAGAAGGTCACATGTTTGAATTACGCGTACTGAACGGCCAACACCAGGGCGCAGCCTTACCACTGATAGGCGAAGAGTGGTCCATTGGCTCTGCCGATCAGCAGGACCTGGCGCTGGACGACACAGGTGTCGAAAACCTGCACTGCCGCCTGCACCGGCTGAATGACAGCTGGGCCCTGAACGCCGAAGACGGCGCAATTTGTGATGAAGAAGGCAGCCCACAGACTCACCTTGATGTGACGCTCAACAGTGCGTTTTTGCTGGGGTCGGTGTGGCTGTGTGTTTCGCCCGCTGAAGATGAATGGCCTTCGGTGCCAGCCGTCATCCCCAAACAGTCAGAGGCTGAACCGGAGCCTGCGCGCACCGAGGTGCCGCTGAAAAAGGTCAAGTCGCGCTCGCAATGGCTCAACCGCACCACGGGAATCATCGCCGGGCTGCTGGTGGGGGTCATTGGCAGTGCCTGGAGCCTGACCCGACCGGCAACCCTCGCGATGGACCAAAGCCCTGCACACATTGCATCGGCGAACACCACTGCATCGACCGACACGCAGCAGGCACAGGAGAAACCAGCCAGCGCCGCAGCGGACAAACGCATCCGCCTGGCCAGCAAAGACGCTGTGGTGCATCAGCTCAACAGCATGCTCAGCGACCGTCTGCTGACAGAAGTGAGCGTGGAGGAAACCCCTGACGGCCTGATGCTGAGCGGTGACCTGAAAGAAGACTCCTTGCTGGTCTATCAGCGCATGTTGCAGCGTTTCAAGGACCGTTACGAGTCGCCGGTGACCGTGCTGGACAACGTCGCCAGCAAGCGCAACACCTTGCCTTTCGTGGTGGTTCAAATCATGACCGGTCCTCATGCGCACTTGGTGACCGCCGACGGTCGGCGGGTATACGTGGGGGACGAAGTGGACGGCCTGCGCCTGACCGGAATTGATGATCAGCACCTGCAGTTCGACGGCGACCGGCACGTTGAGGTGACCTGGTGAACGCCGCGCTGAACCAGTGGAAAGACCTCCATGCGGCACGCCTTCGCGAACACTCCGCCGTGCGCGTCAGTGGCCGGGTCAGCGCTGTTCGCGGCATTCTGCTGGAGTGCAAGATTCCGGCGGCCAAGGTGGGCGACCTGTGTGAAGTGAGCAAAGCCGACGGCAGCCTGTTGCTGGCCGAAATCGTAGGGTTTACTCAGGACTGCACCTTGCTCAGCGCCCTCGGTGCGCCCGATGGCATTCAGGTCGGCGCGCCGATCCGTCCACTCGGCATCGCCCACCGGATTGGCGTGGACGACAGTTTGCTGGGCTGCGTGCTGGACGGTTTCGGACGGCCGCTGCTGGGCGATTGTGTCGGTGCTTTCGCCGGACCGGATGATCGTCGCGACACCCTGCCGGTGATCGCCGACGCCCTGCCGCCGACTCAGCGACCGCGTATCACGAACGCATTGCCCACCGGCGTACGCGCCATCGACAGCGCGATTCTATTGGGCGAAGGCCAGCGCGTCGGGTTGTTCGCCGGTGCCGGCTGCGGCAAGACCACTTTGATGGCCGAACTGGCGCGCAACATGGGCTGCGATGTCATTGTCTTCGGGCTGATCGGCGAGCGAGGCCGCGAGTTGCGCGAGTTCCTCGACCATGAACTGGACGAAACCCTGCGCAATCGCTCGGTACTGGTCTGCGCGACGTCTGATCGCTCAAGCATGGAACGCGCCCGCGCAGCCTTTACTGCCACGGCCATCGCCGAAGCCTTTCGCGCCCGCGGCCAGAAAGTGCTGTTGCTGCTTGATTCGCTGACCCGGTTTGCCCGTGCGCAGCGGGAAATCGGGATCGCTTCCGGCGAACCGCTGGGCCGTGGCGGCCTGCCTCCTTCGGTGTACACCCTGCTGCCGCGTCTGGTGGAGCGCGCCGGCATGAGCGAGAACGGGTCGATCACTGCGCTCTACACGGTGCTGATCGAGCAGGATTCGATGAATGATCCGGTCGCCGACGAAGTGCGCTCGTTGCTGGACGGCCACATTGTGCTGTCGCGCAAGCTGGCCGAACGCGGGCACTACCCCGCCATCGACGTGTCCGCCAGCATCAGCCGGATCCTGAGCAACGTCACCGGTCGTGAGCATCAGCGGGCCAATAACCGTCTGCGCCAGTTGCTGGCGGCCTACAAACAGGTGGAAATGCTCTTGCGTCTGGGGGAATACCAGCCCGGTGCCGACCCGGTCACCGACTGTGCCGTGCAACTGAATGACGCGATCAACGCCTTCCTGCGCCAGGACCTGCGTGAACCCGTGCCCTTGCAGGACACCCTGAACGGGTTGCTGCGCCTCACCGCCCAACTGCCGGAATAGACATGGACGAACACCTCGAAGACGACCCGCAACGGGCGGCGCTGGAACAGGTGATCGGCCTGCTCACGCCGCTGCGCCAGCATCGTCAGGCATGCGCCGAACGGGCACATCGCCAGGCGCAGGTGGAACTGAAATCGATGCTCGACCACTTATCAGAGACCAGAGCGTCACTGGCTCAGGAACGTGACCACCACAAGCGACGTCGCGAGAGCCTGTCCAGTGCGCATTTGCAAAAGACCATCAGCGTCAACGATGTCGACCGGTGGCACGACAAAGAAAAAAACATGCTCGACCGCCTGTCCTACATCCGCCAGGACGTGCAGCAGCAGCAATTGCGGGTAACCGAACAACAGGCGTTGCTTGAACAGAAGCGGCTGCAAGCCAAAGCGTCTCAGCGCGCGGTCGAGAAACTCGCCTGCCTGGAGGAGACGCTCAACGAAGAAGGTTAAGTGACGATGACCGCACCGATCAAAACACCGGCCAAAGCGCCAGCAGTAGACCTGCGAGAAAAACCCGTCGAACGTGCGCCAGCAGCTTTCAGTGACACACCTGTCGGTGACAAACGGCCTGCGTCGGGTGGTGGTGCGCGAGACGTGCAGACCCATCGTTCGGCTTTCAATAAATCGTTGCTCGATACGCCTGCAAGCGCCGATGGCCTGTTCTTCTCGCAACTGTTGATCCCGCCAGTGGGCGCCGAACCGGATCAGCAGAGCTTCTCCGGTGGCGGAATAGCGTTCCCGATGCACACAGAAAACGTACCGGCTCAGTTGATTGACGAAATCGTGCAGCGTCTGCCGGATCAGCCCGAAGGCCCGCTCCGGTTTACCTTGATGATACCCAGCCTGGGCACGGTTCAGGTCAACGCCAGTAAAGCCGACAACCGCTGGAGTATTCAGCTGGGTTTTGCCCGCCGCGATGTGCTCAAGCGCTTGCAGGGCCATGTCGGCGCCTGCCGGAGCTCGCTCGCGCAGGCTCTGGGCCAGGACGTCGACTTGGACCTGCAAGAAGACCTCGCAGCATGAACGCGCTTCGCTTGCGTAAAGTCGATCCGCTGCTGGCTCAGGCGACACGTGAACTGGGCGCCGGTCAGCAACTGCCCTTCATCGCCCGGGGGCAGAACGCCGAACTCACGCTGTTGCCGTGGCTCGCCGAGACCGGCCAACAACCGGTCGGCGTCTGGCTGAACACGGCCGTCGGCCCTGTGTGCCTGAGCGATGCCGAGGCGCTGCTGAGTCTGTTCGGTGATATCCCGCTGACCCTGGCAGGCGAGCAGCAAGCCTGGTACTGGCAGTTTTTCAACCAACGCCTGAGTCCGGTCATTGCCGATCTGCTGGCGCCCATCGAACCGCTGATCGACGGCCAGGCGGAACCGACCCTTGGCTGCCGGATTCAGGTCCGGCTGGCTGACCAGCAGGTCCACGCCCATCTGCACACCACGCCTGAAACATTGCTCAGGCTGTTGCGTGCAGCCCGGTGGCAGGCACGGCAGCAGCCTGTCGATGAGTCATGGCCGGTGACCACACCGCTGATCATCGGCGAGCTGTCACTGACGCTGGACCAACTCGCCTCGCTGCGTCCCGGTGACGTGGTGCTGCCTGCCCGCTGCCGTTTCGACAGCGCCGGGCAAGGCGCGCTGACGCTTGCCGGTCGGCAATGGGCGGCACAGGCCGCCCCTGACGCGCAGCATCTTTATTTGCGGCTCAGCCACGAGGAGCACAGCCACCATGAGTACTGAAGACCTGTACGAGGACGACGTCGCAAGCCTTGATGACGATGACGAACAGACCGGCGACCACGAACAGCACTGGCAGGACGCGCACGCCGAACAACAGCCTGGCGATGCCACGCTGGAGGAATCGTTCGAAGACGATCAGCACGACGAGCCACCCCGTTCGCCTGCACTCGACACGCTGGCACTGGACCTGACGCTGCGCTGCGGTGAGCTCAGATTGACCCTCGCCGAATTGCGCAAACTGGGTGCGGGAACGGTGCTTGAAGTCACCGGCGTGGCACCTGGTTTTGCCACCCTGTGCCACGGCGAACGGGTGGTGGCTGAAGGTGAGCTGGTCGATGTCGATGGCCGGCTGGGGCTGCAGATCACTCGACTGGCGGCCCCGGCATGATCATGGAGGGAGCGAATCCGCTCCTGTTGGCCCTGTTTCTCGGCGCGATGTCGCTGATCCCGTTTTTGCTGATCGTCTGCACCGCCTTCCTGAAAATCGCCATGACCCTGCTGATCACCCGCAACGCCATAGGCGTTCAGCAAGTACCGCCGAACATGGCGCTGTACGGCATCGCGCTGGCAGCGACCATGTTCGTCATGGCCCCGGTGGCCCACGAGATGCAGCAGCGGGTGCATGAACATCCACTGGAACTGGGCAATACCGAGAAACTTCAGGCCAGCGCGATGACGGTGATCGAACCCCTGCAGCGTTTCATGACGCGCAACACCGATCCCGACGTGGTGGCCCATTTGCTCGACAACACTCAGCGCATGTGGCCCAAGGAAATGGCCGATCAGGCGAGCAAGAACGACTTGCTGCTGGCGATCCCGGCCTTTGTGCTGTCGGAGCTGCAAGCCGGCTTCGAGATCGGTTTTCTGATCTACATCCCGTTTATCGTCATTGACCTGATCGTCTCCAACCTGCTGCTGGCGCTGGGCATGCAGATGGTCTCGCCGATGACCCTGTCGCTACCGCTCAAGCTGCTGTTGTTCGTGCTGGTGTCGGGCTGGTCGCGCCTGCTCGACAGCCTGTTCTATTCCTATATGTGAGGCGGTCATGGAAGCGTTGGCGTTGTTCAAGCAAGGCATGTTTCTGGTCGTCATCCTGACCGCCCCGCCGCTGGGCGTCGCGGTACTGGTCGGGGTCGTCACCTCGCTGTTGCAGGCGTTGATGCAGATCCAGGATCAGACCCTGCCGTTCGGTATCAAGCTGGCAGCCGTCGGCATGACGCTGGCCATGACCGGCCGCTGGATCGGTGTCGAACTCATCCAGTTCATCAACATGGCGTTCGATCTGATTGCCCGGTCCGGAGTCGCCCACTAGATGCCTCTGCACGCCCAGGATTTTTTCGAGTTCATACTGGGCATGGGGCTGGCGATGGCGCGCCTAGTGCCGTGCATGCTGCTGGTGCCAGCCTTCTGCTTCAAATACCTCAAAGGCCCGGTGCGCTACTCGGTGGTTGCCGTGGTTGCCATGATCCCGGCACCGGGCATCAGCCGCGCGCTGACCTCGCTCAATGAAGACTGGTTTGCCATCGGCGGTCTGCTGCTCAAGGAAGCCGTGCTGGGCACCCTGCTGGGCATGCTGCTGTACGCGCCGTTCTGGATGTTCGCATCTGTGGGTGCCTTGCTCGACAGCCAGCGCGGCGCACTCAGTGGCGGGCAGATAAACCCTTCACTGGGGCCGGACGCCACGCCGTTGGGCGAGCTGTTTCAGGAAACCCTGATCATGCTGGTGATCCTCACCGGCGGGTTGTCGCTGATCACCCAGGTCATCTGGGACAGCTACACGGTCTGGCCGCCCACCTCGTGGCTGCCGGGCATGAACGCAGACGGTCTGGACGTGTTTCTCGGTCAATTGAACCAGACCCTGCAACACATGATGCTGTACGCCGCGCCCTTCATTGCCCTGCTGCTGTTGATCGAGGCGGCACTGGCGATCATCGGGCTGTACGCGCAACAGCTGAACGTCTCGATTCTGGCGATGCCTGCCAAGAGCATGGCCGGTCTTGCCTTTCTATTGATCTACCTGCCGACGTTGCTGGAGCTGGGCACCGGCCAGCTGTCGAAACTGGCCGACCTCAAATCGCTGCTGGGCTTGATGGTGCAGGTGCCGTGAGCGAAAAAACCGAAAAGGCCACACCCAAACAGCTCCGCGATGCGCGGGAAAAAGGTCAGGTTGGCCAGAGCCAGGACCTCGGCAAGCTGCTGGTGCTGTTGGCCGTGAGCGAGGTCACGCTCGGGCTGGCGGATGAAAGCGTGAATCGCCTGCAGGCATTGCTGTCGCTTTCATTCAAGGGCATCGACAGGCCGTTCATGTCATCGCTGGAGCTGATCGCCCACGAGGGGTTTTCCGTGCTGCTCAGCTTTACCCTGTGCAGCGTCGGCCTGGCGATGCTCATGCGCCTGATCAGCAGTTGGGTGCAGATCGGCTTTCTGTTCGCGCCCAAGGCACTCAAGCTCGACATCAACAAGATCAACCCCTTTTCCCACGCCAAACAGATGTTCTCCGGGCAGAACCTCCTCAACCTGCTGCTCAGCGTTCTCAAGGCGGTTGCCATCGGAGCGACCCTGTACACAGTGGTCAAACCGGAACTCGGCACCCTTATCCTGCTGGCCAACAGTGACCTGACCACTTACTGGCATGCGCTGGTGGCGCTGTTTCACCACGTCCTGCGGATCATTCTGGGCTTGCTGCTGGTCATTGCGATGGTCGACTTCGCCATGCAAAAGTACTTCCACGCGAAAAAACTGCGCATGAGCCATGAGGACATCAAGAAGGAATACAAGCAGTCCGAGGGCGACCCTCACGTCAAAGGCCATCGCCGGCAACTGGCCCATGAAATTCTCAACCAGGAGCCGAGTACAGCACCAAAACCGGTGGAAGAAGCGGACATGCTGCTGGTCAACCCGACTCACTATGCGGTAGCGCTTTATTATCGGCCGGGAGAAACACCACTGCCGATGATCCATTGCAAGGGTGAGGACGCGGACGCTCTGGCGCTGATCGAACGGGCCAAGAAAGCCGGTATTCCGGTGGTCCAGAGCATCTGGCTGGCACGCACGCTGTACAAGGTCAAAACCGGTAAGTACATCCCCCGCCCCACCCTGCTGACCGTTGCTCACATTTACAAAGTGGTCCGCCAACTGGACGAAATCACCGGTGAAGTGATTCGTATCGACGACGAGCAATAACGCCCTCAGCAGGTTATCTGACACAAACCGCACGCACGACGTGACCACACATGCTCAGGGCAGCGATGCTGCCTTGCCGGGCAGAGTGATGGTTCAACGGTTCATTTCTGCCAGGTCCACTGGCCTCTTCGCAAGCAAGCTCACACCCACAACAGGCGTGCTTAACGATGAGCGCGGAACGTGGGCACTGGCGTCAGGTCAGGCCAGGTAGAACGGAGAGGAGGAGACGGGGCTTTTCAGGCAGGGGCAGGGTTTGGCAGGCGGTGTTCATGAACCTGTCAGTCCAGGCCCATGAACCCCGGTGGCTCAGGCAGTCAGTGCAACTCCTCGCTCAAGTGATCCAGCCCGGCCAGCGTCAGCTCGTGCCGGCGGATCTCGTCCAGGCTGGCGAATGAGTCCGGCGTTTGCTTGATCGCGTGCCAGACCACAAAGTCGCGACGCACGTCCAGAAACAGGAAGTAGCGACTGAATCGCTCCGCCTCCACAAAACGGCGCTGCAGTGCTTCGCGCAGTTGCTCGGGGCGCAGCGCGCGGCCTTCGATGTGCAGCGCGATGCCCCAGTCCTGATGCTCGCGCCGGCTGACAAAGGCGACACCGTTTGCCACCGGCCATACCGCAGGGCTCTGGGCGACGACCTGAGCGTAGAACGCCGTTTTTTCCATTACCTCAATCATTTTCAGTCCTTTAACTGCACGACGGTGTAATCCAGCTCGTGATCGCGATCATCCAGCCCCTGGCGCATGTCAGGCGGCCACCAGATCACCAGTTCGCGGCTGTTGGAATCCGGTCGCTTGCACGCGTAACCGGCACACCCGTGCGTGGCGCACCCCGCCAGGGTAGCGAACAACAGAAACATGACCGCAAGGCTACGCAGACTCATGGTGTCACTCCCTTTAACAACGAAGGCCGGCTTTCTTTGGCCATTTTCGATATCTGTGGTTGACGCACGGCGATGTAGACCTCGCTTTCCTGCCCCGGCTGAAGCCAGGCATGGGGCCAGGCAGCCACGCCGATCACCCAGCGACCACCGCAACGGCTTTCGTCGATACGCACCGGTTTATCCGTGTTGTTGCGCGCAACGACCACCGCCACGCCCCAGTCCTTCTTGACGAACCACTGCGAGCGCTGACGATCAAGCGACAGACCTTCGCCCGGATCACACAAACTGTCGGTTTCAAACGGCAGCGGTTCACCCGTGCGCATGCCCACAGGCGCGGCACCGTCGACCATCTGGGTGAAGACTTTCTGGATGTCACCTCGGGTCGGCAGCTCTCCCCCGTCGCGACGCTCCTTGATTTTCTTCATCTGATCGTCGATGTCATGGGGGTTGCCGTTCTCCACGTATCGGGCCGGGTTGACCTGATCGCCAATCAGTCGCGGGGTCAGAATGAACAGGCGTTCACGCTGGCTCAATTCGCGGCTGCGGGACTGGAACAGCAGTTTGCCGATGTAGGGAATATCTCCCAGCAGCGGGACTTTGTGAATCCGGTCATTGGCTTCCAGCCCGTGGAAACCGCCGATCACCAGCGAGCCGTGTTCGGCAATCACCGCCTGGGTGCTGACGTTGCCTTTGCGCACACTGGGCTGCGTGTCGTTGATGGTCGACACATCGATCTGACCGTCCTCGATGTCCACGATCATCTGCACCTGAGGCTTGCCCTCGTGGTCCAGTGAACGTGGAATCACTTGCAGGCTGGTGCCCGCCGTGATGGGCAGAATTTCGGCGGCGCGTTCAGACGTAGCAGTGAGGTACTCGGTGCGACTCAAGTCGATCACGGCGGGCTGGTTCTCCAGCGTCAGGATCGACGGATTGCCGATCACCGACGCAGAACCGTTGCCTTCCAGTGCGTGCAGCTCGGCAGAAAACTTGCTGGCGTTCTGAATGAACATGGTCGAGCTGGTCCCGGCATCGAACAGACTGGCGCCACCGCTGACGTTGCCTGCGTTGAAATTCCAGCGGCTGGACAGCTCTGCCAGCTCGTTGCGGTCGATGTCGAGAATCACCGCATCGATTTCGATCAGGTTGCGCGGCACATCCAGTTCTTTGACCAGCTTCTCGTACATGCCTTTGCGTTCTGGCAAATCGTAGATCAGCACAGCGTTGTTACGCACATCGGCACTCACCCGGATAGTCGTGCGGCCCGCTGCATGGCCTTTGCCGGAGCGCTTGCTGCCAAAACTAAATACCCGGTCAATGCCCTGTTGCAGGACGCCGGTGTCGATGCCATTGGAGTTCAGGTTGTAAGGCAGGCCCGAAGCCGCTGCACCGGCCCCGGTCGAACCACCGTTGTTCTGGGCTGGCAGCAGATTGACGTTGTCGATGCTCTCGCCGCGCGCCCGGCTCTCCAGCAGGTCCTGAAGAATACTGGCCACACCGGAGACCACCAGTTGCTGGTCACGATAATGAATGGTGCGGTCTGCCGCGTTGGCGTATTTGAGTGGCAGCACGACCACGTTCTGCTTATCGGCCTTCTTGTCGGGCTTTTCGACTTTTTTGCTGTAGTTGCGCACGAACTCTACGTATTTGGCCGGGCCGCGGACCAGCACCACGCCCTCATCCGGCAGCGCACCCCAGCCAAAGCGTTTGTCCAGCAGGCCGACATCGGTCAGGGCTGTCTGCAGGTCATCCACAGCGTCGGGCGACACCTCGATGCGCGCTGAGGTGCGTTCACTGGACGGGCTGACGTACAGCGTGTCGTTATAGGCAAACCACTGAAAGTGGTATTCCTGGCCCAGACGGTCGAGAAACTCCTCAGGACTCTGGGCGCGAATCCGGCCGTCGAGTTTTCCCGGAATCGGCGGCATGTCCAGCGCCATGCCAAATTCCTTGGCGAAGTCAGCCAGGGCCGTATTCAGCTCGGTCTGCCGCGCATCATAGGCGTAAGCCGTGTGTTTCCAGGCTTCGGGGGTGACCGCCCACGTGGCAGAGGTCACCCCGATCAACAGTAAAGGCAACCACATCAAGGCTTTGCGCATTTCACACTCCCGGTTGCCGGTTGTTGAGGTTCGCGCGCCCGTACACGGTGAGCGCTGTGTTGCGAATCGAGGTTTGCATCAGGCTCAGCAAGGCCGCGCGTTGATTGGCCAGGCTTTCCAGACGATTGAGCAGTTCGTTGAGAGAGCAAGGGTCTGGGATCCAGCTGACCAGCACCAGACAGCGAGTCTGCGGGTCAATGGCCAGCGCGCCGTCGCAGCAACAGGCGAGGCTCGCTCCGCCTTCACTGAGCAGGGCCTCCAGCCGTTGCGGGTCAGCGGCGTCGCAGGGGTCGAGCAGGTCGATGCTGCAACGCACCCCGTTGACCTCCGCCGCCAGACGCGCATTGGCGTCATCGATCCAGCAGTCCAGCGGAGTCGCCGGACGCTGTTCAGCCCACTGACCGAGGATCTCGGTGAAGTCACTGAATTCCATCGATGATCGCTTTGGTGATGCCGTGTTTGGCGCGCAGGCTTTCGTTGACGGCAATGCCTGCGACATCGACCTGCTGTTGCGCGTCGTTGAAAGCCTGGAGGTCTTCGATGGAGCCACTTTCCGAGGCTTCCATCGCCGCGTCTTCCATGTTGGCCTGAGCGCGGCTGGCAGAGTGGTCGAGGTGGCGTTGCAAACTGTTGAAACTGATCATGTTCCGGTGCTCCAGCAGAAGGATTCAACCCTTGAGTGGAGCAAACCGGCCGTACGGTTCCATCCTGCAATCAGGTCACGCGTCAGGCCGGGCGGTCGGCCCCCAGCAGCCCGTTGCGCAGCGTCACCCAGTCGATGTCGAACGCGCCATTGGCATCGCTCAGACGCAGGCTGCCCGATGCCACTGACGCATCCCGCCTGAGCTGCCAATGCTCGGCAAACCGGCTTTGCGCCAGCCATTCGGCAACAGGTTCCGCCATGTCGGGATGAACGCTGAGGGTCGCGCTGATTTCATTGAGCTGGCTGGCCGCCAGGTTCCTGGCCAAGGCTCGCGCACGCTCGTCCAGCGTCGTGGCGTCCAGCAAGTGCCGCAGCGATTCGCTCAACAGCGCTTCCACAGCGGCCATCATTTCCTGCTGCAAGGTTTTGCGCTGCTGCTGCAGTTCATCAAGAAAGGCATTGGCGTTTTCCCAGAACCGGGCCAGCGCCTGCTGCTGGAGTTGCTGAGCCTTCTCTTGCTCAAGGACCCGCATCCGTTCGGCCTGGCGCTGTGCATCCGCCAGTACGTCGCGCGCACGCACGCTGTCGGCGATGTGTTCACGGCGCAGGATCGGTTCGGGCAGCAATGCAGCGGTCGTCAAGGCAATACTGCGTCTGGCAAGCATGGGAGGTTCCTGAAGCCAAAAGTATCAAGGTTGTCTTCAAGACGCCGTGACACGCCACAACACGGCTTGCCACAAGGTCCGAAGTTTGTTCTCCGGCGCCTGAACCGGGCTGTCGCCCACTTCACCCGGCGGCCAGGCGAGACGTAATCGGGGCCAGTACTCGGGGCCCAGCCAAGCGCCCAGCAACAAGCGTGCATCCTCGTGCCTGAAATCCAGCCACGCCTCGGGGCGCAAGGCCTTGGAGAAGCCCAGGCACCATGAGCCGTCGGGACCGTCGGCTTCGTTTCGGGAATAGCAAATGCGTTGGACCAGCGCTATCGCCTGTTCGCGCTGCCGGGGCGTCAGACTCAGCCAGTGCAAAACCGGCTCGCTGGCTACCGGAGGCTGGCCGGGAGCGATGCCGAGACTCTGCAAAAAGGCGCCGTGACGGGTCGCCATGAGCGCGTCGCACTCGCCCATCGACAGGCCGCTGGCATCGGCGAAGCGGTTGCGCCAGGCCGGATGTGCCCACTGCCAGGGGTTGCACCACCAGTCCACCCAGCGTTCGTCCGCGTTCAGGTTCATTACGCACGCGCCGGCAGGTTTGAACGACTGCGCGCGCGCAACCCGATACGCCGCAGCACCTCGGCACGCCAGTCACTGCGCACGGCCAGCAGGGCAATCAGCAACACCAGAGCAAAGCCCACAGGGATGATCCAGAGCATGACGTTCCAGAATGGAAGGTTCCTGCTGTCTAGCTTGAATGGCCCGAAACTGGCCCACTGCGTGGTTTCCTGAAACTCCGCAGCGGGCACGAAAACAATGGAAAACTTCTTCGAATCGGCAGACTGAGTGGACATGCCGGGAATACTGCTGGCGACCATCTGCTGAATTCGCCCCCGCACGCTGTCAGGGTCGAGTGCAGCAGAATGTTTGATGAACACCGCAGCAGACGCTGGCTGAACCGGCTCACCCGGCGCAATGCGTTCCGGCAGGACCACATGCACCCTGGCCACGATTACGCCGTCGATTTGTGAAAGCGTCGCTTCCAGTTCTTGAGACAACGCATAGATATAGCGGGCACGCTCTTCAAGCGGGGTCGAAATCACGCCTTCCTTCTTGAAGATTTCCCCGAGACTGGTACGTGAATGCCGGGGCAGACCGGCAGCGTCCAGCACGCGCACGGCACGGTTCATGTCGGCGGTGGCCACCGTGACCACCACACCGGTTTTTTCCATGCGTTTGCGCGCGTCGATATGCTGGTCCGCCAGGCGCGCAACGACTTCATTGGAATCCTGCTCGGACAGCCCGGTGAACAGATCGGTGTCATCGCTGCAGCCGCCGAGCACCAGAATGCACATCAGCAGCAGCCCTGCGCTCAGAAATTTCACGGAGACCTCTACTGCAGGTTGGTCAGCTTGTCGAGCGCCTGAGCACTCTTGCTCACGACCTTGGTCGTCAGCGCCATTTGCAACGAGCATTGCGACAACGCGCGGCCCATCTGAACGATGTCGGCGCCGTCTTCGGAACCTGCGACCTTCTTCATCTGGCGCAACGCTTGTCGGGAAAGTTTTTCGGTGTCCCCCAAACGCTCGGACAGCGCACTGGCGACTTTGTCAGACAGGTGAGAAGTCGCCGGCCCGCTGTCCGGGCGCATTGCCGCGGTGAACAGGTCGACATCCGCCTGCGCAGGCTCGGAGACAAGCGCCTGATGCACATTCGGCCCAAGCTCTGGCGACAGGTCTTTAAGGTGGCTGAGTCGGGAAATGGTCATGAGGCTTCTCTCCGTCAGGCGGGTGTCAATCAGGACAAGGCCTGACTGTGGGTGCCTTGCAGCAAGGCGTTGAGGATCTGCGTGGCGGTTTGCGCGGCACTAGCCTGCAAATCACCGCCAGCGCTGGTCGCATCCTTGAGCGTCGCTTCCAGGCCTTTCTGCAACAAGCCACCCAACAGCTGACCCAGGTCCTGGCTGGACGGGTTGCCGTTAGCCTGCGTCGAGTTATCGACCGGCGTGCCCAGTCCGCCTCCGGCAGCTTCCGCCTGCAGGCCACGGTCGATCAGTTGCCCGATCAGTTGACCGACGTCGAGGTTGCCGTTGCCGCTGCCATTGCTGGCCGGGCCGGTATTGGCATCGATCAAGGGATCGCCCAGCGACGCTGGAGAGTTTGCCGAATCGCTCACCGGAGAACCCAGACCGCCACCGCCGCCTCCAGTGACACCACTGGCATCGCCCTGTTGCTGGCCGAGCTGTTGGCCGATCAGGTCGAGCGCCGAACGAAATTGAGCCGTTTCCTGACCGTCCAGACCATTGTCTTCCTTCAGTTCGTCCATCCAGGAGCCGCCGTCCCGGGTAGGGAATTGAGCCTTGTTGTCGTCCATGAACTGGGCGACTTTTTCCAGAATCGGCATATCGTCTTTGGAGAATGTGGTGCCACCGTCCTCGCTGGGCTTCAGCAGATCGTTCAGCATGGCTTTGCCGAGGCCGTTCAACACCTGACTCATCAGGTCAGACTGCCCGCCTCCTGCGCCACTATTCAGGCCGCTGTCACCGACGCCGGAACCCGAACCGCCTCCACCACCACCGCCAATGCCTGCGGAAGCACCGAAATTGTCACCGAGCTTTTCGTGGATCAGTTTGTCGAGCGCTGCAGCGATGTCATCCACGCTGCCACCGGACTTGCCATCCGCAGCCATCGCCTTGGCGAGCATTTTGCCGAGTGGCGAGGTTTCATCCAGTTGGCCATTTTTGGTCAACGCCTGAACCAACTGGTCGATGACGGCTTTAAGTTCTTTACTGGAAGTGTTGGCACTGCTGTTTACATTGCTGTCGAGCGACACAGGAAACAACGATGCCGAAGTTTGCAATGAGGTGAGGCTGTTGAGAGCTTGCATAAGACGCCCGTCCCGAGATTAGCGGCCCCCTCTGGCGAGGGGGCAATCAGAAATAATTAGTAACTGATACCTTTGGCGTTTTGCGCTGTGGCACTGATCTTCTTGTTGGTGGAGTCTTCCTTGCCTGCCTCGATGGCGTTCAACACGTCCATCGTCTGTTTCTTCTTGGTTTCTTCGGCCTGCATCGCAATCAGCTTCGCACCGTTGGCGTCAGTCTCCGCGCTGGCCTTGGCCTGCGCAGCAACCGACAGGCTGTCACCGGTGCCGGAAAGGATGTTGCTCTGAAGACTGGCGTTGGAAGCCACGGTGTTGACGCCCTGCAGAGCGCCGCCTACACCGTTGACAGCACCATTGCCGAGGTTGGTGAGTTTCGAGGTTAGACTTGAAAATGCGACCATGACTTGATGCCCCTTTTATCTGAACCAGCGTGATTGCTTGGTACAGATAGGTGGCAACGGCCGGTGAATCGGTTCCAGATCTTGTGCAAAAAATCAGATGCTCAACTCCTTGATGCGTCGATAGAGCGTACGGCGCGGCATGTCCAGTTCCAGGCTGGCTGCGTCGATGCAGTTGCGATGACGCTTGAGCGCCTGCTGGATCAAGGCTTTTTCAATCGCCCGCAACTGATACTTGAGCCCGCAGGTCATCTGCTCGTCAGCCAGAGCGTCAGCCCCCAGCAACGGAAAGCCCAGCACGTGGCGCTTTGCTGCAGCCTTGAGCTCTCGGATATTGCCAGGCCAGTCATGCCCCATCAGCACTTGCTGGAGCAACGGGCAGACGTCAGGCACCGCAACCTCCAGTTCCTGAGCCGCCGCCGTTGCAAAACGCTCGAACAGCGGGACTATGCGCTCAGGCTGCTCGCGCAACGGCGGCAGTTTGAGGGTCAGCACGTTCAGTCGAAAGTACAGGTCGCGGCGAAATTTCCCCTGCTCGACGGCATCCTCCAAAGACGACTGGGCCGAGGCGATCACGCAGATATCCAGATTGATCGTGGACGTCGACCCCAAACGCTCCAGTGCCCGGGTTTCAAGCACCCTCAGCAGCTTGGCCTGCAGGCTGAGCGGCATGCTATCGATCTCATCCAGATACAACGTTCCGCCCTGCGCCGCTTCGATGTACCCCACCCGCGAGCGGTCGGCACCGGTGTAGGCACCGCTGACGACCCCGAACAGCTCGCTTTCGGCGAGCGATTCGGGAATGGCCGCGCAGTTCATCGCGACCAGACGCCCCTTGCGGCCGGACATCGCGTGAATGCGCCGGGCAATCGTGTCTTTACCGGTGCCTGTTTCGCCGGCCAGCAACACATCGATACCCAGTTGAGAAATGCTTTCAGCGACGATCCCCAGATTGGGCACGCGCTCCGCGTCCAGGTCATCGTCAAACCCATCGTCAAGATTCATTTCAGGACTCCAATGGCATCAGCGTTGCGCACGTGCAGAAGCGCTTCCGGACTCAAGCAGTCAAGTCGGTCTGCGCCGCAACCCCCAATTCCTTCATGCGGTGGTACAGCGTGCGCCTGGGCAGTTCGAGCTCCTGAAGCACCGCGTCGACATTGTGCCGATGCCGCTTCAAGGCATCCTGAATGAGCATTTTCTCGATCACGCGCATTTGCATGCGCAGCCCCGTTACCGGGTCTCGCGCCTCGAGCGGTTCGGCATCGAGCAGCGGGAACCCGAGCACAAATCGCTTGGCAGCAGACTTCAATTCGCGAACGTTGCCCGGCCAGTCATGGCTGAGCAGGATCTGTACGCGGCCGTGGTCGAGCGCTGGAACGGAGCGACCGAACTCCGCTGCGATTTCCTGGGTGAACTGGTCGAACAAGGGCAGGATCTGTTCACGACGTTTGCGCAAGGCCGGCAACTGAAGTGTCAGCACGTTGAGCCTGAAAAACAGGTCGCGACGAAAAAGCCCTTGTTCCACCAGTTCATCCAGTGGACGTTGGGCCGAGGCAATCACCCTCAGGTCCAGGGGGATGAATTCGGTCGAACCGAGCCGCTCGACACCCCGGCTTTCCAGCACGTGCAACAGCTTGGCCTGGAGGCTCAACGGCATGCTGTCGATTTCATCCAGATAGAGCGTGCCCCCATTGGAGGCTTCGATGTAGCCCTCGCGAGCGCGGCACACACCCGTGAATGCGCCATTGACCACGCCGAACAACTGGCTCTCGGCCAGCGTCTCGGGGATGGCCGCGCAGTTCATGCCAACGAACGGCCCTGACCTGCTGGACAGCCGGTGAATCCGGTTGGCAAGGGTATCTTTGCCGGTGCCGGTTTCTCCGCACAGGAGCAAATCCATATCCAGAAAAGCGCTGTTCATTGCAATTTGATGACCAGCCGATACTGCAGTTACGTCCCAACACTCTCGAACGTCCTTATCAATGTCTGTGCTCATCGATCACTCTCTTGGCAGGTAACAAGCGGGACTATTAATACCACGTCCTACAAGGCAGACGTAGAGTAATTTAGTTCCCCAACGAATGAGAAGACGCTCACAAATTCGAGAACCATTA
Source organism: Pseudomonas syringae (assembly GCF_002157375.1). Lineage (GTDB taxonomy): Bacteria > Pseudomonadota > Gammaproteobacteria > Pseudomonadales > Pseudomonadaceae > Aquipseudomonas > Aquipseudomonas syringae_T. The sequence continues at coordinate 146,794 of NZ_MTSA01000009.1, forward strand.
TCAAATAATATCAAGACCCGATGACGCACTCGGTATAACAAACCGCGTTAAGATGACACCTGAAATTTATTTAAACCCTTTTAAAATCAATAAGTTGTATCGACTCAAAAAGCCAGATTCGTCTACCCCGACCGGGCAAACAGCCTCTTGCCCTATTCTGGAACAGTCCTTAAATAAAAATTTAATTCGGCCGCTTTAAAAAACACGGGCACGTGCCAGACGCTTCCGCCCACCATTAGTTATAAAACCCCGCCTCACGACCAAGAGCCTTAGTGTTCACCACAGTATTAAAAACACCCATTGTTAACTGTTGTTATTGTCACTGTCCGCTCACACTGTAAACGCTGTGACTTAAAACTTAATACGGCTTAACTCGTCCTTCGCCAGGCGCCTTATTTCGAATAAACAACTGGCCTCACGTCGAGGGAGCGCTCAGGAAGTGTCAATGCCAGGCGTTATTCGGATTTCCGAACGCGGGCCTGTGCTGGATTCGGGCAAAGGTGAAATCCCCCGATTTCTCGACACGCCTCGCGATAGCGTATTGCCACCATCGCGTTCGGTGTTCCGAACGCATAACTGATCTTTTGGTCAGGAATAATAGAGCTTGAAAATAGATAATCAGCTGAAAGGATTCACTGTAGGACAATCCGGCAATCTCAGGTTGCTGTGGTGAGAGCAACTCACTCCATAAGCGTCACTGATACCCCATCATCACTGAGAATGTTTCTAGATGTGTGTAAGTTTTTACTTACAAATATTTACAAAGTTCTGAAAAATAACGGCTTGAGCAACTCGCAGAGAGCGTCTTCGTTTTTCATTTTGAGGACCTGAATCCACAAAAAGAGCAAAAACGTTGTTCATTCCGAGCCAGCCTAAATGCTTGAAAATCAGGAAAAAGCACCAAAAAGGCGCATTTTTCAGGTGATTTCAATGTGGGGGACGCCAAAAACAACGGTTATTGGCGTGGATCACTCGCGTAGACAACCACGCGCGGGCCAGTGGGCAATTCGCGTGGGCCAACGCGATTCTCGAACTCCTCACGCTTGCGAGGCGACGAACGGTCATCAATCGCCTGCCGGGTGTACACCGTTCCGACCGCTGAAGGAGGCTCGGTGACCGACGCAAGCTGTGCCGTTTCGGGTGATGTGGTCGGTTTGGCAACCGGCGCAGGTTCAACGGCTTCATGCACCGGCGCCTGCTCTGCAACCACTTGGGCATTCAGCACGGGTTTAGGCACCGGTTCTCTTGCGACGGCCTTTACCGGTGCTGGCAGCGGCTCGCGTTCAACCACCCGCACCGACTGAGGGAGTGGCATGCGCTCGACCACCGGTTTTGCACGCGGTTGTGGAATGGCAGCCAGTGACGGGGCCTCCCCCGTGATGCGCTCGATACCCGCCGTCAGAACCTGCTTATGGGCCTTGGGTATCAGTAAATGCCCCGGCCCCTCCGGCGTCTTTTTTCTCAAGAACGCCGGGTTGAGACGCAGCAGTTGAGCCTCGTCCACCCCTGTGGTGGCAGCGAGTTGAGTGAGGTCTACCGCATGGTTGAGCTCGACCACATCGAAATACGGCGTGTTGGCGACCGGTGTGAGCTTCACGCCGTAGGCTCCGGGGTTACGAACCACCAACGACAGGGCCAACAGGCGCGGCACGTAATCCTGGGTTTCTCTGGGCAAATTCAAATGCCAGTAATCAACAGGCAGCCCACGGCGCCGATTGGACTCGATTGCTCGTCCGACAGCCCCCTCGCCCGCGTTATAAGCTGCCAGCGCCAACAGCCAGTCATTGTTGAATTGATCGTGCAGGCGCGTCAGGTAATCCATCGCAGCCTTGCTCGACGCGACCACATCACGACGGGCGTCGTACGTGGCGCTCTGATGCAGATTGAATTCACGCCCGGTGGACGGGATGAACTGCCAAAGCCCCGCTGCGGCAGCCGGAGAATTGGCCAGCGGGTTGTAGGAACTCTCGATCATGGGCAACAGCGCCAGCTCCAGCGGCATGTTGCGCTCATCCAGGCGCTCGACAATGAAATGCAGGTAAGGCGCAGCCCGACCGCTTGCGCCGTTCAAGAAACCTCGATTGCTTAGCAGCCAGTCGCGCTGGCGTGCAATACGTTCATTGATGCCCTGCCCGTCCACCAGACGGCAGCGTTGAGCAACCCGTTGCCACACGTCCTCGCCGTTATAGGCGGGCAGATCGGACATCGCCGCCGCACCCGAGTCTGCCTGAGCCTCATCCGACTGATAGACCAGCCCGGTGACCAGACGCGGCATACGGTCTTGACGCGCCGCAGCATGGTCCACTGACTGGCAGCCCACGCACAGAGAGCCGAGCGCAAGAACGGCAATCCGGACCGAGCGAGCCAGCAAGCGAGGGCTCGAAACGTGATAGGCGGCGGCTGGCATGTACGGGAATATCCTGAACGTGTCCCCCTACGTGGTACGCCGGCCTTTCCAGTTCCCTGTCACGCGGATTCCACGTATGGACGTGTACCTGTGAATCGTTTCCGTGATGCGGCTTTTTATGGAACCGGTGCGCCTGTCTTGCCACTCACCGACTGAAGGATTCCTCTCAGGATTACCACCCGCCACCAACAGGCGAAAATGGACAGGGAGATGCACTGTGCAGGCACCGACGATCAACCGGAACACTGAAAGCGTTATTCACCCTCAATCGACAGGCGCTGCTGACAGCGGATCAGCGCTGAGACAACGAACCGGACAGCCGACCCAACGCGCCTCACACTCGCTGAAGAGTGTCGGAAAAGGAATGCTGAAAAGCCTCGGCAAGGTGTTTCAGAAATCCAGACCACCGCAGCAGGCAGCGGCCAGGCCGCCCAGTGCAAGCCCTCCACATTCCCCCCGTCCTCATGCCAATGAAAACAACGCCCGGAGCGTCGCTCGTGAACCTCGCCCAACCGAGCCGTCTTCCTCCCGCAGGACTGGATTGGAACGCAGCGATGGCGGTCGTTTCACGTTCAAGGACGAGCAACTGGTTCGCAACGCGCCCCCACAAGGCACCCTCAAACTGGGTGCCGACGGCAAGCCCGATTTCTCTGCATTCAGCACCCCGGGCATGGCTGCGCTGCTGAGTGGCATACTCGCGGACTCCGGACAAACCTACCTGGCCCATCAGAGTACGCACGGCGTGCAGGGCCATCAGCTGCTTCAGGCCAATGGACATCTATTGCACCTGGCGCAGGACGACAGTTCGCTGGCGTTGCTTCGCAGCAGCACCGAAACAGTCCCTGTAAAAGGAAAGAAACCACCGCCCGTGCAGCTGGAGCGCGCAAATGGCCACATCCATATAACCACTCCCGGCGCACGCAAAAGTCAGGAATTACCTGGCAAGGCACATATCGCTCAGATCACTGACGTGTACCAGACCACCCACGGTGATCGCTTGCGTGTGCATGACGACCGGCTGTATCAGTTTGACCCTGCAAGCGCCCGATGGAGAGCGTCTGAAGGCATGGAGGATATTGCTTTCAATAGCCTGGCACTGGGCGGTAACGGCTCTGTCTACGCGAAAAGTGATGATGTCGTCGTCGATCTTTCCAGCCCGTTCATGCCCCACGTCGAGGTCAACGACCTGACGTCATTCTCGGTCGCGCCAGACAACACGGCGGCGCTGCTCAGCGGCACGGACACGCAGACGGTCCTGCTGACCGACATGAGCCCGGTGATCGGTGGGCTGACCCCGAAAAAAACCAGGACGCTGGAACTCGATGGCGGTCAGGCGCAGGCGGCGGCCATCGGTCTGAGCGCCAACCGTCTGTTTGTCGCAGACACTCAGGGCAGGCTCTACAGCGCCGAACGCAGTGCCTTCGAAAACGATGACCTGACATTGCGCCTCATGCCCGAGCAGACCGGCTATACGCTGGCCGATCAACCGATGGGCGGCCATCACAGCGTCACCGGGTTCATCAGTGGCGATGACGGCCGCCTCCATGCATTGATCAAGAACCGTCAGGGCGAGGTGCATTCGCATGCGCTCGACGAACAAGGCGCCACACTGCAAAGCGGCTGGAACCTGACCAATGCGCTGGTGCTGGACAACACGCGCGGGCTGCCCATGCCGCCGGCGCCCGCACCGGCAAACCGACTCAATCTGGACCGCTCGGGGCTGGTGGGCATGAGCGAAGGGCGCATCCAGCGCTGGGACGCAACACCGCAATGCTGGAAAGATGCCGGGATAAAAGACATCGACCGCCTGCAACGCGGCGCTGACAGCAATGCCTATGTGCTCAAAGGCGGCAAGCTGCTCAAACTCACCGTGACGCCCTCGCACCCCAACCAGGCCTTCGATCACAACACCGCGCTGGCCCAGACGGCCCGCTCGACCAAGGTGGAGATGGGCAAGGAAATCGAAGGGCTGGAGGGCCGGGTGATCACCGCGTTCGCCATGGTCAGCGACAACTGCTTCGTGGCCCTTGATGACAAGAATTGCCTGACCGCCCACAGAAAAGACCACGTGCCCGGTCTCCTGGAGTTCCCGGGGCTGGAAGGTGACATCAAAGAGCTCTCGCTGGACGAAAAACGCAACCTCTACGCGTTGACCAGCACCGGCGGGCTTTACTGCCTGCCCAGAAAAACCTGGCAAGCAGAAAAACTGGAAGATCTCCTGCAAGGCAAGTGGACACCTGTGAGCACGCCGCAGAGTCAACCGATCAAAGCGCTGTTCACCAATGATGACAACCTGTTGAGCGCCCAGATCGAAGACGCGCCGGGGCAAGGCCTGATGCAGCTCAAGGACGGCAAATGGCAGGCTTTCAAGCAGCGACCGGTGGAAGAGAACGGCCTGAACGACGTGCATGCCCGAATCAAGCGATCCAACAAGACCTGGCGTATTCCCGGCACCGGTCTGACGGTCAGGACAGACGTCAATGTGTTGGGGGCTGGCGGCGCGGAAAAACGCAATCGCCCCAGCACTCGGGAGTACATACGCGCCAACATTTATAAAAACACCGCAGAAGCGCCCCGCTGGATGAAGAACGCAGGCAACTATATTCAACACAGCTTTCATGGCCGTCAGGGCCTGAACGAGGTGTACGAAAGCGAGTCGATGCTGTTCAAGCAACTGGAGCTGATTCATGAGGCCGGAGGAGAGCCGCCGGCTTCAGGTCGCGATCTGAAAGCGCGCATTGCTGCACTGGCGCCGGGGCCAGAGCGCGCGACCCTGGTCAAGGAACTGGAAGCCTTTCGCGATGAGCTGGAGAATCACACCTACACCACGCTGATGGCCATCGGTCAGAGCTACGGCAGCGTAAAAAATCTGCGGCAGCAGGACGGCCTGCTCAATCAGCATGGCGAACTGGCCAGGCCTTCCGTGCGCACTCAGTTCGGCAAAGGGCTCGAAGCACTGCGTGCGCGACTCGACTTCAAAAGCTCCGGGCATGATCTGGTCAAAGAACTGCAGAACGCCCTCACCCAGGTCAGACCCTCAGCGGACAACCCCACCGAGAAACTGCTTGGAACACTTAGAAGCAATGGCCTGAAACTGAGCCACCCTAAAGCCGAGATACCGTTGGGGCAGCGGCGTGACGCACACGAAGACCATGGCTTGAGCAAAGCGCGGCTGGCACTGGACCTGGTGACCCTGAAGAACCTGAGCAGCCTGGTGGACGAAATCGAGCGACTGACGCCGCACAGTGATACCACGACGCTGCAGAACAGACTGGCCACACTGCGTGATAAGACCTACGGCGAAAATCCGGTCAAACGGGTGACGGACATGGGCTTCACTGACAACGCGGCCATGGAAAGCAGTTACGAAGCGGTCAAGTCGTTCCTGAAGTCGTTCAAAAAGCCTGATCATGCGGTCAGCGTCAACATGCGTGCCGCCACCGGCAGTAAAGACCAGGCAGAACTCGCCGAAAAATTCAAAAGCATGCTCAAACAGCTGGAGCATGGCGACGACGAAATAGGCCTGCAACGCAGTTACGGGCTGAACCTCACCAGCCCGCTGACCGTCATTGCCGACAAGGGGCTGGGGCCGTTCCCGACGGCGGGAGCCACGGGTAACCGCAACTACATTCTCAACGCCGAGCGTACCGACGGCGGCATTACGCTGTACCTGATCAGCGAAGCCGCAGGCAACATCAGCGGCGGTGTTGGCGGTGGCAATGACTTCTGGCCAGGTTTTTTCGACGCAAACAACCCGGCGCGAAGCGTCGATATCGGTAACGATCGCAAGATGACCCCCAACTTCCGCGTCGGCGGGGACGTGACAGCCACCCTGGCCGCCAGTAAACGCTCTGGCGTGGTATTCAATGTTCCGGACGAAGACATCGACGGGTTTGTCGATGACCTGTTCGAGGGCAAGCTGAACCCGCTGGACGTGTTGAAAAAAGCGGTGGACCACGAGCATTACGAGGCTCGCAGGTTCAACGCCGACATCACGATCAGCGGCAATACCGACCTGCGTGCCGGTTTCAATCTGTCCAAAGAGGGCAGCAAGCCTTTTTCCGCCATTGCACGCCTGGGCATCGCGGCAAACCTCACCGTCAACCTGATGTCGTACACCGACTACTCACTGACCCAGAAAAACGAAAAGACAGCGTTACGCGAAGGCGGCAAAAACCGCCCGCGCTGGTTCAACAGCCTGACGCTCGGCGGCCAGGCACGCGGGCAACTGGGCGGCACCCACGCCAACCCGGCAAGCGCGCCCGGTGCGACACCGGCCAGTCAGTCCGCAGCCAACAACCTGGGCGTTGCAGGGACCGCGACAGTGGATGCCAGAACCGTCAAACGGGTCAAGTTCCGCTACAACGTCGCCAAGCCCCTGACCTCGGAAGGCCTGAGCAAGTTGTCGAAAAGCCTTGGAGAGGCTTTCAAGAACAACACGGTAAAAACCGGGCTGGCCGAACTGGCCGACCCTCTCAATGCACGCTATGTCGGCAAGAGCCCGGCAGAGGCCATTCAGGCCCGGCTTGACGGGCTCAATGCGCTGTTTGCCACTGCGGTGTCGCAGAACGACAAACAGTACAAAGCACTGCGTGACTTGAAACACGCAACCGTCGAGCAGGAAGCATCGGTCAATAAGCACAGCGTTCTGAATGACGCACGCTTCGAAACCAGTAAAACCAACCTCTCGGGGCTGAGTCAGGAAAGCATACTGACCCGAATCATGAGTTCGGTGCGCGATGCCTCTGCGCCGGGCAATGCGGCACGGGTTGCCGAATTCATGCGACAGGACCCCAAGCTCAGCGCCATGCTCAAGGAGCTGGAAGGAAGCGACGGCACGCTTGCCCGTGTGCGCCTGGAACCCAAAGACGCCTTGATCGATGAAATTGACGAAGGCAGTCGCACTGGCACCCTGACGCAAAGCGACCTGTCCGCAATGCTGGAGAATCGTAACAACATGCGGATCAAACGGCTGACGGTCTTCCATACCGCGACCCAGGCCGAAAACTTCACGTCCCCGACACCGCTGCTCAGCTACAACAGTGGCGCCAACCTGAGCGTCAACAAAACCCTCGGACGTATCAACTTCATTTATGGCGAAGACCAGGACAAGCCGATTGGTTACACCTTCGACGGCGAACTGTCGCGGCCCTCGGCGTCACTCAAGGAGGCGGCTGAAAAGTTGAAGCAGGCAGGGTTCGAACTGAAAAGCTGACAACAGGATTAACAGAAAGCGCCGCAGTGAAGCGGCGCCTCTTCTGCCTTCAAGCCTGCAAAAATGTGCGGGCCTCGCGGGCCTGAGAAATAAACCCGCGAGTGACGTCACAGAACGCGGAATCATCGAGCGACGCCAACTCCTTCTGAGCGCACAAGCGCACATCGCCCTGATCGACCGCAAACCAGCAACCGTGCAGCCGGGCGACGTCAAAATTGAGGCTCAGCAACCGCTGCAGATCGGAAGACCGTTCCGGGCACCGGCCTACGCGGCAATGAAAGATGACCATCTCGCTGTGCTCGGGCAACTCGATGACCGCAGCTTCGTTATCCTGGCTGTCATACAAGGCGCAGACGCCGTTCTGCAAGGTCAGTGAAGTGCCGAGCTGGGTCCCCAGCGACGTGATCAAGCGGGAGAAATCGGGTGGCGAGGTTCTCATCGGTATAGTCCTTTAAGGAAAGCCTGGGCTGGTCAGGCACTGAGTGGCGTTTGAGCCACCGCGGTTCCTTTGAGACCGGCATTTACCCACGTCACGGAACCGAATCCGGGACACGACCACACACCGGGGGTTGATGGAAGCGGTTACTCAGGAGAGCACGTTCGTCACACGCATCGCGTCTACCCGGAGACTCATTATGTTTAATAGAATTTCGTCCAGTTTTCATAACTACGGCAGCTCAAGCACGTCTGAAGCTTCGCGAGCGTCCAGCGCAACGAGTGTTTCCAGCTTGTCTCGCGCCACGCTTCAGCACACCGCTGCGTTCAAGGCGAACCCTGAACGCTTTCTTGCGAACTATAATGTCGATGCTTCGCAGGTGTTGAGAATGGGCGATCGCCTGACCAATGAGCTATTGACCAATACGATCAAACAGGGCCACTTCGCAATGGTTCACGACGAGCACACCGGCAACTTCATGCTGACGCATGTCAACGCCGCAAGCGCTGCAGATCGGGAAAAAGTCATTCATGCCCACTGGATACCGTTCAAAAGCGGAAATGATACGCCTGGCTATGTGGACATCCCCAAGGACCCACGGTATGCCCACGCACAGGATGCGGCACCGTTTGCCTTCACGCCGGGCATGAACGGGTGCTCGATTGAAGTCAGGGAACACCCCGACAGGGCTGACTACATGCGTGTGTTTCATAATCAGCATCCGGAAAGCAGTAGCGTCAACAACAAGGTCCGCGCGATATCGGGCAGCAAGATCAGCTCCTTTGACGCTGATGACTACCATGACGATAACTCCAGAGCGCCAGTGGCCTTCAACATGATGCATTTCGACAGGGACTCGGTGAACTGGAAGTTTCTGGGCCAGTCCCTTGAGTTCGACCCTTACAACAATCAGCGGCTGAGCAGGTCCAGAGCCGGCGTCAGCACCAAAGACGCCACCGACTGATCAGGCACCGCGTCGCTCGATCCCTCGCGCGCGTGCAGGGCGACGTCGACAGTGTCGACTCGCCCTGCACGTCAACAGCCCCAACCCTGTTTCTGGAACTCATCATCACGCCCGGCCACTCACTTCGGGCACCTTCAAGGCAACAACCTCATCGACCTATAGAACCGACAGGGACGCGGCGTTCATCTCGGATAAGCCTGGAGCATGACGCCGGTTCATATGTCCACCCATCGAGGTAAAGCATCATGAGCATCGGTATACCCCCTTCCTCTTACTCACCCGTCTCGACCTCGCTGGATTTCTCGGCGTTGGGCGGTAAAAGCCCGCAGCAAACCACGGCGACCGGACAGAACACTGATCAGGCCGTGAACGCTGAAGCCCTGCTGTTCGGGGGCGACAAACAGCAAGACGTCAACTTCGGAACACCTGACAACACGGTCCAGAGTTCTCAAGACAGCAGCAAGACCGGTGACAGTTCATCCAACGTCGTCAAATTGCTCAGTGCGCTGCTCATGTCGCTGCTGCAAATGCTCATGAACCCGATGAAAAAGCAGACCCCTGATCAGCAGCAGAACCCTGGGCAGGATTCGTCTCAGAACAATAATGGCCTTGGCACCCCGCCGTCCGCCGACAGCGGTGGCGGCAGTACGCCTGCAACAGCAGGCGGTGGCAGCGGCGATACGCCCGCCGCAACAGGCGGCGGCAGCACTGACACCCCGGCTTCAACAACGGGTAATACCGGCGATATTTCAAGCCCGATGACCACCCCAACAGGCAACGACAGCACAACGGCTTCCGGTACAGACAGCACACCGACCGGTGCGGGTCCTGTGGAGACACCCAAAACTTCCGGCGACACGGTCGTTGTGAACCAGACCATCAAGGTCGGTGCCGGCGAGACCTACGACGGTCAAGGCAAGACCTTCACAGCGAGCAACGCACTGGGCAACGGCGACCAGAGCGAAAACCAGAAGCCTCTGTTCGAGCTCGCTGAAGGCGCCACCTTGAAGAATGTGAACCTGGGTCAGAATGAGGCGGACGGCATTCACGTCAACGCCAAAAATGCTCAGGAAGTCCACATTGATAACCTGCATGCCCAGAACGTCGGCGAAGACCTGATCACCGTCAAAGGTGAAGGCGGCGCGAAGGTGACCAACCTGGACATCACCAACAGCAGCGCAAAAGGCGCAGACGACAAGATCATTCAACTCAACGCCAACACTCACCTCAAAGTCGATGGTTTCAAGGCCGACGATTTCGGCACGATGGTGCGCACCAACGGCGGCAAGCAATTCGATGACATGAGCATCGAGCTGAACGGCGTGGACGCCAACCACGGCAAGTTCGCCCTCGTCAAAAGCGACAGTGATGACCTGAAACTGGCAACTGGCGACATCGCCATGACCGATGTCAAACACGCCTACGACAAAACCAGAGCGTCGACTCAGCACACGGAGCTTTGACACACTGCAAGCACCGGCAGGCAAAAGAGGGGCGCATTCAGTCGAATACGCCCCTCTTTTCGTTACAGCCGTTTCACAAGGAATTAAGCGAGCTTTAAGCCGGGTTCAGTAAGTTGGCAGCGTGGCTGGCTCATCAAGCGCCTGCCCTTCCTTCTTCCAACCCAGCAAAGGAGTGCCGCAATGCCTGGTCCTTTTGAAAAAAAATGGCTGTGCGTCAGCAGAACGGTCACTTACGTGGGCTGGTCGCTGTTCTGGCTTCTGCTCTGGGACGTGGCCGTGACGATGGACTTCATGCTGGTACAAGGCGCGGGCATAGACCTGCCGCTGATGCCACTGACGCTGCTGTGTTCGGCGCTTATCGTGCTGATCAGTTTTCGCAATTCGAGCGCCTACAACCGCTGGTGGGAGGCGCGCACCTTGTGGGGCGCGATGGTCAACAGTTCGCGCAGCTTCGGCCGTCAGGTGTTGACCTTGATCGATCGCGAGCGCAACGACTGCGACAACCCGATCAAAGCCGTGCTGTTCAAGCGTCACGTGGCCTACTTGCGAGCATTGCGCGCGCACCTGAAAGGCAACGTCGGCACCGCGAAACTGAATGGCCTGCTGTCGCTTGAAGAGATTCAGAGCGCTTCGCACAGCAACAACTTCCCCAACGACATTCTGAATGGCTCAGCCGCGATCATTTCGCAGGAGTTTGCCGCCGGACGCATCGACAGCATCCGGTTGGCCAGACTGGAGTCGACCATGGTCGAGCTGTCCAATTGCCAGGGCGGCATGGAGCGAATTGCCAATACCCCGCTGCCTTACCCCTACGTTTACTTTCCAAGGCTGTTCAGCACGCTGTTCTGCATCATCATGCCGCTGAGCATGGTGACGACCCTGGGCTGGTTCACCCCGGCGATCTCGACAGTCGTCGGCTGTATGCTGCTGGCGATGGACCGTATCGGCACCGACCTGCAAGCGCCGTTCGGCAACAGCCAGCACCGGATTCGCATGGAAGACCTGTGCAACACCATCGAAAAGAACCTGCATTCGATGTTCGATGCACCGGAAAAACAGGCGACGGCGGTGGCTCGGCAAAGCCAGGACAGTGGCCTGTGGCGGACCCATCGACTGGCTATCTAATGGCGGTTTGATGAGCGTCAAAACACAAACCCCTGCCCCAGCTCACCCTCCATCCATTCGAGAAAACGCCTGACCCTGGGGAACGTTGAATGGGCCTTGGGGAACACCAGGTGATGCGCCGCGACCGGGGCGGTCAGTTTTTCGGGGGCCACTTCGACCAGCTCGCCACTGACGAGGTATTTTTGCGCCAGCAAGGTACTTTCCAGCGCAAATCCCAGACCGTGGCTGGCCGCTTCCAGCGTCATGTACGAGCGGTCAAAACTCAGCGCGTAAGGGTTCTCCGGGCGCGACAGGCCGTGTCGGGCGAACCATTCGGGCCATTTCAACAGGGTGGCCTCGGAGAGAATCAACTCACCGTCGAGCAGGTCTGCGGCGGTGTTGACCGCAGAGCGTGCCAGCAACGTCGGTGACGCCAGCACGGCGAATTGCTCGTCACGCAGGGTGCGAACTTCGTAGCTCGGCCAGTTCGGCCTCCCGTGCCTGATATCAACGTCGATCTTGTCGCGACTGAAATGCAGCGACTCATACGAACACGACAGGTTGATCTGAATATCCGGGTGAGTCACCCGAAACGCCTCCAGCCTCGGCATCAGCCAGAGCAGCCCGAAACTGGGTGCGGAATGCAGGCGCAGGCAATCGAGGCTGACATCGCTGGCCGCACGCTCGGTGGCAACCGCCAGGCTGTGCAGCAGCCCAGAGACATCTTTCAGATACTGTTCGCCGACCGGCGTCAACGTGACCCCGCGCGCGGCGCGGACAAACAACTGTCGGCCAATCAACGCCTCCAGCCTGGCCAATTGATGGCTGACAGCGGATGGGGTCAGGTTCAGCACTTCGGCGGCTCTGGCAAGATTGCCGAAGCGGGCCGTCTGCTCGAAGGCCTGAAGCGCTTTCAGCGGTGGCAGGCTCTGGGGGGCGTCGTCATCAAGCCGCATGAAAGCTCCGATGGGTCCATTCAACAGGGTTTTGTGCATTCAACCATTCGCCTGAGCACTTGACGAGAGGTGAATTTTTTTCAGCACCCAGTGATTTTTGCGGCATTGCTCAGGCCCTGCGACGGGAACACTCTGAATCATCGATCACATGAATCGACCCCATAAAAATAATCAGAGGAATCCCTCATGCTGCTTCAAGGCAAAATCGCAATCATCACCGGCGCCGCTTCAGAGCGCGGCATCGGCCGGGCGACGGCAGTCACATTCGCTCAGCACGGTGCGCGAGTGGTGATTATTGATCTGGACGAGGCCGCCGCGCGCGACGCCGCCGCTGCACTGGGCGAAGGTCATCTGGGCCTGGCGGCCAACGTCGCCGATGAAAAACAGGTTCAAGAAGCTGTCGCCAAGGTCATCGGGCACTTTGGCCGCATTGATATTCTGGTCAATAACGCGGGCATCACCCAGCCCATCAAGACCCTGGACATTCGTCCGTCCGATTACGACAAAGTGCTCGACGTCAGCCTGCGCGGCACCTTGCTCATGTCGCAAGCGGTGATCCCGACCATGCGCGCTCAATCCAGCGGCAGTATCGTGTGCATGTCCTCGGTTTCCGCCCAACGCGGCGGCGGTATTTTCGGCGGCCCTCACTACAGCGCGGCAAAAGCCGGCGTGCTGGGCCTGGGCAAGGCGATGGCGCGTGAATTCGGCCCGGATCAGGTGCGTGTCAATGCTATCGCGCCCGGCTTGATCCACACCGATATCACCGGTGGCCTGATGCAGGATGAGCGGCGCCACGCGATCATTGACGGCATTCCGCTGGGTCGGCTGGGCGCAGCACAGGATGTGGCCAACGCCGCGCTGTTCCTGGCCAGTGACCTTTCGTCTTATCTCACCGGTGTCACGCTGGATGTGAACGGCGGCATGCTGATTCACTGACCCCGCGTGGGCGGGTCGGCAAACGGCCCGTGTTTGTTCTGGATCGAAGGTCCGCCAGGCAGTGGTCTGGCGGTCTATAAAAACAAGAGATCAGACCATCATGATCACCACCATGACTCTCGACGCGGTCTCGACCGCGCGTGCCAATGCCTACCGCAAAACCGCCTGGCGCCTGATGCCGTTCCTGATGCTGTGCTATCTGTGCGCGTACCTGGACCGCGTCAACGTCGGCTTTGCCAAGCTGCAGATGATGAGCGACCTGTCGTTCAGCGAGACCGTCTACGGCCTGGGCGCCGGGATGTTTTTCATCGGCTATTTCCTCTGTGAAGTGCCCAGCAACCTGATCCTTCACCGCGTCGGCGCACGACGCTGGATCGCCCGCATCATGATCTCCTGGGGCATCATTTCCGCCCTTTTCGCCTTCGTAGAAACCGCCTGGCAGTTCTACGCATTGCGCTTTCTGCTCGGGGTTGCCGAGGCCGGTCTGGCGCCAGGTCTGCTGCTGTACCTGACGTATTGGTTCCCCTCCTATCGCCGCGCGCGCATGACCGTGCTGTGGTTCATCGCCATCCCGCTGTCCGGCATGATCGGCGGTCCGCTGTCAGGCTACATCATGACCCGCTTTGCCGGTGTTCATGGCTGGGCCGGCTGGCAATGGATGTTCGTCCTCGAAGCCATTCCCACCGTGATCGTCGGGTTGCTGGTGCTGAGCTACCTGAAAGATGGCGTGCATCAGGCGACCTGGCTTTCGGAAGATGAAAAAGCGCTGGTCAACAAGGAGCTGGAAGAAGACAACAGCCAGAAGGTTGTACACGCCTCGATCGGTGCGTTCATCCGTGACCGTCGGCTTTGGTTGCTGGCGTGCATCTACTTCTGCGTGGTGATGGGCCAGTACGCGATCACCTTCTGGCTGCCGACGCTGATTCGTAATGCGGGCGTCTCCGACCCGCTGCACATCGGCCTGATGACCAGCCTTCCCTACCTGTGCGCAATCGTCGTCATGCTGTTGATGGGCCGCAGCGGCGACAAACACCGCGAACGCAGATGGCACCTGGTCGGCCCGATGATCGCCGGTGCTCTGGGCCTGAGCCTTGCGGCGTTGTTCGGCGGCAACCTGCTGCTGTCCGTGCTGAGCCTGTGCCTCGCGGCGGCGGGCATCCTGTCTGCGTCCTCGATGTTCTGGATGCTGCCCACCACCCTGCTGGGGGGCGTTTCTGCCGCCGCCGGAATCGCCGGGATCAACAGCTTCGCCAATCTCGCGGGCTTCTGCTCGCCTTACCTGATCGGCTGGATCACCACCCTGACCGGCTCCAGCGCCATTGGCATGTACCTGATCACCGGGGTGCTGTTCGTCGGCGCCTTTCTGGTACTGCGCATCCCGGCCGCCTCGGTCAATCGTTGAATCAACGGAGTCATCACCATGACAGCCACTACGTTATCTGCACCTTCCACCTCACTGGCGCAGCGTGCTCACAACATCCGTCGACACGCCTTGCGCATGGGCCAGGTTCAGGGCCAGGGGTATGTCGGGCAGGCATTGGGCGCGGCCGATCTGCTCGCGGTGTCCTACTTCCACGCCATGACCTACAAGCCGGAAAACCCTGAGTGGGAACAGCGCGACCGGTTTTACCTTTCTATCGGCCATTACGCCATTGCGTTGTACGCGGCGCTGATCGAAGCCGACATCATCCCGCTCGATGAGCTGGAAACCTACGGCTCGGATGACAGCCGTCTGCCCATGTCAGGCATGGCGACTTACACCCCCGGCATGGAAATTACCGGTGGCTCGCTGGGTCATGGGCTGGGCATAGCGGTCGGCGCGTGCCTGGGCTTGAAACGCAAGGCCTCCAGCGCCTTCGTCTACAACCTGCTGTCCGATGGAGAATTGAACGAAGGCTCTACCTGGGAAGCGGCCATGTCGGCCTCTCACTGGAAGCTGGATAACCTGATCGCGATCATCGACGTGAACAATCAGCAGGCCGATGGCCACTCCAGTGAGGTGCTGGCGTTTGAACCGATCGTGGATCGCTGGCAGGCATTTGGCTGGTTCACCCAGCGGGTCGACGGCAACGACCTGAACGCATTGGTCGCGGCCTTCGACGCCGCTCGCCAACACGACGGCGCACAGCCCAGGGTGATCATTTGCGACACGAAAATGGGCAAGGGCGTGGCGTTTCTGGAAACCCGTGAAAAGACCCACTTTATCCGCGTCGACGAGCATGAATGGGACATCGCGCTGAACAACCTCGACGAGGGGAAAACCGTATGAGTTCCGCCAATCACCCTTCGGCGCCTGCTTCGGGCGCCGTGAAGAAAAAACTGACGACCTCGGCGATGATTGCGTCCATCGCGTCCGAAGGCCAGGCCACTCGCGCTGCGCCGTTCGGCCATGCACTGGCTGCATTGGCAGAGCAACGCCAGGACATCGTCGGGCTGTCGGCTGACCTGTCGAAATACACCGACTTGCACATCTTCGCCAAAGCGCACCCTGAACGCTTTTACCAGATGGGCATGGCCGAGCAGTTGTTGATGAGCGCGGCAGCTGGCATGGCCCGGGAAGGCTTTGTGCCGTTCGCGACCACGTATGCGGTGTTCGCGTCGCGACGCGCCTATGACTTCATCTGTATGGCAATTGCCGAAGACAACCTCAACGTCAAGATCGTCTGCGGCCTGCCAGGGCTGACCACCGGTTACGGCCCCAGCCACCAGGCGACCGACGACCTGGCGATCTTCCGGGCCATGCCCAACCTGATGATTGTCGACCCTTGCGATGCGCTGGAAATCGAACAGGCCGTGCCCGCGATTGCCGCGCATCAAGGCCCGGTGTACATGCGTTTGCTGCGCGGCAACGTACCGCTGGTGCTGGACGAATACGGTTACACGTTCGAGATCGGCAAAGCCAAAACCTTGCGCACCGGCAACGACGTGCTGATCATTTCCACCGGCCTGATGACCATGCGCGCACTGGAAGCCGCCAAGGCACTTCAGGCCGACGGTGTTGATGTGGCAGTGCTGCATGTGCCGACCATCAAGCCGCTGGACGAGCAGACCCTTCTGGCCGAAGCCCGAAAACCGGGCCGGCTGGTGGTCACCGCTGAAAACCATTCGGTCATCGGCGGGCTGGGCGAAGCCGTGGCGACGGTGCTGCTGCGCAATGGCGTCACACCGACCTTCAGGCAGATCGCCCTGCCGGACGCCTTTCTCGATGCCGGCGCGCTGCCTACACTGCATGATCGTTACGGCATTTCCACACCGGCGGTCTGCGCGCAAATCAAGGCCTGGCTTTAGGCACTGAACTGCGCAGCGACAATTGTCCCTGCGCATCGGGAGTTACCCTTGGACGCACATGAATTGCTGGACCCGGCCTATCGCTCGTTCCTGGACGAGCCTTCCAGCCACTGGACGCTGCACACCCTCCACGAGATCAGGGCCCGCGTCAGTTCCACCTGGACATCGGCGGCGGCCTCAAGGGGCGAACAACACTGGACCACAGACGAACCGGCCAGCCGCGTCAGGCTATGCCTTTACCGGCCTGACCCGCCGTCTGATCAGAAGAAGCTGCCGGTCATCCTGTACATCCACGGGGGCGGCTTTGTGCTCGGCAGACCGGAAATGGCCGATGATTACCTGGCAGAACTGGCCATCGAGCTGAACGCAATCATCGTCGCCGTCGATTACCGGCTCGCGCCCGAGCATGCATTCCCGATTCCGCTCGAGGACTGCCATGCGGCTCTGGAGTGGATTTTCCAGACGGGTCACACGCTGGGTATGGACATCCGCAATGTGGTGATCATGGGCCACAGCGCCGGCGGCGGGCTGGCGGCGGCGTTAGCCATGCGGGCAAGAGACAACGCGGTTCATCAAGCTGCAGGGCTGGTTCTGATCTATCCGATGCTGGATCACAGAACCGGTTCGACCGATGCGCCGCCCTCCAACCCGACCACCGGCACCGTCAGTTGGTCGCGTCAGGCCAACCGGTTTTGCTGGGACTGCCTGCGCAGTGACTACGCGCTGGATGATGATCGGGCCACGCTGTTCTCCCCTGCACTGGCCAGCGATTTAAGGGGTCTGCCTTCTGCGTTTATCTGCGTCGGCGCGCTGGATCTGTTTCTGGAAGAAGACCTGGCGTTCGGGCTGACACTGTCGCGCTCCGGGGTACACGTGGAACTGCACGTTTACCCCGGAGTGCCACACATGTTCGATCAGTTACCGGGATGGCAAACCCGACAGGCGCAGCAGGACGTTGCCCGCGCCGTCAGCAGGATGATTGTTGCGCACTCGGATTGAACCGCGCAGTGCTTATGCAATTTCAAGCGCCAGCTGCCGAGGTGGTGGTCGTCAGAATTCAGCCCCTGACCAACCCTTTCCGTCGAAGGGCACTCTATCGGCGGTCATAGGGTGTACCATCAAGGATTACCCACCACCTAATTAGTCAGCCATGTCCTTGCAAAGCGAAGAGAGCCGCCACATCGTAGCCTCTCTGGCGCTACGTATGGGTCCCACCGCTGACGCTGCAAAAGCTGCCGAGACCATCGTCTCGGTGTTGCAGGATATCGACGCAGCCCTGACGCCTATCATTGGCCAGCAAGGGGTTGCCGCCCTCTATCGTCGCAGTTTCCATCTTTGCATCGGTGCGCATCAGCGCCTGGCTGGCACCTACGACACCGTGCAGTTCCCGATGGACTTCAAAGCACTCGAAGCGATCCTTGTCGAGCAGAGCAAAACCGACATGCTGTTTTTCGGAGAAACGCTGCTGACCACCCTTTACGAGCTTCTGACCACGCTGATCGGGCCGTCGCT
This sequence comes from Pseudomonas syringae, assembly GCF_002157375.1. GTDB lineage: Bacteria > Pseudomonadota > Gammaproteobacteria > Pseudomonadales > Pseudomonadaceae > Aquipseudomonas > Aquipseudomonas syringae_T. The sequence goes on from NZ_MTSA01000009.1 coordinate 165,075, forward strand.
CACCGCACGTTTGCTGAGTAGCGTATGGGCGCCCGCCCTGAGCGACACCCCTTTGCAGGAAAATTCGCCATGAGCACCAAAGTGACTATCAACCGCTTGGCCACCGGTGTGCCAGGACTGGACGAGGTCCTGGGCGGTGGCTTGCCGGAGTTTTCGTTCAACCTGATCGCCGGTCCGCCTGGTTGTGGCAAAACCACACTGGCCCACCAGATGATGTTTGCCCTGGCGACGCCCGAACGCCCGGCGCTGTTCTTCACCGTGCTAGGCGAACCGCCGCTGAAGATGCTTCGCTACCAGCAGCAATTCGATTTTTTCGACAGCGCAGCGATCAATCAGTCGATTCGCTACGTCAATCTGGCCGATGACACCCTGGCCGGTGACCTCGATGAAGTGTTACGGCGCATTGTCAGCGAGGTGGAGACCCACTCCCCGGCGCTGGTGTTTGTCGACTCGTTTCGCTCCGTGGTGCTGGCCAGCCAGACGCAGCACAACCCGAACAACAACCTGCCACAGTTCGTCCAGCAGCTGGGCATGCTGATGACCACTTGGCAGGCAACGACCTTCCTGATCGGTGAATACTTCAATGAAACCGACACCAATCCGATTTTCACGGTCGCCGATGGCTTGATCTGGCTTCGTCAGAGCGTTCAGCGCAACTCGATGGTGCGCAAGATGGAAATCATGAAGATGCGCGGCCAGCCAACGCTGCCCGGTCTGCATACGTTCCGCATCGCAAACGCCGGTATCACTGTGTTCGCGCCGGCCAGGCTTGATGCGGTTGAAGCAGCGCCTGAATTTCCGGTCAAACGCCTGAAAATGGGCGTACCGCGGCTGGATGAGATGCTCGGCGGAGGCCTGCCTCGCGGGTATTCGCTGCTGGTGGCCGGGCCGTCAGGTTCGGGGAAAAGCATTCTGGCCGCCAGTTTTCTCGCTGAAGGCGCGCGCAATGGCGAGACCGGCGTTATCGCGGTGTTCGAACAGCGTCCCAATCATTTTCAGAACACCGCCCTCGCGAGCCTGATCCAGGAAGGACAGGTCGGCCTGGTAGACAACCGTGCGCCGGACCTGTCCATTGACGAGATCGTGCAGCTGATCCTGAGTGAGATCACCCGGTTGAAAGCCACCCGTGTGGTCATTGACTCGCTGTCCGGATTCGAACTCGCGCTGGCACCGACCTTCCGTGACGACTTTCGCGAGTCGCTGTCACGCATGGTCACCGCGCTGACCAGCGTCGGGGTCAGCGTGCTGCTCACCTCGGAACTGGAAGACCGTTATACCGACCTGCGCTTCAGCCCTTACGGCACGGCGTTTCTCACCGACGCGATCATTGTTCAGCGCTACATCGAGGTAGACAGCCGCCTGCTACGCATCATGGCCGTCGTGAAGATCAGGGCCAGCGCGCACTCCAACGAGCTTCGCCAGTACGTCATCGATGAAGACGGCATACACCTTGGTGAACGGCTGTCGAATCAGGAAGGCCTGCTGGGTGGCCGTCCTACCAGACAGCATTCAGGAGCGGCACTGACCGGGGATACAAATGATTGAGTCAGACTTGTGAGCGACGCCGATGGCAAGAACGAACGCGAGATAGCCAGTGCTGCTCACGAACTCTTCCTGCTTGGCCAGAAAACCGTCGAAGCGCGTGCCGTGCTGGCTGCACTGCAAAACCAGTTGAGCGATGCCAGCGATCGGCTGGTGGATACCCGGCAGGTCGAGCACGTGATCGAGGCCAATCAGCAATTGGTGATGGCGGTGCTACTGGCGCAATCAAACGCGGCAGGCTCTCCTTGTCTGAAGGAGCAGCGCCTGTATGACGAGCTTCGCGAAGCCAATGCGCAACTGGTCATGGCCGCGCTGAGCGCCCAAGACCTTCAGGCCAATGCAGAGCAGGCGCTGATTAAACAGAAAAGCGTACTGGCGATGGTCGCCCATGAATTGCGCAACCCCTTGACGCCCATCAGCATGATCGCCGAGCGAATGGTCCGGCTGCCCAGCGAAGAGCTGCCGCGGATGCGTGAGCTGATCGAGCATCAGGTTCGACACATATCCCAACTGGTCGACGACCTTCTCGACGTCTCCCGCGCCAGCACCGGCAAATTACGAATTGATTGCCATGTTCTCGACATGACGCCGGTTCTGAAAGAAGCCATCGAGGTGTGCGGCCCGGTTATCACGGCGAAAAAACAGCACTTCGAGACCCATCTGATTGACGGCCCGCTGATGCTGAATGGAGACCCGGTGCGCCTCGCACAGATTCTTCATAATCTGTTGGCAAATGCAGCCAAATACACACCGGTCAACGGCACGATCAAACTGTCTGCCAGCGTTGAGGCGGGCCTGTTGAACCTCAGCATCTCCGACAACGGCATCGGTATTTCACCCACTGTGCTGCCCTACATTTTCAACCCTTATGTTCAGGACGAACACGCCATAGGCTTTAATGGCACCGGCCTGGGCATCGGCTTGACCGTGGTTCGCGAACTGGTCGAAGCACACGGCGGCAAAGTTATCGCCATCAGTGCAGGCAACGGGATGGGCAGCGAGTTTCTGGTGACGTTGCCACTGTTGCAGGATTGACGGGCGTTACTGATTGCAGGAACGCATTTCACTGCTCGACAAAGGAGTTGTCTTCATGACTGCACCGACACTTCACTTGATGTGCGGCAAGATTGCCTCAGGCAAATCGACGCTCGCCAAAACACTTGCCACTGAATATTCAGCCATCCTGCTGAGCGAAGATTATTGGCTCTCAAGGCTTTACCCTGACGACATCACGTCAGTGGCCGACTACGTCCGGTTTGCACACCGGATTCGCGATGTCGTTGGCCCTTTGGTTGTCAGCCTTCTGCAATCAGGCGTTACGGTGGTTCTGGATTTTCCTGCCAATACGCATGCAGACCGCCAGTGGCTCCGCACGCTGGCGGAGGAATCGGGGACGGCGCATTGCCTGCACTTTCTTGACGTAGAAGACGACATCTGCCTGGCCAGACTGCACGCCCGCAACCACAACGCCGAGCATGACTTTTCAGCCACCGACGCCGAATTCAGGCTGATCACAGGTTATTTCCGGTCTCCGGACGCAGCGGAAGGCCTGAATATTCTGGTCCACAATGCGTAAGAGTGAGTGTGGGAAGGAACATCGCCGGATGCCCACACATGCAGGGCTGTCAGAGCCAGCCAGGTCAGATAATCGGATATTCGAACTGATATCATCCCGGAACCTGCACGCCGAGTAGACGACCATGAATCGCCGCAAAAAAATACAACAGCTGTTAAAAGCTCATGCCAAGAAGGCCAGCGCCAAACTGGCACCGCAGAGCAAGCCCAGGTACATCAGCAAAGCAGACCGCCTCAAGCTGGCGGATGAACCCGGTCAGGATTCGATTATTGCTGCCGAGAAGTGATCGCAGCGGTTCGGCGTCATGAACGGTCACGTTCCTGGCGCACCTGCCTGACACGTGTTTTCTCTTTAAGTAACTGAATAACCGGGGCAGGCACTGTTGACGCCTCAACAGGCCCGCCTCAGAAGCCTTCTTCAGGGCCGGCTCGCCAGCTTACTTGGCAAACGCATATTCACCGCCCTGCTCGAGTGCCTTGCGGTAGGCGGGTCTGTCCTGCAGGCGTTTTACCCATGCAACCACATGCGGGTAGGGCTGCAGCATCCCCTGAGCGTTGGCGAATTCGCCAATGAAGCTCATCTGGACATCCGCACCACTCAACGCGTCGCCCAACAGGTACGGTGTCAGCCCCAACGATTTGTTCAGGTAACCCAGGTAATTGGCCAGCTCCGACTGGATACGAGGGTGAAGCGGCGCACCGGCATCCCCCAGACGTCCCACGTACAGGTTGAGCATCAGCGGCAGGATGGCCGAGCCTTCGGCGAAGTGCAGCCATTGCACGTACTCGTCGTACGTGGCGCTGGTCGGCTCCGGTTGCAGGCGTCCGCCGCCATGACGGCGAATCAGGTAATCGACGATGGCACCGGACTCGATCACTACATGGGGGCCGTCTTCGATCACCGGCGATTTGCCCAGCGGATGGATGGCCTTGAGTTCAGGGGGCGCGAGGTTGGTTTTCGGGTCGCGCTCGTAGCGCTTGATCTCGTAGGGCAGACCAAGCTCCTCAAGAAGCCAGAGAATACGTTGCGAACGTGAGTTGTTGAGGTGATGAACAATGATCATGTCGGGGCTCCGCTGGATGAGAGTAGGTGTCTAGAAAAGACTACTGCACCGTCAGGGAGTGCCCTGAAATGAAGTTGGATGCTGGCAGAGGCCATCTGGCGCAGACCGTTGGAGACCTTTTGCCCTTCACCGATGGATAACTTCAGACGCTTCTGTCACCGGGGGCTGGCGCTGACTCTCCACGAAGTTCGCGCTCCACTGCGGCCTTGTCAATGATCGACCAGACGTCGCTGATCCTGCCGTCGCAAAACGTGTACAACACATTTTCTGAAAAGGTGATGCGCCGCCCGTCTGCCTCAAGCCCCAGAAAGCGGCCTTGTGGCGAGCAGTTGAACACCAGCCGGGCAGCCACGTGCGAGGCATCAACGACCAGCAGGTCAATGACAAAACGCAGGTCGGGAATGAGGCTGACATCGGCTTCCAGCATCTTCCGGTAGCCGCACACACTGATCTTTTCACCGTTGTAACGCACATCGTCGTCAACGAAGTGGCCCAGGTCATGCCAGCGACGGTCGTTCAGGCATGCGATATAAGCGCGATAGTGCTCGTCCAGATTCATTATTTTCTGACCCTTTGCGAAATGTTCAAGGCATGCCGGTGCGGCATATGACGTCAAACCGTTGGACAGCGCGCAGCGCTGAACTCATCACGATTCTTTATCCAACCGTGTTTGCAGGGAACTAGCACGGCAGACATCGCCCTAAGCCTGACATCTATGTACTGGCGCGACGCTGGTTTCAAGCGAAGGACTTCAGATTCATGTCTTCAGGTAGCACTTCATCATCAGCGGCTGATCTACAAGGTCGGCAAAACATCTCACCCAACAGGCTCATTTTCATCTCCGTGCTGGTGGCAACCATGGGCGCGCTCGCGTTCGGTTACGACACCGGCATCATTGCGGGTGCCCTGCCCTTCATGACGCTGCCTGTCGATCAGGGCGGGCTGGGTCTGGATGCCTACAGCGAAGGGATGGTCACCGCTTCGCTGATCGTCGGCGCGGCATTTGGCTCACTTGCCAGCGGCTACATCTCGGACCGTTTCGGGCGACGTCTGACGCTGCGTCTGCTGTCGGTGCTGTTCATCGCCGGTGCGCTGGGCACCGCCATCGCGCCCTCCATCCCGTTCATGGTCGCTGCGCGCTTCCTGCTGGGTATCGCAGTGGGCGGCGGCTCGGCAACGGTGCCGGTGTTCATCGCCGAAATCGCCGGGCCATCGCGTCGTGCGCGGCTGGTCAGCCGCAACGAACTGATGATCGTCAGCGGCCAGTTGCTCGCCTACGTGCTCAGCGCGGTCATGGCGGCGTTGCTGCACACACCGGGTATCTGGCGCTACATGCTGGCCATTGCGATGGTGCCGGGCGTGCTGCTACTGGTCGGCACATTCTTCGTACCGCCTTCGCCACGCTGGCTGGCGTCCAAGGGACGTTTTGACGAAGCGCAGGAAGTGCTGGGGCAGTTGCGCACCAACAAGGAAGACGCGCAGCGCGAAGTGGACGAGATGAAAGCTCAGGACGAACAGGCTCGCAACCGTCCAAAAGCAAGAGAACTGCTGCGCCAGCGTTGGGTCATCAAGTTGTTGCTGATCGGCATAGGCCTGGGCTTCACCGCGCAGTTAACGGGTGTGAACGCGTTCATGTATTACACCCCGATCATCCTCAAGAACACCGGGATGGGCACCAACGCCGCACTGACCGCCACCATCGGCAACGGCGTGGTCTCGGTCATTGCGACCTTGTTGGGGATCTGGGCCATTGGCCGTTACGGGCGTCGGCACTTGTTGATGACCGGCCTGGTGATCGTGATCCTGATGCAGGCAGCGCTGGGTTGCGTGTTGCAATTCATGCCGCAGAACCTGACTCAGAGCTACACGGCCCTCGCTTGCATTCTGGTGTTTCTGCTGTTCATGCAGATGTGCATTTCCCCGGTGTACTGGCTGCTGATGTCAGAGCTGTTCCCGATGCAGGTGCGTGGATTGCTGACGGGCACAGCGGTATCGATGCAGTGGCTGTTCAACGCATCGGTGGCGTTTACCTTCCCGATTGCAGTCGATACTATCGGCAACCCGACGTTCTTTATCTTCGCGGCCATCAACGTCGGCTCGCTGATCTTCGTGTTCCTGTGCCTTCCGGAAACCAAAGGGAAGTCGCTTGAACAGATCGAGAAACACTTGAAGAAAGAGCTTTGACCAGCACTGACCCACTAAAGGAATAGACATGTCTGTAACCGAGCAAGCCGGTGTCACGTTCAACAGTGCCATCCCGATCCTGCGGATGTTCGATGAGCGCAAAGCGCGTGAGTTCTACCTCGACTTTCTCGGTTTCAGTGTCGAATTCGAACATCGTTTCGAGGCCGACCTGCCGCTGTACCTGAGCATCAGCCGCAACGGGCTGCATTTGCATCTTTCCGAACATCACGGCGATGCCTGCCCGGGTGCGGCGGTGTTCGTACCGACCCAAAACATCGAACAGCTGCGCGATGAGCTGATTGGCAAGCAGTACGGGTATGCGCGCCCGGACATTGTTCAGCAGGGCTGGGGCAAGGTGCTGGAAGTCTGTGATCCTTTCGGCAACCGGATCAGGTTTTGCGAGGGCTGAGATAACGTCTGGCGCGACCATCAACCTGATCGCGCCAGAATATTGCTCTACGACGCTTAATCAACGGCACCGAATCAACGCAGGATGAACACCGCCGCTATTGCCACCACGGCCACCACGCCAAACACCATGCGTGCTATCCAGGGCGCGGTCAGCCAGACACCGGTCGCACCGGCTATCTGACCGACGTTTTTCTCTGTCAGCCGGAAACGAGATTCGGGCTCACGGAACGGGTTGCCACAATGAGGGCAGGCATAAGCCTTGTCGGAAATACGGGCAGAGCATTCGGGACAATCGATCATACTCATTGCACAACCTCAACGTTGGCTGAACCGGGTATCAAAAAGACTGCATATTTCGCATTTTGTTCTGAGCCTGCTGAAAAAGCAGGTGAAACAGACTCACCCCTGCGCCGGTTAAACCTGTGACCCATCGTTGGGCAGCGTGATGCTTTCAGGCGCAACGATGACGCATAAAAGTGCCAAGCACAGTTGCCCAAGCGCTCTTCACCCCTCTTGAATCAACGTTTAGCCAACCTTGGCCCATTACGTGCAAATGTGTTTTTCATCTTGTATACATGAATGAACACCACCATGATCGCACTCGATATTTCTGAGCTTCAGTCAGCGTTACGCTCGGGCACAACGACCTTGGCAACGCTTGTGCAAACCCTGACGGCGCACATTGATGCAGATGATCGCCCGGAAGTCTGGATTTATCGTGTGCCTGCTGCGGACCTTTTTGACAGGGCGGCAGCGCTGGAACGTATGGCCGATGCATTGGGCGACGCGGTTTACGAACGGCTCCCGCTGTTCGGCGTGCCGTTTGCGGTCAAGGACAATTTCGACGTGGCAGGGCTGCCAACCACGGCGGCATGCCCGGCCTTCGCCTATGTCGCCAAGGAAAGCGCTCATGTTGTAGAGCGGTTGCTCGACAGCGGCGCGATTCTGATCGGCAAGACCAACCTCGATCAGTTCGCGACAGGCCTGGTAGGCGTTCGCTCGCCTTACGGTGCGGTGCGCAACGCTCATGATCCGGCCTATGTGAGCGGCGGTTCCAGCTCGGGGTCGGCGGTGGCGGTGGCGCGCGGCTACGTCAGTTTTGCACTGGGCACCGACACCGCAGGGTCGGGGCGAGTGCCCGCAGGCTTCAATGGCATCGTCGGGCTCAAGCCCAGCCTGGGCCTGTTCAGCAGTCGCGGTGTCGTGCCCGCCTGCCGCACGCTGGACTGCCCGTCGATCTTTGCCACGGACGTGATGCAAGCCTGGCAGGTGGCGCAGGTCATTGCCGTCTGCGATCCGCTGGATCCGGGCAGCGTGGCCGTGCAAGCCTTGCCGGTGCAGCGCCGGACCAGGCGTGTGGCGGTTGCCCGGCAGTGTGAGTTTTTTGGCGATACTCAGGCGCAGGCGGCGTATTCAAAAGCGCTGGCAGCCCTGCATGACGACCCGTTGCTGACCATCAAAGAGATCGACTTTGACGTTTTCGCCGAAGCGGCGGCCCTGCTTTATCAAGGCCCGTGGGTGGCTGAACGCCGGGCAGCGGTCGGCAGGTTCTTTACCCAGAACGCCGCTGATGTCCACCCGGTGGTACGCGGCATCCTGCAAAGCGCTGCGTCCTTCGATGCCGTCGACACATTCAACGCCCGCTATCGTCTGGCCGACCTGACGCGGGCCGCCGAGCAGTTACTGGCCGATGTCGACGCACTGGTGGTGCCGACCGCACCGTGCATGCCGACCATCGACGCGGTGCTGAAAAACCCGGTCGAACTCAATTCACACCTCGGCTACTACACCAACTTCGTCAACCTGATGAACATGTGCGCCATCGCCATGCCGGCAACCGCGCGCGCTGACGGCTTGCCTGCGGGCATCACCTTGATCGGGCCAGCGGGTGCCGATCAGCGTCTGGCAGAAATCGCCGCAGGCTGGCAATCACGGTTTGGCAAGGCAGACCAGAGTGAAGCCATCGCGATGGCGCCCCTGCCCTACAACAGCCCGACGGTTCAGGTGGCCGTGGTCGGCGCGCACCTGGTCGGTCAGCCGCTCAACTGGCAACTGCTCGAAGGCAGTGCCCGCCTGCTGCGCACCACCACAACCAGCGCGGATTACCGCCTGTATGCACTGGCCGGCACCTCTCCGCCAAAACCGGGCCTGGTGCGAGTCGCAGCCGAAGGCGCGAGCATCGAGGTCGAGGTCTGGGAAATGCCGATGAGCCAGTTCGGGGCCTTTGTCGCCGCGATTCCTGCGCCGCTGGGCATCGGTTCCCTGCAACTGGCTGACGGGGCGTGGGTCAAGGGCTTCATCTGCGAACCGGGCGGCCTTGAAGGCGCGCTGGATATCACGAATTTCAAAGGCTGGCGTGCCTACCGCGCCGCGCAAACATCTTCCACCGCTCATTGATCAGGGGTAGCACCATGTCGAATGTTGATCGTCGCAGTTTCATCAAGTTGGCGGGCATTATCGGCCTGAGCGCGGCGCTGCCTTTCGGGCGCGCCTATTCAGCCGATGCACCGCTGGTGGTCGGGTTCATCTACGTCGGCGCTCGCGACGACTTCGGTTATAACCAGGCCCACGCCCAGGCTGCCGCCATTATCAAGACGCTGCCCAACGTCAAAGTGATCGAGGAAGAAAACGTCCCGGAAACCGTGGCTGTGCAGAAGACCATGGAAGCCATGATCCGCCAGGACGGCGCGACGCTGATTTTCCCGACCTCGTTCGGCTACTTCGAACCGCACGTGGTCAAGGTCGCCAAAAAATACCCGGACGTGCGTTTCGCGCACTGCGGCGGCCTCTGGCAGAAAGGTCGCGACCCGATGAACGCGGGCAGCTTTTTCGGTTACATCGACGAAGCTCAATACCTGAACGGCGTGATTGCCGGGCACATGAGCAAGAGCAAAAAGCTCGGTTTTGTGGCCGCCAAGCCGGTGCCGCAGGTGCTGCGCAACCTCAATGCCTTCGCCATGGGCGCGCGCTCGGTGGACCCGAGCATCGTCACCACGGTGATTTTCACTGGCGACTGGTCGTTGCCGGTCAAGGAAGCCGAAGCGGCCAACGGCTTGATCGACCAAGGCTGTGACGTACTGACCTGCCACGTCGATGGCCCCAAAGTGATTGTCGAAACCGCTGAAAAACGCGGTGTCATGACCTGCGGCTACCACGCCAGCCAGGCTGCACTGGCGCCCAAAGGCTACCTGACCGGTGCCGAATGGAATTGGGAAACCCCTTATCGCGCCCACGTCGCAGCGGCCCAGAGCGGCGCACCGATGATCAATTTCCTGCGCGGCGGCCTCAAGGAAGGCTTCGTCAAGACGTCTGCCTACGGACCGGCCGTCAGCGCCCCCGCAAAACAACAGGCGGACGCCATCAAGGCGCAAATGCTGGCGGGCCAGTTCGTGATCTTCAAAGGCCCGCTCAAGGACAACAAAGGGTCCGTGGTGATTGCCGATGGCGTAGCACTCACCCAGACCGACATCGCTCTGGAGAGCATGAATTACCTGGTCGAAGGTGTGCTTGGCCAGATCTGAGGAACGTTCATGAGTCCATCCACACGCCTGCGTCGCGTTATCAGCGCGCTATTGCCGGGGCTGCCTACGCTGCTGGCCGTGTTTTCCTCGTGCGTGCTGTTCGGGCTGTTTCTGGCGGTTCAGGGCAAGCCCGCCTGGCAGGCGCTGCAACTGGTCGGTGAAGGCGCGTTCGGTTCGTGGTTTGCGCTGGAAAACACCTTGCAACGCGCAGCGCCGCTGATGCTGACCGCGCTCTGCGTCGCCCTGCCCGCAAGGGCCGGGCTGATCATCATCGGCGGCGAAGGCGCGCTGGTACTCGGCGGACTGGCGGCGGCGGTCATGCCGTTGTGGCTGGGACATCTGCCTGCCGGGCTGATGCTGGTCTGCATGGCACTTGCGGCGATGAGCGTGGGTGCGTTGTGGATCGGCTTGAGTGGCCTGATGCGCCAGCGCCGTGGGGTCAACGAGACGATCAGCAGCCTGCTGCTTTCCTACATCGCTCTGGCGCTGTTCCGACAACTGGTGGAAGGCCCGCTGCGCGATCCGGCCAGCCTGAACAAGCCCTCTACTCCGCCGCTGGACGATGCCTATCTGGTCGGCACCCTCAGTGATGGTTTTGAAGTGCATTGGGGGCTGGTGGCGGGTGTGGTCGCCTGTTTGCTGGCGTATGTGCTGGTACACCACAGCATCAAGGGCTTTGCGCTCGCGGTGGTCGGCGGCAACGTGCGCACGGCATTGATGATCGGCTTGCCCGTGGACCGCCTGATTCTGCTCAGTTGCCTGTTGGGCGGCGCGGCGGCGGGTCTGGCCGGCATGTTCGAGGTCACGGCGGTGCAAGGCAGCGCAAATGCTGCGCTGATTGCAGGCTACGGCACCAGCGGCATTCTGGTCGCCTTCGCTGCTCGTCATCATCCGCTGGCCATTATCGTCTGCGCCATTTTGCTGGGAGGGCTGGAAGCCAGCGGTGGACTGCTGCAGCGCAGGCTTGGCCTGCCGGATGCGACCACACTGATTCTGGAAGGGCTGCTGTTCACCAACCTGCTGCTGTGGGAAGCCCTCGGCGGGCGCATCGCAGCCTGGAAAATCAGGCTGACGACGCCGCACACGCAGGCGAATAAAGGAGCGCTACAACGTGGCTGATATCGACCTGGGCACCTTTCTACTCGCGCTGCTGGCCGGGGCAATCCGTGTCGGCACGCCGTTTCTGTTCGTCAGCCTGGGCGAGTGCCTGACCGAGAAAAGCGGCCGGATCAACCTCGGGCTGGAAGGCATTCTGGTGGCCGGGGCGATGTCCGGCTATGCCGTGGCGTGCCTGAGCGGCTCGGCCTGGCTGGGCGTCGGCGCTGCTGCCGGGGTCGGAATTGTGCTGGGCCTGTTGCACGGCCTGGCCTGCTCGCTGCCTCGGGTCAACGACATTGCGTTCGGCATCGCACTGATTCTGCTCGGAACCGGGCTGGCGTTCTTTCTCGGTAAAGCGTTTATCCAGCCACAAGCGCCCATGCTGCCGTCGCTGGCCTTGGGTGCCTGGAGCGACGAGGAACGCGTGCGTTCGGCGCTGAACATCAATGTGCTGTTCTTTGTCGGCGCTGCGCTGGCGTTCGTTCTGCACTGGGGGCTGCGCACCACCCGTTGGGGGCTGATGCTGCGGCTGGTCGGCGACCATGCCGACACCGCACAGGCGCTGGGCTATCGCCCGCTCAAGGTACGCATTCTGGCCACGGCCGTCGGCGGCGGGCTGGCCGGCATTGGCGGGGCCTATCTGTCGCTCTACTACCCCGGCAGCTGGAACGAAGGGTTGTCCAGCGGTCAGGGCCTGATGGCGGTGGCACTGGTGATTTTTGCGCGCTGGCGGCCATTGGCGTGCCTGTGGGCGTCGCTGCTGTTCGGTGCCGCTGGCGCCATCGGCCCGGCCTTGCAAGCCGTGGGCATCAGCGCCGGCTATTACCTGTTTGCCGCCGCGCCTTATGCACTGACGCTGGTGGTGATGTACGCCACCTGCCGCCGTGGCCGCACGCTGAACGGCGCACCCGGCGAACTCAGCCTGACGCGATGAACTGATCTTTCGAGGAGGCATGACATGGCCAGTGGTCTTGGTGGTTTGAACAAGTCGCCCAACGGCGTGGTGATCGGTCTGGCGCAACTGGCGCTGCCCGATCCCCACACGCGCGAGGCGTTGTGGGCGCAGACGCAGAAAGTGGTCGGCATGGTGGCCAAGGCGCGGCGCAGCAATCCGGGCATGGACCTGATCGTGTTTCCTGAATACTCCCTGCACGGCCTGTCGATGAGCACCGCGCCGGAGATCATGTGCAGCCTCGACGGGCCGGAAGTCATGGCGCTGCGCGAGGCGTGCAAGGAGCACCGGATCTGGGGCTGTTTCTCGATCATGGAGGCCAACCCCCACGGCAACCCGTTCAACAGCGGCCTAATCGTCAATGACCTTGGCGAAATTCGCCTGTACTACCGCAAGCTGCATCCGTGGGTGCCGGTCGAACCGTGGGAGCCGGGCGATCTCGGCATACCGGTCTGCGACGGCCCGCGCGGCAGCACGCTGGCGCTGATCATCTGCCACGACGGCATGTTTCCGGAAATGGCCCGCGAGTGCGCCTACAAAGGCGCCGACATCATGCTGCGCACCGCCGGTTACACCGCACCGATCCGTCATGCGTGGAAAATCACCAATCAGAGCAACGCGTTCACCAACCTCATGCAAACCGCGAGCGTCTGTATGTGCGGCTCCGACGGCACGTTCGATTCGATGGGCGAAGCCATGTTTGTCGACTTCGACGGCACGGTGATGGCCGAAGGGGGTGGCCGGGCGGACGAAATCGTCTGCTGCGAACTGCGCCCCGATCTGGTCCGCGAGGCCCGGGTGCATTGGGGTGTCGAAAACAATGTCTATCAGTTCGGCCATCGCGGTTATGTGGCGGTCAAGGGCGGCGCCCGCGATTGCCCTTACACCTACATGCACGACCTGACCAAAGGCCAGTACCGTCTGCCCTGGGAGAACGACGTGGCGCACACCGACGGCAGCGCCTGCGGTTTTGCCGCCCCCGAACGCGAATTCAAACCCGTCCCCAGCAGCTGGAAGGAGTCACGCCATGAGTGAACATCATATTGCTTCGGCGCCCTACCCCTGGCCCTGGAACGGCCAACTGCATGCGCACAACACTGCATTGATCGTGATCGACATGCAGACGGATTTCTGCGGCGTCGGTGGCTACGTGGACAGCATGGGCTATGACCTGGCGCTGACCCGCGCGCCCATCCAGCCGATCAAGGCCTTGCTGGCCGTGATGCGGCCGCTGGGTTTCACCATCATCCACACCCGCGAAGGCCATCGCCCGGACCTCAGTGACCTGCCGGCCAACAAACGCTGGCGCTCGCAGCGCATCGGCGCCGGAATCGGCGATCCCGGCCCGTGCGGGAAGATTCTGGTACGTGGCGAACCGGGCTGGGAAATCATCGACGAGCTGGCACCGCTGCCCGGCGAAATCGTGATCGACAAGCCCGGCAAAGGCTCGTTCTGCGCAACCGACCTGGAGCTGATCCTGCGCACACGCGGCATCGACAACCTGATCCTGACCGGCATTACCACGGACGTGTGCGTCCACACCACAATGCGCGAAGCGAATGACCGTGGCTTTGAATGCCTGCTGCTCGAAGATTGCTGCGGCGCCACCGACCCCGCCAACCATGCCGCAGCACTGAGCATGGTCAAGATGCAGGGCGGGGTATTCGGTGCGGTGGGCCATTCCTCGATGCTTTGCGACCTGTGGGGAGCCTGAACATGCGCGCCCCGAGCCTGGAAACGATTGGTGCCAGCAAGTCTTTCGGCAGTTTTTGCGCACTGGACGAGGTGTCATTCAAGGTCCGCGCCGGGACGGTCCATGCCCTGCTCGGTGAGAACGGCGCCGGCAAGAGCACACTCGTCAAAGGCATCATCGGTTACAGCCCGCTGCAATCAGGCAGCATTCTGGTCGATAACCGGGAGCAGACGATCAACAGCCCGCGCGACTCTCATCACTTGCAGATCGGCATGGTGTATCAACACTTCACCGTCGCGCCGGGCCTGAGTGTCGCCGAAAATCTGGTGCTGTCGCGGGGTGATCTGCCGTGGCGCATCAACTGGGCCAGCGAGCACGAACGCCTGGAAGCCTTCATGGCGAGCATGCCGTTCCGGCTCGACATTCACCGACAGGTGAGCAGCCTCGCCGCCGGGGAAAAACAGAAGCTGGAGATTCTCAAACAGCTGTATCTGGAGCGGCGACTGGTCATTCTTGACGAGCCTACCTCGGTGCTCACGCCCCAGGAAGCCGATGAAGTACTGGGCCTGATGCAGGCGATGGCGCACCGTGGCGATCTCACGGTGCTGATGATCACCCACAAGTTTCGCGAAGTCAGCACTTACGCCGATGACGTTACCGTGCTGCGCAAAGGCCGTTGGGTCGGCACGGCAGCCGTGGCCGACACCACCACTCAGCAAATGGCCGCCTGGATGATGGGCGAAGCACAGGTCTGTGGCGTGAGCACTGATCGTCCGGTATCGGCGCCCGGCGCGCCGCAGTTGCAGGTCGAACGCCTGGACGTGCCGGGCGACAAGGGGACGCTGGCCGTGAAAAACCTGTCTCTGGCGGTGTACCCGGGGGAAATTGTCGGGATCGCGGGTATCTCCGGCAATGGTCAGCGCGAACTCACCGAAGCGCTGCTCGGTCAGCGCTCATTCAGTGCCGGCCAGATACGGGTCGACGGCCAGCCTTACCACGCACGGCGTGAGCAGATGCAGCGTCTGCGCGTGTTCAGTCTGCCCGAAGAACCCTTGCGCAATGCCTGCATCGGCAGCTTCAGCGTGGCTGACAATCTGGCCCTGCGCAACTTTGACCAGCCGCCCTTGTGCCGTCAGGGCTGGCGCCTTGATCGTCGTGCGATAGACGCACAGGCGCGCACGTTGATCGAGCAGTTTCAGGTCTCGCCCAACGACCCGAACCGGCCGATCGGCACCTTGTCCGGGGGTAACGTGCAGCGCGCCGTGCTGGCCCGCGAATTGCCCCGTGACGTCGCCGTGCTGGTCGTTGCCAACCCGGTGTTCGGCCTGGATTTCGCCAGTGTGGCGCTTATCCATCAGCGCCTGATCGATGCCCGCAACAGCGGCACAGCGGTGCTGCTGCTCAGCGAGGACCTGGACGAACTGCTCAGCCTGGCCGACCGGATCGTGGTCATTCACGACGGCGAGCTGGTCTTTGAAACCCGTGCAGCGGCCGCTGACCGTACCGAACTGGGCCGTCACATGGCCGGTGCCGAACAGCCTTCGCAGGCGTCGGCATGATCAGTCTAAGTGCGCACCCCGACCGCTTCACTTTCGAGCCATCGCGCACTGCGGTGGTGATTATCGACATGCAGCGTGATTTTCTTGAACCCGGCGGCTTTGGTGCCGCGCTGGGCAACGACGTCACGCTGCTGCAAGCCATCGTGCCCGCCGTGCAGAACCTGCTGACGCTGGCTCGCGAACAGGGTCTTGCCGTGATTCATACCCGCGAGTCACACCACCCGGACCTGTCCGATTGCCCGCCGGCCAAAATTGAACACGGCTCGCCGGGATTTCGTATCGGCGACCCCGGCCCGATGGGGCGTATCCTGATTCGCGGCGAGCCCGGCAATCAGATCATCGAGGCCCTGACGCCGCTGGCCGGCGAGTGGATCATCGACAAACCGGGCAAGGGCATGTTCTTCGCCACCGACCTTCATCGGCGGCTGAGCGATGCCGGTATCACGCACCTGATCTTCGCCGGCGTCACCACCGAAGTCTGCGTGCAGACCAGCATGCGCGAAGCCTGCGACCGGGGTTATCGCTGCCTGCTGATCGAAGACGCCACCGAAAGCTACTTTCCCGCCTTCAAACAGGCCACCCTGGACATGATCACCGCGCAAGGTGCCATTGTCGGACGAGTCGCCTCGCTTGCCGACCTGCAACAGGCGCTGCTTACAAGGAGTACGCACTGATGGACATCAACCTTCCCCACGTGGTCGCCGAAGTGACCCACGCCTTCACTGACTACGAACGCGCCCTGCTGGCCAATGAACTGACCACGCTGGATGCGTATTTCTGGCATTCGGAACAGACCGTCCGCTATGGCGTGGCCGAGAATCTGCACGGCGCCGACGCCATCGCGCAGTATCGACGTCAGTGTCAGCCGATCGGACCCGGCCGAACGTTGCTGCGTACGGTGGTGAGCACCTTCGGAGAGGACTTCGCCACGGTCAGCACCGAATTTCACGATGGCGTGACTCAGCGTCTGGGGCGGCAAATGCAGACCTGGGCACGCCTGGAAGGCGGCTGGAAAGTAGTTGCTGCACATGTCAGCATTGACCTGAGCAGTCTGGAGCCACGCCCTTGAATTCCCCGAACACCACCAACGCACTGGCAGAAGACGTCTATCGTCGGCTCAAACAGGAGATTTTCGACTTCTACCTGCTGCCCTACGACCGGTTCACCGAAACGCAACTGGCAGACCGTTATCAAGTCTCCCGAACCCCGGTGCGCGACGCACTTTACCGCCTGCAGCGCGAGGGCTATCTGGACGTCGAGTTCCGGCGTGGCTGGTCAGTCAAACCGCTGGACTTCGATCAGATCGACCAGCTCTACGACCTGCGCATCGTGCTTGAATGCGCGGCGGTCGAACGTATCTGTGCCTCTGCCGACGTGCATCCGGAACTCCATGTCCTGCGAGAACACTGGCTGATAGACCGTGCTCATCAACAGACAGACATGCAAGTCGTCGCTGACCTCGACGAACAGTTCCACACCCAGCTGGTCGCGGCTTCGGGCAATCTGGAAATGGCCCGTATCCACCAGGAAGTCACCGAACGCATTCGCATCGTCAGGCGGCTCGACTTCTTCAAAAGTGCCCGTATTGAACACACTTACCTTGAACACGCCGCCATCCTCAATGCACTTCAGGCGCGCAAGCGAGACGAAGCGCTATTGCTGCTGCGCGCTCACGTGGAAATCAGCAAACTGGAAGTGCGCAAACTGACCATCTCCATGCTCAGCGATGCGCGACGGCGGTATGAGGCATGAAGCGCTGACGTCTATCGGATGCTTCTGCCGAGTTTGCGGGTGAACGGTGCGGATATCTCGCACTTCAGGCCGCCAGGTTCGTAGAAGAACGTTACCGCACCGTCAAACGCATTACTCAGGCTGCCCTTGATCATCGCTGTGCCATAACCCTTGCGGCTCGGCGGCTCGACACACGGGCCGCTGCTCTCCGCCCAGACAAGCCTGAACGTGGCGTCGAGATCATCGATACCCTGACTGACAATCCACCACTGTATGTTCAGTTCTCCCGTGTCCCGGGACAGCGAGCCGTACTTGGCGGCATTCGTGCCCAACTCGTGTATCACCAGCGCCAGCGCCGACGCCGCTTCCTGAGTCAGCAAAATATCAGGGCCGGAAAAACGGATAGCACAGTCTTTTTGATACGGCGCGAGCATGTCCTGCAGCAACGTGGCCATGTCGATTTCGCAGGTGCTCAATGCCAGTGAATGCGCGCGATGCATCATCACCAAGCGCTCACCAAATACCGCCTGGAACTGCTTCGCTTCGGGGTATCGTTTCAGGGTCAGGCTGGCTACGCCACCCATGGTCAGGAACAGATTGCGAATACGGTGCTCAAGCTCACCCAGCATGAGGGTGTTGGACTCTTGAGACCTGCTGTACGCACAGATGCGGGCACACAACGATGATGCCAACTGCAGAAACTCGCGCTGCTCAACAGTCAATGACATGCCCGAAGGGTGGATGATTGCGATGCTCCCCTGGGCATTTTTATCAGCGCTCAATGCCGGAATCGAAATCATCGCTTTTAAATCATGCTGGGCGAAAAGCGCTTTCCACGCTTGCGAAAAGCGGGGGTCAGTTGCCACATCCGGTACTTCGATGTTTTTTCCGGTCAGTATGCCCAGCCCGCAAGAGCCGTGCTTGCCGGTAATGATGTTACCCACCAGCGCTTGAGAAAACCCGGACGGCAGATTCGGGAAAATAGACTGACGAAAGGTTCTGCCTGCTTTATCCAGCACATTGATGCCCACGATGACACCGGGCAATCGGGCCTGCAGCGCTATGGCAAAATCCTCAAGAAGCGACTCAGCGGGTAAGGCTGATGACATGACGTCCAATGCGCGATCACGAAAACCCTCTAGAAACTCACGCATGGCAGCCGCATCCTCAGGTGCGAAAAAGTGCAAGCATCATACACTGGCGAACAACGTGAGACGCTTGAACGGGTTGAAACGCTGCTCATCGGCAGACAGCGTACACGTCGTCATTGAGTCGTTAGCGCTATCCTCAACACTTTCAGGGAAGGGAGGCCTTCAATGACACGAGCCGTACTGTTGGTGCTGTTGATCTTCGCGATTGCATGGCTTGCACAAAGCGGTGATGGCGACGAACGGCATTGCCCCGATAAAGACGCAGACTTTTTTGCTGACGCCATCAACGCCTATTTCGACAAACACCCACCCAACGCCGGAAAAGCCGTGAACATCGTCGACGGTGCGCGATACGACGATCGAACCCACTGGTGGACAGTGCCGGTCGACGTCGGTACTGAAAAGTTACAGGCACTGTTGAGCTGTGACGGGCACCTTGAACTCTCCAGGCGTACTGAATAAGCCGCCTCACCCAAGCGCGACGTGTCGCGCTCGCAATGAGTAATCGCCAGCCCCATCGCCAGGTCATGATCAAGACAATGGGCATGGTGGAACAGGCCGTCCCCGAATGCTGAAAACTGACAGCCGACAACGGCGCAAGGGCCATCGGGGCACCTCCCGTCTTTTGCAACCTTTCCACCACCGTCAGGTCGGAATACTCAGCAATTGATGGCATTTAGTTATCAGCCTGCACTTGGCCAAGTGCATCCCGGGCACCGGTCAGTGCGAATTACAGGAAGAGTCATTGATGAATCATCAGGGCGATGAGCGCGACCCGATCACACCGTTGAACCAGGATCGCATTACAGAGGTGTTGAAGGCCGCCGCTCACTCCGCATCGTGTTCGTCAGGCTCGCTGATAGTGTCCGGGGCATCCGGTTGGGAACACGTTGCAGGCTTTGGCTCCTGCCATCATTCTGTCGATGAGGTGTGGCTGAGGACACTGTCGTCTTACGGCGATGTGGTACGTGTGGGTCACGATATCCCCACTGAACACCTGGACGCTGGCAGCGACAGAGGCAACTGGATCTACGTTGCCATACGCGGTTCCGTGCATGAACTGCTGGGCGCACTGCTGCTGAGTAGCACCGACCCCGAAGCCGTATTCAGCGCTGCGCAACGTTACGCGCTTCAGACCCATGCGGCTCACCTGCGCACTTATCTGCAACCTGGTCGCGAGCCGGAAACGGCCAACCCGCTGGTGGGTTCTATCGAAAGGCTGCGATTGCTTGAGTCCGTGGTCATCAATGCCAATGACGCCATTCTTATTACTGAAGCCGAGCCGATTGACCTGCCGGGGCCTCGCATCGTCTATTGCAACCCGGCCTTTCTGGCGATAACGGGTTTCACCGAAGAGGAAGTCATAGGCCGCACGCCACGCATACTTCAGTGCGAAGACACTCGTCGCGAAACACTGGATGTTATTCGCGATGCACTGACTCACTGGAGGCCGGTGGAAGTCGAACTCATCAATACGCGCAAGGACGGCAGCCAGTTCTGGGTCGAACTGAGCATTGTCCCGGTGGCCAACGAAAAAGGCTGGTTCACCCATTGGGTCTCCGTGCAGCGGGATATTACCGAGCGCAAGGATTCTCAGCACCTCGCTGACCGGGCGCGTCTGGCGTGGGAAGAAAAGCTCGCCTTGCAAAGTCGGCTGGAAGAGCGCGAGCGGATCTCCGAAGAGCTGGCCTACATCGCGTTCCACGATGAACTGACGGCACTTTTCAACCGCGCCTATCTCATGAACGAGTTGACCAAGGCGTTCGAAACCCTTGACCCTCGTTATGAACGCGCCACTGTGCTCTTTCTGGACCTGGATGGGTTCAAGGTCGTCAATGACAGCATGGGGCATCTGGCCGGCGACCAGTTACTGAAACGCGTTGCCAATCGATTGCAGAATTGCGTGCGCTCGGATGATGTTCTGGCGCGAATTGGCGGTGATGAGTTTGCAATTCTGTTGATGGGCAAGGATCAGCCGGAAACAGCGGTAAAGATGGCTGAACGCATTGTCAGTCAACTGCACACGGCCATTCAGATTGAAGGTCAGGACATCTTCATATCCTGCAGCATAGGGATTGTCACCGCCGGCGACAGCCATTCGAAACCCGAGGACTTGCTGCGTGATGCAGACGTGGCGATGTACGCGGCCAAGAAACAAGGCAGAGGACGCTGGAGCATCTTCAATGCCTCGATGCGCGAAGCGGCGATTGATACGCTGATGATCCAGAATGCGCTGCGCCAGGCCCTCGAAGACAAGGATTTCCTGGTGTTCTATCAGCCCATCTACAGCGGGAGCAGCGAGCACCTGGTCGGCGTCGAGGCGCTGGTGAGATGGGATCATCCGGTCATGGGAATCATTTCACCGGATGCGTTCATCCCCATCGCAGAAGACCTCGGCATCATTCACGCACTGGGCGCATGGGTCATGCACAGAGCCTGTAGCGAGGTTCAAGCCTGGCGCAAGAAGTTCTCGCACCTGGACCTGAGGCTTAACGTGAATGTGTCCGGAAAAGAACTCAGCCATCCCGGATTCGTCGAGCAGGTGACCCGGATCATTGCATCGACCGGGTTGCCTGCAACACAACTTCAGATAGAAGTCACCGAATCGGTTTTTCTCTATCAACCTGACGCGATAGCCGAAATTCTTCGGCAGATTCGTGAACTGGGCGTGCGCGTGGCGCTTGACGACTTCGGCACGGGATACAGCTCATTGGGCTACATCGACCGTTACCCGATAGATGCCGTGAAAATAGACCGGTCCTTCGTCTCCAGAATGATGACCTACAGCCGGAGCGAGGCCATTGTCAGCAGCATCCTGTCTCTGGGCCGGGCACTGAGTCTGGACATAACCGCTGAAGGTGTGGAAACCGTGGAACAATACAATCGCCTGCAGAACATGGGATGCCCGTATTTCCAGGGTTACTTCCTGAACCGGCCAATGCGACCGGAAGCCCTGGAGGAAATCATGAGGTCGGTTGCAGAGTGCAGTGTCTGATTCAGGTATCCCGCACCCAGGCTGTCAGGTAGGGGTAACAAGCCGCTCGAGCGCATCAACTGCTGCACTGCACCACTCAGTCACCTCATCGAATTTGTACTCAACTGCGGAGGCGTCGGTGATTTCAACTTCAAGCTCTGCCTTCGACCCGGAGTTGTCGAACAAGTACGCTCGACTTGACGCCTGAATAGCTTCAGGGAGCAATGCCAGACACCTCTGATAACGGGCACGTATCCTGTCTGGCGTAACGTTATGCCCACCTTCGCCAACACGAATGGCAACCCGGTTGATATTGATTTCCGGATTTTCAGTAGCAACGAAATACAGGTAGGTACGGTATCCCAGCGATTTGGCTCTTCTGATGAAGTCAACCTTCGAGCGGTCGGACATCACCGTCTCAAAAGTGAAACTGGCGCCCTGTTCAAGCAATTGATGCCGGATAAAGTCGGCGACGACAGATGAGTGATACGAATTCACCTGAATCGCATCAATCATCAAAGACTGACCGACAACAGTGAAATGCCCAGCCTGAGCCACCAGTTGTTCTCTGACAATCAGCGAATGAGACGAGAAAAAATCTTGAAACACCTGATGATCAGGGGTGATTGCGAAAGGCGAAAAATCTATGAAGCCGTTATCGATCGCCTCACGCTCAAGGTCGTCAGCATTAACGTATGTATAGATTAAATCAGAAGCAAGAAGACGCTTGATGGTGCTTTTGCCGGAGCCGTTAGGCCCGGCGAATACCCGGAGCCTAGGAACCGGCACTGTTAGAAGCCCCAGAGCCAATCTTATAGCTGACGCCCGCTGTTACCTTACGACGGGGTTTGGAAGCACAAACGATTTGTTCGGTACCGTCTGCGCGCTCGGCGACGATAAAGCCACCCTTGGAAAGCACCACGGTCCGACCTGCCGCTTTGGCTTTCTCGTACGCCATGCGGGTGGCAAGGGAAGCCTGAGCAGGAATCAGCGCTTCGAGCTTTTGAGTGGCTTCTTCAGACAGCACGTTGTTGGCGGCTTTAGGCATGGTTCCTCCTGATCAATCTGCCCCGGATGAGCGTGAACGATTTCATAGTAGCCCGAAAAACTGCTTTTCGACACGGAACACACTACACCTTGTTTACCGGATGTGGCGTGGACACAGAGCCTGCCCCACCGGCGCCGTTCGCATCATCGGCCACCTGCTGAAGACTGCGCACGTCACACCAGCCAGTGCCACAACAGCAAGGTGCCGATAAGCCCGACCACCGAAACAATCGTCTGCAACACAGACCAGACCCACAGGGTCTGTTTCAGTTGCAGGCCGAAATATTCGCGGACCATCCAGAAGCCGGCATCGTTTACATGGCAGAAAAACACCGAACCGGCCCCGATCACCAGCGCGATCAGCGATGCCTGGACCGGTGCAAGTCCGGCCATCATGGGCGCAAGGATGCCCGCCGTGGTAGTGGTCGCCACGGTGGCTGAGCCGGTGGCCTGACGCAGTGCGACGGCGATCAGCCAGGCGAGCAGCAGGTACGGCATGTGCGCGCCTTCTGCCACCTTGCTGATGGTCTGACTGACCCCGGCATCCAGCAACGTCTGCTTCAGGCCGCCCCCGGCACCGATGGTCAGCAGCAGAACAGCGATGGGGGCAAGGCTTTTGCGCAGCGTTCCGCCGACATGGTCACGCGACAATCCATTTGCCCAGCCCAGGCAAACCGTTGCCGCCAGTACCGCAATGCCCAGGGCTACCAGCGGTTCGCCGAGAAACTTCAAGGTCAGCGCGATGTTGCTTTCAGGCTCCATCGTGATTTTCGCCAGGGTACTGCCGAGCATGAGAATCACCGGCAGCAGGATGATCAGCAGCGAGATACCGAACCCTGGCTGGCGACGGGTATCGGGTTTGGCGCTGAACAACTCGCCCAGCTCGGCGGGTTCTTCAATGTGCATGCGCCTGGACAGCCAGTTGCCGTAAAGCGGGCCGGCGAGAATCACCGCAGGCACGGCCACGCACAACCCCAACAACATGGTCAGGCCCAGGTCCGCGTGCAGGGCACTGACTGCGATCAGCGGTCCTGGATGTGGAGGCATCAACGCGTGCAGCGTGGTCATGCCGGCCAGCGCCGGAATTGCAATTTTCAGCAGCGGCTGCCCGGACTGACGCGCCATCACGAAGATGATCGGCACCATCAGGACCAGCCCTACTTCGAAGAAAAGCGGCAAGCCGATGACCATTGCCACCAGCGCCATGACCCAGGGCAGCGCCCTGCCCTTGCCCAACTTGAGCAAGGTAGACGCGATCCGGTCGGCAGCGCCGGACTCTGCCATCAAGGCCCCCAGCATCGCGCCCAGCGCAATGATGATCCCTGCTTCGCCGAGAATGTTGCCCGCGCCTTTGCTGAATGCCTTGGCAACCGATTCGGCAGGCAGACCCGCCCCTATGCCAGCGATAAATGTGCCCACAAGGATCGAGAGAAAGGGAGGAAGCCGGGTGGCGCTGATCAGCACGATGATCGTGGCGATGGCAATCAGGCAAAAAATAATCATGCGAGTGTCGTGAAACACCCAGGCAGCAGACGACAAATCCAACACAGACCCCCTATCGTTCGTTTTACGGTCAGGCGCTTTTCAGCGCGCTACCTCAAAGAGAACCGAAACAATTAGTTTCAATTTTCCGAACAATACCGGAACAGGAGCCTGCGCCGCAGCTAAATATTCGGTCAGCCAGCACTGTCCTAATCAGCAAACCCGACGTTCGCAGAAACGGCTCGGGCAAAAATACCACCCGCTTCGGGCAAGATGCACCACACAAGTGATGTGGGTATAGTGCGAATGCAACGAGCGTTCAATGTGTGCGGTCCAACCGACAGAATCAGCGATAAGCCGGCATTGCGTCACACACTAGCTGATCAAGCCACGATCAACTAACGGATCACTCGACAGGAAATCAGATGACCTCATCCAGCCAGCGTCTTGCCTTGCTTGAAGCCGTCGTCGAGCAGTCTTTCAATGCGGTCTTGATCACCGACGCCACGCTGACCGATGGCGGCCCGTTCATCGTGTACGTCAATCCGGCATTTTGTGCGATGTCGGGGTATACGGCAGAGCAACTGATCGGCCTGTCACCGAGAATTCTGCAAGGGGCGGACACCGATCCTCAGGTGATCGAGCGGATGCGCCAGTGTCTGGGCGAAAGCCTTTTTTTTGAAGGATCGACCGTCAACTACCGCGCCGACGGCAGTCCGTACATCGTCGAATGGAAAATTTCTCCGGTGCATGATGAGGCGGGCACCCTCTGCAACTTTGTTTCGGTGCAGCAAAACATCAGCCCGCGCATCCGGGCGGAGCGCGAACAATACTTGCTGGCGCAGGCGCTGAATGCGGCGCTTGATCCGATCATCATCACCGACTGCAATTCCCTTATCGTGTTTGCCAACCAGGCTTTTCAGCAGGTCACGGGGTACAGCGCAGTTGAAGTCATGGGTCAGAACCCTCGAATGCTGCGCTCTGGCAAACACGATGATGTGTTTTACGGGCAGTTCAAGGAAGCGCTGGCAAGCGGCGAACCCTTTCGGACCACGTTCATCAACAAGCGCAAGGACGGCTCGCTGTTTTATGCCGAACACAGCATCTCCCCGCTGCGCAACGTAGAAGGCACGATCACGCATTACGTCAGCATCAGTCAGGACGTGACCACGCGCCTGGGTCGTGAACAGAAGCTACTGGAGATCGCCCACAGCGACACGCTCACCGGGCTGGATAATCGAAGGGCGGCCGAGCACACTCTGGAGCGCATGATCAGTACCGCATGGATATCGGGTAACTCATTCAGCCTGATCATTTGCGATATCGACCATTTCAAGCAGGTCAACGACCGATACGGTCACCCGGCGGGCGACGCCGCACTGAAAAGCGTTGCGTCCATATTCAAACACCAGATTCGAACGTTTGATGTGGCTGCACGATGGGGTGGGGAAGAGTTTCTGATCATGGTGCCCGACAGTTCACTGGAACAGGCCGTTGAACTGGCGGACCGCATTCGCAAAGGCATAGAGCGTCTGGAAATACCGGAAACAGGCTCGGTGACCCTTTCTCTGGGGGTCGCAGAACTGGGCCCGGGAGAAACTGCAGCGAGCCTTATCCAGCGAGCGGACAAGGCGCTCTATCAAGCCAAACGCCTCGGACGTAACCGCGTCGAGGCGGCGAGGACTGACAACGCGGCTTACTGATACAACCGCGCGTCGCAATCAACAGCCCGGTTTCACGGCTGGCTGCCGGCAACCAGCACCGGCACTCTCAGCACTTTATTGGCCGCAGTGATGTACACCCAGTGCCGGGAGCCTGCCGAGCAAAACGCGAGATTGCCCGTGTCCTTGGCCTCCACCAGCAGCTTGCCCAGCAAGTCGCCGTTGGCCGAAAACACCTGAACACCTTCTTTGCTGCTGCTCCAGACATTGCCTTGCGCGTCGACCTTGACCCCGTCCGGGATCCCGGACGCAATGTCGGCAAACACTTTACCGTTGCTCAGCGCGCCATCACGCACGTCGTAGACCATGATCCTGTGCGCCAGCTTCGGGTTTTTGAAGTCGTGAGCCAATTGCGAGTCGGCCACATACAGCAGGCGCTGATCAGGCGAAAACGCCAGGCCATTGGGCGAGTGAAGTTCAGGCGTGTTCATCCTGACCACGGTGTCGCGCTCCGGATCGTAACGGTACACATACTCCCCGCCCTGCTCCGGTTTGCCCCCGTAACTCTCCGCCTTGTTCAGGACCCCAAATGTCGGATCACTGAACCAGACACCGCCGCGCTTATCGACGACCACATCGTTCGGGCTGTTCAAACGCTTACCCTGGTACTTGTCGACCAGCGTGCGCCACTGGCCGTCGAGCTCCTGACGCACGATCGCGCGCTCACCGTGCGAGGCGGCGATGATCCGGCCCTGGGCATCGCGAGCATGCCCGTTCTGGTAATGAGCAGGGTCCAGCCACGTACTGACGCCACCGTGCTCTTTCCAGCTCATGACGGTGTTTGCCTTTACATCACTCCAGATCACGCCACCGTCGGGCAGGCACAAAGGGCCTTCCGCCCACTTTGCCTCAGCGGTCAGCACGAGTGCCTGCGCATCGGGCTGAACAAGTGTCGAAAACCGGGGGTTATTGGCTTCGATTTTCAGAGGCGACGCTGCATCGGAGGCCATCACCGCACCGGCAGTCAAAAGCGCACCGCCCAGTAACAGCGCTGAAGTTTTCTTGCCTGGATGACGTGAAACTCGATTCATACACTTCGTCCTGTCAATCAATCGGCACAAGGGCCAGAGATACGTTGGGCAGCAGCGTCAGGCCTGAGTTTCACGATGAGCGGAATGTCGGGGTGGCGACTCACTCACAGGCATGCTCGCAGCCCTCGACAGACTGGAGCCGATCCACGCCGAACTTGAGAATGACGCCCAGTCCATAAGATTTCTTGCCAACGATGGAAAGAAGTCCCGTGGGCAACCATGCCTGACGGGGTGCGCGGGGGGGCATGCGTGGTTCGATGAGTCTGAACCCCTCCTCAACCCCACTGAATTTTTCCGCTCGCGGCAACTCCGAACAGTAACGAACAGCAATCGATGATCACTCACCGGAGGAAACCTCTATGACCACTGCATTCAAGGTTGGCGACGCCGTACGCTGGAATTCCGAAGCGGGCGAGGTACACGGCAAGGTCACCAAGGTGCATGTAAAAGACACTGAATTCATGGGCAAGCACCGGCCCGCGTCCAAAGAGGCCCCTCAATACGAAGTGAAGAGCGACAAGACCGGACATTCAGCGATGCATCATGAAGACGCGCTCAAACACGTTTGACCCGACGCTAATCACACGTGCGCGCTGACCGCGTTGCAATCAGCCGCTCGATTACCTATATTCCAGCCCGGCGCTGTCTACGCCACCTACCGCGGAAAGGGCTGCGCCCAGGATTCTGATTCAATATTTCGTCCCTACGACTCCCGACCTTCAAGCGGACAAGGTGTGTACAAGGAGATCGTATGTCCAGCCGTAACAAGTCCTCGTCCCATGATGGCCGTATCAACCTTGAGCAGCAGCGTAAACGTGCCAAGGAGCTTCTGCTGCGCCTGAAAAACGGCAGTGCGCCTGATCAGCTCGCATTGCTCGGCAACACCCTCCCCACCTTGTCAGACGCTCAATGGCTCATCGCCAGGCAGTCGGGTTTCAGCAGTTGGCCCAAATTGAAAGCGCATGTCGATGCGGTCGAATTTGCGGCACGACACGCGGATTTCGAGGCAAGTGACGACACAAGCACCGTGCATTGGCGATGTGGCAATGACATCGCGCACAGCCTGAAACTTGCAGGCTTCAAAGGCGCTTTCAACATGCTGGCAGACCCTATGTGCATGGGGCCGGTTCAGGACCTGCCTGACGATACGTACCAGGCGATGCGTAGCCAGTACATCAGTCAGGCATTTGGTCTGGACAAAACGGATGCCGCACGCAGGTTTAACGACGAATACTCGAATCTCAAGCAATTGGGCGGTTCTCATCACAGCGTGCTGTGGTGCGAGGCGGATGCGTACAACCAGCTGTTTCTGATTCGCGTACTCGCCAGTCTCGAGCAGTTACCCGCCAGGCTCGAGCTTATCGAAGTAAACCGGGTGCCCGGCGTCGAGCGTTTCATCGGTATAGGTCAACTGGCGCCTGATTTACTCGCATGGTTATGGCCACAGCGCAGGCCAGTGACGGAAGACATGCGGCAAACAGCCTGTCAGGCATGGCAGGCCTATTGCGCCGCCTCGCCAGTCGCGCTTGCCGAACTGGCCCATACGCCACAGCCAGCCTTGCCCTTTCTGTCCCCGGCCCTGTTGCGTCAGTTGCAGGAATTGCCGGGCGTCGATGACGGCCTGTCCCTGACTGAACGCCTGACGTTGCAATACATTGCCGAAACCGGATCGGTAACATTCGGTGAAGCCTTTGCCGAGCTGACAGGCAAGCGAGAGCCATTGCCGTTTCTGGGCGACATGATGTTTCACGCACTCCTGCGCCCCCTGATCGATTGCCCCACTCCCTTGCTGAACGAATCCGACACCCACCTGGAATGGCTGCGTCGCTCACTCACCCTGACGCCACTCGGGCACGCGGTGTTGGCAATGAAAGCGTACTGGCCCGATCATGCCGGTCACACCCGCTGGGTGGGCGGTGTCTGCGTGCAACCCGGCAAGCCTCACTGGGCAATAAACGCCAATGTGCGCCCGGTGTGGCGTGGCTGACAGAAGCGCTTCATTCGCCCCCACGCAACACTCACGAGGGCTCGCCCGAAGCCGGTGATAGCGTGCTGGCGCTATGGGTACTCCCAAAGCGCCAGGCATCGGTTCAGCAGACTGCCCGCATCAGATCACGCCGCACGCAGCGCGATCACCGCCACCGCCCAATGGCTTGGGCATATCGGAGTGGTTATCGCCGCCGGCATGAACCATCAGCGCATGGCCTTTGATTTCAGACAGCTTTTTCAGGCGTGGCGCCAATACCGGGTAGTTCGCGGCGCCGTCAGCCGTAACGTATAGCGCCGGCAGGTCGCCGAGGTGACCCTCAGCGTACGGGCCAAGGTGCTTACCGGTCTTGGCCGGATCGAAGTGGCCGCCGGCCGCCAATGCCGCAACCTTCACGCCATCCTTGGTGCCGGCTTCGCAGCTGCCGTTCTCATGCACATGAAAACCATGAACGCCTGCGGGCAGATCAGTCAGTTTCGGGGTGAACAGCAAACCATATTCCGTTTCGCTCACCGTGACGCTGCCGATGGGTTTGGGTGCGCCGTCAGCGCTGACCAGATTGATCGGAACGTCCAGCGATGCAGCCTGAACACCGAAGGAAAATACGCCAAGCAGGCCTAGCCAAAGATGAGGTTTCATAGGTTTCAATGCGTCCCTGATCAGGTAATCGAATGGAGCATCGCCGGCACGGTGAATCTGCATGCCAGGCAACGCTCTTGAGGTCACAGAGGGTGTGACCACAGGCCGGCGCCATTCGATGCAAAAAGATGAGCGAGGACCGCTCGGGAAAGTAATGCAAAACATCACAACCGACCTGCCGACACCTGTCGGCAGGTCAGTGATCGAGGCCTTTACGTGGCTACGACGTCAGGCACCCGGTGCTGAAACGTACTCAGATATCCAGGCAGATCTTGCCGAAATGCTGGTTGGTTTCCTGGTACTTGAACGCCTCGACAATGTCGGTCATCGGGAACGAACGGTCCATGACCGGACGCATGCCGTTGGCATCGATGGCGCGAATCATGTCCTGCTGCTGGCTGCGGCTGCCCACCAGAACACCCTGCATACGAAGCTGTTTGACCAGCGCAGGAACGAATTCCAGCTGGCCGGCGACACCGCTCAGGATTCCGATCACCGAGATATGGCCCGCGACTCGTGCGGCGTTCATGGAATGCTGCAACGTCGATGGACCGCCAACGTCGATGATGTGGTCGACACCCCGACCGCCCGTCAGCTTGCGAGCGGTCTCGCCCCAGTTGCTGTCTTTGCGGTAGTTGATCAGGTGATCGGCACCCATCGCTTGCAGACGCTCCAGCTTTTCGTCGCTGGAAGAGGTAGCGATCACGGTAGCGCCTACCATCTTGGCGAACTGCAAGGCAAAGATCGACACGCCGCCAGTGCCTTGCACCAACACGGTGTCGCCGGCTTTCAGCGCATCATCGACCATCAGCGCACGCCACGCGGTCAGGCCGGCAGTGGTCAGTGTGGACGCTTCAGCATGGCTGTAGCCCAACGGTGCATGGGTAAACGAGGTGGCGCGGGCAGTAACTTGCTCACGGGCATAACCATCGACGCCATCGCCCGGCACTGTGACAAAGCCTTCAACCAGCGGCTCACCGCTGATCCATTCAGGGAAGAACGTGCTGACCACCGAATCCCCGACCTTGAATTCGCTCACGCCATCGCCTACGGCGGTCACGACACCTGCACCGTCGGCCATGGGAATGCGTTTTTCGCTCGGCGCCCACATGCCGGTAACAACGGCGAAGTCATGGTAATTGAGTGAGTTGGCATGCAGACGCACGGTGATTTCACCGGTTTTCGGCGCCAGCACTTCGCTTTCACCAACGCTGACCTGATCGTAGCCGCCGCCGGCCTGCACGTAGATGGTGGTATTGCTCATGGTCAATCTCCTATCAATTCAACATTACGCAAAATGACGAAATGTATAACTAAAACTTATAACTCTTTCTTGAGCCGATCGGCGAACCGGTCGATGGCCTGCTCATCACGGCGGAAGTAAGTCCACTTGCCGATCCTCGTGGCCTGGACCAGCCCGGCACGCTGCAGAATGGCCAGGTGTGCGGATGCGGTGGAGGCCGACAGATTGGCTTTGGCCTGGATATGCGACACGCACACCCCTATCGCCGGATCACCGTGGTCCTGTGGAGGGAAATGGGCTTGCGGGTCTTTCAGCCACTCCATGATCAACATGCGAGTGTCATTGCCGACTGCTTTGATTTGCTCAAGAATCATGGGGCACAACATTACGCTTTTTTACGAAATGTTCAACCCCTCATGCAAGAGAAAATCACGTGGCACCGAAATTGATTACTGCTTCACATCGATATGACAAATGAAGCACTCTGTCGACCTTATAAAACCAAATGCACTGCCGCGAGCACCCCGCCCATGATCAATCTGAAATACAGCGCACTGGCCGTCCTGCTTCTGGGCATGACAGGCATGGCCCAGGCTCAGGAAACGAACTCTCACCTGGACAAGGTTTTGCAGGACGGTCAGTTGTCGGTCTGCACCACGGGTGATTACAAACCGTACACACTGCTGCGTGAGGATGGCGAATACGAAGGCATCGACATCACCATGGCACGCTCGCTGGCCAAGAGCCTGGGGGTCAAGGTGCAGTGGGTTCCCACGACGTGGAAAAACCTGATGCCAGACATGGTTGCCGGCAAATGCGACATCGGCATGGGCGGCATTTCAGTCAGCCTGGAGCGACAGAAGAAAGCCTTTTTCAGCAATACCCTGGATGTCGACGGCAAGATTCCGCTGGTGCGCTGCGAAGATCAGCCTTTGTACCAGACCGTCGAACAGATCAACCAGCCTTCAGTGCGCCTGATCGAACCCGCGGGCGGCACCAACGAAGCGTTCGCCCGCGCTCATCTGCCGAAGGCCTCCCTGGCTTTTCACGACAACAAGACCATCTTCCAGGCGTTGCTGGACAAGAAAGCTGACGTGATGATCACAGACGCCTCCGAGGCGCTTTATCAACAGAAACGCATGCCAGGCTTGTGCGCCGTCAACCCGACCCGGTACATGCAATACGGTGAAAAGGCGTACCTGTTGCCGCGCGACGATGTGACCTGGAAAAGCTATGTGGATCAATGGCTGCATCTGAGCAAAGCCACCGGCGAGTATCAGCAAGCGCTGGGAGAGTGGCTGGCCGTCCCTTCCGAATAATCCTTCAGGGAAGTGAGCGGCCGCTTCTCTGATGCACAACGGTTGCAAGGCGTGTCCGGGTGAAATAGCTTGTTGCAGATCAATCACTGGAAGGCAGTCCACGAGCATGAAGCCCAGCAAGCCCATCACCCGCGCGTTTTGCGTCGAGCTGCAACAAGAGCTGTCGATTGCAGCTGCCCGGCGTGAATACTTTTCTCAGGAGCCGCCCCGCAAGCGCTTCGAGTTTCTCTGCTCCAACGAAGCCTGCCGTGTACTGGGTGCAAAAGTAACCGGTGTTCGCTATGACGTGAAGCCGCAGGACAATCCGACGTTCGTCGCCGCGCACTTTCGCGCCAACCCGCATTACGATCACCACCCGGATTGCGAGTGGGTGGACGAGGCCGCTGACGAGAAGCAAGAAGACCCGGTCGAAGAAACCGACGTCCAGACGCGCCTGCGCAAGGCCAAACGCAAGCTGGACGACTACATTGATATCTTCGACCCGACGATCAAGGACCCGGCCAAAGACAAGTCCGGGGTAGAAAAGGCGGGCAC
Source organism: Pseudomonas syringae (assembly GCF_002157375.1). Classification (GTDB taxonomy): domain Bacteria; phylum Pseudomonadota; class Gammaproteobacteria; order Pseudomonadales; family Pseudomonadaceae; genus Aquipseudomonas; species Aquipseudomonas syringae_T. Next base: position 197,533 of record NZ_MTSA01000009.1, read on the forward strand.
ACGCGCCCCTCAACCGCCCGCGGCCAATCCGCCGACGGACACCACAACCCCCAAGGCTCCCCGCTACAGCGAGACCCGCACCAACAACCTGGAGCGACTGGTAGACAGTTATCGACAGGCCAAGGCCGAGCTGTCGCTGGACGATTTCAAACTGCTGAAACTGAAAATTCCCGGCCAGGGCGAGCTGTCCTTGCGCTCCTATTTTCGGCACATCAAATACGCGCAATTGGGCGACAACGAACGCGTCCTGTTTGGGGGCGGGCTGATCGAACAGCGTTACGGGCTGGGATTCAAATTCAAGTTCTTCGACCGCCTCGAAGGCAAGCTGGTGACGCTGTACGTATCCCCCGCACAAATGCAGGCTTACCGTTCCAGCCGCTACATCAGCGAATTGCTGAGCCACGCCGATAACGTAAAGTTCTTCACGGTCTATGCACTGGGAACGCTCACTCAAAGCCCGTCAGGCAAGAGCTACAGCGTCGAAGTCGATGACCTGCGGCATCTGGCAATTGTGCTGGGGCCTGCGAAAGAACCCGTCGAGGAAGAGACCGTGCCTGCTTCCACTTAACCCGCGCCCCACACGATGAGTCGCAGTGGAACGCGGAACGTGACCAACGCCATGCCAACACGAAGTGCATTGGCATGAGCGTCAGTGGTCAGGGTTTGCATCGTTGGCAGATAAGAAACGATCAACCCACCCGATCAGACCTTCACAATCCAGCCTTCTGGCGGCTCGATGTCGCCGGATTGAACGCCGGTCAGTTCCTTGTACAGGCGCTGGGTCACCGGGCCGACTTCGGTCTGGCTGTAGAACACGTGCAGGTTGTCGTTGTAGGAAATCCCGCCAATCGGTGTGATCACCGCAGCCGTTCCGCAGGCGCCTGCTTCTTTGAACGTGTCGAGCTGATCGATGAACACATCGCCCTCTTCAACGGTCAGGCCCAGACGAGACTTTGCCAGTTCGATCAACGACAGACGGGTGATCCCCGGCAGCACCGAAGGTGACTTGGGCGTCAGGAACACATCGTCGTGAGTGATGGCGAAGAAGTTGGCCGAACCCACTTCTTCGATCTTGGAGTGGGTCTGTGGGTCGAGGTAGATGCAGTCCGCGAAACTGTGTTTCTTGGCTTCGGAACCGGGCATCAGGCTGGCGGCGTAGTTGCCACCGACCTTGGCGGCACCCGTGCCGTTTGGCGCGGCGCGGTCGTAGCCGGAGATCACGAAGTTGTTCGGTTTCAGGCCGCCCTTGAAATAGGCGCCAACCGGAATGCAGAAAATCGAAAAAATAAACTCAGGCGCGGTGCGCACGCCGATGTTGTCACCCACACCAATCACAAACGGGCGCAGGTAAAGCGCGCCGCCGGAACCGTAAGGTGGAATGAAACGTTCGTTGGCTTTGACGACCTGCTTGCAGGCCTCAATGAAAACATCGGTCGGAACATGGGGCATCAGCAGACGAGAGCAGCTGCGCTGCATGCGCTGTGCATTCTGGTCAGGACGAAACAGGTTGATCGAACCGTCTTTGCAACGATAGGCCTTGAGCCCTTCGAAGCATTGCTGGCCATAGTGCAGCGCAGTCGAGCCCTCACTGATGTGCAGCACATTATCTTCGGTCAGCGTTCCCTTTTGCCAGGCACCGTCTTTCCAATGAGAAAGATAGCGTTTGTCAGTCTTGATGTAATCGAAACCCAGCGTGTCCCAGTTGATGCTTTCTTGACTCATAACGCCCTCTATCATTTTAGCGACTGCCTGGACGAGTCAGGCCAATGCCTTATTCTGCCAGATCAGTCAGCGTCTGAGGCTTGAAATAAATGCAAACTGACATGGCATTTATGAGGCGCAGCCAAAGGCCGGCGCCCTCGGTGCCCAACGGTCATTCAACTCACGGAAGCCGAGATGCCTGACGCTGGCGAATGTAGTCAATAAACGTATCTATGTCCGGGCTGCACAATGTTCGCGCCACGGATTTGACCTCTTCCATCGGCCAGTCCCACCAGGCGGCCTGCAACAACAGTTCGCGAACGTCTTCTTCAAAACGCCACCGGATGAACTTGCAAGGGTTGCCGCCTACAACTGAATAAGGCGCCACATCCCTTACAACCATTGCACCTGCACCCACAATGGCGCCGTGACCGATGGTGACACCCGACACAATGACGGCGTTGGCGCAGATCCAGCAGTCGCTGCCAATGACCACATCGCCCTTGCTGGGCGCGTAATCCTGAATATCCGCCACCTGCTTGACCATCGCCGGAAAGGGATAGGTCGTGATCCAGTCTGTGCGGTGTTCGCCGCCCAGTAGAATCTTCACGCCTTCAGCAATCGAGGTGTAAGACCCGACCCTCAATATCGAGTCGTCACCAAAGTCGACAATGTCCGGGATGCCATAAGTCCCTATCCCCACTACCGCTCGTGGATACTTCAACCTGATCTTTTCGGCATGCCTCTCCAGCTTGTCCATGTTGCGCAGCTGCCTGCGCACTTTCCTTGTTTTCAGAAGCTCGATGAATTTCATGATTACCTTGAATCAGATCGATGTTCGAACAGCCGGGTGCCCCTCACCGATAACTGAGGAGTAAACGCTTGCAGCGCCGCCAGGTTGTTCGATTGGCATATCTAAAGGGGATGGAGAGCAACAGGTTCCAGGCATACCGCTTGTCTTCAACCGCTGCGTATTTGAGGGCCTTGTTGACGAGCATCGTCCTGCCCCTCTGATACTCAGGATGGCTGCGGTAAGGCTCGATAGTCTTCAGGTCGGCGTCCAGCAGGACTTTGTACTTGCGTGAAAGATTGTTCGGGTGACGGCGATAACGCGTCACGACTTCGGGAATGACGTGAATTTCATGACCCAAGTGGGCAATTCTCAGCGTCGCCTGAAAATCCTGAACCTTTATCTCCGGGTTGTAACCCTGCGCGTCGCGCATGGCCTGCATCCGGTAAAGCGCGACCGGCGCCCCGACAACAATTGCACCTCGTAATATGTCGTCGAACGTCAGCCGTTCGATATGGTCCCGCGACTGGCATTTGATTCTGTTGCCGTCACAGTCCATGTAACTGATGAGCGCGCCAACGCAGCCCACCTCAGGGTGCTTGTCCAGGTACTCAGCGCGGATGCGCACCGAGGACGGCAGCATGATGTCATCGAGATCGGGAGTGGAAAGATAGACACCTTTCGCGTACTTCAGACCGTGATTCAGCGCAGCGCTGACACCCTGATTGGCCTGGCGATAGAGTTGGAACGGATAGCGCTCCTGCAAGGCCTCAAGCATCGCGATGCTATTGTCAGTGGAGCCGTCGTCGACAACGATGACTTCAAAATTTTCGTAGTCCTGAGCAAAGATGCTCTGAATCGCGGCCTCCAGAAAACGCTCGGCGTTGTAGCAAGGGGCAATGATAGAGACCAGGGGTCTGGACGTACGAATCTGACTTTCCGGAAAACTCATGGGTACCAGCCATTTATCAAAGATCAGCCCTGAAGACCGGAGGTCAGATCTGCCAGGAGAGTGTTAAAAATTCGTTACATCATGCTGCAAATGGATACATTTTGCCATCCCAAGCGCTTACACCTTTCATCAAGCGCACAGCAGCCTTTGCTCAACACTCACATCAGGGGAGTGAAAATCCGAACCAAAAAAAACCCCATTCTTTGCAGAATGGGGTTCAGGGCGTTGCGTCAGGTGGAATCAGAAGGCGTACGTCACCAGCAATTCCTTTGTCACCTGAAAGTCCACCGACATCATCACGCTCAAGGCCGTGATGGTGAAGATGGAGAACACAAACAGCTTGCGAGCCCAGACGGTGTCGTCAACGGCCTTGTAGCCCTTCCAGGCCATGTACAACCAGTACATGCCCATGCCCGCTGCGACAGCGAGATAATTGAGGCCCGCATAACCACCTACCGTCAGCATCAGGGTCGCTACGAGGAACGCCAGAATGTAGAGCAGGATGTGGCGTTTGGTGACCAGAATGCCGCGCTTGACCGGCAGAACCGGAATCTTCGCCGCACGATAGTCGTTGAAACGGAAAATGGCGATCGCATACGAATGCGGCATCTGCCAGAGGCTGAACATCACCAGTAGCGTCAACGCCGCGAAATCGAAGCTGTTGCTCACTGCGCAGTAACCAATGACCGGAGGCATCGCCCCCGACAGGCTACCGACGAGTGTGCCGTGAACGGATCTGCGTTTCAGGTACAGGCTGTAGAAGCCGACGTAGATGACAAACCCGATCACTGCAAACAGCGCAGCCAGTGGATTGGCCTCGGTGTACAGCAGGGCAACGCCTGCAACACCGAGCAGGGTTGCGTAGAGCAAGGCGAGTTTCAATGAAACCAGGCCCTGCACCAGAACCCGGTTACGGGTCCTTTCCATTCGCTGATCGATATCGCGATCGATGCAGTTATTGAACACACAACCGGACGCAACCACCAGGGAAGTACCAATGACTGCGGCGAGGAACACGCCGAAGTCGATATTTCCCTTGGAAGCCAGAAAAAAGCCACCTGCCACCGAAAGCACGTTACCGAAAATGATCCCCGGCTTGGTGATTTGGATAAAGTGCTTCAGTGACATCTGGTATTCCTCAATGCGCCATCATTTCGCGGTGGACGCTGAAAATGATCCACAGCGACAAGCCAACCAGCAGGACGATAACCATCGTGGTAAAGGCGAAGGCCATCACGTTGTTGCGCTGCACGCTCGTGAAGTCCAGGTGCAGGAAGTAATGCAAATGCACGAGGATCTGGATGATCGCGAAGACCAGGACGATTGCGATCGTCATGTCCTTCGGCAGCGAAGGCGACATCACCAGGGCAAACGGAATGGCGGTCAGAATGATCGACAGTACGAAACCGATGATGTACGACTTCACGGAGCCGTGACTATTGTCTTCAGCGGAGTGATGCGAATTCGACATTACAAAGCCCCCATCAGATAGACAACGGTGAACACGCCGATCCAGACAACGTCCAGGAAGTGCCAGAACAGGCTCAGGCAGCTCAGGCGCGTCTTGTTGGTATTGGTCAGGCCCTTTTTCTGGACCTGGAACATCATGATTGCCATCCAGATCAGACCGCTGGTCACGTGGACGCCGTGCAGACCGACCAGCGCGAAGAACGCTGACAGGAAGCCACTGCGGCTCGGACCGAAGCCTTCATGGATCAGGTGATGGAATTCATAGATTTCCATCCCGATAAAGGCAGCACCGCACAGGAACGTCAGCGCCAGCCAGCCCAGCACCTGACTTTTCTTGCCCTTGTACAGCGCCAGCATGGCAAAGCCGTAGGTGATACTACTGACCAGCAGGAAGGCGGTTTCCACGGCCACGAATGGCAGCAGGAAGATGTCCTGGCCGGACGGGCCACCCGCAACACTGTTGACCATCACGGCGTAGACCGCGAAGAACGAAGCGAACAACACGCAGTCGGTCATGAGGTACAGCCAGAAGCCGTAGACCGTCATGCCACCGCTGTCGTGGTGATCGTCATGCCCATGATCATGGTCGTGACCGTGATCGTGGGCTCCGGAGTTGATAGCAATATTTGACATGTTTAAACCTGTTCCAGCGAGGACTTGACAGGAGTGTATGCACCGTTGGCCGCCAGGACCTTGTGATGCTCACCTTCAATACGCGCTACATCTTCAGCAGGCACCATGTAGCCCTGATCGTCGCGTGCAGCATGAGCAACGAAGACGGCGATGGTTGCTACCAGGCTTGCGCCTACCAGCCACCAGATGTGCCAGATGAATGCAAAGCCGAAGACCGTCAACAACATACCCATGTACAGGCCGGTGGCCGTGTTGTTAGGCATGTGGATCGCCGAGTAGCGAGCAGGAACCTGATAAGCGGTACCGGCACGTTTGGCATCGGTGAACGGGTCGATGTCGTCAGCCTTTGGCAGCTCGGCAAAGTTGTAGAACGGCGGTGGCGACGAAGTGGACCATTCCAGGGTATGGCCATTCCATGGGTCACCGGTCAGATCACGATTGCTGTCGCGGTCACGGATGCTCACGAACAACTGGATAAGCTGCGAAGCGATACCCATGGCGATCAGCACGGCACCGAACAGTGCGACGTCCAGGTAGATGTTCCACTCTGGCATGTCGGTAGCGTTCAGACGACGGGTCATGCCCAGGAAGCCCAGCGCGTAAAGCGGCATGAACGCGACGAAGAAGCCGACGATCCAGAACCAGAACGCTGCCTTGCCCCACTTCTCGTTCAGGGTGAAGCCGAACGCTTTAGGGAACCAGAACGCGAAGCCGGCGATGTAACCGAAGACCGCACCGCCGATGATGACGTTGTGGAAGTGAGCGATTACAAACAGGCTGTTGTGCAGTACGAAGTCAGCACCTGGAATCGCCAACAGAACGCCGGTCATGCCGCCGATCGAGAAGGTGACCATGAAACCCAGGGTCCAGAGCACTGGCGCGGTGAAACGCAGACGGCCCTGATACATCGTGAACAGCCAGTTGAACAGCTTCACACCCGTCGGGATCGCAATGAGCATCGTCGCCAGGCCGAAGAAGGCGTTGACGTTGGCACCCGCACCCATCGTGAAGAAGTGGTGCAGCCAGACCATGAAGCCAAGGATACAAATCGCACCGGAAGCAAAGATCATCGACTTGTGGCCGAACAGACGCTTGCCGGAGAACGTGGAGATCACTTCCGAGAACACACCGAAGGCCGGCAGGATCAGGATGTATACCTCAGGGTGACCCCATGCCCAGAACAGGTTCACGTACATCATGGGGTTACCGCCCATTTCGTTCGTGAAAATGTGGAAGTCCATGTAGCGGTCAAGGGTCAGCAGCGCCAGGGTAGCGGTCAGGATCGGGAACGAAGCCACGATCAGGATGTTGGCCCAGGTGCAGGTCCAGGTGAAGATCGGCATGTCCATCAGTTTCATGCCGGGGGTACGCATTTTCAGCACGGTCACGAGGAAGTTGACCCCCGTCAGCGTCGTACCTAACCCGGATAACTGTAGCGCCCAGATGTAGTAGTCAACCCCCACGCCAGGGCTGTATTGCAACCCGGAAAGAGGCGGATACGCGACCCAGCCGGTCTTGGCGAACTCACCGACACCCAGAGACAGGTTGATCAGCAGCATGCCTGCCACCAGCAGCCAGAAGCTCAGGGAGTTCAGGAACGGGAACGCCACGTCGCGAGCGCCGATCTGCAGAGGCAGAACGATGTTCATCAGGCCCGTGAAGAACGGCATCGCCATGAAGATGATCATGATCACACCGTGAGCGGTGAAGATCTGGTCATAGTGCTCAGGCGGAAGGAACCCTTCAGCACCGTTCTGGGCCATCGCCAGTTGGGTACGCATCATGATTGCGTCGGCAAAGCCGCGCAGCAGCATGACCATGGCGACGATGATGTACATCACGCCGATTTTCTTGTGGTCAACGGACGTGAGCCACTCAGACCACAAGTACGTCCACTTGCGGAAATAGGTGATCAACCCGACAACCGCAATACCGCCGAGCGCGATCATGGCAAGGGTCACCATGACAATCGGCTCGTGGAACGGTACCGCTTCCAGACTTAATTTGCCAAACATCGTTTACTCCTCTGCCCCAGCAGCTGAATTTTTGCCTTTTTCCGCACCAGCGTCACCGGCCACTTCTTTCTCACCGACGACGACCTTCTTGCCTGGATTCATACCTTCATACTTGTCGATGACGATCTGGAACAGGTTCGGAGTAACCGAGGAAAACAGTTCGACAGGGTTGCGTTCGCTCGGCTTGATCAGCTCGGCGTACTCAGCAGTGCCAAGCTTTTTAGGTGAGTTCTTGACTTCGCTGACCCAGGCGTCGAAATCAGCCTGGCTTGTAGCGGTAGCCTTGAACTTCATACCGGTAAAGCCCGCGCCACTGTAGTTGGCCGACATACCGTTGAACTCGTGATTCTCGTTGGCAATCAGGTGCAGCTTGGTGTGCATGCCCGCCATCGCGTAGATCTGACCACCCAGACCCGGGATGAACAGCGAGTTCATCACACTGTCCGACGTGACCTGGAAATTGATCGGGGTCTTGGCAGGGAATACGATCTTGTTGACCGTGGCGATGCCGTAGTCCGGATAGATGAATACCCACTTCCAGTCAACCGAGATCGCCTGAATGGTGACCGGTTTGACGTCTGACTCAAGCGGACGGTAAGGGTCCAGTTCGTGCGTCGAGACGTAAGTGATGTACCCCAGGAAGACCAGCAGCAGCATGGGTACGCCCCAGACTGCGATTTCGATCTTGGTGGAGTGCGACCAGTCCGGCGTGTACTTGGCAGCCTTGTTCGAAGCGCGATACTTCCAGGCGAAGATCAGGGTCATCAGAATGACCGGGATCACGACGATCAGCATCAGCAACGTAGCGATTACGATCAGGTTGCGTTGCTCAATACCCACCTGCCCTTTTGGATCGAGCAGAGGTACGCCGTCGCATCCAGTGAGCAGAAGCATACCGAAAAGGGCCAAGAAGCCAAAAAACCTGGGGTACCTTTTTTTACTCATTTCACGACCTCTAAAAGCAGCTTGCGCGGTGCAGTTGGGTTTCGACCGCCAACACTTCGCCCTGCCAGTGCCGGCTAATTTTTTTGAATTGAACAAGGGCCTGCCAGTACGCACAACGGCATATCGACAAGTCCGGGTTGAGCTATGGATTCTTGTTTTTTGAGTTGCTGGAACTGCCCATCATTCAGGGCAGACGCTTTCGACGCGGCCATTATACGCCCTCCGAGGCAAGCGTTGCGCTGCCTGTTCAGAGTACACAGGGGACGCTCCAAGCCTCAAAATGCTGATCGTTCAGCCAGGCTGGACGACAAGTGCTGGGGATTGTAGATATGTAAATTTTTAATGACTATGCCTAATTTTGTAACAGTTAATCTCCAAGGGCGTAACAATAGCCTTGAAAACCCGCTATCCGGCCAGAAAAAAGCCCCGTGATCACGGGGCCATTTCAACGAAAGCCCCTGTATTTAGTAAGGTTTGCGGCGGTTGCGGATAATGCATGCCGGGACCAGAACGGCGGTCAGTACGAACGCTACCAGCGCCCATTGCGCGAGTGACAATCCGAGTACTGGCGGATATGGCGTCGTGCAGAAACCGCTGACCTGAAAACCTGTAGGAAACAGTGTAGCCAATGGCAAGCCGTCGACAATGGGTTGCAGGACGTCGATCCCGCAACTGTCGGACGGATGGGCAAGGATCCAGACGTGGCGGCCAGCGGCGGCAATACCGCCGAGCGCACTCACGGTTACCAGGGCTTCGCACACTGTGACACCCCGGCGCCCGGACAGGGCAGCGCCGATGAAGGCAAAAATCGCGATGAACAACAGCGCGTAGCGCTGCAGGATACACAGCGGGCATGGCGCCTCGCCCAATACGATCTGCATGTACAGAGCGCCCCCGATGAGGGCCAGACAGATGATGCCCAGCAAGACCAGAAAGCGCTTTTCGCGTCTTAGATACAACGTGTTGTCGCTCATTCACATACCTTACTGAACTGATGAAGTGGTTTGCCAAAGCCGCCCGACCTGCGGGCCAGGGCTTGAACAGGGGTGTACGGCCCGGCCGGCACGGGTGAGTGCGCGATGATCATCTGTCTGGACAGGCAACTCAAGCATTCCCCAGCCGTACGGGCTCATTTGCCAGCCGGGTGGTCTTCGCGAAGGCATCCGGGAAGCAGGCTGGCTGCTTTTCGCCAAAAACCGAAATCGATCCCTTCTATATATAGAGGGGTGCGTCAGATTGTCGCACCACCTCTTCTATATATAGCTGCGGTATTTTGCCGCAGGGCCGGTTTTGGTCAATAAGTCAGGCTGTGGGAAAGCAGGACGCAGCCTGTCGGACGGTGAAAAGCGACAACGTGTCGCACCCCTGCGTGGTTTGACGCCGCAGAAACCAGAGTGCCACTATTGGCGCCTGACCGGATAGCTCAATCAAGAGATCGCGCCTCGCCGTTTCAACGGTGCATACAGCTGAGGGTTAAAAATCCTCAAGCCTGCACGCAGCAGGTCGATAACCTGTCATAGAAAGTTGTTTGCCGCCTCCAGGCGACGAAACACCTACAGCCAGAAGGTTACTATGTCCAAGAACGTCCGAGCAGATTCACTTTCGCTGCTCCTCTTCACGTTGCGCAGCGGCAAGCTGATGGCGATCAACCTGCTCAAGGTCAGTGAGATCATCCCCTGCCCTCCCCTTACCCATCTTCCAGAATCACACCCGCACGTCAAAGGCATCGCGACATTGCGCGGTTCATCGCTGTCGGTCATTGACCTGAGCCGTGCCATCGGCGAACGCCCACTGGCCGACCCCGACGGCGGTTGCCTGATCGTTACCGACGTCAGCCGCTCGAAACAGGGTCTGCACGTTCAGGCCGTAAGCAAGATTGTGCATTGCCTGACCACCGACATTCGCCCGCCACCTTACGGCTCCAGCAGCAAGTCGTTCATTACCGGGGTGACTCAGGTGGACGGTGTGCTGGTGCAGGTGCTGGATATCGAAAAAGTCATCCACGGCATTGCGCCGGCGCAGATCGCCGTGCAGTCAACGGAGCTGGCCAGAGAAGACGCCGAGGTACTCGGCAAGGCGCGGATTCTGGTCGTCGATGACAGCCAGGTGGCGCTGCAGCAGTCGATCATCACATTGCGCAACCTTGGCATCGAGTGCCACACGGCTCGCAGTGCCAAAGAAGCCATCGATGTGTTGCTGGATCTGCAGGGTACTGCGCGGCAGATCAACGTGGTGGTGTCCGACATCGAAATGTCGGAGATGGACGGCTACGCCCTGACCCGGACACTTCGGGATACGCCTGATTTCAGCGATCTGTATATCTTGCTGCATACTTCGCTCGATAGCGCGATGAACAGCGAGAAGTCGCAGATTGCCGGGGCCAACGCTGTTCTGACCAAGTTTTCGTCACCCGAGTTGACCAAATGCCTGATCGAGGCCGCACGTACGGTAGTCGCTCAAGGGATCTGACCCCCGGTGCCACCACCACGGCACGTCCGAACCCGACCGATGCATCTGCCGGACACTACTGGCTGATGCGTCGGGATCTTGCCCTGCCGATCCCCGCCACACACTGGCCGTCAGCGGTCATCCCCCGCGCGTTCACACTTGAACACGCCGCCGAGGTTCACAGGCTGCTGACACTGGGCTATAGCAGCAGCGAGGGCAGCGTCCCCGATTACCACACCTGGCTGACCGCGTTAGAGCGGAACCCGGAATCCGACCTCTCACGTTGTTTCCTGGCCATGCTCGATGACACCGTTGCGGGCGTGATCGTCTGCTGGACCAGCGCTTTCATCAAAGATCTGGTGGTACACCCCGAGCATCAAAATAAAGGAATCGGCTTCGCCCTGCTCAACCACCTGTTCACGCATCTGGCCAACCCTTTGAACCCGAATGGCGAAGCGTCGGTTGATCTTCATGTCATGGAAAGCAACCAGAGGGCACGGCATCTGTACGAAAAATCAGCCCTGTCTTACGTCCGGCGTTTTCCTGTCCCGGCCTCCTGATGCATCAATGGCCGAAATAGCACTGGCGCACAACTTGCTTCCTGAGTCGAATCAGCCACAAGGGAGACCGATTGTCGTCACCCGCCGCGCATTTTCGAACGGATCATTGAAACAATGGATACCAAGTTTTCCTGTGTGGGGTGCGGCGGGTGCTGCACTGATCATCACGTGCCACTCACGCTCGTCGAAGCCACGCAATGGGCGGCGGACGGGGGTAGCGTGATTGTGCTGACCGAAGCTTTTCTGAGTAATGGCTATGGGGTTTCGGAGGTGCAGCGAAACCACGCCACCCGCCGTTCGACCGAAGTCAGCAGTGGCAACACGACGGCCTTCGTTGCGATCACGTTCGCGGCCTACAACGTTGGACGCTGCCGGAATCTTGACGAACAAAACCTCTGCAAGATTTATGAGCGTCGACCGCTGGTGTGCCGGATCTATCCGATGGAGATCAACCCCCACATCCCGTTACGCCCGGAAAACAAAGGCTGCCCCCCCGAGTCCTGGGAAAAGGGCCCCGACCTGATCGTTGGCGACAGGCTGGTCGATACGCAACTGATGAGCCTGATTGAGCAGTCCCGCCAGGCTGATCGGGACGAGATCGCGGCCAAACAGTTGATCTGTCAAAAACTGGGCATCCGCACCACAGCGCTCAAAGGCAACGGATTCGTCGCCTACCTGCCGGACATGAGCGCGTTCGCGGCCGCCATCGAACAGCTCGCTGACAGCACGAACATCGTGGCAGGCCACGCAGACTGGGCGTTTCACGTCGCCGGACAGGATGCCCTGGCTGCCTTGCAGCAGGAAGGTGCGGAGGTGACCGATCGGGAACCGGCCTCCTACCTGTTCATTCCGCTGCAGGCGGCCTGAACAGGTTCACGCAGCGATCAGCGTTTACCCATCGACCTGCGGGTGCCTGCCGGGGCGACGCCTGGCGTCTTGTGATGACCGTGCTTGTTGGCTTTCTGATGCCAGGCCTGTTCCTTCTTGGCCTGGGCGAACTCCGAAGGCTTGAACGGAAAGCTGAAAGGCGCAATGACGGCCTTCTTCTCAGTGTCTGCAACGGAGTCGGTTGCGGCGTCTTGAACAGGGGGTTGTTCAGGCGTGGTCATGGTGTCACCAGAAAGTCGAATTGGCCGGGCACATGCCCGCGGTCGCGCAGCATACATCAAACGTCCGGCCACCGCGCGAGCCTCCTGTCCAGTCGTTGGTGCGCTCACTTGTAGAACAGATCCACTGCAATTTCGGCACTGAACGGTCCGGGTTGGCGCGGCTTGCCGGTCCAGAACAACCGGGCTTCGAAATTCGCCGTAGCCGCCTGTGTTTCGCCCAGTAAATCAGCCAGATGAAACACCTCGTTGTAAGGCATTACCTGCTCACTGACAGCGCTGTTGATCGTGAAGCCCACCGAGTCGTTATCAGCGGGAACCAGCAACTGCCCCTCCAAAGCACCCGACACAGGCCTGAAACGTGCATCGATGCTGAAGGGTGATTCACACTCCCGGCTGGTCGACAGGGCAAACAGCTGCTTGGCCACGGGTTCGTCAGTCCCCCCCTGCAACATCGCTACGTCGCCGAACTCCACATGTTCCGGAAGCACTTTCAGCTCGGCATCGCATGCCACAAAACGCAGCCCCCTCAGGTTATTGATGACATAACTCAAACTGCGCCCGGAAACCCTGTTCGGGTCTGTCTCGCCACCCAGTTGAAAGAACCGGTAGTCGAGCAGATCACTGGCCACGCCAGAGTGAGGCGTGGCGCCGAACTTCTGGATAAACACGGAAAACGGCAGGCTGAAACGCACTTTCGGGCAGTTCTCGATAATGCCACCTGCACAAATCGGCAGGCGATTACCGGTGCTGATTCGACCGCTGCCTTGCAGGTAGTCGGCGCCATTGAGGGTCAGGCCGGCGCGAATACCCTGGCCGATCTCACGGTTGTCCGGGTTCAGGTGGATGAAAATCTCGTCCTCGACCGGTTGCGAACCGTCTCGGGTGCATTCGACCTGAACAGCCAGCGATTCGGAACGCCAGACCACGTCTCCATTGGGCGTTGATTCCGGGATCGCCACCGTACTGCTCAGATCCTCATGAATCTCGGTGTCGCCCGATCCCTGAGTCGTACAGACCAGCGCAAAGGCGGAAGCCGGATTGAGCATCAACAGCAAGACAGCGGGGCACAGCCAGCGGCGGGCAGACAGTCGTTTCATATCAGCATTCATCCTGAAAAGCATTTTTTTCCAGCAGCCGAGCCTTGTAGGTCGCCTGCCCGTTCATCCGTGCGCAATAGCTACGCTGACCGCCGTAATCCGTCAGCGCTCTGTACGAAAAAAGAGCTTTTGACGAAGGCAAAAAGCGCTTTGGTAAAGCCAGGTCGAACTGTTCGCCAGGGGTCAGCAACAGGTACTCACTGAGCTGAACACCGTCCATGCTCAGGCCGTGCAGCGAAGCGTGATAAGGCGTGGGGTTAGTGACCCTGAGTACCGGGCTGTCCGCCCCGCGACGGGTCAAGGTCCATAGCAGCTTCGCGGCCGTGTCAGCCGGGTCGCCGTCAAGGCCGGGTGGCCGGTAGAACACGTTGATGCGCTGACGCACGGCGATGTTCAGTTGGTGAACACCTGGCTGGCGCCGAGGTATCTCAAGCACGTACAGGTGCAGCAAAGACTCATGCTGTTGCGGCAGGCCTGAGCCCTGATACAGCACACGCAGTATCTGTCGGCCGCCCACCGCCAATCGCAACAGAGGCGGTGTAATCACGAACGGCAGCGATCTGCGCAAATTCCGCGGAGTATTGTCGTCATCTCGCGGATCGCTCAGCCAGGTCTGAAGCAATGCCTCACCCTTGCCGCGATTGCGCACTTCAATGACAGCCTCTGGGTGCTGCCCATCGAAAATCAGCCGTGTCCCGCTCAACGACACGGCGCCTTGCGCATCGAAACCGCTGGCGAGCAGCGTGACGAGAATCACCCCGAACAGGCCGTGGGCGAGGTTCATTGGCACACCACCTTGACTCGCTCATAGGCGCGGGCCGGGTCTTTGGGAGGCAGCGAAAATGCTGCCTCGCAACGTTGACCGGACCAACGTACGTGCAAGCTGCCGACGTCGTGTTCGCTGAGCACCAACGCCTGACTGCCTGCATCGACCACTGCCAGCGCCCTGCCCTGCTCATCTTCGACACTGGCACCGAGCGGCACCCTGCTGCCGTCGGTGCGTACCAGTTCGAACTGCACACGTCGACCCGTTGCAGCCTTGAAGCGCACCACTGGAATGGCGCCACGGCGTGGCACGATCTGCGTGATGGCGTTTTCCAGGTCGACGTCAGCGCCCAGTTGCCGGGTGTCCAGGCTGACCCAGTTGCTCCGGTAGGCTTGCGCATACGGCAGAACGGCATAGCCGTTGCCGGCGGTTCGGACGTTGCTGAACGACCGGAGGCGGGCACCGCTGACACCCGGGACCTGAACCAGCGCAAAGGTTTCACCCAGCGCCGGCCCCAGATTGACACCACCGGCATGGGCCACCAGCGAACCTGACGCAGACAGGCTGAAGGCGTCGTAGTCCTGGCCCTGGCTGTAACCGGCTTCGAAACGACCGAACCCGGTTGAGGTGTTGATCTTGCCCGCGCCAAAACTGCCCGAACGGCTGTCATGCCCGGTCTGTACCGAATAGAACGTGTCGCGGTTCCCCAGCACCTGACCATTGAGCCCGGTCTGAAGGTTGTACTCGCCGGAGCTGTCACGCACCGCGTTGAACGACAGGCGTGAGGACGCCGAGCTTGAACCAAGGGGCAACGTCACGCTCAAGGCAATGCGATGGTCGGTGCGCGCTGCGCTGCCTCGACCGACATCCTCGTTGCGCTCGATGGACAGGGCGTAATTGACGGTATGCCAGGCCGCGTTGTAGGAAAGATAAAGCTGTCGCGTCTTGCCCGGCAGGTTCCAGTAGCGCTGCTCGGAGGCGGTCAGGCTCAATGAAGCGGCCTGGGTCGGCACGGTCTGGGTGATACTGAGTTCGAGTCGATCCCGAGCCAGCCCGCTGGACAGCATTTGCCGTAGCGGATCGGTCTCGCTGACGTGCTGGTTGAGGGTCCGGTAATCTTCGGTCGAATATCGATACCCGGCGACGGCCAGTGTCGTGTCGGTCACGTCCAGCGTGTTGGCGTAACGCGCCCGCAGGCTCTGGCCGCTACGGGACTGTTGATCCGGCTGGCTGACAGAGCGGGTGATGTCCAGCGACACCGCACCCAGCCCGGTATTGATGCCAACGCCCATGTTGGCGGCCTGATAATCCTCAGCCAGTTGTACGCCGCCGAAGCCGGTTATCCGTTCGGAAAGACCGTAGATCAAAGCCCCGCTGGTAAACCCCGGGGATGCCTGGCGATCATCGTTATTGTCGACCTGCCCGACAGCCAGGCTATAACGCAGCGATCCGGAAGGAACCATGATCGGCAGCGACGCGTAGGCCTGGGTGAACGACCGTATGCGCCCGTCAGCTTCAATGATCGATACCGACAGGTCGCCGTTGGAGCCGCTGGGATAGATGTCGGTTATTTCGAACGGTCCGGGCGACACGCTGCCGCTGTAGAGCAGAAAGCCGTTCTGGCGAACTTCCACCGTGGCGTTGGTTTCGGCACTACCGCGAATGACCGGGGCATAGGCCCGTTCACTGTCAGACAGCATGCCGTCGTCAGAAGCCAGCGCAGCGCCTCGAAAGCGAACGCTGTCGAACACGCGCGCGTCGGTAAAGGTTTCCCCCACCGTGAACTGGCTTTTCAACGACGTGATATCGCGTTGCGCAAAGGTCCGATTGCTGCGGTAACGCCAGGGTTGATTACTGCTCTGCACCAGTGAAGATTCGTTGCGCAAGCGCCAGGGGCCCAGGTTCAGGCCATTACGCAGCCCCAGATAATACTGATGCGTGGCCAATCCCTTGTTACGGCGCCGGCTGCCATTGAAGGTGTAATGGGTGAAGGCTGCCGTCGCGCCCTGCTCCCATAGCTCAGGAGACACATAACCGCGAGCACCTCGCGCCATCAATGCTTGCGGCACGCTGATGTTGAGTCGCAGCGCTCCGGGTTGATAATCGACGCGCGCAAACTCGACACGTGCAGGCAGGTCGAAACAGGCCTCGTCAGCCTGATCGCCCGCTGGCAGGCGATTCAGGTCCAGACCAAAGCTGCTCAGCATTTCAAGCGACAGACAGGGTTCAACAACGCCGGACACCGCGTTTTTTGAAAACGTGATATCGCGCCTGCCACTCAATGCCCGGTTGACGTAAATATCAACCCGATAAGTACCGGGCAATACGCTGTTGTTACGCAGAAAGGCCTGCACGTCCGGCGGCTGGTCACTGCCTTGAATAAAAGCCGTATTGAATCTGACCGGCCCATCGCTACGGGAAACGCCGGGCTGAGCGGCGAGCGCATTGATCGAAAACATCAACGTCAGTCCCATCCCGATGCGCAAATGGCAGCGACGGGGGTGAGCGAACACCACCCGTGCGAGGGCTTCCTTATCATCTTTTTTGCGCCATTCCATAGCGGTCTTTACTCTACTTCGGCTGTCTCACGCGCCGCGAAATCCTTTTACACAGGCGCAGGTCTGCCAGGCCGACTGGTGCGCAGGCCCAACGGTTTGAATAGTGAACGCAGGCGACTGATGCGCCAGGTTATCGGGATGACACCTTGCTCGCGTGGCCAGGTTCTTGAGCGGTCAGTGTGGCCTGATAAGGCACTTGTCCACCGTAGTCATTGATGCTGACGAAACTCAGTAACAGCGGTGTACTGCTGCCAGACGGGTGCAACAACGGAATGTTCAGGCGCTGATGAGGTGCAAGCATCTGACTCTCGACAGCGGCCAGTTCAATGCGTTGCTGACGTATGGAAATCCCCAACATGGAAACATGGTAAGGCCCCGGGTTTTCAACAGACAAAAAGTTGTTTGTCATTAACTGCCATTTCAACTGCTCGGGCGCCTGCTGTGGATCACCCGATAATCCGTCGGGCCGAAAAAATACTTTTATGCGCTGACGTATCGCAATCTGCAATGTGTTCTCGGCGGCGACCTGAGGTATTTCCTGAACATTGAGCCACAGTACGGATTCTCGATCCGTCGGCATATCGGCACCGGAATGAATGACGCGTAACAGTTGCCTTCCACCGCCCGCCATGCGCGTCAGTGACGGTGTCACAATAAACGGCACCGGCTGCGGGGCGCCCTGATCAACCGTTGCGGAAGTCGGCGGTTCAAGCCAGGACTGCAAGAGAATCTCGGCGCTGCCACTGTTGTGAACCCCCAGGCTGACTTCCTTGTCATTGCCCTGATAAATGACGCGTGTTGTGTTCAGCACGATGCCTGCCTGGGCCGAAGACACCGAGAACAGCACCGCGACCAGCGCCACGCAGCAAGAGAAGTAACGAAACATACTGACGTTCGCCTTGATTCGATAAAGAACAGGGCGAGCCATGCCCGCCCTGCCCGACACAGTTACTCGTAATCCATCACGAACGGCATGAAGCCATCTGCGTTACCTGGATTGGTCGGCGTTCCGTTGAGCACGTACACCGCGCCAAAGTTGATTTCTGCGGTCGCCCCACTGGCACTTTCTTTGATCAGCGTAGTGTCGATGGTTTCGCCGCCGCTCAGGTCCATCAGGACATTGGACGCGTTGAGCAGGCCGATGCCCACACCGTCCGCTGCTCCGGTAGTGCGCAGGAGTTTGGCATCGTTATTGTCCAGGCCACTGCCATTACGGGCGGTGAGGCGCATCTTCACCATGTTGTATTGTTCTGCGCCCGCGCTGCAGTTGACCAACAACTGGATAGGCGAAGCTGTTTCAAAACGACTTTCGCTGGAGAGACCGATGTCGGAAAAGGAAACGTTCCCCATGTCGATACTGATTTCACCCGGCTCGGCACCGGCGGTGACGCCCGTGCCCGGCCCCACATCGCAAGAGATATTGGTCAGTGTCCCGCTGAAGACCAATTTACCGTTGTTAGCCGCGCTGGCGACACCTGCCATCCCGCAGCCCATGACGCCCAGAACTGCCAATGTAAGAGAAAGCTTTTTCATGCTAACGACCTTCCTTGTGTTATGTCGTGTGTGCCCACTATCGGACGCCGACCACTATAGAGTCCGCGCTCTTTAATCGCTGTCAGGCCCATAACTTTTAGCCCGCAGACAACGCAACACAACGCGCAGGACGGGTCTGTAGGAATAACGAAAGAGTGCCCACAACCCCCCACACAAAGGCATTTATCCATAACAGAATAAAAACATCAGCGCACTGTTCGAGCGGACGTGCCTGCGCCTGAACTGTCACACCTGGCGGGTGACAGTTATAAAGAAAAACACAGGCAGAAAGGCGTTATTGATAGTTCAAGGTAATCAGGGCAGTGCGGGAAGGAGACGACGTTCCGTCAGGCTGAGGCGCGGCAGGCAAGCGTTGAAAATGCGCGACAAATGGAACAGCCTGCGCGCCACACGCATTGTAGTCGGTGCTGACATGCACCTTAATACCCGGTGCAACTTCGACACTCCGGGTGTGGCCAGCAGCCGGGTTCGCATCAAGGTATGAAACCCTGCAACTGCTGTTGACGACACTGCCGTGCAGGCTGAGCACACCGTCTTTTGCCAACGACACCGACGGGGCAACCATTAATGGAAGCATCACCAGGGCTGCCCACACGCTTTCAAGGCGGGGCAACGTTTTCAGAACGCCTTTCCGGCATGACTTTTCGCTTCTCATGGCGCTCTCCACTCACAGGCTCATCTATTGAGTTATGTCGACAGGAGAATCCGTTGCCAGAAGTGTGCCCGGTGCAGGTAGGATTTACCCTGGGACTTTATAAACATCTGGACAAATTGCCCTTCAACAAATATATCGTCCGAAGCCTGCATTTCTTGACTGAGGCCTCTGCCCGCGGAAGTTTGCTGACAAACCTGACAGCTGAAAGTCATTCTGCTGACCGGGTTTGCAGGCTATAAGTAAGCGGTAACGACTTTATTCCCATCGCGACTTTTGGCGTTTCCTTCACATGCGCAGACAGACCCTGACCGTCACCATTGTTGTCCTGCTGGTAGCGTGCGCTGCCGTGGCTGGCTGGAAGCTGACGCGCCCCGCCACAATCCCCAGACATGTTGCTTCGGCGGTGCCGGTCAAGGTGATCACGGTGAACGTCGAAGATGTGCCACATTTCGTGACGGGCATCGGCTCGGTGTTGTCGTTGCAAAGTGTGGTGATCCGCCCTCAGGTAGACGGTGTGCTGACTCGCGTGCTGGTCAAGGAAGGTCAGCAGGTCAAGGCTGGCGAGCTGCTGGCGACCCTGGATGATCGATCCATTCGTGCTTCGCTGGAGCAGACACGCGCCCAGTTGGCTCAGAGCAAGGCGCAACTGGACGTCGCACAACTGGACCTCAAACGCTACCGCCAGCTCACCGAAGACAACGGTATCTCACGGCAGACGTTCGATCAGCAGCAGGCGCTGGTCAAGCAACTGGCTGCCACTGCGCAAGGCAATGAAGCCAGCATCAATGCTGCGCAGGTGCAACTGACCTACACCCAGATTCGCTCCCCCGTGACGGGCCGTGTCGGTATTCGTAACGTTGACGAGGGCAACTTCCTGCGCGTCAGCGACGCCAGCGGGCTGTTTTCGGTGACACAGATCGATCCGATTGCGGTGGAGTTTTCCCTGCCACAGCAAATGCTGCCTACGCTGCAAGGACTGGTTGCCGAGCACACACCGGCGGCAGTCAAAGCCTATCAGGGCGATGGCGCAGCCAATGGCCTGCTGCTGGGCGAAGGGACGCTGTCCCTGATCGACAATCAGGTCTCGGCAGGCACCGGCACGATCCGCGCCAAGGCGCAATTCTCCAACCCTCGCGAACAGCTCTGGCCTGGGCAACTGGTGACCGTCAAGATCCAGACCGGCATCGAGCGCAACGCGCTTAAAGTGCCGCCTCAAGTGGTGCAGCGCGGCGTCGACCAGCATTTCGTCTACCGACTCACTGCCGATAACACCGTGGAGGTCGTGCCGGTCAAAGTGCTGTATCAGGACAGCGAGCAAACATTGATCAGCGGGCCTCAAGCGGGCGACACCCTGGTCAGTGACGGGCAGTCGCGGCTCAGGCCGGGCGCGACGGTCGAGGTGGTCAGCGCACCCGCCCCGGAAGTGGCGAGCACGCAACCGGAGCGCACACGATGAATGGCCGCGGTTCGGTCTCGGCCTGGTGCATCGACCACCCGGTCGCCACGCTGTTATTGACCTTCGCCATCGTGCTGCTGGGCGTCATTGCCTTTCCGCGGCTGCCGATAGCACCGTTGCCGGAGGCTGAATTCCCGACCATCCAGATTACCGCGCAACTCCCCGGCGCCAGCCCTGAAACCATGGCCTCTTCAGTGGCGACGCCGCTGGAAGTGCAGTTCAGCGCGATACCCGGCATGACCCAGATGACCTCGAGCAGCGCATTGGGGTCGACCAACCTGACGCTGCAATTCACGCTCAACAAGAGCATCGACACAGCCGCCCAGGAAGTCCAGGCCGCGATCAACACCGCTGCGGGACGCCTGCCAGCCGACATGCCCAGCCTGCCGACCTGGCGCAAGGTCAATCCGGCGGACAGCCCGGTGCTGATTCTGAGCGTCAGTTCCAGCCTGATGCCCGGCACCGAACTGAGCGACGTGACCGAAACCATTCTGGCGCGTCAGCTCAGCCAGATCGAAGGCGTCGGTCAGGTGTACATCACCGGCCAGCAACGCCCGGCCATTCGGGTTCAGGCAGCACCGGAAAAACTCGCTGCGCTGGGCCTGACCCTGGCAGACATCCGCCTGGCGGTGCAGCAGACCAGCCTGAATCTGGCCAAAGGCGCCTTGTATGGCAAGGACAGCATTTCGACCCTGTCCTCCAACGACCAGCTCTTCAAACCGCAGGACTACGCGCAACTGATTGTCTCCTACAAGAACGGCGCGCCCGTGCAATTGAAAGACGTGGCGCGGGTCGTTGCGGGTTCGGAGAATGCTTACGTCAAGGCATGGTCTGGTGATCAGCAGGGCGTCAACATCGCGATCTTTCGCCAACCCGGTGCCAACATCGTCGAGACAGTCGACCGCATCCAGCGCGAACTGCCCCGCTTGCAGGAAATGCTGCCCGCCGCCGTGGACGTTTCGGTGCTCAACGACCGTACCCGGACCATTCGTGCGTCGTTGCACGAAGTGGAGCTGACCCTGCTGATTGCGGTGTTGCTGGTGGTCGCTGTCATGGCGCTGTTCCTGCGCCAGCTGTCGGCCACGCTGATCGTCAGCGCGGTGCTCGGCGTCTCGCTGGTGGCCAGCTTCGCGATGATGTACCTGTTCGGGTTCAGCCTTAACAACCTGACGCTGGTGGCCATCGTGGTCGCGGTCGGTTTTGTGGTGGATGACGCCATCGTCGTGGTGGAAAACATTCACCGCCACCTCGAAGCCGGGCAAGGCATGCGTGAGGCAGCAATCAAAGGCTCCGGGGAGATCGGCTTTACCGTCGTGTCGATCAGCTTCTCGCTGGTGGCCGCGTTCATTCCGCTGCTGTTCATGGGCGGTGTGGTCGGACGGCTGTTCAAGGAGTTCGCACTGACCGCCACGGCGACCATTCTGATTTCGGTGGTGGTTTCCCTGACCCTCGCCCCGACGCTGGCAGCGTTGTTCATGCGCGCGCCCACACACAATCAGCATCAGAAGCCGGGGTTCGGCGAGCGTTTGCTGGCCTCCTATGAACGGGGTTTGCGCAAGGCGCTGGCTCATCAGCGGCTGATGCTGGGCATATTCGGCCTGACCCTGGCGCTGGCGGTGGTGGGCTACATTCTGATTCCCAAGGGGTTCTTCCCGGTTCAGGACACGGCGTTCGCACTGGGCACCAGTGAGGCTGCTGCCGATATTTCCTACCCGGACATGGTGGAAAAGCATCTGCAACTGGCGAAGATCGTCGGTGCGGACCCTGCGGTGCTGGCGTTCTCTCATTCGGTGGGCGTGTCAGGCAGCAACCAGACCATTGCCAACGGCCGCTTCTGGATTTCGCTCAAGCCACGGTCCGAGCGCGATGTGTCGGTCAGCGAGTTCATTGACCGCTTGCGCCCCAAGCTGGCGAAAGTCCCCGGCATCGTTCTGTACCTGCGTGCCGGGCAAGACATCAACCTCAGTTCAGGCCCGAGCCGCAGCCAGTATCAGTACGTGCTCAAAAGCAATGACGGCGCCCTGCTCACCACCTGGACCGAACGGCTGACCGAGAAACTGCGCAGCAACCCGGCGTTTCGCGACATGTCCAACGACTTGCAGCTGGGCGGCAGCGTGACCCACATCGATATTGATCGCAGTGCTGCCGCACGCTTCGGCCTGACCACGGCCGATGTCGATCAGGCGTTATACGACGCGTTCGGACAGCGGCAGATCAGCGAATACCAGACCGAAGTCAACCAATACAAGGTCATCCTCGAACTCGACGCCCAGCAGCGCGGCAAGGCGGAAAGCCTGGCCTACTTTTACCTGCGCTCGCCACTGACCAACGAAATGGTGCCGCTGTCGGCGCTGGCCAAGGTCAGCGCTCCACGCATGGGCCCGTTGTCGATCAGCCACGATGGCATGTTCCCGGCTGCGAACCTGTCGTTCAACCTGGCGTCGGGCGTCGCATTGGGCGACGCGGTGCGCATGCTCGATCAGGCCAAGAACGAAATCGGCATGCCGGCCTCGATCATCGGCAGTTTCCAGGGCGCGGCACAGGCGTTCCAGAGCTCACTGGCCAACCAGCCGTGGCTGATCCTCGCGGCACTGGTGGCGGTCTACATCATTCTGGGGGTGCTTTATGAGAGTTTCGTGCATCCGCTGACCATCATTTCCACCCTGCCCTCGGCAGGCATCGGCGCACTGTTGCTGTTGTGGATGATGGGGCAGGACTTCTCGATCATGGCGCTGATCGGGGTGGTGCTGCTGATCGGCATCGTCAAGAAGAACGGCATCCTGCTGGTGGACTTCGCGCTGCAGGCACAGCGCGAGCAAGGCCTCTCGCCGCAGGACGCGATTTATGAAGCCTGCATCACACGCTTCCGACCGATTATCATGACCACCCTCGCCGCCCTGCTCGGTGCCTTGCCATTGATGCTGGGTTTCGGGGTGGGTGCCGAGTTGCGCCAGCCCTTGGGGATTGCGGTCGTCGGCGGTCTGCTGGTGAGCCAGATGCTGACGCTGTTCACCACACCGGTCATCTACCTGCAACTGGAGCGGCTGTTCCATCGACGCCACCCGGCGCCCGCCGCACCGGCGCTGGCCCTGAACAAGTGAGAGTCGCCCGATGCGCGTGCTGATTATCGAAGACGAGGAAAAAACCGCAGACTATCTGCGCCGGGGCCTGACCGAACAGGGCTATGCCGTGGACGTGGCCCGCGACGGCATCGAGGGCCTGCACCTGGCTCTGGAGAACGACCACGCGATCATCATTCTCGATGTGATGCTGCCAGGCCTCGACGGTTTTGGCGTGTTGCGTGCGCTGCGTGCGCGCAAGCAGACGCCGGTGATCATGCTGACCGCCCGCGAACAGGTCGATGACCGTATTCGCGGCCTGCGCGAGGGGGCCGATGACTATCTCGGAAAACCGTTTTCGTTTCTGGAGCTGGTTGCCCGCCTGCAAGCGCTGACCCGTCGCAGCGGTGGTCACGAGCCGGTGCAGATCACGATCGCCGACCTGTGGATCGACCTGATCAGCCGCAAGGCAACCCGCGCCGGAATGCGCCTGGATCTCACTGCCAAGGAGTTTTCTCTGCTCAGCGTGCTGGCCAGACGTCAGGGCGACATCCTGTCCAAGACGTCGATTGCGGAGATGGTCTGGGACATCAATTTCGACAGCGATACCAACGTGGTCGAAGTCGCCATCAAGCGCCTGCGCGCCAAGCTCGACGGCCCCCACGAACACAAACTGCTGCACACCATTCGCGGCATGGGCTACGTGCTGGAGAACCGCAGTGCGGGTTGACTCCATTGCCCTGCGCCTGAGCGGGCTGTTCGCGCTGGTCGCTCTGTCAGTGTTCATGCTGATCGGCTGGGCCTTGTACCTGCAGGTCGACAAGAGCCTGGACCTGCTGCCTCGCGCCGAAGTCGATGCGCGCTACAGCGTTTTGGAATCGGCGGTGGGGCGGTATGGCAACCCGGAGCACTGGGGCAAGATCAAAGCAAAACTGAAGTTGCTCAGCGAGGAAGACAAGCGCCTGCGTTTCTGGGTGGTCAGCGAAGATCCAGCCTATGAGTTCGGCAATCCGGGGGCGGATATCCGCCGCTTCGCGTTGGGGCCGTTGGGCATGCACGACCTGAAACTGGCGGACCACCCTTTCGCCTTCAAGGTGCTGGTCAGCGAGTTTCCGGCCAAGGAGCAACGCCCGGCACTGCGCTTTCTGACCGCCATCGACACCGAGACGTTCTGGCACACTCAACACTCGCTGCTGGTCGCGCTGATCAGTCTGGCGACAATCGGCGTTCTGCTGGCGTCGGCGCTCGGTTACTGGGTCGCGCGCATCGGCCTGCGTCCGTTGACCAGCCTCTCGCAGGAGGTCCGGAAGCTGGCGCCGCCACGTCTTTCCGGTCGCTTGCAGCTCTCGCCGCTGCCTCCCGAGCTTGAACAATTTGTTGCGTCCTTCAACTCGACGCTGGAGCGTGTCGAGCAGGCTTATTCACGCCTGGAGTCGTTCAACGCCGACGTGGCTCACGAGCTTCGCTCGCCGCTGACCAACCTGATCGGCCAGACCCAGGTGGCCCTGACCCGTGGCCGTTCTGCCGAGCATTATTTCGAGGTGCTTCAATCCAACCTCGAAGAGCTGGAGCGGCTACGCTCGATCATCAATGACATGCTGTTCCTGGCCAGCGCCGATCAGGGCACCAAAGTCCAGGCGCTGACCTGCGCGTCACTGGCTGAAGAGGTGGCCACTACCCTCGATTATCTGGATTTCATTCTGGAAGACGCGCAAGTGCGGGTGGACGTCAAAGGCGACGCCAGCGTACCTGTCGAAAAAGCTCATCTGCGCCGTGCGCTGATCAACCTGCTGCACAACGCCGTGCAGCACACCGACGCGGGCATGGTCATTTGCGTGTCTATCGAATCGCACGCCGAGTACGTCAGCATTGCCGTCAGCAATCCGGGCAGGCAAATTGCGCCGGAACATTTGCCCCGCCTGTTCGAGCGTTTTTACCGGGTCGATGCCTCGCGCAGCAACAGCGGCGCCAACCATGGACTGGGCCTGGCCATCGTCAAAGCGATTGCCTTGATGCACGGCGGCACGGTGTTTGTTAACAGCCATCAGG
Source organism: Pseudomonas syringae (assembly GCF_002157375.1). Classification (GTDB taxonomy): domain Bacteria; phylum Pseudomonadota; class Gammaproteobacteria; order Pseudomonadales; family Pseudomonadaceae; genus Aquipseudomonas; species Aquipseudomonas syringae_T. The sequence goes on from NZ_MTSA01000009.1 coordinate 223,350, forward strand.
GCGCCAATACATTTGGTCTCCAGCTGCCTCGCTGACGGGTTGCTGTACGTTTCTTATATATATTCATATCCCCGTCTTATAAGAACACAGGCGGCGTGTTATATAGCCTGCTATACACTCATCCACACAAACACTTTTGATCCCGTCACGTTTCAGCACCTTTTTTGCAGGTAGAGCAACCGATGATGTTGTCTGCGTCCTCTCGGCCGGACCGGCCCCACTGGCCCCGCCCTGAGCTCATGTTGATCCTCGGCAGTTTGCTGGCGATGCTTGCCATTCTCGCCATTGTTGCCTCTTTGCTGCTCAGGGAGCGTGACGATGCTGCACAGACGGCGGCGCGTGCAGCGGCCAACATCGTGCGACTGATTGACGCAGACGTCATGCACAACGCAGAACTTTACGACTCTTCCCTGCAAGGCATGATCAGCAGTTGGCAGCGCCCCGACTTGAAGAATCTGTCACCCGAGCTCAAGCAACTTGTATTGTTTGACCGTTCCACGGCGGCCTCTTACAAGGGCGACCTGGTGTTGCTCGATAACAAGGGAGACATATTGGCTGACTCGTTGTCGATCACGCCGCGTGTCGATAACTTTTCTGACCGCTCCTACTTCAAAATCCATGCAACAGATCCTTCGACGGACCTTCACGTCAGTACCCCGTATAAAACCCGTTGGGGGTACAAGGACTGGTGCATCAGTTTCAGCCGAAGAATTTCAGGCCCCGACGGTGAGTTTCTGGGGATTGCCAGCGCAGCCATGCGCCTGGTGTATTTCAAAAATCTGTTCATGAGCCAGAACCTGGGCGCCGGGAGCAGCATAAATCTGATCAATGCCAATGGCATTCTCATTGTCCGCTACCCGGACCTGGACGGTCAGGATTTGATCGGCAAGGACTACAGCCACACCTCAAACTTTCAGCGCATTCTCAAGGAAGGTGATGGCAGCTTTACCGCCCTCTCCACTCAAATGAATGCAAAGCGCCTGTATACATTTTCGCGGGTTGGCAACCTTCCGCTGATCGTGGTGATCGGTCAGTCCGAGGAAGAAGTCTATGCCGTCTGGACGCGCAACGCCTGGCTGGTCGCAACGGCCACCGGCGTCTTGTGCTTCGGGATTCTATGGCTGACCTGGCTGCTGTCTCGCGAACTGCGTCGCCGACGCCGCGCCGAAGATGCGCTGGCCGACCTCGCAGCGACGGATGGCCTGACCGGACTCGACAACCGTCGCCAGCTTGACGAAGCAATGGACACCGAATGGGCACGGGCGCAACGCTCCGGCAAGCGTCTTTCGTTGCTGATGATCGATGTGGATCATTTCAAGGCGTTCAACGAGCGTCATGGGCACCAGGGCGGAGACGAGGCGCTGCGACTGATTGCGCAGACCATTTCGTACAGCATTCGCCGACCGGGTGATCAACTGGCGCGCTATGGCGGCGAAGAGTTTGTGGTGGTCTTGCCGGAAACCGATCTGAAGGGCGCCATGATGATTGCCGAAAACATCCGCCACTCAGTCGAAGCATTGCCGCGGTTCGCGAATGCAGAACATTCGATTACGGTCAGTATCGGAGTCGTTTCAGAGATTGTGCGACCCGGGGACAAACTGGAATCGTTTTTCGGAATAGCCGACAAAGCGCTTTATCAGGCCAAGAACAATGGTCGCAACAGGGTTGAGCAACGCGCTGCGGCTACGGGCTCAGAGAACCTGAGTCAGGCCTGACAGGCTGAGAATAGGCATAAAAAACGCCAGACTGGCTGGCGTTTTTCTATTACCGCAGGAGCATCGAATTACGATGCAGCGCGGGCTGCGTTACGCAGTGCTTTGACTTCGTCGTGGTTTTTCAGAACGCCTTCGTACTGCTTTTCGATCACGGCGATCACGTCAGAGGAAACACCCTTCTCACGCGATTTCTTGATAGCGTCGGCATAGGCTTTCTTGGCGACGTCTTCGCCACGTTCCGCTTCTTCCAGCACAGCCAGGTCATCATTGCTGGTGAAGACGGTTTTCAGCTTGACCCACGCCTGGTGCAAGTCAGCTGACATGCTGGAGGAGTCTTCTGGCTTGCCGCCCAGTTGCTTGACATGCTGCTGCAGTTCGGTAACTGCGGCGCCAACTTCAGCAGAGCGACGTGTGAAAAACTCTTTCACCGATGCGGTCTTTGCATTTTCTGCGCTGGTGGCAAACCCTTCTTTGCCGTCGATGCTGGTTTCGATCAGGTCATTCAGGATAGAGATCGTTTCTTTGTTGATATCAGTCATTTGATAATTTCCTAATGGCAGGTTGATACGAAAGTGTTAGATGAATAGGTAATTGCAGGCGCCGTGCCAGTTTCTGATGCAGATATATTCAAATAAAATCAAACACTTACGAAATTTTCACATTTATCGGGTCGTGACTTCTGCATGAACTGTCGTTTGGCCTGCATGCAGAATGCACGTATTGTGATGGGCGAAATAAATACAGAGCCGTTCATACATGAATCCCGAAAAACTCAAGCTGCTGGTCACTCAGGAAATGCCGTTCGGCAAATACAAGGGACGGCTGATTGCCGACCTGCCAGGGCATTATCTGAACTGGTTCGCACGGGAAGGCTTTCCCAAAGGCGAACTGGGTGGCCTGCTGGCGCTGATGCAGGAAATCGATCACAACGGGCTGAGCGCGCTATTGGACCCGCTGCGGACGCGTCCACGGCAGTCATTCAAGGACAGGGGATAAAGAAGAGGAATACGCAAAAGAAGAGAACAGTCCGGTCAGAAAAAATCGGTGCTCCGGACCAGGGAGCACCGCAAAGCCATACGACTTGCAACAACTTCTTTGTCAGAATCAGCCGCAACGGCTGACTCCAGAAAGTTTTTCAATCAGAACAATCAGTCAAACAGCGCCAGTGCCTGAGCCGTGGCTTCCTGAATGCGGCCCCAGTCGCCGTTCTTGACCCAGGCGTTATCGATCATCCAGGTCCCGCCAACGCACATGACGTTAGGCAACGCCATGTAACTTTTGAGGTTCTGCTCGTTGACCCCACCGGTTGGGCAGAAACGCACTTCATTGAACGGCGCACCCAAAGCCTTGATGGCCGCCACACCGCCGCTGATTTCAGCCGGGAACAACTTGAAGCGACGATAGCCCATCGCGTAGCCGATCATGATTTCCGATGCACTGCTGACGCCTGGCAGCAACGGCAGCGGGCTGTCGAGCGCGGCCTGCAAGAGTTCCTGCGTGCTGCCTGGGGTCACGATGAACTGCGAACCTGCCGCTTCGGCGTCAGCCAGCATCTTGCGGTCCAGAATAGTGCCAGCGCCCACGCAGAGTTCGGGGCGCTGCTCACGCAGAATACGGATCGCGCTCAGTCCGAACGCCGAGCGCAAGGTAATTTCCAGGGCCGTCATGCCTCCGGCAGCGAGGGCATCAGCCAACGGCAGCACGTCCTCGTCACGGGCAATGGTGATGACCGGCAAAATCTTCGCCTTGGCGCAGAGTTCATCAATCTGGGCAATCTTGTTCGCCATGCTGTTGAGCGGCTGATTATTTTCGTGCTGTGTCATGGCGACGGTTCCTTTGCTTATGGGCACCAGTAAATCTCGAGCGACGGGTTGAGGAAGGCACGGACCGGCATCTCGGCGAGGTCATCGCCGGCCAGCGCCGCGCGCAGGGTGTCTAATTTGGCCTGTCCGGAGACCGACAGGATCGGCGAACGCGCTGAAGCCAGCAGGCGGCGGGTCAGGGTCAGGCGCTGATGCGGCACGCTGGGTGCGAGCATCGGCAGACAGCGGCGCGCGCCATTGAGGTCCAGCGCCTCGCTCAGGTTGGGGCTGTCGGGGAACAGCGACGCGGTGTGCCCGTCGTCGCCCATGCCCAGAATCAGTACATCGATGGGCGGCAGCTCGGCCAGCGCCTGATCGGCAACCTGTGCGGCCTCTTCAACACTGCCTGCCACGTTGTACAAGCCCAGGAACCTGGCGTTCGCCGCAGGGCCTTGCAGCAGATGACGCTGCAGCAGACCGGCATTGCTGTCGGCGTGTTCAGTGGGAACGAAACGCTCGTCCGCCAGGCTGATGACGACTTTCGACCACTCCAACGGCTGTGCCGCCAGGCTCTGGAAAAACGCCACCGGGCTGCGTCCGCCAGACACCACCAGCGTGGCCAGACCGTTTTCGCTGATCGCCTGTTTCAGGCGCTCGGCTACATTGCCGGCCAGCGCATCGGCCAGTTGTTGAGGGGTGTCGAATTCACGCGCTACCAGCCCTGCTGGCAGCTCAAGGTCACATATCGCCATACCAGGATCTCCCGTCGCGAGTAATCAGGGCAATGGAGCTCATTGGCCCCCAGGTTCCAGCCGGGTAAGGCTTGGGCGCATCGCCCGCCTTCTTCCAGCCTGCGATCAACTGATCACACCATTGCCAGGCGTACTCGATTTCATCTTTGCGGACAAACAGGTTCTGATTGCCACGCATGACTTCCAGCAACAACCGCTCATACGCATCGGGGACGCGAGCACTGCGGTAGGTGTCGGAAAAATTCAGTTGCAAGGGGCCGCTGCGCAACTGCATGCCTTTGTCCAGGCCCTGATCCTTGGTCATCACCTGCAGGGAAATGCCTTCGTCAGGTTGCAAGCGGATGATCAGCCGGTTGCTGATCTGCAAACGCTGCTCAGGGGCAAAGATGTAGTGCGGCGGCTCTTTGAAGTGGATCACGATCTGCGACAGCTTCTGCGGCATGCGCTTGCCGGTACGCAGGTAGAACGGTGTGCCTGACCAGCGCCAGTTGCGGATGTCGGCACGCAACGCGACGAAGGTTTCGGTATCGCTCTGGGTATTGGAATTTTCTTCTTCCAGGTAACCCGGCACTGCTTTGCCTTCGCTGTAACCGGAGGTGTACTGACCACGCACCACCTGAGTTGCCAGACGCTCAGGCGTGAACGGCGCCAGCGCCTTGAGCACCTTGACCTTCTCATCACGGATGCTGTCGGCCGACAGGTCGCTGGGCGGGTCCATCGCAATCAGGCAAAGCAGTTGCAGCAGGTGGTTCTGAATCATGTCGCGCAGTTGGCCCGCCTGATCGAAGTAGCCCCAACGGCCCTCGATACCGACCTTTTCGGCCACCGTGATTTCCACGTGCGAAATGTGATTCTGATTCCACTGGGTTTCGAACAGGCTGTTGGCAAAACGCAGGGCAATGAGGTTCTGTACCGTGTCCTTGCCCAGATAATGGTCAATGCGATAGACGCGGTTTTCCGGGAAAAACTGGGCAACGGCGTCGTTGACCCGACGCGAAGAAGCCAGGTCATGGCCGATGGGTTTTTCCAGCACGGCACGCGTGCGCTCAGCCAGGTTCACCGACGCCAGGTTTTCGCAGATCGCGCCATACACCGAGGCCGGCGTGGCGAAGTAAGCGATCAGGGTCTCGGCATTGCCGACGCGCTCGGCCAGTGCCACGTAATCCTCAGCCTTGAGGAAGTCGACATGCAGGTAGCTGAGGCGCGCCAGAAAGCGCTGGGCGTTTTCGGCCTCGAGCTCCGCTTCGGGAATGAAGCGACGCATGGATTTTTCGATATACGCCAGATGCGACTGTTCGTCGCCCGGCTCACGTGCCAAGGCAAGAATTCGTGTGTCTTCATGCAGCAGTCCAGCGCGATCAAGCTGATAAAGAGCCGGGAACAGCTTGCGTACCGCCAGGTCCCCCAGGGCACCAAACAGGGCAAATGTACACGGTTCAACCGTAATCAAGGGCATAATGTTGGTTCTTTTATCAAGTTAGGCTACAAATACCTTTTTTAAAGGCGTTACTCAAGGCCATATGTAGTAATAACCACAACATTCTGCCTGAAAGCATATTCCAGTGGTGATCAACACAGGCCCTCAGTACGATAGGCCACCTTTGCTACAGGCTAAAGGGCTAATAAAAGCTCAGGCCAAAACCGTTGGTGAATCAGCCCCGACAAGGACTTTGAATGGACCGCGTAAGAAACCTTCTGGAGCAAATCCAGAGCCGACTCGATGAGCTGAACAAGGCCGAACGCAAAGTGGCCGAGGTGATCCTGCTCAACCCGCAGATGGCGACGCGATTGAGCATCGCCGCGCTGGCTCAGGCGGCAAAAGTCAGCGAACCGACGGTCAACCGCTTCTGCCGTTCGTTCAGCGTCAGCGGCTACCCGGAATTGAAACTGCAATTGGCGCAGAGCCTGGCCAGCGGTGCCGCCTATGTGAGCCGTGCGGTGGAAGCCGACGACAACCCCGAGGCGTACACCCAGAAGATTTTCGGCAGTGCCATTGCGTCACTGGACAGCGCCTGCCAGCAACTGGACCCGGCGCTGATCAGCAAGTCGGTGGACATGTTGATCCAGGCCAGGCAGATCCACTTTTTCGGTCTGGGCGCTTCCGCCCCGGTGGCGCTGGATGCGCAGCACAAATTTTTCCGTTTCAACCTGGCGGTGACGGCCCATGCCGATGTGCTGATGCAGCGAATGATTGCCTCGGTGGCTCATACGGGCGAGCTGTTCGTGATCATTTCCTACACCGGCCGTACCCGCGAGCTGGTGGAAGTGGCACGAATTGCCCGGGCCAACGGCGCGTCGGTGCTGGGGCTGACCGCCGCGGGCTCACCGCTGGCTCAGGCCAGTACCGTAAGCCTGAATATTCCGCTGCCGGAGGATACGGATATCTATATGCCGATGACTTCGCGGATCATTCAGCTCACTGTGCTCGACGTACTGGCCACGGGCATGACGCTGCGCCGCGGTGTCGACTTTCAGCCGCACTTGCGCAAGATCAAGGAGAGCCTGAACGACAGCCGGTATCCGATTGAGGATCAGGGCTGAAGCAGGCTTAAGACCGGACGCGGATCATCCAGAACATCGTTCCTCACGCTCCAGCGTTGGCATGCAGTTCGTGACGCTCTGCGTCACACGGCGGTTCTGCGACTCAGGCTCGACTTTGACTCTCGTGCCGACGCTCCGCGTTGGCATGCAGTTCGTGACGCTCCGCGTC